>CAVOTZ010000001.1:0-75357 GCA_963699465.1 uncultured Alphaproteobacteria bacterium
CGTCCATCGCGCCCGGCGCAAAGGCGACGATGACGTCGGAAAACCGCACATGGGTGGTGAGCGCGATGAACGCGACAAACACCGCCGAGACTGCGATCGCGACCACGAACGATCCGAGCGCGGCGTTGACATGGCTCAGAAGCGTCTTGACCTTCATGCGCGCGAACCGCGCCCCGATCAGCGCGCCGACGCCGACCAGCGCGATGCCGCGCAGCCAGGGCGGCAGGGTGCCTTCGACCAGGCCGGCGCCGTGCAGCAGGCTCGAGCCGATCATCGCGCCGAACATCCAGCTCGCCGGAAATTTGATCCAGCGCAGCAGCAGCGCCACCGCCACGGCGGCGGCGACCAGCTCAGTGAGCCCGAGCGGCGAGGCGATCACCACCGAGGTCGCCTGCGACGGCGAGGGCGCGATCCCGGTGATCTGTAGCAGCATCGGCAGCGCGGCGGTCAGGATGATCACCCGCATGGTCTGCACCACCGCGATTGCCGGCACGTCGGCGCCCTTTTCGGCCGCCAGGATGGTGACCTGCGACAGCGCGCCGGGGCAGCCGGCCAGAAACGCCGAGGTGCGGTCCCAGCCATGAAAATACTGCAGATAGACGCTGCTGCCAAAAGTCGAGCAGAACGTCGCCACGGCCAACAGCGCGATGGTCAAGGGATAGGCGCCGGCATGCTGCAAGAGTTGCTGCGACACCAGCGAGCCCAGCGAAATCCCGAGCAGCACCAGCACCGATTGGGTGATCAGCGAGGGGATCGACAGCGGCCGCCCGGCGATCGCCGCGATCCCGACCGCGATCATGGCGCCGGAAATCAGCCCGCCCGGCAGGTTAAGCCACAGGAATACGCCGCCGCCGGCTGCACCAATCGCCAGCGTTTCGAGGACGTGGAGGGTTTTGGTCCGGCTCGGGAGGGCAAAGGCCGGCGATGCGGATGCGGGGATTCGGCTCACGCCGTTTTATGTCAAATCCGGATCACGGGCACAATTGCGCCAGCGCGACTGCAGCAATGCAAGCATTCGGGCTTGCCGGCAGATCAAAATTTGGGTCGCACAACAGCAAGGCCCACTCCTGGCAGTCGTCCTGGCAGGAGCGAGCCTCGCCGATGGCAACATCCGCGCGCGCGGACCGGGTGGATTACTTCGCGGCCGGCGCGGCGTCCTTGTCTTTTGCTTCCTTCTTGCAGTCGGAGCGGAATTTCTTGCGCTCCTTGCCATGCAGGCCCTTGGCGTCGGCTTCCTTCGAACATTCGAGCGAAGCGGCAGAATGGACCATGGGCTTCTTGTCCATTTTTGCGGCAGGGGCGGCGGCCGGCGCCGGCGCGGCGGTCTGCGCGAACGCGGAACTCATCAGCAGCATGGAAGCAAACGCGGTTGCGACCGCGCGGGAAGAAAGGGTCATCATGGGAGCACCTCAGGTTGAAGAGGCGCGCAACCTCGGCTCGCGATGCTGAACCGTGGATGAATGAAGCCGGCCGGCCGGCGTCTGGCCGTGCCGATATTTTATCGGCGCCGGGGCGGCTGTTGCTTTGTCACCCGCCGTCGCTGGGTTAGGATGGGTCGTTGGTTTGCATGCCCCAAATCTATCACGCCCCCAAGGAGGCCAAGGATGAACGTTCAAGCAAAAGTTTTACTGTGTGCCGTTGCCATGTCGGGTTATGCGGCGTTCGCCGCCGTTTCGCCGGCCCAGGCGCTCAGCATGTCGGAATGCAGCGCAAAATATAAAGCCGCCAAGGCCGACGGCAGCCTCAACGGCCAGAAATGGAGCGATTTCCGCAAGGCGCAATGCGGCACCGATGCCGCTGCTGCGCCCGCCGCCGCGCCGGCTCGCGGCACCTGCCGCCGCCCCGCCGCCGGCCCCCGCGCCGAAGACCGCCGCGGCACCTCCTGCCGCGCCCGCTGCGCCGCCGATCGCGATGGGCAACGCGGTATTTCCGTCCGCCGTGGATCCCAAATACGCCAAGGAATCCGCCGGCAAGGGCCGCATGCACACCTGCGTCGACCAGTACAATGCCAACAAGGCCACCAACGGCAATGGCGGCATGAAGTGGATCATGAAGGGCGGCGGCTACTACAGCGAATGCAACAAGAAGCTGAAGGGCGCGGCCTGATCCCAAGGTCTTGATCCAAGTCCTGATCCAAGGTCTCGATCGAAGGCTTGACAGACGCGGGCGTTGCATTCTTGTCATGCCCGCGTCTTCTTTTTGATGATCTGGGACTGTGCCGTTGAGCATGATGTGTTCGGAAAACCGCCGCCCGCCCCGCATTGAACGCGGCGGCGCCAACGGGATTCCCGCGTGATCATTTCCGCGACCCAGGCCTTGCTGGGACTGGCGTCGGGGTCGCTGGTCGGGTTTTCGCTCGGACTGGTCGGCGGCGGCGGTTCGATCCTGGCGGTGCCGCTGATGGTTTATGTGGTCGGCGTGCCGGAGCCCCATGTCGCGATCGGCACCAGCGCGATCGCGGTCGCGGCCAACGCCGCCGTCAATCTGTCGAACCATGCCCGCGGCGGCACCGTGCGCTGGTCCTGCGCGCTGACCTTTGCCGCCGCCGGGATCATCGGCGCCTTCGTCGGATCGATCTTCGGCAAGATGGTCGACGGCCAAAAACTGTTGGCGCTGTTCGCGCTGTTGATGCTGGTGATCGCCGCTTTGATGTTCAAATCGCGCTCGAAGGTAGGTCTGCCCGACGTCCGCATGACCATGGCCAACATGCCGGCGGTGGTCGGGCTGGGTGTTGCGACCGGAACGCTGTCCGGCTTTTTCGGCATCGGCGGCGGTTTTCTGATCGTGCCGGCCCTGATGCTGGCGACCGGCATGTCGATCATGAATGCGGTGTCCTCCTCGCTGGTGGCGGTCACCGCGTTCGGCCTCACCACCGCGACCAGCTATGCCTGGTCGGGGCTGGTTTCTTGGCCGTTGGCCGCTCTTTTCGTCGCCGGCGGCGTCGTCGGCGGCCTGATCGGCACGCGCTCGGCGCGGGGCCTCGCGGAGCGGCGCGGCGCGCTCAATATCGTGTTCGCCAGCATCATTATCCTGGTCGCGCTCTATATGCTGGCGCGTAACTTATCCCTATCTTGGGCGTAGACAGGCTGCACCCAACGCCGCCCGGAGACCTCATGATGCCCCTATCGATTGATCCCACCCGGCGTGGCCCGGCGACCAGCCGGCGCGAGACGCTGGCGCTGCTGGGCGGCGCCGGCTCGGTCGCGCTCGGGCTTGGCTTCGGTCTTGGGTGGGCGCCGCGGCAAGCGCGGGCGGAGGCCGATCCGGAAAACGTGCTGACCGAAGCGCTGGTGCTGCGCGATCCCGAGATCCCGGTGGCCGGCAATGCCGATGGCGACGTCACCATCGTGGAATATTTCGACTACAACTGCCCGTATTGCCGCAAGCTCGAGCCCGAACTGCAGCAGGTGGTCTTTGACGACGGCAAGGTCCGCCTGATCTGGAAGGACTGGCCGATCCTGGGACCGGTCTCGGTGATCGCCAGCAAGATGGCGCTCGCCAGCAAATATCAGGGCAAATACGTCAAGGCGCATGAGGCGCTGATGGGCGTCAGCTCGAAATTGACGGAGTCGCGGATCAAGGAATTGCTGTCGGGCGCAGGCATCGATATCGACCGGCTGAATCGCGACCTCGACAGCAACGCCAAGGCGATCAGCGCCATTGTCGCGCGCAACAACGACCAGGCCACCGCGTTCGGCTTCAAGGGCACGCCGTCCTTTATCGTCGGAAAATTCCGCGTGCCGGGCGCGCTGACCATGGAAGAGTTCGGCCAGGTCATTGCCGATGCGCGCAAGGCCGGCGCGGAGAAGAAGACCAACACCCTGTAAAGGATATGAAAGATCAAGCCGCAGCAAAACGCCCCCGTCGGAAACGGAGGCGTTCATGTCGGATGAGGTGACAAAAGCTTATTTCGACGACAGCCTGATCCAGTCGTCATGGGCGCGGGTCTTCATCGCGTTCCAGTCGGTCGACGCGACGTCCCAATTGACGATGGTGCGACCGGTCTGCGCGACCGGACCGTTGGCGACCGTCGAGGTCTGCATCGAATCATAGACATAGACGCCGCCGACCAGCAGCACCGCGCCCAAAATCATTCCCAGAAAGGTCTGCATGGTTTGTCCTCCAATGACGCCCAACAACGCCGCCGCAGGGTGATGGTTCCCTCGCCAGGCGATGGTTCCCCGGCCAGGAGCCGTTCAACGGCCGGAGTTGCCCGGCGTCGAACGCAGCCAGCTGAGGATGTCGGGGTTGATCTCGCGCGGATAGCAATGGCTGAGATCGTCGATCTCGCGATAGGTGACGTCGCAGCCCGCGGCCGATAGCGCCTGCCGGGTTTGCCGCGCCACCTGCACCGGGAACATCCAGTCGAGCCGGCCGTGCACCAGATAGACCGGCAGGCCGCGCAGCCGCTCCGCGTCGGCGATTTCCGTCATGAGGGGATGGAAGGTCGACGCGACCGGCGCAAGATGGGTGAAAGGGGAAGCATTATCGAGGCCCGTGACATAACAAAACGTGCCGCCGTCGCTCATGCCGGTCAGCAGCAACCGGTCGGGATCGATGTTCCAGCGCCCGCGCACGCGATCCAGGATGCGCACGAGGTTGGGCGTATCGGTATCCTCGCCCATCAGCGCCCACGTCGTCTTGGTATTCGCCACATCACCGGTCGCGGTCGGCGCGACCAGGATGGCGCCAAAACTGCGGGCGTCGCGCAGCCAGCTCCACAGGAAGCCGCGGCCATTGCCGCTGCCGCCGTGCAGCGCCATCACCAGCGGCCAGGCGCGGTCGGGCGTGTAATATTCCGGCACGTACAGCGAATAGCCGCCGCGGCTACCGGCCTCGTTGTGATCGTGAAGGATGCCGGTGTCCGGCTGCGCGTGCGCTTCAAGCCGCGCTGCCAACGCCTCGTCGTCGCGCAGCGCGGGATCGGTGAAAAAGCTGCTGACCGGCGGAAATTTGACGGACAGCGGATACAGCGCCTCCTGCGCGCGCGGCAGATAACGCAGCGCGCGAAACACCGCGACCAGATCGCCCTGGCCTTGCTCGACCGCGCGCAATCCCTGGAACGCCGCAAGTGCGGCGTCGCTTGCCGCCTGCAGCGAAGCCCTGATATCCGCGAATTCGCCCGGCCAATCGGCGAGCCGGGCATGAACCGCACGCAGGTCCTGGTCCGGCGTGCCGGCGGCCCGCATGACGCGGCCAAAATCCGGCGGGTTGAGATGGCGCGCGACGAACGACAGCGCCTCGAGCGATTGCAGCAGCGGCGGCAGCACGGCCACGATGTCGTCCACCACGGCCTCGCTCATCTTCCCGCCTCTAATGCAATCTCTAATGTAACCTTGGCCCCTTGAGCAGCTTGCTGCGATCGGTCGAGGCCAGCACCACGTCGAAGGTGACGCCCTCATGGTAGACGGTCAGCGGCACGTCGACGCCGGCGGGTCCGAGCGACCAGAGTTTTCGGTAGAATTGCGTCTGGCTGGCGATCTTCTCGCCCTTCACGGCCAGGATGACGTCGCCGGCCTTGAGCTCGGCGCGCGACGCCGGTCCCTTGGCGGAGATCCCGACCACCACGATCTTGTTCTCGATCTCGGCGGTGTACATGCCGAGCCAGGGCCGCGCCGGCTTGTTGACGCGGCCGAATTTCCGCAAATCCTCGAGCACCGGCTTGAGCAGGTCGATCGGCACGACCATGTTGACATGCTCGCTCTTGCCCTCGCGCTCCCGTTCGAGCTGCAGCGAGCCGATCCCGATCAGTTCACCGCGGCTCGAGATCAGCGCGGCGCCGCCCCAATTGGGGTGGGCGGGATAGGTGAACAACGCCTCCTTCAGCAGATACTCCCAGTAACCGGCGAATTCCTGCTTGGCGGCGATGTGGCTCGCAACCGATCTTGTGCGGCCGCCGACGCCAGCCAGCACCACGCGGTCGCCGACCTCGGTGGCGGCCGAAGAACCCAGCGGCACCGGATCGAGATCGAGGCGGCCGAGCGCCTGCACCAGGCCAAAACCGGACTCGGAATCAAAGCCAAGCGCATGGCCCTGCACCACACGGCCGTCGCCGAGATGCAGCCAGACCGCCTCGGCCTCGGTGATCAGGTAGCCGATGGTCAGGACCAGTCCGTCGTCGATCACAACACCGTTGCCGGCGCGTTCGGTGCCGAGGTTATCGGCGAGGAAGGCGTCATGGGGGATGATCGAATGCAGGCCGACCACCGACGCCAGCACGCGATCGAGATCGAACGCGTAGTCGCCCGTGCGCGGCTGATTCGCCGCCGGCACTTTCCATTCAGTCATCGTGGCCATGCAGGCTCTCCTGTTCGGTCAGCGCCAATGACCGCCGACGTCCGCCGTTGGTGGCGAATCTGTGGCGACGACGCCGGGCGCGACTCCGCGCCGGCCCCTCAGGCTATTTTGGCATGCGTGAGCGGGATTTCAACGTCTCTGTCGGGCCGCTTTTGGCTTTCGACAGCCGCACCGACCAAATCGCCGTCCATCGCTACGGATCGAGTTCGGTGTCCCAATAGAGATAGTCCAGCCAGCTGTCGTGCAGATAGTTCGGCGGGAACAGCCGGCCATTGCGGTGCAGCTGGTGCACCGTCGGCGCGAACGGCTGCTGCCTCGGAAACATCCGCGCCTGCTGCGGCGTCAGATTGCCCTTGCGCAGGTTGCACGGCGAGCAGGCCGCGACGACGTTCTCCCACGTGGTCTGGCCGCCCTTGCTGCGCGGGATGATGTGATCGAAGGTCAGATCGTCGGCCGCCGAGCAGTACTGGCAGACGAAGCGATCGCGCAGGAAGACGTTGAACCGGGTGAAGGCGGGATGCGTGGTCGGCTTGACGAAGGATTTCAGCGATACCACGCTGGGCAGCTGGATTTCGAAGCTCGGGCTGCGCACCGCGCGGTCGTAGTGCTCGACGATGTTGACGCGATCGAGGAACACCGCCTTGATCGCGTCCTGCCACGACCAAAGAGACAGCGGATAGTAACTCAGCGGCCGGAAGTCCGCATTCAGTACCAGTACCGGCCAACCACCTTGCGAGACGTGTGCGTTCAAGTAACGCTCCTGGCCCCCGTTTTGGCTGCGAAGCAGCTTGCGCCTGACATACTACAGGCAGCGTGACGCCATTGTGAAGGGCGTTGGCGGCCTTATCCGCCTCCGTCCGGGCAGGTGTCCGCATTGCATGACCCGCATCAAGGCGGCTAAACCGTGGCGGACGGCCCTTCCGGCCGTCCACGGATCCGGCGAAATGGTCACCAGGGCGCGTTATCTTGAAGCTCCGCAACGGCTGCGGGCGTTCGTTCGCGCGCATGAAGCGAGCCTGGTCGTCCTGGCGCTCTTGATCGGCACCCTGGGCGGGCTCGCGGTGGCCGCGATGAGCGTGGCGGTCGAAGCGCTCCACGTCGCGCTGTTCGATCTCGATTGGGGCGACCGGTTGTCCGCCCAGTTCCGCATCGAGCCCTGGCGCGCGCTGCTGGTGCCGAGCCTCGGCGGCCTCTTGCTCGGCGTGGCGTTCCTGCTGCTGCTGCGCTGGCGGCCGGCGCGCGAAATCGACCCGATCGAGGCCAATGCCCTGCATGGCGGGCGGATGTCGTTTCGCGGCAGCCTGATCGTCTCGTTGCAGACGGTCTGGTCGAGCGGCGTCGGCGCCTCGGTCGGACTGGAAGCGGGCTATACCCAGTTGGCCAGCGGTCTTGCGGCGTCGCTCGGCCGCGGCTTTCATCTGCGCCGCGCCGATCAGCGCATCATGGTGGGCTGCGGTGCCGCGGCCGCGATCGCCGGCGCGTTCGGCGCGCCGCTGGCCGGCGCCTTCTATGCCTTCGAACTGGTGATCGGCGGCTATACCCCGGCCAGCCTGACGCCGGTCGGCGTCGCCGCGGTGGCCGGCTATTTCGTGACCCATGCGTTTGCGCCGCTGACGCTCGGCGTCGGCGTCGGCCCGGTCGGCGACGTGCTCGGACGCGACCTCGCGGTGGCGGCCGCTGCTCGGGATTCTCGCCGCACTGGTCGGCATCGCCATCATGCGCGGCGTCGCGCTGTGCGAGGCGCTGCTGGCGAAAACCGGCATCTGGCAGCCATTGCGCCCGGCGCTGGGCGGTCTCGCCGTCGGCCTGCTCGCGCTGGCGACGCCGCAGGTGATGTCGTCGGGACACGGCGCGCTGCATTTCGCGGGTTTTGTCTCGATTCCGCTGACGGTGGTCGCCAGCATGTTCCTGCTGAAGGCGATCGCCTCCATCCTGTCGCTCGGCAGCGGTTTCGGGGCGGATTGTTCTTCGCCACGCTGTTCCTCGGCGCGCTGGGCGGTCATCTGTTCGCCGGCGTGATCGACACGATCTGGCCGGCGCTGAAGCTCGACCCCAACGTCTACGCGATCATCGGCATGAGCGCGCTGTCGGCTTCCGTGATCGGCGGCCCGCTGACGATGTCGTTCATCGCGCTGGAATCCACCGGCAACCTCTGGCTCACCACCGCGGTGCTGGTCGCGGTGATGATCGCAACCCAGATTACCCGCGAACTGTTCGGCTATTCGTTCGCGACCTGGCGCTTCCATCTGCGCGGCGAAACCATCCGCAGTGCCGCCGATGTCGGCTGGATCCGCGACCTGACCGTGCGCAGCCTGATGCGATCCGACCTGACCACCGTCGACGCCAGCATGCCGATCGAGGAATTCCGCGAGAAATTTCCGCTCGGTTCGAAAACCCAGGTGGTCGCCATCGATGCCAGCGGCCGCTACGCCGGGCTGGCGCTGGTGGCGGAAGCGCACGCGCCGGATCTCGAGGCCGTCAACGGCATCGGCGACATCCTGCATTTCAAGGACGTGGTGCTGCACCCCGTGATGAACATCCAGGAGGCGATCGCGGTGTTCGACGCCGCGGAAGCCGAATCGCTCGCCGTGGTCGAGCCCGGCGAGGCGCATCGGCCGATCGGCGTGCTCAACGAAGTCCCACGCGGTGCGGCGTTACGCGGAAGAATCCGAGCAACGGCGGCGCGAGGCGATCGGCGAGGCCTGACCGGCAAAATTGATCCACTTGGCGAACCATCGGCGCCGGGATTAGGATCGGCGACAAAATCGACATGCGCAGCATGCGGACGTTCCGGGGGGAATGAGATGCGGGGATTGCTGAAGGTTTCGGCCGCGGTCGTTGCCGGCGTTTTGGCGGCGGCGGCGTCGAGCGGCATGGCCGCCGCACAGGAATATCCGACGCGGCCGATCACCATGATCGTGCCGTTCCCGGCCGGCGGCGCCACCGATACGCTGGCCCGCTTCCTCGCCGAGCAGATGCGGCCGCTGCTCGGCCAATCCGTCGTCATCGAGAATGCCGGCGGCGCGGCCGGCAGCATCGGCGTCGGCCGCGCGGTTCGCTCGCCCGCCGACGGCTACACGCTGAGCATCGGCACCTCGACCACGCATATGCTGACCGGCGGGCTCTACGCGCTGCCGTTCGACCTGATGAAGGATCTGGAACCGATCATCGAGATTGGCAGCGAACCGCTGCTGATCGTCGGCAAGAGCAGCCTGCCGGCCGACGACCTCAAGGGGCTGATCGCCTGGCTGAAAACCAATCCCGACAAGGCCTCGGTCGGCGTCGCGGGGGTCGGCGCCACCGGCCATCTCACCGGCATCGCGTTCCAGAAGGCGACCGGCACCAAATTCCAGTTCGTGCCCTATCGCGGCAACGCGCCGGCGATGCAGGATTTGCTGGCGGGACAGATCGATTTCATGATCGAACCGTCGTCGAATTTCAGGTCGTTGCTGGCGACCAAGAGCATCAAACCCTTTGCCGTCACCGGCGAGAAGCGGTTGCCCGCCGCGCGCGATATTCCGACCGCGGATGAAGCCGGCATGCCCGGCTTCATTGCGACGTTGTGGTACGGCCTGTGGGCGCCCAGGGGCACGCCAAAGGACATCATCGCCAAGCTCAATGCCACCATGGTGCGGGTGCTGGCCGATCCGGCGGCGCGGAAGCATTTCGACGATCTCGGCATCCAGGTCGCGCCGCTCGACCAGCAATCGCCGGAGGCGCTGCGCGCATTCCAGAAGGCCGAAGCCGAACGCTGGTGGCCGATCATCAAGGCCTCCGGCATCAAGCCGGAGTAGGGGGCGCGGCGTTCGGGTGAGCTAGCACGCGTCACCGATCTTGCGCGATTCACCAGTCAACCAGCCTATGCCGTGCTGTCATTGCGAGCCAACGGTCAGGCGAATGCCGCACGATGACAGGCTTCGCGAAGCAATCGAGGAGCCACGGCGAAGATGGGTCCCTCGTCGCTTGCGCCTCGCAAGGACGACAAATGTGAATCTCTCGTTCTCGCGACATGGTTTTGTCCGAGGCTTGCAAATCAGCTCCGCCCCTTAAAACAAAGGGCGCACGCGACCCTCAAGAGAGGGCGCGGGGAAGACCGGGTGCGCGCTGCACCCGCGGTCTCGTGTGCATTGATGCACAAGGAAGTGCGCACACGAGCATACAGGTGAAGCGGAAACACTCCGGCCTTCCCTGCGCGATGGTTCTACGGCCTATATCGTGCTCTCCCTGGTGAATCGGAGCCTCTTGCCACCATCGCCGGCGGATCACTCCGCCGACTTGACGCCAGCATTCCGGGCGTCAGGACCACACGCTTTCGCCGTACGCCTCGGTGCCGTTCGTTATCGGCACTTCCACGTCCACCGCATCCCGCCCCGCGTTTCGTGACGATCGCGAGCCGCCCCTTTTGGTGGAGCGGGATGCGCGAAACATACAGGTGATTTGGGCCGGGGTCAACTTATTTTCCGAAAATCGGAAAGTTGGATTTCGGGTAATTTGCCGCACCGCGCCTCGTCAATTCTTACTTGCGGGTCGAGGCAAATCAGATTCCGCAAACGCCGGATTTAATCACGGCGTCGCTCCACCACCGCCGTCGTCCCGGCCTACAGTTTTGGTTCCGGCATCAAACCGGAATTGCCGTGTGTTTTGCGTTACGTTCCCCGGATGCAGCGCAGCGCGTTAGCGGTGCGCTGCTGGTCCGGGGTCCACACTGCGTGGAGCTGGGTCCCGGCTCTGCGAAGCGGCACTTCGCGCCGCATCGCGTCCGGGACACCGTCAGCTAGATCTTCTCCAGCTTCTGCAGGCAGCGGCCGGTCTTCACTTCCGGCGGCATCGGGGTGTCCGGAAAGCTGGTCTTCCAGTTGGTGACGCCGACCTCGCCGACATAGATGTCGCCTTTCGAATCCAGCGCGACGCCGTGCGGGGCGAGGAATTTTCCGGTCTCGAGGCCGGGGCCGTTCTCGCCGCCGAGCCGCGCGATGCGCTTGCCCTTGGCGTCGACGATGGTCAGCCGCGGGCCGAGATTCGGCGCCTTGAGATTGACCGGCATGCCGGGGCCGAGTTCGCCGATGATGAAATTCGGCTGCTTGCCGCCGCAGCAATGCAGCGCGCAGGGCCGGTGCAAATTGTTCCACTGGGTCTCGTATTTGCCGTCGCCATCGAAGATCTGGACGCGGTGGTTCTCGCGGTCGGCGACATAAACGTAGCCGTCGACGTCGGTGGCGATGTTATGGACGATGTTGAACTGGCCGGGATCGGTGCCGGAGCTCGCCCCAGGTTTTGATCAGTCTGCCGTCGGGCGTGTATTTGTGCACGCAGGCATTGCCGTAGCCGTCGGAGACGTAGATCTCGCCCTTCGGCGACAGCGCGGTGTGGGTGCAGCGGTGGAACGGCTCGCCGCTCATGAACGGCGCCGGCTTGCCGGGAATCCCGATGGTCAAGAGCACCTTGCCCTCGGTGGAGCATTTGCGCACGGTGTGGTCGCCGTCGTCGGTGCAATAGAGATTGTCGTCGGCGTCGATGTGCAGGCCGTGCGCGCGATGGAACAGGCCTTCGCCAAAACTGCGCAGGAAATTTCCGTCGCGATCCAGCACCACGACATGGGTGTTCGCCGCGGTTGAAGACGTAGATGCGGTCCTTGCTGTCGACTGCGACGGAGGCGACGTCGGTCAGGTTCCAGCCATCCGGCAGTTTTGCCCAGTTCTCTACCACGCGGTAGCGATGCTCGCCCGAGCCGAGAATGGCTGGCATGTGGTTTCTCCCGAATTTTCTGGTTCGCTGACGTAATGTGGATCGGAAATCCGCCGTTGTCATGCTGCAATGCATCCGATGCACGCGCCTGTCAGTTGTCGATATCGGTTGCGATGATGCGCTGATGCGGGGCAAGATGCGCAATCGCTGCAGATCCCGAAATGAGGGGCAGTCGCAATGAACAAACCTCACGCACCGCGATCGTTGATCCTGGCCCTGATCGCCGCGGCATGTTACGCCGGTTCGGGTAGGCAAAGTCTGGCGCAGGCCGAGACGCCGATCCTTGCCGTGGCCGAAATCCAGTACAGCGACACCTCGGGCGAGGTGCTCGATCAAAGCGCCGACCACTTCCGCCGGCTGCGCGAATTCGAGGCGTCGTTGCGGACGGATCTGGCGGCGAGCGGAAAGGTACGAAATGCGATGCTGGATTGTCCGCCGAATGCCTGTTCGATCGGCGAGATCGCGGCAGCCCAATTGGTCGACAAGGCGCAAGCGGCCGGCGCCGGCTATCTCCTGATCAGCAGCTTTCACAAGGTCAGCACGCTGGTGCAATGGGCCAAATTCGATATCATCGATGTGAAAACGCAAAGCGTGGTGTTCAATAAGCTCGTCACCTTTCGCGGCGACAACGACAAGGCCTGGCAGCACGCCGAAAGCTTCATCGTCCGCGAGATCCTCGATCATGAGGAGCGGTGAGTCAGTAACCCTTCCTCGATCGCCTTGATCTGCAGCGCCAGATATTTCGAGTTGATCCGGCATTGCGCCAGGCTGCCGGCAATGAACCAGAGACCGGGTTGCGGCGTGCGCGCGTACATGTTGCGCAGTTCCTGCCCGTCGCCGAAACCCCAGATCGGGCCGACACGCTCCGTGATCCCGTCGCCGAACAGCCGGCGGACCAGATGTTCCCAGGGCTTGTAGCCGGTGGCTAGCACGATCAGGTCGGCCGAAATGGTCTCGCCGTTCTTCATTTTGGCGCCGCCGGCGGCGAACGCGGCGATGTCGTCGAACTGCCGCAGCGCGATTTTGCCGTCGGCGACGAGGTCGGAGCAGCCGACATTGAAATAATAGCCGCCGCCGCGGGTCAGATATTTGAACTGCCAGCCGGTATTGCCATCGCCGAAATCGAGTTTGAATCCGACACAAGAAAGCCTGTCGAGCAAGGCCTTGTCGAGATTCTTCGACTGCTCGGTCAGCAGGACGTGGGTTTTCCTCGCCAGCGTCACCGGCATCGAGGTCGCGATCAGGTCGTTATCTTCCAGCGTGCCCTCATTGTAGGTGGCATAGGCGAGCTGCGCCGACGGTTCGATATTGGTGATCAGGGTCGGGCTGCGCTGCACCAGCGTGACCTCGGCGCCGCTCGAATACAGGTCCTGCGCGATATCGTGACCACTGTTGCCGGTGCCGATCACGATGGCCTTTTTGCCCTTCCAGTTCTCGCCGTCGTCATAGCGGCTGGAATGCACCAGCGTACCGGTGAAGTTTTGCAGGCCGGCAATTTCGGGCAGGTTCGCAATGCCGCTGACGCCGGTCGCCATGACCACATGGCGCGGACACATGGCGCGTTCCGAGCCGTCGGGCCGCCGCAGCAGCACCGACCAGCGGCCTTCGGCTTCGTCGTAGCCGCCGCTGACGAACTCGGTGCCGGTCCAGAAATTCAGCTCCAGGCTCTCGACATAAGCCTCGAACCAGTTGGCAAGCTTGTCCTTTGGAATATAGACCGGCCAATTCGGCGGGAACGGCATATAGGGCATGTGATTGACCTGCACCTGATTGTGCAGCGTCAGGGCATGGTAGCGCTTGCGCCAGTTGTCGCCGATGCGCTGCTCGCGGTCGACGATCAGCGTGTCGATCCGCAGCGCCTTCAACCGGGCCGCGAGCGTCAGCCCGGCATGGCCACCGCCGATCACCAGCACGTCCGGATCGCGGCCGGCATATTCGATCTCCGCCTTGCGCAGATCGAGCCAGTTGGGGCCGCGAAAATCCCGCGAATAGGCTTCGCCGCGCGGCCGCTCGGCGCCGAGTTGCTCCTCGAAACCCTTGAGCTCGCCGAGTTCGGTCAGCAACGTCCAGGCCTTGAGGCGATTGCCGTCGTCAGCGTCGGGGATCAGCCGGATGATTCCGCTGCCGCGCCCGACCTTGGTTTCGAACTTGAAGATGGCTTCGATGCAATGGGTGCCGGCCCGCGTGACCCGGCGCGGGGCCGCGCGATCGGGATCGATCCGGAAGCGGGTCGGCTGCGCCTCCGCCGCGCGAACGCGCAACTCATTCAGGATCGCTGGCGCGCCGTTGATGGTCTGCAGGTTCCAGCTCAGCGCCAGCACGTCGCGCCAGAAACTGTCGGGATGAAACAGGTGCTCCAGCGTGCCGGCGTCGGGTTTTGCCAGCGTGCTCTCGAATTCGGCCAGCCAGTTTGCGGCCACCGCCGAAATGTCGTCGGTCTTGTCCAGCATGTGCGATCCCGTCGAGCCGTCTTCGCGGCGTTTCCCTGTGCGGCAACGCTATACGTTTTGCGAGGGCGCAGAAAGCCGCTTCGCCCCGCCGTGACCGCATGTCGCCCTGAGCCGCGGCGGAATGCGGCGGGCCGGCCATGAAGGTAACGATACGGTGAGCTGTCCTAGCTCATTGGGTTACTTTTCAATTGCATCGACTGATCCATTGGATTACTATTTCTTATGGCTCGGACGGTGCCGATCAGCGTCGTGGAAACGCCGGAGTTTTTGTCGGCCACCCGCAAGCTCATGAACGACGAGGAACGGACGCTTCTGGTGGAGTATCTCGCCTACAACCCAACGGCCGGCGACCTTATCCCCGGAACGGGTGGCGTGCGGAAGCTGCGGTGGGGATTGGAAGGCCGTGGCAAGCGCGGTGGCGCGCGGGTGATCTACTTCCACCGCAGCGCCGGTATGCCGCTCTTCGCGCTGACCGCGTTCGCCAAGAACGAGCGGGCCGATTTGAGCCAGCAGGACCTCAAAGACTTCCGGCAGTTGACCGCGTCGCTGGTCGAGACGTTCAAAAGGAGAAAAAAATGAGCAAGGTTGCCGACAGCATCCGGCGCGGGCTTAAGGAAGCGGTGGTCTATGCCGAGGGCAAGGCGGACAACCGCGCCTATCGCATCCATGTGCCGAAGAAGATCGATGTGAAGGCGATCCGGAAACGCCTGGATATGACACAGCAAGAGTTTGCGGGCCGATTTGGGTTCAGCGTCAACACGCTGCGTCATTGGGAGCAAGGTTCGCGGCAACCGGAAGGGCCGACCAGAGCCTATCTTCTGGTGATTGAACGCGCGCCCAAAGCCGTTCAGAAGGCTCTGCAAGCCGCGTGATGCGGCCGCCGAGGGGATCACTTTTTCGGCTTGGGCGTTGGCTTGGATGTCGGCTTGGATTTGGATCGGCTTTTCCTGCCCGCCGATCACGCCCTCGCGCTTCTTCAGCACCCGGTAATAGCTCCACCACAGATGCGCGGCTGCGCCGCGCAGCGGCCGCCATGGTTCGCCGAGCGGCGCCATCTCCTTTGGCGTCGGCCGCGTCTTCAGGCCGAGCCCGATCTTGACGGCTTCCTGAATCGCGATGTCGCCCGCCGGCCACGCATCGCCATGGCCGAGGCAGAACAAGAGATAGACGTCGGCGGTCCATGGGCCGATGCCGTGCAGCGCGGTCAGCGTGTTATGCGCGGTGTCGGCGTCCTCGTTGGCAAGCACATCAAAATTCAGCCGCTCATTGGCGACTTCGCGCGCGATGTTTTTCAGGGTCTTGATCTTGGCGGCCGATAGCCCGAGCCGGCCGAGCCGTTCGGCGCGCGCCTTGCGCAGGCTCTCGGGATGGAACGGATCGAACGCGGCCGTGAGGCGGCCCCAGATCGCCGCGGCGCTGGCGGTGGACAATTGCTGGCCGGTGACGATATGGGCAAGGCCCATGAAACCAGGCTCGCGCCGCCGCAGCGCAGGCATGCCGGTCAGTTCGAACACCGGTTGGAGCCGCGGATCCTGCCGCAGCAGCGCCTGCATGGCGTCTTCGAGGTCGGCCTGGGTGTTGAGGTGGACGGTCATTGGTGGGGTTTTAGACTCTGTCGTTGTCATGGCCGGGCTTGTCCCGGCCATCCACGTCTTCTTTCAGATCGAATGGCATTCTGTTCACGGTCTCTTCGTGTTTCACTGTTGCAAGACGTGGATGCCCGGGACAAGCCCGGGCATGACGGGAATTGTAAGATGCCGCCACCCGTTTTCCGTTTTGCGCCGTCGCCGAACGGCTATTTGCATCTCGGCCACGCTTATTCGGCGTTGCTGAATTTCGATTTGGCGGAGCGGACCAACGGGCGATTTTTGCTGCGTATCGAGGATATCGACACGATCCGCTGCAAACCGGAATTCGAGGCTGCGATTTATCAGGATCTGGCTTGGCTCGGCATCGGCTGGGAAGCGCCGGTGCGCCGGCAGTCCGAGCATTTTGCGTTTTACCGCGATGCGATCGAACGGTTGTCGGCGCGAGGGTCTGGTGTATCCGAGCTTTGAGAGCCGCGCCGAGATCGCAAGCCTGGTGGCGCAGCGCGAAGCCGACGGCGCAGGAGGTTCTTTGGCCGCGCGATCCCGATGGTGCGCCGCTTTATCCGGGCGAAGCCAAATTGCTATCATCGGCCGCGCGACAACGGTTGCTTGAACAGGGCGCGCCTTACGCGCTGCGGCTCGATATGGCGGCGGCCTGCGCGCGGATCGGCGAGCTCAGCTGGACCGAGCGTGGCCAGGGCGCCAATGGCGAAACCGGCGAGATCGAAGCGCGGCCGCAGGCCTGGGGCGATGTCATCCTGGCGCGCAAGGAGACGCCGACCAGCTACCATTTGTCGGTCGTCATCGACGACGCGCTGCAGGGCGTCACCGAGGTGGTGCGCGGCGAAGACCTGTTCTGGTCGACCAGCGTGCATCGGCTGCTGCAGGCGCTGCTCGGCCTGCGAGCGCCGCTCTACCGGCATCACCGGCTGGTGCTGGATACCACCGGGGCAAAGCTTTCGAAATCGACCGGGGCCACCGGCTTGCGCGAGCTACGCGCGACCGGCGCTACGCCGGTCGACATCCGCCGTCTGGTCGGGCTCTGATCGTTAATTGGGCGCGCAGGGAACAGCAAGTGGAAAAATCCTCATCAGCGTGACTCCCGGTGGCATGCCATGGCATGCTGGCCCGGCCGGGTCGGGGGAATCATGGCGTCTAGACCGCGCACCAAGCGCACCGCGCCGCCGCCGAAACGGCGGTCGCCGAAAAAGCGCGCTTCGAGCGCCACCGCGGCCAAAGCCAGGGTGGCGAAGCGTGCTGCCGCGACGGCTGCTCCCGGCATGGTCGAAGCGGCGCTCGCCGCCTTTGCGCACGAGGTGCGCACGCCGTTGACCGGCATTCTCGCCATCAGCGACCTCCTGGCGACCTCCGATCTCGACGAGCGTGAGCGGCGCTGGGTCGACACCATCAAGGCCGGCGCCGAACATCTGGCGAGCCTTGCGACCCTGTTCGTCGACGCCGCGAAGAGCGGGGCGACCGGCGCCGGCGTGCGACAGGATCTGTTCGACCTGCGGGCGCTGGCGCGCAATCGCCGGCGATTCGCTGGCCGGCCGGGCGGCGGCGAAGGGCCTGCGCTGGGCGGTCGATATTTCGGAAAAGCTGCCGGCGCTGGTGGTCGGCGATCCCGTTCGCTTGCGCGCGGCGCTGGAAAACCTGATCGACAACGCGGTGAAGTTCACGGAAGCGGGCGGCGTCGCTTTCGCGGTCTCGGCGCGGCGCGGCGCCAAAGGGAAGAGTAAGGGCAAGGTCGGCGTTGCCTTCGTCGTGTCCGACAGCGGCATCGGGCTGACGCTCGCCGAGATCAAGCGCCTGTTCCGGCCGTTTTCGCAGGCCAATGTCAGCATCGCCTCGCGTTTCGGCGGTGCCGGGCTCGGTCTGTCCAGCGTCAAGCAGATCGCGCGCGCGATGGGCGGCGACATTGTCATCGCGCCGCGGCGCGGCGGCGGCACCACCTTCACGCTGACGGTGACATTGGCGCGTGCCAAGGCCTCGCAGTCGGCCGGCGCGGGCGGCAATGGCGATATGCCCCAGGCGTCGACCAGGGCGTTACGGGTGCTCAGCGTCGAGGACAATCCGTTCGGCCGCGTCGTGCTCAACACCATCCTGACCGAGCTCGGCCATCAGGCCGAATTCATCGGCCGCGGCGAGGCGGCGGTCGAGCGCATCGCGGGGGGCGATTTCGACGCGGTTCTGATGGACATGGTGTTGCCGGGCATCGACGGCATCGAGGCGATCCGGCGAATTCGCAGCCTGAATTCGCCGCTCGGCCGCATTGCGATCATCGGCGTATCCGGCCGCGGCGACGACGAGGCGGCGTCGCGCATGGCGGGCGCCGACGCCTTCCTGGTCAAGCCTGTGAGTCCAAGGGCTTTAGCGACTGCGCTGCTTGAAGCGATACGCCATGCGGCAACCGCGACTTGATGATCGATGCGTTCAGCTCGCCGCCATAGACGAAGATCGCGGCGATGAAATACAGGAACACCAGCGCGATGATCACCGAGGCGAGCCCGGCATACATCGTGACGTAGTTGTTGGCGAAGCGCGCGAGATATTGTCCGAACACGGTGCCTGACACGATCGACGCCACGAAGGTGAAGACGATGCCGGGCAGGATCTGCAGGAAGCGGCGACGGCCGGCCGGAAGCCAGGCGTGCAGGATGAACAGCGCGATGACCAGCGCCCCGATGGTGATGCCGAAGCGGGCGACATTGAGCAGGTTTTCGTTGCTTTCGACAATCAGCGGAATGTGGCGCCGCACCGCCTCGATGATCAGCGGACCGAGCACGATCAGGAACGCCATCGCCAGCGAGGTGAAGGCCGCCACCAGCGTGTAGCCGATCAATTCCAGCCGCAGCCAGTACCAGCGCCGCGGCTCGCTCACCGCATAGGCGCGGTTGAGCGCGACGCGCAACGCCTCGACGCCGTTGGAGGCAAAATACACCGCCAGCACCGCGCCGATGGTCAGCACGTCGCCGCGGGTGGTGGTCAGCACGTCGTGAATTTCGCCGGACAGCGAGTCGGCGACCTGTTTCGGCCAGGTCTGCAGCAGCAATTGCACCGCCTGGTCGGCGAGTTCCTTGGAACCGAAAAAGCCGGCCAGCGAGGTCAGCACGATCAGGAACGGGAACAGCGCCATCAGGGTGGACAGCGCGATGTGGCTTGCGATCGCCCAGCCGTCATCGGCGAGAAACGTGTAGAACGCATCCAGCACGACCACATAGACGAAGCGAATCTGCCTCACATTTCACCCGATCCGGCGCGACGGTTCGGTCGCTAGCTTCTGATATTATTGGACTAAAAGCCAGACGCTTGCATGACCTGCACGCGTTGCGGCGATGGCGGATCGCCGTGCCGCGGTGCTATGACCGCGCCATGGCTGGTTTCCTGAGTAAACTGATTCTTCCCTTGGCCGTCGGCGCCGTCGCCGTCGTGCTGTTGCTCGGCTTGATCAACATGATGCGGGGCGGTTCGCCGAACCGGTCGCAGAAACTGATGCAATGGCGGGTGCTGCTGCAATTCGTCGCCATCGTGATCACCATGCTCACGGTTTGGGTGATGGGAAAGTAAAATACTGGAGCCAGGGATGGTCGTCCTCAATCGTATCTACACGCGGACCGGCGATGACGGCAGCACCGCGCTCGGCAGCGGCGAACGGCGTCCGAAATACGATCTGCGCATCTCCGCCTATGGAACCGTCGACGAGACCAATGCCGCGATCGGCATCGTGCGGCTGCATCTGGCGGACGCCCGGGAACTCGATCGGATGCTGGGGCTGATCCAGAACGATTTGTTCGATCTCGGCGCCGATCTCGCGGTGCCCCAGCGTGACGGCAAGGCGGAACGCCTGCGGGTGCTGGCCAGCCAGGTCGAGCGGCTGGAGCGCGATATCGACACCCTGAACGCGCCGCTTTCGCCCTTGACCTCGTTCGTGCTGCCCGGCGGGACGCCGGCCGCGGCCTATCTGCATCTGGCGCGCACCATCTGCCGCCGGGCGGAACGGATCATGGTGGAACTCGCAGCCCAGCCCAACGAGCCGGTCAGCGACGCTGCGATCCAGTATATCAACCGGCTGTCGGATTTCCTGTTCGTCGCCAGCCGCTCGGCCAACAACAACGGCGCCGGGGACGTGCTATGGGTACCGGGCCAGAACCGCTAGCCGGACCGCAGGGCCGCTATTCCCGGGGCGATTTTTGGCCTTCGCGCGTTGACCGGGTCAGGCCGGACCTTTAGGTTCCGCGGCCAAGAACTGCAAGAAACAGCGCGAGAGCGGATCAAGCGTTCAAACCTGAAAGACAAGCGAAAGAGGATCGATGAAGGTTTTGGTGCCGGTAAAGCGGGTGGTCGACTACAACGTCAAGGTTCGCGTCAAGAGCGACGGAACCGGCGTTGAATTCGTCCAACGTCAAGATGTCGATGAATCCGTTCGATGAAATCGCCGTCGAGGAAGCATTGCGGCTGAGAGAGGCCGGCAAGGCGACCGAGGTCGTGGTGGTATCGATCGGGCCCGCGCAGGCGTCGGAAACCATCCGCACGGGTCTCGCAATGGGCGCCGACCGCGGCATCCTGGTCAAGGCGGACGGTAACGTCGAACCGCTGGCGGTGGCGAAGATCCTGAAGGCCATCGCCGACGAAGAAAAGCCCGGCCTGATCATCCTCGGCAAGCAGGCGATCGACGACGATTCCAACCAGACCGGCCAGATGCTGGCCGCGCTGCTCGGCTGGTCGCAGGCGACCTTTGCCTCCAAGCTCGAGGTCGACGGTTCCGACTTCAAGGTGACGCGCGAGGTCGATGGCGGCCTGCAGACCGTCAAGCTGAAGGGGCCTTCGATCGTCACCACCGATCTGCGGCTCAACGAGCCGCGCTACGCCAGCCTTCCCAACATCATGAAGGCGAAGAAGAAGCCGATCGCCGACAAGAGCGCGGCCGATTACGGCGTCGATCTCACCCCGCATCTTGAAATCCTGAAAACCTCGGAGCCGCCCGGCCGCAAGGGAGGCGTCAAGGTCAAGGACGTCGCCGAGCTGGTCTCGAAGCTCAAGAACGAAGCCGGGGTGCTCTGATGACGACGCTTTTGATTGCCGAACACGAACACGCCACGCTCAAGGACTCCACCAACAAGGCGCTGACCGCGGCGACGCAAATGGGCGGCGAGGTCCATGTGCTGGTTGCCGGCGGCGGCGACGGCACCAAGGCCGCGGCGGAAGCCGCCGCCAAGCTTGCCGGCGTCAAGAAGGTGCTGCTGGCCGAGGGCGACGCCTATGCCCACGATCTCGCCGAGCCGCTGGCGGCCCTGATCGTCGCGTTGGCGCCCGGCTATGACGCCTTCGTCGCGCCCGCGACCTCGCGCTTCAAGAACGTGATGCCGCGCGTCGCGGCCCTGCTCGACGTGATGCAGGTGTCGGAAATCATCAAGGTGGTGGCGCCCGACACGTTCGAGCGGCCGATCTATGCCGGCAACGCGATCCAGACCGTGAAGTCAAAGGACGCCAAGAAGGTCATCACGGTGCGGACCTCGACCTTTGCCGCCGCCGGCGATGGCGGCAGTGCCGCGATCGAGAACGCCGCATCCGCGGCCGATCCCGGCCTTTCCAGCTTCGTCGGCGAGGAAGTCGCCAAGAGCGATCGTCCCGAACTGACCTCGGCCAAGATCATCGTCTCCGGCGGTCGCGCGATGCAGAGCCGGGAGAATTTCGCCAAATACATCGAGCCGCTGGCCGACAAGCTCGGCGCCGGCGTCGGCGCTTCGCGCGCCGCGGTCGATGCCGGCTACGCGCCGAACGACTGGCAGGTCGGCCAGACCGGCAAGGTGGTGGCGCCGGAACTCTATGTCGCGATCGGCATCTCCGGCGCGATCCAGCATCTCGCCGGCATGAAGGATTCCAAGGTGATCGTCGCGATCAACAAGGATGAGGACGCGCCGATCTTCCAGGTCGCCGATTACGGCCTGGTCGCGGATCTGTATCAGGCGGTTCCTGAATTGACCGAAGCGCTCGGCAAGCTCGGGAAGTGACAATGGATAGCCGGCCGGACGATACGGATTCCGGCCGGCGTTTTGCAAAGGGACGGGCAGGCGCGACGACGGCGCGCAGCCCCGGTGAGATGAAACCATGGCGGTAGTGATCAAGAAGGTCGGCGTGATCGGCTCGGGCCAGATGGGCAACGGCATCGCGCATGTGGCGGCGCTGGCGGGGCTCGACGTGGTGCTCAACGATTTGTCGGCCGACCGGCTGAAATCCGCGATGGCGACCATCAACGGCAATCTGTCGCGCCAGGTCTCCAAGAAGATCATTGCCGAGGACGCCCGCAAGCAGGCGCTCGACCGCATCATTTCCACCGAAACCATGGACGGGCTCGCCGACTGCGATCTGGTGATCGAGACCGCGGTCGAAAAGGAAGAGGTCAAGCGCAAGATCTTTCACGATCTCTGCGCGGTGCTGAAGCCGGAGGCGATCGTCGCCTCCAACACCTCGTCGATCTCGATCACGCGGCTCGCCGCGTCCACCGACCGGCCCGAGAAGTTCATCGGCATTCATTTCATGAATCCGGTGCCGCTGATGGAACTGGTCGAACTGATCCGCGGCATCGCCACCGACGACACCACCTTCGATGCCGCCAAGGAATTCGTCGGCAGGCTCGGCAAGCACATCGCGGTATCGGAGGATTTCCCGGCCTTCATCGTCAACCGCATCCTGCTGCCGATGATCAACGAGGCGATCTACACGCTGTATGAAGGCGTCGGCAATGTCGAGGCGATCGATGCCGCGATGAAGCTCGGCGCGCACCATCCGATGGGGCCGCTGGAACTGGCCGATTTCATCGGCCTCGATACCTGCCTGTCGATCATGCAGGTGCTGCATGAGGGGCTTGCCGATTCCAAATACCGGCCCTGTCCGCTGCTGGTGAAATATGTCGAGGCCGGCTGGCTCGGCCGCAAGACCCAGCGCGGCTTCTACGACTACCGCGGCGAAAAGCCGGTTCCGACGCGCTGATAGAATGCGCCGTAGGGTGGGCAAAGGCGCGTCTTTCGCGCCGTGCCCGCCATTCAACTCCAAGCCTGCGCAGAGATGGTGGGCACGGCGCAAGAGCGCCTTTGCCCACCCTACATTTCTTCGGCGGCATCGCGAGCTAAGCGTTCACTTCGCGTACTGCGCCTCGCCATTGCCGAACGACCAGTTTTCCGGAAGCACCTCGACGAGGTTGATGAAGATATCCTCGGGACGCAGGCCGGGGTTGGCAGTCAGTTTCGCGGCGATGCGCCGGTAAAGCTCCCGCTTCTGGGCGGTCGTGCGGGTATTGTTGGCCGTGATTTGAATGTAGATGAGTTCGTCGCTGCGCTGGATGCCGAGATAATCCGGGTCGTAGACGAAATCGTCCTGGTCATGCTCGGTCAGGATCATGAAGCGGTCGCCCTCCGGCACGTTGAAGGTTTCCCGCATCGCCTGATAGAGGCCCTCGAGAATGGCCTTGCGGTAGGTGGCGGGCTTGCCCCGTCGCATCGAAACGCGGACTAACGGCATGGCGGGTCTCCGGTGAGTGGATTGAACTCCGATCTAGGTGCGGCTTTCGCGGCGACCACCTGACTTCTTCAAATTGATTCGAGTTTTTTTAACCATCTCCGACTAGGGTACCGGCGAGGAGTGTTGCGTATGGACATGATGGCGATGGTGATGAGCATGCTTTCGATGCAAGCCGCCAACACCCAGACTCAGGTCGCAACCTCGATCATGAAGTCCAATGCGGACGCGGCGAAATCCGAGGTCCAGACGCTGTTGGGCACCCCGTCGCAGGCCAATCTCGGCGCCGGCGTCGGCGGCAATATCGATATTTCCGCCTGAAATCCCGCAGCGTCCATAGGGTGGGCAAAAGCGCATTCGCGCCGTGCCCACCATTCACAAAGGCATCGACTTAGATTGGTGGGCACGTGGAGCCTGTCATCGGGCGCGCATTCGCGCGACCCGTTGGCTTTGCCCACCCTGCAATCCGTTGCCTAGAGCCCCGCGGTTGCCGGTTTCAGGGCCGCCGAAATCAGCTTGATGGCGTCGTCGCTGGCCCATTCGGCGGGACCGGCGATGGTCGCGATCTCGCAGCCCTGGCCGTCGACCAGCACCGAAGTCGGCATCCCCAACGCCCGGCCTATGCTCTTAAGATCCTGAAAAACCTTGGCTTTCTGGTCGGTGAAATAGCCGAGCCGGGTCAGATTGGCCTCTTTCAGGAAGTTTTTCGGCTTTTCGGGGTCGCGGGTGTCGATATTGACCGCGACCACCTCGAAATTGGGCCCGCCGAGCTTGGTCTGCAGGGCGTCGAGCGCCGGCATTTCCCGGCGGCAGGGCACGCACCAGGTGGCCCACAGATTGACCAGCACGGTCCGCCCGCGCCAGTCCGAGAGCTTTTTGGGCTTGCCGTCGGCATCGTCGAACGCGAGATCGGGCAGTTTTAAGGGCGTCGTGGCCATGGTCAGCCCGGCGACTTCGCCATGCGCCAGCGGCGCGAGCTTTTCCGACAGCGCGACCGCGGGACGGCAGGCCGGATCGCCACCGGTATTGCGCCTGAGACCACCGAGCCCGTATACCCCGGCATATCCGATCACCACGCCGATCAGCACGGCCCCGATGACCACGGGGATCCGGCGCGTGGCGGTCGGGCGGGGCGAGGGTGTTTCAGGCATATCGTTTGTCATCCTGTATCAGATACGGCTATGCAGGGCCGGTGTTACGGTCGGTTGCAATGGAGTGTGCGCGGCGGGCGCGACAACCAGCGGCAGGTTAAGAGCAACAAGTCATGAGCAACAAGATGTGGGGCGGCCGGTTCACCGAGCGTCCCGACGCGATCATGGAGGAAATCAACGTCTCCATCGACGTCGACCGCCATATGTACGCCCAGGACATCGCCGCGTCCAAGGCCCATGCCGCGATGCTCGCCGCTCAAGGCATTATCACCGCGAGTGATGCGAAAAATATCGGTCGGGGTCTAGACACGATTTTGTCAGAAATCGGCAAGGGCTCGTTCGATTTCAAGCGCGCGCTCGAGGACATTCACATGAATGTCGAGAGCCGGCTTGGCGAACTGATCGGCCCCGCCTCGGGCCGGCTGCATACCGCGCGTTCGCGCAACGACCAGGTGGCGACCGATTTCAGGCTTTATGTCCGCGACGTCATCGACGAAGCCGATGCGGCGCTGGCCGCGTTCCAGCATGCGCTGGTGAGCCGCGCGCTGGAGCACGCCGGCACGGTCATGCCGGGCTTCACCCATCTGCAGACCGCGCAGCCGGTGACGTTCGGGCATCATCTCCTGGCCTATGTCGAGATGGCGGCGCGCGACCGCGGCCGCTTCGCCGATGCCCGCAAGCGGCTCAACGAATCGCCGCTCGGCGCCGCGGCGCTGGCCGGAACGTCGTTTCCGATCGATCGCCACGCCACCGCGAAAGCGCTCGGCTTCGACCGGCCGATGGCCAATTCGCTCGACGCGGTCTCGGACCGCGACTTCGTGCTGGAAACGCTGTCGGCGGCGGCGATCGCCTCGGTGCATCTGTCGCGCTTTGCCGAGGAGATCGTGATCTGGACCTCGCCACTGGTCGGCCTGGTGCGGTTGAGCGACAAATACACCACCGGCTCCTCGATCATGCCGCAGAAGCGCAACCCCGACGCCGCCGAACTGGTCCGCGCCAAGACCGGCCGGGTGATCGGCGCGCTGACCGGCTTGTTGGTCGTGATGAAAGGCCTGCCGCTCGCCTATCAAAAGGACATGCAGGAGGACAAGCAGGGCGCGATGGAGGCTTTTGCCGCGCTGTCGCTGGCGGTCCGGGCGATGACCGGAATGGTGCTGGATCTGGTGCCCGACGAAGCGAAGATGAGGTCCGCCGCGGGCGACGGTTACGCCACCGCGACCGATCTCGCGGACTGGCTGGTGCGGACGCTGAAGATGCCGTTCCGCGACGCCCACCACGTCACCGGGCGGATCGTCGCCGCGGCTTCGAAAGACGGTATCGCGCTGCACGAATTGCCGCTCAAGGCGATGCAGGCGATCGAGCCGCGCATCACCAGGGAGGCGCTCTCGGTGCTGTCGGTCGAATCGTCGGTGAAGAGCCGCACCAGCTACGGCGGCACGGCGCCGAAGAACGTGCTGACGCAGGCCAAGGCCTGGCTCAAGCGACTGGAAAAAGAGCGAAAATTGGGCTGAGCCTGCGATTATCGTTACAATTTCATCGTCGTCCGGGTCTCGCCAGAGCGAGGCAATCTTTGTATGGTGCCGCCGCTTTGGGGATATTGCCGTAAATCGTGTCGCTGGAATTTTTTCGCCGAGATGGGGTCTCGTGCTGGTCGCAGCTTGCGTGCTGGCGCTGACCGGATGCGGCCGCAAGGGCCCGCTCGATCTGCCGCCGACCGGAACCAGGGATCAGCAAACGACCAACACGACGGTGCCGCCGGCGTCCGACACCGAGACCCAACGCAACGCCACGCCGAGCGTGTTCAATCCGGCCTATGGCGCCGATGCGCCGCCGGCGGCCGGCCGAGGCGCCAAGAAACCGTTCATTCTCGATCCGCTCCTGAACAGCAACTGAGTCCACTTCAATGAACCATTTCGACTATCGCAACGGCGTGCTGCACGCCGAGGCGGTGAACCTGATCGATCTGGCGGACAAGGTCGGCACGCCGTTTTACTGCTACTCGACCGCGACGCTGGAGCGTCACTACCGGGTGTTCAGCGACGCCTTCGCCGGCGAGAAGGCGCTGGTGTGCTACGCCATGAAGGCCAATTCCAACCAGTCGGTGCTGCGCACGCTGGCGAAGCTCGGCGCCGGCGCCGACGTGGTGTCGGGCGGCGAGTTGAAGCGGGCGCTGGCCGCCGGCATTCCGCCGCAAAAGATCCTGTTCTCCGGCATCGGCAAGACCGAAGCCGAACTGCGCGCGGCGCTCGCCGTGGACATCCTCTGCATCAATGTCGAATCCGAGCCGGAGCTCGAATTGCTGTCGAAGCTCGCGGTCGAGACCGGCAAGACCGCGCGGATTTCGGTGCGGGTCAATCCCGACGTCGATGCCGGAACCCATGCCAAAATCTCCACCGGCAAGTCCGAAAACAAGTTCGGCATCCCCTTGGCGCGCGCCCGCGCGGTCTATGCCCGCGCGGCAAAACTGCCGGGGATCGAGGTCACCGGCGCCGACATGCATATCGGCAGCCAGATCACCGATTTGGGCAAGATGGAAACCGCGTTCCGGATTCTGGCCGAATTCGTCCAGACGCTGCGCGCCGACGGCCACACCATCTCGCATATCGATTTCGGCGGCGGCCTCGGCATTCCCTATTACATGGACCGCGCCGCGCCGCCGGAGCCCGCGGCCTATGCCGCGATGGTCAAGCGGGTCACGCATAATCTCGGCTGCACGCTGATGTTCGAGCCGGGGCGGATGATCGTCGGCAACGCCGGGATTCTGGTAACGCGCGTGATCTATGTGAAGCGCGGCGACGCGAAGAATTTCGTGATCATCGATGCCGCGATGAACGATCTGATCCGCCCGACGCTGTATGAGGCGCACCATGACATCGTGCCGGTGCGCGAGGCCGCGAACAATGCGCCGACCATCGTCGCCGACGTGGTCGGGCCGGTGTGCGAAAGCGGCGACTATCTCGCGCTCGACCGCACCATGGCGGAACCGAAGCCCGGCGACCTCCTGGCGGTCATGACCGCGGGCGCCTACGGCGCGGTGCAGTCCGGCACCTACAACACCCGCGCGCTGGTTCCGGAAGTGCTGGTCAAGGACGATCAATACGCCGTGGTGCGGCCCCGCATCGACGCCGAGGCGCTGATCGCGATGGACAGACCGGCGCCGTGGTTGTGATTTGCGTCGTCCCTGCGAACTCGCAGCGACGACGAACGACCTTTTTCAAATCCGCAAAAACTTGTCCGGTCACGCCACGGGCGTAACCGGACAATTCACGTTGGACCGCCGCGCGGGAGATCAGTTCGCTGCGAACCGCGGTGAAGTGCATCCGCCGCAGACCCAGGGCCACGACCAGTCGGCGACCTTGCCCTTGTTGGCTTCGACGTACGGGCTCCAGGCTTTCGGCGGCAGCGCCTTGCTCTTGTAGACGATGTCGAACTGACCGTTGGCCTGGATCTCGCCGATCATCACGGGCTTTGCCATGTGATGGTTGCTGCCCATCACCACCTCGAAGCCCGAAGGCGATTTGACCTTCTGCCCGATCATGGCCTGGCGCACCGCTTCTACGTCGGTGGTGCCGGCCTGCTGCACTGCTTGCACCCACATGTGGAACAGGATGTAGGCCAATTCCATCGGGTCGTTGGTGACGCGTTTGGGGTTCTTGGTGTAGTCGCGCCATTTGGCGATGAAGGCCTTGTTCTCCGGCGTATCGACCGACTGGAAATAGCTCCATGCCGCGAGATGTCCGACCAGCGGTTTGGTGTCGACGCCGGCCAGTTCTTCCTCGCCGACCGAGAACGCGATCACAGGAATTTCGGTCGCCTTCACGCCCTGGTTGCCGAGTTCCTTGTAGAACGGCACGTTGGCATCGCCATTGATGGTGGAGATCACGGCGGTCTTCTTGCCGGAAGCGCCGAACTTCTTGATCGCGGCCACTTCGGTCTGCCAATCCGAGAAGCCGAACGGCGTGTAGTTCTCCATGATGTCTTCATCCTTGACGCCCTTGGTGTGCAGGAAGGCGCGGATGATCTTGTTGCTGGTGCGCGGATAGACGTAGTCGGTGCCTTCCAGCACGAAGCGCTTGACGTCGCCGCCTTGCTTGCTCATCAAATATTCGACGGCGGGGACAGCTTTGTTGTCGGGAACGGAGCTGCCGTAGAAGATATTGTAGGATAACTCCTCGCCTTCATATTCCAGCGGGTAGAACAACAGCCCGTTGAGTTCTTCGAACACCGGCAGCACCGATTTGCGGGACACCGAGGTCCAGCAGCCGAACACCGCGGCGACCTTGTCCTTGACCAGGAGTTCGCGGGCCTTCTCGGCGAACAGCGGCCAGTTCGAGGCGGGGTCGACCACCACCGGCTCGATCTTCTTGCCGAGCAGGCCGCCATGGGCATTGACGTCGGCGACCTCCATCAGCATCAGGTCCTTGAGGATGGTTTCGCTGATCGCCATGGTGCCCGACAGCGAGTGCAGGATTCCGATCTTGATCGTGTCTTCGGCTTTCGCCGGTTGGCTGCCGTATCCGACAGCAAAGAGAACGGCGATCGCTGCGGTGAGCCAGCGGTTTCGAGTGGTCTTCATGGTCTCTCCTGACGTTCGAAGTGGATGGGCATTTCGACGCGCCCCGTTTGCGCCCCGGACTGTGCCGAGAAGCTCGCATGCGGAAAAAAAGCGGCAGAGAGCCACGGGAGAGAAATGCGATGACTCCACTGCATCGTGGGCGGCTGACGTCGGGACAGGCGCATTGCTTCCCGGCTTGCTCAGGAGTTAAACGCAGGCGCAGGGTTTCGGGCAGCTTCTGCATCAGCCATAGGCAATCGTGGCCGCAGGCCAAGCGCCGTGGGTCCAGTTGCTGGCAAACCCAGGGAGCCAGTCCAGTTAGCCCGACAAACTGGCTGACTTTGGCCGGAAAACAGATGAAAAATCGCTGTCGGAGCCGAACTGGCCCACTCCTTGCCCCCTTGGTTGCTGCTTTTGAGGAACATCCGGATTCGCCATGAACATGCAGCTTTCGGTTCTGCTTGATCGATCACGGCCGGAATCGCTGACGAGGCAAATGGTCGATCAAATCCGCGAAGCGATCCGCTGCGCCCGGATTGCGCCGGGCACGCGGTTGCCTTCGTCCAGGCGGCTGTCCGAGCAATTGGCGATTTCCCGCAACACCGTCGTGCGCGCCTATGACGAACTGTTGATGGAGGGCATCGTCGAAGCGCGGCCGGCGTCGGGAATTTACGTCGCCGAGCCATCCGCTTCGCATCCGGCGCCGACGCAAGCCGTGGCCGATTTCGGCGAGACATCGGTGCATACGCGAATGCCGATGCCGCTGCGCCGGGTGCGCGCAGAGAATTTTCCGGGCTCGGCGCGCAATCGGCTGTTGTTCGATTTCTCTCCCGGCCGCCCCAGCGCCGACCTGTTTCCGCTCAAGACCTGGCGGCGGCTGCTGCAGGCGAACCTGACCCATGGCGGCGCAGCCGGGCTTGCTCAGTATGGCGATCCGGCCGGCCTTCCGGCTTTGCGCACGGCGATCGCCAATCACTTGGCGGCCTCGCGCGGCATCGTCGCGGATCCAAGCCGTATCGTGATCGTCGCCGGCACGCAGGAGGGCCTCAACATCTCGGCGCGGCTGTTCCTGGCGCGGGGATCCCTGAGCATCGTGGAAGAGCCCTGCTATCGGGGCGCGGCGGCGGCCTTCGAGGCGGCCGGCGCCGAAGTGGCAAGCGTGATGGTCGACCGCGACGGACTGGTCGCAAGCGAACTGCCGCGGCTCGCCGCCTCGCTGCTCTATCTCACCCCGTCGCATCAATATCCGACCGGGGTCACGCTTTCGCAGCAGCGCAGGATCGACATCATCGCCTGGGCGCGGCGCTACGGCTGCTACATCATCGAAGACGATTATGACTGCGACATTCGCTACGAGGGTTCGCACCTGCAGCCGATCGCGGCGCTGGCGCCGGATTGCACGATCTATCTTGGAACCTTCTCGAAGTCGCTTGGCGGCGGTTTGCGGCTCGGATTCATGGTGGTGCCGGAGCAGATCGCCGAAGCGGTCCGTGCCGAAAAGTGCCAGCTCAACAACGGCAATCCCTGGCTCGAGCAGGCGACGCTGGCCGACTTCATGCGCAGCGGCAGTTATGCGGCGCACATTCTGCGCGCCCGGTCGCATTACAAGGAGAGCCGGGATTGCCTGATCGCGGCGCTGCGCGGCAATTTCGGCGACGTATTGCTGGACGGCGACAAGGGAGGGCTGCATGTGCTCTGGCATCTTCCGCCCGGCGTTCCCGATGCGCTGACGATCGAAGGACTGGCGCAACGCGCGCGTGTCGGCGTCTACTCCTTCGCATCCACCCGTGTGCATTTCCAGCGGCGAACGCATCTGACCAGCCGTGCCATCATGCTCGGCTATGCGGCGCTGTCGCGCAAGCAGATCGAAAAGGGCATCGCGCGGCTGTCGGATGTCATCGATGACGCCATCGACGATCCCGCGACCGACATGACGGCCTTCTTCGCCGATCAGCTTAGTCTGCCGGGTTCGTTGCGGTCCGCGGCATCGAAGCCGCTGGCACCAGGATATCGGCAGCAACCGGCTCTACGCAGCCTGCCGCCTCGTCGTGCAATTTCGGCGCGATCAATCGCTCGACAAGGCAGCGCGCAGATGCCCGTTCTGAAGAATATCTACCGCTATCCGATCAAGGGATTGAGCGCGCAACCGCTCAACCGCATCGACCTCGAAGCCAGGAAGCCGTTGCCGCACGACCGGATCTTCGCGCTGGTGCGTCCGGGCGCCCCGTTCGATACCAGCGATCCCAAATGGGGCAAAAAAGGCCTCTTTATCATGCTGATGCTGGAAGAGGCGCTGGCGCGGGTCAGGACCACGCTCGACGTCGAAACCATGCGGTTGACGATCCAGCAGGACAATCACCAGCTGATCGCCGCCGACCTCGGGGACGAAGACGGACGCGCCAAAGTCGAGGAATTTTTCTGGCAACTGGTTCCCTCGCTTCGCAGCGCGCCGACCCTGGTTCGTTCGCGCGACGGACATTTCATGGACAAGCCGGACAACGTGATATCGCTGATCAATCTGGCCACCGTGCGCAGCCTCGAGCAGCAATGGGGATACAAGATCGATCCGCTGCGGTTTCGCGCCAATTTCTACATCGACGGTGCCGAACCCTGGGAAGAATTCGAATGGGTCGGCAGCGACATCGTGATCGGCGGTACGCCGTTCCGTGTCGATCGGCGCAACGGCCGCTGCGGCGCCACCAACGTCAATCCGGAGACCGGGCGTCGCGATCTCGATCTGCCGTCCTCGCTGCGGGCGGCATTCGGCCACAAGGATTTGGGGATTTATCTGGTCGCTCGCGAAGGCGGACGCGTCACGATTGGCGACCATATCGCGCTGCCGCGATCGGCGAGCGGCGAAACGGTTGCCCACCGGTTGCCCGTCCCCGCCCAAACCGGCCGTCAGCTCTTCATGTGCGGCGGTTGCTATTTCATTTACGAGCCCGCGGCGGGGCTTCCCGATCAGTCGATCGCGCCGGGCACATCGTTCGCCGCGATCCCGTCGAACTGGCGGTGCCCCGATTGCGGAACCGACAAGACGACGTTTCGGCCGCATGTCGAGACGCCACGCGAGAAAAGTCTGGGATGAACTTCCAAGGTCCATGGCGCCCTGAACATGGCGCCTTGAACATCGCGCCTTGAACATGGCGCTCTGGAGCCACGTGCCGTCTTACTTGGCGGCGTGAGCGCCCTTCGCGCCGCCAACCACCACGCCCGCCGCCTTTTCGATTGGCTTGATCGCCGAGGTGAAGTCCGACTCCGGGCCCATTTCGCGCATCACGGTTTCCCACAGGCGCCCGACCGCTTCGGCGACCTCCAGCGACATGCCGAGCGATTTGGCCTCTTCCAGCGCGAGCCGCACGTCCTTGACCATCAAGCCGGTGGCGAAGCCGAAATCGAAGCTGCGCGGCAGGATCGCGCGCGGAAACTTGTCGCGGCTCGCGGTGTTCATGCCGGAGCCCGCATTGATGACATCGATCATGACGCCGGCATCGAGGCCGGATTTGACGCCGATCGTGACCGCCTCGCAGGTCGCCACCATGGCGGTGGCCGACAACAGATTGTTGGTCAGCTTCATGGTCTGCGCCGAACCCGGCTTCTCGCCGATGAAGAAGGTCTTGCCGATCACGCCGAGCGCGGGCTTTACCACTTCGAAATCGGCGCGCGGGCCCGACACCATCACCGCCAGCGTGCCTTTTTCGGCGCCGCCGACCCCGCCGCTGACCGGGCTGTCGAGTTGCACGATGTTTTTGCCGGCCAGCAGGTCGTGAATTTTGACCGCCATATGCGAGCCCACGGTGGACAGATCGACGAAGCGTTTGATTCGTTGGCCCTCGATCACGCCGCCCTTGCCGGTGGCAACCTCGAGCGAGGCTTGCAGCGACGGCAGGCTGGCCATCACCGTCTCGACGCGGTCGGCGATATCCTTTGGCGACGCTGCAGGTTGGGCGCCGAGCGCGACCATCTTGTCGAGCACGTCCTTGCGGGTGTCGTAGGCGACCAGTTGATGGCCGGCCTCGATCAGCCGCCGGGCCATCGGAAAACCCATTTTGCCGAGGCCGATGAATCCGATTTCCATGACGCTTCCCCTCTTGATTGCCGTGAGGTTACGGGGTCGCGGGCCCGCAGTCACGCCTTCGTGTGATGCCGGTTTTGGGGTGGGGGATACCGCAATGCAACGGGTGCCTCATTGCCGCCGCCGTGCTAGGATGCTGTTCGCCGGTTACGGAGATTTGCACGGAGAGTTGATTGAGCGGCGCACCCCCCGACCTGCCGGATCCGGCGCGCGATCCTGATGCCGTTCCGCGGCTGCAGCTGGCGCAGGCCCTGCAGCGGGCGCAATACGCCATCGCATGGGAGCGCGGCTGGCCGCATCTGGCCCGGTTCCTGACCGTCGTGGGGCTTTTCCTGGTGGTGTCATGGGGCGGCCTGTGGCTGGTGCTGCCGTTTATCGCCCGTGCCATAGGCCTCGGCCTGTTCGTGCTGCTGGCGCTGGCCGCCTTGTTTCCGATGTTGCGGTTTCGCTGGCCCAGCCGCGAAGAGGGCCTGAGCCGGCTCGACCGCGGCACCGGCATCCGGCATCGCCCGGCAACCACGCTGACCGATACGCTGGCGACGCAGGATCCGGTCGCCCGCGCGCTCTGGCTGGCCCAGCGCGAGCGCACGTTGGCCTCGATCAAGCGCATCCGCGCTGGCCTGCCGTCACCTCGGCTGGCGCTGCACGATCCATGGGCGCTGCGGGCACTGGTCGCGGTGCTGATGGTGGCGACCTATGTCGCCGCGGGCGGCGAGCGGTTGATGCGCACCGAGGCGGCGTTCGACTGGAACGGCGTGCTGTCGCCGGCCAATATCAGGGTCGATGCCTGGGTGACGCCGCCGGCCTATACCAGCAAGCCTCCGATCATCCTGTCGGCCGCCAACAAGGAAGCCAGCGGCCCCGGCAGTGCCGCCGTCGCCGGTCCCCTGCCGGTTCCGGCGGGCTCGACGCTGATCGTGCGCTCCAGCGGCGGCGCGCTCGATGTGGTGGCATCCGGCAATTTGACCGAGGCGGTGCCGACCGAGCAGGCGCCGCAGGGCACCAACGAAAAGCATTTTGTCATTGCGGGTGACGGCACCGCGCATGTCCGCGCGCCCTCGGGCCAGCCGCAATGGAAATTCACCGCGATTCCCGACCGGTCCCCGACCATCACGCTGGCCAAGGATCCGGAGCGCCAGGCCCGCGGCTCGCTGCAGATGTCCTACAAGATCGAGGACGATTACGGCGTCACCGAAGCCCAGGCGCATTTCGCCGCCCGTCGCGGCGAGCAGCCGCAAGGCGCGGCCGAGCCGCGGCCGCTGTTCGATCCGCCGCAGTTTGCGCTGGGGCTGCCAAATGCGCGGACCCGCAACGGCGTCGGGCAGACCGTCAAGGACCTCAGCGAGGACCCTTATGCCGGTGCCGACGTCACGTTGACCCTGACCGCCAAGGATGAGGCCGGCAATGAGGGCAAGAGCGAGCCGTTCAACATGCGGCTGCCGGAGCGGCTGTTCACCAAGCCGTTGGCGCGGGCGCTGATCGAGCAGCGCCGCATCCTGGCGCTCGATGCCAATCAGAACGGCCAGGTCTATGCGGCGCTCGATGCGCTGTTGATCGCGCCGGAACTGTTCACGCCGGAGGCCGGCCAGTATCTCGGCCTCTACAGCGTCGAGCAGCAACTCGATGCCGCCCGCACCGACGATGCCCTGCGCGAGGTGGTGGCGAGCCTGTGGGCGCTCGCCGTCACCATCGAGGACGGCAACATCACCGATGTCGACAAGGCGCTGCGCGCCGCCCAGGACGCGCTGAAGCAGGCGCTCGAGCGCGGCGCCAGCGACGAGGAGATCAAGAAGCTCACCCAGGATCTGCGCGCGGCGCTGGATAATTTCATGCGCCAGCTCGCCGAACAGTCGCGCAACAATCCGCAGGCGCTGGCGCGGCCGCTCGATCCCAACACCAAGATCATGCGCCAGCAGGATCTCAACAACATGATCGAGCGGATGGAGCGGCTGTCGCGCTCCGGCGACAAGGATGGCGCCAAGCAACTGCTCGAGCAGCTGCAGGAGATGCTGGAAAACCTGCAGATGGCGCAGCCCGGCCAGTCCGGCGACGGCGACATGCAGCAGAGCCTCAACGAGCTCGGCGACGTGATCCGCAAGCAGCAGCAATTGCGCGACAAGACCTTCAAGCAGGGCCAGGATTCGCGGCGTGATCGCCAGCGCGGCAAGCCGGATGATCAGGGCATGAACGATCTGCAGCAGGACCAGCAGGGCTTGCGCGACCGGCTCAAGAAATTGCAGCAGGAACTCGCCAAGCGCGGCATGGGCCAGATGGGCCAGGGCCCGCAGGGTCAGAAGGGCCAAAAGGGCCAGCAAGGCGAGCCCGGCGACGACGGCGACCAGCAGCAAGGCGATAACGGCGACAGCCTCGGCGATGCCGACAACGCGATGGGCGATGCCGACGGCAAGCTCGGCGAGGGCAATGCCGACGGCGCGGTGGATTCGCAGGGCAAGGCGATCGATGCCCTGAAGAAGGGCCAGCAGCAGCTGGCCGAACAGATGCAGCAGGGCGATGGCGACGGGCAGGGCGACGGCCCGGGTAACCGCATGGGCCGGCAGCAGAGCAGCGGCAACTCCACCGATCCGCTCGGACGGCCGCTGCATGGCCGCGAATTCGGCGACGATCTGACGGTGAAGATTCCCGGCGAGATCGACGTGCAGCGGGCCCGCCGGATCCTGGAAGAACTGCGCCGCCGCCTCGCCGATCCGGACCGGCCGCAGATCGAACTCGATTACCTCGAGCGGCTGCTGAAGGATTATTGAGGCGATTATTCGTCTATCCCGACGTCGGTGCATGCACCCGCGAAAGCGGGTGATCCAGTATTCCAGAGCGTTCGCGATTTATTGGCGTCGGTGATTACTGGAGCTTTCGCGGAGTATGACGGCTTATGATGCTGCCCGGCTACGCTTTCTTGCGCGATGCCAGCGCGTCGGCCACGGCGGTGCGGATGTCGGCCACCGAAAACGGCTTTGTCACCACGTCATGGACGATGGCGTTGAGGCCCGAGGCGCGTTCGCGCTGATCGGCAAACCCCGTCATCAGCAGGATCGTCAGATCGGGAAAATCCCGCGCGGCGGTCAGCGCCAGCGCGATGCCGTCCATCACCGGCATCTGGATGTCGGTCAGCAGCAGATCGAACGCCCCGGCTTCGCGGATCAGGATCTCCAGCGCCTCGGCGCCGTCTTGCGCGGTCACGATGCTGTGGCCGTCCATCCCGATGGCGCGCGCCACCAGGCTCCGCATCGAGTCTTCATCGTCGGCGATCAGTACACGCGGCATCCAGGCACCGTATTGTCCAAAACCGAACTGTCCAGAGCCTTATCGGTTCTGGTTAATCAGAACCGGGCTCTGGTTTATTGTTTTGACGAGTTTTCTACCGCAGACAAGTCTACGCAATCTGCGGAAACTTGATTGCTATGCGAACCGGTATCCACCCACGGATCAAGTCCGAGGGCATGCTTCGCTCGAAAACACTATAGACGAGATCGCATCATCCGACTCACGTGCTGCCGCCGGCGATGTCCCTTTTGTTGAAGAAGCGTACGTCGATATTACGCCCTTCCGGCGGCGGCGACGCCAGCCGCGACTTGAACCAGGCGCGTTCACCGGGCTGCAGCACCGCCTGTTCCAGCACCGCGTTCCAGGCATAGACCTCGGCGCCCTGTTCGTCGCGCACGCTGAAGCGCAGCCGTGGCAGTTCGACGGGCTTGCGGGTTTCGCCGACGATGACGCCTTCGATCACCAGCACCGGCTTGCCTTCCACGGTCTCGCGCGTGATCTTGACGTCCTTGAAGGTCAGCCCGCGCAGATTAACCTCGAGGCCGGCCATCTTGTAGAACGTCGCGGTCTGCGGCAGCAGCCGCACCACGTCTGCGCGCCAGATCACCAGCGCCAGTACCAGCGCGCCCATCGCGGCGCATGCCGTCGGCAGCCCGGCAAAGGGCAGGCTGAGCAGCGATTTTGCGGGTATGCGGCGCGGCGCGCCCGGCGTCGCGGCGCTCGATTTGAACTTGAAAAGGTTGCGAAGCCAGGGCAACCGCGGCGACCCCGTGCTCTCGATGCCGTCGGCTTCGTCGCGTGCGGCCGCCTGCCAGTCGGCCCCCGGCGCGGCGTCGGCGGGCCAATCGGCCGATATCGAGGGGCTGTCGACGACCGGCGTGTCCTGGGTCTCGGTGTCGCCCTCGGCCGCCAGGCGCTCCCACTCGTCCGCCGCGTCTTGCTGGTCGCCGGCGGCCGCCATTGCCGGTACCACGGCGGCAACCTCGATGGCGTCCTCCGGCCGCGCCAGCCAGACCTCCTTGCAGCGGGAACAGCGCACGGTGCGGCCGGCCCCGCCCAAGGTAGCCAAATCAATGGCATAGGACGTTGTACAATGCGGGCAAACGATGTGCATGGAGCCGATCTCCACAATGATGCTGCGCGGATGCTACAAGGTGACCGTTAACGAACCGGAAACCATAACCGAAGCACAACGGTTTTGTGCGGTTGGCCGCCCTCAACGGGGCGCGCGGCCTGGGATTCCGGTTTTCAGCCGGGGCCATATCGAACGGAGCTGAGCTTGGTTCGGTTCGAAAATGTCGGATTGCGCTACGGGCTCGGCCCGGAGATTTTGCGCGACCTCAATTTCATGATTCCGGCGCATTCCTTCCAGTTCCTCACCGGGCCGTCCGGCGCCGGCAAGACCTCGCTGCTGCGGCTGTTGTTCCTGTCGCTGCGGCCGACCCGCGGGCTGGTCAATCTGTTCGGTCACGATGTCTCGCTGCTCGGCAAGGACGAGATCGCCGACCTGCGCAAGCGGATCGGCATCGTGCTGCAGGATTTCCGGCTGCTCGATCACATGACCACCTACGAAAACGTCGCGCTGCCGTTCCGGGTGATGGGCCGCGAGGAATCCACCTATCGCCGCGAGGTGATCGACCTCTTGAAATGGGTCGGCCTCGGCGAGCGGATGGACGCGCTGCCGCCGATCCTGTCCGGCGGCGAGAAGCAGCGCGCGGCGATCGCGCGCGCCGTGATCTCGCGGCCGCTGCTGCTGCTGGCGGACGAGCCGACCGGCAACGTCGATCCGACGCTGGGACGGCGCCTGCTGCGGCTGTTCATCGAGTTGAACAAATCCGGCACCGCGGTGATCATCGCGACCCACGACATTGCGCTGATGGACCAGTATGAGGCGCGGCGGTTCGTGCTGCACCAGGGACGGCTGCATATCTATGAGTAGAACCGGCGACGAACACGGCCCCTTGATGGACCTGGGGCACGATACCCCGCAGGTTCCGGCGCGGGCGCGCAATTTGTCGCCGATCGTGCCGCGGGCCTCGATCTCCGGCCGCGCGCTGGTCGCGGTGGTCGCGATCATGACCTTCCTCGCATCGATCACCACGGGCACGGTGCTGCTGGTCAGCGCCTCGGCGGCGGAATGGCAGTCGGACGTCGCCAGCGAAATCACCATCCAGGTGCGGCCGGCGCCCGGCCGCGACATCGAGCGCGACTCCGCGGCGGCGGTGGACGCGATCCGTGGCCAGCCGGGCATCGTCGAAGTGCAGGCCCTTTACCAAGGACGAATCCGCCAAATTGCTCGAACCCTGGCTCGGCAGCGGGCTGTCGCTGGACGACCTGCCGGTGCCGCGCGTCATTATCGCGCGGGTGCAGCCCGGCACCACGCTCGACCTTGCGGCGCTGCGCGGCCGGGTGACGCAGGTGGCGCCGACCGCCAGCGTCGACGACCATCGCGCCTGGATCGAGCGGATGCGGTCGATGAGCGGCGCCACCGTGTTTGCCGGGCTCGGTATCCTCGCGCTGGTGATCATCGCGACCATCATTTCGGTGTCGTTCGCGACCCGTGGCGCGATGGCGGCCAATCGCCCGATCGTCGAGGTGCTGCATTTCGTCGGCGCCGGCGACCGCTATATCGCCAACCGTTTCCAGCAGCATTTCCTGCGGCTCGGCCTCGAGGGCGGCCTGATCGGCGGCGGCGTGGCGATGCTGGGATTTGGATTCTCGGAATCGATCGCCGGCTGGTTCTCGGGCACCCCGGTCGGCGACCAGTTCGCGGCGCTATTGGGCACGTTTTCGCTGCGGCCGTCCGGCTATCTGGCGCTGGCGGCGCAGGCGGTGATGATCGCGGCAATCACCGCCTGGGCGTCGCGGCGAACGCTGTTTGCAACGCTCGACGACATCGATTGATGGCGAGGTTAATTAGGCTGGCGTCAGGGACTCCAATTCGCCTGAAAACGTTCTAGTGTGGCGGCCAACTTTAACGGAACAGTCGCCAGGGGAAGACTGCTCGCATCACATGGAATTACAGTCCGCAGACAACGCGACCAAAGTGCCCGCCGCGCGCCGAAATCTGTTCGGCACGGTGGTGGTTCTGGCGCTGGCGATAGCCTTTGTCGGCGCCTCGATCGGTTTTGTCGGCTTTCTGTCCCAGTTGCGCGGCGCCGAGGCCAAACCGGCCCGCACCGCCGACGGCATCGTGGTGCTCACCGGAGGCTCCTCGCGGGTCTCCGATGCGCTGGAATTGCTGGCCGACGGTTACGGCAAGCGGCTGTTGATATCGGGCGTGCACCCGACCAACGACCTCAGCGACATCTCCCGCTCGTTGCCCGACAACCAGTCGCTGCTCGGCTGCTGCGTCGATCTCGATCGCTCGGCGGTCAATACCCGCAGCAACGCTGCGGAGACAAGGCGCTGGGTGCACGAGCGCGGCTTCAAGTCGCTGATCGTGGTGACCTCGAACTACCACATGCCGCGCGCGATCGCCGAAATGTCGCATGCGATGCCCGATATCGCGCTGATACCGTTCGCGGTGGTCGGCGACAAATGGCGCGACGAGCCGTGGTGGACCAGTGGCGCGACCTTTCGGCTGTTGCTGTCGGAATATGTCAAATACGTTGCCGTCGAGATGCGGGTGCGGCTGGCCGATGCCGGCGTCGAGCTAATGCCCGAAGTTTCGGATCTGCCGGCCGATTCGCCCGGCCCGCGCAGGCCCGCGACCGCGCTGGCCAACTGATCGGGATTTCGATGGTCGTGATTTTCCTGCGTTCGCTGCTCTACAACGTGCTGTTCTACGCGCTTTTGGTATTCTGGCTTCTGCTGGGCATCCCGACCGTCCTGATGCCGCGCTGGGCGATTCTGAATATCGCCAAATACTGGGCGCGCAGCAGCATCTGGCTGATGCGGGTGATCTGCAACACCCGGGTCGAATATCGCGGGTTGGAAAAAATCCCTGATGGCCCGCTGATCGTCGCATCGAAACACCAGTCGATGTGGGAAACCTTCGCGCTGCTGCAATTCTTCGAGCAGCCGCTGTTCATCCTCAAAAGAGAATTGATGTGGATCCCGTTCTTCGGCTGGTATCTGAAGAAGGCGGGCATGATCGGGATCGATCGCAGCGCCGGCGGCCGCGCGCTGCTGACGATGACGCGCCGCGCCGGCACCGCGGTACGCCTCGGCCGTCAGCTGGTGATCTTCCCGGAAGGAACACGGCGTCCCGTCGATGCGCCACCGGACTACAAGAGCGGCATTGCCCAGATCTATGTCGATTGCGGCGTGACCTGTGTGCCGGTCGCGCTCAATTCCGGCCTGTTCTGGCCGCGCCGCACCTTCATGCGCTATCCCGGCACGCTGGTGGTCGAATTCCTCGACCCGCTGCCGCCGGGCCTGGCGCGCCGCGAATTCATCGCGCGGGTCTCGACCGTGATCGAGGACGCCACCAACCGGCTGGTCGAAACCGCGCGGCAGGAGCAGGCCCAATTGTTCGGCCGGGTGCCTTCGGCGCCGATCAAGGCCTGATCTTCGCGCGCGGGTTTCAGCGATGCAGCGGTGCGTCGCCATGCAGCATCAAAGCGAGCTGATGCAATGGTTGGTCGCGAAAGCCGGCCGCCTCGATTGCGCCGACGGTTGCCAGCACATAGTCGCGGTTGTTGCCGGACTGGCCGTGCCCCTGCTGGACGTGACGCAGTTGCTCGGCAAGCGACAGCCGGCCGGCATATTGCACATGGCCGCGATCGACGACGTAAGCCAGCGCGCTGACGCGCTGCCGCGTCTCGTTCTCCAGCCAGACCGACCGCATCACCTCGCGATAGACCGAGGTGACCTGTTCGCGCTCGCGCAAATAATTCACGGTGGCGGCGCGGTGCTTTTCGGCGACCCTGAAGGCGACGCCGCGGCAGGCGCCGCCGCGATCGAGGCCGAGCACCAGCCCGGGCTTTTCCGGCGTTCCCCGGTGCACAAAGGAATAAACGCAGAGTCCGCGGTGCTCGCCGATCAGCCGCGCCGGCACCCGCTCGATGAATTCGAACCCGGGCCGCCACATCAGCGAGCCATAGCCGAACACCCAGAGATCGCCTTGGGCTAAAGCCTTTTCGGTTCTGATTGCATCAGAACCGGGCTCCAGGTTTTTATTTTGACGCGTTTTCTTCACGCGAACCGGCCTCCACTTCGCTCGAACGCGCTATAATTCCGCTTCGGGTACGATCTTCGCTGACATTATGGCGACGCCTATCAGAATCTCGTGCTCGGTCAAAATCGTTAATCGAGCCGATTTAACCCCGAAACGACCTCGAAACTGCGTTAAGTTGATAACGGCGCGCCTGCATCGCTTAATTGACAAAATTGCTCGCCAAAGGACGCCCATGTCCGATATCACCCCAGCGCCGCGCCGGCGCCCGCTTTGGCGCCTTTTCATCATGCCCGTCCTGCTGCTGATCGCCGCCGCGGCGTGGAGCGCGTTCTGGTTCTATTCCGCCTCCAGGGTCGACGTCATCGCCGATGCGTGGCGGGCGCGGGAAGCGCAGTCCGGCCGGATCTATGATTGCGCCCGGCGCTCGGTGGCAGGCTACCCGTTCCGGCTCGAAGTGCGCTGCGACGGCGCCCGCGTCTCGCTGGTGTCGCAGACCGCGGGGCAGGGGGCGGCGCAGACGCCGATCACCGCCAAGCTCGGCCAGATCCTGGTCGTGGCGCAGGTCTACGATCCGAAACTGCTGATCGCGGAATTCACCGCGCCGGCGACGATTTCCGATCCCAATGATTCCTCCTCGATGATCGTCAACTGGCGCACCGCGCGCAGCAGCATCGTCGGCCTGCCCGGTATTCCGCAGCGGATCTCGCTGGTGTTCGACGACCCGGCGCTCGATCGGGTCAAGGGCTCGCTGCAGACGCCGCTGTTGCGCGCCAAACATATCGAACTGCACGGCCGGATCGCCGAAGGCTCGCCGTCGGATCATCCGGTCATCGAGACCGTGCTGCGGGTCGCGGGCGGCAGCCTGCAGGAAGTCCATCCGCTGCTGGCGCAGCCGTTCGATGCTGAGGTGAATGCCAAACTCAGCGGGCTGAAGGATTTTGCGCCAAAATCCTGGCCGGAGCGGTTTCGCGAACTGCAGGCCGCCGGCGGCCATGCCGAGATCGTGCAGTCGCGGATTCAGCAGGGCAATCTGATCGCGGTCGCGTCAGGTACGCTCGGCCTGACCCCGGAGGGCCGTCTCGACGGCGAATTGCAGATGACGGTCGCCGGCATCGAGCAGGTGATTCCGGCATTGGGGCTGGAGAAGATGCTCGACGAAGGCGTGCCGCAGGCGACGCTCGATCACGTCGCGCCGGGGGTCAAGACCCAGGACGTCAGGAACCTGCTCGGCGCGCTCGATCGCGCGATCCCGGGTCTCGGCAACGCGGTGAAGCAGAACGTCAATGTCGCCGCCACCGCCAGCATCAACTCGCTCGGCAAGGAAGCCGAGCTGGAGGGCAAGAAAGCCCGCACGTTCCCGCTGCGCTTTACCGATGGCGCGGTGTTTTTGGGACCGATCAAGGTCGGGCAGATCCCGCCGCTGTTTTGAAGACGGCTTGAGCTCGTAGCCCGGATTGAGCGAAACGAAATCCGGGGGAGACGCAACAGCGAACGAAGATTCCCGGATTGCGCTCAATCCAGGCTACGCCCGAAAGCGCTGATCGCTAAAGCGTGATCGGATCCGCACCACTGCCGGGAATTCCCAAACCCTGACGCCAGTCTTGTTGTCGAACGGCCCGCACGTCCACGCGCGGCCGTTGGCAAGGAGAACGTCCATGACTGGTTTTCAAATGACTGGGTTCAAACTGATTGCCGCGGCTTTTGTCGCTGCGGCCGCAATGGCGATGCCGGCCTCTTCGCAGGCGCAGGCAGCGACCGGCATGAAGGTCGCGATGGCGATGCCGATGCATGCGGACGGCAAGATGGTTCGGCACGGCAAGCGGCATATGTCGCACCATATGGCTGCCAAGGACGCTGCAAAGGACACTGCCAAGGACGGTGACCGGTACGGCATGAAGTGACGGGCTCGCGCGGTGCGCGTCGCGCGTCCCCCCGGTGACGGCGCACCCCCGGATGATGGAGCCGCACTTCAGCCGGTGCGAGGCGGGCCCGGTCCCGGTCGGATCGGGCCCGTTCGACGCGAGGCACCGCCGCGTCAGAATCGTGTTTCCCGGAAATTCATTCCCGCTCAGGAGTCCGTCATGTTCAACGCAAGGCACCTTAAATCCGACGATCAGTTCCTGATCATCCGCGCCGTGCATGTCATCGAGCGCAGCGGCCTCGCCATGGCCGGCGCGATGTGCGGGACGTTCGTCGCAGCCCAGCTTTCGCAAACCGAAGTCACACTGTTCGGCTCGTTCGGATTCATCGTGGCAATGGTTCTGATCGGCACGATCGGGTTTTACCTCGGGATCGATATTCCGCGGCTGCCGGCGATCGGCGCGCGGCGGAAACTGGATCCGGTCGATCTGTTGAGCGCGGCCGGCACGTTCCTCGCCGCCGTCGCCGCGCTGATCGCGGTCTACGGCCTGGTGTTCGATGTCGTGCCGCACCGCTTCGGCGAGAGCGTGATCTGCTGCTGGTGGATGCTCGGCGTGATCATGCAGACCGGCGCCGGCTCGATCGGCCGCCTGCGGCTGGCGGGGAGGGTCGCCGCATGAGGGTAGCAAAGCGTTTTCAGGCGAAGTGGAATCCGGTTCGCGTGAAGAAAACGCGTCAAAACAACTGGATTCTATTCCGGCTTGTTCGCCAGATTGGCCAATGGGCGGCCGAAATCGGCCGCGGCCGAATCCTGGCCGATCTCGACAATGCCGCGGCGGATCGCCCGGGTGCGGGTAAAATGCTCGAACAGCGCCTCGCCGTCGCCGCGGCGGATCGCCCGGGTGAGTTTTGCAAGATCCTCGTTGAAGGTGCCGAGCATTTCCAGCACGGCGTCCTTGTTGGCGAGGAACACGTCGCGCCACATGATCGGGTCGGAAGCCGCGATGCGGGTGAAGTCGCGAAAGCCACCGGCGGAGAAATTGATCACCTCCGACGACGTGACCTGGCCGAGCTCATCGGCGGTGCCGACGATGGTGTAGGCGATCAGATGCGGCAGATGGCTGGTGATCGCCAGCACCATGTCGTGATGGTCCGGCGTCATGATCTCGACCTTGGCGCCGAGCCCCGCCCAGAACGCGCGCAGTTTGTCTACCGCAGCTGGATCGGTTCCTTCAGGAGGCGTGAGAATGCACCAGCGATTGATGAATAGCTCGGCGAAACCCGAATCCGGACCGGAATGTTCGGTGCCCGCCACCGGATGCGCCGGAACGAAATGCGCGCTGGCCGGCAAATGCGGCGCCATGTCGCGCACGACAGCGCCCTTGACCGAGCCGACGTCGGAAACGATCGCGCCCGCTTTGAGATAGGGCGCGATCTCCTGCGCCACCGGACCGCAGGCGCCGACGGGAATGCAGAGGATGACGAGGTCGGCGTCTTGCACCGCTTCTGCATTGGTTTCGACCACGCGGTCGACGATGCCGAGTTGTTGACCAAGTTCTTGCACCCGCGCCCGGGTCTTGGCCGAGCGTGCGGTGGTGACGATCTTGCCGGCAAGGCCCTGCGCCCGCGCGGCGCGCGCGATCGAGCCGCCGATCAGTCCGAAGCCGATCAGCGCAACCTTATTGAATATCGGCGCCGTGCTCACTTGGCCGCCATGAAGTCGCGCAAGCCCTCGACCACCAGCCGGTTGGCTTCCTCGGGGCCGATGGTCATGCGCAGTTGATGATGGAGGCCGTAATTGTTCAGCGCGCGCAGCACCAGGCCCCGTTTGGTCAGGAAGACGTCGGCCTCAGCCGAGGTCTTGCCCTTACCTTCCGGGAAATGGATCAGCACGAAATTGCCGACGCTCGGCGTCACCTCGAGACCGAGTTTGGTGATTTCCTCGGTCAGCCAGTTGCGCCATTTCTCGGTAAAGGTCTTCGACATCTGCTGATGCGCGGTGTCCTCGATCGCGGCGACCGCCGCCAGCATCGCTGGCGTCGACACGTTGAACGGGCCGCGGATCCGGTTGACCGCGTCGACGATATTGGCCGGGCCGAACATCCAGCCGATCCGCAGCGCCGCCAGCCCATGGATCTTGGAAAAGGTGTGGGTCATGACCGTGTTCTCGGTCGTCGCCACCAGCTCGATGCCGATCTCGTAATCGTTCTTCGAGACGTAGTCGGCATAGGCGGCATCGAGCACCAGCAGCACATGCGGCGGCAGCCCGGCGCGCAACCGCTTGACCTCGTCGAACGGCAGATAGGTCCCGGTCGGGTTGTTGGGGTTGGCGAGCCAGACCATCTTGGTGCGCGGCGAAACCAGTTTCAGCATCGCATCGACGTCGGCCGTAAAGTTCTTTTCTGGCGCGACGACGTTGGTCGCTCCGTTCGCCATGGTCGCGATCGGGTACACCAGGAAGCCGTGGGCGCAGGAAATCGCCTCGTCGCCCTGCTTCAGATAGGTGTGCGCCAGAAGGTTTAGGATTTCGTCGGAACCGGCGCCGCAGACGATGCGATCGGGGTCGAGGCCGAACGAACGGCCGATCGCCTCGCGCAACACTTTCGAGGTGCCTTCCGGATAATCCTCGAGATGGCTGACGGCATTCTTGTAGGCCTCCATCGCCTTGGGCGAGGGGCCGAACGGCGTTTCATTGGCCGACAGCTTGAACACCTTGCGCCCCGGCTCGGGCACCGGGCTTTTGCCCGGCGTGTAGGGCGCAATATCGAGAATGCCGGGATTCGGCACGGGGCGGGACATCTTCAACTCCGGATATTCGGGATGGCTCGGGACTTATGTCTTCAAGGCTTATGTTTTCTTGGCCGCCCCGTTCGGGGGCACCGTATAGCGCGTTGCATGGCTGCCGACGAGGGCCGACGAACGCACCGACGCGCCGGCCTCGATCAGGGCCTGCTTGATCTTTTCCAGCCGGTTGGCGCCGGAGATCGACACCAGCAGCGCCGCGCCGTCGAAGGCGGTGTCGGGCACCGCGACGATGTCGGCCAAAGGCGCCAGCGCGCGCGCGATGTCGGCATTCCAGCCGGAGACACGAATGCTCCACATCTCGACTTCGGTGACCATGGCGTCGTCGGCGACCCGCGAGATCACGAATACCGGCAACGCCGCCGGATGGTCGGCGCGTTCGAGGAACGGCAGCCGGGCGATGATTTTCGGCGCGCCGTCGGCCTCCAGCGCATTCCACCATGGCGTGCGGCTCGAGATCGCCGAGACCAGCGCCAGATCGCCCTTCGATTTCGCCACCGCCTCGACCGCGGCCGGGGCGTTGAAATGCGAAACATAGGGCACCGTGAAGCCGAAATGAAATCGCGCCGAATCCCGCATCATGGATTCGCCGACCGACACGTCGGCATGCACCGAGAACGGCGCCTGCACATAGGTAAAAGTCGAGATGATGACGCGCCAGATGCTCTCGATGGTGTCGAGCGGCAGGATGCCGCGATGACGCCGCACCAGCTCCCTCATCATGCTGGCCTCGCGCGCCGGGCGAAACGCCGAGCCGACCTCCTGGGTCTGCTTCACCTGGATCAGCCGATCGATGATGTCGCCGCGCGCCATCAGCAGGCGATGGACCTGCTCGTCGATGCTGATCGATCTCTTTGCGCAGCTCCTGCAGCGAGGGCGGAGCGGGGGGCAGTTGCGACATGCGAAAGCCTGATGGAAATGTGCCTGCGTGGGCCATGTTCTCTCTCATGGTGCGAAGCGGCGCAAGGGCGGTTGCCCACGATAGAGCCCTTCGATACCGCCGTTAACCCCAGGCATGGCTTGACGAAAAGCCTGCCGGCGACTATGTTTCTGATTATTCCGTGGTCATTTGAGCCGGCCGGCTTGCAGCCACGTTAAACAATTCGCTAAACAGGCCGGGGACAATTTTGATCCCGGCCGAACCTATGTTCAGGCCGGGTTTTTTATGGCCTGCTTTTTAGAGGCGGTGACGCCTCGGAAGAGTCCGGTGCCGCGATGACGAATGTGCAGTCGATACCGAGTCCCGCGATCCTGCCCGAGGATCGCGCGCATGAGGCGGACCATCCGAGTTCGCTGCTGGCGAAATTCGGCGCCGACCAGCCGTTAAAACTCGATTGCGGTGTCGACCTCTCGCCGTTCCAGATCGCCTATCAGACCTACGGCCGGCTCAATGCCGATCGCTCCAATGCGATCCTGATTTTCCATGCGCTGACCGGCGATCAGCACGTCGCCAATATCCATCCGGTAACCGGCAAGCCCGGCTGGTGGGAAACCATGGTCGGCCCCGGCCGGCCGCTGGATACCGACCGCTATTTCATCATCTGTTCGAACGTGATCGGCGGCTGCATGGGTTCAACCGGGCCCGCTTCGACCAATCCCGCCACCGGCAAATTATGGGGGCTGGATTTCCCGATCATCACCATCCCCGACATGGTGCGCGCACAGACCATGCTGATCGACCGGCTCGGCATCGACACGCTGTTCTGCGTGGTCGGCGGCTCGATGGGCGGCATGCAGGCGCTGCAATGGACCGCGGCCTATCCCAAGCGGGTATTCTCGGCGCTGGCGGTGGCGTGCAGCACGCGGCATTCGGCACAGAACATCGCGTTCCACGAACTCGGCCGCCAGGCCGTGATGGCCGATCCCGATTGGCACCATGGCCGCTATTTCGAACAGGGCACCCATCCGCATCGCGGCCTCGGCGTCGCGCGGATGGCCGCGCATATCACCTATCTGTCGGACGCGGCGCTGCATCGCAAATTCGGCCGCCGGATGCAGGACCGCGACCTTCCGACTTTCTCGTTCGACGCGGATTTTCAGGTCGAGAGTTATCTGCGCCATCAGGGCTCGTCGTTCGTCGAGCGTTTCGATGCCAACAGCTATCTCTATCTGACCCGGGCGATGGATTATTTCGACATCGCGGCCGACCATGACGGCGTGCTGGCGCAGGCGTTTCGCGGCATCCAGACCCGGATCTGCGTGGTGTCGTTCACCTCCGACTGGCTGTTCCCGACCTCGGAATCGCGCGCGCTGGTGCATGCGCTGAATGCCTCGAGCGCGCGGGTGTCGTTCGCGGAGATCGAGACCGACCGCGGCCACGACGCCTTCCTGCTCGACGTTCCCGAATTCTTCGACATCTCGCGCGCGTTCCTGCAATCGGCCGGCGCCGCGCGCGGCCTGACCAGGGCGGGTGGCTGAGATGAGCGTGCAGCAACAGACCTTGCCGCTGGACGGCTTCGCGCAGGATGCCGCCATCACTTACCGCGGCGATCATCTGCTGGTCGCCGAAATGGTCGAGCGCGGTTCGAAAGTGCTCGACGTCGGTTGCGGCGAGGGCGATCTGTTGCGGCTATTGGAGACCCGCGGCATCGACGGCCGCGGCATCGAACTGTCGCGCGAGGGCGTCAACCGCTGCGTCGCCAAGGGCCTCGCGGTGGTGCAAGGCGACGCCGATACCGACCTCGTCAACTATCCCGACGATGCCTTCGATTATGTGATCCTGTCGCAAACGCTGCAGGCGACGCGGCAGCCGCGCGTGGTGCTGGAGAATCTGCTGCGGATCGGGCGGCGCGCCATCGTCTCGTTCCCGAATTTCGGCTTCTGGAAGATGCGGCTGCAGCTTCTGGTCGGCGGCCACATGCCGCGCACCGAAAATCTGCCGGCGACCTGGTACGACACGCCGAACATCCACTTCTGCACCATCAAGGATTTCGTGCAGCTGTGCGACGAGATCAACGTCAAGATGGAACGCGCCGTGGCGCTGGACCTTTATGGCCGGCCGGTGCGGGCAAATTTGCCCTGGTGGTTCTGGAACATGTTCGGCGAGCAGGGCGTGTTCCTGCTGAGCCGCGCCGGCAAGACGAAATAGAGATTTACGGGGCCTGCCAAGAGCACGTCTCCACCTCTCCCGTAGGGAGAGGTCGACGCGCAGCGTCGGGTGAGGGGTTACGGCCTCTCGATAAGTCCAAACCCCTCACCCGCTGGCAAGATGCTCGCGACCTCTCCCTACGGAGAGGTGAAACGACCGTCGTCATCCTGCTGCGTTCGCTAAGCCGCCCCGATCGAGCGCGGGTCGCGCACTGGCCAGCGGCCGGCTTCGACCAGCGCGATGAAACGTTCGACCATTTCGTTGAACAAAGCGGGTTCTTCCAGGTTGAGCACATGGCCCGATTTCGGAAACAACGTCAGCCCGGCGGCGGGCAGATGTTTCTTAAGGAACAGGCTCGGCTCGACGCAGGCATCGTCCTCGTCGCCGCAGATGATCAGCGCGGGCGTCGGCACTTTCGCGATTGCCTCGGTCAGGGTGTAGATCGAGGGCCGGCCACCCTGGAAGCCGCGCATGGTGTTGGCCGACCCCTTGGCATCGTGCCGCGCCAGCGCCGCGTAGAAATCGGCGTGGCCGCGCGGGTCTTTCACCAGGAACGGAATCCGGCCCGGCGCCTCGCGCGTCACCTTGGCCACTTCGACCGAGCCGATGCCCTCGAATTGCTCGGCGTTGGCCATGCATTGCTTGCGGAAGGCATCGAGGTTGGCGAGGTTCGAGCCGGAGCCGACGCCGGCCAGCGTCATCGAGCGCGCGCGCTGCGGCGCATTGAGGCCGATCTGCAGCGACGAATAGGAGCCCATCGACAGGCCGACCAGATGTGCCTTGTCGATGCCGAGATGATCGAGCACGGCGAGCGCGTCGGTATAGAAATGCTTGTAGCTGTAGGCCTCCGACGACGGCGGCACATCCGACGGCGTATAGCCGCGCGCGGAGTAGGCGATGCAGCGGTGTCCGCGCGAAAAATACCGCATCTGCGGTTCCCAGTTGGTGTGGTCGGCGGCGAATTCGTGCAGGAAGATGATCGGCGTTCCGCTGCCGGCCTCCTCGTAATAGAGCCGGACTTTGTCGGTGGTGACGGCATAGGGCATTTTGCGTTTCCTCTTTTTGATTGAAACACGCCGCGTTGGGCCGGGCCGAAAATCGCAGTTAATGCTCGCGGCCGCAATGAGGCGGAACTAATTCTTTTTCGTCATCAAATGATCGCGGAATGACCCCGAAACGGTTTCCGCACCGCCGCATCACGTCACGCTGTCGCCACAGCCCGAAATGCATACGGGCCGCGGATATCGGCGGTCCATGTCTCTTCAGGCGAGCGCAGCGCTTGGTTGGATCGCCGATGGGAACGGGGGTGTCACAGAGGATCAAGTATGGTTCAGTTGCATGCGTTTCGCCGGTTGCTTCGCGTAGTTTCCCTTTGCGTTGTCACGCTGGCGTCAGTCTCCACGGTAATGGTCGCGTCATCCAGCCCCGCTTCCGCAAGATCTCACCACCGCACGATACATCACGTCCATGCGCATTATGCCGGACGGTATCTGGCCTATCGTCATTACCGGCACGTCGCGCGGCTGTCGCGCTCGGACGCCGGCGTGGCGCGAATGTGGGCCGGCGGCTTCGCCAATGCCAATGCCAGCATCGCGCCGAATTATCCCGCTCCAAATTACGCCAGCAGTACGGCCGCGCCGAGCAGCTTCGGCTCGTCCGATCTCGTCGCCGACGCGCGGCGCTATATCGGCGGCAATCCCACCGGCCGCGGTTCGCTGTGGTGCGCACGCTTCATGAACATGGTGTTGCAGCAGACGGGGCATCGCGGCACCGGCTCGGACATGGCAAGCTCGTTTGCCAGCTATGGCCAGCGCATCTCCGGCCCGCAGGTCGGCGCCATCGCGGTGATGGGACGGCGCGGCGGCGGCCATGTCGGGATCATCACCGGCATCGATGCGTCTGGAAATCCGATCATGATCTCCGGCAATAACGGCAACCGGGTCCGCGAGGCGCCGATCTCACGCGGCCGGATCTACGCCTACGTGATGCCGCACCGGTTGAGACGGCAGGCGCCCCGGCGGCTTCTGCCCGTTGTTTGCGGGGAGAGGCCGTCGCCGGCGTCGGTCCTGTCACCAGTGGTGCGCCGCGATGTCGATGGCGCCGGACAGGATCAGGATAAAGACGATCAGCAGGACCGGCCAAAGCGAACCGCGATATTCCGGTTTGATCTGTTGGTGCATTCCAAAATTTCGAGCCATTTGTTTCCCCCGGCTTGCTGCCCAGCCCGCGTCCTCGCGCGAATCCACGCCAAGCCAGCTTGCGTCGCTGTCGAATCAGCGGACAAGCGTGATCGATGATGATCCCACATTATCCCCAACCGAAATGCCCGGGATGGAACGCGAGCAAGCAAATCGCGGGAACGACCACGTGGAACTACGGAGCGATCGGCTATGGCTTCCGTTGCGGCTGGCTGAGCGACGGCGGATCGGCACCGCGTAGCCGTGGCTTGTTGCCGGCTTCACGACCAATCGACGCGGGGAGCGGTAGCCGGAACTTCGCCGCGCAGTTCGACAAGGCCGGCTTCAATGGCCGCAATGTCCTCGCTGACGTTGCGGATCGGCAGGCTCATGTCGAAACCGGTTCGACTTTTCAAATCCGTCAGCAAGCGCTGACGATGCCGCAGCATCTCATCCAGCGCCATCCGGTTTTTGTGTTCGACATAGACGGCAACGATGGTCTCGATCGCACTCGGCATCAAATACGTCCCCCACAGCCAGAGAACCCGGCGGTCGCTGCCGGGTTCCCGCTGCATCAATGTTCAGCAAGTAGTTTGAATTTCAATTCGTGCAATCAGGGCTGCGCCTGTGAAATGTTCGATAGCTCGAGCAAAACCGGCCGATAGGGCGGGTAGGGGTCGTCGTCTTCAGGAATGGCGCAGTATCCGAATTCTTCCCGGATGCGCTGAATCTCGCCGACCCGTTCATGCAACCGGTTCAAATGCTCCGGCGATCTGGCTTTCCAGTAACGGAAGGTTTCGCGGGCCACAGGCAGAAATGCCGTGCCGAACAGCGTCGGATCGGGGACGATCGTGCGCCCGAGCAGCAGAAACTTGTCGGAATCGCCGACGGCGACGAGCGTCGCGTAGCCGCGGTTGCCATTCATCCTGATGCCGTTGAGCGACCATTCGCTCAACTTGCTGAAATAGGGCTCCTCGCGCCACCGGTCGGGATGAGCGGGATCGACCTGCACGTTGACGGCGTCCTGGCTGAAATGCACCACGATGCCCGCCCGCTCGGGATACCAGTCATCGTTGACGTGACCTTGCAGCCAGGCGCAGCTGAATGACCGGCACATTTGCGGACGCTGCTCGTAGATGGTGCAACCTTTGCCGGCCACGCAGAACTTGCACCACTCGTTCACGGCTTTTCCGGCATCCGTGACCTCGAGCAGGGTGCAGCAGCTGGTGCAGGAACCGCAATCCCGCGCTTGCTGCGGGGCTTGCGGGGCCGCTATACCGGGCACCCTGAAGCCCTGCCCGTCGCGAACGAGCAGCTTCTGCTTCTCCAGAGCGTTCAATGCCCGCTCGACCTTGAGGCGGGACAGCCCTGTTGCATCGATAACAGCTTTAATCGTCGCTGCGCCGCCCTCGACGGCGCGAGCGACGTTCGACATCACTGGATCCATTTTCTTTTTTCGTTTCTTCTTTTTCTTCAAAGTCTTTGAACGCACTATCGCGGGCGTCGAACAGTGGATCAATGTGTCGGAGAGTCATCCCGCCCTGCCGCGAATGCATGACGGTGCAAATCCGGGTTTCGACTTGGCCGAAAGTTGTGCTTGATGTTCAGAAAGGCCGCGGGATCGAACGAAATGCGGCGGATGAGAGCAGAATCTTTCATCGTCCGCGCGCCGCGACAACTCTGTCGCCCCGATCACTTCACCGTTATCGGTTCGTGATGTGCAGCAAAACTCGCGACGGGCAGTGCTCCGATACCGAGTTTGTCGCGAGTATTCATCCGTTGCTGCGTTGACGCTCCACTGCGGGATAGTATTGAGGTGCCTCGCGGCGATCGAACATGCCGTAGTCGCGGACGATGCGGACCTGCCGTAGTCGCCCACCCTCCGGCACGGCGGCCGACCTTGCGAACGCGTCGGCATTTGCCGCCGTCTTCCAGACCGTCATCAGGATCAGGTCGCCCGGCGTCAACACGGCGTCATAGACGTCCCAGCCGGCGAGGCCACCGGCGTTGGGATCGAAGCCGAGGCGGGCCGCGATCTCCGACGGCGGCGCGCGCTCGCTCAAGCTGGCCGGCCATTTCGCATCGATGAAGGTGACCGTGGTGCCCACGCCGATCTCGGTTTCGTCGAGACGCTGCTCGGCGATCACCTGGCCTGCGGGACGCGGCTGTCGTGGGTCAACTGGCCGACGCGCAAGTGATAGTCGAGCAGGATTTCGGACCGGCCCTTTTCCTGCACCATGTGATGGCCGGTGGCGATCCGCCATCGGACCACCGCCTTCTCGTCGCGCCAGCCGGACAGCGACAGGATCCAGCCCTCCCGGGTCAGGCTCTTGTAACGGATGTTGTCGACGAAACCGTCGATCTTCTCCAGTTCGGGCTTCAGGATTTTGGCGTGCCCGAGATAGGCGTCCCATTGCTCCGGCTTGGGATGGACTTCGAAAATCACCGAAAACATCGCGAGGTCTCCTCAGTTGTTGTCCGCGACCGCGGCGATGCAGATGATTTCGATGTCGAAATGACCGGGCCAGGCCGGAACGTTGACGAAGATCCGCGCCGGCGGATTTTTCGGAAAATATCTGCTGTAAATGCCATTGACGGCCGCGAACTTCTCGACCGAGGTGCAGTAGACGTTGCACTTGAGCACATGCTCCAGCGACGACCCGGCAGTTTCAAGACAGAGGTTGATCTGGTCGAGGACAAGTTCGGTCTGCCGCTCGATCGGGGCGTTGACGACTAAGTATGTGGTCGATGTCAGCAAGAACATTCTCGCTCTAAAGGGCGGCGGCAGCATGCCGGCTATTTACCTGTCGCACGCCATCGGCGGTAACTTCTTCCTCGGCTTCATCGCTGCGGTTGCCTTCGCCACCATCCTTGCCGTTGTATCCGGGCTGACGCTGGCGGGCGCCTCGGCTCTGTCCCACGACATCTATGCGAGCGTTATCAAGAAGGGTCATGCAGACGAGAAGAAAGAGGTATGGGTATCGAAGATGAGTGTTATCGGACTGGGCGCACTCGCGGTACTCCTCGGTATTGCATTTGAGAAACAGAACGTTGCCTATATCGTGGCGCTGACCTTCTCAATTGCTGCCTGCACAAACTTCCCCATATTGGTACTGTCCGTTTTCTGGAAGGGACTGACCACGCGTGGCGCGGTGCTTGGCGGCTATACCGGCATCTTCGGCTCCATCATACTGTTGATCATTGGCCCGACCGTATGGACCAAGGTTCTCGGAAATGGGCCGGCCATATTCCCGTATGACTTCCCGACTTTTGTTGTCCTGCCTTTGGTTCTTATCGTAGCGTACCTTGCTTCGGTAACTGATGGCAGTGAGAGTGCGAAGAAAGAACGTGAAGCATTCGCGGCTCAGATGATCCGTGCCGAAACCGGTCTGGGTGCCGAGCAGGCTGCCTCTCACTAAAATCTAAGTTTTCTTCATTTAGACTGGCTTGTCTTTTGGGGGAGGATAACCTCCCCCATTTTTTGTCTTGAAAATTAGCTTATATTTCAATGGACTGAAAAATATCAGCTGTGTTCGGCTTCTATTGGAACATTTACAGATTATGGTTGTTTTCCTTTGTGACAATTTTGTCGCAACAAGCTGATCCTTGAATTGTCTGACTATCAAGATCGTCCTTATCAATTCCCCAAAATCCTAAAGAGACTGTAAATCAATTCAATCCAATATCCCAAAATGGATTACTGGAAATAAAGGCTTCAGCTCCCGGATTTGAGGCATATGCCTTTACTTTTGGAGATTGACCGGTTGAGATGTGGCGTTCCAGGCTACGAATTCTCATTCCAATTCAACTCAGTGGTAATGGCAATTCCGGGCGTCAATGAACGATATACAGGGCACTTTGAAGCATGGACATCATAAGCGCGAAACACTTTTTCCTTGAATTCAGGCGCGGTGGAGAGATGATAGACAACGTAAATCCGTTTTATAACGAGAACATTGTCATCCCCGCATTCAATCTCACCATGGACATTCGCCGTCAGGCCATGCTCACCTAAAACAACCCCTCTGACAGCCAATGCTCCCCCGAAGGTTCCTGTTAAACAGCCGCCCGCTGAGGCCACAATATAATCGAGCGTAGCCGCATGAGGCTCAAAATTGTCAGTTGTTATCTTGTAATGCTCGGCAATCTCATCGTGTACCCCAAAAAGAACTGTCTCACCGTCTGGCGGAAGTGTTGCCTTATTGTTTGGTACTCCAAGGTGCTCGATTTTCACTACTGATGTGTATGCTATTGTAGGCATGAAGCTCTCCTCATGTACTCTTTCGACAATATCAGCTTTGGTCAGACCTGAAAATCCTCTCCATATCGCTTGTCATTCATTTCAAATAGTGCCATTAAGCCGCATCCTATAAAAAAGGGGAACTCCTCTCGGGTTCCCCTTTGCGTTGCGCATATCTTATATTTATTCGGCAGCCTTAACTTCAACCTTTGCAGTTGCAGTCTTTGTCTTACCCGGAGCCTTTACCTTAGGTGCGCTTTTAGTAGCTGCCTTTGAAGCTGATTTAGCTGGTTTGGTTGCCGGTTTTGCTGCAGGCTTCTCGGACTTTACCGGTTTAGCAGCTTTAGCTGGTGCTTTTGCTGCTGCTATATTCTCAGCGCGGACTTTCCTGGCTTTCGCCAGATTGTCTGCTAGTCCTCTATCGAGCGCAGCCTGTCGCCGTGCTTCGCTGTAATTTTTAGCCGTCAATGACTGAGACGAAGGAATGTTGAATTGTTTACGATATTGTCCGGGTTTAAGGCCATGAACCAGATTCAGGTGGCGGGTGATGGTTTTAAATCCGCCCTTTACCACATATCAAGCAAAATATTTCATCTTTTTTAAACGCCTGCTTTATAGTAAGAACAGGTTTTTTCTCTGTAACCGTTCCTTCCGCAGGTTGTCCCGACTCAAGCGCTTTGAGCGTTGAGTGGACTTTTTGGAGTTCAGCAAGAAGGTCATCACTGCTCAATTCGTTTGTTGTCGCATGTGCTGAAACAATTTCTGCCACCATTTCGATTAACGTTGCCATTAATTTATTCCTCTCACTATAAAATTAATTTCTTTTGCACTTATACTACAATTATACCGTAAATCAAGATAATTAACATGTAGATGAATCATGTATACCCGTTTATTTACAGCTTAGGGCAGACCTTCAAACCTTCCTTTAGTTATATTTGAAAAAGTCGCTTTTGTTCAAGAAGGCGGCCTCCCTTAATTACATATCTTATGGTTATCAAGTGCTCGTTGTAAACAAAGAAGGCATATGAATCACCTTGAAAATAATCATGATTTGAAGTAATAAGTGCCAAATTCCAACGTCATAATTGAAAGGGGTCTCAATGACAAATACGCCAAGTGCAATCATTACACGGCTGTTAGGTTTGCCCCATTTTGTGGTAACATCCTGAGGCCATAGTTGCCGTCTCTTGTTCTTTGCGCGCCGGGGTTTCCATGCCAATTCTCGAAGCACGAAACGTTTCCAAGAGCTATTCCATCGACGGCCGGCCGATAACTGTGCTGGACGATGTGTCCCTCGCGGTCGCCGCGGGTGAATTCCTGGTGGTCAGGGGCGCCAGCGGCAGCGGCAAGTCCACGCTTCTCACCATCCTTTCCGGGCTGGACCGCCCCGATCTGGGGCGCATCGTGATGGAGGGGAAGGACATCACCGAGCTGTCCGAGGACGATCTGGCACCGCTTCGCAACAGGAGCTTCGGGTTCGTGTTCCAGGCCTTTCACCTGGTCCCCTCCCTTTCGGTGCTGGAAAACGTCATGTTCCCCGCCGAACTCTACGGCGACCGCCACGCGGAGGCTAAGGCGCAGGCGCTCCTGGATCGGGTGGGACTGAGCCAGCGCGCCTCGAGCCTGCCACACCAGCTCTCCGGCGGCGAGAAGCAGCGTTGCGCCATCTGCCGCGCCCTCATCAACGAACCGCGCCTCGTCTTTGCCGACGAGCCCACGGGCAACCTCGACTCCGCCAACGGCGACGCAGTGCTCAAGCTTCTCCTGGAACTGCGCCGCGAGCGGCGCACCACCCTGTTGCTGGTGACCCACAGCGCAGGAGATCGCGAACCTCGCCGATCGCGTCGTCACCCTGCGCGACGGCAGGATTGCCGGGAACAGCTGACATGGTAAATGTCCGCTTCGTGTGCAGCCAGATCGCCTGCTCAAAACGGCAGTCCTCTCTCTTCGTGCTCTGCGTCATCCTCTCCATGGTGACGCTGGTCTCCCTGGGAAGCTTCAGCCGCAGCGTGCAGAAATCGCTTTTGCGGGATGCCCGGGCGCTGCACGCCGGCGACATCATCGTGCGCTCCCACGAGGCGCTCCCCCCTGCCCTCATCTTCGCAGTTGGAACTGCTCACCCGACAAAAGACGATCGAGAGCGCCAGGTTCTACGAATTCTACTCGGTGGTGCGCTCGGCAAGCGGGAACGCCTCCCTTTTGGCTAACCTCAAGGTGGTCGAGCCGGGATACCCCTTCTACGGCACGGTGGAACTTGCCTCGAAGCGTCCCTTCGCCGCGGCGCTCACCCCAGGCGCCGCAATCGTAGAGCAGGGGGTGCTGGACCGCCTGCATCTCACACTGGGCGACACGCTGCTGGTGGGGAGCGCCCGGCTCACCATCCGCGATGTGGTCCTGGCCGAGCCCGACCGGCCGGTGAATTTCTTCGCCCTCGGCCCTCGCATCTTCATCGCGGCCGCCGACCTTGCCTCGCTGGAACTCCTGGGAAAGGGGAGCCGCGTCGAGTATGTGGCTCTCGTCAAGGTGCACCAGGAGAAGCGACTTGCCGAGACCGTCGCCAAGCTACGCGCAGCCTTGCCGAACGACGCGGTGCAGGTCAATACCTATCGGAACGCCGACTCCAGGGTGAAGCGATTTTTCGACAACCTCCTTTTCTTTCTCGACCTGATCGGCATCTTTACACTGCTATTGGCCGGGATCGGCATCCAGAGCACCCTGAGCGCGCTGCTTCTGGAACAGCAGGAGACCATCGCCATCATCAAGGCGCTCGGCAGTAAGAGCCGCTTTATCATCGGCCACTATCTCGCGCTGGTGCTCGTGCTCGGGGTGGCCGGCACGGCGATCGGGCTGGCGCTCAGCCTGGCGTTGCAGGATTTCCTTCCGATCCTCTTCCGCGGGCTCATCCCCGCCCGCGTCGAGCTTACCGTCTCGGCCGGCGCCATCGTCGAAGGAGCCGTCACCGGACTCGTAACGGTGCTCATATTCACGGCATTGCCCCTCTCGCGGCTACGAAGCATCAGGCCGGCGCTCATCTTCGGCAAGGCTGAGCCGGACGCGCCGCAGCGGCGCTCCACGACGGCCATCGCCGGCATTGGCGCCATCTTTTTCGCGGCTCTCGTCCTCCTCAAGATCCGCGAGCCGGCAACCGCCGGCTACTTCATTCTCGGCGTGGCGCTCCTGGTGCTGGTCGCCTTTCTCGGGGCGACCCTGCTGCTCAGGCGGCTTATGAAGTGGCGCGCCAGAGACCTTCTGCTGCGCCAGGCCATCCGGGGCCTCTTTCGCCCGCGCAACGCCACCAGGGCCATCATGGTCACGCTGACCACCGCGCTTGCGGTCATCTTCGCCATCAGGCTCGTCGAAAAGAATCTTGACGCCTCCTTTGTACGCTCCTTCCCTCCCGATGCGCCGAACCTCTTTTTCATCGACATCCAGCCGGGTCAAAAAGCTGAGTTTGCCAGGACGCTCGGCAAGGAAGCGAGCTATTACCCGATCGTGCGCGGCAGCGTGGCGGCGGTAAACGGCAGCGCCATCGACCGGGAGAAGGAGCGGCAAAAGCGCGGCGACAATCTGGCCCGCGAGTTCAACCTCACCTACCGGGATGACCTCCTCCCCGACGAGCGCATCCTCAAGGGGGAGCGCCTCTTCCGGGCGGACTGGAGCGAGCCGCAGGTCTCGGTGCTCGACACGGTTCTCAAGATGGAGCCGATGCGGCTCGGGGACCGCATCACCTTCCGCGTCCAGGGGCTCCCGATCACCGCGAGGATAGCGAGCATTCGCACCCGCACCGAAGCGCCCTTGCAGCCTTACTTCTACTTCGTCTTCCAGCAAAAGGAGCTTGCCGATGCGCCTCAGACGATTTTTTGCGCGCTGAGCGTCGAGAAGAAGGAGATCGCCGAGCTACAGAACCGGATGGTGGCGCGCTTTCCCAACTTGAGCGTGATCGATCTCGCCGAGACCGCCTCCGTCTTTGGCCGCATCATGGCGAAGCTCTCGATGATCGTGCGTTTTTTCACCTCCTTCAGCATAGCGGCCGGCGTCCTCATCATAGTAAGCTCCACCTTCGCCACGCGTTATGCGCGCATCCGGGAGGCGGTCTACTTCACCATACTTGGCGGCCGCAGGCGATTCATCCTAGCGGTGTTCGGAGTGGAGAGCCTCATTCTCGGCGCGGCAAGCGCCCTCTTCGCCCTTATCATCGCGCAATCCGCAAGCTTCTACCTGTGTTGGAAGGTGTTCGCCCTGAGCTACCGCCCCTTCGCGGGGGAGAGTCTGCTTTTGGTGGGCGAGACCACGCTGCTGGTGCTTGGCGCCGGGGTTGGCGCGGCGCTCCCCATCCTGTTCCGGAGACCGGCGCCTTTTTTGCGGGCGCTGGGAGACGAATAGGGAGGTCAAATTGATTTTCAGGCCAAAACGGAGGAGTCATGAATAATTTCGGTTTCAAATCAAAGATGACATCAAGGCGGCGAGGATCGAGGCGACGAGGGCGTACAGGTAGTACGTTGAGGAGCCGAAGACGAGCCAACGAAGACGCCGCTTTGATTTGGAATTGGAATAACCTGTTGACAATTATAACCGGAACGGTGGTCGCCATCTTCTGTCTCTGTGCCGGCTGCGAACGGCACGGCGAGCACCCGGCCCAGCCGGCACAACACGCCGAGGCCAAATCCCAGGGCACCATTGTCGCGATGGGGGACAGTCTCACCGCAGGGCTTGGCGTCAACGAAAACGATGCCTACCCCGCCCAGTTGGAGAGAAAACTGCGCCAGGGCGGGTATCCCTGGCAAGTCCTCAACGCCGGGATCAGCGGTGAAACGAGCAGCGGCGCCCTCTCCCGCATCGGCTGGGTGCTGAAGCTCAAGCCGGACATCGTGATCCTGGAAACCGGCGCCAACGACGGGCTGCGCGGCACCGATCCGCGGTTGATGAGGAAGAATGTCGAGGAGATGTTGCATATCCTTGAGAAAAACCACGTCGTAGTGGTGCTGGCCGGCATGAAGATGCTGGCAAATCTCGGAAAAGAGTACACCGGCGCCTTTTCCGCCGTCTACACCGACCTTTCGAGAAAAAACCGGGTCATCCTGATGCCCTTCTTTTTGGCCGGTGTCGCAGGGGATCAGTCCCTTAACCAGCGGGACGGCATCCATCCTACCGCCGCAGGCTACCGCATCATCGCGGACAACATCTATCCGTACGTGCTGAGTGCGATTGAAAGAAGACACGGAAAGTAACCCCGCTTCCGATGCATGCGACCTCGGGGGCGCCACAAGGCGGTGGAGGGGGGCGGAATAAAAAAGGGACCTGCATTTCTGCAGGTCCCTTGGAATTGTTAGGTTGCGGGGACAGGATTTGAACCTGTGAACTTAGGGTTATGAGGGGTTGAAAGCCATACGATTATCGCTCGTTCTAATCCTGCGGCACCCTGACAGATCGCCTGACAAATAATCAGTACTTCGTTACACGATTGTTTGCGGTCTTAATCTGACTGGACTGTTCCCGGTTGAGGGTGTACGTGCGCCCGATGAGAGAGATGCCGATGAAACCGCGGAGCCGCAACTCTGAGGGTGATTTTAGCTGCATCTTGCACTGGTAGGTATTGCCAGACTGGGGATCATAACAGGAACCATTCCGCCACCAGCCCCCTTCCTGAGACAAGCCTTCCATCACCTGCATACCTACAATTGGGCGGTTCCGAAGTGCTGGGTCCGAATTCTTCCGGTCCACCTTTTTCATGCCAACCGGTCCATTATCACTATTGACATAGTTGGGATGCTCCAGCCAGATCACTTTGCCACAGGCTTTATCACCGCACGGAAATATCTCCAGCTTTGCACTTCCACCCTCCGTGAGCCAGATGCCGAAGACGTCGCCGGGTTCTGCGAAACCGAACGTAGGTGTAGCCAGGAAAATGGTTAGCGGGATTAAAAACAAGAGCCGCATTAAACCTCCACAGCAGAAAAGGCAAATTTCCGAAGGGCACCGAATATGCTGGTAAACTGGGCTGACCAATAACGCTGCAAAGATGGATCACGCCCTGACTTTTGCTCCGTCGTAACCCCAGCATATCGAAACAGAGATACATCAGCTCGTAACCAACAGTTGTTAGTTGTAGTCACTTTCCTGCCGTGTACCAGGTTCCCCGGCCGATACCGTGCTGCAACAGATGTCCGCTCTCCACCAGTTGACGAAAATGAAGCTTGGCCGTGTTCCGGTTGACCTTAAGCAAAGTGACTGCATCCGAGATCGTCAGTCTTCCACGCTCTCTGGCCAGCGCCAACAGCAGTTCGGATACTGAAGGCAGTTTCTCAAGCCTCTGTTCCAGTTCAACCTTCCGTTGCAGAACGTCTTTTTGTTTCTTCAGACTTTGCAGGAAAAACCGGCACCAGGCATCCAGGTTTTCGACGTCAGTCCGAATTTCCTTCTGTGACATCCGCAGCGCCCGGTAGTAACCATCCTTGTTTTCTTCGATGATCCGTTCCATGGAGCTGTACGGCACATAGCGATAACCGCAACGCAGGAGCAACAAGGTTGTCAGCACGCGGGACAGGCGACCGTTGCCGTCCTGAAAAGGGTGGATGGCCAGGAAATGGACCACGAACGCCGCCACGATCAACAGCGGGTGTAATTCGCGTTCGGTCAGCGCTTGTCGGGTAACCTCGACAAGTTCCATCATAAGGTGTGGTGTGTCGAACGGCGCCGCCGTTTCAAAGATGATGCCAACGCTCTTACCCTCGGCATCGAACGCCTCGACGTTGTTTGATAGCTTTTTGTACTCACCTCTGTGCGCCGTATCCTTGGTACTATATTCCAGCAGCACGCCGTGGAGTTGCTTGATATGGTTCTCAGTCAGCGGGATATGCTCCCACGAATCAAATACCGTGCCCATGGCCTTTGCGTATCCGGCAACCTCTTCTTCATCGCGGCTGTGGAATGACTTTACATCCAGGTTTGCCAGCAGTGCCTCCACCTCATGGTCGGCCAGCCTCGCCCCCTCGATCCGGGTAGATGAACCGACTGACTCGATAGTGGCGACTCGGCGTAACGATTGCAAAGTGTCCGGCGCCAGGCGTCCCAGCATCTCCCATCGGCCTTTGAATTCATCCAGTTCTGCAATGATATTCAGCATGGCGGCATCAATGGTAATAGCAGTTGACTTGATCATGCGTTCAGCCTCCCACTCACTATCATACCCAATAATACCCGTATTGCAAGAAATAACCACCCGCAAATATACCCGATAATACCCGAGTGAACCACAGGATTCCTCCATTCGAATAATTTTGATCGAGTTACAGACAGGGCGCTCATGTGCAAGGCGGGGGAAGGGGGAACAAAAAAGGGACCTGCATTTCTGCAAGTCCCTTGAATTATTTGGTTGCGGGGACAGGATTTGAACCTGTGACCTTCGGGTTATGAGCCCGACGAGCTACCAGACTGCTCCACCCCGCGACAATTGAAGAATCCTATTTATAGCCGAAACAGTTGATGCTGTCAATATAAAAACGACCGATGCCGAGAAATAAGGGTATGGCCTCAATCCTTGTCCGGGATGACGATGGCGCCCTTGCCGAGCTTGCCGCACAGTTCCTTGGCGGCGTCCTGTTCCAGCCTTCTGCCGACGCGCACGCGGTACCAGGTCCCCTTGTCACCCTGATTGGACTCGGCAATAAAGACGTTGTATCCCTTGCCCGCCAGCTTGCTCCGCACCGCCTCTGCCTCGGATTTCAGGCTGTAGGATGCGACCTGCACCGTGAAGCCGCCGGACGAATCCTGCCGGGCCGTTTTCTCGCCGGCTGCCTGGGCCTTCTCGTTGCCCGGTTTTGCCGCGTCGCTGCCCTGCTGGGACTGTCTGGCCACATTCGACGGTATGGTGGCCTGAAGCTGCTGTTTGCCCTTTTCATCCGTGGCATTGATGCCGCTTCCCATGACGTTGTTCTTCTGTCCGCTGGGGAGCGTTTTGTAGAAGCTGAGCGGCGGTTCGGGCATGTTCTGGCCGTTGGGGGGCGCGGTATCGGCCTGCTGCTGCGTCTGCGGCGGCTGGGAAGGCGCCGGGGCGACCGGTTGGGGTGGAGGTACGCGCTTGACCGGGTCGCTCTCCTGGCGCGGCGAGCTTTCCAGGCTGGTCTGTTCCATGGCAGCCTGGAACGATTTTTTTGTGGCTCGCTGGGAGAAGAACCAGCCGGTGCCGAAACCGGCGGCAAAGGTGGCCAGGCCGATGACGATGATGATGATCGTGAGCCGTCCCGCCGGCTCCTTGCGGGGACGGCCGCTGCCCAGGGGGGTGACGTACGACTTCTTTGGTTCGCTGTAATCGATCCTCATGGGAGACTCCGCTACATCCGTTCGGGTGCTGATATCCCCAGGATTGCCAGGGCGTTCTTCAGGGTCTGTGCGGTGCGTTTGAGCAGGTAGAGGCGCGCAGTGGTCAGGGCGGTGTCTTCGGTGATAACCCGGTTCTTGTTGTAGAAGCTGTGAAAGCAGCCCGCCAGTTCGGTCAGGTAGTAGGTGAGGCGGTGCGGCTCGAAATGGATGGCGCAGTCGTCGATGGTGTCCGGCAGGGCGCACAGAAGTTTCATGAGCTGCAGCTCCTCCGGGGTGGAGAGGAGCGAAAGCGACTCGGGCGAAGGCTGCCGGGGCGCCGTGAACCCCTTTTCCGCCGCATTCTCGAAGATGCTGCAGATGCGCGCATGGGCGTACTGGACGTAGTAGACCGGGTTTTCGTTGGTCTGCTGCTTGGCCAGGTCGATGTCGAAGACCAGTTGGGCGTCGGGCTGGCGCATCAGGAAGAAGAAGCGGGTGGCGTCGCGCCCCACCTCGTCGATCAGGTCCCGCAGGGTGACGTAGCTGCCGGCCCGCTTGGAGATCTTGACCTCTTCACCGCCGCGCATGACCGTCACCATCTGGTGCAGCACGTACTCCGGCCATCCCTGGGGGATGCCCAGGTCAAGCGCCTGCAGACCGGCCCGCACCCTGGTGATGGTGCTGTGGTGGTCGGCGCCCTGTTCGTTGATGACGCGGGTGAAGCCGCGCTCCCATTTGTCCAGGTGATAGGCGACGTCCGGGACGAAGTAGGTGTAGCTGCCGTCGGCCTTGCGCATCACCCGGTCCTTGTCGTCGCCGTAGTCGGTGGTGCGCAGCCAGAGCGCGCCGTCCTGCTCGTAGGCGTGCCCGTTGGCGATGAGCCGCTGCACCACGGCTTCCACGCTGCCGTCTTGGCATAGAGGGCCGATTCCAGGGAGTAGACGTCGAAGTGCACGTCGAAGGCCGCCAGGTCCAGGTCCTGTTCCCGGCGCAGGTAGGCCACGGCAAAACGGCGGATCGCATCCAGGTTCCGCGGGTCGCCGCTGGCGGTGATGTGCTGGTCGTCGGCCTCCACCGTCTCCCGTGCCAGATAGGCGTTGGCCACGTCCTTGATGTATTCTCCCTGGTAGCCGTCGGCGGGCCAGCGGGGGTCGTCCGGCTCGATACCGAGGCAGCGCGCCTGGACGGAGAGCGCCAGGTTGCTGATCTGCTGGCCGGCGTCGTTGTAGTAGAATTCGCGGGTCACTGCCCAGCCGGCGCCGTCGAGGAGGCGGCAGAGGGTGTCGCCGATGGCGGCTCCGCGGCCGTGGCCGATATGCAGCGGCCCGGTGGGATTGGCGCTGACGAATTCGATCTGCACCTTCTGCGCCGGCGCCGGAGGTGGTGCGGCCGAAGGCCGCGCCCAGCGCCTCGATCTCCAGGAGGGCGGACTGCCAGGCGGCCGGGGCGATGAACAGGTTGATGAAGCCGGGTCCGGCGATCTCGGTTTTGGCCAGAAGGCCCTTGCCGTCGCCCAGGTGCCTGATGATGATCTCGGCCACCTGGCGCGGCGCCTTGCGCTCACCCTTGGCCATCTGCATGGCGATATTGCAGGAGAAATCCCCATGGTCCGGGTTGTCCGGCGTTCCGATGATGACGTGCGGGGAAAGGGGACGAAAGGAGTTCTTCTGCTGCGGCAGCGCTCTGCAGGGCGGTTTTGACAAGGGCGGCAATTCGGTTTCGCATCATGTTCGGGGTGTTTCCTTACGGTCAGCCTGTTATTTCGTTTTCATCCGGAAACGGCCCTTTCCGCCATAGCAGGTCAAATTCGCTACGACTTGGCCGTTGGCCTCATCCATCGGGCGCCTTTCGGCCAATTTAGCAAACTGATTTGGGCTACCATGTCGCCTCCCCGGATCAGGGTTGTTTCTTTTCCTGGGGGAACTGGTAGATCACCTCGTTGTTGCGCACAAACCCGAAATCCTTGCGGGCGATGCTTTCCAGGTAGCGGCGGTCGGACTTGAGGGCGATGATCTCCCGCTTCAGTTTTTCGTTGTCGAGCCTGGTGCTGCTCAGCCGCTCCTCGACGCCGGCTATGTCCTGGTTAAGTTCATAGATGCGCAAGAGCCCCCTGTCGCCGAACACGGTAAAGAAAAGGATGAATGCAAGGCATCCGGCCAGGGAGAGATACATCCTTTTCCAAGAGGGGAGATTCACTTGGTCATCCTTTGCCGATCCGAGCGGCAAAATACTCGGCCGTCTTTGCCAGTCCCGCTTCCAGCCCGATCAGGGGTTGCCATCCCAGCCGCTCCCCGGCCAGCGATATATCCGGCTGGCGCTGCTTGGGGTCGTCCTGGGGCAGGGGCTTGAAGATCACCTTTGATCTCGATCCTGTAATTGTAATGATTTTTTCGGCAAACTCAAGGATTGTGTTTTCAACCGGGTTTCCCAGGTTGACCGGACCGATGAAGTCATCGCACTCCATCATGCGGCACATCCCCTCCACCAGGTCGGAGACATAGCAGAACGAGCGGGTCTGGGAGCCGTCGCCGTAGACCGTGATGTCCTCGTTGCGCAGCGCCTGGAGAATGAAGTTGGACACCACGCGGCCGTCGTTTTCGGCCATCCTGGGGCCATAGGTGTTGAAGATGCGGATGATGCGGATGTCCACCTCGTTCTGGCGGTGGTAGTCCATCATCAGGGTTTCGGCCACCCGCTTCCCCTCGTCGTAGCAGCTGCGGATCCCGATCGGGTTGACATTGCCCCAGTAGGCCTCGGTCTGGGGATGCACCTGGGGGTCGCCGTAGACCTCCGACGTGGACGCCTGGAGGATGCGGGCCTTGACCCGCTTGGCCATCCCCAGCATGTTGATGGTGCCCATGACGCTGGTCTTGACGGTCTTGACCGGGTTGTACTGGTAGTGCACCGGCGAGGCCGGACAGGCCAGGTTGTAGATGCGGTCCACCTCCAGCAGGATCGGCTCGACGATGTCGTGGCGTACCAGTTCGAAGCGGTGGTTGTCCATCAGGTGGATGATGTTGTCCTTGCTGCCGGTGAAGAGATTGTCCAGGCAGATGACGTCGTGCCCCTCACCCAGAAGCCGCTCGCAGAGGTGCGAACCGATAAAACCGGCGCCGCCGGTGACGAGTATGCGCATTATTTCACCTCTCCGCAGACTACGCCGCCGCAGCGTCCCAGGGGGATGTAGCTGAATCCGGAGGCCATCATGCGGTCCGGTTTGTAGAGATTGCGGCCGTCGACGACGAGCGGGTTTTTCAGGGCGGCCTTGATGCGGTCGAAGTCCGGGTTGCGGTATTCGCTCCAGTCGGTGATGATGGCCAGGGCATCGGCGTTTTCCAGGATCGCATACTGGTTCGTGCTGTATTCGATCCGGTCGCCGAAGATCTTCTGGGCCTCCTTGAGCGCCTCCGGATCATGGGCGCGCACGGTGGCGCCGGCCGCCAGCAGGCGCTCGATGATGGTAATGGCGGGCGCCTCCCGCATGTCGTCGGTGCGCGGCTTGAAGGAAAGCCCCCAGCAGGCCACGGTGCGCCCGGTGAGCGGCTGTTCCTCGTCCGGGGAGCCCAGCGCCCTGACGAGCTTGTGGGCCAGGACCTCCTTCTGGCGCTCGTTGACGTCCTCCACGGCCTTGAGCAGCAGGAAATCGTAGTCGCATTCCTCGGCGGTCCTGATCAGGGCCTTCACATCCTTGGGAAAGCAGGAGCCGCCGTAGCCGGGACCCGGGAAGAGGAAATCGTAGCCGATGCGTGAGTCGGAGCCGATCCCCTCGCGCACGGCGGCCACGTCGGCCCCCATGCAATCGCACAGGTTGGCGATCTGGTTCATGAAGGAGATGCGGGTGGCCAGCATGGCGTTGGCGGCGTACTTGGTCATCTCGGCGCTGCGGATATCCATGACGATCATGCGGTTCTGCTTGCGCATGAAGGGGTCGTACAACTCTTTCATGATCTCGGCGGTGCGGACGTTGTCGGTGCCGATCACCACCCGGTCCGGTTTCATGAAGTCGTCGATGGCCGCCCCCTCCTTGAGGAATTCGGGGTTGGAGACCACGTCGAACTCGAAGGCCGCGCCGCGGGCCGCCAATTCGTCCCTGACGGCTTCGCGGACCTTGTCGGCCGTGCCGACCGGGACCGTGGACTTGTCCACGATGATCTTGAAGCCGTTCATGGCGCGGCCGATATCCCGGGCCACCCCCAGGACGTATTTCAGGTCGGCCGAACCATCCTCGCCAGGAGGGGTGCCCACGGCGATGAAACAGACCAGGGACGCCTGCACCGCTTCGGCCATCTCGGTGGTAAAGGAGAGGCGTCCCTCGGCATGGTTGCGCAGCACCATCTCCTTCAGGCCCGGCTCATAGATCGGGATGATGCCCTGTTTGAGCCCCTCTATCCTGGCATTGTCCACATCCACGGCAATTACGCTGTTGCCGCTCTCCGCAAAGCAGGCCGCAGCCACAAGGCCGACATAACCGGCGCCAAAAATACAGATCTTCATTCAATCACTCCGAGAAGTCAGGATAATTGGTCTTCTATAGCACATCATCCACCAGTAGTTCCAGCAGAATCAGCAATCTCTTCCCCGCCATTTCTCACCCGCAGGGCCTCGGCATAGGCCGCATTTTTGGGGACGCCGGTCATCTCGGCAGCCTTTTTGGCGGCGTCCTTCACCGTCAACCCCTCGTCGTGCAGCAGGCGCTCAAGCAGTTCGGGCAGCGGCAGGGCATCCTCCTGCGCAGCTTCACCCGGCGCCACCAGTATGACCACCTCGCCCCGCACCTTGCCTTGGGCAACCTTTGACAACACATCGCCGACCGTGCCCCGGATGAACTCTTCGTAGATCTTGGTCAGTTCGCGCGCCACCACTACCTGCCGCTCTCCCATCACCTCCCGGATATCCCGCAGCGTCTCCTCCAGCCGGTGGGGGGCCTCGTAGAACACCAGCGTTCCCGGCAGGGGGGCCATTGCGTTCAGAAACGCGCGACGCTTGCCCTGGCGGGACGGGGGAAAACCGGCAAAGGTGAAGGTGTCGCTGGGAAGGCCGGAGGCGGAGAGGGCGGTTACGGCGGCGCAGGGGCCGGGTATGGGGATGACCGCGATCCCCTCGGCCACTGCGGCGCGCACCAGGTTGAAACCGGGGTCGGAGATGCAGGGGGTGCCGGCGTCCGAGATCAGGGCAACGCTCTTTTCCCGGCGCAGCGCCTGGAGGATGCGTTCCCCCTTGAATTGCTGGTTGTGGTCGAAATAGGAGGTGAGCGGTTTTGAGATGCCGAAATGGTTGAGCAGCTTGAGGGAGTGGCGTGTGTCCTCGGCGGCGATCAGGTCGACCTCCCCCAGGATACGGACCGCCCGGAAGGTCATGTCCTCCAGGTTGCCGATGGGAGTGGCCAGTATGTAGAGGGTGCCCGGCATCTACTTGAGGCTGGAGATATAGCCGCGGATGCCCTCCATGATGCCTTCCGCGGTCTGGTCCTGGTAGGCGGGGTCCGTGAGGCGGGCCTCTTCCTGGGGGTTGCTGACAAAGGCGGTCTCCACCAGGATGCTGGGCATGGTGGCGCCCACCAGGACATAGAAGGGGCCCTGCTTGACCCCCAGGTTCCTGACGTCGGCGTAGCTGCCGCGGATCCTGCCGTGCAGCGACCGCTGCACCTCGTCCGCCAGGTGGGCCGAATCGTTGAGCTTGTAGTTGGCCATCAGGTCGAAGAGGATCGCCTGCAGGACGCTGACCTTCTCCAGGGTGGTGCCGTTCTCCTTGGCTGCCAGTTGGGCGGCCTTTTCGGTCTTGGCCAGGTTGAGATAGTAGGTCTCGATCCCGGATGCCGAACGGCTGAGGGCGGCATTGGCGTGCACCGAGACGAACAGGTCGGCATTCACCTTGTTGGCGATGGCGGTGCGCTCCTCCAGGGGGATAAAGACATCGGTCGAACGGGTCATGACCACGTCCAGCCCCAGCTCTTCCTTCAGCAGGTCCCGTAGCTTCAGGCCGATGGCCAGGACCACGTCCTTCTCCATGACGCCGTTGGGGCCCAGGGCTCCGGAATCATGCCCCCCGTGGCCCGGATCGACGACGATCCGGCGGATCTTGGTGATAAGCGGCTTTTTCCGGGGCCTGGCCTTCTTTTCCACGATGGCCGGCGCCTCGGGTTTCGGCTTGAATTCCAGGCGCCTGTTCCTGCCTGGCGGTGATGCTCTCATCCAGGCGGGATATCTCGGCGCGGCGTTCCCCGCGGACGTCTATGATCAGCCGGCTAGGCTCCGAGAGCGGGAATATCTTGTAATCCTTTATATTTCCGGTGTCCAGCACCACCCGCACCACGTCCCGCCTGAACTGGCCGAGCCGGACCCCCTTCAGGAGACCGTCGCCGATGGTGATATCCTTCACCCCCTTGCCCAGCTTGGCCCGGTTGATATCGATGTAGACCCGGCCCGGTTTGCCGGGGCTCCCCTTGCCCAGTTCATGGGCCTCCCAGGCGACGTCCCGGTCCAGCTCCAGGGAGATGCGGGTGTAATCGGGGTTTGACCAGTGTTTCATCTCGCTCAGCACGGCCAGGGGGCGGCCGCGGCCGGGCTCTGATCGCTGAAGGCGGGCTTTTCGGTCTTTTTCCCGGCCGCGGTGGCGGGAAAAGCGGAGAGGAGGGATAGGATCACGAGGCTTGCTGCTATGTGAAGCAATCGGGTCATTGGGCTCGCTTTGCGTGTCAATTGGATCGGATTGAAAATCGAACATGTCTTTATTAACAGAAATAATCAAATGTTTCAACATTTTGGGGCCGGTGACCCGGTAATTTCGGCATAATTCAGGCAGTCGGGGGGTGCCAGCGGTGAGGCGCACTGTACACCGAAATCCGAATCGGAATTACACCATCCGCTTCAACTCATCCAGCAGGTTGAGCGCCTCCAGGGGGGTGAGGGTGGCGATGTTGAGCTTCTTCAGGCGCAGACGCAACTGGTCCTCCGTGGTCTCGAACAGGGAGAACTGGGGTGAGGGCTCCTTGGGCTGGCTCTTTCGGCTCTTGGCCAGGCGCGGGGCGCCTTGCTCGAACTCGCCGCTCTCCAGGTTGCGCAGGATCTCCTTGGCCCGCTCGATCACGTCGGCCGGCATGCCGGCCAGGCGGGCCACCTGGATGCCGTAGGAGTGGGAGGCGCCGCCGGGGATGATGGTGCGCAGGAAGATGACCTGGTCGTTCCACTCCCGCACCGCCACGGTGAAGTTCTTGATCCGTTCCCTGGTCACGGCCAACTCGGTCAGTTCGTGGTAATGGGTGGCGAACAGGGTGCGGGCCCGGCAGCCGGGGGTGTCGTGGATGTACTCGGCCACGGCCCAGGCAATGGAGACGCCGTCGAAGGTGGAGGTGCCCCGGCCGATCTCGTCCATCACGATCAGGCTTTTAGGGCCGGCGTTGCGCAGGATGTTGGCCGCCTCCATCATCTCCAGCATGAAGGTGGACTGGCCCCTGGCCAGGTTGTCCCCCGCGCCGACCCGGGTGAAGATCCGGTCTGCGATGCCGATTCGGGCCTCGCCGGCCGGGACGAAGCTGCCGGCCTGGGCCATGAGGCAGATCAGGGCCACCTGGCGCATGTAGGTGGATTTGCCGGCCATGTTGGGGCCGGTAATCATCAGGATCTGGTTCTCGTCGCCGTCCAGGCGGGTATCGTTGGGGACGAAGCGCTCCCCCAGATTCATGGCCTCGATGACGGGATGGCGGCCATCCTTGATGTCGATGACGTCCGTGTCCTCCACATGGGGCTTGCAGAAGTTCCGTTCGCCGGCCACCGTGGCCAGGGAGACGAGCACGTCCAGCACCGCCAGACCGTCGGCGGTGCGGCAGATGCGTTCGGCCTGGCCGGCCACCTGTTCCCGGATACTCCTGGAACAGGGTGTATTCCAGGTCGCAGATGCGCTCCTCGGCCCCCAGCACCTTTTCCTCGTAATCCTTCAACTCCTCGGTGATGAAGCGTTCGGCGTTGGCCAGGGTCTGGCGGCGGATGTAGTCGGCCGGCACGGCTCCCAGGTTGCTCTTGGTGATCTCGATGGAATAACCGAAGACCCGGTTGTAGCGGATCTTGAGGGTCGAAATGCCGGTGCGCGCCCGTTCCTGGGCCTCCAGGCGGGCAATGAACCCCTTGCCCTCGCTGGCTTATGGCCCGAAGCTCATCCAATTCGGCGTGGTAGCCGGTGGCGATGATCCCCCCTTCCCGCAGGGAGAAGGGGGGATTCGCCACGATGCCCCGCTCCACCAGGCCGCGGATGTCGTCCAGCGGGTCGATGGAGGTGGCAAGGGATTGCAGGAGCCCGGCCTGCAACGGGGCAAGACGCGCCAGCAGGGGAGGCACGCGGCACAGGGAATCGTGCAGTGCCCGCAGGTCGCGCCCGGAGGCGGAGGCCATGCCGATACGGCCATTGAGCCGCTCCAGGTCGGCGATCTCCCGCAGTTGCGCCTGCACCTCCTCCCGCAGGTCCGCGGCCTCCAGCAATTCTTCCACCGCAGCCAGTCGCTGCCGGATCGGCTCCAGCCCACCAGGGGGTAGCTGAGCCACTGTTTCAGGCGCCGGGCGCCCATGGCGGTGGCGGTCCGGTCCAGGCACCCAGACAGCGAACCGGCCTTCTTTCCCTCGGCCATGGTGGCGGTGATCTCCAGGTTGCGGCGGGTGGCCGGGTCCAGGGCCAGGTGTTCTGCCCGTTCGTAGACCTTGATGTCGCGGATGTGGGGGATGGCCGACTTGCGGTTTTCCCGCAGGTAGTACAGGGCCGCACCGGCCGCCGTCAGGCCGGCCGGCATGGCGCCAAGACCCAGGGCCTCGGCCGATGCGGCCCCGAACTGGCCGCACAGAAGCGATGTTGCATAGTCCCGCTCAAAGACCCAACCCGGTGCGCGGGAGACGATCCGCTCCGCCAGGAAGGCCCGCAGGTCGGCCGGGAGGGCATCCTGTTCCAAGTCGTCGGCCAGCAGCACCTCCCGAGGGATTGACGCAGGCCGCCTCTCCGGCGGCAGCCGTTGCGCTCCCCAACTCCGTTACCCGGAATTCGCCGGTGGACAGGTCCAGCCAGGCACACCCCCAGGCGCCGCCGGCGCCCTCGGAGAGGGAGAGGAGGTAGTTGTTCTCGTCAGGCGGCAGGCTATCGGTCTCGATCAGAAGCCCCGGCGTGACCACCTTGACCACCTCGCGCCGAACGATCCCCTTGGCCTGCTTCGGGTCTTCCACCTGCTCGCAGATGGCCACCTTGCGGCCGGATTCGATCAGCTTGGCGATGTAGGGCGAGGCCGAGTGGAAGGGGACGCCGCAGAAGGGGATCTCGTCCCCGCTCCCCTTGTTGCGGGAGGTGAGGGCGATGTCCAGGATGCGGGAGGCGACCAGGGCGTCGTCCAGGAACATCTCGTAAAAGTCCCCCATGCGGAAGAAGAGGATCGCGTCGGGATATCCCGACTTGATCTCCAGATACTGCCGCATCATGGGGGTCTGGTCTGCCATGGTTGTCCGGGTCTTCCGTTTGTGAGATTGATGCTGGGTGGTTGTAGCATACGGCCTGCGGCTTTTCAAGGCCAAGGGGGGGATCCGGCGCTTTCTGGATTTTCATCCGGAAACTATTCAATTCCTCAGATATCGGGTAGGAGGCGGGATTACTCCCGCCGTCCTCCCACACCACCGTGCGTACGGTTCCGTACACGGCGGTTCACGTTAAGATTGAAAGCGGTGAAACTGGGTGAGGAGTGAGAGTAGTTCCAGTTTCGTGAAGTAGGATATATCGAAGGCTTGGTTCATATGCGAGGCTCCTGAGTTCCACCAAGGGCCTCGTTTATTGAGGGCGCTTCTCCATGCCCTCGCCTCTGATATTCCGCGTTGCATCAATTTCTTTACCCTTGTGAATGGGCGCTTCCACTGCCGCCACAGTATGCACCGCAGTTTCCGACGTATCCATTCATCAAGTTCCTCAAAGGGTTTCTTTACTTCGGATAGTTTGAAGTAGTTCGACCATCCACGCAGTATCGGGGTGATTTCTTCGATGACTCGCTTCAGGTTTCTCCCTCTCCCCTTACGGCTTATTTCTCGGATTTTCGACTTGATCCGCTCCTGCGCCTTTGCCCCTATTTTGAGTTTGGGGATGCGATGGTTCGTCATGCCATAGCCAAGAAAGATTCGCTTCCAGGGACGGTCAACAGCGCTTTTGTCCTGATTGACCGTGAGTTTCAGGCGCGTTTCAAGGAAGTTCGTAATGGAGATCATGACCCGTTCTGCTGATCGCCGTGTTCTGACATAGGTGTTGCAGTCGTCGGCATAGCGGCAGAAGGTATGGCCTCGTTTCTCAAGTTCCTTGTCCAGTTCGTCGAGAAGGATGTTGGACAGCAGGGGAGATAACGGCCCTCCCTGTGGCGTTCCTTCTTGTCTCGGAGAGATGATGCCCCCCTCAAACAGGCCGGCTTGCAGGTAGCTGCGAATGAGATGCAGCACCCGCTTGTCTTTGACCTTCCTGGCTACCCGTGACATGAGGATGTCGTGGTTGACTCGGTCAAAGAACTTGGCAAGGTCAATATCCACCACCCACCGCAGGCCATCTGATACTGCTTTACGAGCGGCCTGTACCGCCTGATGGGCGCTCTTGCCGGGACGAAACCCGAAGGAGCTTGCGCTAAAGCCGGGTTCAAACAACGGCCCTAGTTCCTGATGCACTGCCTGCTGGATGAGACGGTCAAGGACAGTGGGAATCCCCAGCATCCGCGTGCCCCCTCCCGGTTTGGGAATTTCTACCTTCCGTACCGGTTGAGGATGGTACGTCCCGTTCAGCAGTTCTTCTTTGATGCGTGGCCAGTCTGTTTGCAGGTGTCCTTTCAGTTGACCGGTAGACATGTTGTCCACGCCTGCCGCTCCTTTGTTGGATACCACCCGGTTGTAGGCCTTGTGCATGTTGGCGCGGCTGACAATTTCTTCCATCAGACGCGTCCCCGCTTCCGCCCAGTAGGTCTCTCTGGTTACCGTGACGCCTGATGCACCGTTGTCATGCTCTGGGGACTTCCGGCCCCTACTCTCCAACACGGCCCCCGGTATCTCTTCCGGAGCTTCTGCCTTTGCTCGCGCCATCGAAATTCAAGGCTCCTGTTCGTTCCAACGTGTTCAGCC
>CAVOTZ010000002.1:0-346242 GCA_963699465.1 uncultured Alphaproteobacteria bacterium
CACTCGTACAATCGTTGGCGAGAAACCGAAATCGCGCGCATTGCCGCCGAAGGCGTGCCGCCGACCGTTGCTGAAGCCTTCTAAAACGCGCGGCGACGCCAACTGGTGCGGAAAGGCGTCGCACCTTACAGCGCTATGAAAGGAATATTCACAGCTAACCAAAGCGCGAACGCGTTTCACTTGATTCTCTAACATCTACCCACTCTTCCATTGTCAACCCGCGAAGGAATTTCTTTCGCAGAAAGGCACTACGTGAGCGAAACTCCGTCAACACTTACCAAGAATGCTGGCCAGCAGAGCTCTGGCGCTACGAATTCCGAGAACTGGATCGTTTTCCGTCCAAGCAGCAACTGTTCGTCCATGCTCAACGGACCAACAGGTCGATAGTAAAATATCAATTCTGAAAAAAATCGGTTGGTGGCCTCAGTACACGACCATCCTGGCCCTCGCCAGATTACCCGATGTGAACGACATAGGGTTTGTCTGGGTCTACGTGCCGTCAGACGCGGACCCTGCCAACATCGCCCACTTGCTTCAGCGGCTCGTAAAGGTCGGTGAGCGAAAGTCATTCAGCGTTGTTTCGATGAATGTCTCGCATCATTAGAAGAATGTCTCTTCGACCTTCGGAACTGAAAGAACTGCGTCGAACAAGTTCTCTACGGCCCAGTTCAGACCCCTTTTGCTCCAATAGAGAAACATCGGTAACTCGCCCGCGGCCAGCACGCTTCCAACTCTGGCGCAGCGCTCGTTCACCAACCCAACAAATCCGCACAATTCCTCGCGAAGGTCGCGGAAAGCTTTCGTGTGCGCTTCTGAAGAAAGGACTCCCATGCGACTAGATACCGACAAGCAGAACTTCGATGTGCGACAGCTCTCAACCTGGACGCCCGGGCGCGAAGAGGGAAATCCTGTCTGCTTGACTGCGAAACAGAAACGTCAGTTGCGTCTCTTGCCGGCCGATGGCCATGCAACGCTACTGTTACTCAGTCGTCGGTCGTGCGTGGCTATCGGTCTTAGCGTGCGGCCTTCGAGCAACTTTGCTTACAACTATGTTATCGAACCCGCGTTTGACGACGACGAACATGATAAGCCTCTGACGGTCGACGGCATGATTGACCGGATGGTACGGGTTATTGTCGCAAATGGGGTGAAGCCTAGCTCGATTGTGTTCGAGCCGGTGTGGAATGGAATAGATGGACCGCAGCACAGGATGCTGCGCGTCGTTCAGCGCGCGGCTCGCGTATTGGGAGAGCTTCTCACGGTCGAAGTGCATGAGGTCAACTTAGAAATGAGTGATCAGCAGGATCGGCATCTCAGATCACTCGCCTTCGCAGCTAAGGAGGAGGCCGATGTTTCAAGTCCAAGGCTGTTCGCAAGGCTCAAGATATGGTCGCGGAGTACAGTTAAAAGTTCTACTGCAATATGAGGTCTGTTGCGAAGATCCCGTTGCTCGAGCAATTCACGAGGAGCATCTGAGATTGCGCAGGGCCAGTTTGAGCTGACAAACACCAATTCTAAGCTTCGATCTGTTCATTCGCTGCGGTCCGACGCGCATTGTCGGCACGCATCGATTGCGCGAACCTTCAAAAGCGGCCGCAGCCACCTGGAGGGTGGCGCGGCCGAGTTAGATAGGAAATTTACATATGGGTATGATCCCGACGACCGGCAACGCAATGGCGTCCGCTGGATATAATGCAGGCGATGGACGTTTCTGAGAAGTCGGGAGCCGAAGTCCGCCGATGCGCGGCTCGAGGGAAAGACGATCATCAACGGAGCAGAGCAGGATCGGAGAATCGTGAAATCAATAACCTGCGTGTCGCGCTTACTTTGGCCGAGGCAGGAATATTTGTGCATCCGTGCAAGGCGTGCAGCCGAAAGGAATCGAAGAGACCTTACAACGACCAGTGGCAGGATGATGCGGCAGGTGTAACTAATCGCAAGTCGTCGGGCCGCTTCTGCGGGTCAACCAATGATCCGAACCTCGTTCGCAAAATGTGGGCCAAGCATCCGGGCGCTGTACCTGGAATACCCGCGGGCTTGAATGGTCTCGCAGTCCTTGATCCCGACACCAAGGACGGAAAAGACGGTATCCGAAAGCTTGGCGAATTCTTCGCCGCGCACGACTACGAACCGAGCTCCGACGGAAGCGTTACCGTGCCGACGACTAACGGTGGAGCGCATTTATACTACCGTGCCACCGAGGGCATCCAGTCGAATACGCAGGGGGACTTGGCGGCTCTCGACACGGACGTCCGGGCCGGCAACGGGTACGTGATCGCGCCCGGATCGAGGATGGCTAATGGTACCTCTTATGGTGAGGTTTCCGATCTTCTAAAGTTGGTGAAGGCCGTGAAGTCGAACACGTTGCCGGTGGTTCCGTCGTTTGTCGTGAAGGCGATCAGTTCCGGCGGCGCTGGCGTCAAAGTCGACGGGTCTGCCAGGAAACAACTCGCCCGGCGGCTCTTGGAGAATCACGCCCAGCGCATGGAAGATGAAGACCTTACTCCGTCTCGTGATCGTTACCACATTCAGGTCGTCCGAGATATCGACCATGAGTTTGCGGAGCGTATAGATGCGCCGACTGAAGATAAGAGCGATGATCGCTTTTATTTCATCCGTGGTTTTAAGCAGGCTTATCCGGGAATCTCTGCGGAGGATCTTTTGTCTTTGATGGAAGACCATCCTGACGTGTACGGAGAGTTCACGGGCAATTGGAAGAGTGACGGTGCTCATACTTTTGGATATGAGAAGTTCTCTCACGACTTTTTGCGTATCGAAGCGCGAGGTCAAACTGGCATTGGATCCACAGGCGAGGCGTTCGACATGGTGGCCGACGAAGACGACGCTGAGGCCGTCTCCAACGATATCGCTGCGACCGTTGATCCGCACGATAAGTTGGCCAAGCTGCGTGAACAGGTCGAAAAATTTAAGCACTGCTTCTCAGACTTCAGTTCATTCGATCTAGTAACCGAGGCGCCTCTCGATATGCCGATTGAGGATATGTTCGCCCGGGGCGCGGTAACCGTGCTGGTCGGAGCGCCCGGCGCTGGCAAAACTGCCCTTATGGTGGATCTCGGCATGACGCAAGCGTGCGGCTTGGCGACCTGGGCAGGCAAGGCAGTGAAGCACGGACTGGTTCTTTACATCGCGTTGGAAGATCCGGGCGATGTCAAAGCTCGTGCCAGGGCCTGGCACAAGCGCGCGCATAGGCTTGATCTAGGTGCCAAGCAGCAACCGGCGTTTGTTGCCTGGCAGGAGTTTGTCGATCTGTTCGGGACCGGCGAACGAGCTACTGAGGTCGAGCAACGTATTTGCATGCTCGCCGAATATTACTCGCTGGAGCTTGGGCTTCCCGTAAACCAGATCATCGTAGATACGATCCAGAAGTCTCGTGGACGAGCCAAAGAGAACACCTCTGATGACATGGGACCGTACATGGCAGCTTTGGATCGCATTGCACGCAGAACTGGAGCGAGCGTGGTGGCGCTGCATCATCCCAGCGGTGGTACAGACAATCCTCGCGGATCTACGTCAATCGTCGGAGACTGCTCGTATATCTTGCATCTAGTTCGGGTAGGCGAGACGAAGCGATGCAAGCTCTACGCCGATCCGTTGAAGTTTCGACGCATTCCGCCGGACTTCTGCAAATTTGAGTATGAGTTGGATTCGGAAAAGGTAGGCGAGATCCTCAACGACGATGAAAGCTTTAGGCGGGATCTGACCGTCGCTCAGATCGCCAGCCCGAAATACACTGGTAAACCGGTCGGCGGAGCCGGAGACTTTGGTGCGGTGGCCGAGGAGGCGGACAACGATCACGTCGCTGTTGATCTCGATACACCTAAGCGCAAGTCCGATGCGGTCCTGACGGCACTATCTCAGACAGGTGGTTGGATGCAGACGGCCGAGGTGATGAAGATGGTCAATGCCACTCGGCGGGAACACAACTTCGAGCCGATGGCGTTAAGTACAACGCGCGACAAACTCAACGCGCTCGCTGAGGCAGGTTGGGTAGCGAAAAGCGGAGCCGGGAAGCATACGAGATATTGCTTTCAAGCGGGCTCCGCCTAGATCGGATTGAACCCACGGTGCGATCCACGGTGCATTGGGCCCGTGTGTCCCTCCGTGGGGTGGTCCGTGGGTCGTGTCCGTGGATCTTCAGTGGGTAAAGTCCGTGGTTTAACTCACTGAGCTTGTGATGAAAAAGGTCCTACGCACGGACCCACGGACTTAAGCACGGAGACTTCAGAAACCCTACCCACGGCCGTTCGCCAAGTCCTACGAAGTAGGACAGGCGGAGTGGTGGGCCGACTGGAGATAAACTCTGTTGTGGAGGTCAACCGAGTGTTTCAATGGCGCGTTCGCAATCACCCGTGAACAAGGCGGTCGCGCTATGGGGGTCGCCGCCTACCTTCGTCGAATAACGACTGGCTCGTTCGGGGCTTAATAGCGGCTGACAGTATGATGGTGGCTTTCCGAGAAAAAAATTGCGGGTCCCTCCTGACGCCCCCCGGCCACACAGGGGGCATTCGCCGCCCGCGAAATCCCAGCGCACTTTAAGGAAATTTGGCGCCCTTGATCGCACGACCGGCTACTCGGGGCACTGCGGGATCGATATTGGCACCCCCAGTTTTCCCAAAAAACGCGATTCCAGGCCGGCGTTAAACAGGCCGATCCTGCGGGATTCCAGCCCATCGCATTCTGGCGGCCTTTCGGTCTCTGGTATCCGCGGCGCCCTCTTGCCCGAGCGGCGGAATGCACTTTGCAATGAAGTCTGGCCGCTTGGCCGTCTTCCCGATCTGCGCAACCAGAACCTTTAGTACGTCTTACCAGATCGCGCAGAATTTGAACCCAGTCGGCAGTACTGACGGCCTGCGCAACATCACCCGAAAGCGCCTCACGCGCCATCTCAGGCTGCTCTGTTCCGGCTATCGAAATCTGTTGCGGACTGTGTGAACCTAAAACCGGCGCCGACTTGCGGACCCGCGTGGCTGAACCGACTTGCGTTAATCACGCAGGATCCGAACTTGCATGCATCCGCGCCCTAATCAGCCAGCGCGACAGTTGTTGATTTTCCGTCACGTGACGTTTCTTCAGTTGCAACGCCTCACGCGATCGTGACGGAAATTGTCGTTGCGGGACATGATCTCCCACAAATCAAGCAACCCGATGCAGAAGGGTGCACTTGCGTTGCGCCTGAGTAGTTTCCGAGTCTGCCAAATCACGCCGACGACAGTTAGTCATGAATGCTTGAGCATCCGTTTAGCCAGGGGTTCACAGAGCATGACTGACACGACGATCGTAAGCAGGAAAGATGGCGCCCGAGTTGCGACGGCCGAAACGATGAAGGCTTTGGTCTATCGAGGTCCAGGCAAGAAAGCCCTGGAAGATCACCCGAAGCCGGACATCAAGGCGCCAACGGACGCGATCGTCAAGATCACGAAAACCACGATTTGCGGCACCGATCTGCATATCCTCAAGGGTGACCTTCCGTCTTGCAAGCCCGGACGCATCTTGGGTCACGAAGGCGTCGGCGTCGTCGAAAAGGTCGGCCCGGCCGTGACGGCGTTCAAACCGGGTGACCGGGTTCTGATTTCCTGCGTCAGCGCATGCGGCAAATGCGACTATTGCCGCAAGCAGATGTACTCGCACTGCACGGCTGGCGGCTGGATCCTCGGCAATACCATAGACGGCACACAGGCCGAGTTCGTCCGCACGCCGTTTGCCGATACCAGCCTTTACCACATTCCCCCTGGTGCCGATGAAGAAGCACTGGTGATGCTTAGCGATATTCTGCCGACCGGATTCGAGTGTGGCGTGCTCAACGGCAAAGTCGAGCCGGGTAGCATCGTGGCGATCGTTGGTGCGGGACCGGTGGGGATGGCCGCGCTTCTCACCGCGCGATTTTTCTCGCCTGCCGAGATCATCATGATCGATCTCGACGACAATCGCCTTGAGGTGGCCAAGCGTTTCGGGGCCACCACCATCATCAACAGTGCCGACGGCAAGGCCGTGGAAACGATCATGAATCTCACTGGCAAGCGCGGTGTTGATACCGCGATCGAGGCGGTTGGCATTCCCGCGACCTTCGAGCTTTGCGAGAAGATTATCGCGCCGGGCGGCACTATCGCGAATATCGGTGTGCACGGGGTGAAGGTCGATCTCCATTTGGAAAGCCTGTGGGATCGCAATATTTCGATCACCACGCGGCTGGTCGATACCGCGACCATCCCGATGCTGTTCAAGACGGTCCGATCGCGGAAGATCGACCCGAAGCTGTTGATTACGCATCGCTTCAAGCTCGACCACATCGTCGATGCTTACGAAACATTCGCAAACGCCGCCAAAACCAAAGCACTCAAGGTGATCATCGAGGCGTAGTGATCAGAACAGCAGGATCATTCGGCAAAGCCTTACGGTAAACATTGAAAGAGAACACGATCATGACCTATCAAAGCCTCAATCCCGCGACCGGCAAGCTTCTCAAGAAGTTTGACGAACTCACGGACAAGCAGCTTGAAGACAAGCTGGCGACCGCCGAGAAATGCTTCAAGAGCTGGAAAACGAGAAGCTATGCCGATCGGGCGGTGATCGTCGCGAAGGCCGCCGCGCTCATGCACGACAGGGTCGACGAGCTGGCGCATACCATGACGCTGGAGATGGGCAAGCGGATTAGCGAAGCAAAGGGGGAAGTGGAGTTCAGTGCAAACATCCTCGCCTATTACGCAAAGAACGCCGAGCGCTTCCTTGCCAATGTCGAACTGCATCCGACCCTCGGCGATGGCCACATGGAAAGCAGTCCGATCGGCGTGATCTTCGGCGTCGAGCCGTGGAACTTTCCCTACTACCAGCTCGCCCGGGTCGCGGGCCCGCATCTGATGGCGGGCAACGTCCTGCTGGTGAAGCACGCCGGCTGCGTGCCGCAGTGCGCGATTGCCTTCGAAAAGCTTTGGACGGACGCGGGTGCGCCGGTCGGCCTCTACACCAATCTCTTGATCTCGCACGATCAATCGGACGAACTCATTGACGATCCCCGTATCAAAGGCGTCGCACTGACGGGCAGTGTCGCGGCCGGCAGGAGCATCGCGGCGAGGGCTGGACAGAATCTCAAGCCATCCTCCATGGAACTCGGCGGCAGCGATGCGTTCATCGTTCTCGAAGACGCCGATCTCGAGCACACCATCAAATGGGCGGTTTGGGGACGGATGTACAACACCGGACAAACCTGCTGCGCGGCCAAGCGCTTCATCGTGGTCGAAAAGCTCGCGGACAAATTCCTGGAAAAGTTTCAGGCGGCCCTCGTGGCTCTCAAGGCCGGCGATCCCCTGGACGAGAAGACCACGCTGGGTCCTTTGTCCACTGAATCTGCCTTGATCGATCTGTTGAAGCAAATCGACGTGGCTGTCGCGCACGGGGCGAAGGTGCTGATCGGTGGTAAGCGGGTTGACCGTCCCGGCTCATTCATGCAGCCCACCATACTCACCGACGTCAAGCCGGACAATCCGGCCTTCCGGGACGAGTTCTTTGGTCCGGTAGCGATGTTCTTCCGCGTCAAGGACGAAGACGCGGCCGTCGCGCTCGCGAACGACTTCGACTTCGGCCTCGGCGGCTCCGTCTTCACCAAGGATCTGGCGCGTGGCAAGCGGGTCGCAAGCCGAATCGATACCGGGATGATGTTCATCAACAACATCAGCTGGTCCGATGCCGAACTGCCGTTTGGCGGCATCAAGAACTCCGGTTACGGGCGCGAGCTCGGCGACATGGGTATCCAGGAGTTCGTGAACAAGAAGCTGGTTCGATATGTCTCGGCGGAAGCGCCGGTCTAAACGTTGCGACCGGCTTCAACCACGACAGGCCCCCTTCAAAACGGCCGACGGAAACGATCGATATGTCAGAAAAAGCAGTGAACGCGGCAACCGTTAAAGCTCACTTTGTCGGCGGCGGCATCGGGTCGCTTGCGGCGGCCGCGTTCATGATTCGCGATGGAAAGGTCCCTGGCGAACACATCTCGATCTATGAGGCCATGAATGTCGTGGGAGGCGCCCTTGATGGTGCCGGTAACGCGATCGACGGCTACCGGCTCCGCGGCGGACGGATGCTGACGTCCGACAATTACGAGTGCGTCTGGGATTTGTTCAAGACCATTCCATCCCTGGAGGACCCTCGCGTATCGGTCTTCGATGAGACCATGGCATTCAACAAGCAGCACGTGCCGCACGCGCAGGCACGGCTGGTCGATCGCAACTGTCACAAGACCGACGTGACGACGATGGGCTTTAGCATGGCGGATCGGCTCGAACTCGTCGAAATTGCCGAAGCCAGCGAGGAGGAGCTGGGTTCCGACCGCATTTCCGATTGGCTGTCGCCGGCGTTTTTCAGCACAAATTTCTGGTTCATGTGGCAAACGACATTTGCCTTTCAGCCGTGGCATAGCGCTGTCGAATTCAAGCGCTACCTGCACCGTTTCATGCTCGAGTTCCCGAGGATTGAAACCCTCGCGGGCGTGAAGCGGACGAAATACAATCAGTATGACTCCCTGGTCAGGCCGCTGCTGGCATGGCTTGAAACCAAGGGCGCCCATTTTATCAATAATTGCACTGTGACGGATTTCGCACTCGCCTCAGAAGGCGCAGCCTTTATGATCGAGAGTTTCGACTGCATCCGGGATGGAAAGGCGGAAACTGTACCTGTCGCTGTCGGCGATCTGGTGTTTTTTCAGAACGGCTCGATGGTTGACGCCTCGAGTTTCGGAACGATGTCGAGCCCGCCGAAGGCGCTTACGAAGGCCGACAGCGGTGGCTGGAAGTTGTGGGAAAAACTCGCCACGGGTCGTCCCGAATTCGGTAAACCGGCCGTCTTCAATTCGCACATACCCAAATCCTACTGGCATTCGTTCACCGTGACCTTAAAGGATACGGCGTTTTTCAACCACATGGAAAAATTCAGCGGCAACGAGGCTGGAATCGGCGGATTGGTGACCTTGTTCGAATTCGAACTGGCTGATGTCGGTCGTTCTGTACCATCAGCCCCACTTTCCGAATCAGCCCGCGGATGTCCAGGTGTTCTGGGGTTACGCGTTGCATCCAGATCGCATCGGCAATTTCGTCGCCAAGCCGATAGCTCAATGCTCAGGCAAAGAGATCCTGACGGAGCTGTGCGGACATCTCAATCTCGACACGTCCATGGTCGAGTCCGCTATCTGCATCCCGTGCCGGATGCCATACATCACGAGCATGTTCATGCCACGCGCCTCAGGGGATCGCCCACATCCCATTCCTGCAAACACCAAAAATTTCGCCATGATCAGCCAGTTCGTGGAAATACCTGTCGATGTGGTTTTCACGGTGGAATATTCCGTCAGGGTCGCACAAACGGTCGTCTACCAGTTGCTTGGCATTGATCGTCAGGTAACGCCGATCACGGCCAACGACAAATCAATCAAGGTCAAGATTAACTCGGTCATCAAGGCGTTTGCCTAACTGTTTGCGGCCAAAGCCGGATCATCACGGTCGGTGAGGACTATCATTCGATAAACTGGAGAGACTAATGTACGTCAACGTCGCCGTTTTGAAGGAAACACAACCGCACGAGCGGCGGGTGGCTCTGGTGCCGTCAGTCGTTCCGAAATTGACCAAGCTCGGCGCCAAGATTCACGTACAGACGGGCGCCGGAAACGCCATCAAGCTGATCGACGCCGCATTCAAGGACGTCACGTTCATCGCCGACTGCAAGGAGTTGGTCGCTAACGCCGATGTGGTGTTGGCGGTCCAACCACCCGCGATCGAGGTCATCAGCCAGATGCAGGAGGGCGCCATCCTGGTTTCGTTCATCTATGCAAATCGCGAGCCCGCTTTGGTGCAAATGCTTCTCGACAGGAAGATCACCTGCTTCGCCATGGAACGCGTGCCACGCATTACGCGTGCCCAGTCGATGGACGCTCTCTCCAGTCAGTCCGCGCTCGCGGGCTACTATTCCGTGCAGCTTGGTGCAACCACTCTTGGCCGTGTCCTGCCGAAGATCACGACCGCGGCAGGTGCGATCGGGCCGGCCAAAGTTTTGGTGATGGGCCTTGGCGTCGCCGGCCTTGAGGCGCTTGCGACAGCGCATCGGCTGGGAGCCGTTACGGAAGGCTATGACGTCCGTCCGGAAACCAAGGAGCAGGCGCTTTCGCTCGCGGCTACCTTCGTTGAGACCGGCGTCGACGCGCGCGGCAAGGGCGGCTATGCCCGCGAGCTCACCGCGGAAGAAAAAGCCAAGGTCGCCAGTGTCCTCACAAAGCATATCCAGGCCGCAGACCTGATCATTACGACGGCTGCCATTCCAGGCCGTGCATCGCCGAAACTCATCAGCAAGGCGCAGGTAGCCGGCATGAAAGCCGGCGCGGTGATCGTCGACCTCTCCGCCGATGGCGGAGGAAATTGCGAGGATACGGTGCCCGGAGAAACGACGCAAATCGGCCAGGTGACGATTGTCGCGCCCCTGAACGTTCCCTCCCTGCTCGGCGAGGATGCGAGCGAACTCTATTCGAAGAATCAATACAATCTGCTCGCCTTGTTCGTGAAGGACAATATCGTCGAAATCGACTGGGACGACGAGGTTCTGGCCAAGACGGTGCTCACCCATGCCGGCGAGTTGAAGAGCGAGGCGGCCAAAGCCACGGTCCCTTCCAGCGGCGGCAAAACAGAAGCAATCAAACCAGCGGCCAAGGTGGCTTAAAGCAGGAAATCAAAATGCAATTCTCAATGGCGATCAGCGGATTTGTCGCGCTTTATATCTTCATGCTCGCCGCCTTTGCCGGCTGGGTCATCATCGGGCACGTCCCGGCGATCCTGCACACGCCGCTGATGTCCGGTTCGAATTTTGTGCACGGGATCGTTGTGGTGGGTGGAATCTTTGCGTTGCTCAACGCCAGTACGCTGCAGGAGCAAACGATCGGTTTCTTTGCGGTGCTGCTCGGTGCGGGCAACGCCGCCGGGGGATTTGCCGTCACCGACCGTATGCTCGCGATGTTCCAGCCGAGCGAACATGTTCGGGTCCAGGCCAGTCACATCGAAAAGGCGTGAGCACTGATATGTTGACAATCATTTCACAGGTCATTATCGGCGCAATCGATCTCGGCGCGGCGTTTCTCTTTATGTATGGCCTCAAGCGCATGTCCTCGCCGGTGACCGCTCCTTCCGGAATCAAGCTCGCCGGCATAGGCATGGCGGCCGCTATCATCGCGAGCTTCCTCTATGCGCTGAATGTCGATGCTGCGGCCAAGCCGCATCTAATGCTCAATATGGCTCTGTCCACCATTGCCCTCGTTCTGGGCGGCGGGATCGCCTGGTGGGCCGGCAGGAAAGTGGCGATGACCGCCATGCCACAGATGGTCGCCATCTATAACGGTATGGGCGGCGGCGCTGCCGCCGCGATCGCCGCAGTCGAACTAATCGGCAACAAGGCCGACGGTATCACCCAGTTGGTCGTGACCCTGATCGGTGCGCTGATCGGCGCCGTCTCGTTGTCAGGCTCATTGATCGCCTGGGCCAAGCTTGATGAGATCCTCAAAACGCCTTTGCGGTTCCACGGTCAGCAGATATTCAATGGTCTGGTCGCTCTAGCGACGCTGGCGATCGGCGGATACATCGTGGCCGTGACGCACGGCGTCATCACCTCGCGGGTTGCGACGCCCCAGCTGATCTACATCTTTTTTGGAGCCGCACTGCTGTTCGGTGTCCTGATGACGATGCCGATCGGCGGCGCCGACATGCCGGTCGTGATCTCGATCTACAACGCGTTCACCGGACTTGCGGTCGGCCTCGAGGGGTTCGTGCTGCAGAACCCGGCGCTGATGATCGCCGGTATGGTGGTGGGCGCCGCCGGCACGTTGCTGACGCTGTTGATGGCGAAGGCGATGAATTGTTCGGTCAGCAATATCCTGTTCACGAACTTCGGTACGGTCGTTCAGCAGAAGCAGGGCGAGATCAAGGGGAGCCTGAAGCCGGTCGAGGCGAGCGACGCCGGGATTTTCATGCGCTATGCCGCCTCGGTCATTATCGTGCCGGGTTACGGTCTGGCCGTCGCACAAGCACAGCAGAAGCTCTACGAATTCGTCAAGCTGCTGCAGGCCGCTGGGGTCTCGGTCAAGTTCGCGGTCCATCCGGTGGCGGGGCGAATGCCCGGCCAGATGGATGTCCTGCTGGCCGAGGCAGGGGTTCCCTATGACATGATTTTCCAGCTCGAGGACATCAACGACGAATTTGCCAACACCGATGTGGCACTCGTGATCGGAGCCAATGATGTAGTGAACCCGGCCGCGCGGACCGAAAAATCTTCACCGATCTTCGGCATGCCGATTCTCAACGCCGACAAGGCGAAGAAGGTCTATGTCGTTAAACGTGGCCAGGGCAAAGGCTATGCCGGGATCGTCAACGCGCTGTTCTACGGCGACAATTGCAACATGGTCTACGGCGATGCCGCAGCCGTATTGACCAAGATGATCGAGGCGGTGCGCGCCTTGGGAACGAAGGCCGCCGCGTAAGCGGGAGTCAAACCAATTCGACCGATCAACATCGAAAAAGCGGGAGCTTTACATGGCCGGTAAAATGCACGTCGCCGTCGTCGAGCACTTTGGCAAACCTCTCGTGCAGCAGGAATGGGACATCCCGTCTCCCGGCCCGGGCCAGATCCTGGTGAAAACCGAGGCCTGTGGCGTCTGCCATACCGACCTTCACGCCGCGACCGGCGACTGGCCGTTGAAGCCCAAGCTGCCGTTTATTCCAGGGCATGAGGCCATCGGCCGCGTGGCCGCGGTCGGCACCGGCGTCAAGAGCGTCAAGGAAGGCGATCGGGTCGGCGTGCCGTGGCTCTATTCGGCCTGCGGCCATTGCGAGCATTGCCTGTCGGCCTGGGAGACTGTCTGCGCGGATGCGGAATTCGGCGGCTATACCAGGAACGGCGGCTTCGCGGAATACGTGATCGCCGATCCGGAATACGTCGCTCATATCCCGAATGGACTCGACCCAAAGCTCGCCGCGCCACTGATCTGCGCCGGCATCACCACCTATAAGGGAATCAAGGAGACAAAGGCGAGGCCTGGCGAATGGATCGTGATCTCAGGCGCCGGCGGACTCGGCCACCTCGGCATTCAATACGCCAAGGTGATGGGTCTTCAGGTCTGTGCCGTCGATATCGATGACGACAAACTCGCGCTGGCCAAGAAGATGGGCGCCGACTTCGTGGTCAACGCCAAGCATGGCGAGCCGGAAGAGGCCGTCAGGAAGGGCACCAACGGCGGCGCGCACGGGGTCCTGATCACGGCGCCCTCGCTCGGCGCGTTCAAGCAGGGCGTCGGCATGACGCGCAAGCGCGGCACCTGTGTGCTGGTCGGACTGCCGCCGGGCGATTTCCCCGTTCCGTTATTTGACGTGGTCGCGAACTGCATCACCATTCGCGGCTCTTTCGTCGGCACTCGTGAAGATATGGCCGAGACCCTGGCCTTCGCCACCGAAGGCAAGATCAAGGCGGATATCGAGCTGCAGCCCTTGTCGGCGATCAATGAAGTCTTCGACAGGCTCAAGCACGGAAAGGTCGCCGGTCGCGTGGTCCTCGACTTTGTCGGAAGCAAATCCGACGACAAACAATCCAAGTCTGCCACAGCGAAGAAGGAAGCAGTAGCCATTGGCTAGATGTTAGACGTGACAAAGGACCAGACACATCAAGAGGGCAAGTTTGCCCTCTTGACGCCGCTCCAGATGGGGGATGCCGACCGCGCGACCAAGGCGAGCGGTATTGACGGGATTCGGCCTGATGGAGGCGGCTGGCAGCGCGGTGGCGGTGGCGGTCGGAGTGCGATGGCTTATGCGGCCGGTTACCGTGTTATGCGGGCCGGGAAATAACGGCGGCGACGGCTTTGTCGCCGCGCGCCACCTCGCGGCCGCGGGTTGGCCGGTGAAGTTGGCCCTGCTTGGTTCGCGCGACAAGCTCAGCGGCGAGGCCGCCCATGCCGCAAGCCTTTGGAGAGGTCCTTTGGTTCCATTCGCACCCGAGAGTCTCGAGGGCGCCGGTATCGTGATTGACGCGATTTTTGGCGCGGGTCTCTCGCGTCCTCTGGACGGCACGGCCCTTGCGATGGTCGAGGCGCTCAAGATTTGCGGCATACCCGTCTGCGCAGTGGATGTTCCCAGTGGGTTAGATGGGGCATCCGGAATGATTCTTGGCGCTGCTGCACCGGCCGCGCTAACCGTGACGTTCTTTCGCAAGAAGCCTGGGCACCTGCTGTATCCGGGGCGCGCGCTTTGCGGCGATGTCGAGGTGGCCGACATTGGCATACCGGCCACGGTGCTTGACGACATCGTCCCGAACACCTGGGAAAACGGCCCCGATCTGTGGCTAGGCAGGCTACCCCTGGCCCCAGCCTGAAAGCTACAAATACAAGCGTGGTGAGGTCCTCATCCTTGGCGGCGAGGCCATCACCGGCGCCAGCCGGATGACCGCCAAGGCCGCATCGCGCGCGGGTGCCGGTATGGTCACGCTCGCTGCCCCTGCCAGGGTCTGGAGCATCTACGCGACGTCGCTGATCGATGCAGATCGTTCACAGCTTTGACGGTCTGAAGGAGTTCGAGGTGCTGCTGGCAGATCGACGCCGCAACGTCATCGCGATCGGGCCTGGCGCCGGCGTTGGTGCATCGACCAGGCAGTTCGTTCTTGCCGCGCTCGCGACCAGGCGCGCGGCAGTACTCGATGCCGACGCACTAACGTCATTCGCCGAGGCGCCGCAGGATCTGTTTCAAGCGATCGTCGGGCCGTGCGTGCTGACCCCACACGCTGGCGAATTCATGCGGCTGTTCCATTTCGAGGGCGACAAGCTGCAACGCACCCGCAGCGCGGCGAAACAATCCAACGCCGTGGTCGTGCTCAAAGGGCCCGACACCGTCATCGCGGCCCCCGATGGACGCGCGATCATCAATTCAAACGCCCCCGCGCAACTCGCGACAGGCGGTAGCGGTGACGTTTTGACGGGCTTTGTCGCAGCGCTGCTCGCCCAGGGGATGCCGCCCTTCGAGGCTGCGGCAGCGGCGGTTTGGCTTCATGGCGCAGCAGCGACGGAATTCGGTTTGGGCCTGGTCGCGGAAGACCTGGCGAACGCTCTCCCGGTTGTATTGCAGCAGCTCAAGGCGCGATTGGAGCGTCTAGACGCAACGGACCTCATTCGCCGGTTCGAGATCGGCTGTGATCGAACTGTCCACGGCAAGGTGGGCTTTCACCGTGAACAAGGACGCGGCCATGCAGGCAATGGTGCTCAGGAAACTCAGAACGGCGCTGGAATGGACCGATCTCGCCGACCGGCATCCGGGACCGGGCGAGATTCGCGTCAAGGTGCTGGCTTGCGGCGTCTGCCGAACCGACTTGCATGTCGTCGACGGCGAACTGCCAGATCCCCATCTGCCCATCATCCCGGGCCACGAGATCGTCGGTAGGATCGATGCGATCGGTACTGGCGTCGAAGGCTTGCGGATGGGTGAACGCGTCGGCATTCCCTGGCTCGGCCACACCTGCGGCATCTGCCCCTATTGCGTCGAGCACCGCGAAAATCTTTGCGATCGCCCGCTGTTCACCGGCTTCACGCGTGATGGCGGCTTTGCGACCGCAACTATCGCCGACGCGCGCTTTGCTTTTCCTCTTGGAGAAAAGGGCGAAGATATTGCACTCGCGCCCTTGCTCTGTGCCGGCTTGATCGGCTGGCGCTCGCTGGTGATTGCCGGCGAGGGCAAGCGAGTGGGATTTTACGGTTTTGGTGCTGCGGCGCATATTTTAGCGCAGGTGGCGGTCTGGCAAGGGAGATCGGTATTTGCCTTCACGCGGCCGAGCGATATTGCCGCGCAGGATTTCGCGCGGAGCCTCGGCGTCAAATGGGCTGGTGGATCCGACGAGATGCCGCCGGAACAGCTCGATGCCGCGATTATATTTGCGACCCTAGGTGATTTGGTACCCTCGGCATTGAAGGCGGTTCGCAAGGGCGGTCGTGTCGTTTGTGCCGGCATTCACATGAGCGACATTCCAAGCTTTCCCTATGGAATATTGTGGGAAGAGCGACAACTCTTGTCGGTCGCCAATCTCACGCGGCAGGACGGGATCGATTTCCTTCGTTTGGCGCCCGAGATTGGCATCGTGACCAAGACCACGAGATATCCGCTGGAACAGGCCAACCAGGCCCTCGCCGATCTTCGTGCGGGGCGCTTCGAAGGTGCCGCGGTGCTCGTCCCCTGAGGCTCTATCAGCCTCCGGACAGTGTTGTGCCAAATCGTGCGACGCCAGCATCGCGAGGAAGAGACTGCTTGTCCGCAACGCTCGCCTACTTGTCCGCGGGATTGACCTTCTGCCAAGCCACCACAAGTTTTTTGGAAGCCGATTGGAAGGAGGCCTTGGCGCCGTCCCAGTCCTTCTCGCCAGCCGATTCCAGCCGAGAGGACGCCATCTTGGTTTGGGTCCAGGCGTCGTCCAGATCTTTAAAGGCGTTCGTCTGTGCCTCTGTTTCCTTGGCTTTCACCTTCGCATCGAAATCATCCAGCTTTTGTTGCCAAATTCGGGTCTCGTCCTGCGCCTGTTGCTTGTAGCTGCTCCTTTCGGCAGTCGAATCGTGGGTGGCCAGTCCGACCGATACGCCCTGGCCGGATGCCGGCTTCGATTGGGCAGCGGCAGGTGAGGTGCCGGAGAGCACAAGCGTTCCGATCGCGAGCGAAGCAATAAAAATTTTCATGGAACACAATTCCTTTTGTTTTTTTGAGCTGATGTGACGTGTCCATCACTGAACGTGTCAGCGCGCCGCGGCGACGGCAGGTTCTGCTGTGCGGGTATGCACGTCGATGCGAGAGGCATTCACTGTGCCCAGGATCGTCTTTGCTCTGGCGACTTCCGCCGCGGGGCCGTGAGCCATTACGAGAAAGCTATCGGTTTTGATCGCGGTTTCGTATTGGAGCACGCTGTCTTTCGGCACGCCAATGCTATAAAGCGCCGCGACCAGCGCACTTATCCCGCCGACGACGACCGCATTCTCGATGGCGCCGACGACGATCGCGGCGAGATAGCCGAGCACGACGACTTGACCGACGACGGGAACGGTTACGAACAGCCCGCCCAGGAACAGGCCCCAGAAGCCGCCCCAGAATGCGCCGCGCGTGCCCCAGAACTTGATCCGATCCCCGCTATTGTAGAATCCGACGACCTTTTCGTCCGTGTGATAGCCCTTGCCGACAACACTGAGGTTCTTCATGTCGAAGCCTGCGGAGGTAAGCTTCTTGATCGCCGTTTCAGCCGCAGGATGGTCTGCGAAAACGGCGATGACCGTGTCGATATCTTGCATCGAATTCTCCTTGAGAGGGCGAGCGGGACGCGAGGCTCCATGCTCCAGCATCGGCGTTGAGCCCGTTCAAAGCGCTGTAACTCGCCGTTTGCGGGTTTCTCCACGTCGATCTTGCAGTCAACCGTAAGTGAGAAGGATCTCTTCAGGACAGCCTCGGAAACTACTCAGCCTCGAGCTCGGCGATGAACCGGCTGGACGAGAGCCGAATTCTCATCTTTTAGCTGAGTAATTTCCGAGGCTGTCTCAATCCTGAACAAATTGTAATATTATCTTCATTCTAACAATTGAGCGGATGCATCAAATGTCCAACGATCATCGACTACGACAGGCTGTACTCGACGAGCTAAGCTGGGAGCCAAGCGTCACCGCCGCTCACCTCGGTGTCGCGGCTAATTCCGGCATTGTGACGCTTACCGGCCATGTCGAAAGCTTTGCACAAAAACATGCAGCGCAAGCCGCGGTTCAACGAGTAAAAGGTGTCAAGGCAATCGCCGAGGAGATCGAAGTAATATTGCCTCCCGCAACAATACGGAGCGACGAAGAAATAGCCGGCGCAGCAATCGGACGTTTCGAATGGGACGTCACTATACCTCGCGACACCATAAAGGTAACTGTCGATAAAGGATGGGTTACATTAACGGGAGAAGTCGACTGGAATTACCAAAAGGACGCCGCCAGCCTGGATGTTCGTCCCTTGTTCGGCGTCGTCGGTATCATCAACCAGATTAAGATCAAACCGACCGTGAATACATCGAATATCAGCGACGACATCGTGCACGCTCTGAATCGCTCATGGTTCTTTAACCCGAAGACAATTTCGGTTAGCGCGCAAAACGGCAAGATTCGGCTAACCGGAACTGTGCGCACATGGCACGACCGTCAGGTGGCAGCTGCAACCGCGTGGTCGGCCCCTGGCGCAACTGCCGTCGAGAACGACATCGCTGTTATCTAGGGTTGCGACGAAGGACGCAATTGCAAGAGGACAGATTGCGAGAGCAGGATAGCGCACTCAAACGGTGGCCATCTAGCATAAGTGCGAGCGCTTACAAGTAGCTCGCCCGTGGCTTGATCCGCTGTTGATTTGTGAAGAGCGCGCATTGCCTTGCCAGAGTCAAGACGCGGACCTGCCTTCACTGACGAACGTAAATCTCTCTGCCTGAAATCACGTATCACTTTAATCCCATTCATTGTGGTCAATATTGCTCACTACTTAACGTTATATTGAGCTCGTGAATTTCGAATTGGTGCGGGCCGCTGGAACAATTTCCTGACCGGGGCTTTAGCAGCACTGCTACGTTTCGACGAAACGGCAAGCCCCCTGCCAGCAGCTATTTTGCGAAGATTGGACGATCCATGCCCGTCGTGGCCGACGACGACGTTCACACCGATAAAACACAGGTGTTAAATGGTTGAATCCCAGTTATTAGCCGATCTTGTTCAGAGCTGTCGGCGGCTTGCTCGCCATCAGAAAAATCTCAACGTTTTGGATATGTTGCATGATCTCGAGGAAGATTTTATCCAGAAAGCCAAGGATATTGAGACGGGAAGGAGACACGCCGACCGCGAGCAACCGCGGCGGGACGGCGATCGGTTGCGAGCTGCATCTACACTTCGGTCCTCATGACTATTTTACCAACCTCCAAGCGGAAATCGTCTCCGCCGAAGCGGCGTGGTGCGGTCGCCGAGCCGATAACTATGGAATATCGATCCAATGAGCACCCGGCGGCGGCCGCCAGTCAATCCACATCATCGGACGATCTTGAAAACATTCTGTACAGTATCGATGTTGCGACGCTGTTTCTTGACACGGCTCTCAACATCCGGTTCTTCACGCCTGCCACGCAGTCGCTATTCAGCTTCGGATCTGGCGACATCGGCAAGCCGCTCGCGAATTTTCATTCGCTTGCCACCGACGACACGCTATTGCTGGACGCGCGAACGGTGCTGAAGACCGATGTTCCGATCGAGCGAGAGATCAAACGGGGGGGCGACGACATGTACAATCGTCGCGTCATGCCTTATCGAACCCGCAACCGCGGCGTAGAAGGCGTCGTCATCACATTTACCGATATCACTGAACGAAAACGCGTTAAGCGCGCTCTGGAGCAAGCCAAGCAGCAAGCGGAACGAGCCAACGCAGCAAAATCCCGATTTCTCGCCGCTGCTAGTCACGATCTTCGTCAGCCGCTTCAAACCCTGCATTTGCTTCAAGGTATGTTGGCGAAAGTCGTCGAAGGAGAGAAAGCGCAAAAACTGATCGCAAGAGTTGACCAAACCCTCACCGCGATGTCCAGCATGCTCAATACTCTGCTCGACATAAATCAAATCGATTCTGGCGCTGTTCGTGTTACAAAAGTAACGTTCCCAATCAGTGAACTGTTTGATGCGCTGAAGGACGAGTTCGCTTGTCTTGCGGAAGATCACAGGATTTCCTTCCGTGTTGCCTCCTGCAGCCTTTCGGTGCACAGTGATCGACGGCTGCTCGAACAAATGATACGCAACCTGCTGGCAAACGCTCTGAAGTACGCCATAGGCGGAAAGGTGTTGCTCGGATGCCGCCGGCGCAACGGAATGCTAAGTATCGAGGTTTGCGATACCGGCGCCGGTATTCCCGCGGAGGAACTTCGCGCCATCTTCGAAGAATACCGTCAACTCGACAACGCCGCGCGAGAACGTAGTCAAGGCCTTGGTCTCGGTTTGTCTATCGTGAAGGGTCTGGGGAACCTGCTGGAGCATCGGGTATACGTCAGTTCCGTCCCAGGCAGGGGATCGGTCTTCGGCATCGAACTTGCTCTACCTGAAGGCAGGCCTGCAAAACCGAATGGAAATCATCGGCTCGTAGATGAATCGAGAGCCGCTGCTGTTCATCACCAAGGAGAGATTTTAATCATCGAGGACGATCCTGAATTGCGTGATCTTCTCGATCAACTTCTAAAAAATGAGGGTTATCGTACGGTCGTAGTGCCGCACGGCGCTGCGGCTCTTCGTCTCGTGGCGGGAGGAGCGATACATCCCGACCTTATACTTACGGACTTCAATCTGCCGAATGGCATGGACGGCCTCCAGGTATCTGCAAAGCTTAGAGCGAGGCTTCATCATAACACGCCCGTGATCATTCTGACGGGAGATATCTCTACGGGCACTTCGCGCGAAATCGCTCTCCAGAACTACATTAAGCTCGATAAGCCGGTAAAGTTGAAAGACCTAATGCATGTGATTGAAAAGGTCATGGCGTTGCCAAGTCCAGTCGAGCGCATTTCTTTTGCGGGAGCGGTCGCTAATTCCAGGCAGCCGGTTATTTACGTCGTCGATGACGATAGTGCCGTGAGAGAGACGATCTGCGACGTTCTTGAGTATGAAGGCCGCAACGTTCAGGCCTATTCCAACTGCGAGGCGTTTATCGAAGCTTATCGGCCCGGCGGCGAAGCATGTCTGCTGATCGACGCCTATCTACCAGAAATGAACGGGCTCGAATTGCTGCGCTGGCTAGGTCATTCGGGTCATCGGTTACCCGCTATCATGATCACCGGTAACAGCGACGTGCCGATGGCGGTTCAAGCGATGAAAGCCGGCGCGTGTGACTTTATCGAAAAGCCGATTGGGCATCGCGAATTGCTCATGAGTGTGGAAAACGCGCTCGAACAGTCGCGCAATTCCAGCGATCTTTTGGCCACCCAGGAGAGTGCAGCGACGGCTATCGCGAGTCTCACTCCGCGACAACGTCAGATCATGGAATTGGTTCTGGCGGGCCACCCCAGCAAAAACATCTCCGCAGACCTTGGTATCAGCCAACGTACCGTAGAAAATCATCGGGCTTCGATTATGGAGAAAACCGGCTCGAAGTCGCTTCCGGCGCTCGCCCGTTTGGCGTTTGCGGCTGCTGGCAACGAGCAGGGCGCTCCCAGGGCTGGTACACCAACTGCGTTTTGAGTCCTGCCAGGTGCGCCGGCGCCGATGACGCTGAAGTTGGTATGACGATGCGCCATCTCCCCTTGGCGGGTCGGGTCTCGGGCCTCGCGACGCAGCATATACAGGCCGGACTGAGTAGTTTCCGATCCTGACCTGGCGCGTTCGCTCCTTGCTAATGTGATCGTGGGGCAGAATGTTCACTCTCTGCTTTTGCACGAGGAGGTTTCGCGTGACCGACAAGCCAATTCCGACAGTCCCAAAACCGCAGCCCAAGATATGCCACCCCGAAATGATGGGTGATGGCACCGAAGAGCAGAACTTGAATGAGCCCGGCGATCCATCTGCCCGCATAAAAGCTGATGAGGTCAAGGCGGCTTTCGGTAAACCGGAACCGAAAAAGCCTTAAGTTATTGAGTTTGCTTTGCGATTGGCTGGCAATCGATGCGGTTCAAGTCTGAAAGCCGAATCCTCGCGATCAGTACGTGAATGAATATTTCCCGAGACGACCCTCCGTCGTAGTAGCCAACGCGGCCCTCCAGAACCGAACCGGAACTAACAACTGAAGGAGCACTCTAATGACAGACCAAGGCTTAAAGCAATCCGTACTCGACGAACTCATCTGGGAGCCCAGCGTCGATGGAGCTCATATCGGCGTGACTGCACAAGGCGGGCGTGGTGACGCTTACCGGTCACGTTGGCAGCTATGCGGAAAAGTGTGCGGCGGAACGCGCCGCCGGGCGCGTGTCCGGTGTCAGAGCGATCGCCGAGGAGCTCGAGATCCGCTATTTGTATGGCGTTGGGCACGGCGACGAGGATATCGCCAAGCAGGCGCTGAACGTTCTCAACTGGGATCTTTCCGTCCCGAAAGACAAAGTCAAGGTCAAGGTCGAGAAGGGGTGGATTACCCTGAGTGGCGACGTGAACTGGTACTATCAAAAGAATGCCGCCGAGTCGGACGTCCGCAGGCTTCTCGGCGTGATGGGTGTCCGCAACGAGATCGCGATCAAGCCCAGCGTTCTGGCTTCCGACGTTCAGAAGAAGATCAAGGCCGCTTTCGGACGAAATGCGGAGTTTGAAGCTGGGAACATCGTTGTGAGCACCGATGGTGGCAAGGTCACGCTCAGCGGTAGCGTCGATAGCTACTACGAGCGAGCGCTCGCGGAAGATACGGCCTGGTCAGCACCGGGTGTCACTCACGTCGATGACCTCGTGAAGATCAGCTGAGAAAGGGTTTGTTGTACCACCTATTCCGCTTCGTGGTGTTCGGCCCGCGCGATCGTTCGATTGGCGTGCGCCATGGATCGGCCAGCGCGGACCTCGTGACATCGGGCGGCGCGTACGGCTCCTGGACCAAGCGATCAACTCGGCGTCGACACCAAATTCGTCGGGCGCGGTGACGAGGTTGCGTTCGTCGTGTGAGTTTGGCTACCTGTTCAATATTGCTCACTCCATGGTCGGCTTGACACTCTCTCTTGAAGGATGGAAAGGCTGCGGGAACCAAACGGTCGGCGGCCTATTGCAATTAGGCGCGGCGCGTTGTCCGCTCATCGCTGCATTCGGACAAAATAGCATGGCGGCGCGGGGACGTTGGCCGAACAGCAGAATGATTTTCGTTTCCTTCAAAAGCCGAGGTCTGAAATTAGAGTCAGCGCTCAGGCTGGAGTTTAACGCGTGCTTAAGGTCTTGATCGTTGAAGACGACCTCATGATGGCGGATTTCATGGAAGAGATTCTTGTCGATCACGGCTACGAGGTGTGCGGGATTGCCCGTACCGTGGACACCGCGGTCGCCCTAGCGCAGCATTGCAGGCCCAACCTGGTCATTCTCGATATGCGGCTGGCCGACGGTGGGCTCGGCACTGAAGTCGCAGCTCAACTGCTTCCTCCCGGCAGACCCGGCATCCTTTATGCCACTGGTAACGTATCGCAGGTCGCTTTGACCTCCGCTGATGGCGAAGCCTGCCTTGCCAAACCCTACCGTTCTGTCGATCTTTTGCGCGGCCTGGAAATCGTCGCTGGAATCGTCGCCACCGGCAACGCCGCAACCGCCGTTTCCTCGTGGATTCCAATTGCTGCATCCGGTAGCCATCAAATCTCCGGCGGTCGGCTTATGAGCGAAAACGCCGCAAAAGTCCGCAAGCTTCTCCGCCAACAGGCAGCTGTTGCCCACTTCGGAAGCTTTGCTCTTCGCGAGAGCGACGTTCTGAAAGTCTTGACGGAAGCGGCGCGTGTTTGCGCCGAATGTCTCGGCGTGCCGTATTCCAAGGTCTGCCGCTATCGCGAGGAGGAGAACGACCTTCGCATCGAAGCCGGGCACGGCTGGCATGCCGGCGTCGTCGGCAATGTCGTCTCGCGTGCCGACGTGACCTCGCCGCAGGGGCGTGCCTTTATCACCGGGAAACCGTCTATCTGCAACGATCTGCGCGATGACAACGAGTTCAAGCTGCCGGCATTTTACGCCGAGCATGGCATCGTCTCGACGGTGGATGTCGTCATCAAGGGCAGCGATGACCAACCCTATGGCGTACTGGAGATCGACAACGACCAGCAGCACGATTACGACCAGCACGACATCGATTTTCTCACCGGTTTTGCCAATGTTCTTGCGGAGGCGGTCGCGACGTCGGCGCGCACAAAAGTTCTGCAGCATACCATCGAGCGGATGAAAGTGCTGGTCGCCGAGAAAGACCGGCTGCTGGATCAGAAAAAGGTCCTGGCGGAGGAACTGCAGCACCGGGTGCGTAATAATCTGCAGCTGGTTTACGGGATGCTGAGCAAACAATTGTACGACACGCCGGACAAGGCCGGGCAGCGCGGCATCAGGGCCATTTCGCGCCGGGTTTCGACACTGGCTCAGGTGTACGACCATTTGCTCGGGAGCGAGATGACGCGAACAACCGATTTTGGCGGCTATCTAAGATCGTTGTGCCTTAATCTCGCGGAGATTCAGGCGTCGCCGAACGGCAACGTTACGCTTACCTGCGACAGCGACGCCATCGTCCTGGATCTCGACGTGGTGACGGCGCTGGGCATCGTCGTCGCGGAAGTGGTCACCAATAGTTATGACCATGCGTTCCCTGATGGCCGGAAAGGTTCGATTATCGTGTCGGTGCGCCACGTCGATGGCGACATCGCGAGCATGACCATCAGCGACAATGGTACGGGATTCCTGGCTAAAGCCGAAAGCAAGCGGCACGGACTAGGGCTGGTGCGACGTCTCGTCGAACAGGTCCGCGGCAGCGCAACCATCGAGTTCGGATCACGGTACGATTTGGACCATACAAATACCGGTCGAACGTGTCGCATTTGCCTCGTAAACGGCCGGTCAAAGCACCAAAGAGCGTTGCAAGGCGTCGATGATGGGTAGCGAGATCGGGTTGAATTTTCAAGTGACTCCTCGAGAGAAGAGAATCCGTGCGGCACGCTCTCTATGCCCCGGGCGACGCCAAAACGGCGGGAGCCGAAAGACTTCTGTCAGTCCATTTCGACACCGCCAAGTGCCGGCTAGGCTTTCAGAAAGCAAAGGGAAGAGGCTGAATTCGGCAGTCGTTCGCTTCACAAACTGCGGATCGGGTTCGAGAAGCTACGCTATTCCTCCGAATTTTCGGAAGTGTGTTCGATAGCCGCAAGGCGATTCGTCGTCGAAAGCGTTTCATTCATTGCTTGGCGGAACTGCAGGATAATCTGGGCCGCCCGCAATGACATTTCAGCGCTCCTGAAAATGGCAGCCGCGCTGGTCGCGGAAAGAACGTCCAGCCGGCGTCCCAGGCGCGACTTTGCAGCCGGGATTATCTCCGGCCAGGAACAAGGCGAAATCCAAATGCTTCTCAAACCCGTGAGCAGGACCGCCCGGAAGCTTGCGGGCGTGCGGCTGTTCTGGAGGCAATGATCGGGATGGAGCGTTGTGCCGACGACTTCACAAGGCTGATCAGATCTCGATCCAGGCTTAAGGGAAACGCCGCCGCTCTTCGGAGTTCTCCCGAGAACGGGCGGGGCAATACGTCATCGTTCCTGTCTCAACACATAAGCCCTCAGCGCGATAGCGTCGTGGCACGCATTATGCGGCACACCGCTCAGCGCCGCTGAAATCAAACAGCGGCAGATCAAGTAGTTCGATGATCAAGCGTGGTGAAGGCATGCGCCATCCAGGGCCAGTCAGCATCAAGAGTGCCAATTGGGCCACGTCTTCGGGCCAGTCGGCCGTCATCATCGGTTCCGGATCGCTTGCGAGGTACGTAGCGAGCCTTGAAATCAGCTCAGGGCGTGAGATAGGCTGCTTTTGCAAAACCGGTACCACGTGGTCAACGACCCAGGACTTCGGGTTTGTGCACGCCAATACTTCGTAAAACGGAACTGCTTCCTCATCTTCTGGAACAAGCGCTAATGAAATGAGTTGCCCGCCAAAGCCGTTGAATTCCGCGTCAATAAAATACCGCATACACGCTCAGCCTTCGAGGGGTGGGCGCGTCCTGAACGCGATTTCGTTCGCGAAGCTCATCGACGTCTCGATGGCGTCTTCCCAAAGATCGTCGGTCGTAATGCCGGTATCTTCCAGCCTTTGTACGAGCGCGCCCACAGCGGCTGTCGATGCGTCTGCAAGTACATCAATTCCCGCAGCTCTGCCGCGCATCGAATTCAGAAATGGCCGCAACACTTCGACAGCTTCGGAGGGACGAAGGCTCCGAGCCCCGTGGAGTACGTGAAGAACGTTGCAAACCACTCCCGAAAACGTCGCATCATCAGGACTTGCGTTCGCGCGTAAGCCATTTCCAATTGCTTCATGGGCTTGACTGATAGCCTCCGCTCGACTTGGCGCTTCGCCACACGATTTGACCTTGCCGCCGTTCAAGATCAACAATTGCCATTTCCACGGCGAACCACCGTCCAACTCGACCGCGGTGAATTCGACCCCACAATAATCCATAACGATCATGCTTTTCGCCATTCGGTCTCGCTCCATGAGAATACGGTCGATAGAGATCAAGCTCAGGCCCAGCCATGTACTGCGTACAGACGAGCGTACTATGGATCGGATCTGAAACGCGAAAAGCTTCGGAAATTACCTAGATCCGCGACGCCCAAGGCGTTTCAAGTCTGAGGTAATGGCTATCTCCTGCCAAAGAGGCGATTCGCCGCGCGCTAACTCCATCAAACCCCAACGCGAATCCGAAAGCGAAGACATTTCGTACCGCAACATAAGTATTTTCCGAGCCTTTCTCTTCAGGCGCCCGCTTGTTACTGGTGACTATCGAGCAAGCTGCAGCAACAGTTTGGATGTCAATTGAACATGGCCAATATCGCGGATATCGACAGGCCGGGCGGCTGGATGGTGCGAGCATCCATGGCCGACGGTTCAGCCCGGACCTTTTACGTCTATGAACTTGAAGCCAACAAAGCCGCAGAACTGGCCAGGAACGCTATTGCCCTAACTCTCGGTGAGACGATTGACACCGTGAAGCTGCTAAACATCCATGAGCTTGCGGGTTACGGAATGAAGCCCGGTGACGTGAAGCAATTTGTCTGATGGCAACGGTTCAATTCGATGGTGGAAATAAAGTGTCCCGACGATAGCCCCCGAAGCCACCTGTGCGCGAATTGCGCTTGTCCCATGCAGCGTGTCAGTTCTGGCAAGCTGGGCTTTCGTGCCTTTTATTGCGCGCAATGTTCTCATTTGGAAGAGCGGCGCATTGATACTGGGGTAGTTCCCAGTTTGTACGGCTCTTGCTCCAGTCATCTTCGGAGCCTCGTTGAAAAGAAATGGTAGTATTTTGCCCAGGCGTTGCAAGTGGACGAACGCGAACCCACGATGTCTGCGCTGCCGCGATGGAGGTGAAATTGGATCGCGGCGGCCGCGGCAATTCCGGTCGATCGAAAGCTGAACTAGCAGCTATTCCTCGACACAAACGATCTTCGTGCTGGGCTGGCTGCAGATCTGAATCTTGCCGGTCCACCGGTCGACGCGCACAACGCGTGCCTCAGATGAGATGACATGCCACCTGAAAAGGAACGCCGCCGAAATTGCGATGATGATCGCAGCTACGATGACGCTAACGGGAGTACGGTTGTTGCTCATTTGCCGAATATGCACCATTGGCAGGCTTGATCAAGTTGCGTGATGGAACTCAAGAAGCGATCATAGCCACACATTCGCTTTGGGTCCCAAAATAGTCAGTCCTGACGGGCCGAACGGCGGCGGACAGCGCGTCGCCCATGCTGGCTGAGTAGTTTCCGAGTTTATCCTGGAAATCCCCCGATACTACTGTCGGTCTGTTGATGACATAGCGACAATCATGTCGTGCGTTGATCAAAGCGGCAAAGGACTCAGATCATGAGAAAATCAACACTCGCGGGCCCCGCTGCGGTATTCCTCTGCCTCGGTCTCGCGGCCCCGACTTTCGCGGCCGAGCCTGTCGTCACGGGAACGGCGATCCACGCGTCTCCTGGTGACAAGGCGGTCACACCGGCTGTAAAGCCGGCTGAGACCTGTCTCAACGATTTGCGCGCATTCCATGAACAGATGCAGAAGGACGGCTACTGGCTGGGTGGGTCCGGCGATGCCTACGGCTATCCTGTCGGCGACGTGGGATATGGCTTTGGCTATGATATGGGTCCATATCCCTTGGCCAACCGGACACGCTATCCAGACGTGCGCCCGGGATATGAGGTGAGAACCCTCGTTGCGGCGGCAAATATTCTTGCCCGGCATGGTCAGCAGCAGCCTTGTGAGGATGTGCTCGCGACGACCAAGAATATCTACACCGTCTACATGGCCGATCTGCATGGCAGCGGAGCGCCGCGGGTAGGTGAGCAGCGTTGGCGGCAGGAAGAGATCGCCGGGGCGCAACCCGTAACAAACAACAGCAATTCATTCCGCTCCGACCAGCTTCTAGGCACGGACGTGCGCACGCCTCAAAACGAGGCTCTGGGCAGCGTCGATGACCTCGTGATGAGCCCGCAAACGGGCAAGATCGCCTACCTGGTGATCGCCAGGGGCGGCATTTTCGGGATCGGAGAAAAATACGTCCCGGTTCCCTGGGAGGATTTCAAGATAACGCCGAAAGCGAATCTTCTGGTCCTGGACGCGACACGGCACATGATGAGTGACGCACCGCAGGTGGCCCACGATCAATCCATGACGACCGAACAGTTCAATCAGGAAAGTCCGAAGGTCGACGCCTATTGGAAGGCTCACCTGTCCCAGAAAAGCAGCAATTGATGCGACTTTGAATCCCGTTCCACAATGCGGTCGATGACAGGCGGAAACGCTGAAGGAGACGAGCTATGTTGAGAAACTCATCTGAAATCATCGGCTATACGATTGGCGCGAGCGATGGTCAGCTTGGTGCAGTGACCGATTTTCTGTTCGACGATGACACGTGGCTGGTTCGCTGGCTGGTGATCGACACCGGCTCCTGGCTCTCCGGCCGCAAAGTGCTGTTGCCGCCCTCTGTACTCGGTCATTTCAGCGCCATCGGGGATCAGTTTTCGGTGCGGCTGACCAAGCAGCAAGTAAAGGAGAGTCCCGGTATCGATACCGATCTGCCGGTGTCGAGGCAGATGGAGACCAACACCTACGATTACTATGGCTGGAATCCTTATTGGAGCAGCGGTCTTTACATGGGCGGCTACACTTGGGGGGCCGGTATGAGCGCCGGTGCCTTACGGAGAGTCTTTACGTCGGGCGGAAGAGATAGCCGCTGAAGAGCAGGAGCATAACGACCTGCATCTACGCAGCGGTAAGGCAGTTAACGGGTACCACATCCATGCCAGCGATGGTGAGATCGGGCATGTCGCGGATTTCCTGGTGGAAGACGCCGACTGGGGCATTCACTATCTCGTCGTCGACACCCGGAATTGGTGGCCAGGCAGGAAAGTTCTTGTTTCGCCGCGCTCGATCAAGGACATCGATTGGACAAAGAGCCAGATTGATCTGAACGTCGTTCGGCAACGGGTGAAAGACGCGCCAACCTACGAGGCCTCCACAGTGGTGGATCGCGCTTACGAGAACCACTTTAATAATTATTATGGTGATCGAACCCCGGTCGCGCGGGTCTGAGCCGAAGAGCAATTCGTTTGGCTGTCGGCCGGCCATCCTGACGCTCGGGCGTTGAACCATGGATTTCGGCATCGGACATACGGGCGTGTCCAATTTCAGCGTTTTGACGCCTTTGAATGTTTCACGTCTGACTTTGACAAGTTGATACACGGGCTGCATCCGAACCCTACTGAGCCAGCTCGGTATCGAAAGGACATTTGGATGACCGATAAATTTGATCCAGCACCGTTTGACGAATATTCGGAAGCGTCCCTTGAGGCAATCAAGAAGGATCTTGAAACCGACGCCAAACTCGCGGCGCTGCTGATTGGTGGTTCGTTCCCTGCTTCGGATCCAGCAAGTGCCGTGCAGCCATCTCCCTCGAAATACGATAAGAACAAGGCCGAGCAATAGCGGCGTACCGTTGCGGCGCCAGCCGACGTCCTTCTGCCGTGATTCAGGCAGGATCGTTGCGTAGCTTCGTGGGCCCTAATTGCAGTCGTCCAGGTGTGAGGAAGGTCAATGGATCCGAAAGAACTCGCGAACAAACTCGAAGCTCTTGATGTCGAGTTGTTCGCCTCTCTGTTGCGATTTGATTACACCCACGATGATGCGCCCGTGCAGGCCAAAAAGTTGATCATCGATGCTCTTCTATTTGCAAGCCGGCACGGGTTTAGGGAGCCACGTCCGCCCCATGATGAAGCTGATTGACCGCGGTCTCGACCGGCTTTCGTGGGTCGAGGATTCAAAGATGATATCGAGGCAAACAGGCGGGCAGGCGCTTTCGCATCAAAGGCCTGATCGCTAGGGCAGCGCTTCGACGAAAGTGTAGATAACAAGCGCCGTCATCAAGAGCACGAATATCCGAAGCAGCCACAGGGCCAAGATTGGCAGCGTGACTCAACCGGTAACGCGGCAGCGGCTTCGATGTCTCCGAAACAAGTTGGTCGGGTTCCAACGCCTGGATGAGCTCGTCGTCGGGGTGCCCATGCGATAGTCTATCGATTGGTTGCATCTGGAGACACCGGTTAGCTTGGCTTGGTGGAAAGCGAATTGATGAAGGCGACGATCGCATAGCTGCTGCCGGCCAGCGGTTACAAGCAAGGCGATCAGAGCGCCGAATATGTTTGTCAGGGGGGAATTGACTCGCGCGCCCATGATTTCCCGGTCGTTTGCCAGGATCAGCAGGAACACCAGCGCGGCCGGCATCAGGACGGTGGCCAGCAGATTTGCATTCAAGGTTATTGCGAGCAGCGGCATGCCGGGAATCAGCACAATGATCCCGGCGAACACGGCCATCCCGATATTGGCGGCGTAAAACAGCGGCGCCTGGCGAATGGTCCGGTTGAAGCTGTGGGCGCTGCCGCCGAGTACCTCGCCAACCGCGTATGCGGTGCTGGCAGAGATGGTCAGCATGGCGACCGCTCCGGCCTCGATCAAGCCAAGGGCGAACAGCGCATGAGCCAAAGGACCCAATCAACGGCTGCAGCGCCTCAGCATATCCCGCGCCACCCTCAAGGGTGCTGGTATCGACATGGTGGACGAACAGCGGAGCTGCGGCGACCAGTGCCGCGCATCCGGCCAGCGCCGCCAGCGCCGTTCCGATCATGGTATCGATCCGTCCCTGCGGGATGTCTTTTGGCGTCAAGCCTTTATCCACCGACGCACTTTGCTGGAAGAAGAGCATCCATGGCGTGACCGTGGCGCCAATGTTGGAGGCGAGGATCAACAGGAAGCCCTGGAATGGGCCGGTCGGCAGCGGCGTCCATGTAACCAGGGCGTCCACCAATTGGCCGGCCGACGGACGAGAAAGAATGGCGGCCGCGACGAACAACAGGTTAAACAGCGCCAGCGCCATGGCCATTCGTTCCCATCGCCAATAGCGTGCTCCGCTGCTGGTTGCAGCAACCAACGCTACGGCGAATCCGACAGCCAAGAGCGGCGGCACACCAAAAAATGCCATTCCGACCCTGATGGCGATAATTTCGGTGATCAGCGTGATCAGGTTCGTCAAAACAAGATCCGCAGCCGACATCCAGCCCCAGAACGGTCCAAATCGCTGGAAAATCAACTCGCCATAGCCGCGATGGGTGACCGCGCCGATGCGCATCGACATCTCCTGGATCACGAATGATGCGAGGAACGTCACGACGATAAATGGCAGGAAGAAACCGATGCCATAGGTCGCGCCGCTCGCCGCGTAGGAAAGCATGCTCGGACCGTCGTTTTCGCCAAGCATCACTAGGATGCCGGGGCCGGTTAGCAGCCATAACAGTTTCGGCCGCTGGCTGCTCTGACGCGCCTGGAGTACGCGCATTCGATCGTGAGAGCGGTTCAAATCCTCCGGTGTCAAGATGGCGCTCTCTGCCATCTGCGCGGAGGTAGGCACTGGGAAGTCGTTCATGAGTGCAATTAAATCCCATTGCGACGACGGGAGTTTTTTCGCTCTTACCCGCTGGATTCACGAAAAGGCTGTCATCTCGGCACATCCTGATGACAGCCTCAAATCGGGCACCTGCTGGGCCCATTTGGTCTCAGGCCGTGCGGTGCGCTGCAGCCTTCGGGGTATCGCCCTTCGGGAAATCCGCACCGCGGCTGACCGCCTCGAACTTCGCAAAATCACCTCGCAGGTCAGCAAGCTTGGCAACGGCCCCGTCATAGGCGTCGTTGCCGAGCAGCAGGTGATGCGGCGGGTTGGGTCCTTCCACGACCTTGATGATCGCCTCGACGGCCCGCACCGGATCTCCCGCTTGTTTGCCGGAAACGGCCCTTACTCCGGCCCGTCCGGCCCCCGCCGTTGCCGCATAGTCCGGGATTTGCGCTTTGCTCTCATTGGCTGACCGGCCCGCCCAGTCGGTGCGAAAGCCGCTCGGCTCGACCAGCATGACCCGGATTCCCAGCGGTTCGACTTCCTGCCACAGCGCTTCCGAAAGGCCCTCGAGCGCGAACTTCGTAGCGTTGTACCAGCCGATTGCGGGGAACGAGCGCAGACCGCCGATGGACGAAAAGTTGACGATGAAACCGTGCCGCCGCTTTCGCATGCCGGGAAGCACGGCGCGGGTCACCGCGGCAAGGCCGAACAGGTTGATATCGAACATCCGCCTGATTTGTGTGTCCTCACCCTCTTCGACCGCCGCAAAATAGCCGATGCCGGCGTTGTTCACGAGCACGTCGATGCGGCCGAAGTGCGCCTCGGCCGCCTGAACCGCAGCGGTGACCTCGATCGGGTCAGTCACGTCCAGCTTTTGCACCAGCGCATTCGCCTTGCCGGAGAACGCCGTGAGCGTCTGGGTATTGCGAGCCGTCACGACAACTTTGTTCCCTCGGCCCAGCAGCTGCTTTGCCAGCTCGTGACCGAAGCCGGTGGAGCATCCAGTGATGAACCAGACGGACTGCTCGGTGATCTTGTTCGTGATGTTGACGGTCATGCCTGTATCTCCAATTGTGAAAGAGGCCATAGCGGCCGCTTGATTAAACTCATTCATTTCTAGGTGCAGTATCAGTTCCGAAAACTGCTCAGTCCCGGATCATGCCAGTTGCCGACACGGGTTTCGCTGCGCTCCACGGTCAAAGCTGGTCGGTCGTCCAGGTAATAAGGTCGGTCGCGATAGCAGCGAATGCGCCGTCGAACGCGGCGACGGCGGAGGGCGGATCAAGCTTGTCGAGCTTGCGGCTCTGGTGAAAGACGCGTGAGGCCACCAAATGGCCGTTCTTGGCTAAAATCCTTGCTGAAAACGCGATGTCGACGGTTAAGTCCGGGTCGGTCTTGATGTCAAAAATCCTGACGTCGATCAGAAGCTGGTTATCGGCGTCAAGGCCATCGACCGGACGCAGTGCAGCGGCGGCGATGTCGTAATTTTCGAAACTCTGGAGCAGCTTTGCCTGGAGCAATTGTGGAATGTTATCGGCCCATAGAAAACTCTGGAACGCGGGATCTTCACGGCTGGGCGAAAACAGCATCCTCTGTGTTGAAAGCATGATCTCTGCCGTGGGCAGCGGAATGGCGATCTGCCCCTTGATTGGCTTCCTGGGCCCTGGGAAAGTGTCGGGAGCCTGCAGGTCGTAAGCGAGTTTGGGCGCCGCCGCAGCGCCTCCTCCGGTCATCTTTTCGAGACCGCTGACGATGCCATCGAGTCCTCCGGTGTTCTTGGCGAGACCCGCTGTGAATATCTTCAGATTGGCGATCGTGCTTTTCAATGGCTCCGCATTTTCAGCGAGCACGGAATCGACTCGTACCAGTGCATTCCGTGCCGCCTCCGTCATGCTCTGACCAGCCGCCGGGTCAGCGATGAGCGTCTGTGTCGCGGTTGAGGCGCCGTTCTGTTTGCCGCCTTGCAGCGCAATCACCGGCACGCCGGTCAGGCCCTGGAAATCGAGACCAACTTTCGTGTCGGCATGCACCGGCGTGCCCAATTTCACGGCGATAGTCGCGTCTACCTGCTGCGGACTGTCCGCAACAAGGCCAAGATGGGTGATTTCTCCCACGCGAATGCCGTCAAACAACACGGCGGCGCCGACGAGCAACCCGGAAACCGGTCCGTTGAACTGGATATGGTGGATTGTCCGGTCACCGGTTCCGGCGGTGTTATGGAGCCAGAATACGAATCCGAAGACCGCGCCGATCGCCGCAAGGACAAAGGCGCCGACGATGATGAAGGGAGCGCGCGTTTCCATCGTATCTAACTCGCTTCGGGTTGCATCATGAGGGAGCGCTTGCCATGGAAGTAGGCCCGGACCCATGGATGATCTGAACGGAGCAATTCGCTCATAGTGCCGATGGCTACGATTTTACCGTCAGCTAGTGCCGCGACGCGGTCGCAAACCGTATTCAAGCTGGCAAGATCATGGGTGACCATGAAGACTGTCAGTCCGAGCGTCGCCTGCAATGTCTTGATGAGTTCATCGAACTCGCCAGCCGCGATGGGATCGAGACCGGATGTCGGTTCGTCAAGAAACACGATGGCTGGATCCAGCGCGAGAGCCCGAGCCAGCGCTACCCGCTTGGTCATCCCGCCGGACAGTTCGGAGGGAAACTTGTCGCCGTCCTCCGGCGTCAAGCCGACCATTTCAAGTTTGGCGGTCGCAATTTCCTTCATCAGCGAGTCGGAGAGCACCAGCTTCTCCCGCATCGGGAACTCGATGTTTTGCAGCGCTGTCAACGACGAGAAAAGGGCGCCCTCCTGAAACAGGATGCCCCAGCGGCTAGCGGCGCTGTGAGGACTGTGGTCATGGATGCTGTCGATGTTGATTCCCATGACCTCAATGTGGCCACTCCGTTCCGGAAGAAGGCCGATAATTGTTCGCATCAGAACGGATTTTCCGCCGCCGGAGGCGCCGACCACACCGAGAATCTCACCCCTCCGAACGTCAAGGGTCAGATGGTCGATGACGATTTGACGGCCAAATCCCACCACGAGATCCCGAATCCGAATCGCAAACTGATCTGACGCGTCGTCCGCCATCACATTCCGATCGAGGCAAAGAAAACGGCGAAGGCGCCGTCGAGCACGATGACGAGAAAGATCGATTTCACGACCGAAACGGTCGTTTGCGTGCCGAGGGATTCCGCGCTGCCCTTGACCCTCAGTCCTTCACTGCACGCGACAATCCCGATCACCAGCGCCATGAAGGGGGCCTTGATGATTCCGACCTCGAAATGGGTCACAGACACGGCTTCATGAAGCCGGGCAATGAAGATCGGCGGGCTCATCCCGCCGTAGAACCAGGCAACCAACCCGCCGCCGTAGAGAGCAGACATCGCACCGACGAAAGCCAGGATCGGAAGCGCGAAGACCAGCGCGATGATGCGCGGCAGGATAAGGACTTCGACGGGATCGAGGCCCATGGTCGACAAGGCGTCGATCTCTTCCCTCATTTTCATCGATCCAAGTTCGGCCGTGTAGGCGCTGCCGGACCGGCCGGCGACCATGATGGCGACAATCAGCACGCCGATCTCGCGCAGCACCAGAATGCCGACCAGGTCTACGACATAGGACTCCGCGCCGAATTTTCTGAAGTGAAAGATTCCCTGCTGGGCGATGATGGCGCCGATTAGGAAGGTTACGAGGGCGATAATGGGAATGGCTCGCCAGCCGACTTGATACAGATGATAGACCACAGAAGTGAACCTGAGCGATCGGGGCCGTCGCAGCACGCCAAAGCCCGCCGCTCCCAGCGCTCCCAGCATCTGAAGAAAGACCGACACGTCCTCGCCGGCGCTGAATGTCGATCGGCCAATCCGTTCCAGTCGCGCAAATAAGGCGTTCTGTTGTGGCCCGACCGTAGGCTTGCCGCGGTTGACGTGACCGACGTCATCAATCAGGCCTACATAACGATCAGCGACGCCGACGACGGCAACGGAATGGGCGGAGGCCCGCGCTCGCCGGGATATTTTCTCCAGCAACCAGGCGCCGAGCGTGTCGAGCTCGCGAACGCCGGCCATGTCAATTGTCAAAATCTTGGGTTGCCGCAGCCTGGGTGAAACTGCGTCGAAAAGGCTTTCGAGCGAAGCGGCATGTGCAGCCGTCCAGGAGCCGCTCGGACTGAGTCGCATTGTGTCGCCGCGAGTTGCTTCACTCAAAACGGGTACGGAGCTCAATATCCTTGCCAGTCGAAATTGGCTCGAAAGCGGTCCGCGCCTGCAACACTGTGCCCCACAGCAACGCAGGCGAAGCCCTCAGCTCGAGAGCCGAGATTTTGGGTGGTGTTCGGCACTTGTGCTCCTGTCCTGCGGTGGGGCGCTACCTTTAAATACGAAGATAGACGGTAACGGGCATCCAACGCAGCCTCGGAAACTACTCAGCATCGCAGCCATCCACCCGCGATCGAGTTGGAGTTACGGCATGTAAGAGCCCCAGAATTCCCACCTCGCAGGCGCGGCGCGAAAACTAATCAACCAGCACAATTTTCGACCGGATTGGGGGAATCCTGGGTCCAGACCAATGAACAAACGGCAAGAAAGACAGACAACACGCGCATGATATTGCGCCGGCTCTGAGTAGTTTCCGAGTTTGTCGCTCCCGGGCGCCCAACGGCTAATTTCGAGCAGTAATTTGCAGATAGCGTCAGGCGATTCTGCGAGATCCTCTGGGGTTACTCTTTATTGCGCCGCTCCCTCTACGGGAAAATACAAGCGTTCAACAAGTGATCGAACATCAGAAAAAGGCGCAAGCATAATGGGAAAAATCATCGGTATTGACCTCGGCACGACGAATTCTTGCGTCGCCGTTATGGATGGCAAAACATCCCACATTATCGAAAATGCCGAGGGAGCGCGCACGACACCGTCGATTGTCGCGTTCACAAAGGACGGCGAAAGGCTGGTCGGTCAGCCCGCCAAACGCCAGTCGATAACCAATCCGGAGAATACGATTTTCGCCGTAAAGCGCCTCGTCGGCCGCCGGTACGATGACCCGATGGTCGAAAAGGATAAGGGGCTCGTTCCCTACAAGATCGTGAAAGCTTCCAATGGAGACGCCTGGGTCGAGGCTGACGGCAAGACCTACTCTCCGTCGCAGGTTTCAGCGTTTATCTTGCAGAAGATGAAAGAGACCGCCGAAGCTCATCTTGGCCAAAAGGTTGATCAGGCGGTGATCACTGTTCCTGCCTACTTCAATGACGCGCAACGTCAAGCCACCAAGGACGCAGGCAAGATCGCCGGCCTTGAAGTGCTGCGCATAATCAATGAGCCGACCGCGGCTGCGCTGGCCTACGGCCTCGACAAGCAGGCGCAAAGCAAAATCGCTGTTTATGATCTTGGCGGGGGCACATTCGATGTTTCTATTCTCGAGATTGGCGACGGCGTGTTCGAGGTGAAGTCCACGAATGGCGATACCTTTCTCGGAGGCGAAGATTTCGATATGCGCCTCGTCGGATATCTGGCTGATGAGTTTCAGAAGGAGCAGGGCATTAACCTGCGCAGCGACAAACTCGCTTTGCAGCGTTTGAAAGACGCCGCTGAAAAAGCCAAGATCGAATTGTCGTCGACGACGCAGACCGAGGTCAATCTGCCATTTATCACCGCCGATCAAGCTGGGCCGAAACATCTCGCGATCAAGTTGACCCGCGCGAAATTTGAATCCCTGGTCGATGATCTCGTGCAGAAAACCGTCGAACCCTGCCGAAATGCCCTTAAGGATGCTGGGCTTTCGGCTGCGGAGATCAATGAGGTCGTTCTTGTCGGCGGCATGACCCGGATGCCGAAAATCCAGGAGATCGTCAAGCAGCTATTCGGCAAGGAGCCGCACAAGGGTGTCAACCCGGATGAAGTGGTTGCTATTGGCGCGGCCATCCAGGCCGGGGTGTTGCAGGGTGACGTCAAGGACGTGCTTTTGCTCGACGTCACCCCGCTGTCACTCGGCATCGAGACGCTGGGGGGTGTATTTTCGCGACTGATCGAGCGGAACACAACAGTGCCTATCAAGAAGAGCCAGGTGTTCTCCACGGCTGAAGACAACCAGAATGCGGTCACGATCCGCGTGTTCCAGGGGGAACGCGAGATGGCAGTCGACAACAAGGTGCTCGGTCAATTCGATCTGATGGGCATTTCACCGGCTCCACGCGGTGCACCGCAAATTGAGGTTACGTTCGATATTGATGCGAATGGCATTGTGAATGTACAGGCAAAGGACCTAGGTACCGGCAAAGAGCAGCGAATTCAAATCCAGGCCTCAGGTGGTTTATCCGCGACCGATATCGACGAGATGATCAAAGGCGCTGAAGCGCATGCTGTCGAGGACAAGAAGCGCAAGGCAGGGGTGGAAGCCAAGAACCACGGTGAGGCCATGCTGCATGCGACCGAAAGGACAGTTGCCGAACATGGATCAAATGTGGGGGACGCGGAGCGCCGGGCGATTGAAAACGCGATGGCCGACCTGCGGGAATCGCTGAAGGGCGATGATACGGCGACTATTTCCGCAAAAACGTCGGGCCTCCAGCAAGCCTCCAATAAGCTGGAGGAGGCGATCCATGCGCAATTCAAGGACGCTGGCCAGCCCGGAGCCGCATCGCACCGCAGTGACGAAAACATCGTCGATGCAGACTTCACCGAGGTCGCCGACGAAAGAAAGGACAAGAAGTCAGCCTGATTGCCTTGGCCGAGGCGATGGCTTCGGAGCCGAGCCATTCCCGACCGGGATGTCGCCACCTAGGTGGTTTCCGAACTCGTTAGCGGGGTACGCCAGAGCTCAAGTTCGTAGACGGTCGAGCACCGGTCCGAGGCCGCGGCGTACCTCATGTCATGGAGTTTCGACAATGCGAGCCGATCAGATTATGACACAAAATGTCATTACAATTAGACCGGAGGGGACAATCGCCGATGCAGCAAAAATGATGCTGCGGCATCATATCAGCGGTCTTCCGGTGGTGGACGAAGCGGGCGAATTGAGGGGCGTAATCTCCGAGAGTGATTTTCTCCGCCGAGTGGAGATCGGGACCGAAAAGCGACGAGGTCGCTGGTTACGGATCCTTATGGGGCCTGGCAAGGCCGCATCGGAGTACGTCCATGAGCAGGGCCGCAAAGTGAGAGAGATCATGACCACAACTCTTTGCACGGTTACAAGGGACGCTTCACTCGCTGATATCGTCGAGCTGATGGAAAAGAACAATATCAAACGACTGCCGGTCGTAGACAAAAATCGATTGGTCGGAATTGTCACGCGATCGAATTTGATGCAGGCCGTCTCGGCGATGGCAGACAATACTTCGGGCCCGACCGGAGACGACGACCAGATCCGCGACAAGATCCTCAAATCCTTTGAGGAGAATAATTGGGCGACGGTAGGACTGGGTATCATTGTCAAAGACGGCGTCGTTTATCTCGGCGGCATGATCACCGATGAGGGGTCACGTCAAGCGTCGATCGTTACGGCGGAAAACGTGCCAGGCGTAAAGCGTGTCCACGATCATCTGTGCTGGGTCGGCCCCATCGCTGGAATGTACCTGAATTCGTCGGAAGATGCTTGAGCGCTGGGGCCCGGCTAGTCTCGCTACGGCGTCAATAGCATCCTCACTTAGCCGAAACTCAGTGCCAGCAAGCGGGAATCAGAAAAAGCGCTGGCGCGACATCGTCATCATTCTTTGCGTCAAGATGTAGATGTATCGGCGGCTGCGATTGTTGTTTTTGATCCGGATCGACGCCCGCGTGATCGATTATGCCGTGCTGGTCAGGCATATTGTCGACAACGTGAGTGCCGGAAAAAGCGCAAGGCTCTTACCGATGACGTCGATAGATGTGGTTGCTCCATGACGCGTGCAGTTCGGTTTGACCGCGCTGGATTATTTCACTTTTCTACCCGCTGACGCTGGAGCGGACAGCGCGCCGTGATGAAGGCGGCGCCCCGCCTGACCTTTTGGGGTGCGCCCGCCATGTTGCTGACCGCCAGCATCGATGCGATTTATGGCTCGGGGCCTTGAGGTCGGATAAATTTCGGATCATCGGCCCAATGACTTCCCGAAGCGACGCGCCGCGGTTTCCCTGAATCCTTCGGGGCTTTGCGGCTTGACGAAGACCGCGACGACTTCCGGATGCGACTGCCGTACGCATCGCTCGAGTTCGATCACTTTAGCCTCGATTTCTGGCGTTCTCAGTTCGTCGGCAAATTCCAGGCTGAGCGCGACCAGGATTTCCTGGGGAGCCAAATGTACGGTTAGGACGCCGTTGGCGTGGGTCACTCCGTCGATCCGCGCGGCAACGCGCAGGATGGAACCCACGATGCTTGGATCGGCGCGTTCGCCAATCAGAAGGCTCTTGGTCTCCTTTGCCAGCAGCCAGGCCGTCACTCCGAGTATCAGCCCAATCGCAATGGAGCCAGTCCCATCCAGCACCGGAAGGTTCAGGTACACCGATAGAAAAATACTAGTAAAAGCGACCAAGATGCCGGCAAGCGCGGCGCTATCCTCGAACAGCACCATGAAGGACGGCGGATCCTTGCTTTCGCGAATGGCGTCGAAAATCTCGGAATAGCGACGTTTGCCGCGGAAATTTCGCAGCGCGAGCCACCATGTCGTGCCGTCGAACAGCGCGGAAATGCCCAGAACCAAGTAGCTGATCGCTAAGTGTTGGATCGGCTCGGGGTTTAAGACATGGAGGACGCCTTGATACAGTGAGACGCCGGCGCCGAATGCGAACAGCAATACCGCGACCACGAAACTCCAGAAATAGATTTCTCGGCCATATCCGAGGGGATGTTCGATGTCCGGCCGTACTGCAGCTCGATGTAATCCGTAAAGCAGCAGGAAGCCGTTTCCGGTGTCGACGATAGAATGCACGCCCTCGCTGAGTAGGGATGAGCTTCCGGTCCATGACGCTGCGATCAGCTTCGTCAGGCCGATCAGCAAATCTCCCAGGATTGCCGCGTAGATAACACGGCGGGACGAAAGCCGCGAGATTACCTTGATGGAGGCCATGACTGCTCCTAGGCAGGGTCAGGGAAGCGTAAATCTACTGCCGGACACAGGCCCCGCTCCGCTTGCTCGCCATGACAGGGCTATTGCGTAAGTCGGGCCTCGCGCTCTTTGGTCAGTCGATCTAGCTCTTCCTGTTGCTGCGCGATACGATCTGCGTTGCGTTCCTCGGTCTGGCCACCGGAGGCGCCCGCTGCCTGTTCCACCAATTGCCTCAGATTATCTTCAAGTATCGCGATACGATCGTCGAGTTCAGGCTGCGATAGCCAATTGTCGTCGCTCATCTGGAGTTTCTCCTGTCATTGCGAAGCGGTTTGGCTGAGCGGCCGCTCGGATGGTCGCCGATCGGAGGGGGACAGTCGATGGGCGACCGGAGGTGGATGCGGATCAGCCGACGAGAACGATCGGTTGCCATTTACGTTCCCGTTCTATGCCGCGCGACGGAGACGCATTGGAGGTGTGGTGTAGGTAGGCCCCTGAGGAGACGCGGCGCTGGCGTCTCCGGCAGACCGTCTGCTCGAGCATCTCTCTCATTTGGTCAGTGGTACTTCAGGCACCGTCTTCTTCTTTTTGATTTCCTTCATGATATCGTGCGCAAGCGCAACGGCCGCCTGTTGGACGCTGACGCCAAGGTCGTGAAGGGAGGAGTCCCGCTCGCGCACAGCGAACTCGTCTCCTTCAAGCGAGGCGACTTCCGACCAGGCGTAGGCCTGTTCTGATCAATTGCTGTGCCGATCCCGGCTCGGTACATTTCACCCAGCAGCATCGCTGAACGAGGATCGGCATGATAGGCGGCCCGCTGGAGATAGGACTTTGCCTGGCTGAAGTCAGGCGTTACCAGACCACCGTTGAGATATAGTTAGCCGAGCCGCGCATCGGCCGCGACGATGTTTTGCTCGGCGGCTTTCTTGTCGAGCCCAATGTCCTTGGTGACATCGCGCGGTATGCCGAGTCCGATCGCATTCATGTGACCGAGCCAGTATTCGGAGTTATTGCTGGCAAGCTCGCTGAATAGCTTCACGGCCGTTTGATCGTCGCAGCTCTGGAACGTATGCTCGGCGAATTCTAGTTTGGTCGGCGCCGGAGCAGCGGTCCTTGCCCTGTACTGCACCGAACCGCGTTAACAAGGCTGTCATGGCGACCAGGAAAATGGTTGGAGCGGGCGGCCCAGGCGACTTGTAGAGCGGAAGCGGCGACTCTGACGCGGAGCCTGTCACTTGAACCCTATTCTGTTGACGGAGAACGAATTCGCCTTAAGTCGCTCGCTGCTGCGCCGTGCTATCAGTGCTTCTCCATCAGGCGCCCGGGCGCTTCGCCTGCAAGCGGCTCTCGAGTCGAGCCGTTGGTGGAGGCCTTGCCGGGCTTCTCGATCAGCTCGAGGAAGGGCTTGATGATATCGATAGGCATCGGAAAGACGACGGTCGAATTTTGCTCTGCGCCGATCTCGGTCAGGGTCTGCAAGTAGCGTAGCTGCATGGCAGCCGGGATGCTCGAAAGTATCCTGGCGGCGTTGACCAGGGTCTGAGAAGCTTGGAACTCGGCCTCGGCATGAATGATCTTGGCGCGTCGATCGCGTTCTGCTTCCGCCTGCTTTGCGATCGCGCGTACCATGTTGTCAGTCAGCTCGACCGTTCGGATTTCGACGTTGCTGACCTTGATTCCCCAGTTCTCGGTCTGGCTATCGATAATGCTTTGCACGTCGGTGCTCAACTTTTTACGCTCGGAAAGCATTTCATCGAGTTCGTGCTGTCCCAGCACGGCGCGCAGTGTCGTCTGAGCCAGCATATTGGTAGCGGGAAGGTAATGCTGAACCTGAATGATGGCGCGTTCGGGGTTTACCACGTTGAAGTAGAGCACCGCGTCGACCTTCATTGAAACGTTGTCGCGAGAGATGACGTCCTGCGTCGGTATTTCGATGACCTGGATCCGGAGATCCACTCGCACCATTTCCTGAAAGAATGGAATCAGCAGCACCAGACCGGGCCCCTTGACCCTCTGAAATCGGCCCAGCGTAAAGACGACGGCCCGTTCGTATTCGCGCAGGATCCTGACGCTTGCCCCGACGATGATGACGGCGAAGAGCAGGAGAGCAGGAGTGAGATAGAGAAGATAGGAATCCGAGAACATGACGGTGTGCCTTTCCTACGCTGGAAGCGAAAACGACATCCCCGATCCTGGCGAACGGCCTGGTGCAACGAAGTTTGATCACGTTGACGATCGGTAGGATGGCTTTGATCAGGCTAGGCGCGAACGACGCGGCCCGGTAGGTTCGGAAAGTACCTATTGCCTGCTCTCGGCCAGGGCGCTGAGGTGTGTTCGCCGGCGAACTGGGAAGGACCGGCATTCCGCCAGTTTGCTCGCCCTGCGCGCTAACTCGCATTCATGATCGGACGAGGGACGCTGCGGCGCTCAGGACGATCTGGATATGGGACAGCAAAATCGACGTGAGCGGTCGCCGCGGGCCCGGCGATTTTGCGACCATCGCGGACGAGGCATTCCGGTCGCACCACTCTTCCCCTGGTAGGTATTTTCCGAACCTCCGGTTCGTGAATGAATTGCCCGGGCTGGTGAAGCATTGCATGCCTCGACTGCTTGTCTACATGTTCGCCGCGGTTATCCCGCGACGCAGAATGCCAACCAGGAGAAGCCTCGTGCGCTTAGGTATTTTCCGAGTTTGACGCTGCCGTTTACCTTCCGATATGGTTCAATTCAGACGTTTTGCTCGAAACCGGGCGACCACAATCGATGATCAAATGACAACCGCACCAATTTCTGTCCCAAGCTCAGAATTCAATGACTTTTTGTTCGCACCCATCGGCGAGGACAAAAACGGCATGCTGGTGAGCGTGCTCTCCGGGTTGGCGCGGTCTGACGTGGACCCGTGGCAGGAGGCCGCCAAGCTGGCTCAATTGCCGGGGGACGCCGCGACCAGGGAATTGGCAGCGCTGATCGGCGCCTTGCCGGACCGGGCTGCGCCTTTCCCGGACCCCCGTACAATCGCCACTCGCCTGATTGCGCTCCTGCCGCGCCGGTTTGGTTCCAGTGGCAGGATGCAACAGGCGCCGCCGCATAGCGCCTGGGCCGTGATGAATTCTCGTCCGTGGTGGATCTATGTTGCGTTTATGTGCTTCGTGCTCAGCTCTCAATTCCTGATAGCGAACCATCCACTGCCGGCCAAATCGGACAGCGTGAAAGAGACGGCTGCCAACCCTGCTGTTCCGCCAGCGCCGCCGGTAAACTCCGGCCAGTAAGAACCGCGACGGGCAAAGCTCCGGCCAGAGTCTTCTCAGCGAAGAACTCAACTTCTCGCGCAGCACCTGAGTAGTTTCCGACTCTACCGCGCCGCGCTCGCCGATGGCTAGGGTCCCATCGGGACATGATCGATGACGCTCTCGACGATGCCAAAACAAGAAGCTCGGGCCCGACGCTTCAAGCTGATAAAATTCGCGATGCATACGAGACGCTCGGAAACGCTGGAACGACGCAGGCGCTCAAGGTGATCATCGCGACCTAGCGATCGCGGCGACAGATTTGCGATATCGCTCCGTATCGGAGATCGTGCACATACACCCGCCATAAATTGAAGGATTGAACAATGGCCCCCAGGACGCAAGCGGCCGTCGTCGGCACGAACGTTTCGGCTGCCGTCGCGGATGCTCCGGCCCGAAATCGAAACGCCGACGCTGGGCCGACAATGAAAACCGGGGGATCGCCAATCGCCTCGAAGAATCCGGTGATCGGTCCCCTATCAGTCGAACTTCTCCTGAAGATGAACGCCTATTGGCGCGCCGCGAACTATCTTTCGGTCGGGCAGATCTACCTGAAGGATAATCCTCTGCTGGAAGAGCCGCTCAAGCTTGAGCACATCAAGCCTCGCTTGCTCGGCCATTGGGGCACGACCCCGGGACTGAATTTCATCTATGTCCATCTGAACCGGCTGATCAAGGACAACGATCTCGACATGATCTACGTCATCGGTCCCGGCCATGGCGGTCCGGGTATCGTGGCGCATACTTATCTGGAAGGGTCGTATACCGAGCGATATCCCGCGGTCGAGCGTGACCGAAGCGGATTGCATCGACTATTCCGACAGTTCTCCTGGCCATATGGAATTCCCAGTCATGTGGCGCCGGAAACACCAGGCTCCATTCATGAAGGCGGCGAACTGGGCTATTCCCTGGTCCATGCCTATGGTGCCGCTTTCGACAATCCGGATTTGATCGTTACTTGCGTCATCGGTGACGGCGAGGCCGAAACCGGCGCCCTCGCCACCAGCTGGCACTCCAACAAGTTTCTGAATCCCGGCACGCGATGGCGCCGTACTTCCGATCCTTCATCTCAACGGATTCAAGATCGCCAATCCGACAGTGCTGGCGCGCATCAGCCGCCAGGAACTGACGGAGCTCTTGCGCGGCTACGGCTACGATCCGCATTTCGTCGAGGGCGATGATCCGGAGCTGGTCCATCAAAGCCTTGCCGGGACGCTCGACAGAATTCTGCTCCAGATCCGTCAGATCCAGAGTGACGCCCGATCCAGCGACGAGACGCAGAAAGTTGAGCGGCCGCGCTGGCCAATGATCGTGTTTTGCACTCCCAAGGGCTGGACCGGGCCGAAATTTGTCGATGGCCTGCCGGTCGAAGGCACCTGGCGGGCGCATCAGGTGCCGATCGCCGACATGACCAATCCCGAGCATCTCAAGCAGCTCGAAAAATGGATGAAGAGCTATCGGGCGCACGAACTTTTTGACGAGAGCGGCAAGTTCCGCGATGAGTTCGCCGAACTGGCGCCGACTGGCCGGCGCCGCATGGGCTCAAACCCCCATGCCAACGGTGGCGAGTTGCTGGTTCCGCTGTCGATGCCTCACTTCCGGGATCATGCCATCGAAGTCCGCGCTCCTGGAGCCGTCAAGGCAGAAGCGACGCGCAATCTCGGAAAGTTTCTCCGCGACGTGATGAAGCTCAATCTCGACAAGCAGAATTTTCGGCTGTTTGGTCCGGACGAGACGGCATCCAACAGGCTGGAAGCGGTCTACGAAGTTTCCGGCAAGGAGTGGATGGCCGAGGTCGAAGCCGTCGATATCGATCTCAGCGTCGATGGCCGGGTCATGGAAGTGCTCAGTGAGCACCTGTGCGAGGGGTGGCTCGAAGGATACCTGCTCACGGGACGCCATGGCTTGTTCTCGTGCTACGAGGCCTTCGTTCACGTCATCGATTCGATGTTCAATCAGCACGCCAAGTGGCTGAAGGTAACCCGGAAGATTCCCTGGCGTAAGCCGATCGCATCGCTGAACTACCTGCTCACCTCGCATGTCTGGCGGCAGGACCACAACGGCTTTTCTCACCAGGATCCGGGGTTCATCGATCATGTCGCCAACAAGAAGTCCGAGATCGCGCGGATCTATCTACCGCCAGATGCCAACTGCCTGCTGTCGGTCGCGGATCATTGTTTGCGCAGCCGCAACTACGTAAACCTGATCGTCGCCGGAAAGCAGCCGGAATGGCAGTGGCTCGACATCGATTCGGCCGTTCGCCATTGCACGGCTGGCGCTGGCGTCTGGCAGTGGGCCAGCAACGACGCCGGCGATCCCGACGTGGTGATGGCCTGCGCCGGGGACGTACCGACGCTTGAGACGCTCGCGGCCGTATCGCATTTGCGGGCCGACTACCCCGATATCCGCATTCGTGTCGTCAACGTGGTGGATCTGATGGTGCTGGAGCCTCAGTCCGAGCATCCCCATGGAATGGAACAGCAGGATTTCGACGAGCTGTTCACGAAAGACAAGCCGGTGATCTTCGCCTTTCACGGCTATCCCGCCATGATTCACAAGCTGACCTATGGCCGTCACAATCACGACAATTTTCATGTGCGCGGCTACAGGGAGGAGGGCACCACCACAACGCCCTTCGATATGGTTGTGTTGAACAACCTCGACCGCTATCAGCTCGCGCTTGACGCCATCAAGCGAATTCCGCGGTTCGGCGACTCAGGTGAAGACAGCAACCGACCGCTACTGGACCGCCATGGAGCGCCACAAGCTCTATATCAGCGAGCACGGCCAGGACATGCCGGAGGTTCGCGACTGGTGCTGGAACCCGCGGGCATGATCTTGGTGCTGGACAACAAGGCCGGCGGTCGACCCGAACTGAAAGTACTCGCGCTGAACAGCGGCTCGTCGTCGCTCAAATTTGGCTTATATCGTGTCGGACCATCACGGACGGACTTGCTCGTCTCGGGCGAGGCGGAGGGTATCGGGGAAGCGAAAGGCAGGTTTCACGCAAGGGATTCTGCAAGGCAACTCCTTGCTCTCCGAGGCGATGTCAATTCCCGGCCAACGGGACGCTGTCGTCAGAGTCGCAAGGCTTTTGGCCGACCAAAAAACGCCGGCGCCCGACGCTATCGGGCACCGCGTCGTGCATGGCGGACCAAGGTTGCGGCAACATTGCCTGATCGATGAAGTCGTGCTGCGTCAGCTCGAGGCGGCTTCCGCTTTTGCTCCGCTCCATACCCCGCCGGCGTTGTCCGTCATCCGCTTCGCCCAGGAGCATTTTCCCGGGCTTCCACAGGCGGCATGTTTCGATACCACATTCCACGCCAACATGCCTGGGCGTGCGCATGTGCTTCCGATCCCCCGGGAGTTTCGAGCGGCCGGTCTTCAGCGCTATGGCTTCCACGGTCTTTCCTGCGAATCTATCATGCATCAGTTGGTGGAAACACCCGGGCGCCTGATCATCGCCCATCTCGGCAATGGTGCCAGCGTCACCGCCGTCAAAGACGGAATATCTGTCGATACCAGCATGGGATTGACTCCAACCGGTGGCGTGATCATGGGCACGCGGACCGGTGATCTCGATCCCGGCGTTCTGGTCTTTCTGGCGCGTGAAAAGAAGTTCGATGCAGCGATGCTCGAAAATCTGGTCGATCACCGTTCCGGTTTGCTCGGGATATCCGGCGTCGGGAGCGACATGCGGGTTCTGCATGACGCCGCCGCTTCAAACGCCGATGCACGGCTTGCCGTCGAGATGTTCTGCTATTCCGTCCGCAAGCAGATCGCGGCGATGATTGCCGCGCTGGACGGACTGGACCTGCTAGTATTTACCGGCGGCATCGGGGAAAATGATGCGGAAGTCCGCGCCGCGATCTGCGGTGGCCTGACCTGGGCCGGCATCCATCTCGGTGCTGCGCACAATCCTCTCGCAGGCAGCGCCCGAGGCGATCCTCGATCCGGTTGCCGGGTCGATGTTCTCCCGTCGCGGGAAGACGAGCAGATCGCCCGCCATACCCGGGCTTTGGCCCCTTGCCCGCTATAACCTTGTTATCTCGTCGTCGTTAGCTGCGGTCGGCGGATTGAGCACCAGCGTGACGTCGCAGAGACCGCGATCGTCGGTATCCGTTTTGACCTTGAAGCCCAATTCCCGGCACATATTCAGCATGACCGAATTTTCCTGAAGAACCTGCCCGACGATCTGCTTCAGGCCTTTGCTTCTTGCGTATTCGATGATCATTTGCATCAAGCTCCAACCCAACCCATGGCCCTTGAGATCCTGATCGAAGCAGTATGGCATACTCGCCGCTGTCGCCGAGCGGGTCGGAGTGCACGCGGACGACGCCGAGCGCCTCGCCGCTTGCCTCGTCGAGCGCGATAAATGCCATCGCTCGCGCGTAATCGAGCTGGGTTAGTCGCGCGAGAAACGGGTGCGTGAATTCCTTTATCGAATCGAAGAATCGGAGCCGCAGATCCTCCGGGCTGACATGCTGCAGCAGCTGGAGAAGCAGTGGTTCGTCATCAGGTCGAATCGGCCGCGCAAAGATCTGCCGGCCGTCGCTGAGAACGAGACGCCGCTCCCATTGCGATGGGCAAAGCGGGTTGACTGCGGTCATGCTGCTGATCGTTGTCCATCCATGATCCAGTCTTTCGCGGCGGGCAATCGGGAGAGGCCGAAACATGCGGACTTCCCCGTGAAAGAAGGGTATGAACATGCTCATGGCGGCGCGCAACCATAGCTGATCGGCGACAACCGCAACATGGCTGAAATCGCGCCAGTGCTTCAGTCCAAGTTTACCGTCATCCCATAACGCCTCAAGTTCAAAGCCCGTGAAATCCTTGCCGATGACATAGAGCATCCTGATGGGCCCCTTGGCCAACATCGCCTCCACCCTGGGGACGAGCATATTGTGATAATCGCCGTGCGTTATCTTGCCGGTGGCTTCAATCGCCAGAACTGTCGGGGGCATTCCGTCCATGAATCGAAACATCGTGTTCTCCGTCCGGTCTTGACATGGCATTGCGTATTCAGACGCTCACTTCGCCAATCCCTTCCGGATCGTCAGCAATTCCTTGCGGCGCGCAGCGGTGGTTTTTGGATAGCTCATTTTGAGTTCCGCGAAAGTATCGAGGAAGATTTGTGAGACGATCAGTCGCGCATTTTCCTTGTCGTCAGCAGGGACGACGTACCAGGGAACATCGACGGTACTGGTGGCGCCGAGGCATTGCTCGAAAGCTGTCATGTATTTTTCCCAGTATTTGCGTTCCTTGATGTCATTAACGCTGAACTTCCAGTTTTTCTCGGGATCGTCGATGCGTTCGAGGAAGCGCTTTCGCTGTTCCTCCTTTGAGAGGTGGAGGAAGAATTTGACGATGCGGGTGCCGTTGCCATGCAGATGTCTTTCGAGGTCGACGATCGAACGGTAGCGGTCATGCCAGACCGCCTTCTCGACAAGCAGCGCGTCCGGTAACCCCTCATGACGCAGTATCTCGGGATGGACGCGCGCGATCAGAACTTCTTCGTAATAGGACCGGTTGAAGATGCCGATCCGGCCGCGTTCCGGAAGGTCACGCGTGGTGCGCCACAGAAAGTCATGCAGCAATTCGGTCGCGCTGGGATGCTTGAAGCTGAATACCTGGCATCCTTGCGGGTTGATCCCGGACATCACGTGCCTGATGGCGCCATCTTTTCCCGCCGCATCCATAGCCTGAAAGATCAGCAGGATGGCATATCGGTTGGATGCATAGTGCAGCTGCTGTTGCGCGCTTAGCTCTGAAACCTGTCGCTCCAGCAGTTTCTTGTATTGATGTTTGGACTTGTACACGGGATCGACCGTTGTCGGCCACTTCTTGAGATCGACCCTGTCACCTTCAGCGATGCGAAAGTCGTTCGAATGTATTTTCATGTGGGGCTCACTTGATGAACTGTGTCGGTCCTTGAGGGACTTTTGACATTTGTCCCAGATCGGGTTTCTTTGTTGGCGCCATCGAGCAGCCGGTAGGCGAGAAGCTTCACGCGATCGTTGACCAGGAACCACGCCAGCGCATAACCCCAGACGAACGCCGCCCAACCCCATCCGAGTGGCGTCATGAAGAGCCCATAGACCGCAATCAGGGTTGCTACTGCCTGCGTACCGAGTACCGCCATCCATAGAATCCGCGCCGGACGTATCGACCAGAACGGTCCGCGGGTCCGCGTCAGGAAGATCGTGAGATGTCCGGCAACGGACAATTTCAGGTACATCAACGTCTGGATATGCGCGCGATCGAGATGGAATACGCGTTCGGCCAGATAGAAAAGGCCGAAGGCAGCGACGACGCCGAAGAGGCCGAGCACGGTGGCGATGCCAAGCACCACGTGCATGTCCCAGGCCTCGGGTTCACTCTTGTAATGAACGTTGTCATAGGCAATCGACAGGATGGCGCCGTCATTGAGCAGCGCGAGCATCACGATCATAACGGCCGTCAATGGATAGAAATTGAAGATCAGGATCGCAAGCGTCATGAACAACAGCACGCGCAGCGTTTCGGCGATGCGGTAAATCGCGTAGCTGTTCATTCGTTGGAAAATGCGCCGGCTCTCCTTGATCGCGTCAATGATGACCGATAGTCCCGGCGTCATCAGCACGATGGAAGCCGCCGCACGCGCCGCATCGGTTGCGCCGGAGACGGCGATGCCGCAGTCGGCCTTCTTCAGCGCAGGGGCGTCGTTGACGCCGTCGCCCGTCATGCCGACGATGTGATTGTGCTTTTGCAGGACATCGACGATGTGGAATTTATGTTCGGGAAACACTTGCGCGAAACCGTCGGCATTCTCGATAGATTTTGTCACTGCGGCGGTTTCATCGCGCTGGGAATCGCCCAGGCTGGCGCCATCGAGAATGTCGGCGCCCATTCCAAGCGTTTTGGCGGTTTCCCGGGCGATCGCCAGTGCATCGCCGGTCACCATCGTGACCTTGACGCCCATTTGTATTGCGGTCGCCACGGTGGCTTTGGCGTCTTCCCGCGGCGGGTCGAACAGAGGCAGCACGCCGATCTGCTGCCAGGGACCGTCGCCTTCTGCGCGGGCGACGCCGAGCGAGCGAAAGCCACGGGCGGCGAAGTCGTTGACAGCCTTGTCGACAGCCGATTTGACCAGCGCGCCATTGGCGCACAATGCCGAAATGACCTGCGGTGCGCCTTTGCTTACTTTGAACTGCTTTCCATCCGTATCCCTGACCGTCGCCTCGGTCCGCTTCCGCACCGCATCAAATGGCTTGAAGTGCAGGACATCGTAACCTTTCAGCGCCTGATCGTTTTTCAATCCGCCGAGAACGGCGAGATCGATGGTGTCATTATTGTCTGCCCTCGATGCCAACGCGGCGACGAGGATCACCTGGTCGGCGGCGATGTTGTTCACCCCAAAGGGTGCGCCCAGTGTCAGCTTGTTCTGGGTCAGCGTGCCCGTCTTGTCCGCACACAGGACATCCACTCCCGCCAGCTCTTCGATGGCGACCAATCGGCTCACAATCGCCTGTTTTCTGGCGAGAAGGCGCGCGCCGACCGCCATCGTTACCGACAGGACCGTGGGCATCGCCACCGGAATTGCGGCCACGGTCAGCACCAGGGCGAATTGCAGCGTCGTGAGAATCGGGTCGCCGCGATAGATCGCGACGCTAACAATCACGGCCACCAAAACTACCGCGAGGATGATCAGATAGTTGCCGATTTTCAGCACGGCGCGCTGGAAGTGGCTGGCGGTGCGCGCGCCCTGCACCAGTTCGGCCGTTTTGCCAAAATAGGTGTTCGTTCCCGTCGCATAGACGAGAGCCCCGATTTCGCCCTGACGGATAATCGAACCGGAAAACACGGCTTCGCCGGACTTTCGCTCGGCGGGCAAGGATTCGCCCGTCAATGCCGACTGATCCACTTCGACCGGATCGCCCGCCAGCAACCTGGCATCTGCTGGTACAATATCGCCCAGCCGCAATCGGATGGCGTCACCCGGCACCAGCTCACGTGCCGGCGGGTTGATCCATTTTCCATCGCGCTTCACGCGGGCCTTGACCGCCAGTTTCGCTTTCAGCGCATCGATGGCGTCGCCAGCCTGGCGTTCTTCCCAGAATCCGACGATGGCGTTAGCCAGCAGCAAGAGCAGAATGATGCTGAAGTCCGGCCAGTGCCGGGCGACCGCGGACAGGATCACGGCCGCTTCGATCATCCAGGGGATCGGACCCCAGAAATAGGTAAGGAACTTCAGGAACGGATTGGATTTGGTTTCTTCGATCTCGTTCGGCCCATATTGGGCCAAACGTTTATCGGCCTCGGCCTGGGTGAGGCCATCTGGCGACGATTGCAGCTTCTTTTGGACCTCCTCGAGCGGCAAAGACTTCAAATCGTCTTTCGAATTTGGCTTCGTGCTGCGCCTGGACTCAGGAGCCTTGGATTGCGCGACTTTTGTGTCCATGGCCCGGATACCTTCTATTTTCAAACGTGATCCCACGAGTTTCCGACATCTTTGACGCGCTGGATGGAGCCGGCTATCCGCCGCGATTTTCACGTTCGGACGGCGAGTCGACAGCGGCAGCGGATATCGATCGAGAGGGTGGGTCGATATTTACCGCGCGCGGGCGGGTAGGCCGAAAATGCGTGTCGGCGCAGGCCCGGTTGTTCGGGTTTCGATCTCGGGTGGACGTTAGCCGAGATCAGACCTGCGCGGGCAGACTCGGAAACTACCTAGCCTGAAAGAGACCACAGTACTAGGCGGTGCGGCTGCCGCCGGCAAAGCTGCATTTATCGAAACGAGCTCAACCGGAAGCCGGCTACGATTTCTGCTCCTGTCGTCGATTTCGGGCTGCCGTCAACGAACCGAATTTTCACCGCATATGTGCGGTAGTTGGAACAGAAACGTCAGGATTTACGTTACCTCATGCAGGGCTTTGCCGGTCTTCTCAAAAGACGCGATGTTCGCGATTGTCGTTTCGGCGATCGCAGTCAATGCTTCCCTTGTGAAAAAGGCCTGGTGCCCGGTGACCAGAACATTCGAAAACATGAGAAGGCGTTCGAATGTGTCGTCCTGGATTACCTGGTCAGACATGTTTTCAAAGAAAAGATCAGCTTCCTCCTCGTAAACGTCGAGGCCAAGATGACCGATTGCGCCGTTCTTCAGTCCTTCTATCACGGCATGCGTATCAACAATGCCGCCGCGGCTGGTGTTGATCAGCATCACGCCTCGCTTCATGTTTTCGATCGCTGCTGCATCGATCATGTGTCTCGTCTTCGGTGTAAGTGGACAATGCAACGTGACAACATCCGATGTGGCAATCAGCTGCTGAAATGACAAATAGGTCACGCCCATCGCCTGGCATTTCGGATCCGGCTTGGGGTCATAAGCCACAATCTTGCAACCGAACCCTGTCATGATGCGTGCGACGCCTGCGCCAATCCTGCCTGTGCCGACAACGCCTATCGTTCGGCCGTGAAGATTGAAACCCAGCAAACCTTCAAGTGCGAAGTTCCCTTCGCGAACGCGAGCGTAGGCACGGTGGATATTGCGATCCAGTGACAGGATAAGCGCGACGGCGTGTTCCGAAACCGCTTCCGGCGAATATGCAGGAACACGGGCGACCGTGATGCCCTGACGCCTCGCTGCTGCGAGGTCGACGTTATTAAATCCGGCCGAGCGGAGAGCGACGAGGCCAATGCCGATATGCTTGAATTCGTCGAGAACGGCCTCGTTCACCTCATCGTTCACGAATGCGCAAACCGCTCGCGCGCCGCGCGCCAAAACAGCGGTGGCTGGCGTCAAGCGGGACTCGATGTAGGTGAGGCGATGGTGGTTCGCAGCGGCGGGATCCATGAATTGCCGGTCGTAGGGTTTGGTACTGAAAACTGCCACATCCATGGAATTGTCCTTTGCTGTGTAACGGAGATCGATTTCGATCGTGAGTGATATGTTGGCTAGGCGTGGTATCCGTCGTCGGCTTCGCAGAATCGCATTCGACAGCCCTTGATAGATGCCGTCAGGTGACAGCCACCTTCGGCGTTATCAAATTGTCCTGCGAGAGCGTCTTCTGGTGACCCATGCCGGTTTCGTGAAGAAAGAAACTGAGAACGATGGCGACCACGACCCCGCCCACCAGTGGTAGAAAGGCCTGCTGGAATCCGATCAAGGACATTGGCGCTTCCTGACTTGGCAGCATGAGGCGCGAAATGAACGGCGACATTATTCCGGTGGTTACGAAAACAAGGAAATTCATCACCCCCGCTGCCGTGCCTTTGACTTGGGACGGATTCACTTCTTTCATCATCGAAAAGGGGATCATGGCGGCACCGGACGATATGCCCAGAAGCAGCGCCACCGAATAGCGCGGTAGAACACCGACGGGAACGTAAATGGCAGTCAATCCAGCCGCTAGCATGATCAGCGCGCCGCCGATAAGCACCGGCTTGCGGCGGCCGATCTTGTCAGAGACGTAGCCGAGCAGCGGGCATCCAATGACCCAGCCGATCGGCACCATGGAAGCATCCGACGCGGCTGCCGCCATCGACATATGTTGTCCAGCGTGGAGAAAAGACGTTGCCCACACCAGTGCTCCGATCGTTGTAGGCAGGAAGAGGAGACCGCCGACGATCCCGGCGAGCCAGCTTTGGAGATTGCTGAACACGATCTTGAACGGGTGCAGAAGACTGGCAACCGATAGTGCGCCGTGATGGCTGGGGCTGTCGCCGTTTTCCTTAGGCATGATAAGCCAGGTCGCCGCGGCCAGGACGAAGCCCGCGCATGCAAAGGCAATCCAGACGTATTGCCAGGAAATCTGAAAGCTGCCGGATGGATCGATAGCCATATGGACAGGCTTGGACCCGAACGCGGCTCCCGCCATACCGAGACACTGTGTAAATCCGATGAAAACAGCCAGCATGCGAGCTGGCAGGTAGCGCGCGGCGACGTAGGAAGATCCAATGAAGGCAAAGATGGCGCCGATTGCCTGGAGGACAAACCCAATCATCCCGGCGGCTTCGCTGCCTTGTGCAAAGATCAGACAGCCAATCCCGACCACGACAATTCCAGCGGGAATGGTTTGGCGGGCGCCGTAGCGGTCGAGCAGCACGCCCGCTACCAGTGCCATTACTGCATATGCGACATAATACGCCGATATCATCGCGCCGATATGATTGCCGCCCCAGGCAGCGGTCAACTCCTCCTGCATGATTCCCGGAGCGGAGCGGACGGCATATTGGAAAAAATAGAAAATCGCACACAGGAGCCAGGCAAGAAAGAAGAGCGGCTTTAGGGTCTGCGACGATGAAGGATCCGAAATGGTTTTCGAAGTAACAGCATCAGAAGTGACAGCGTCGACCGTAACGGGGGAGCGTCCCATTTGGAATCCTCAGGGGGTTAGGTGGTGCGCGATCAAATCGGCGCATTTGCGGGCAACCCCTTGGGCTTCCCAGCGAAAACGACAATACGCAGCAGTGATCGGACGGTGGAAGGTTCGGAAACTACCTAGCTGGCGGGAGCTGCAAGCGTGAGCGGCCGGCACTGAATGCCTATCGGCCGGCTCTGAGTATTTTCCGAGTCTTCATCGGCAGGCTCGTTGCAGTTAATCATCCTGGGCGCGAATGCGCCGGGTGTGATGCGTAGCACTCGCTTTCGGCGAGCATGAAGTGTTCGGCATAAGAGTTGTGCTTCGTTAGCCGGTTGTGGTGATTGATGCCACGCTGCGCACGATAGGGAATAGGGAGTGAAGCAGATGCAGATCGGAATGATCGGACTAGGCAAGATGGGTGGCAACATGTCACGTCGCCTGATGAAGGCCGGACATCAGTGCGTCGTTTACGCACGAACCGCCAAGACACGCGAAACCTTGGCAAAGGACGGCGCCACGGCTGCGGCGTCGATTGCCGATCTGGTGAAAAAGCTGGGCGAAAAGCCACGCGTCATTTGGCTGATGTTGCCCGCGGGCAAGGTTACCGAAGAGATGGTGGAACAGCTCGGCGGCCTATTGGACCGGGATGACATCATCATCGACGGCGGCAATTCGTTTTACAAGGACGACATCAGCAACGCCAAAAAACTCGCGCCGAAGGGCATCCGCTACGTCGATTGTGGCACCTCCGGCGGCGTCTGGGGCATCGAGCGCGGCTACTGCATGATGATCGGCGGTCCGAAGGCGGCGGTTGATTATCTTGATCCGATCTTTTCGGCGCTGGCTCCGGGACCGGGCGATATTCCGCGCACGCCTGACCGCGAGAAGGGCGACTCACGCCCCGAAGGCGGCTACATTCACGCCGGTCCTTCCGGTGCCGGGCACTTCGTCAAGATGGTGCATAACGGCATCGAATACGGAATGATGCAGGCCTATGCAGAGGGTTTCGACATCCTGCGTCATAAGGATTCGAAGGATCTTCCCGAGGATGAGCGCTTCGTGCTGAAACTGTCGGATATCGCCGAGGTTTGGCGGCGCGGCAGCGTCATTTCATCATGGCTGCTCGATCTCGGCGCCGCCGCGCTGGCAAAGGATCCGCAGTTGGAGAAGTTCTCCGGCTTTGTGCAGGACTCCGGCGAAGGCCGCTGGACCGTGGAGGCGGCAATTGAGGAAGCAGTCCCTGCTGATGTTCTCACCACCGCGCTCTATGCCCGTTTTCGTTCCCGGCAGGAGCACACCTTCGGCGAGAAGATGCTCTCGGCCATGCGCTTCGGTTTCGGCGGTCATATCGAAGGTAAGGAGCCCATCGATCCCGAACCGAGCAAGAAGGAGATGAGAGGGCGCGCATCTGTGCAAGACGCCGCAGGATAGCACATGCTTGGCAAACCGTTCGGTGCCGGCGCCGCAGGTGTTTTGCCAAAGCCCCACAGAAGTTACCGCGCGTTGCGTCAAGGCTGCCGGGCTGTCGGCGCGGCGCCAGCGAGGGATGCATGATGAAAGGTGACCGTCCGCCGCGGCGTATTTGGTCCGCAGCCCTTGCGCACGCCGTAACCGAGCCTGTCATTGCCGTTGTCATGGGGGTTTCCGGCTCGGGCAAGACGACGGTTGCGGTGCTGCTGGCGGCCGCGCTCGGCTGCCAGTTCCAGGAAGGCGACGATCTGCACCCAGCCGCGAATGTGAAGAAAATGCACGGCGGAACGCCGCTGACGGATGCGGACCGTTGGCCCTGGCTGCAAAAGATCGCCGAAGAGATCGATGGTTGGCGCGCGCGCGGCGAGTCCGGTGTGATGACCTGCTCGGCGCTGAAGCGTTCCTACCGGGACATCATTATCGGTGATCGCCCGGACGTGACGTTGGTCTACCTCAAGGGATCCCACGATCTCATCGGCCGACGCATGGCAGCACGGCACGGGCATTTCATGCCCGTCGCGCTGCTCGACAGCCAGTTCGCCACCTTGCAGGAGCCGACGCCGGACGAGCATCCGATCGCGGTCGATGTCGGTGGCAGGCCGGCCGAGATTGCCGAGGAAATCGTGCACCAACTGGAACAAAGGCAAGGCGGGGATCGTCATAATGACACCAAATCGGGAGGAACGACATCATGACATCAATCGCTCCGGGAGCCCTGCCGACATCGATCCAGAATGACAACGCACAAGCAGCGAAAACCGCCTCTACCCGACGCATCCCCAGGCTGCGTTGGGGTATCGGCGTGCTGCTCGGTGTCGGTGTCCTGATCAATTATTTCGACCGGATCAATCTCTCCGTGGCCGCGCCCCAGCTGAAGCACGAATTTGGGCTGACCGACGGCGAACTGGGCTGGCTCTTCAGTGGCTTCTTCTGGTCCTATGCGTTGCTGCAAATTCCGACCGGCATGATCCTCGATCGCTTCGGCGTCACCAGGGTCAACCGGGTCAGCACATTCTTCTGGTCGCTGGTTTCCACCGTGACCGCGTTCGCGAGCGGATTTGGGACTATCTTCGGCGCCCGGGTGTTGCTCGGCGTTGCCGAGGCTCCGGGCTTTCCCGCAAGCTCAAAGGCGACGGGATACTGGTTCCCACGTCAGGAACGGGCGCTTGCGACGTCCATCTTCGATGCCGCGGCGAAATTCTCCAACGTCATCGGCGTGCCGCTGGTGGCGCTGGCCGTGGTGCATTTCGGCTGGCGGTGGGGATTCGGGATTACCGGTGCGCTCAGCTTTCTGTATTTCGTTGCGTTCTTTTTCATTTACCGAGATCCCAGCAAGCATCCGCGGCTGAGCGCAGAGGAGCGCGAATATATACATGCGGGCGGGGCCGCGGCCGAGGGACCGGCGCAAAGCGGCGAGGTCGCGATGCTCGGCTATCTCCTGCGCAGCCGGAAAGTCTGGGGATTGACCATCGGATTCGCGGCGTATGGCTACTCGTTCTATCTGTTCCTGACCTGGCTGCCCAACTATCTCGTCGAGACGATGCATATGAGCATCCTGAAGTCCGCCGGCTTCTCGGCCATCCCCTGGGCCTGCGCCACGGTTGCCGATCTCGTCGTGGGCGGCTGGCTGATCGACCATTTGATCTCGCGGGGCTATCGTGAGACGCCCGTGCGCAAGACCGTGCTGGTGTGCGGCATGCTGCTCGGCCTCGCCGTATTTGGCGCCACCCTTACCACCAGCCCGGTCTGGGCGGTGGTCTGGATCTCGATCGCGCTGAGCGGCCTGGCCGCGGCCGCGCCGGTCGGCTGGTCGATCCCGTCGTTGATCGCGCCGCGCGGCGGAACCGGCACGATTGGCGGCATCATGAACTTCCTGAACAATCTGATGGGTGCCGTGGCGCCCGTCACAACGGGCTACATCGTTGGGGCCACGCATTCCTTTACCGGGGCATTCATGACCGCGGGGGTCGTCCTGATCATCGGCATCCTGGCCTACGTCTTTCTGCTGGGCTCGCTGGATCCGATCCCGGATCCGGCGACCTGAGCAGGAATGCCAGGTGGTCAATGCAGGATCGGTGACGTGCTGTGAATAGTGAAGACCAGCGAAGCGAACCAGGCCCCGCGGTTCAGCGGCGCGACTGGAGGCACATTCACCATTCGCCGCTATTCTGGCTGGGGGTTGTGCTATGTCTGACGGCGATCATGATTTACGTTCTGTCTGACGATTTGTCTTGGCGACCTCAAGCACGGAGTCGCTGAGCTGCCGCTCGCGGTCTTGCCTCAAAAGTGAAATGCGCACGGTAGCGTCGCGCATTCGCTGAACCAAACTTATGCCGCCCGATAGGTCTTTGAGAATAAGCTCTCAAAATGGGTGGGGGACTGGCTGTAGCGCTCTCTCGCTACCAAACATTTCAGACGCTTGGCATGAAGTGCAGTTACCCTCAGGTACCGGTCAGGTACCAGAATTTACGGCGCTCCGCAGCATCGAGCCTTTGCCTAGCGCCGCAATTAAGCCGCTCGCCGGCAAAAACAAGCCCCCACACTGCCTCAAGCCAGCCCCGCCAATTTCCATTTCTGGCCACAAACCCCTCTTCAGCTGTGAGGATTGCAGAGGGGATGTTTCATGCGCGCACAGAGGGTTTCGTATCCGAGTTTTGACGCACCCGTTCATTCGGCACCGAAGCTGGCGCCGAACCTGAACGTTCCGGACTTTCGAAAGCAGGCGATGGCGCAGAAACTCCGATTTCAAGGAGTTGGCTGACTTCGCGCAATCGGAGTTGCGGCAATTCGGAAGTGGCATTGCCGAGGTGTTCTGCGCGTCTTTCCAGATTTGATTTTGACGGCGCGACGCGCCGTCAGAGCTGGATCCAGACCGTCATACCCGGCTCGAGATTTGGCGAGGTGGCCTGCGGGTCGAGGCGCAGGCGCAGCGTGTTGCGGTCGTGATCGCCGATCACCCGCTCGGCCTGCCAGGTGGCGAACACGCCGAGCGGGCGCAGTTCGGTGATGACGGATTTGATGGCGCTGTCGGATCCGTCCCGCCTGACGCTCGCGGTTGATCCCATGGTGAGGCCGTTGAGGTGGTCTTCGCGCACGTTGAACGAGAGCCATTGCCTTCCCGCGGCTTCGACCATCAGGATGGCTTGGCCCGGGCGGACGTTTTCGCCGACTTCGGCGGCGACGACGCTGACCACGCCGTCGGCCGGAGCCCGCAGCACCATCTTTTCCAGCCGGCGCTCGAGCACGGCGACCGCGGCGGCCGCGGCCAGCACCTGCGCATCCGCGATCGCGCGTTCCTCCTTGGTCGGGCCCGCGATCGCCGCATCGTAATTCGCCTGCGCCTCCGCGACGTCGGCGCGCGCGCTGGCGGCGTCGTTCTCGGCCTGGTCGAGGGTCTGCTGGGACTCGAAACTCTGGCGCGCCAGCGTGCTGGTCCTGGTCAGTTGGGCCTGCTCATAGTCGAGGCGGGCGGTGGCCTTGGCGATCTCGGCTTTCAGCGAATCGACCTGTTCCTGGCGGACGCCGGCATAGACGTTGTTGCGGTTGGCGACCGCGGAGGCAAGCGCGGCGCGCGCCTGATCCGCCTGCGCCGTCAGCTCCACCGCCGACAGTCGCGCCAACGACGTCGCCGGCGTGCACCTGCGCGCCCTTGCCGACCGCGATCGACGCCAGTTGGCCGGTCGACTTCAGGCTCGACCCTGACTTCGGTCGCCCGCACCACGCCGACGATCGGCGGCCGGCGGTTCGGGACGGCGCTCCAGGTAGAAAAATGCGCCCGCGATCAGCACCAGCGGAATCGCAACGATGGCGGCGCGTGTCGCTTTACGCATGGGCCCGTCCTCTCCTGAATGCGATCGCCGAGATCACCGCAAGGACAAAATAGGCCAGCGCCAGACACCACAGCCCGCCCAGTCATGCGCGACCTCCCAGATGCCGGCGCCGAGCTGGTTGACGCGCACCAGGCCATCGATCGCGGAATCCGCCGGGAACATCCGGCCGAACACGGTGGCGACTTCCGGAATCGCCTCGCGCGGCCACGCAAAACCGGCGGTGAAGAATTGCGGCAGGCTGGTCGCCAGCAGCAAGAAGCGTCGCGTTTTCCGGCCGGGTGAACCAGGCCCCGACGGCCTGCCCGAGGAAGCTGGTCGCCAGCAGAAACACCGTCGCGAGCGCGAACAGTTGCGGCAGATGGCCGAGCGTCGAAAAGCCGTAGAAGCGCGGCAGCACGATCAGATAAAGCGCGAGCGCCGGAAGGTAGATGGTCAGATGCGCGATGCCGCGGCCGAACACGCCGGCAAATGCGCCGCCGGCCGATGCCGCCAGCGCCGTGCCGGTCAACATCGCCGCGCCGATCAGCAGCGTTTGCTGCAGGATCAGGATGAAAGCCGCCGGCACGATGTAGCTGGCATAGCCGCCGACCGGATTGAACACCGGCTGCAGCAGGATGTCGGCCGGGCTCAGGCCTGCCAGTTTTGCCTTGACCAGGCTGCCGTCGGTGCGCGCGCCGCGCGCCACGAGGTCGGAGGTCAAGGTGCCGATCGCGGTCGCGACGCCGCTCGCGGTCGACCTGAAGACGAAGAGGTAGGTGGCGTCCGCGTAGATCGGAATGTGGGCGGTGATGCCCTTGAGCACGTCGCGCTCGGTATCCGGCGGGTATCTCGACCGCGGCAAAGGCCTCGCCCGCGATCGATCGCGGCGCGCGCCTCGGCCAGCGTGCGGGTGCGCACCGCGACGCTCAGACGCGCCGCTCGCATCCAGCGTCTCGACGATCCGGTCGGCTGAGATCGCTCAGGTCGTTGTCGACGACCGCGATCGGGAGCTTGCGCAGGATCTGGTTCAGATAGGGTTGCGGATAATAGACGCCGTAGATCAGGGGAGCCATGAACAGCAGCGTGAAAGCGCCGCGCATCCCGAGCACGCGCCGCCACTCGGCCGCGAAGGCGCCGCCGATGCCGGGCGATGCCACGACGATCGTCGGCGTGGTTCAGGCGATGGCGCGACCTCGAACCGGCCGTGTGCGCTTGAGGCTCGCCATGCGCCACAGCGCGAGACCGGCATAGAGCACTGTCGAGCCCGGCGAGTACGGCGAAGGGAGCGCGCGGATTCCGAAACCGGCAATCCCTCGCGCCGCCTGTCCGAGCAACACGGCCATGTACCAGCGCAGCGGCAGGATCGAGCTCCAGACCTGCGCGAACGCATTCATGCCGATGGTCGGGAAATCCGACGCCGGCATAGCCGAACGCGGGCGAGACGAACAGGCCGGCCAGTCCCAGTCCCGTCGCGAGGTCGCCGGTCAGGAGCTGCAGCAGCGCGCCGAGCGACAGATGGGCGATGATCAGCAGCGAGGCCGGCGACCACCAATCAGCGGCAGGTCGCCCTTGAACGGGATTTCCAGCACGCCCTCCAGGAACAGCGGCTCGGCCAGCATGATCAGGAAGAAGATGCACAAACAGCGGCGCCAGCTTGCCGGCCAGCGCGACGATCGGATTGCCGCCGGCGCTTTCCAGCCAGGCCCGCGCGTCGCGGCGGCGGAATTCGGAGCCGACCGAATAGCCCGCGGCGAGCGTGATCACCACATGGATGATCATCGGCAGCAGCGCGCGCAGCAGGAACTGGGCGTAGTTCTTTTGCGGATTGACCAGCGCGATGGTCTCGCCGGTCAGCGTGCCGGTCGAGGCCGCGGCCGGCGCGCTCCGCTTGGCGGGGGCGGCGGCGTTGGCCGCGGCCGAAAGCGTATCGCTCAGCCCGGAGGAGGCGATGCCGGCCGCGGTCAGGAACTGCTGGTTATAGAAGCCGACCACCTGCGGCCGGCGTTCGGCCTTCAGGTCGCGCTCGAAATCCGGCGGGATATAGATCGCCGAGATCGCCTTGCCGGACCGGATGTCCTGCACCGCCGTCGACAGCGTGCCGGCGCGATCGACGATGTGCAGGCTCGGCGACGCCGCGACGTATTCGATCAAGGGCGTGCGAGGCGTCCGAGCGGTCTTCGTCGACCACGGTGACGCCGAGCCCGCGGATCACCGGATGGCTGAACACGGTGGTCAGCACGACGAACGCGAACAGCGGCACGCCGAAGATCAACAGCAGCGCCACGCGATCGCGCAACAGCCACGCGCATTCGCGCCGCGCGACCAGCCAGGAACCCCGGTTTTGACCCTGGCCTCACTGCCGCGTTCGCCAGTCGAGATAGGCGCTCATGCCCGGCCGCAGCTCGGGCACCGGCTGGACCGGGTAGGCGCGGATCGAAAACGTCCGCAGATCAAAATCGCCGGTCGCGCGGGTGGCGCGCCAGCTCGCATATTCGCCCTTGGTCGCGATCAGCTTGACCTCGACCGTGACCTTGCGGTCGCCGAGCGCCGGGAATGCGGACGTCGAATTTGTCGCCGACCTTCAGGCCTTTGACCAGATCCTCGCGCAGATCGAAGTGGATCCAGACATCGGCGAGGTCGATCAGGGTCACCAGCGGCACGCCGGGCGAGACATATTCGCCGGGCTCGACATTGCGCTGGTAGACCTGCGAGGCGATCGGCGCATAGACCACGAGCTGGTCGATGACCGATTGAACGCTCTGGATATCGGCATCGGCCTTCTCGACATTGGCCTTGGCGATCGCCCGCTCTTCCCTGGTGTAGCCGTTGACCGCCTGCTGATAGGCCGAGGTCGCCTGATCGACCGCGCGCTCGCTCTCGTGCAGCGCGTCGGTCGCCTGGTCGAGGCGGGATTGCGGCGCATTGCCTTGCTGCGGTCAACGTGTTGGTGCGGTCAAAGGTCTTCTGCGCCAGCACCAGCGAGGCCTGGGCGCGCTCCATCTCCGCTTTCTTGGCGGCGATGGATTCCACCCGCGTGCCCGCCAGCACGTTGGCGTTCTGGGCTTCGGCGACCGCCTTGGCGGCCTTCATCTGCTCGAGCTTTGCCACGGTTTCCGGATTGTCGATCGCCACCAGCACGGCGCCGGCCGCGACGTTCTGGCCGCGCTCGACCGGGATCTGCTTGACCCGCCCGTCGACCCGCGCGGCGATATCGAGCCGCGTCGCATCGGCCTCGCCCTGCACCAGCAGCGGCTCCGGCCGCAGCAGATAGAACAGGGAAAGCGCTGCGACCGCGGCCGCCACGATTCCGACGATGATGGTCGGGCCACGCGTCGGACGATGCGTTTCCTTTGGCGTGTCCCTTGGCGGTCCTTCACCTGGTGCGTCGGACGGGCCTTGAGTTGCGCTATCGGAAGTCGACATGTCCACGCCCAAATCCCCTTGGCTCATCACCAGTCTGGCTGGTCATTATGATCTGCCGATGAAGCTTAACCCATCTCGATGCCTCGCGCATCATCGGCCGTCAGGGCGCTGCGTTAGAGGGCCTGCCCACTGGCTGGGCATCAAAGCCGCGGATGCTTCCTGCGGCTTGAAGATTCCTGCTGCGCTGAGGTTGGCACTGCCGCCTTGGGCCAAAAAAATCAGCTTCGATGATGCGGCACGAACAGCCGGCCTTTTTCCGTCAGCGCGACGATCGCCAGCGCCGCCAGCGCGCAGATGAAAAACCCGGTCGCGAACGGCAACAGCGTTCCGTTGTAGTCCTGGCCGATGATGGTGCCGATGCCGATGCCGAGCAGCGTCGTGATCGAGCCGTACAGCGATGACGCCGTGCCGGCGATGTGGCCCTGCGGCTCCATCGCGAGCGCGGTAAAATTGGCGATCATCAGCCCGAACGAAAACATCATCAGCGCCGCCAGCGGCATGAACAGCCACAGCGGAATCGCTCCAAGATACGCCGCGGCCATGGTGATTCCCGCCACCGCGGCAAATCCGACCAGCGCGCCATGCGACATCACGCGCATGCCGATGCGGCCGACCAAACGCGCGTTGAGAAAGCCTGCGGCCGCGATGCCGATCGCGGCGGCCGCGAAGGCCAGCGGGAAATAGCGGCCGAGGTGGTAGATGTCGACGAACACCTGCTGCGAGATGAACACGAAGGCGAACAGCGCGCCCTGCACGAAGCCGGCGGCCAGTGCATAACCGAGCGTCTGCCGGTTGGTGATGGTCTGGCGAAACGCGCCCAGCACATCGCGGATCGCGAGCGACTTGCGTTCCGTGAGCGGCAGGGTTTCCGGCATCCGCCACGCGCTCCAGGCCAGCGCCAGCGCGCCATACAGCGTCAGCACGATGAAGATGCCGCGCCATTGCGTCAGCAACATCACCGCCTGGCCCAACGAGGGCGCCACCACCGGCACCGCGATGAACACCATCATCGCGAACGACATCACGCTCGCCATGCGGCGCCCGGCATAGCAATCGCGCACGATCGAGGTCGCGATCACCCGCGTGGCCGAGGTACCGAGCCCCTGCAGCAGTCGCGCCAGCAGCAATGTTTCAAAGGATTGCGCGGTGATCGCGAGCAGGCTGGCTGCGCCGTACAGCACCATGCCGTCGACCAGAACCGGGCGCCGCCCAAAGCGGTCGGACAGCGGCCCCATGATGAACTGGCCGAGGCCGAACCCGATCAGAAACGTCGACAGCACTTCCTGCGGGCGGTTGGCGTTGGCGATGTGGAACGCGGAGGCAATGTCGGGCAGCGCCGGCAACATCATGTCCATCGCCAGCGGATTCAGCGCCATGATCGAGGCGATGACGACGACGAACTCCGGAAAACCCATCGGGTGATGGTTGGATGAAACCCAGTCGTCGGCATTGATGTCGGCCAATTTGAGGTACCTCGCTGCAAACCCGCTATTTAAAGGTTATGTTGCGATGCACAATAGGCGGGCGGGGATAGCTGCCCCGCACCGGCCGGGCCCACAACGCGGCTGGTGGCTGCCGGCGGAACTATCGCGTTTTCCATCGAAGTGGACACCGGTTCGCGTAGAGAAAGCCCCGTCAAGCCAGAGCCCGCTTCCGGTTCGATCCGAACCAATCAGGTTCCGGTGCGATCCGCCACGACGCAGCAATTCATCCGGCACCGAAGCGAACGCCAAGCCTGCATTTTCAGGAGCTGCAAGAACAGTCATCGAACAGCAGGCCCGTGTCCAGGATATGACTGGCTTGGTGCTCTCCGAGCTGCGGCATTTGAAGAGCGCGTCGTCGAGATGTTTGCCTCGCGTTCCAGACCTGGGCGCAATTTGCCGCGGGCTGCGGCGGTCGCAGTCCAGGGACAAGGCGTGCTTTTTTATACCCGTTTCATACCCGTTGGATCGTGCCGCTGAAGAGCGGCAAAGGGACGACTTTTGCCCGGGCGGCTTTCGCCAGCATTTTGCAAACGCAGAGCGGCTCGCCTTTTATCGTGTTGCAAAGGCAAGGGTAGCCATAAATGTATTTAACCAGCGCTTCGACGTCATTGGCGCCAATAGCCTGCTCCACGCGTTCGTCGTACGTCATCGCCGTTCCCGCATTTGTCCCACCCAATTGATATAGGTTTGTTGGCGCTCCGTGGCAACGCGGCCGATGTGGCCTCGATATCGACTGACACCGGGACGTGCCGCCGTCGCTGATCCAATTTGGCTTTGGTTGCGTATTAACTCACGAGACACCGCTCGTGCCGAGCCGCCTCTGGTGCGCTCAAGCGCTCGTTGTTACACGCACCCAAACAAAAAGGATCAAGCGCGATGAAACTTCTTGCCTTAGGAGCCGTGGGTTTGCTGTTGGTGCCGCCAGCCATGGCCGCAGAAACGTCCATTGAAATGCTCAACTCCAAGGACGGCGAAAACCTGGTGTTTTCCCAGAAATTCACCAAGGTTGCGAAGGGCGACATAGTGACCTTCAAGGCTGCCAAGCCTGGCCACAATGCCGAGTTCGTTCCTGGTGGATTTCCGCAAGGCGCAGACGAGTTGCATGGCCAGGTCGGCAAGGATGTTTCATACACCTTCAACACGCCCGGTCTCTACCTTGTTCGGTGCGCGCCCCATTATGGGATGGGCATGGTTGCGCTGGTGGAGGTCGATGCTCCGACCAACCTCGACCAGATTAAGCAGCTGTCGCTGCCTGCCAAGGTCAGGGCGGTTGTCGATGAGCAGCTCAAGAAGGCGCAGATGTAACTTACGGTTGGAGCAGGATCCCGGCGCGACAAGCGCTCGGGGCTCGCTTTCATCCCTGCCCCCGTGATGCCGTCACGTCACGCTGCAAGGCGGCCGGGCCTGGAGCTGCGACCTGGCCGCTGACCATCCCCTTGCAAAAGTTGATCCAAAGCCGCTCGACCTTCGTAAGAGCAAGGTGGGGTGAATGCCCGAAACCGTAAGCCATGAAAACGTGCAATCGACATTTTCCCGGAGCTGACCCTGAGACCAGCCGGCAGTTTCAGTCGGATGTCGCCGCGGACGAGAAGGCAATCGTCGAGGCAATAGCCTCGCTTCGCGACAAACAAAGCCTGGAGGCGATCGGCTTTCTGCTCGGAGCCGATCCGGCCCAGATTTCACGCCATCTGAAAGGTACCACCAGCACGACCCTGACCAACTATATTCGAATGGCCCGGGCTTTGGGTTATCGCTGCCGGATCGTGCTTGAAAAGGCCGAATCGACCCCGGGCGCGGGCGATATCCTGTCGGATCTGAGGATTGCGCCGCATAAGGTGCTGAATGTCTGAGAACGCGGTGCAGGGCGGCTCGCGGTGAACTGACGAGTTCTGGTCTATCGCCGAGAATCTTTGGCTCCGTTCTGATCCAATTCGATTCCACCCACGTATCAGCTTTGCCGAACGAATGAAGCCTCCCCGGCTTGTCGTGTGGCGCGAGGCCCCGGTCGAAGGTCCCCCTTCGACCGGGGTGCTTTATTGGCGATGGATTTCAACCGCCCGTCCGCGGGCGGGTAATGGCGCCGAAGGAGGGTGTGCACTTGACCATTCATTCCAGCTTTCCCCTGGCGGAGGATATCGCGCCATCCCAAGAGGAGGTCGAGGCCGCGTTTCGGACCATCATTCGCTGGGCCGGCGATAATCCGGACCGGCCGGGACTGCTGGAGACGCCTGCCAGGGCCGCGCGCGCGTTCAAGGAGTATTTCGTGGGTTACGATCAGGACCCGTTTCAGATCCTGAACAAGACGTTCGACGAAACCGGGGGCTATGAGGAGATGGTTATTCTCCGCGGCATCTCGTTCGAGAGTCATTGTGAGCACCATCTCGCGCCGATTATCGGGCAAGCGTGGGTTGCTTACGTACCGAACGGGCGGGTCGTCGGGCTATCGAAACTGGCACGGGTGGTGGAAGCTTACGCCAAGCGCCTGCAAATCCAGGAGAGGCTCACCTCCGAGATTGCCGCGGCCGTGCAGGAAGTTCTGCGGCCGCAGGGGGTGGGCGTCGTGATCAAGGCAACGCATCATTGCATGTCCAGCCGGGGCGTGCACAAGGTCGGTTCGGACATGGTCACGAGCTGTATGCTCGGCTGCTTCCGCGACAACGCGATCACCCGTCAGGAATTCCTGGCGATGGTGAGCAAATGACGGTCATTTGTTCGCGCTCGACCGACGCGTTCTCGCGAATTTCGCTTGTTATGCCGACCCAGGGCAGATCAGTCCGGCAACGCTCCTTGTGGCAGTGGTTATGCTGCATAGATACGAAAGCCAAATGGCTCAATCTGACTTCATTTGCGGTTGCTGATCGAAGCAGAGTTGGGACGACGATGGTCGCATTGGAAGAATTGCGAGGCGACGAAAACTCCGTCGCGGCATCGCTGGCCGATTGCATCGCGCGCATTTCGGTTTCGAAAGACGAGGCCTCGTTTGAGGTGCTTTTCCGGTATTTCGCGCCACGGCTGAAGTCGTATTTCATGCGGCTGGGCGCCGACGCTTCGGCCGCGGAGGAAGTGACCCAGGAAGCGATGGTGCAGGTCTGGCGCAACGCGGGTCAGTTCGATCAATCGAAAGCTTCCGCCTCGACCTGGATATTCACCATCGCCAGGAACCTGAGCATCGATGCATTTCGCCGCACGCGCCGGCCATCGTTCGACCCGAGCGACCCGGCGTTCATTCCCGACGGTGAAATGCTTCCGGACGTTCGGCTTGAGCGAGCCGAGACGGAACAACGGGTCCGCCTCGTCATGAACTCACTGTCGCCGAACGAGAAGAGCGTCCTGATGCTGTCGTTTTATGAAAATTTCTCCCACGGCGAAATCGCCGAGCGGCTCGGCATCCCCCTCGGTACCGTAAAATCACGAATCCGATTGGCGTTTGCAAAGATCAGGGCCGCCCTCGAGACCCGTCAGGGGGAACAGCAATGACGATCAAATTCCACCTGAGCGATGATTTGTTGTTGGGGTACTCGGCCGGAAGTCTGGATGAGGCATCGAGCCTGCTGGTGGCAAGTCATTTGGCGCTATGTCCGCATTGCCGCGCCCGGAATTCTTCGCTCGATTCCCTGGGTGGCTATATGCTCGACGCGCTGCCGGAAGCCTCCGTGCCGACGGTCATGATGAGTTCGGTGCTTGCCCGTATCAGGTGCGAGAGCGAGGTGGCGTCTCCGGTTACGCGATCTCCGTCCGTCGCCAATTTCCTCATTCCCGAGCCGCTTCGAAGCTACGTCGGAGGCGATGTCGAAGATCTCAACTGGATACGGATGGCGCCGCGGGTGCATCAAATCCAGATCAACACGCCGAACAGCCGGTCACAAGCCCGGTTGCTGCGCTTCCAGAGTGGCACGAGCGTGCCGGCCCATGGTCACAGGGGACGCGAGCTCACGCTCGTGCTGACCGGAAGCCTGTGCGATCGGGATGCCATTTTGTACCGTGGCGATATCGCCGAGACGGACGAGCGCACGGAGCATCAGCCGCATGCGGGTCCGGATGAGGACTGTATCTGCCTCGCGGTCACTGACGCGCCGCTTCGCTTCAAGAGTATGTTCGCGCGCTTGTTGCAACCGCTGTTCGGGATATAGCTCTCACATCAGCACCTCGTTCGGATATTTGGCAGGATTTCGTCATGCTCGGTTACTCGGTTGCCTATATCGCCACGGCGATAGTATTCATGGTCGTCGATCTCCTGTGGCTCAGCCGAATGATGACGTTTTACCGGGCCGGACTGGGAGACTTGTTGGCCGATAGGCCGAATATTCTGGCGGCTGTGGCGTTCTACGTCATCTATATCGTTGGAGCCGTCGTTTTTGCCGTCATGCCGTCGGCAAGGAGCGGTTCCTGGACCTCCGCCGCGCTGCTGGGCGGCCTTTTGGGATTGGTGGCGTTCGCAACCTATGACCTGACCAATCTGTCCACCCTGCGGCGCTGGTCCGTTGTTGTTGCAATGGTGGACATCGGTTGGGGGATCTTTGTCACCGCGCTATCGTCCGTGGCCGGCTATGCGGCTATCTCGACGTTTGCGCGAAGCGCCTGACATGCGTTCAGATCAGGGATCGGGCGCTGAGACCGGCGGCGTGCCGCAGGCGAGCAGCGATCAAACGGCGGATCGCGCGACGACCGAAAGCGGGATCGCGCTGCTCCGGTCTCTGCTGCTTGCGTGCTCGCGTGGCGATGAAGTCGCCTTTGGCAAGCTCTACGAGCTAACCGCGGCCAAGATGTTTGGCGTTGCGCTGAAGATGCTGCGGCGTCCGGATCTGGCGGAGGAAGTGATTCAGGAGGCTTATATCCGGATTTGGCGTAAGTCGTGTCAATATGACCCGTCGCTAAGCTCCCCGATCACCTGGATGGTCAGGATCGTTCGCAATCTTGCGATCGACACCATGCGGCGGACGATCATCGAGTTTGGCAGCGGTGATGAAGAGGTTTTGTCTGCGTTGCCCTCGTTGCAGGAAGGTGCTCTCGACATCATCGAGGCTTCCGAGCAGCGCGGCCTTGCATTCGCTGCATTGAAGGCGCTGGACCCGATTCAGAGGACGCTCATTGTGGCCGCCTACGTGCGGGGCGAAAGCCGCGAACAACTCGCAGCGAGATTTGGAAAGCCGGTTAGCACGATCAAGACCTGGCTTCGAAGGGCGCTGTTACAGGCGCAAATGTCTCTCAAAGATGCCGTGAACGCGCACTAGGACTTGCTGGTCACGAAACTGTAAGCATCCCACCCCAGTGGGACCGCAAAGCGGAATTGGCCGCAGATGAAAAACCCTGTGGCTAACGGCAGCAATGTTCCGTTGTAGTCGCCGGCGTTGGTGAGCTGACGCCCTCTGCTGTTGTCGTTTTGCAAAATCTCGGCCACACTCAGGCCTGGTTTCGATACGCCATTCCCGGAGAACCCATGTCCCGCATTTCAATCAAGACCAAAACCGATCTGCCGGCCGAACTCGGACCGCTGTGGGACAAGATGACGACCTATGGCTCGTTCGAGAACCAGGCCGGCGTCATGGCGCACCGGCCGCCGATCTTCAAACACATGTGGTCGCTGCTGGTCGATCTGGCCGGCGAAGCCGTGCTGTCGAAGCGTCATCTCGAACTCGCGTTGGTCACAGTGTCGCTGCTGAACAAATGCAGCTATTGCGTCTCGCACCATGCGCCGAAGCTGGCAGTCCAGGGCGTGTCTGAAGCGGGTGCCGAGCGGCTGCTCGACTACAAGGATCACCCCGAACTCGATGCGCTCGACAAGCTCGTGGTCGAATATGCGATTGCCGTCACCAACAACTGGAACAAGACCCGGGACGAGATTTTCGCGCGGCTCAGGGAGCATTTTTCCGAAGCCCAGATCGTGGAGCTGACCTGGCGCATCGCGCTCTGCGGCGCGTTCAACCGTTTCAACGACATCCTGCAATTCGATATCGAACAGGGCGTCCCGGTGCGCGAGGCCGCGGAGTAGGGCATTCGTTCGTCCCGGCGAACGCCGGGACCATACGTCGTGTGTTCTGGGTTGAGCACTGAAGCCGTTGCCTTGTTTCACAACCAACGCCAGGGGTTATGGGTCCCGGCGTTCGCCGGGACGACGAACTCATTGATTTCGCAAGACCTCTGATTAACAGAAATTGCGTTTGACTCCCGACCCAAATCACCGGCTTATTGCCGTCATCCTGTCCCGCAAGAGGGGACGTTGGCCACGTCACTGACGTTGGGACAGGCTGCGGTGGACGCGTGGATGTCGCCAGACGTGCGGCATGGATGCGTACGGCGAAAGCGTGTGGTCCTGACGCCCGGATTGCTGGCGTCAAGTCCTTGAGAGGCTAACGCCTCTCGGGGGCGATGGTGGCAAGAGGCTCCGATTCACCAGGGAGAGCACGTATAAGTCGTAAAGCCATTGCGCAGGGAAGGCCGGAGTGTTTCCGCTGAACCTGTATGCTCGTGTGCGCATTTCCTTGTGCATCAATGCACACGAGACCGCGGGTGCAGCGCGCACCCGGTCTTCCCTGCGCCCTCTGTTTGAAGAGGGAGCAAACGATTTTGAACACCTCGGGCAAAAGCCTGTCGCGAGATCGAGAAGGTGTGTGTGGCGCATCCTTCGAGACGCGCGCAAGAGCGCGCTCCTCAGGATGAGGTCTGGGTACGGAGGCCATATCCTTGGACCTCATGGTGAGGAGGCGCCAACGGGTCCGCGCAAAGCGCGGCCCGATGACAGGCTCCGCGCCGTCTCGAACCATGGCCAAGGGAACGAGGAGCAGGTCCCGGATGTCGCGGAGCCTGTCATCGGGCGCGCATCCGCGCGACCCGTTGGCTCATCCGGGCTACAACGCCCGACCCACTCCACGGATACCTGCCGGGCGAAAATAGCGATAGGCGAACGGGAAACTTCCGGACTAGATTTGAAAAAAATCAAACAAGGAGGGGACCATGTTTCAATGGATGAAAGAGCTCACGGGCGGTGAGCGGCGCACCATGGCGGGCTGTTTCGGCGGCTGGTCGCTCGATGCGCTCGACGTGCAAATCTACAGTTTTGTCATACCGACCCTGCTGGCGACCTGGAACATCTCGCGCGGCGAGGCCGGGATGCTCGGCACCATCACGCTGGTGGTCTCGGCCTTCGGCGGCTGGTTCGCCGGCGCGCTGAGCGACCGCTACGGCCGGGTCCGGGTGCTGCAGATCACCGTGTTGTGGTACGCGGTGTTCACCTTCCTGTGCGGCTTCGCACAGAATTTCGAGCAGTTGTTCGTGCTGCGCGCGCTGCAGGGCCTCGGCTTCGGCGCCGAATGGTCGGCCGGCGCGGTCCTGATGGGCGAAATCATCCGCGACAAATATCGCGGCCGCGCCGTCGGTTTCGTGCAGAGCGGCTGGGCGGTGGGCTGGGGCGCCGCGGCGCTGATGTACACGCTGCTCTATGCCGTATTGCCCGACGTCACCGCCTGGCGCGTGATGTTCTGGATCGGGTTGACGCCCGCGCTGCTGGTGCTCTGGATCCGGCGCAGCATGTCGGAGCCCGAGATCTTCAACGCCCGCCGCGACACCGGCGCCAGCGGTCTGATGCAGGCTTTCACCGTGTTGCGGCCGCCTTATCTGATGACCACGCTCAAGGTCGCGATGATGGTGACGGGCGCGCAAGGCGGCTCCTACGCGCTGTCGGTCTGGCTTCCGACGTATCTCAAGACCGAGCGCCACCTCAGTTCGCTCAACACCGGATCGTACCTCCTGATCCACATTCTCGGCGCGTTTGTCGGATTCCTGGTCGGCGCCTATCTCGCCGACCGGATCGGCCGCAAGCGGACTTTTATTGTCTCGGCGATCGGTTCGGTGGTCTGCGTGGCGATCTATCTGGCGGCGCCGATCAGCGACAGTCTGATGCTGATCCTCGGCGCGCCGCTCGGCTTCATCCTCTACATGATGTTTTCCGCGATGGGCCCGTTCATGACCGAGTTGTACCCGACCGAGGTGCGCGGCGCGGGGCAGGGTTTTTGCTACAATTCGGGCCGCGCCATCGGCGCGCTGTTTCCGGCGCTGGTCGGTTTCCTCAGCGGCCAGCTCGGGCTTGGCATGGCGATCCTGCTGTTTGCGGTGATTGGCTACGGCGTGATGCTGCTGGCGCTCGCGATGCTGCCGGAGACAAAAGGCCGGTCGCTGGATGCGATCGTGCCTGAAGGGCTTGCGCCGTTACACCCATCGGCGGCGGAATAGACGGGACAGACTTGTGACGGGATGGACTTGCAATGACAAAACCCTGCCTGCCGCCGCGTGCGGTGACCTCGGCGCCGCACTGGACCGCGCCGAAGAACAGCACCGACTGTCACTTCCACATCAACGGGCCATATGACCGCTACCCGTTGAGCCCCGGCCGCTCCTATTCGCCACCGGTCGCCGACGTTCCGGCCTATCAGGCGATGGCGCGCACGGTGGGCATCGGCCGCATGGTGATCGTGCAGCCGAGCACGTTTGGTACCGACAACAACTGCACGCTGGATGCGGTGGAATTGCTCGGCCACGAAAAATCCCGCGCCGTCGTGGTGATCGACGACAGTTTTGATCAGGATGCGCTGGAGCAAATGGATGCGAAGGGCGCGCGCGGCGTCCGCTTCAACGCGGTGAGCGGCAACGGTACGCCACTGGACCAGCTCGAAAACCTGGCGGCGAGGGTCGCAGAGCTCGGCTGGCACATCCAGTTCTACACCCATGGCGAGCAGATCGTTGAACTTGCGCCGTTGATCAAAAAACTTCCGGTGACCGTGGTGCTCGATCATATGGCCGGCGTCAAAAGCGATCGCGGCACAGGTAGCCCGGAATTCCGCGCCGCGGCCGGCCTGATGCAATCGGGCCAGGCCTATGTGAAGATCTCGGGCTACCGCAGTTCGGTCCAGGGTTTTCCCTACGACGACGTGGCGCCGCTGGCGCGCGGCTTCATCGAAGCCAATCCCGATCGCTGTGTGTGGGGCAGCGACTGGCCGCATCCAAGCCTGTTCGGTGAAACCCATATGCCCGACGACGGACAATTGTTCGACATGCTCGGTGCGTGGGCGCCGTCCGACCAATTGCGGCGCAAGATCCTGGTGGACAATCCGGCCAGGCTGTACGGGTTTGCAACATGATCGGAAGCGGCATTGTGATGGCTTCGCGATGGCTGCAGCGCTTGACTTTGCCCCGCTTGGGCTAGAGTTTCGCGCCGCAAAACCGCTATCCGGAGACATCATGACGCCCGCTGCAAGCCCCGCTGAAATCGCCCGAGAGGGAAAATCGTCCTCCATTGCCTCTTCGCTGCGGAGGGATTGGACCGTGGCGGAGGCCTCAGCGCTATATGGGCTGCCGTTCAACGATCTCTTGTTCAAGGCGCAGACCATCCATCGCGCGCATTTCGATCCGAACCGTGTGCAATTGAGCCGGCTGTTGAGCATCAAGACCGGCGGATGCCCGGAGGATTGCGCCTATTGCAGCCAGTCGGTGCATCACGAGTCAGGTCTGTCGGCCTCCAAGCTGATGGAGGTCGAGCGGGTGATCGCGGAGGCCCGCAAGGCGCGTGACGCCGGCGCGACGCGCTATTGCATGGGCGCGGCGTGGCGCAATCCAAAACCGCGCGACATGGAGGCGGTGGTTGCGATGGTGAAGGGCGTCAAGGCGCTCGGCATGGAAACCTGCATGACGCTCGGCATGCTCGATCGCGCGCAATCCGAACAATTGAGCCATGCCGGGCTCGACTACTACAACCACAACATCGATACCTCGGAGCGTTATTACAGCGAGATCATCACCACGCGGAATTTCGCCGATCGGCTGACGACGCTGGACAACGTTCGCGCCGCCGGCATGAAGGTGTGCTGCGGCGGCATTGTCGGCATGGGCGAGGAAGCCAGCGACCGCATTGCGATGCTGACGACGCTGGCCAATCTGCCGGAGCATCCCGAGAGCGTGCCGATCAACATGCTGATCCCGATCCCGGGCACGCCATTGGCCGACGCCGAGCCGATCAGCCCGCTCGACTTCGTGCGCACCGTCGCACTGGCCCGGATCATGATGCCGCAATCGGTGGTGCGGCTGTCGGCCGGGCGCACCGCGATGAGCGACGAGATGCAGGCGCTGTGTTTTTTCGCCGGCGCCAACTCGATCTTCGTCGGCGATACCTTGTTGACGGCCGGCAATCCCGAAAACGACAAGGACATGGCGCTGTTCAATCGGCTCGGCCTGCAGCCGATGGAGCTGAATGCTGTTTCATGAGTTCGATTTCCGAATATGATTACATCATCGTCGGCGCCGGATCGGCCGGCTGCGTGCTCGCCAACCGGCTGAGCGCCGACGGCAAGCACACCGTGCTGTTGCTGGAGGCCGGGCCCAAGGACAGCAATCTCTGGATCCACGTGCCGCTCGGTTACGGCAAGCTGTTCAAGGATAAGACCGTCAACTGGATGTACCAGACCGAGCCGGAGCCGGGGCTCGACGGCCGGACGGTATTCCAGCCGCGCGGCAAAGTGCTGGGCGGCTCGAGCTCGATCAACGGCCTGCTGTATGTGCGCGGCCAGCATCAGGATTACGATCGCTGGCGGCAGCGCGGCAATGCCGGCTGGGGTTTTGACGACGTGCTGCCCTACTTCAAGAAGGCCGAGGACCAGCAGCGCGGCGCCAGCGAATTCCACGGCGCCGGCGGCCCGCTGCCGGTGTCGGACTGGCGGCATGCCGATCCGCTCTCGGAAGCCTTTGTGGTGGCGGCGGCGGAGACCGGCATTCCGACCAATCATGATTTCAACGGCGCGACCCAGGAGGGCGCGGGTTTTTTCCAGACCACGACGCATCGCGGCCGCCGCGCCAGCACGGCGCGGGCCTATCTGCGTCCGGCGCAAAGCCGCGGCAATCTGCATGTCGAGACCTCCGCGCAGGCGCAGCGCATCATGTTCGAGGGACGGCGCGCGTGCGCGGTCGAATTCCGCCAGGGCAATACGATCAGGACGGCGCGGGCGCGCCGGGAGATCCTGGTCTCGAGCGGCGCCTACAACTCGCCGCAACTGCTGCAGCTCTCTGGCGTCGGTCCCGCCGAACTGCTGAGCCAGCACGGCATCAATGTGGTGCTCGACGCGCCCGGCGTCGGCCATGATCTGCAGGACCATATGCAGGTCCGCATCGTGATGCGCTGCGCGCAAAAAATCACGCTCAACGACGTCGTCGCCAGCCCGCTGCGCCAGATGATGGCGGGCATGCGTTATGCCGCATTCCGCAAAGGGCCCTTGACGATCGCGGCCGGCACCTCGGGCGCCTTCTTCAAGACCGATCCGCGGCTCGCGACGCCGGATATCCAGGTCCATTTCCTGCCGTTCTCGACCGACAAGATGGGTGAGGCGCTGCATTCGTTTTCCGGGTTTACCGCCTCGGTCTGCCAATTGCGTCCGGAAAGCCGCGGCTCGCTGCGCATCAGGAGCGCCGATCCCACGGTGCAGCCGGAAATCCGGATCAACTATCTCGCGACCGAGACCGACCGCACCGCCGTGGTCGAGGGTTTGAAGATCCTGCGCAAGATATTGCACGCGCCGGCGCTAAAACCCTACGTGGTCGATGAATACGATCCGGGCCCGAAGGTGGCGACCGACGCGGAATTGCTGAGCTATGCAAGACAGCGCGGCAGCACGATCTATCATCCGACCTCGACCTGCCGGATGGGCAACGATGCGCTGGCGGTGGTCGATCAACGCCTGAAGGTGCGCGGCATCGAGGGCCTGCGCGTGGTCGACGGCTCGGTGATGCCCGACCTGGTGTCGGGCAACACCAACGCGCCGATCATCATGATCGCGGAAAAGGCCTCCGACATGATCCTGGGGGATGCCAGATAGTTTTGCGCGGTTTGCTTCCCGAGCCGCCGGGTCCTATCCTGCCGGCCCAACCGCGTTCGCCGCGGCAATCGAATGGAGCGTGAGTGGTGGCAATTCGCCTGCGGATCGGGACGCGCAAGAGCGCGATGGCGCTGGCGCAAACCGCGGAGATCGCGCGCAGGCTGACCGCGGCCGATCCCGGTCTCGACGTCGAGATCGTCAAGTTCGAAACCACGGGGGATAGCGACCAGGTCGGAAAGCTGTTGCCGCATGGCGGCAAGGGCGGCGCGTTCGTCGCCGAAATCCGCGGCGCCGTGCTGGCGGGCGAATTGCACGCCGCGATGCATTCGCTCAAGGACATGCCCGGCAATGAGGATACGCCGGGGCTGGTGATCGCAGCGACGCTGACGCGCGATCCGCCGGAAGACGTGCTGGTGCTGCGCGAAGGCGTCTCGATCGACGATCTCAGGCGCGTCGCGTGGCAACGGTTTCAAGATCGGCACCAACGCCGTGCGGCGCGCGGCCTATGCGCGACGGCTGTTTCCCGAAATCGAGGTGATCCATTATCGCGGCGCCGCCGACACGCGGGTGCGCAAGCTCGATGCGCTTGAATTGCAGCGATTGCCCGGCGGCGGCGCGGTTGGCCCAGCCGATGCGCTGATCATGGCGCGCTCCGGGCTCGAGCGGGTCGGCCTTGCCGGTCGCATCGCCTATCAGTTTGCGATCGCCGAAATGCTGCCGGCGGCAGGGCAGGGCATTGTCGCGGTGGAATGCGCGGCCAAGGATTGGCGGACGCGCGAGATATTATCGCTGGTCGACGACGCCGCCGCGCACCGCAGCGCCGACGCCGAGCGCGAGGTGCTGTGGGTGCTCAACGGCCATTGCAATTCGCCGATCGCGGCGTTCTCGCGCATAGAGGGCGCGCAGATGTCGCTGACCGCGTCGGTGCTCGATCTCGACGGCGGCACTTTTATTGAAGTCACGCATTCCGGGCCGGCCGATCGGCCGCGCGAGCTCGGCCGCGCGGTGGGGCTGGAATTGCTGGCCAAGGGCGCCGCCGCCATCATCGAGCGCAGCCGGCCGGTGTGATTGGTTCTCGGGAGGATATCGCATCGATAATCGGGCGCCAGACGCGATTTCGTCTCTATCCCTTATACGCCCGCACCCGGCGCAGCATCTGCTCGACATGGGCGATCGGGGTTTCCGGCAGGATGCCGTGGCCGAGATTGAAGATCAGCCGGCCGCGCGCGTAATTCTCCAGCACGTCGTCGACGGCGCGATCGAGCGCGGCGCCGCCGGCAATCAGCGCCAGCGGATCGAGATTGCCTTGCACCGCGACGCGGCTCTGCACGCGCTCACGGATCAAAGACGGCTCGGCCGCCCAATCGATGCTGACGGCGTCGACGCCGGTGGCGTCGACATAGGCCGGCAAGCAGCGCGCCGGCGCCGCGGGGAAAGCCGATGATTTTCGCGTCGGGTACGACCTTGCGCACGCCTTCGACGATGCGCCGCGCCGGCTCGATCGACCAGCGCTGGAATTCGCGCGGCGGCAGCACGCCGGCCCAGGTATCGAAAATCTGCAGCGCGTCGGCGCCTGCTTTGAGCTGGCCGAGCAGATATTGGATCGAATTCGTCACCAGCGTGTCGATGATGCGCGCAAACGCCTCCGGATGGCGGTACGCCATCATGCGCGCCGGGGCCTGGTCCGGGGTGCCCTGGCCCGCCACCATATAAGTCGCGACCGTCCACGGCGCGCCGCAGAAACCGACCAGCGCGATTTTGGGATCGAGTTCCGCCGCGCACCCGGCGCAGCGCCTCATAGACCGGCTCGAGCTTGGCAAAATCCGCGTTCCGCCGCCAGCGTCGCGACTTGCTCCGGCGTGTCGAGCGGATCGAGCCTGGGGCCTTCGCCGGCTTCGAACCGCACCGCGCGGCCGAGCGCGTGGGGAATCACCAGAATATCGGAGAAGATGATCGCGACATCGAAGTTGAAGCGGCGGATCGGCTGCAGCGTAATTTCGGCGGCGTATTCCGGGGTGAAGCACAAATCGAGAAAGCCGCCGGCCTTGGCGCGCAGATTGCGATATTCCGGCAAATAGCGGCCGGCTTGCCGCATCATCCAGATCGGAGGTACCGGCTGCCGGCGCCCGGAAAGTACTTCGATGAAGGGTTTAGCAGGGGAAATCTGGGGCAAGCGGAGGGTCCGGGGTACTCGGGAAGCCAATCGAGGCCCCTGATACACGCCGGTGACGGCGGGGCCAAGGGAGTGATGGTAGGTCGGTACGTGAATTGGCCGCGGAATCGGGCGCGGCCTCGATTTTTTCGCCGCCCGCGGCGTGCCGTGTCGCGGAACAGGCAATCGATTGCTGCCCCGTCGAATGCGATCGTGGCGCACTTCAGGACGGGCCGGCGAATGATGCGGGTGAATTCTATGAGGTGATCAGTATTGGTGATGCCGACCACGTAATTTCACGGGCGCAGGCAGTGGGTAGAATGCCTTGCGAAGTCGATGATCGAAGCGCTAACCTCGCTCGACCTGTGGCAAATCTTTTCGCCGCGTGCGTTGCACGCTCGAATCGGATTATTCCTCAAAAACAACAATGTAATATCCTTTTAGATGTAAAAAATACAATAGACAACCATAGGTTTTTATGGGTCAATCAGATCTTATTGGTTAGCTCGAGGGAGCCCAATGCACCGGCGGCACCAACATCTGAACATCCCGATCGAGATTGTGCGCACGGTGGTAGCTATCTCCGAAACCGGCAGCCTGTCGAAGGCCGGCGATCGGCTTGGACTGAGCCAGCCCGCGATCAGTTCACAAATCAAACGGCTGCAAAGCCTCGTTGGTGGCGCGTTGTTCTTAAAGACCGCGAACGGCACCACCACCACGGAGCTCGGAAAGCTGGCGCTGCAGCAGGCGCGTCGTATCCTCGAGGCCAACGATCAGTTGTTGCGGCTCGGCGGCAACACCGACGGCACCCAGCCGTTGAGGCTTGGCCTCAGCACGTTGTTCGTGCAGCAATTCATCCAGCATCAAACCGCCAACTCGCTGGTCGATATCTTCGTTCACACCGACCACTCGGTGCCGATCGGAAAGGGTCTGATCGACGGTTATATCGACATCGCCTGCATCTTCGAGAATCCGGCGATCGAAAGCGAAATCGAGCAACTCGTCATCAACCGGATGAGAGATCCGCTGGTCTGGGTCCGCGCCAAGAACTTCGTGCTCAGTCCTGGTGCGCCGCTGCCGATCCTGACCTGGCCGGGCGACGACTGGATGATCCGCACCCTGACGCGGCACGGGGTTGCCTACAAGATCGTGTTCAACAGTCCCGACTATCATGCCAAGCTCGCCGCGGTCGAAGCCGGCATCGGCCTCACCGCGGTGCCCGCGAGCATGGTCCCGCCCGCGCTGGTCCGGGCCAGGGAATATTACCTGCCCGAGCTTCCGCCGATCGAGGCGCTGCTGTGCGCCCGCCTCGGACTGGAATCGGAGCAGGCTTCCACGATGTTGAAGCAACTATCCGCGATGTTCTTCAATCCCTCGGCCGGTCAGGCTGCCGCGAATTGATTTCCGTTGGGACCGCCGCGGTGTAGCCGCAGCGCAGGCATTCCCATCCGCGCGGAGCCGGCAAGGTGCCGGCCGTGATCATCCGCATCTGACACTTCGGACAATGCGGACGTGCGTCGTTGCTTTCCGGATCAACTACCTTGACGGCGGCATAAACCCGCGGACCGGGAAAGTTCCCGGCGACGTGAACCGGATTTTGTTGCGGCCGGTCGTGAGCCGGCCCGCGCCCCGGGAACTTCCCGACCATGCAGCCGTTGAGCTTGCAACGGAGGATTCCATGGCTGAGAAGTTTGATCCCGCGGCGCATGACCGGCATGCCGCCGATCCCCGCGAGGCCGCCTTGGCGGATCGCGACATCCACGCCAAGCTCGAAGCGGGCCTGGTCGATAGCTTTCCGGCGTCGGATCCGGTCAGCGCGGTACAGCCTTCGCCGTCGAAGCACGATGGCGAGCGCGAACAATCGTCGCTCTGGAACAGGGTGATGTCGGCGTTTCGATAGCACGAAGGTTTGAACATGGCAGAAGCCCCAGGCCTCCACACCGATCGCCGGTTTAACCACGCGGCCAATGATTCGCCGCGCAGCGGCAGTTCGAAACGCGTCACGCCGCTCGTATGGGGCATCGTCGTGATCGCAATCGTTGCGCTGACGATCTGGTTTGCGATCACGCTGTAGCCCGGGCTATCGCTAATAATGCGGCGGCGGCTCGTTTGCCGCGCCGGGCACGCGCGACTCGGCTTCCTGCAGGCGCTCGCGCAAGGCTTCGAACTGGCGCGTCAGCGCGTCGATCTTGAGCCATTGCTCGGTGATCGTCTTGTTCAGCGTCTCGATCGTTTCATCCTGAAACGCCAGGCGCGTTTCCAGCAGGTCGATGCGCTCACTGAGCGTATTCGCTTCATTCATCGCCAGCAGGCCCTGCCGTGCGCTGGCGCAGTCCGTGGCCGAGCGCGATGCGTTCGTCGAACACGAAACATTCACCGCGCCAGCGGCTCTCGGCCTCGGGGACGCCTTCGAGATAGCGCAGGATGCCGCCCTTGAGGTGATAGACCTCGGTAAAACCGCGCGCCAGCAGATAGGCGCTGGCCTTTTCGCAGCGGATGCCGCCGGTACAGAACATCGCGATGCGCGGCTGCCTTGCCGGATCGAGATGGCGCGCCGCGAATTGCTTGAACTGGCCGAAATTTCGCAGGCCCGGATCGACCGCGCCCTCGAACGTGCCAAGCGCAACCTCGAAGGCGTTGCGGGTATCGAGCACCAGCGTGCCCGGCGTCTCGATCAGCGCGTTCCAGTCGGCGGCCTCGACATAGGTGCCGACCTGCCGGGTCGGATCGGCGCTGGCACAGCCGAGCGTGACGATCTCCTTCTTCAGCCGGACCTTGAGCCGGCCAAACGGCATTTCGGCGGCCTGCGAGAATTTCAGTTCGAGATCGTCGAGCCTGCCGCCGAACATGGCGCCGTCGCGCAATTCGGCAACGAACTCGCCGATCGCCCCGGGCTCTCCCGCCAGCGTGCCGTTGATGCCCTCGTGGGCCAGCAGCACGCTGCCTTTCAGCTTCAGGCGAGCACAGATCGCCCGCAGCGGTTCGCGCAATTCCCGGAAATCGGGAATGCTTGCGAATTGGTAGAAAGCGGCGACCTTGTACGGCATGCGGCCGGTTTATCAGGCGGGTGGGACGCGGGAAAGGCCCTCAAATCCGCGGCGCGCATTGCCGTCATTCCCCGGCCGAGCATTGCCCAGCGCGGCCGGAATGTGCCAAGAGAGTGTCGAGAAAGCCCCTGAAATCCCACCTGAAATCGGCCCGCCGGCAGGCCAAAGTGAGCCATCTAACCGGTGCCCCAAAGTGAGCCATCTGACATGAGGAATTTCCATCTCGCCGGCCGCTCGACGGTCCATGCGCAAAACGGCATGGTGGCGACGTCGCATCCGCTGGCGGCATCGACCGCGATCGAGGTGCTGCGTTCCGGCGGCACCGCGGCGGACGCGGCGGTAGCGGCCTGCGCGCTGCTCGGCGTGATCGAGCCGCAATCGACCGGCATCGGCGGCGATTGCTTCGCGCTGATCCAGCCCAGGGGCGAGGGCAAGATCGTGTCCTATAACGGCTCCGGCCGGGCGCCGATGGCGGCCAAGCCGGAATGGTATCTCGAGCGCAATTTGCACTCGATCCCGCTGACCTCGGCGCATGCCGTCAGCATTCCCGGCTCGGTCGACGCCTGGGCGACCATCCTGCGCGATCACGGCAAGTTCGGGCTCGATACCCTGCTGCAGCCTGCGATCAAGGCCGCGGAGGAGGGCTATGTCGTAGCCCCCCGGATCGCGTTCGACTGGAAGAACCAGTTCGACAAGTTGAAAAAGGGCACCAACACCGAGCGTTATCTGCTGCCCGGCGGCAAGCCTGCCGTGGCCGGCGACGTGATCCATCAGCCCGAACTGGGCAAGACCCTTCGGGCCATCGCCAGGAACGGCCGCGACGCCTTTTACAAAGGCGCCATCGCCGAGGACATGGTGGAGACCCTGCGCGGCATCGGCGGCCTGCACACGCTCGATGATTTCGCCGCCCACACCACCGAGACCACGATTCCGATCGGCACCATGTACAAGGGCCATGACGTCTGGCAGTGCCCGCCGAACGGTCCGGGCATCACCATGCTGGTGATGCTCAATATCCTCCAGCGCTTCGACCTGACCAAATTCCCGGCGATGAGCGTCGAGCGCTTTCATCTCGAGGCCGAAGCCGCGCGGGTCGCCTACATGATGCGCGAGCAGTATGTCGGCGATCCCTCGCATGTTGAGGTCGATGTGGCGCGGATTTTGTCAAAGGAATTCGCCGATCAGCATGGCGACAAGATCCGCATGGACCGGATGCTCGATCTGCCGAATGTGGCGCCGCCGATGAATCCGTCGACGGTCTATATCTCGGTGGTCGACAAGGATCGCAACGCCTGCTCGTTCATCAATTCGATCGCGCATGCGTTCGGTTCGGCGATCGTGTCCAACAAGACCGGCGTGCTGCTGCAGAACCGGGCCGGCGGTTTCCGCGTGCAGCCTGGCCATCCCAACTGCATCGCGCCGGGCAAGCGCCCGCTGCACACCATCATCCCGAGCCTCGTCACCAAGGGCGGTCGCGCGGTGATGCCGTTCGGCGTGATGGGCGGCCAGTACCAGCCGGTCGGGCAGACCCATGTTTTGACCAACATGCTCGATTATGGCTGCGACGTGCAGGAAGCCATCGATATGCCGCGCGGCCTGCATTATGAAGGCGTTTATCAGCTCGAGGACGGCGTGCCCGCTGCCATCGTCGAAGGCCTGAAGCAGCTCGGGCACAAAACCACCAGCGTGGTCTCGCCGCTCGGCGGTGGCCAGGCGATCTGGATCGATTGGGACAAGGGCACGCTGACCGGCGGCTCCGACCCCCGCAAGGACGGTTGCGCGCTCGGCTATTGAGCGGTTTGCGCTTTCCCTCCCGCAATAAGGACGCTGCAACATGCGATATCTCGCCTTCCGCAAACTTCCGCTGCTCGCCGCTGTGCTCATCGGCGCGATCGGCTTTCTCTCCGCGGCGCCATCAGGCGCGTTGGCCCAGACAGGAAAACCCATGACCACACCGACCACCACGGCTTCAGGCTTGCAGATCATCGACACGTCCGTCGGCACCGGCGCTTCGCCGAAGCCGGGCCAGATCTGCGTCATGCACTACACCGGCTGGCTGTATGAGGACGGCAAGAAGGGCAAGAAGTTCGACAGCTCGGTCGACCGCAACGAGCCGTTTGAATTTCCGATCGGCCAGCATCGCGTGATCGCCGGCTGGGACGAGGGCGTTGCCAGCATGAAGGTCGGCGGCAAGCGCACCTTGATCATTCCGCCCGCGCTCGGCTACGGCGCCCGTGGCGCCGGCGGCGTGATCCCGCCGAACGCGACCTTGATGTTCGACGTCGAATTGCTCGCCGTGAAGTAACCCGTCAATCGGCCTTCGAGAGGAGTGCGCATCGTGAAGATTTCGATCCTCGACGATTATTTCGACACCATCCGCACCCTCGACTGCTTCAAAAAGCTTGCCGGGAACGACGTCAAGATCTGGAACGATCATGTCCAGGACGTCGATGCGCTGGCCGAGCGGCTTGCCGACACCGAGGCGCTGGTGCTGATCCGCGAGCGGACCCAGATCCGCACGCCGCTGCTGGAGCGGTTGCCGAAACTCAAGCTGATCAGCCAGCGCAGCGTCTATCCGCATATCGACGTCGACAGCTGCACCCGGCTCGGCATCATCGTGTCGTCGGGCCAGCACGCGGATTCGCCGTCCTACGCGACCTGCGAATTCACCTGGGGGCTGATCATCGCCGCGATGCGGCAGATCCCGCAGCAGATGGCGTCGTTAAAAGCCGGCGGTTGGCAGATCGGTGTCGGCCATAGCTTGCGCGGCAAGACGCTTGGCATCTACGGCTATGGCCGGATCGGATCGGTGATCGCCGGTTACGGCAAGGCGTTCGGCATGAACGTGCTGGTATGGGCGCGCGAGGCGGCACTGGCGAAAGCGCGCGCCGACGGCTATGAGGCCGCCGCCAGCAAGGAAGCATTTTTTGAACGCTGCGACGTGCTGTCGCTGCATATGCGGCTGGTCGACGCCACCCGCGGCATCGTCAAGCCGGCCGATCTGGCGCGCATGAAACCGACGGCGCTCTTGGTCAATACAAGCCGCGCGGGATTAATCGAGCCGAACGCACTCGTCAACGCGCTACGCGCCGGCCGGCCTGGCATGGCAGCGGTGGACGTCTACGAAAAGGAGCCGCTGCGCGACGTCAACGATCCCTTGCTGAACATGCCCAACGTTGTCTGCACGCCGCATCTCGGCTATGTCTCGCAGGACGAATACGAGGTCCAGTTTACGGATATTTTCGATCAAATTGTCGCTTATGCCGCGGGCAAGCCGGAGAATGTGGTCAATCCGGATGTGATGTCGCGGAAGCGCTGAAAACAAAAAAGGGACCGGCCACCAGGCCAGTCCCTTGATCGTCAGTCTCTTTGATCGTTCGTCGGCGTCGCTCAAAGATTTCTTGTTCGCCGCGGCGGCCGCGTTGTTTACCGCGTCCTTGGTGGCTTGCTTGGCGTCGCCGACGGCCTTCTGGCCCTTGCCTTTGACTTCCTGAATTACGCCTTCGCCCTGCAGGCGATCGGAGCCGGTGGCTTCGCCGATGCCCTGCTTGGCCTTGCCAATGGCTTCATTGGTGGCGCCCTTGACCTTGTCTGCCGTTGCACCCATGGGGAACACTCCTTTGGAAGTTAAGCTTCGCAAGGACAACTCGGCCATGCAGCAAAAGTTCCGATTTCGATCTGGTTTGCAGCTGCGGATTTCGCTACGGTTCCCGGGAACTGATTTACCGAAGGCAGCACGATGACACACGATCATACCCACTCGCATGGCGATCATTCGCACTCTCACGATGATGCCGATCGCTGGAAAAACGACGGCGTTCGCGTCATTCCCGGCGACCAGCTCGATACCAACGTGCCTTCGACGCCCGGGATGAATCGCGCCGCGGCGATCAATTTCGCCCGCGTCGGCGCCCAGAAATTGTGGGCCGGCACGGTGAACATCAAGCCGGACGCCAAGACCGGCGCGCACCATCATGGCCATCTCGAGAGCATCATCTATGTGGTGAAGGGCAAGGCGCGGATGCGCTGGGGTGAACGTCTGCAATTCACCGCCGAAGCCAATCCCGGCGATTTCATCTTCATCCCGCCCTATGTGCCGCATCAGGAGATCAACGCCAGCCGCGACGAAGTGCTCGAATGCGTGCTGGTGCGCAGCGACGGCGAGGCGATCGCCATCAATCTCGACATCGAGCCGGTGGAAAAGCCGGAAACGGTGTTGTGGGTCGACCCGATCCACCGCGATCCCAACGAAAAGAAATGACGGTCGACGCGATCGTTGAAATCGCGCGGAAAAATTGCCGGGGAAAATCATGAAACTTGTTCGCTACGAAAGCGCCGGCCACGTCGCCACCATCACGATGGATCGCAGTTCAAAACACAACGCGCTCAACAACGCGCTATGCGACGAGTTGCGCGAGGCCTGGCTGAAATTTCGCGACAGCGACGACCGCGTCGCGGTGCTGGCCTCGGCCGAGGAGGCTTATTTTTCGGTCGGCGCCGATGTCGGCGATCTCCCGGTCAACATGTGGCACGCGGTGCCCGGGCTTGGCGTCGAGCTCGACAAGCCGGTGATCGCGGCGACATCGGGCTGGGTGGTCGGCGGCGGTTTTGTCCTGGTGCAGATGGCCGACATGTGCGTGGCGTCGGAGACGACGCGCTTCATCTATCCCGAGGGCAAGATCGGCACCACCGCGGGCGGCGTCTCGTCGGTGGTGGCGCGGATGCCGCACAAGATCGCGATGGAGTTTTTGCTGGTCGGCGACGAACTCTCCGCCGAACGGGCCTACCAGATCGGTTTTGTCAACAAGGTGGCGCCGAAGGGCCAGCATGTCGTGCTGGCGCAGGAGATGGCGGCAAAGATCGCCGGCAACGCGCCGCTGGTGGTGCAGGCATTGAAAAAGCTCGCCCGCGACGCGATGCCGAAGGGCCCGCTCGAAACCGTCGCCGAGGTGCGCCGGACGCTCGACGCCATCCGCGAGAGCGAGGACCTCAAGGAGGGCGTTGCCGCCTTCCGCGACAAGCGCAAGCCGCGGTTCAAGGGGAAGTAGGGTAAGCCGTCGCGCGGCTCCATCATGTCCCGGGCGCGATGCGGCGCGCAGTGCCGCTTCGCAGAACCGGGACCCACCCGCATCGGCAGCAGCGGTGGACCCCGGACCAGCAGCGCATCACGCCGCAAGTGCGTCGTGCTGCGCAGCATCCGGGGAACGTTGCCGGCGGCGTCGGCCTACGCAAACACCGAATGATCGATCGGCCCGTTCGGCACCACATAGCCATAACGCGTGTGCGAGGGTTCGGGGCCAGCCTTGTCGTATTCCGCCTTCATCATCGCAAAGCGGTCGCCCCTGATGTCGAGCATCGCGCGCTTGGGCTGGATGTTGTAGAGCCGCGCGTTGTTGTCGCCGAAGATTGCCGATTTGACCGGGCCGTCGGCGGCGCCGAGCGGCGCGTAGCCGAACTTCTTCTGCATGGCTTCGGGAATCTCGAGCCGGCGCAGGCCCTCGATCTGCCATTGCGGCGCGCCGGTCCACAGCGCGTCGGTGCCCCAGCAGACGCGATCGACGCCGAGGCCCTTTATCAGCGTGCCCATCAGCGCGGCGCAGACATTCGGCTCGGCCACCAGCGTGGTGGCGAACAACTGCCCGACGTCGCCATAGACATTGCTGACGCCATATTGCGCCGGGATGTCGGCGAGGTCGGAGGTCCAGGAAATCCGTCCGGTGCGTTCGAACTCGGCCAGCGCCTGCTTCGGATCGCCGCCGACATGGCGATAGGCCGAGTGATAAATGACGAAGTTGAGCTGCGGCCAGTCCTTGGCCGCCTGGCCGACATCGGCGACGTCGGCAAAACCGCGCAGATTCGGAAACGCCTTCTCGACGCCGGGCGGGAACAGTCCCTTGTGCACGCAGACATTCTTGATGCCGGCCTTCACCATCTTCTCATAGCCCTTGTAGGCGACCTTCTCGTCATCGAGCCGCCAGGGATAATGGCTGATGTCCTTGTGGGTGTTGTCGCCGATGGTGTAGCCCTTGCAGGATTCCGGCTTCAGCTCGAGGCCGGCGTCGAGTTTTTCCAGCCAGCCGGGCTGTCCCGGGGTGAAGATCGCGTGGCAGAACAGCCGCCGCGAGCCGGCCTCGTCGTTGATCTTCTTGCGGGCGTCGGCCATCTGCTGGTTGGTCAGGAACCAGTCCTGTTCGACGTCGGACGGCGCCGACGAGATCAGCGCGATCTTGGTGTCGGAATCCAGAAACATCTCTTTCTTGTAGTTGCCGAACTTGAGATCCTCGATGGTCTGCTCGTGGTCGTTCAACTGCTTGTTCCAGCCGGCCTTGCCGACCGCCTTGCGCATGTCCACGAAGGTGGTGATGCGGGTGTCGTCGCGCAGGAAATGCGTGTGCATGTCCATGATGAACTGGTCCTTCAGCCCGTCGGCGCGCTCCTGCGCCATCGCAGGCGTCGCGGCTTCCGCCAGGGTCGCATCGAACAGCGCGCCGTAGACTTCGTTCATCGCGACAAAGGACGCGGCCATGCCGGCGGCGCTCTGGAAGAACTTTGCGGCGGTCGAGGCCCTGTTTGCCGCCGAGATCGTCGGCCATCGCCAATAGCCGCGCCTCGACCTCGCGCTGCCGTTCGTTCTGCGGATCGGGATAGAATTCGTCGCTGGCCACGATCTGGGTCGGGATCGGGGTTTTGTAGGCGCACAATTCCGACGGCATTAACGCAGCGAGTTCTTGTTCGGTCAGTTGGCCGCTCATGACTTTCTCCCTGATCTGGACCCCGCGATTGAACCCGCAGGTTGCGGGGAGACTAGACCTCCCCAAGCATTCGGCAAGCCTTGTTCGCAAGCCTCGTTCGACCGTTTTGCATTTCGCGCTGCAGCGCGTCGTGATTTCCGGAACCGGGCATGTCTGTTACAATGCGGACAATAAAAATTGGACCGGAGGAAACCATGAAGGATCTCGATCAACCGCTGGCGCGGCGCAGCCTGCTCAAGACCGCTGGCCTCGGTCTGGCCGCCGGCGCAATGGCGGGTGTTGCGCCCGCGCAGGCCGCCGAACCCGTGGCGACGGAAGGCGGTGAAATCTGGAGCCACGAATATTGGGCCAAGAAGGGCGACATCCCCTTGTGGATGTTTCGCAAGCGGATCGGCGAGCCCAAGGCCGGCGAGCCGGCGCGGCCAATTTTGTTCTTCGTTCACGGCTCGTCGGTGACCTCGCGCACCTTCGATCTCAACGTTCCCGGCCATGGCGAATATTCGCTGATGAACGAATTCGCCCGCTACGGCTTTGATTGCTGGACCATGGACCACGAAAACTACGGCAAATCGGGCCGCACCCCGGGCAATGCCGATATCGCCAGCGGGGTCGAGGATCTGAAAGCCGCCGCCGAAGTGCTGCTCCGCGAGACCGGCCAGAGGAAATACCATTTCCTCGGGGAATCCTCCGGTGCGCTGCGCGCCGGCGCCTACGCCATGGCGCAGCCCGACCGCGCCGACCGGCTGGTGCTTGCCGCCTTCACCTACAAGGGCGAAGGTTCGCCGACCTTGGCCAAGCGCGCCGAGCAGCTGGCTTATTATCGCACCCACAACATGCGCAAACGCGATCGCGACATGATCCGTTCGATCGCCACCCGCGACAAGCCCGGCACCAGCGAGGCCGCCGCCGTCGAGGCGTTGGCCGATGTCGAAATGCAGTTCGGCGACCAGATCCCGACCGGCACCTATCTCGACATGACGTCGAACCTTCCGGTGGTGCTTCCGGACAAGGTGTTGTCGCCGGTGCTGCTGGTGCGCGGCGAATATGACGGGATCGCTACCGTCGCCGACATCGAGGAGTTTTTTAATCTGCTGCCGAACGGCGACCGCCAGTTCATTATCCTGCCCGGCACCGCGCATTCCGTGACGCTGGCGACCAACCGGCAGTTGTTCTGGCACGTCGCGCGCGCGTTCCTCACGATGCCGACTCCGGTCGCGACATAGGGCGCCAGTTCCGTCATTGCGAGCGGAGCGAAGCAATCCAGCGGCCGCAAGTGGAGCCCTGGATTGCTTCGTCGCTTACGCTCCTCGCAATGACGGCAGTTTAGCGCGGCAAAAAAATCTCAAACCCGCTGTCGGATCGGCCCGGTTCCGTTCGTCCTCGGGGCGAACGCCATCAAACCTGAGGAATTCCATGTCCAAGATCGCCCCCTGCCTGTGGTTTGCCGACGAGGCCGAGGAGGCCGCCAATTTCTATGTTTCGCTGCTGCCGGATTCCCGGATCGACAAGGTCCAGAAGAGCCTGATCGACACGCCTTCCGGCAAGGCCGGCAAGGTGCTGGTGGTGCAGTTCACGCTGGCGGGCCAGGAATACATGGCGCTGAACGGCGGCATGCGGTTCGAATTTACCAATGCGATTTCGTTCAAGGTCGATTGCGCCGACCAGGCCGAGGTCGATCATCTCTGGGACGGGCTGATCTCCGGCGGCGGATCGCCGAGCCAATGCGGCTGGCTCAAGGACCGTTACGGCGTGTCCTGGCAGATCGTGCCATCGATGCTGCTGAAATTATTCGGAAGCCCGGACCGTGCCGCCGCGACTCGCGCGATGGAAGCGATGATGAAAATGACAAAACTCGAGATCGCTACGCTGCAGAAAGCCTACGACGGCGGATAGGGCTTTACTTCGACGCGCTTTCTTTACGCGAACCGGATCCAACTTCGCTCGAAACGCTATGCACTCACATCCTATCCTTGCGCCACACCTTGTTCGAAAGCATGGCGATGGCGCAGATCGCGGCATAGGCGACCAGCGACGCTGCCACCATCGAGGCCAGCGTTGCCATCCCCGCGCCGAAATGGCCGACCGCGATCCAGCCCAGGCCGGCGGCGACCAGAATACGGCCGACGGACGCCACGAACGGCCACAGCACATGGCCGGTGCCTTGCACGGCGAACGCCACGACAAAGCCGAAGCCGAGCGCGCTGTAGGCGGGTGCGACGATCCGCAGGTAGGTCATGCCTTAATTCACCACCTCGGGATCGTGGCTGAACAAATTCAGCCAGAGCATCGGAAACAGCGCGACGACGAGGCCGATCGATCCCGTCAGCAGGAGACCGACACAACTGCTGATCCATGCGATCTTGCGGGCGCGGACAATCTGGCCCGCGCCGACATTGACGCCGACCATGGTCAGCACGGCGGTACACAGGCCAAATAGCAGCGGGATCATCACGTAATCAAGCCGCGAGGAGATGCCGTAGGCGGCAAGCGCGGTGGTGCCGAACAATCCGACCGCGGCGGTGACCAGGATCACCGTCAAATTGGTGAGCACGGTATTGACGGCGGTCGGGATTCCGACCTTGAGGATGTCGAGAAACAGCCGGCCCTGCAGCGGCACGAATTTGAAGGTCAGGCCGCCGCGCCCCGTCGCCATGTAGCGCAGCAGCACCAGCATCGCCCCGCAGTAATACAGCGCGAACGCAATGCCGGCGCCCTGGATGCCGAGTTTTGGCACCGGACCATAGCCGAAGATCAGAAGCGGCGAGGTCGGGATCAGCACCAGCGCGCCGACCAGCGTCACCGTGGCAGGAACCCGGACATTGCCGGAGCCGCGCAAGGCGGCGGCCTGCAAATTGACGATCCACACCGGGATCGCGCCGGCGAACAGATAGTTGGAGTACTGCAGCGCCGCGCCGAGCGCCTCGCTGCGGCCGCCGAGCGCGCGATACAGCATCGGGCCGCCGCTTATCGTTCCTAACGTAAAGGCGGCGCCGAACAGGATGGCGAGGACGATCGCGTGCAGGACCAGCGCGTCGGCGTCGTCTTTGCGGCCGGCGCCGACCGCGCGCGCGACGGAGGAGGCGACCCCGCTGCCGACGCCGCCGTTCGACATCATGGTCATCAGCATGAATACCGGAAACACCATCGCCACGCCGGCCAGTGCGTCGGTGCCGAGAAACCCGACATAATAGGCTTCCGCGATATTGACCGCGGTCTGCGCCACCAGCACCGCAATGGTCGGCAGCGCCAGTCTTATCAATGTCGGGAGAATCGCCCCGTTCAGGATAGCCGCGCGCCTGGCATCGACGCTGGGCTGTGCCGGCTTTGTCTCCACCGCCGGTTCAACGCTGGCGTCGGGCGTCACATCGATGTCGTCGAGCGTCGCGGCGGCAGCTTTCAGTCCCATTTTTTGACCCTTGAACGGAGGCGAAACCGGCTGCGCCCATTGCATTATGATCGTAAGTTGTTATTATAGTCGTAATCCAATAAAGGCAAGCCGCGTATTATCACAGACGCGTTGCATTTTTGCCGGAACTCGGACGGGGTGGCGACAGGAAGCAGGGATGCGCTACGAAAAGGGACACAAGGACACCACGCGGCAGCACATCATCGATGTCGCCTCGAGGCAGTTTCGGGGGCATGGTGTCGCCGCGGTCGGCCTTGCCGGCATCATGTCGGATGCCGGACTGACCAACGGCGCTTTCTACACCCACTTCGACTCCAAGGAAGACCTCGTCCAGGCAGTGCTGGCCAACGCGCTCGACCGGCGCGAAGACCGGCTGCGCGCGGTTGCCGCCGACAATGCCGGGCTTCAGACGATGATCCGGGACTATCTGTCGCCGCGCCATCGCGATCGTCCCGATGATGGTTGCCCGACCGCGGCGCTGGTCGCGGAAGTCGCGCGCCATCCCAAAGCCACGCGCGACGCCTTCACCGCGAAAGTATCGACCTTCATCGAGCTGATCGCGACGCAGATTCAGGCAGGCTCGGCCGAGGCGCGGCGGCGCAATGCGGTTGCGATCTACGGCTTGATGGTCGGCGCACTGCAACTGGCGCGCGCCGTCAACGACAAAAAACTGTCCGACGAAATCCTGGAGAGCGGCGTCACCGCGGCGCTGGCGCTCGCCGAGAGTTAATAAGCGCCTAATAATTCACCCGCAACCCGATGCCGCCGTGAATGGTGTTGCCGACCGGCTGCGGTCCGGCGGTGCCGTTGAGGAAGAGGTCGGCCACCCAGCCCTTGGTGATGCGGAAGCCGAGCCGGCCGCCATATTCGAACCAGTTCTGGTTGCCGATCGTCGGCACCACGGTGCCGTCGCCGGTCACGGTGGCGACGATGCCGGAATGCGCGGCAAAGGATTGCACGAAGCCGCCGTTGATGTTGGCCTCGACGCTGTCGCTGAACAGATGGGTCCACTGGCCGCCGAGTTTTACCAAATCGGTGCGATCGGTCCCGGTGGCGATCGAGGCGTCGAATGGATTGAACGGGCTTGTGGGGTCGTTGTAACCGCTCACCCGCTGCCACATCTGCCAGATCTCGACGGAAGCGGCGACCTCGTCGCGCGGCGACAGCCGGCTGATCCAGCCGGCCCGGCCATAGACGCCGTAATCCGAAGCGTTGGTCCGGCTGTCGAGCGACACCGCTCCGAGGCTCGTCATATAGCTTCTGGTGTAGCGCACCTGCTCGAACGGCGTCAGCAGCGCGCCGACATCGAAGAACGGCCGCGACGACCCCCAGTCGGTGAAATCATAGCGCAGCGCGAACGCCCCGATCCGCGCGCTGGTGACGCTGTAGCCGCCTTCGCTGTATTGCGTGTAGGCGAGGCCTGCGAGCAGCGACAGATTGTTGGTGATTTCCTTGCGGCCGTGGATGCCGGCGGAGAACGAACCCGCGGAACCGAACGCGCTGACGCAGTCGCTGCAATTGACCTGTTCGTTGACCCCGAGCAGCACCGTGCCGAGCACCCGGTTGGTGACCATCTGATTGAAGCGTTGCTGAGCGAGGCCGGTGACCGATCCGCCGCTGGAACCCGCGCCGGTTGGCGTCGGCGTCGGACTCGGCGTAGGGCTGGGTGACGGCGACGGGCTCGGTGACGGTGAGGGCGAAGCGCTCTGGGCGAACACCGCGCTTGTTTGCGCCGGGATCAGCACAAACGAAATTGCCGCGATCAGCAGCGCCGACGGCAGCCAGGCTCGTGTGGACCTTGAACTCGCGGATTTCGAGCTTGCGGATTTTGCCATCGTCAGCGCCCGCACAGGCCGTCGTCGACGGGCGGCGCGACCGGCGGCGTCACCACGGCAGGCGTCGCGTCCGCATAGTCGGTGGTGGTGCAGAGCCCCGCGGCCGCCGCGCAGGCGGCGGCGAAATTCCACGGCGAACCCGAGGTCTTCTTGATCGTGGTCTTGCCGCCGGTCGAGGTGATGATCGCGGTTTCACCGGGTTGTGTCAGCTCGACGCATTGGAAGCTCAGCGTGCAGACCGAGGACGCACCCTCCTGCAGCACCACGGTGGTCTTGCCGCGTTGCGCCAGGATGTCGAGGATGGTGCCGCGCACGCCGATGGTCGCGACCGAGGTCGTGATCTTGTAGGCTGCCTTTTCCGAATGGCCGGTGACGAAACGAAACGCCCCGGTGGTCAGGCGGACCGCGATCTCGCGGTAAGTATGCTCGTCATCGAAGACGGTGCGGTCGAGCGTGATGGTCGAACTAGGGCCGAGCGACAAATTGGTGCTGTCGGCCATCACCAGCCGCGTCGCGCTGTCCAGCCCGGTCCGCACCACCTCGTCGCGCAGCAGGCCGTCGCCGACATTGATCTGTCTGTTGCCGGAAGCGTTGACGCGGATGACTTCGTTCTTGACGAGGGCGGCTTCGCCGACGCGGGTCTGCGCCAGCACGGGCGCGGTGCCAATTGCGGCGGCAAACAGCAGCGCCGATAGATAGAAAACGACGTGACCCAAACTCATTTCAATCCCGATCGACTTGTCCCGTCATCGTACCGGACTGCGCGCGCAAGCGATGTTGTAAAATTATCACTTGCGTCGACACACCAACCCGATGGTTAGTCGCAATCAAATTCGAATGCGTTCAATGTCGCAGGATCGAAAAACATTTGGCTTGAAACGTGTCCTGCTCAAACGTCACTCTCGATTGTTGTAACGTCCGTATTGATGGTCATCGTGCGAGAATCACCTTCTGTTCCAGGCTATTTGACAGCGCGAACGGCGCTCATCGCCGTCATTCTGTTTCTCGGCGCGCATCTTTTGCTTCTGATCGGCGTGACGACGCCGGACAAATTCTATTTCGACGAGGTGCATTACGTGCCGGCGGCGCGGCAAATGCTCGAACCTGTGATGCCGAGCCCGATGCTCAATCCGATGCATCCGCCGCTGGCAAAGCAGATCATCGCGCTGTCGATCCGCAGTTTCGGCGACAACCCGCTCGGCTGGCGTTATCCGGCGACGCTGTTCGGCGCGCTGGCAATCGTCGCGGTGTATTTCTGCGGCCTCGCGCTGTTCGCGGCGCAAGGGCCCGCGAGCGCGACGGCGCTGATCAGTTTTTTCAACCAGATGCTGTTCGTGCAATCGCGGATCGCGATGCTGGATATTTTTTCACTCGCATTCGGCCTGTTCGGGATCGCGGCGTTCATGCAGGGCTACAAGCAATCACGGCCGCAACGCTGGTTCGCGTTATCAGGGGTTTTCTTCGGCCTGTCGGCGGCGTGCAAATGGAGCGGGCTGTTCCCGCTCGCGGTCTGCATCGCCATCATTGCCGCGATCCGGCTGCTGCAAGGCTGGCGCGCGCAATTTTCCGACGGCAACAGGGGCGACTGGTACCGGCCGGACCTGTGGCCGGATTTCCGCCTGCTGCATTTCATCGCCTGCTTCGTGCTGATCCCGTCAGTGGTTTATCTCGTGACCTTCATCCCGGTCTTCGGGTTCTCGATTCCCGATCTCTGGGAGGCGCAGCGCCGGATTTTTGGCGACAACACCACCAGCGCGTTTTCCGCCCACACCTATATGAGCGCGTGGCCGTCCTGGCCGTTTTTGGTGCGTCCGGTCTGGTATCTGTTCGACAAGGTCGGCGACGACGAGATTTTCGCCGTCGTATTCCTCGGCAATCCCGTGGTGCTGTGGGCGGCGCTGCCGGCTTTTGTCGTGGTGTTGCGCGACTGGGTGGTGACGCGCCGGACCGAGGCGTTTCTTTTGATGTCGTTCTATCTCGGGCCGTATCTCGCCTGGGCGCTGCTGCCGCGCGTCGTCGGGTTCATCTATTATTATTTGCCGTCGGCCACCTTCGCGAGCCTGCTGCTGGTCTACGTGCTCCGGCGCGGCAACGCGCCGCGCTGGCTTTGGGCCTTTGTCGCTGTGGTGGGCGTGAGCTTTGCCGTGATGCTGCCGATCACCGCGGCCTTTGTCGGAACCTCGATGCAGACGTTCAATCGGCTGATGCTGTTCCAGAACTGGATCTAGAACTGATTTGTTTCCGCCGCGCCGGGCGAAAGCGTCAGAGGGTAAAATTCGCCAGTCCCGTAAGGGCAGGCGACTCGTCCAGGATGAGCCGGGTCGGGATGCCGCGTAACAGCCCGCTGAACCGTCCCTTGTCTTCAAACCGTTCCCGGAACGGCGACATCGCGAACGCTTCCTTGAAGCGCAACAAAATACCGCCGGCGATGTAGATCCCGCCGGTCGCGCCAATCGTCAGCGCGAGGTCGCTGGCGACGGTGCCGAGAAACCGGCAGAAATGGGTAAATGCTTCGACGCACATCGCATCGGTGTTGTTGATCGCGTGGTTGGTGACGTCCGCCGGGGTCATCGGCGTGGCGGCGACGCCTGCGATCGAACACAGCGCTTCGTACAGATTGACGAGGCCGGCGCCCGACAGCGCGCGCTCGGCCGAAACCCGTCCGAAGCGGCGCCGGAGCACGTCGATGATGTCGGCTTCTTCCCTGGTACAGGCCGGCAAGGTCACGTGACCGCCCTCGCCGGGGATCAGCACCCATTTTTCACCGTCTGGCACCAGCGAACTGACACCGAGGCCGGTACCGGGGCCGATGATACCCATCGGGCCCTTCGGCGCCGTGCATTCCGGCCCGACCAGAAATATATGCTCGGATGGCAGATACGGTATCGACATCGCGGTAGCCCCGAAATCGTTCGCGACGATCAGAGAAGATAGTTTCAGACTCGCTTTCAATTCCGCAATCGAGAACGACCAGTCATGATTGGTCAGCGCGATCCGGTCGCCGAAAACGGGACCCGCGATCGCGAGCGCCGCTTCGCTCGGGCGGAGCGAAGGCGGCAAGCTGTCGATGTAGGATATCAACGCTTCATGCAGCGACGCGAATTGTCCGACGCCGACATGCCGCAAATTGTCGTACGCACCATTTTCCGACACCGCGAAACGCGCGTTGCTGCCGCCGATATCGCCGATAAGCCGCAATCCATCCAACGCGTATTCTTCCAGTTTCAGCAGTCCGGGACGGAAAACCAGTAGTCCCGGATCGCGGGTTTGTCATCCCCCCGTTGCCGCACACGCTTTCCGATCGCGACGATAGCGCATTCCATTCAGTCGTTGCCGCTGATCAGAACCTGACGAACCACGGGATCCGGTTCCAGTAAATCCGGTTGTGGTAGAGATGCGGCCAGTAGACCGGGAACGGCTCCCAATACGCGGTCCGGTAATAGCCGTATCGGTGATAGCGATGCGCGTAGCGGCGATGGCGCGGCGCGGGCTCGTTGTCGGCGGCGGGCGCCGCCGGCTCGGCGCTCTTCGGCGCGATCGACGGACGCGGCATGGTTTCGGTTGAGGCGGGCGGCGGCGAAGCCGTCTCCGCCGCAGGCGCCGGGGTTTGTTGCTTGGCGGCGTCCTGGGCGAGGCCGGGGAGGGTGGAGCCTGCGACCAGCAATGTCGCGATCGCAAGACCGGTAAGAGCTATTTTCATCCTGAATGTCCCTTCAAGCGATAAACGATGGTCGACTGAAAACCGGCGCGCATTGGCCCCACGACCAGCCTATGCAATCCGCAGCGAACCGCGAAGCACAAATGATCGGCGGCGGATCCTGCGAGCCCTGCTATTTCGCGGGCGTTTCAGTGGGCGTGGCCTGAACGGCGGGTTCCACCGCCTTCTCCGGCGTGGCGGCAGGCGTTGCATCGACTGCCGGCGCGGCTGTGCCAGGCGCCGCCTTGGCGTCATCCTTTTTGGTCACGGCAGCGAAACGCGAGGTGTCCTTGTGCGCTTTGTGCAGCCGGGCCGATGATCCCGAGTGATAATAGCCGTAACCCGGCGCATAGACCGAGACGCAGGACGACGAGCTGCAGCCGTCCGAGACGTGGATGGTATAGCCTTCGACACGATAGGTGCCGGCGTGAGCCGATGCGCTGATCAAGGCAAACGCGGCCGCGATGACGAGCTTCTTCATGTTAAGTCCCCTTTTCAAGAATTTATGAATGTCAGGCATCCGGCGCGGGCCATCCGCCTGACGATCGGCTGGTCCGAAAATCTCATCCAAAGAACTCAAGAAAATTTCATCCGCACGGTCCGCCTGCCGCGTGAGGGCAGGCGGGCCGTTCGCGCTCGTTCACTTCGACGCGGTCTTGGTATCCATGTTGACGACCTGGACGCGGCGGTTGATCGGGTCCATCGGCGCGTTGGCATCCTTCGGCTTGTCCTTGCCATAACCGACGGTGACGAGATCGCTGCCGGCGATGCCGAATTTGCTGACCAGATAGTTCTTGATGGTATCGGCGCGGCGTTCGGACAGGCCGAGGTTGAAGGCTTCGCCGCCAACCGCGTCGGTGTGGCCGGCGACGACGAACGTCGAGCCTTTGAGGCTGGGATTGGAGAGCGCGCGGCCCAGCGCCTGCACCGACGGCATCGAACTGGCGCTGATGTCGGCCGAGTTGTAGTCGAACTGGATGTCGAGATCGATGTTCGGCTTGGTCGAAGCGATGTCGGCGATTTCCTCGCGTTCGCCCATCGACAGCGACCGGGTCTTGCGGTTGCGCAGGGTCTGCACGAAGTCGATCTCCTTGGCCTTGACGGCGGGATCGGCTTGCGGGCCAACCGACAGGCCGCGGGTCAGCGGCTTCGGCTGCAGCGCATTGATGATCTGGTCGGTCGAGACATTGTCGCCGGCAAAGGCAAAACCGGCTGTCATCGACAGCGCGGCACCGAGCGTGATCGCCTTGAGTGCGGTTAGTCTGTGAAAGCTGGTCATTGTCGTGGTCCTTCGCTGTTACGCCTGATGGCGTTTGGATGCTTCGAACATAGGACCGGTTCAAAGCCATGAATGTGATCTAGATCACGTTGGAAAAACTGCTCGAAGATCCCGCGAAACAGGCCGACTTCAGGCCGTAAGCCGCATCATCCGGCTGGGCTCCGGACGTTGCCGCCTAGCAAAGGTAGTATCGGCGGCCTGACCGGAATTGAGCACGTCGCCGCGCGATCCCGGTCATGTCGCTGCGTCGAAAGAGCCGGTTCGAGTCCCTGCGACAGCTGAGTGACGTAGATCACATTCCTTCCCCGCGGACTGGATCAGATTGCAGCCATCGGATGCGGCCCGAGCGGCCAAGGGAATACCAAGGGAATACCGGTTTTTCGAACACAGGGGAGAATGACCATGCGCTTCTTGATTGCAGCACTTTCGGTTCTCGGACTTCTGGTCAGCGCCAATATCGCCAAGGCCGACAAGCGCGTTGCCTTCGTCGTCGGCAACGGCGCCTACAAGAATGTCGCGGCCCTTCCCAACCCGGCGATCGACGCCAAGGCGATGGCCAAGGTTTTGCGCAATGTCGGCTTCGACGTCGTCGAGGGCACCAACCTCACCCGCGACAAGATGACGGAGCGGCTGCTCGAATTCGGCAAGAAGGCCGAGGGCGCCGATGTCGCGCTGTTCTTCTATGCGGGCCACGGCATCGCCATCAACGGCACCAACTATTTGCTGCCGGTCGACGCCGACATCAAATCCGAAATGGACGTCAAGCTCGGCAGCGCCATCAATGTCGACACCACGCTGGAGCAGACCATGGCCGATGCCAAGGTCAAGCTGGTGTTCCTCGACGCCTGCCGCGACAACCCGTTCGCCGGCAAGATCAAGCCGAATTCGGCGACCCGCTCGCTCTCGGTGCAGTCGGGCCTTGCCGAAATGAAATCCGGCGAAGGCACCCTGATCGCGTTCGCCACCGGTCCCGGGCAGACCGCGCTCGACGGCGAAGTCGGCACCAACAGCCCGTTCACCCGGGCGCTGATGGCCAACATCACCCAACCCGGCGTCGAGATCCAGCAGGCCATGACCAAGGTCCGCGCCCAGGTCAATGAAGAGACCAGCAAGAACCAATTGCCCTGGGGTCACACCAACCTGACCGGCACGGTATTCCTCAACCCCGCGCCTGCTGCTCCGGCTGGCGCGTCGGCCGAAGCGCCGGCCGCTCCCGTCGCGACGGGTGCCGCTTCCGAAGTCGAACTGGAGTTCTGGCGCTCGATCAAGGACTCCAACAAAACAGAAGAACTCAACGCCTATCTCACCAACTATCCGAACGGCACCTTCAAGCCCCTGGCGCTGACCCGCATCGCCGAGCTGCAGAACGGACCGTCCACCACCACCCGCAACCTGACCACCGGGATCGATCCCGCCACCTTCACCGAGGAAGCCGACCAGATAAGCGAGGACCAGCTCGGCCTCGATCGTAACCAGCGCCGCGACGTGCAGCGCCGCCTCACCAGCCTCGGCTTCGACGTCAAGGCCAGCGGCAAATTCGATGAAGCTACCCGCAATGTGATCATGCGCTGGCAGGCGGCGCGCGGTTATCCGAAGACCGGCTTCCTCAACACGCTTGAGCACAAGGCGCTGGTCTCGGAGATCACCTCGACCAAAATTGCTTCCAGCGATGATGGCGAAGAGGAAGTGCATCATTCGCGCCACGCCGGTGGTGGCGGCGGCCGTCGTTCCTATCGTGGCGGCGGCGGACCCGGCGCCCTGTTCGGCCACATGATGGGCGGACTGTTCCGCTGAGCCCAAGTGGAGTTTTCGAAAGGCGGCCTTCGGGCCGTCTTTTCCGTTGTTGAAATCGCCGCCGTCGCAGGAACGCCGATCTGCGGACAATAATTCGGCCAGATGGGCGGCTACCAATCTCGTTCAACGAGAACAAGAACAAGAACAAGAACAAGAAAGTGGGTTGCGTTTGGTTGGGTTCCCGTCACCGAAAAGACAAAGCGACTATCAGGGGCAGCGCGGGGGAGCGTCGGATCGCCCGGCGGGGGGGATGCCGATCCTGCTCGGTGCCGGGCTGATCGCGACCGCCATCCTGCTGTCGACGCTGATTACCAGCGTCAGCACGCGGTTCATTGGCATGGACAGTCCTTCCGAGGACAATATGTGGCTGATCGACCGCCTCACCGGCAACGTCTACAAATGCCAGGCTTCCGAACGGGGCAAGGCGTCCTGCGATCCGGACACCGCCACCGGCAGTATCGGCGAGCGACCGAAACACTGAACATATGGCTGCGGGCGCTTGCGAATTGGGGCTTGGCGCCAAGAGCCCACGCGCCCAAATCGCTGCATTGCAGCACGCAAAATTAGCTTCTCCGGGAAACGTTGCTGGTGGAGGATACGTACCTCGAAAGCCGGCAGCACGCCGGTTTCGTTCCAAGGGAGGCTTTTCATGAAGACTATTTTGATGACTGCCGCGATGTTCTCGGCCCTCGCTCTGTCGCCCGCGTCCGCGGCGATGATGAAATGCACGTCCGACAACATGATGAAGTCCACCATGATGATGAACTCGATGCAGGATGGCCCGGGTAAAACGGCCATGGGCAAGGAGATCGGCATGGCCAACTCGGACATGAGCAAGGGCAACATGCGCGGCGGCTGCAAGCACTATATGATGGCTCAGAAGGCCGCGATGATGAAGTGACGCCTTAGGGGGACCCTCTGATTCGCCGCGCTGCCTTCGGGCGGCGCGGTTTTTTCATGCCTGACATTTTTGCCTGCGATTTCGGCGTGTCACCCGCGACGCGAATCCGGCTACAGTGCTGCAAGCATGTCGTCGTCAGATAAATCCCATCCCCTGACCGGGCTTGAGGCCAGGCGGATCTGGTTGCGCGCCCAGCGGCTCGATACGCAGGCGCCGTTCGGCGCCGGGCCCGCGGCCACCACGGCCGCGATCGAGCATCTCGGCTATGTCCAGATCGACACCATCAACGTCATCGAGCGCTCGCATCACCACGTGCTGTGGACCCGGATTCCCGACTACCGGCGCGGCGACCTGCGCCAGGCCCAGAGCGCCGACAAGAGCGTGTTCGAATACTGGACCCACGCGCTGTCCTACGTGCCGACCCGCGATATCCGCTTCTTCATCCCGGCGATGAAGCAGCACCAGCGCGAAGGCCATCGCTGGTTCGCCTCGGTGACGCCGGCCGATCTGCGCAAGGTGATGCGGCTGATCCGGCGCGACGGCGCGCTGACCATCCGCGACATCGACGACGACGTCTTGACGGAAAAGGACCATCTGTGGGCCAGCCGCAAGCCGTCGAAGCGGGCGCTGCAACTGGCGTTCTATACCGGCGCGCTCACCATCAGCGAGCGCAACGGCATGCTGAAGACCTACGAACTGATGACGCGGCATTTCGGTTGGGACAAGATGCCGAAGGCAGCGAGCGCGCGGGAAACCACGGCCTATCTGCTCGGCCGCGCGTTGCGCGCGCAGGGCCTGGTCAGTCTCGATTCGATCTGCCATCTCGACGCGCCGAGCAAGACCGCGGTGAAGCGGCTGATCGAGGCGAGGGTGCGCGCGAAGGAACTGGTGCGGGTCGCGCTCGAAGGCGCCGGCAAGCAGGAGCACTGGGCGCGCCCGGAGACGCTGGAGCCGGCCAATGGGGCCGCGCCTGAACTGGTGCACATCCTCTCGCCGTTCGATCCGCTGGTGATCCAGCGCAAGCGCACCGAATTGTTCTTCGACTACGGCCACCGTTTTGAAGCCTATGTGCCAAAGGAGAGGCGCCAGTTCGGCTATTTTGCCCTGCCGGTGCTGGCCGGCGAGGAGATCGTCGCCGCCATCGATCTGAAAACCGACCGGCAGAACCGCAAACTCCTGATGCAGAAATGGACCTGGGTCGGCGCCGCGCGCAAAGCCGGCCGCAAGGACCTGAAAGCCAGGATCGAGCAGGAACTGCACCGTTTCGAGCGCTTTCAGCTCGCCGAGTTGGCCTCGGAGTGAGTTTCGCTTCGGGAACCCGCGGCATTGCCGGCGGTTAGCCCGGGACAGCAATCCCGGGAGGCATCATGGACAACGACAAATCGATACTGGAAAAATTCACCGACACCGTCAAAGGCATTGCCTCGACGGCGGCGGATGCCGCCAGCGCGGCGCTGAAGGCCGAAGAGCCGCCGCTCAAGGACAATGACGTCGTGGCAGTCCCGCTGCCGCTCGCCGGCGCGGGCCTGGTGTCCGATCCGGTGATGATGGTGCCGCCGATCGCGGCGCCTGCGCCTCGACGGAAGAAGCGCGCCGTAGCGAAGGCCGGCAAGCCGAAGGCCGCGAAAAAGGTTGGGAAGAAAGCTGTGACAAAAACCGCGAAGGCGGCAAAGAAGCGCGCTCGCAAGACCACGAAAAAACCCGCTGCCAGGAAATCCAAGAAGTCCAAAACGACGTCGAAGCGCACTGCGAAGACGACGGCAAAGAAGCGCCGCAAGACCGCCCGCCGAGGCCGTTAACGGCACAGCCACGATCAGCCAGCGAGCCGAAAGAAACGCCACGTTCGATGGCGGCATCACGAATTCGTAACTACTGACGAATATTGACATTCATCAGTGAATAGTTGACACTCTTCACGAGGCTTTCAGCCGAAGGGGAGCGTTCGATGCTGGTTCGTTCGATTTTAGCAAGTTATTCCAGGCTATTAGCTGGGATGTTGTTGGCTTTTCTGGCGCTGAGCCTGGCGGGCTGCAACGACAAAGTCGCGGAAAAGGCTGCCCCAGGGCGGCCGGTTCTGGTCGCGACCGTGCATTATGAGGCGGAACAGCCCTCGCGCAGTTTTGTCGGCACGGTCAAGCCGCGGATCGAAACCGATATGGGTTTCAGGGTCCCCGGCAAGGTGGCAAAGCGCCTGGTCGAGGTCGGCCAGACCGTCGATGTCGGGCAGCCGCTCGCAACCCTCGATGAAGTCGACTTAAAACTGCAGGCCGAGCAGGCGGTGGCCGAATTCAATGCGGCGACCGGCGTGCTGGCGCAGGCTTCTGCCGCCGAGCAACGCGCCAAGGATCTGCGCGCCAGGGGCTGGGCCACTGATGCCGCGCTCGACACCGCCAAGGCCGCCGGCGACGAGGCGCGCGCGCGGCTCAATCGCGCCGAGCGTTCGGTCGAACTCACCAAAAACTCGCTGTCTTACGCCACGCTCGAGGCCGATACCCGCGGCGTCGTCACCGCGACCCTGATCGAGCCGGGCCAGGTGGTGGCGTCCGGCCAGACCGCGATCCGCGTCGCGCGCCTCGGCGAAAAGGAAGCCGTGGTCTCGATCCCCGAAACGCTGCTCGGCCGCGCCAAGGAGGGCACCGCCACCGTCAGCCTGTGGTCGGAGCCGAACAAGAACTATGCCGCGAAGCTGCGCGAGGTCGCGCCGCAGGCCGATCCGGCGACGCGTACCTATCTGGCAAAATTCTCGCTGCCCGACGCCGACGATCATGTCTCGCTCGGCATGACCGCGACCCTGACGCTCGCCGATCCGGAAACCGAGCGCGTCGCGCGGCTGCCGCTGTCGGCGCTGTTCAGCGAAGGCGGCGAGCCCTCGCTCTACACCGTCGATGACAAGGGCGAGGTCGCGCTGCAGCCGGTCAAGGTGAAGTCCTACGAGAGCAACGACGTCGTCATCAGCGGCGGCGTCGACGAAGGTGCGAAAGTCGTGGTGCTCGGTGTGCAGAAACTCGATCCGGCGCAAAAGGTCCGCGTCGTCTCGTCGCTGTCGTTCTGACGGAGACGGTGATGCGATCGAACCTCGCGGACGGAAGCGACTTCACCTCTCCCATGGGGAGAGGTCGGCGCGCAGCGCCGGGTGAGGGGTTACAACCCGTCGAAAATCCGTACGCCCTCACCCCAACCCTCTCCCCACGGGAGAGGGAGTGTTCAGTCATCGTGATCGGCGCAGGAGAAGTGAAATGAAGCGCTTCAATCTTTCGGGCTGGGCGGTCAGCCATCCCGCGCTGATCCTGTTTTTGATTTTCGCGCTCGGCGCCGCCGGCTTCTTCTCCTATCAGCGGCTCGGCCGCGCCGAGGATCCGTTCTTCACCGTCAAGGTGGTCAACGTGTCCGCGATCTGGCCCGGCGCTACCGCTGCCGAGATGCAGACCCAGGTCGCCGACCCCATCGAGAAGAAGCTGCAGGAACTGCCCTATTTCGACAAGGTGCAGACCTATTCCAAGCCGGCCTTCACCGCGATGCAGGTGACGTTCAAGGATTCCACCGCCGCCCAAGGACGTGCCGCTATCTGTTTTATCTGCTGCGCAAGAAGCTCGCGCGACGTCCAGGGCGAGCTGCCGACCGGCCTGCTCGGCCCGGTCGTCAACGACGAATTCTCGCGACGTCGATTCCATCCTCTACATGCATGACCGGCGACGGCGCCGATTACGCGCAACTGAAAAAGGCCGCCGAGGGCATGCGCCAGCGGCTGCTCAAGGTGCCGGGCGTGACAAAGGTCGATCTCTACGGCATCCAGGACGAGAAGATCTTTGTCGAGTTCTCGCACGCCAAGCTGGCGACGCTCGGCATCACGCCGCAGGCGCTGTTCGATTCGCTCGCCAAGCAGAACAACGTCACGCCGGCCGGCACCGTGGAGACCTCGTCGCAGCGCGTGCCGCTGCGCGTCACCGGCGCGCTCGACGGCGCCAAGGCGGTGGCGGAGACGCCGGTCGAAAGCAACGGCCGCGTATTCCGGCTCGGCGACATCGCGACCGTCACCCACGGCTATGTCGATCCCGCCGAGCTTTGTGGTGCGCCAGGAAGGCAAGCCCGCGCTCGGCATCGGCGTGGTCACCGCCAAGGGCGCCAACATCCTCGAACTCGGCAAGGACGTCGTCGGACGCGACCGCGGAATTCATGCGTGCGGTGCCGCAGGGCATCAATGTCGACCAGATCGCCGACCAGCCCAAGGTGGTCGAGCACGCCGTCAGCGAATTCGTGCATTCCTTCATCGAGGCGCTGGCGATCGTGCTGTTCGTCTCCTTCGTCGCGCTCGGCTGGCGCACCGGCATCGTGGTGGCGCTGTCGGTGCCGCTGGTGCTGGCGATCGTCTTCATCGTCATGAACGCGATGTCGCTCGACCTGCACCGCATCACGCTCGGCGCGCTGATCATCGCGCTCGGTCTGTTGGTCGACGACGCCATCATCGCCGTCGAGATGATGGTGGTGAAGATGGAGCAGGGCTGGGACCGCGTCCGCGCGGCGTCCTTTGCCTGGGAATCCACCGCGTTTCCGATGCTGACGGGCACGCTGGTGACCGCCGCCGGCTTCCTGCCGATCGGCTTTGCCAATTCGGCGGTCGGCGAATATGCCGGCGGCATCTTCTGGATCGTCGGCGATCGCGCTGATCGCCTCCTGGTTCGTGGCGGTGATCTTCACGCCCTATATCGGCGTCAAGCTGCTGCCCGAACATCGCCGTGCAGCCATAACCACGATCCGCACGCGGTCTACGAGACGCGCATCTACCGCATCCTGCGCGGCATGATCGCAGTGGTGCGTCGAGCACCGCATCAAGGTGGTGCTGGCGACCGTCGGCATCTTCGCGCCGCGATCGTCGGCTTCGGTCATGTCCAGCAGCAGTTCTTCCCGCTGTCCGAGCGGCCCGAATTGTTCCTGCAGCTGCGGTTGCCCGAGGGCACCGCGTTCGGCGTCACCGAGCAGTCGGTGAAAAAGGCCGAGGCGCTGCTGAAGGACGACAAGGATATCGTCGACCTACACCGCCTATGTCGGCCAGGGCTCGCCGCGGTTCTGGCTCGGCCTCAACCCGCAACTGCCGAACGAAGCCTTTGCCGAGATCGTCATCGTCGCCAAGGACGTCGAGGCGCGCGAGCGCATCAAGGCGCGGCTGGAAAAGGCGGTCGACGACGGCGCGCTGACCGAAGCGCGGGTGCGCGTCGACCGCTTCAATTTCGGTCCGCCGGTCGGCTTCCCCGTGCAGTTCCGCGTCGATCGGGCCGGACACCAAGAAGGTGCGCGACATCGCCTACCAGGTGCGCGACGTGGTCAAGCAGAATCGCGAAGGTCATGGATCCGCAGCTCGACTGGAACGAGCAGTCGCCCTACCTCAAGCTGGTGGTCGACCAGGACCGCGCCCGCGCGCTCGGCCTGACCCCGCAGGACGTCTCGCAGGCGCTGAGCATGCTGATCTCGGGCGCGCCGGTGACGCACGGTGCGCGACGGCATCGAGAAGGTCGACGTGGTGGCGCGCGCGGTGCCGTCCGAGCGGCTCGATCTCGGCCGTGTCGGCGATCTCACCATCACCACCCGCAACGGCGTCGCGGTGCCGCTGTCGCAGATCGCCAAGATCGAATACGACCACGAGGAGCCGATCCTGTGGCGGCGCAACCGCGACATGGCGATCACGGTGCGCGGCCGACGTCGTCGACGGCGTGCAGGCGCCCGACGTCACCAACCAGATCTGGCCGAAGCTGCAGGAGATCCGCGACAGCCTCGCAGCCGGCCTATCGCATCGAGATGGGCGGCGCGATCGAGGAATCCGCCAAGGGCAATGCCTCGATCTTCGTGCTGTTTCCGCTGATGGTGATCGTGATGCTGACGCTGCTGATGATCCAGCTGCAGAGCTTTTCGCGGCTGCTGCTGGTGTTCCTCACCGCGCCGCTCGGCATCATCGGCGCCGCGCTGGGCCTGAACGTCGCCAACCAGCCGTTCGGCTTCGTGGCGCTGCTCGGCCTGATCGCGCTGGCCGGCATGATCATGCGCAACGCGGTGATTCTGGTCGACCAGATCGAGACCGATGTGCCGCACGGCCTGACCCGCAAGGAGGCCATCGTCGAAGCCACCGTGCGGCGCGCCCGGCCGGTGGTGCTGACCGCGCTGGCCGCGATCCTGGCGATGATCCCGCTGTCGCGCTCGGCGTTCTGGGGCCCGATGGCGATCACCATCATGGGCGGCTTGTTCGTTGCAACCTTCCTGACCTTGCTGTACCTGCCGGGCCTCTACGCGCTGTGGTTCCGCAACAGCCTGGAGGAAAGCGGCCGCAGCGAGAAGACTGATCTTGCGCCGCAGCATCATGGCGAACCGCAGCCCGCATTTCCGCTTGCTGAGGCCGCGGAATAATTGAACATTGGCAGCACCCCGATGACGCTGATTTCCGAACATGTCGAAGCCGACACGCGAGAGCGGATTCTCGTGGCGGCGGAGCGTTTGTTTCGCGAGATCGGCTATCAGAAGACCACGGTCGCCGACATCGCCAAGGTGCTGCGGATGAGCCCGGCCAACGTCTATCGCTTTTTCGATTCCAAAAAGGCGATCCACGAGGGGGTCGCGCGCGGCCTGATGGGCGAGGTCGAGATCGCCGCCCAGGCCATCGCGGCGCAGCCCGGACCTGCGGCCGCACGACTGCGCGAACTGCTGACCACGATCCATCGCATGAACAGCGAGCGCTATGTCGGCGACGCCAAGCTGCATGAGATGGTCGAGATCGCGATGGAGGAGAGCTGGGACGTCTGCGTCGCCCATATGGAGCGGCATCACCGAGACCATCGGCGGCGTGATCGCCGAGGGCGCGGCATCGGGCGAGTTCGAGGTCGCCCGACGTGCCGCTGGCGGCGATGTGCACCTGCACCGCGATGATGCGGTTTTTCCATCCGCAGATGATCGCGCAATGCGCCAACAAGCCGGGCCCGTCGCTCGACCAGATGATCGACTTTGTTCTCGCCGGGCTGGCGCCGCGTGCAAGGCGTAACGCGTTCCGGGAGACGCGAATTGCTCGTCATTGCGAGCGAAGCGAAGCAATCCAGGCGCCTACGGAACAAGACTGGATTGCTTCGTCGCAAGTCGCTCCTCGCAATGACGGAATTCAGCACGGGAAAATGCCGAGTGGACGCATCAGCCGAAAGACCTGCACTATTACGAGCCGGTCAACGGCCACGGCCTCAAGCACGATCCGTTCAACGCCATCATCGCGCCGCGGCCGATCGGCTGGATCTCGTCGCGGGACACCAAGGGCAATGTCAATCTGGCGCCCTACAGCTTCTTCAACGGCTTCAATTACACCCCGCCGATCATCGGGTTTTCCTCGACCTCCTGGAAGGACACCGTCCGCAACGTCCAGGAGACCGGCGAGTTCGTCTGGAATCTCGCCACCAGGGACCTGGCAAAACAGATGAACGCGACCGCGGCGCATGTCGCCCACGACGTCAACGAATTCGAGCTCGCCGGGCTGACGACGGTGCCCGGCAAGCTGGTCAATGTGCCGAGGGTCGCGGAAAGCCCGGTGTCGTTCGAGTGCAAGCTGACCCAGATCATCCAGTTGCAGGGCGCCGACGGCAAGAAGGTGCAGGGCTGGCTGACGCTCGGCGAGGTCGTCGCGGTCTATATCGACAAGGCCCTGATCAAGGACGGCGTCTACCAGACCGCGCTGGCCCGCCCGATCGTGCGCGCCGGCCGCAGGGGCGATTATTTCGAGATCAAGCCGGAAGACATGTTCGAGATGGTCCGGCCGGACTAGGTTGGTTACCCGTAAGTCGCGTGCGAGAGGCGTTTTCGGAACTGAAACGGTGTTCTGCCGTTATCAATTTCGCTTTACTCTGCACGCCTGACCTCAAGTGATTCCCACGCTTTGCTGCTAAATTGAGCCGCTTTTTCAGCGAATGCTTAAGTCCTCCCGCCGCGTGCTGTCGACCGATGCTGACATGAAGGACATCGCCATGAGCTCCTTCCGCCGCGACTTCATCACCAAGCCGATCTTCTCCTGGGCGCGCGGCGTATTGCCGGCGATGTCGGACACCGAGCGCGAGGCGCTGGAGGCGGGCGACGTCTGGTGGGACGCCGATCTCTTCACCGGCAATCCCGACTGGTCGAAGTTGCTGGCCTTTGCGCCGGCGACGCTGACCGACGAGGAGCAGGCCTTTCTCGCATGGCCCGGTCGACGAGCTCTGCGCGATGCTCGACGACTGGAAGATCAACTGGGAATGGCGCGATTTGCCGCCGGAGGTCTGGGACTTCATCAAGGCGCAAGAAATTCTTCGGCATGATCATCCCGAAGGAGCATGGCGGGCTCGGCTTCTCGCCCTATGCGCATTCGGAAGTGGTGCGGAAAATCTCGTCGCGCTCGCTGACCGCCGCCGTCACCGTGATGGTGCCGAACTCGCTCGGGCCCGGCGAACTGCTGATGCGCTTCGGCACCAAGGAGCAGCAGGACCAATGGCTGCCGCGGCTGGCCGACGGCCGCGAAATTCCCTGTTTCGGTCTGACCAGCCCGGAAGCCGGCTCCGACGCCGCCTCGATGATCGACAGCGGCATCATCTGCAAGGGCAAGTTCGAGGGCCGCGAGGTGCTTGGGCTCAGGCTGAACTGGCACAAGCGTTACATCACGCTCGGCCCGGTCGCGACGCTGCTGGGTCTCGCCTTCAAGGCCTACGATCCCGATCATCTGGTGGGGTCGCAGGAAGATCTCGGCATCACCGTGGCGCTGATTCCCACCCATCTGCCCGGCGTCGAGATCGGCCACCGCCATCTGCCGGCGATGCAGGTGTTTCAGAACGGCCCGAACTGGGGCCGCGATGTCTTCATCCCGATGGATTACATCATCGGCGGGCAGGAGCGTTTGGGCCAGGGCTGGAAGATGCTGATGACGGCACTCGCCGCCGGCCGCGGCATTTCGCTGCCGTCGCTGTCGGCGGCGGGCGCGGCCTATGCCGCGCGCACCACCGGCGCCTATGCGCGGATCCGCGAGCAGTTCAACGTGCCGATCGGCAAGTTCGAGGGCATCGAGGAGCCGCTGGCGCGGATCGCCGGCACCGCTTATCTGCTCGACGCCGCGCGGCGGCTGACCTGCGCCGCGCTCAACCAGGGCCATCACCCCGCGGTGATTTCCGGCATCATGAAGCTGCACGCCACCGAGCGGATGCGGATCGCGATCGACGATGCGATGGACATCCATGGCGGCAAGGCCGTGATCGACGGGCCGCAGAATTACATGGGCAACCTCTATCGCTCGGTGCCGGTCGGCATCACGGTCGAGGGCGCCAACATCCTGACCCGCAATCTGATCGTGTTCGGGCAGGGCGCGATTCGCGCCCATCCCTATCTGCTGGACGAGATGAACGCGCTCGGCGACGCCGATCACGCCAAGGGCCTGGACGCCTTCGACAAGGCGTTCTGGAAGCATGTCGGCCACAGTTTTACGACGCTGTTCCGGCGCCTGGGGCCGCAGCTGGAGCGGCGGCATGTTCGCGCCGGCGCCCGACGCGGGGGACGCGACCGGGTTCTATCGCCAGCTCTCGCGCTATAGCGCGGCGTTCGCGCTGTGCGCCGACATGGCGCTGTTGACGATGGGCGGCGCGTTGAAACGCAAGGAAATGCTGTCGGCGCGGTTCGGCGACATCCTGTCCGAACTGTATCTGCTGTCGGCGGCCTTAAAACGCTGGCAGGACGAGGGACGCCAGCCGGCCGATTTCGCAGCGCTCGAATGGTGCATGGCAGCGGATTCAAGACCATCGAATTGCGGTTTGCGGAAATCCTCGCCAATTTCCCCAACCGCTTTGTGGCCTTGATCCTGAAGTTCGTGATCCAGCCGTTCGGCGCGCGCGGGCTCGGGCCGTCGGACCACGTCACGCATTTGTGCGCGCAGTTGGTGCTGGAGCCGTCGGCCGCGCGTGACCGGCTGACGCCGGATCTCGCGCATGTCGACGAGGACCGCGGCGTGGCGCGGCTGGAAAAGGCATTCCTGCTGGTCACCGGCGCGGAAGATATCGCCAAGAAGATGCGCGCCGCCCATTTGCATGATTGGCAGCAGGCCGTGAAGCAGGGCGTCATCACCCAGAGCGAAGGCGAAAAGCTCGCCGCCGCGCATGACGCGGTGGCAAAGGTGATCGAGGTCGACGACTTCGCGCCGGAGGCGATTTCGCCGATCTACAAGAAGCCGGCCGACGTGCACCAGTTTTTCCAGGAGCTCGGTGAGCAGAGGGCGGCAAGCTGATGGCGCGACCGGTCTACATCGTCGACGGCAGCCGGACGCCGTTCCTGAAAGCGCGTTCCGGCCCGGGTCCGTTCACGCCGGTCGATCTCGCCGTGCAATGCGGCCGTCCGCTATTGGCCCGGCAGCCGTTCGCGCCTGACACGTTCGATCAGGTCATCCTCGGCTGCGTCAACGTGATCGCCGACGAGATGAACCCGGCGCGCGTCGCAGCACTGCGGCTCGGCATGGGCGAAGAGATGGTGGCGTTCACGGTGCAGATCAATTGCGGCTCCGGCATGCAATCGATCGACACCGCCTACCGCTATATCCGCGAGGGCCATTCCAATCTGATCCTCGCCGGCGGCTCCGAGGCGCTGAGCTATGCGCCGCTGGTCTGGCCGCAGCAGGGCGTGCGCTGGTTCGCCGGATTGGCCGGTGCCAAGGGCATCGGCGCCAAGATCATGGCCGCGCTAAAGGCGCGTCCGGCTTACTTCAAGCCGATCATCGGGCTTGAGCGCGGGCTGACCGATCCGATCACCGAACTGAACATGGGGCAAACCGCCGAAGTGGTCGGGCACCTCTTCGGCATCACGCGCGCGCAATCGGACGCCTATGCGGTGGAAAGCCACAAGCGGCTCGCCAATGCCCAGACCAAAGGCTGGCTGAAGGGCGAGGTCGAGACCGCGTTCGCGCGCGACGGCAAGTTTTATGACCACGACGACGGCGTGCGGCCGGATTCCTCGGCCGAGAATTTGGCAAAACTCAAGCCGGTGTTCGAGCGGCCATGGGGCCAGGTCACCGCCGGCAACTCATCGCAGATCACCGACGGTGCGTCATGGGTGATCCTGGCGTCGGAAGACGCGGTGGCAAAACATGGCCTGACGCCGAAGGCCGCGATCCTCGACAGCCAGTGGTCGGCGCTCGATCCCTCGATCATGGGCCTCGGCCCGGTGCTGTCGGCGACCGAGCTGTTAAAGCGCAACCAGCTCAGTTTGCAGGATGTCGAGACCTGGGAATTGAACGAGGCATTTGCGACGCAAGTGCTGGGATGCCTCGCGGCCTGGAAGGACGAAAAATTCTGCCGCGAGATTCTGGGCCTCGACGGCGCCGCCGGCGAGATCGACCCGGCAAAACTCAATGTCGACGGCGGCGCCATCAGCCTCGGCCATCCCGTCGGCTGCAGCGGCAATCGCATCGTGCTGCATCTGGTCAACGCGATGAAGCGGCTCGGCACAAGGCGCGGCATCGCCACCGAATGTATCGGCGGCGGGCTGGGCGGCGCGATGTTGATCGAAGCAGTATAGGGTCATGGACTCAAAGATCATGGATGTTCTCGGAGATCGCGTGCTCGAACTCGGGCCGAACGCCGGCGAGAGCGGGCCCTATCGCAATTTCAGGCTGACCCACGACGGCGACGGCATCGCTTGGCTTTTGTTCGACCGCGCCGGCGCCAGCGCCAACACGCTTTCCGCCGACGTGATGGCCGAATTCGAGCTGGTACTCACCGCGCTGGAAAACCAGCGGCCGGCCGGCATCGTGATCCGCTCGGCAAAGCCGTCCGGCTTCATCGCCGGCGCCGACGTCAACGAATTCCGCGGCGCATCCGATCCCGGCGCGGTCGAGACCATGATGGCGCAGGCGCATCTGGTGACCGACCGGCTCGAGGGTTTGAGGATTCCGACGGTTGCCGTGATCCACGGCTTCTGCCTTGGCGGCGGCCTCGAAATCGCGTTGGCGTGTCAGTCGCGCATCGCGATCGACAATGCCCGTTTCGGTTTCCCGGAGGTGCTGCTCGGCCTGCATCCCGGCCTCGGCGGCACCGCGCGTTTCACCCATCTGGTCAATCCGACGCAGGCGATGACCTTGATGCTGACCGGCCGCACCATCGACGCGCGCCGCGCCAGATCGCTCGGCCTGGTCGATGCGGTGACGCAGGAGCGCCACGTCAGGAACGCGGTCAAGGACGCGGTGTTCGGCCGCCTCAAGCGCGCCCGGCCCGGTCTGCTCAACACCGTCTTGAACCTCGGCCCGGTCCGCGGCTTGCTCGCCTCGCGGATGCGCGCGCAAGCGGAAAAGGCCGCGCCGCATGAGCATTATCCCGCGCCTTACGCCCTGATCGATCTCTGGGAAAAGCACGGCGGCGACAAGACGGCGATGCTGCGCGCCGAGCGGACCTCGTTCGCCAATCTGATGGTGACGCCGACGGCGCAAAACCTGATCCGGGTGTTTTTCCTGCGCGAGCAGATGAAAAAGCTCGCGGGCTCGGGCAACAAAATTGGCCACGTCCACGTCATCGGCGCCGGCGCCATGGGCGGCGACATCGCGGCCTGGTGCGCCAACGAGGGCATGCATGTCACGCTGGCCGACATGAAGCCGGAGCCGATCGCGGGTGCGATCAAGCGCGCCGCGGATCTGTTCGGCAAGATCATCCACAAGCGCACCGACCTGCGCGATGCGATGGACCGGCTGATGCCCGACCTCGACGGCGAAGGCGTGCGCAACGCCGACCTGATCATCGAGGCGGTGCCGGAAAAACTTGAATTGAAGCAGAAAGTCTATGCCGGGCTCGAGCCGAAGATGAAGCCGGGCGCGATCCTTGCCACCAACACCTCGAGCATTCCGCTGCAGGACCTGCGTTCGACCTTGCAAAAGCCCGAGCGGCTGCTCGGCCTGCATTTCTTCAATCCGGTGTCGCGGCTGCAGCTGGTCGAGGTGGTCAGCCACGACGGCACCGACCCGCAACTGTTGAAACAGGCGCTGGCCTTTGTCGGCGCCATCGACCGCTTGCCGCTGCCGGTCAAGAGCTCGCCGGGCTTTCTCGTCAACCGCGCGCTGACGCCTTACATGCTGGAGGCGATGATGATGCTGGACGAGAAGATCGACAAGCTCACCATCGATGCGGCGGCGGAAAAATTCGGCATGCCGATGGGCCCGATCGAGCTCGCCGACCAGGTCGGCCTCGATATTTGCCTCGCGGTCGGCGACATGCTGCGTTCAAAATTCGGCGACTCGCTGCCGCCGACGCCGGCCTGGCTGCGCGACAAGGTCGCCAATGGCGATCTCGGCCGCAAGGCCGGCAAGGGCTTTTATGTCTGGAAGGACGGCAAGGCCGACAAGGGGTCGGGCGCCACGTCGACGGCGGCGCCGACCGCCGAGATGATCGACCGCCTGGTGCTGCCGATGTCCAATGTCTGCGTCGCCTGCCTGCGCGAGGGCATCGTCGACAATGCCGACGTGGTCGACGGCGCGATGATTTTTGGTACCGGTTATGCGCCGTTCCGCGGCGGTCCGCTGAATTATGCCCGCAGCCGCGGCGTGGAAAACGTCGCCTCGACGCTGCGCGCACTGGGGGCAAAATTTGGCGATCGGTTTACACCGGACGCCGGTTGGGAAACTTTCAAGTAATTCGCAAGAAGTCCAATTGTCAGCGAGCATCACGACATGACCGACACCCAGGCCGTTCACGCTCCCGCCAACAACGAGACGGAGCCGTGCGGCGATCTCTGTACCCGGACGCTGGCGATGCCGGCCGACACCAACCAGAACGGCGACATTTTTGGCGGCTGGCTGCTCAGCCAGATGGACATTGGCGGCGGGGTGTTCGCTTCCAAGATCGCCAAGACGCGCACCGTGACGGTCGCGATCGAGGCGATGAATTTCAGAAAGCCGGTGTTCGTCGGCGATCTGGTTTCCGTGCATGCCAATCTGGTCCGGGTCGGCAAGACCTCGATCACCGTGCATCTCGAAGCCTGGGTGCTGCGCCGCAAGGAAATGCATTCGATCCTGGTCACTGACGGAAATTTTACCTATGTCGCGATCGATGACCAGGGCCATCCGCAGCCGATCCCGCCAGGGGCTGCGGTTCCGCTGACGACGTAGTTGGTCGGCTGGTTATCTAGCCAGCGCTGCCCGCCGTCATCACCCGCGAAAGTGGGTGACCCAGTTTTCCAGAGCGCCGATGTTTGCGCACTGCCTCTCAACAGCCTCTCTGGAATACTGGATCGGCCGGGCGATGACGATGGAGGGTTGGCGAGCGCGGTCGTCCCCGATCAGGTCGGACAGGCGCCGGGCGATGACGCCCTTGTTATCTCGCGCCGCTTTGACGCCGTATTGGGCGCAGGAACCTTTCCCCACCGACCCCGTTATTTGCCCGCACTGAGGAACAGCGTGGGTACCATGTCGGACACTTACATCATCGAGGTCGGCTCGTGGACGGCAGGCATTGTGGTGCGTAACCCGGAAGGCTTTCGGTTCTTCGCCGCCTCCCATCGCTTCAACCGGCTGGAGGGCCAGGTGTTTCGCAATGCCCGCGAGGCCGAGCGGGCCGCCAGGCGTCTCGCCGGTGGCGGCGACCAGCCGGCCGCGGCGTAAGGCCAGCCGTCATTGCGAGCGAAGCGAAGCAATGTCGATGAACAGGCTTAACCGTAACCCGGTTTTGGCGGTGTAACCGGCGTCCCTGCTGATCTGCCGCGTTGACCAGACCGCAGAATCTTCGCACCATGGGGCGCTGCTATCCTCGCAAAAGGCGCGCCCGTGACCGGCCTCAGCCACCGCCAATCCGAAATCCTCAATATCGCCCGGGCGTTTGGTCGGGTGATGGTGGAGGATCTGGCCAAGCGCTTCGAGGTTTCAGCGCAGACCATTCGCAAGGACCTCAACGACCTCTGCGATCACCGCTCGCTGACCCGGATCCATGGCGGCGCGATCATCGCCTCCGGCGTCGAAAACCTCGCCTATGAGGCGCGCCGCTTCGTCGCCGCCGAGGAGAAGAAGGCGATCGGCGCGGCCGCGGCGGCGCTGATCCCCAATGGCTGCTCGCTGTTCATCAATATCGGAACCACCACGGAAGAAGTCGCGACCGCGCTGACCTCGCATGAGGATCTCCTGGTCATCACCAACAATCTCAATGTCGCGATGCTGCTGTACCGGCATCCGCGCATCGAGGTGATCGTGGCGGGCGGCGCGGTGCGCCGCGCCGACGGCGCGGTGATCGGCTCGACCGCGATCAGCTTGATCGGCCAGTTCAAGGTCGATTACGCCATCATCGGCGCCTCCGCGATCGACGAGGAGGGCGCATTGCTCGACTTCGACTATCGCGAGGTGCAGGCGGCGCAAGCCATCATTGCCAATGCCCGCAGCGTCATGCTGGTGGCGGATTCGACAAAACTGCGGCGCAGCGCGCCGGTCCGGATCGCCCATATCAGCCAGATCCAGACCTTTGTCACGGACACAGCGCTGCCGGCCGGCCTCGCCAACATCTGCCACAGCCGCGGCATCGAGGTAATCGAGGCGATGCCGGGTGCAATAGGCGATATCGATGACACCGGCGCCGATCCGGTTCCGGCAGTCAGCATTGTCAGCTCAGGCCGCAAATAGCCGGGCTCGCGCAGCGCTATTTCTGGAGAGGCAGGATGAAGGCTCGGATGGACGTCGCGGTACGCGGACTGTTTGCGACGCCCGTGGCGGCGCTCGAAGTGCCGGACGCGGAGGCTCGCAATGCCGATCTCACTGCTGCGATTCTCAAACGCCGCAGCGAGACGCCGTCGATCCAGGCATCGAACGCCGGCGGCTGGCATTCCGACCGCGAAATCCTCGATTGGGGCGGCGAGAATGCCCGCCACATCCTCGATCTGGCCAAGGAGATGGCCAACCGCCTCACCGCCGATCGCAGCGGCAAACTGGTCAGGCCGGATTGGAACGTCACGGCGTGGGCCAACGTCAACGGGCCGGGCGATGCCAACATCTGCCACTACCATCCCGGCGCATTCTGGTCGGGCACCTATTATGTCGCCGACGGCGGCTGCGCCACCGATCACAGCTTGGGCGGGGAATTCGAGATGCTGGATCCGCGCGGCCCCGGACCCGGGATGTACGCTCCGGCGCTGAAATTCGCCGGAGAGGACGGCCAGTCGGCCGGCGCTGCCGAAACCATTCGTCCGCGGCCCGGCCTGCTGATCCTGTTTCCGTCCTGGCTATTCCATCAGGTGCGCCCGTACCGGGGCGACAGCCTGCGCATTTCGATCGCGTTCAATCTCAGCGTTTAGGGCGTTGTGCGCGAGGCGCTACAGCTTCGGCGCGGTACCCGGCGGCGTCGGATTGCGCTCTTTGCTTTCCGCGGCCAGCGCATCGCCGTCGATCTTGGCCGCGCTGACCATCCGCTTGAAGTCCAGCAGGGTGAATTGCGCGGTGCCGATGCGGTCCGCCGGCGCGCCCGGCGTCAGCTGCACGCTGAGGGTGCCGTCGCAGTTGGCAGCCTTGGCCTCGTCCAGCATGGCGGCGAGCGTTTTGTCCTTGGCCAGCGAACGTTTGACCGCGGCCACGCAACTGCCCCGGCCATTGTCGCCGTCGAGCTTGATCGCGGCCTTCGGATCGAGCGGCCGGTCGAGCGCTTCGAGCGCGGTCGCTTCCTTGTACTTCGCGCCGACCGATACGATCTTGCCGGCGCGATAGACGTAATAGAGGTGCTGATCGCCGACGATGGTCGGCGCGCCGTATTTGTCCATCACCTGTTTGATCATCTCGGGCCGGGACGGCTGCTGGTCCGGCGCGAAGGTCAGGTTGCGGGCGACGAAAAAAGCGCGGTTGGCGCTGGCGGGCGAAGTGAAGCTGGTCGACAGCACCTCGCCGGTCTGTTTCGCCTCCGAGGGAAAACTGGACGTCAACGCCGCGATATAGCTAACCGTCGTGCCGCCGAATTTCTGCTGCCGGATGTCGATTTTGGTATCGAGCCGGCCCTTGAAAGTCGCGTCAAAGGTCGCCCGTGCGGCTTCCGCCGTGGAGTCAGTGGAGATGCCCAAAATATCCGGGCGCATTTTGGCCGTGAACGCGGACTCCGAATCCCTCGGTTTGATGTCATAGGCCAGCGACGCGGCGGGCAGGCCTGCCGAAATCAAGACGAGAGTTACGAACACGGCGCGGCGAAGCATGAGTCACCCAAAAGCAAAATGAGAAATAAAAAAGAACGGATCGATTACGCCGATTTCCGAACCCTAGTGTCAACATCGGAATTCGATTGTTCCGCCGCGACTCCCGTCCGAATCGTATGTGACGACGTGTCTCGTCTGCAGGTTCAGGCGTCGCCGCTCGATTGCCGAAGAAAAAGAAAATCGATCTCGAGTTCCGCCATTCGAATGACGCGAGGTCCGGATCCACTCCTGAGCCATCGTGCAATTTTGACGCGTCGGCGTCATATCCGCCCATGGTTGCGCACTCGTGTTTCTGATCCGGCCGGAGCCGGCCGTGCCGGTGCACGAGGGGCCTTCGTGGTTCCTTTTCGGTTGCTTTCGTATTTGGTTGTGATTTACTGAAAAACGAAAGCGAAGTCGCCAAAATGAACTGGCGAACGCCGGGGGGACGTCTTTTGGATCGCATTTTCGACCTCGCTATCATTGGTGGCGGCGTCAACGGCTGTGGCATCGCGCGCGATGCGGTCGGCCGCGGTCATTCTGTTTTCCTGTGCGAAATGAATGACTTGGCCAGCGGAACGTCGTCCTGGTCGACCAAACTGGTGCATGGCGGCCTGCGCTATCTCGAATATTACGAGTTTCGTCTGGTGCGCGAGGCGCTGATCGAGCGCGAGATCCTCTGGCAGATCGCACCCCATATCGTTCGTCCCCTGCGATTCGTGCTGCCGCATCACGCCGGCCTGCGCCCGGCCTGGCTGCTCCGGCTCGGGCTGTTCCTCTACGACCATATCGGCGGCCGGCATCTGCTACCGCCGACGCGCTCGGTCGATCTGACCCGCGACGAGGTCGGCAAGCCGCTGGTTGCCAACCGGTACACCAGGGGTTTTGAGTATTCCGACTGTTTCGTCGATGACGCGCGGCTCGTGGTGCTGACCGCGCGCGACGCCGCCGATCGCGGCGCCGACATCCGAACCCGCACCCGCGCGGTCGAACTGCGGCAGGCCGACGGCATCTGGCAGGTCACCGTCGAAAACGCGGTAAGCGGCGAGCGCTCCACCATCTCGGCCCGCGTGCTGGTCAATGCCGGCGGCCCCTGGGTCGAAAACGTGCTGGCGTCGGGCGCCGGCGTCAACGCAAAAGCAAAAGTGCGGCTGGTGCAGGGCTCGCACATCGTGGTGCGCAAACTCTACGACCATGACCGCGCCTACATGTTCCAGAACAGCGACGGCCGCATCGTGTTCGTGATTCCCTATCAGGACGATTTCACCCTGATCGGCACCACCGACCGCGACTATCACGGCGATCCGGCCAAGGTCGCCGCGACCCCTGAAGAAATCGAATATCTTTGCGCCTCCGTCAGCGAGTACCTGGCAAAACCGGTCAAGCCGGCGGACGTGGTATGGACCTATGCCGGCGTGCGTCCGCTGTATGACGACGGCGCCAGCGAAGCCAAGGCCGCGACCCGCGAATATGTCCTCGAACTCGACACCCCCGGCGGCGCGCCGCTGCTGTCGATCTATGGCGGCAAGATCACCACCCACCGGCGGCTGGCGGAAGAGGCGCTGGAGCGGCTCGCGCCCTATCTGAAAGACAGCAAGGCCCATGAGGGCTGGACCGCCAAATCGCCGCTGCCCGGCGGCGACCTCGATGTATCCGCGATCGCGGCGCTATCAGCCGAACTGGTCCGCGGCTATCCGTTCCTGACGCCGACCCATGCCGGCCGCCTCGCCCATGCCTATGGCACCCGCGCCGCCAAGGTGCTCGGCAAGGCGAAATCGATCACCGATCTCGGTCAATCCTTTGGCGCCACCTTGACGGAAGCCGAAGTCAGATACCTGATGACGGTCGAGTGGGCCCTGACCGCGGAAGATATCGTCTGGCGCCGGTCCAAGCTCGGATTGCGACTGTCCGCCGCCGAGATATCGGCCATCGACGACTGGATTTCCGCACACCGGCCCGAGCCTGTCAGCTCCCCGCTGCAGGCGGGAGGGCGTTCATGAGCGTGACCCTCGACCACGTCACCCGCGACATCGATGGCATTCCCGCCATCCGCGATGTCTCGCTGACCCTCGACCGCGGTACGCTGAGCGTGCTGTTGGGGCCGACTCTGTCGGGCAAGACCTCGATCATGCGGCTGCTCGCCGGCCTCGACAAGCCGACCACCGGCCGCGTGCTGGTCGACGGCAAGGATGTCACCGGCCTCGACGTGCGGCAGCGTTCGGTGGCGATGGTCTACCAGCAATTCATCAATTATCCCTCGCTGACGGTCTACGAGAATATCGCCTCGCCGCTGCGGGTTCAGCGCAAGCCGAAGGCGGAGATCGAAAAGCGCGTCGCCGAGGTCGCGGGGCTGCTTCGGCTCGAGCCGTATCTGAAGCGCACGCCGCTGCAGCTCTCAGGCGGTCAGCAGCAGCGCACCGCGATCGCCCGCGCGCTGGTGAAGGGCGCCGACCTCGTGCTGCTCGACGAGCCGCTCGCCAACCTCGACTACAAGCTGCGCGAGGAACTGCGCGCCGAATTGCCGCGGATCTTCGAAGCCTCGGGCGCGATCTTCGTCTATGCCACCACCGAGCCCACCGAGGCGCTGCTGCTCGGCGGCAACACCATCTGCATGTGGGAAGGTCAGACCCTGCAGGTCGGCGAAACCGCAAAAGTCTATCGCCATCCCGATACGCTGCGGGTGGCGCAGGTGTTTTCCGATCCGCCGCTCAACATTGTCGGAATCGAAAAGAAAAACGGCTCGGTGCAATACGCCGGCGGCATCTTGGCGCCGGCCAGCGGTCTGTACGCCAGTCTCGCCGACGGCGCCTATCGGGTCGGTTTCCGCGCCCATCAACTCGAGATCGCCAATGGCCAGGCCGGCCGCCACGCGTTTTCTGCGACCGTGACGGTGACCGAAATCACCGGTTCGGAGAGTTTTGTGCATCTGCATCGCGACGCCTCGAACTGGGTCGCCGTGCTGCATGGCGTGCATGAATTCGCGCCCGGTCAGCAGCTCGACGCCGTGCTCGATCCAGACAACGTCTTCGTCTTCGATACGGCCGATCGGCTGATCGCTTCTCCCGGTTCGGCGTAGGGGGAGGCAGCATGGCCCGCATCGATCTCGTCGATCTCGCGCATTCCTACGGCGGCAAGGATGCCCCGGAGGAAAGTTTTGCGCTCAAGCCGGTGACCATGACCTGGCGGCAGGGTGGCGCCTACGCGCTGCTCGGGCCTTCGGGTTGCGGCAAGACCACGCTGCTCAACCTGATTTCCGGAATCGTCACGCCGACCCGCGGCAAGATACTGTTCGACGGCACCGATATTACGCAGCAGTCGACCGAGAAGCGCAACATCGCCCAGGTGTTTCAGTTTCCCGTGATCTACGACACCATGACGGTCGGCCAGAACCTGGCGTTCCCGCTGAAGAATCGCGGCGTGCCGAAGCCCGAAATCGAAAAGCGGGTGGCCGAGATTGCGCGCCTGCTTGACCTCACGCCCGATCTCAATCGCCGGGCGACGCGGATGACCGCGGACGCCAAGCAGAAGATTTCGCTCGGCCGCGGCCTGGTGCGCCCCGACGTGGCGGCCGTCCTGTTCGACGAACCGCTCACGGTGATCGATCCCGAGCTGAAATGGCAATTGCGCTCGAAATTGAAGGCGCTGCATCGCGACCTCGATCTCACCATGATCTATGTGACCCACGACCAGACCGAGGCGCTGACATTCGCCGACACCGTGGTCGTCATGCATGACGGCCGCGTGGTGCAGAGTGGCACGCCGGCCGAATTGTTCGAGAAGCCCGCGCACACCTTTGTCGGCTATTTCATCGGCTCGCCCGGCATGAACGTCGTGCCGGCCGAGGTGAGGGGCCGCGAGGCCCGGATCGGCGGCCACGTTATCGCGCTCAACCGCAGCTACGATGCGCTGCCGGCTGGAGCGAAAATCGAGATCGGCGTGCGTCCCGAATTCGTCGAGTTGGTGCCGCCGGCGCCCGGGCTGTTGTCCACCTCGATCGAGCGGATCGACGATCTCGGCCGCATCCGCTTCGCGCGCGTTCGCGTCGGCCAAACCAGGATGGCCGCGCGTGTGCCGCAGGGCTTCTCCAGCCCCGACAGCACGGCGTCGCTGAAGTTCGATCCGGCGCACATCCATGTCTATGCCGACAGCCTGCTGGTTGAAGGAGCGGCGCGATGAGAAAGACCCTGAACAACCGGGCCTGGCTGATGGTCGCGCCTGTGATGATCGTCGTGCTGTTCTCGGCCCTGTTGCCGGTGATGACCGTCGTGAATTATTCGGTCCAGGACGCGATGGCGGAGAACCACTTCTTCTGGAACGGCGATGCATGGTTCAGCGAATTGCTTGATCCCTAGCACCGAAATCGGCGGCCGCTTTTCGGGCGCGCTGTGGCGAAACCTGTTCTTCTCGTTCGTCGTGCTCCTGATCGAGGTTCCGCTCGGCATCGCGGTCGCGCTGGCGATGCCGCGGCGCGGCTGGGCGGTCGGCCGATGCCTGGTGATGATCGCGCTGCCGCTGTTGATTCCATGGAACGTGGTCGGCACCATCTGGCAGATTTTTGCACGGCCCGACATCGGTCTGCTCGGTGCGACGCTGAACGGTTTGGGATTGCATTATAACGACACGCAAGACCCGGTATCGGCCTGGGCCACGATCATCGTGATGGACGTCTGGCACTGGACGCCTGGTCGCGCTGTTGTGCTACGCCGGGTTGAGATCGATTCCGGACGCCTATTACCAGGCGGCGCAGATCGATGCGCGCCGCCGCTGGGCGGTGTTCACCGCAGATCCAGTTGCCGAAGATGCAACGCGTGCTGCTGATCGCGGTCCTGCTGCGTTTCATGGACAGCTTCATGATCTACACCGAGCCGTTCGTCGTGACCGGCGGCGGACCGGGCAACTCCACGACCTTCATTTCGATCGAACTGGTCAAGATCGCGCTCGGGCAGTTCGACCTCGGCAAGGCCGCCGCGATGTCGCTGGTCTACAACCTCATCATCGATCATCTGTGCTGGATCTTCTACACCGCGATGACCCAGCCCGATCGCTGAAGGAGGCCGGAGATGCAGAAACAAGGCATCCTCCCGAAGTCGGCCTGGTGTTCGTTTCCTGATCTGTCTGTTGCTGCCGATCTATTGGCTGATCAACATGAGCTTCAAGACCAACGAAGAGATCGTCTCGACCATGACGCTGTGGCCGCATCACCCGACGCTGATCGAGTACTACTTCATCTTCACCGATGAGAGCTGGATTCCGGCTATTTCGGTGTCGCTGAAATACGTTGTGATCAATACCGTGATCTCGATCTCGGTGGCGCTGCCGGCGGCTTATGCCTTCTCGCGTTATCGCTTCCTCGGCGACAAGCATCTGTTCTTCTGGCTGCTGTCGAACCTGATGGCGCCGGCCGCGGTGTTTGCGTTGCCGTTCTTCAATCTGTATTCGGCGATCGGCCTGTTCGATACGCCGTGGGCGGTGGCGCTGGCGCATTGCCTGTTCAACGTGCCGCTGGCGGTCTGGATCCTCGAAGGATTCGTAGCCGGCGTGCCGCGCGAGATCGACGAGACCGCGTTCCTCGACGGCTATTCGTTCCCGCGGTTCTTCATCAGAATCTTCGTGCCGCTGATCGCCAGCGGCATCGGCGTCGCGGCTTTCTTCTGCTTCATGTTCTCCTGGGTCGAACTGCTGCTGGCGCGCACGCTGACCGCGTCAATGCCAAGCCGATTGCCGCGGTCATGACCCGCACGTTCTCGGCGGCCGGAATGGACTGGGGGCTGCTGGCCGCGGCCGGCGTGCTGACCATCATTCCCGGCGCGCTGGTGATCTGGTTCGTCCGCAATTACATCGCGCGCGGCTTCGCGCTCGGCAGGGTTTAGGAGGCAGGCATGGAAAACATCGCATGGATGGCCTGGACGCTGCCGACCGCGATCTTCTTTGTGCTGCTCGCGCTGACGCTTGTCGTTCATGACCTGGCTTGCGATCTACCGGCCCGAGGCGCCGCGCAAGGGGATTCTCGGATTCCGACCACGCGCGGCGATCGCTTGTTCATTTCGCTGATCGGCTGCCGCGTTCATATGCATCCTGTGGATCGCGCTTCGGCGGCGGAGAGCTCTGGTACGCGCTCGGCGATTTGATTCGCGTTCGCCGTTGCGATGTTTCGTTCTGCGTGAACGTCGAACTGCCTAAGCGCAGATGGTGCACCGGGCCTGAAAGTACGTGGAGGAAGAACCAACATGGATATCGAAACGATCGTGACGTTTCTGAAGGGTGCAGGCGCGGCCGCGCGCAGCGGTCGCGGTCGGAGCGCCGGCATTGCTGACGCCGACCGTCGAGCTATGCGCAACAGGTCGATGCCGCCAAGAAATGGATCGACAACGAGTTTCAACCCTCGACGCTGTCCAAGGAAGACCAGATGGAGGAGATGGAGTGGTTCATCAAGGCCGCCGACCCTTCAAGGGCATGGAGATCAGCGCGGTCTCCGAAACTCTCGGCGTGCACGAGTATGAAGTCGAAGACGCTGGCCAAGGCGTTCGAGGAAATCACCGGCATCAAGGTCAAGCACGACATCATCCAGGAAGGCTGATGGTCGAAAAGATCCAGACCCAGATGCAGTCCGGCAAGAACGTCTATGACTCCTGGATCAACAACTCCGACTTCATCGGCACCCATTCGCGCTACGCGAGACGTCGGCGGTCGTTGACGGACTGGATGGCGGGCGAAGCCAAGGACGTCACCAATCCCGATCTCGACGTCAACGACTTCATCGGCAAGTCGTTCACGACGGCGCCGAACGGCCATCTCTACCAGTTGCCGGACCAGCAGTTCGCCAACCTCTATTGGTTCCGCTACGACTGGTTCACGAAATCCGAACTACAAGGCCAAGTTCAAGGCCAAGTATGGCTACGAGCTCGGCGTTCCCGTGAACTGGTCGGCCTATGAAGACATCGCCGACTTCTTCACCAACGACGTCAAGGAAATCAACGGCGTCAGCGGGTCTATGGCCACATGGATTACGGCAAGAAGGATCCGTCGCTCGGCTGGCGATTCACCGACGCCTGGCTGTCGATGGCCGGCAACGGCGACAAGGGCCTGCCGAACGGCATACCGGTCGACGAATGGGGCATCCGCATGGAAGGATGGCATTCCGCGTCGGCTCCTCGGTCGAGCGTGGCGGCGACGTCAACGGCCCGGCGGCGGTCTATTCGATCGTCAAGTTCGTCGACTGGCTGAAGAAGTATGCCCCGCCGCAGGCGCAAGGCATGGACTTCCTCGAAGCCGGGGCCGGTGCCCGGGCAGGGCAATATCGCCCAGCAGATCTTCTGGTACACCGCCTTCACCGCCGACATGGTGAAGCCCGGCCTGCCGGTGATGAACTGCGGACGGTACGCCGAAGTGGCGCATGGCACCGAGCCCGCACGGCGCGTACTGGAAGGAAGGCATGAAGCTCGGCTACCAGGACGTCGGCTGCTGGACGCTATCTGAAATATGCCGACCCCGATCGACCGCCGCAAGGCGGGCTGGCTCTACGGGCAGTTCATCGTCTCCAAGACGGTCTCGCTGAAGAAGTCGATCACGTTCTCACGTTCATCCGCGAGTGCGACATCTGGGCGGACGCGATCACGGAGCTTGCGCCGAAGCTCGGCGGCCTGATCGAGTTCTACCGCAGCCCGGCGCGCGTGCAGTGGACTCCGACCGGCAACAACGTGCCGGAATACCGAAGCTGGCGCAATTGTGGTGGCAGAACATCGGCGAAGGCGATCTCCGGGCGAAGACGCCGCAGCAGGCGATGGACGGGCTGGCCGCGGCGCAGGATGATGTCATGGAGCGTCTGGAGAAATCCGGCGTGCAGGGCAAGCTTGCGGCCGAAGCTCAACGAAGAGAAGACCGCCGAGTACTGGTTCGCCAAGTCCGCGAAGGACGGCAACATCGCGCCGCAGCGCAAGCTGGCGAACGAGAAGCCGAAGGGCGAAACCATCGACTACGACACTCTGATCAAGTCATGGCCGGCGACGCCGAAGCGTGTCCGCGACGATAGAAGCAAGGCCGGGGTAATCCCGCGCCGTAATCATTGAAGCCGACAGCCCACTGAAAGAAGCCGAAGGCCGGGAGCGATCCCGAGCCTCTACGAGCTATTGCGATCGCGTGAACGGTCTAGCTGACAATGGCCATTGACCGTTGTTGGCCCGCGCCGCAGCATGCCGGGTGTCGTCGTACAGGAGTTTGCCATGCGCATGATTTTCCGCTGCGATCCGGCATTGTCGGATCATCTGCCGCGGCCGGTGCCGGCGCGTGGCGTGCTGCCGGACTGGCTGCGCGCGATGCCGGCGAAGGCGCATTCCGACATCCACGGCCGCGACATCCGCACCGTCAAGCAGTGCCCGCCCTTCATCGATGCGATGGCCTACGGCGTCATGATCCTGTTGCCCTGCGACGTCACGGTCGATCGCGGCGTCGTTCATCGTGGACCTGGGACATTCCGGAGCCGGCGACGTCGGAGCCATCCGCGCGCGCCGTTGAGCTTTCATCGTCGCGGCGCAGTTTCCCGACGCGCCGTTTGCCGCGCGAGGGGCAGGCCGCGCTCAAGTTCAACAGTTTCTGGACCGATCGAGCTCGAGCCCGGCTGGTCGCTGTTCGCGACCCATCCGGTCAACCGCGACGATCTGCCGTTTCGCCTGATCTCGGGACTGGTCGATGCCGATCGCTTCCACGACGGCGGCATCAATTTCCCGGCGGTCTGGACCGCAGCCGGAGTTTTCCGGCGTGCTGCCGAAGGGCACGCCGGTGGCGCAATGCTTCGCGGTGCCGCGCGAAGCGCCGCAGCTGGAGTTTGAAAGTTTCGATGAGCCGCACCAGGCGGCCTATGCGAAGACCGTCGCCGAGGTGCTTGTCGACGCCCGGCGTCTACCGCAAACGCTTTCGCGCGCGGCGCGGGCGCTCAGCCGCCGAGGAAACTCGAGTGAGCGGCGCAGCGCCGCCTCGTCCAGCCACAGCCGGCCGTGCGACGCCGATGTCAGCGCCATGCGCGATCGGGCCGAAACTGGAAGGTCGGAGCCGATAGGCCTGCGCATAGGCGCGCATCGCGTTGTCGATGTCGCCGCTTTCCTGCAGCACCACGCCGAGATTGAGCGCTGCTTCCGCATGGTCGGGCTTTATCTCGATCGCCATGCGGTAGGCCGCCGCCGATCCGGCATGGTCGCGCAGATCCTGCCGCGCGAGGCCGAGATTGAACCAGACCGAGGCGGGGGCATCGCCGGCCGCGGCGCGCTCCAGCAGGCTGACAGCTTCGGCGTGATCGCCGTCCTCCCACGCCAGCCGGCCAAGCCGGGCGGCGGCCTCCTGATGCTGCGGAATGATCTTTAAAATCGCGCGCCAGGCCTCGCGCGCCTGCGGCGCCAGGCCTGCCTGGTCCAGCGTCCGCGCCTTTTCGACAAACACCTCGCGCTGCGGCGACAACGCGATCGCGCGATCCAGATGTTTAGCGCGGCGTCGAAGTCCGAGGCCGCGCGCGCGATCCGCGCTGCCAGCAGCAAGGCCGCGGCATTATCCGGGCGTTTTGCCAGGCTGGCCTCGATCGGCGCGCGCGCCGCGGCGACCTCGCCCTTGGAAAACAGCACCGCGGCCAGCAGATGGCCGAGCATGGGATCGCCGGGCTTTTGCTCAAGCCCCTTCTCGCAGAGCTTTTGCGCTTCGTCCGGCTGCCCGGCATTGAACGCCACTGTCGCGCGGCGGACGATTTCCTCTGGCGTCGATGGGCTCATGGAGCGGCGGGCCTGCACTGGATAAGTCAGTGCATTCTACCCGTCATTGCGAGCGAAGAGAAGCAATCCAGAGCCGCAAAGCATGACTGGATTGCTTCGTCGCTAACGCTCCTCGCAATGACGGCGGAGAGGCATCGCCTTATCCCGCCGCGTCCGCTGCCGCTCCAAGCACCGGGTAATCCGTATAGCCCATGGCACCGCCGCCGTAGAAGGTGGCCTTGTCAGGCACATTGAGGGCCGCGCCCTTCTTCAGCCGCTCGACCAGATCGGGGTTGGCGATGAACGGTTTTCCGAACGCGATCAAATCGGCCGCGTCGGCCGCCAGCACCTTGGTGGCGAGTTCGAAGTCGTAGCCGTTATTGGCGATGTAGGCCTGCTTGAAGCGCTTGCGCAAGGAGCCGTAGTCGAACGGTGCGATGTCGCGCGCGCCGCCGGTGGCGCCTTCGATGACGTGGATATAGACCAGCTTCAGCGCATTGAGATGATCGACGATGTAGTCGAACAGCGGCTGCGGGTTGGAGTCGGAGATGTCGTTGGACGGCGTCACCGGTGACAGCCGGATGCCGGTGCGCTCGGCGCCGATCTCGGCCACCACCGCCTTCGAAACTTCCAGCATCAGTTTGGCGCGGTTCTCGATCGAGCCGCCATAGGCATCGGTGCGCTTGTTGGTGCCGTCCTTGGCGAATTGATCGAGCAGATAACCGTTGGCGCCATGCACCTCGACGCCATCGAACCCGGCCGCGATCGCATTCGCGGCGCCGCGCCTGAAACTTTCGATGATGCCGGGGATTTCGTCCAGCGCCAGCGCGCGCGGCGCGGAGCAATCGGCAAACGTGTTGTTGACGAACGTCTTGCCCTTGGCGGGGATCGCCGACGGCGCCACCGGCGCGATGCCGTTTTCCTGCAGAGCGGTGTGCGAGATGCGGCCGACATGCCAGGCCTGCAGGAAAATCCGCCCGCCGCGTTGATGCACGGCGTCGGTGACCTTGCGCCAGCCCGCGACCTGTTCCCTGGAATAGATGCCGGGCGTGTCCTGGTAGCCCTGGCCCTGCTGCGAGACCTGGCTCGCCTCTGATATCAGGAGACCCGCGGTCGCGCGCTGCGCATAATACTCCACCGCCAGCGGGTTTGGCACCATGCCCGCGACCGCGCGGTTGCGCGTCAGCGGCGCCATCACGAAGCGGTTGGGCAGCGTGAGCGGGCCAAGCTTGTAGCTGTCGAACAGTTTGGTTGGCGTGGTCATTTTTTGCTTTTCCGGAAAATTGTGGATGAGGAGAGGTTGGCGATTATCACGGTCGCTTGCAAGGGGAGGAGCCGATGCGGCGTCATGCCCGGTTTGCGTGGAATGAATTGGTTAAAAATCGTGCGGGGTGCGAAAAAATGCCTCCACGCCGTCAGTACGAGCGCAGCGAAGCAATCCAGAGCCAGGAAGAAAGACTGGATTGCTTCGTCGCAAGAGCTCCTCGCAATGACGTAAGCTAAGCCTCAGCTCACTCCGAGGAAATCGCGCTTGCCGATTTCGACGCCGTTGTGGCGCAGAATGCCGTGGGCGGTGGCGGCGTGGAAGTAGAAGTTCGGGAACGCGACGTTGCTGAGGAACGCCTGTCCCTTCAGGGTCATGGTCTTGTCGGGCCCGGTCGGGAAGGTGACGTCCTTGGTGTCGGCGCCCTCGAACTGGGCCGGCTTGAACGCCCTGACATACGCGATGGTCTTGGCGAGCCGCTGGCGCAATTCCTCAAACGTCTTCTCGGTGTCCGGCGTCGTCGGCACGTCGCCATGGGTCAGCCGTGCGCAGCTTTTGGCCGCGAAATCGCTGACCAGCTGGATCTGCTTGCTGAACGGCAGCATGTCCGGATAGAGCCGCGATCCGAGGATGACATCGGGATTGATATTCTTCGCCTTGCAGTGCGCCTCGGCCTTGGTGAGGATGCCGGTCAGGCTGCCGAGGATTTGCAGGAACGCGGGGACGGAGGCGTCGTAGAAGGACATGTGCTGCTCTTTTCGTTGGGTGGAATATTGCTGTCGCGGGGACCGCTGTACACGAAATGGGAGTGCTGCGGGGCGATTACAACGGCTGCGATGCGGTGCGAATTAGCTTGACGAGCAAGCGCTCGCGCTTCTGCTCCCCTCCCCCTTGCGGGGAGGGGTCGGGGGTGGGGGTGCCGCGCGCTCAGCATTCGCGGCTACCCCCACCCCGACCCTCCCCCGCAAGGGCCCCGCAAGGGGGGAGGGAGTAGTCCGCGCTACCGCACCGCCGCCGCTCCGCTCGCCGCCGCGGGCCCGCGCATCCTGGTCAGCAATTCCGCGGTCGGCCACGAATCCGCCGGCAGGCCGTACTTGATCTGCATCGCCTTCACCGCGCTGCGGCTTTGCTGGCCCATCACGCCGTCGATCTTGCCGACGTTGAAGCCGGCGCGCACCAATAGCTGCTGCAGTTCGCGCAGCTCGTTGAACGGCAGTTGCGCCACCGGTGCGGCGGGCCGGCGCATCGGTGCTGCACCCGCGATCCGGGTGGCGAGATAGCCCGCGGTGGTCGAATAGATCAGCGAGTTATTCCACTCGGTGTAGGCCGCGAAATTGGCATAGGCCAGAAACGCCGGCCCGTTGCGGCCCATCGGCAGCAACAGCGAGGCCGGCATATCGTCGTTCGGCAACGCCTTGCCGTCGGGATAGGACACGCCGAACCCCGCCCATTTCGAGCGTGGCAGTTGTATCGTCAGGTCGGCCTGGTCCCACGGCAGGTTCTGGGGCACGCGGACCTCCTGCAGCCACGGTTCGCCACGCCGCCATTTCAAGCCATTGGCGATGTAGTTCGCGGTCGAGCCGATCACGTCGGCCGGACTGCTCAAGAGGTTGCGCCGTCCGTCGCCGTCGTAATCGACCGCATAGTTGAAATAATGCGTCGGCAGAAATTGCGTCTGGCCGAGTTCGCCGGCCCACGAGCCGACCATTTCCTCCGGCGACAGATCGCCACGGTCGATGATCTTCAGCGCCGCGATGGTTTCGTTCTCGAACATCTCCGAGCGCCGGCAATCATAGGCCAGCGACACCAGCGAGCGCAGCGTCGGCAGATTACCCATGTTGGCGCCAAAGTCGCTCTCGAGTCCCCAAAACGCGGCGATCACCGCCGGCGGCACGCCATATTCCTTTTCCGCGCGCGCGAACGCCGCCTGGTTGGCGCGGATGCGCTCCTGGCCCTGTTGCATGCGATAGCTAGCTGCCATCCGGCCGGCGAACTCGGTAAACACCTGGCCAAACACGCGCTGGCCGCGGTCGCGGTTGACGATGCCCTGGTCGTAGACCATGCCGGGCGAGCCTTCCGCGAGCGCGCGCTGCGACACCCCGGCCGCGGCCGCCTTCTGCTTCAGCTCGGCCAGGAAGCGGTCGAATGACATGCCGTTATGGCACGCCGCGCCACCGCGCAACACCGGCGCCGCCGTTGCTCTGGGCGCGGCGGTAACCGGCCGGGGCGCGGCGGCGGCAGGCCGTATCGGCGGAGGGAAGGGTTGTTGCCCAAACGCCGCCGGGAAAAGTAGGAGAGACGCCGCAAAGGCGGAGATTGCAATTCGAAAATCAAACAGAGACATTGGCAATATCACCGGTTGGCGAAAAATGTTCCGATGTTTCGAATATCGCAAAACCGGCCCGAAAGGAAATGCGCCTTGTAATCCGCCCTACGATTCCAAACGCACAACCCTCGCCGTCGAAATCACGATCTCCGCGAGCATGCCGTCACGGCTGAGCGGCAGCAGACGTTCTTGCACGTCGGCGAGCATGGCTTCCGCCTTGTCGCCGAGCACGGCGGGCGACGACGTCGAGAAGGTCAGCACGCGGCGCGCCAGGTCATTCACGCTGACCTCGTGGCGGCTCTCCACGGCGATCTCCTCGGTCAGTTTCAGTCGCGTACCTGCGAGCACGGCCGTCAGCACCTCGCGGTGTCGCGTGCCGCCGGCCTGTCCCGACCAGAAACGCCTGGCCTCGTTGTAGGCATCGAGCCAGGCATTGCGGCCGTCAGTCGCCGAGCCCGAGGCGCAGACGACGATCGCACCTTTCGGAGCGACAAGTCGCGGCAATAGCGCGGCCATGGCGTCGCGATCCATCCAGTGCAGCGCGCGGCCGATCGTCACCACATTGAACGTGCCGATATCATCCGGCAGCGCTTCGGCCTTGGCTTCGATCAAGGTGAACGCCTGCCTTTGCTGCTCGGCCGCCTGCCTTGCCACGTCCAGCATCTCAGGCTCCGGGTCGACGCCAGTGATGCGGCCGACATAGGGCGCAAAGCCGAGCGCCAGCAATCCGGGCCCCGTCCCGAGGTCGATCAGCGCGTCCTGCCGCGATAATTCCAGCCTGCCGGCGACGGTGCGAAAGAATTCGGCCGGATAGGGCGGCCGCAATTCGGCGTAGAGCGGTACCGTGGTCTCAAAACGTCCCATCGTTCAGCCCTTCGCAGCGGTCCCCGGCAGTCGAGTCAACTTTGAGGTAATGCCTCAACAGGAGCTTTACGAAGCAAGCATAAGTATGACGGCGTGTCCGGGACACGACGGGTTGATCTAGTCCGGTGCTGGAAGGTCATCATGAATCTCGAAGGCCGCAGGACAAAGCAGCAGCGCGAACCGCGTCGTCAACTGGACAAGCGGCCAGCCTGGATCGCGGTCGACGAGCAGATGACGGAGATTGAATGCTTCGTCATCGACGTCTCGCCGGGCGGCGCCAAGATCGTAACCGATGCGGCGATCGATGTCCGCGATCGATTCATCCTGGCGCTGGTGCCGGCACATCCGAAGCGCCAGCGATGCGAAGTCGTCTGGCGTGACGGCAAGACCTTCGGCATCAAATTCGTGGTCTGAAGCGATCGCGCTCGTTTTTTTCAGGTCGTCTTGCGGGCGGCTTCCGTTGCGTATCTGCGGCAATGCTCGAGATAGGCGGTCTCGTGGCTCCCGATCAGCAAAACCACGCTGGACCACAGCCATGACGGCGCGTCGAGCGTTTTGGAGCGATGGCGCTGCAGCTCCCTGGACCAGCTGACCCGGGTCGACTTGTCCATTTGACGCGCATGGGCCTTGCCGACCACGCCGGCCAGGAAACGCGCGGCCTTCATGGCGTCGGGAACCGTCAGCGTTTCGATCTCGACCTTGAGGTCCTGCGGCATCAATTCGCGGATGAACACCGACTTCGACATCAGCCTGCCGGAAGCCATCCGCTTGCCCAGATGCGGCGACAGGCTCGAGGCGCCCTCCACCACGCGTTCGGCCTCGTCCCGCGGCATCTTCTGGCGCGCGTAGCGGGGCGCCGCGGCCGCCACCGCTTCCTTGATGTCCATCAGAGCGAGGTCGTGTTTCTTGCCGGAGCCGATGCCGAGCAGCACGGCGTAGCGAAGCAGACCGAGCGAGCTGCAGCCCTTCATCCAATAGGCGGCGTCAACGACTTCGATCTTCAAATCGTCGTCGCGGGAGCGCAGCGATGTCGCCAATTGCCGAAGCTTCGGCGTGGCAAACAGCTCCGCGATACCGTCCCGTTCGGACGGCGACAACGCCCAGAATTTTGAGCCGAGTGGAATGGTCGGCTTCTGGTTTTCCAGCCGCTCTTCGGCCAGGTGCTTCCACGATCGGTTGATCGACTTTTTCAATGCCAGCTGCACCGCCTTCGGTGCGGCCTCCACAGTGTCGGCGTCCTGCCGCAGCGCCGCCTGGTAGCCCTCGATGACCTGCTCGAGAATGTGGGCGGTCACCACGCCCGGCAAATCGGAGCCGCGCGAGGCCGTCGCTAGCGAAAGTGCCAGCCGAATGATGTCATGCGCGGGATTTCCGATCACGGTCTGATCGAAGTCTCTGATCTGGATGGCGACCCGGCCATCCGCGGCGGCAACCGGGCCGAGATTGCCGACATGGCAATCGCCGCAAATCCAGACCGCCGGCCCTTCCGGCAGCGTGCCGCGCTTCTGTTGTTCCAGCCATTGATAGAATTGGACGGTGCTTCCCCTGACATAGGCGTGGGCCGATCGGGCCATTTTCAGGGATTGACGCGCCTTCAAGGCCGACAGGCGGTCGGCCGGCTTTACGGAAGTCCTCGATGTCATCACAAAATTACCCCAGCGGAATGGCGGCACTACAATGCGTGGGGGCGCGATTTGTTACAAGACCATGAAAGATTTGTGACACGCGTCGAAGGCAAAAGAGCGCCGCCTTCGATCGGCGGCGCTCTCCAGAAGCAGGTAGGGCGGATTAGCGAAGCGTAATCAGCCGAAGCCCACGAACGAATGTAGCAACGCAATTTATTATTGCGCCTCGGCGGCGGATTACGCTTCGCTAATCCGCCCTACAGGATCGATTAAAGCTCGGCCTCGGCCTCGACGTTGACCACCGATTTGGCAATCGTGGTGAGGGCAGCGTCGGTCGCTTTTTCTTCCTTCAGCGTGGCGTCCAGCAGGGCGACCGCGTCCGACATGCCGAGCTCCTGGGCCCAGGTCCGCAGCGTGCCATAGCGCGACATTTCGTAATGCTCGACCGCCTGCGCCGCGGCCAGCAGTCCCGCGTCCAGCGCCGGCATGCCCTTGTACTCGGTCATGATCTCGGCGCCTTCCTTGGTGATGCCCATGATGGCATCGCAGGTCTTGGCGCGCGCCGGCTTGCCCAGGATCTTGAAGACGTCCTGCAGGCGCTTGACCTGTCCGCGGGTTTCCTTCTCGTGCTTGACGAACGCGGCCTTGAGGTCTTTCGACTGCGCGGCCTTCGCCATCTTCGGCAGGGTTTTCAGAATCTTGTTTTCGGCGAAGTAGACGTCCTTCAAGGTGTCGTGGAAAAGATCGCTCAGCAGTTTCGGTTTTTTGGCCATTGGGTGCTCCATGCTCCGCGAATTGATTCTCGGTTTCGGTTCACCGAACTAAGAATCAAACTTGTGTTATGTTCCAACGTCGGCGGCGCGCCGGTAATTGCGAAAGGCGATTGCAGGAAAAATCCCCCGCTGCATCAGCGGGGGATTTCGTTTTGGCGTCTGTTGCTAAGTTTACCGAAGCAGCAGGATCAGGATGATCAGCGGGATCGGAATTCCAATCAGCCAGAGCAGAATGGGCATGTGATTTTCCTTTCGGTTCGAGAGAACGGGTTAGCGAAGAGCAGGGTTGGCGCGGGCCCGGTTGCCCCAGGTGCCGTCGCGAAGGCCGCCGCCTTCGGTCGCGGCGAGGCTGGCGCAGAACGCGCCGATCAGGAGCGACGCGGTCAGCCAGAACGCCAACTGGGCGGTCGCCTTGCGTGCGGCGTCGGTGTCCGCCTTGATCTGGGTCACCACCTCGTTGACGCGCTTGTCGGCATCGGCCTGCGACAGACCGGTACGTGCCGCCACGACTTTGGCGACATATTGACTGTCGGCCGGTTTCAGGTCGCCGCCATTACGAAAACTGTTGCTGAACAGCCGGACCATCTCGCCGCGCGAATCCCGCGAATTGTCGGCATTCGGCGCGGCCGGCGCGTCGGAGCGCAAGAGCGTGTCGACATAGCCTTCCATCGGGCCGCTGCGTGCCATTGACGCGGTGCCCTGGGTGGCGCCGGAGGCAGCGCCGCCGAGCAGGCTGCTGGCGGGCGAGGCCAGCAGGATGGCGCCGAGCACGGACGCGAAGGCCCAGGCGATAAAGCCGTGCGCGGTGTCGCGGAAGTAAACCTCGTCGGTGTGGACGCCGATCCAGCGCGAACGCAGGCGGCCGGCGATATAGCCGCCGATCGAGGAGGACAGCATCGCGATGACGACGAGATAGAGTCCGGTACCGATCTTGAAGGTGGTTGCCGAGATGCCCGAGCCGGCCCATGGCGATACCACGGAAAGGCCAAGTCCGATCCCGAACGCGATCAATACGAGGGTCAGCGCGCAACTGACGACGGCGCCGGCGGTGACGGCAGCCCAGGAAACGCCTGCAACGGAAGGCTCTCCCGTATCCACGGCAGGTTGGACGACGACGGTATCGATCATGGTTTGCTCCCAGCATTGTGCGACGCCTGCGGTCGCATGCCGCAATAAGCGGCAGCGGGAACATTAGTTCCCAGCGGCGATAGCGCTGAGCCATTCGTGTTTATGCCGTGCGTTTGGAACTTTTGCAGTTTGGCGCGCCTTGCGCCGTCGGCTAAGTTAACTCAAGAGGCGGTGCCGATACTTTGGCCCCCCGAAAGTCAGTCCGCCATCGCGAACGCCTTGCACCAGCCGTCTTCGGACACCTCGCCCTCGACCACCTTGCAGGCATCAGGTTTTATGAACAGCGTGCACAGGCTGCAGCTATAGATGCCGTTGGGCTTGTCCTGGTATTCGGCCTGCTGTCGCGTCATCTTTTCCGAGGCGGCTGCGGGCGACAGAAAGCCGGCCGGAATCGCGCCGGCCAAAGTGCAGATGATGGATCGACGCGTTTGTCCCATTGCATTACTCGTAGGGTGGGTTAGCGAAGCGTAACCCACCATCTTTCATCGCAGGAGATCGGTGGGTTACGGCTTCGCCTCACCCACCCGACATCTTCACGCCGCGTAATAGCCGCCGTCGACCACCTGCGCCGCGCCGGTCATGAACGAGGCCTTGTCGGAGCACATCCATACCACGGCTTCGGCGATCTCTTCGGGCATGCCCATCCGGCTCATCGGCACCCTCGCCATGATTTCCTCGCCGCGGGCTTCGATGGTCTCCTTGGTCATCGGCGTCGTGATGTAGCCGGGGTTGACGCAATTCACCCGGATGCGGTCGGTGGCGTATTCCAGCGCGGCGGTCTTGGTCAGCCCGACCACGCCATGTTTGGCCGCGACATAATGCGCCGAGGTGCGCAGCCCGATCAGGCCGGCGATCGAGGCGGTGTTGACGATCGCGCCGCCCGCAGCCCTGCTTCAGCATCTGCGCGATCTCGTGCTTCATGCACAGGAACACGCCGGTCAGGTTGATCGCCAGCATCTTGTCGAACGATTCCTGGCTCAGTTCGTGGGTGCGCTGTCCCATCGGGCCGACCGATTTGCCGGCCACCCCGGCATTGTTGAAGGCGCAATCGATCCGCCCGAACGCGGAAACCGTGCGCGCCACCATCGCGGCGACGTCGGTCTCGCGGGTGACGTCGCCGCCGATCGCGATGGCCTGGTGGCTCGAGGCATTGATCAGCGCCACCGTTGCCGCGGCGCTCTCCTCGCTGCGATCGGCCACCGCGACGCGCGCGCCCTCGCGCGCCATCGCCACCGCGGTGGCCCGCCCGATGCCCGAAGCACCGCCGGTCACCAGCGCGATCTTTCCGTCGAGAATTCCCGTCATCTGTCGCTCCCCGCGCCGGACGTTCGCCGGCTTCACGCGCATCAGGGCAGAAGGCGGGCTGCTTATCAAGCGCGCGATTGCGGCCCTGCGTTGCGCGCGGGGCCGCGTTCCCCGGATGCAGCGCAGCGCGCCGCACTTGCGGCGTGGTGCACTGCTGGTCCGGGGTCCACCCGCGTGGTGGGTCCCGGATCTGCGAAGCAGCGTTACACGCTGCATCGCCTCCGGGACACGCACATTTCGGAGTGACGCCTTTTCCTCAATCCGGGCTACGGAATATTTCCGATTTACAGAATACACGCTTGACCCCCGCCGCAAATCACCTGAAAATGCGCCCATCCTGTCCCGCAAGAGGGGCGTTGGCCACGTCACTGACGTTGGGGCAGGCTGCGGTGGACGCGTTTGTGTCGCAAGACGTGCGGCACGGATGCGTACGGCGAAAGCGTGTGGTCCTGACGCCCGGATTGCTGGCGTCAAGTCCTTGGGAGGCTAACACCTCTCGGGGGCGATGGTGTCAAGAAGCTCCGATTCACCAGGGAGAGCACGTATAAGTCGTAGAGCCACTGCGCAGGGAAGGCCGGAGTGTTTCCGCTGAACCTGTATGCTCATGTGCGCATTTCTTTGTGCATCATTGCACATGAGACCGCGGGTGCAGCGCGCACCCGGTCTTCCCCGCGCCCTCACTTGAGGGTCGCGTGCGCCCTCTTTTTTGGGGCGGAGATATCTTGCAAACCTCGGGCAAAACCATGTCGCGAGAATGATGGGGTCATGCATCCCGTCGTCCCTGCGAACGCAGGGACCCATGGCGCAGAGTCTCGGTTTTACGAATGAGGTTGATGCGTCCTTGTTGCTAACAATCAGCGTCAGGGGTTATGGGTCCCTGCGTTCGCAGGGACGACGAAGGCTTCACAACTCCCGCGCGTTGGAAAACGAAAACGACGACACCCTTCTCGTGTTCTCGTCCAGGATCAGCGTCCGCGTGATCGGCGGTTCGGCGCGCTGGCTGCAGTTTTCGCGTTCGCACAGCCGGCAGTTGACGCCGATCGGGGTGCCCTCGGTTTTTTCCAGATCCATGCCGGTGGCGTACACCAGCTTGGCGGCGTGGCGGATTTCACAGCCGAGGCCGATGGCAAAGCGCGGCTGCGGTTGCGGGTGCGGCGCCACCGGCCGGCGCACCATCTGCGCGATGGAAAAATACCGCGCGCCGTCGGGCAGCTCGATGATCTGCTTGAGCAGCCGGTCCGGCGTATCGAAGGTCGAATGCACATTCCACAGCGGGCAGGTGCCGCCGAATTTCGAGAACGGGAACGTGCCGGAGGAAAACCGTTTTGAGACATTGCCGGCATTGTCGACGCGCAGCAGGAAAAACGGGATGCCGCGCGCGTTCGGGCGTTGCAAGGTAGTCAGGCGATGACAGACCTGCTCGAAACCGGCATTAAAACGCTGCGCCAGCACATGGACGTCGTAGCTGAGCGTTTCCGCGGCGGAATGAAACGCCTGATAGGGCATCATCACGGCGGCCGCGAAGTAATTTGCCAGCGTGATGCGATAGAGCCGCCGCGGCGTGTCGTCGAGCGGCCCGGCGCGGCTCGTAATGGTTTCGAAATGCGCGGCGCATTCGGCCAGCCCGATCTGGAAGGCGAGCTGGAAGGCGCGGCCGGGGCCGTCGACCAGTTCGGACACCAGCAGTTGCCGGCGATGCCGGTCGAACCGCCGCAAGGTCTCGCGCATCACGTCGACCGGCATGATGCGGGTCACGATCGAATGTTTTTCGCGCAAACGCGCCGCCAGCGCCGCGAACAATTCCTCGGCCGGCACATTCAATTCATCGCGCAGGTTTTCCGCGGCCGTCTCCAGTTCCGGGAAATAATTGCGGTTGGCCTCGATCAGGTCGCGCACCCGTTCGATCGGATTGGCCTCGAACCTCGTGCCTTCGTCGCGGTCGGCCATTTGCGCCGCCACCATGGTCTCGCCGCGGCGGGCCTCGGTATAGGCGGCGTACAGCCGTTGCAGCGAATGGGTCACGCCGGGGCAGAGCTCGGCGAGGTCGCGCAGCTCCTGTTTCGGCAGGTCGATCTGGCGGAACAGCGGATCGGAAAAGATCTCGTTCAGTTCGGCGAAGAAGCGGTCTTCGTCGGCGGTGGCGAGGTCGCGCAAATCGAGGTCGTAGGTCTCGGCCAGCCGCAGCAGGATCTGCGCCGTCACCGGGCGCTGGTTGCGCTCGATCAGGTTGATGTAGCTCGGGGATATGCCGAGCCCCTCGGCGATCTGGGTCTGCGACAGTCCCAGTTGCTGGCGGATGCGCCGGAACCGGGGCCCGACGAACAGCTTTTTTCCGGAGTCTCCAGCCATGCGCATATTCCCAACGAGAGCTTTTTGACCTCTCCCCGCGCGCGGGGAGAGGTCGCCGCGTTCTTGCGGCGGGTGAGGGGGCGTCTCCGCGAGCCAGACTTGCGGCCTGCCCCTCACCCCGACCCTCTCCCGCGAGGGCGGGGAGAGGGAGGGTACGCGCCATTGTGTGACAAAATTGACAACATTACATCTATTACAAGTCGTGATGTTACATCACATCACCATTCGCTGACAAGCCATCTGTACGAATTAACGCGTTTCGCGTTTAGCTCCTGACACGCTTTCGCAATGCACTGTCACGAATGTTTGAGGAATCAAGACCATGAATTACCAGCCACGCGGCATCGACCAGGCACTCCAGGGACCGGCCTCCTATCAGGGCGAAGTGGCCGCCGCCAAGGCGCTGCTGGAGACCCAACCGACCTGGAACGGCGTTACCGCCGAGGCCGTGGCGCGCATGCGCCTGCAGAACCGCTTCAAGACCGGCCTGGACATCGCCCGCTACACCGCGGCGATCATGCGCGCCGACATGGCGGCCTATGACGCCGATCCCGCCAAATACACCCAGTCGCTCGGCTGCTGGCACGGCTTCATCGCGCAGCAGAAGCTGATTTCGATCAAGAAGCATTTCGGCACGACCGAACGGCCGCTATCTCTATCTGTCGGGCTGGATGATCGCCGCGCTGCGCTCCGAATTCGGACCGCTGCCCGACCAGTCGATGCATGAGAAGACCTCGGTGCCGGCGCTGATCGAAGAGCTCTACACCTTCCTGCGTCAGGCCGATCCGCGCGAACTCGAACGATACCTTCCGCGACGCTCGACGCCGCCCGCAAGGCCGGCGACCAGGCCAAGGAAAAGGCGCTGATCGAACAAGATCGACAATTTCCAGACCCATGTCGTGCCCGATCATCGCCGACATCGACGCCGGCTTCGGCAATGCGGAGGCGACCTATCTGCTCGCCAAGAAGATGATCGAGGCGGGCGCCTGCGCGCTGCAGATCGAAAACCAGGTCTCCGACGAAAAGCAGTGCGGCCACCAGGACGGCAAGGTCACCGTGCCGCATGAGGACTTCCTGGCGAAGATGCGCGCCTGCCGCTACGCCTTCCTCGAACTCGGCGTCGAAGACGGCATCATCGTCACCCGCACCGACTCGCTCGGCGCCGGCCTGACCAAGCAGATCGCCGTCAGCCACAAGCCCGGCGACCTCGGCGATCAGTACAACAGCTTCCTGGATTGCGAGGAAGTCACCGCCGCCAACGCCCACAATGGCGACGTCATCATCAACCGCGACGGCAAGCTGCTGCGTCCGAAGCGCCTGCCTTCGCAACCTCTACCAGTTCCGCGCCGGCACCGGCGAGGACCGCTGCGTGCTCGACTGCATCACCTCGCTGCAGAACGGCGCCGACCTGCTGTGGATCGAGACCGAGAAGCCGCATATCGAGCAGATCGCCAAGATGGTCGACCGCATCCGCGAAGTCGATCCCGAACGCCAAGCTGGCCTACAACAACTCGCCGTCCTTCAACTGGACGCTGAACTTCCGCTAGCAGGTCTACGACGCGATGAAGGAGGCGGGCAAGGAGTGTCAGCCAGTACGACCGCGCCGAACTGATGAGCGTGGAATACGACGATACGCCGCTGGCGATCGAAGCCGACGAGCGCATCCGCACCTTCCAGGCGGATTCGGCCAAGCGCGCCGGCATCTTCCACCATCTGATCACGCTGCCGACCTATCACACGGCCGCGCTGTCGACCGACAACCTGGCCAGGGAATATTTCGGCGAGCCAGGGCATGCTCGGCTATGTGAAGAACGTTCAGCGCCAGGAGATCCGTCAGGGCATCGCCTGCGTGAAGCACCAGAACATGGCCGGCTCCGACATCGGCGACGATCACAAGGAATATTTCGCCGGCGAAGCCGCGCTGAAGGCCGGCGGCGCCCACAACACGATGAACCAGTTCGGCTAACGGCTTAACAGCAGGAGATGACCATGACGATCAACAGCAATTTCTGGGTGATTGGCGGCGAGTTCGGTTCGATGAACTTCCACAAGCTGGTGGAAGGCTCGGCCCAGGTTCAAGGCCCGTTCAAGTCCCGCACCGAGGCGGAGGACGCCTGGCGCAGGATTTCGGAAGAGAACCGCCACAAGGCCGGCGTGCGCTTCTCGATCGTGGAAGAGCCGAGCCGGGTGCCGGCCTGATCGGACGGGCGGCAAGTTAGAAGAAACGACCCAAGGTGAGTCTGCGGCCCCTCCGTAATCCGGTTGGGGCCGCCGGCCGTTCCGGCAGGGCAAGTCTTTGGAACTAAAGGCGCTTTGCGGGCAAACGTGGTTACTGATAGGTTAACGGCGAACGCCGCCAGCAGCAAAGGCCGCCCACGCAATGTCAGAGCCGCAAAACACCGCCAGCAGTGATGCGCGCCCGGTCCGGCTGCGCGACGCGCTACGGCAGGCGCGGATCGAGGCCGCCGATCGTACCGGCGTGGTGGTCGATCTGCGCGATGCGGAAGTGGCGCGGCTGGAAATTCTCAACGAGGCGCTGGATCCGCTGTTCGGCCAGATCCCCGATCACGTCGATCTGTTCGACCGCGGCATCAGCCAGGGCGATACGCCGCGGCTGTGGATCGACGTGGTGGCGCATGTGATGATGGGACGCGACAAGCGGATCTATCGCTTCGTGCAGGACACCCGCTTCGGTCGCATCGTGCTCGCCGAATCGCACGAGGTTTCGGCCGTTGTCGAAGCCGTGACCAACTATGTCGCGCGCCGGATGATCGAGCGTGAGCATGCGATGGTGGCGATGCAGGTGGTCGCCCCGCCGGCCGCCGAACTCGTCGTCGAAAAGCCGCGCCGCCGCGGCCGGCTCGGAATTTTCGTGCTGGGATTCATTCTCGGCGCGCTGGCGCTGTTCGGCTTCGCGCTGTTCGGGAATTTCCCCGAATTCTGATGCGTCGCCGCTAGCGGTGGCCCGCGTCCTGCGTTGAAGTGTCCTGCGTTGAAGCCGCCACCTCCGGCAGCGCCTTGTGCCATTCCTCGGAGCCGAGCTTTCCGGCGACCAAAAACAGCGTCGCGGCGAGCAGCAGCCGCAGCGCGGTTTCCGGCACCCGCGTCGCGCAATAGCTGCCGAGGATGATGCCGGGCAGCGAGCCCAACAGGAGGACGCCCATCAGCTGCCAGTCGATCGCGCCCATCGCCCAATGTCCGATACCGGCCACCAGCGTCAGCGGCACCGCATGCGCGATGTCGGAGCCGACGATGCGCGCCATCGGCAGCCGCGGATACAGCAGCAGCAGCGCGGTGACGCCGATCGCGCCTGCGCCGACCGACGAGATCGACACCAGTACGCCGAGGATGATGCCGACCACGACGGTCGCGCGTGCGATGGTGCGGTCCTCGAGTCGCTCGAGGCGCTCGCGAAAATATTCAAGCAGGGCCTTGCGGAAGATCAGCGAGGTTGCGGTCAGGATCAGCGCAAGGGAAAGCACGATATTGATCAGGCTGCGCGCGGCGCCGCTGTTGAGATCGAGCTGCCACAGCACCACCAGCGTCAGGACGCTGGCGGGAATGCTGCCGCTGGCCAGCCGCAATACCGCCGGCCAATGGATGCTGCGCGCCAGCCCATGCACCAGGCTGCCGCCGGTCTTGGTCGCGGCGGCGTACAAAAGGTCGGTGCCGACGGCGGTTGCCGGGTGGATGCCGAACAGCAGGATCAACAATGGCGTCATCAGCGAGCCGCCGCCGACCCCGGTCATCCCGACCAGGAGGCCGACGCCGAAACCGGAGGCGATATAAAGCGAAGCAATGGACGACAAGCGCTGCCCTCGTTGTTCAGTTGCGTATAGCTAGGATGAACATTTCGGCAGCGGCAAGTCCTGCCGGAAAATAAGAAGGATCGTTACGCCAACGTGGCTTCAGAAGTGATTTTTACCTGCCCGCCGTCGCACGGCGGAACCAACGCCTTGGGTCGGATCTGGTTCCGTATGCCTTTAAATTAATCGCGTGGTACTCAGTTGCCGCATTTGCAAATCATCGTCGATTCCGCGAACGGTCTGTTCGCACCGCCAGCCGTTGCCGTCGCGCTCGATCGAAAACAGATTATAGGCCGCGGCGGGGTAGCGGCCGTGCGCCAGCGCGGAGGCCGACGGCACGCCGATCGCAGGGATAGCGCGATCGGGGCCATCGATCCACATGGTCGAGTGCACATGGTCGTGGCCATGCAGAACCAGTTCCACGCCATGCCGCTTCAGCAGCGCGCACAGCTCATTCGAATCGGTCAGCCGTTTGGCGCGCGCATCCGAGCGCAGCGGATGGTGAATCAACAGCACGCGGAAAAGCGGTTCGCCGGCAAGGCTGACCAACAGCCGCTCCAGCGCCTGCAACTGGCTGTGCCCCAGCCATCCGGTCGCCATCAGTGGGGCCGTCGGAACGGCAGACGACACCCCGATCAGCGCCAGCGGGCCGCGACGTCGCAGGGAGGGGAACGTGTTGCCGGCGGCATCGTCGCCGCCGAAATAATCACCGAGCGTTTCGGCGAAACGATGCCGCGTCGCGCGGACATAGGCGTCATGGTTACCCGGCACGATGCTGATGCGATCGGGCGGACCGACGCCTTCAAGCCAGGCCCGGGCCGGTTCGAATTCCGCGTTCAGCGCGAGGTTGACGAAATCGCCTGTGATGGCGACGTGGTCCGGGCTTTGGCCGTGCATGTCCGCGATCAGCGCGTCGAGCACGTCGCGGCGCTGGTATTTGTGGCGGTTGCGGGTCCAGTTGAGATAGCCGAGCGCGCGCTTGCCCATCAGCTCGCGCAGTCGCGGCGCGGGCAACGGCGGCAGATGCGGGTCGGACAGATGGGCCAGCGCAAACCCCGCCATCACCCAGGTCCGGCCGGGTTGGTTGCGCGAGTGAGCCGCTGCGCGATCATCTCGTGTTATCCTCATCAGGGCTGGCTGATGTATTGGCAAGGCGGGCGCCGCGACGCAAGGATCATGGATGATGTTTCGAGGGGTTAGGTCGCGATGAACCGGTACGGCCTGCGACAGAAATTCGAACCGGCGCTGCGGCAGCTGTTTCACCTCTATTGGCGTTTTGCCCGCGGCATGACCCTTGGCGTCCGCGGCGTCGTGCTCGACGGCGAAGGCAAGGTGTTCCTGGTCAAGCACAGCTACGTCGCCGGCTGGCATCTGCCGGGCGGCGGGGTTGAGGTCGGCGAGACGTTTGTCGAGGCGCTGCGGCGCGAATTGATGGAGGAGGGTCGCATAGAACTCACCGGCGAGCCTGTGCTGCGGGGCATCTTCCTCAACAGCCATGTGTCGCGGCGCGACCATGTCGCGGTCTATCTGGTCCGGCATTACAGCCAGGACCGGCTGCCCGAGCCGAACCGCGAGATCGTCGCCTGCGGCTTTTTCGCGGCCTCGGCGCTGCCGCCCGAAACGACCCAGGGAACGCGGCTGCGGATCGCCGAAGCGCTGGAGGGCAAGGCGCCGATGACGACTTGGCGGTAGAAGGCTTGGCGCTGGAAGGCTTGGCGTTAGAGGGGTTCGCGTTAGAGATCGTTAGCGTTCGATCCCTATGATCGCAGGTCAAAATCCCTAATATTCGTTAAGGATTGCCGATGAGCGCCATTGCAGAACCAAAGCGCCCGCCGCGCGGCGATCTCGCCGGCATGGCGGAAGCGCTGGTGCAGTTCGCGCAGCGGGAATTTCCGCAAGCCGAGCCCGCGGAGCTACGGATCGCCGTCCTGGTGCCCTGCTACAACGAGGAAGCCGCGGTTGCGACCGTGGTCGCCGATTTCCGCAACAGCCTGCCGACCGCCAAAATTTTCGTCTACGACAACAATTCGTCGGATCGTACCGCGGAGGTCGCGCGCGCGGCCGGCGCCGAGGTGCGCAGCGAACGCCGCCAGGGCAAGGGCCATGTGGTGCGGCGGATGTTCGCCGATATCGATGCCGATATTTATGTGCTGGTCGACGGCGATGCGACCTATGACGCGGCCAGCGCGCCGCGCATGATCGATACGCTGATGTCGGATCACCTCGACATGGTGGTCGGCTTTCGGGTCGATCAGGTGCAAGCCGCCTACCGGCCCGGCCACCGCACCGGCAATTTGATGCTGACCGGCTTTCTCTCCTCGGTGTTCGGCGCGGCCTTCAAGGACATCCTGTCCGGCTACCGGGTGTTCTCGCGACGTTTTGTGAAATCGTTCCCGGTGCTGTCGGATGGGTTCGAGATCGAGACTGAGTTGAGCGTTCATGCGCTCGAACTGGCGCTGCCGGTTGCCGAGATCGAAACGCCGTATTACGCCCGGCCGGCGGGTTCGTTCAGCAAGCTCAACACCTGGCGCGACGGTTTTCGCATTCTCGGCACCATTTTAAAACTCTACCGGTCGGAAAAGCCGCTGCGCTTCTTCACCGCGATGGGGATTTTCCTGATGCTGGTCTCGATCGGCCTCGCCGTCCCCGTGATCGTCACTTATCTCGAGCAAGGGCTGGTGCCGCGGCTGCCGACCGCGGTGTTGTCGATGGGCCTGATGATCATGGCGGTGCTGGCGGTGTCGTCCGGGCTGGTGCTCGATACCGTGACGCGCGGCCGCCGCGAGGTCAAGCTGCTGGCCTACCTGTCCCAACCGCCCGCTCCGCACCGGCTGCATTCGCTGACATTTGCGGCGGCCGGGACGATGGACCGCACTGCTACTTGATGCTATCCCGCCCCTCGCATGAACGATCTTTCCCTGACCATTTTGCCGGAAACCGCCAACGACGCCCAGGCGATCGAGCGGCTGCACGAGCGCACCTTCGGGCCGGGCCGCTTCGTGCTCAGTGCGTACCGGATTCGCGAGCACGTCGATCATCTGCTCGATCTCTCCTTCACCGCCCGGATCGGGACGCTGCTGGTCGGATCGGTCCGGCAATTGCCGGTCCGCGTCGGCGACACCAGGGCGTTGCTGCTCGGGCCGCTGACGGTCGAGCCGCCATTTCGCAGCCGCGGCGTCGGCCGGGCGCTGCTCGATCGCGCGCTGAGAGATGCAAAGGCACAAGGCCATCGCGTGGTCCTGCTGGTGGGCGACGAGGCCTATTACAGCCGCGTCGGCTTCAAGCCGGTTCCGAAAGGGCGCGCGACCATGCCCGGACCGGTCGACTACAAGCGTCTGCTGGTCGCGGAGCTCGTCGACGGCGCCTTCACCGATGTGTCCGGGCCCATCGGCCCGGACTGGAGCTTTGCCCGTTAGCTCAGCCTACAGCTTCTGCGAGATGCCAAAATAGAAGCCGCGGCGCGGCCCGAATTGCGGCGCGAACACGCCGATGCCGGAGCCATCCCTGATCTGGTAGATCGTATCGAACAAATTGACGACGTCGAAGCGCAGCGTGGTCGGTTTTGCCGCCGACACCCAGTTGAAATCGTGCGACACCCCGACATTGACCTGGGTGTAGGACGGCAAGGTCGTGGTGTTGGCAAAGCCGTTGCGCAGGCCGCTGCCATAGATCATGTCGGCGGAGAATTTGGTGCCGTTCCACAAGTAGGAGGCGCCGGCCGACGCGGTCAGCAGCTGGGCGTGGTCGGTGTAGACATAGGCGTTGGCGATGTAGGCGAGTTCGTCCGGAGCGAACAGATACTGGTTCGACACGATTTGGGTCGCGCGTTGTCTGGCCCAGGCGATGTTGCCGTACAGACGCAAATTGCCGTTGGTGTAATTGGCCTTGAGTTCGACGCCGACATTCTGGCCGCGGGCGTAATTGAACGCGGATAGCACATAGGCCTGGCCGAATTGGCCGTCGTCCAGCAAGTCGGTGGCGGTCTTGTAATAGGCGTCCAACCCCATCTCGAGGCCGGGGATGGCGTAGATCTTCTGATCGACGCCGATGTCGTACACATTGGAGCGTTCTGGCTGCACCGGATCGTTCTGCGCGACGGCGGGCTGCGCCGTCGTGCCCTGCACCAGCGCGAGATTGCTCGGCGCGGCCAGTACCTGTTCCGGCGGGGTGAAGTTGCGGGAATAGCCGGCATGGAAGGTGGTGCCGTCATATGGCTTCCAGGTCGCGTTGACGCGCGGGCTGAGCTGGTTGGCGTCGACGAATTGCCACATCTGGTCGAAGCGCAGGCCGGCATTGATCGTCAGATTGTTGGTCGCCTTCCATTCGTCTTCGAGATAGGTGCTGAAGAGGTACCCAGTCTTGGTGTTGGAATCGAATATCGATGTCGTCGTATTGGTCGGCAGGCCGGTCCCGGGATCCAGCGCAAGCGAGGTCGATCCATTGTTGACCAGTGTATTCTCGGTGCTGGCGGCAAAGCCGAATTTCAGGGTGTGCGCGAAGCCGAGCCGATAGGAGGTGTCTTCCTGGATGCCATTGATAAAACTCTGGCGATAGACGTCGGATGCCACGCCATTGAAGACGAGGTCGCCGATCGGATCGGGCTGGAAGTGCAGCGAGCTGTAGCGGTTGAAGTAAGAGAGCTGGAAATCGAAATCCTCGACCGACTTCTGGTAGGCCAGCACGTTGAACTGGTTGAATTCCTGCTGCCGCTCGTTGAGTAGCGCCGAATCGAAGCTGGTTATTCCGAATGGTGTAAATGCCGGCGTTTGCCCGGGGTTGTTGGGGATCTGGTAGGCGCCGTTCGAGACGCCGCTGATGAAGGTCAGCCGGCTGGTCGGATCGATCACCGTCGAGAGATACAAAAATCCCTTTTCCTGCGATGTGTTGTCGTGGATGGCGTTGTAGCCGGGCGTCGGATTTTCGATGCCGACGCTGCTGCCGAAATAACGCCCCGAGACGTAATACTGGGTTTGCCCGATCGTGCCGCCATATTCGGCGGAGGTCGTGATGTTGCCGTGGCTGCCGCCATAAACGCTGACGCTGCCGGAGTTGTTGAAGGCATCCGACTTGGTCTGGATGTCGAGTACGCCGGCGGTGCGCAGGCCGTATTGCGCCGGCAGCGCGCCGGTGATCAGCGCCAGGCTGCCGACAATGCCGGTATCGATGATCTGCCCGAACGCGCCGACGCCGTCGGGCAGCATGATGCCGTTGATGCGGTATTGCAGGTTGGCGTGTTCGTTGCGCACATGCAGTTGGCCGCTGGCGGCGGAATCCTGCGACACGCCCGGGACCTGCAACAGCGCCTTGTCGAGCGGCGTGTTGGTGCCTTGCGGCAGCGCTTCGAGCGCCTGCTGGGTCAACTGGTAGGAACCCGCGCCGGTGGGCGCCACCAAAGCGCGGCGCGCTTCGTCGAACCGGTCGTTGGTGTCGGCGACGCGTTTTTGCGGGGACTCCGGCGGCGGCGTGACCGGTGGCTGGCGTCGCCGTTCGGTCGCGACCCGGGTGGGGGGATGACGAGCCGGCTGCACGCGCTTTGGCGCGGTTACTTCGACATTCGGGAGCGCAATCGCATCGCCGGTAGATGCCGGCGCTTGCGATGACGGGGGTGGCGCAGGCGTAGCCGTCGACGGTGCGGGCACGACGGCCGGCGGCGGCGAGGGCGCAGCCGCCGGAGCCGCCGCCGATGTCTGCGCGTAGGCCGGCCCGCACAGCAGCAGCGAAGCTGCGCTGGAGGCGGCGAGCATTTGTTTTTTCAACACGGACTTGCTTCCGATTCCTTGCCGCCAAAATCAGGCGGACCGATTTCGATTATCCCGCCGGGATCGGCGCACGGGGCGGCGATCGGGGGCTCGTCAATCAATCGAGGTCAGGAGATCGGGGGAGCGCGGGGCTGAAATGCGACGCGGAGGGAGTTCAGATGGATAAATTCGGCATCCGTGGTCCGGTACAGAAATTCCACGGCTTCCGGCAGCCGCAGCAGCGGCGGGGTGGCAAACAACGTGGCGTTCGCCATGGCGATGACGGCGCAGATCGCGCAAGCGTCGTTGGCATGGCGGTCGGAATCCTGGTCGGAGGTGGGCGCTGGCTGTGGGGTCGCGGCCTGTGCAATGGCGGACTGCATCGCGGGCGCCGCGTGAGCGACGCCGTGGAAATGGCCGAACGACAACGCAAACTGGATCGCCAGCGCCAGCAGCGCGAGCCTCGACCCCTGTTTGATGTTCGAGCGGAACCACTTCATGCCGACACGCACCCCACACCGGATAGCCCGGGCATCCCGGCCATCCAATGTTATATTATAACATCAGGTATCACGGGTGGATGTCAACCGTAGTCCAGTCGCGTCAGGAGCAAAAACCTTCGCCTGTGTAGTTCGGGCAACGCTGGCCCACATGAAACGTTGATCAGCGTCCCTCGCGCAGCCAGGTCGCGGCAAACGCGCCGAGCAGCAGCAACAGGCCGATCAATCCGGCAAAGACCGGCAGGACGCCGACGCCCTTGACCACGCTGGCGTCGCGCATCCGCACGCCCATCCAGCCGTCGCCGTGGAAAATGCCGGACGAGCGCACGGGAACGATGCGCGGCAGTTCGACGCTCGAGCCATCGGCCACACGCTGCGCATCGCCGCCGGTCGTCTGCAGCAGCGGCTTGAGCATGTCGGTCGTCGAAGTGACCTCGGAAAATTCCTTCGGGTTGGTCGGGCCGACATTGATCAGGGCTTTTAGGGTGCCGTCGGTGGCCTGCCACAGGCCGAGTTCGCTGGCCGGGATCGACGCGCTCCATAATTCCCGGATCGCCGGCCGTCAGCGTCAGTTCACGCGTTGCGCCCGATGGCGACGTCACCGTCACCGGCGCCACGGTGTCGGCCATGGTCTGGCGCTGCACCAGCAGATCCTTGCCATGGACCTGCAGCCGCAACGCTTCCTCGTCCAGATCGGGCTGTTTCATCAGCCAATGCGAGGTTCGCCGCAAAAGATCGAGATGCGGGCCGCCGCCCTCGTAGCCGCGTGCCCACAGCCAGATCTGGTCGGACAGCAAAAGCGCGACGCGTCCCTCGCCATAGCGCGCCAGCAGCAACAGCGGCTTGCCGTCGGCGCCGGTCATCACCGGAGGCGTGGTCGGATTGCGGGTATCGACGGTGCGGAAGAACCGGCTCCAATGCGGCGGCTCGGATGCCGAGCCCTCCAGCCCGCGCGTCACCGGATGGCGCTTACCGGCGTCGCTGAGATGCGCGTAGAACGGTTTTTCGGTGACGCCGACCGGCTCGGCGGGCAGCACCGAGTTCGAGCGGGGTACGCCAGATGCTGGTGGTCGAGGCGTAATCCGGCCCGGCCGAGACCAGCACCGCGCCGCCGCCGCGCACATAGCGCGCGATGTTATCGAAATAGGCGATCGGCAGCACGCCCTGGCGGGCATAGCGGTCGAAGATGATCAACTGGAATTCGGTGATCCTCTGCTGGAACAGTTCGCGGGTCGGAAACGCAATCAGCGACAATTCGTTGATCGGCGTGCCGTCCTGCTTCTCCGGCGGACGCAGAATGGTGAAATGCACGAGATCGACGCTGGGATCGGATTTCAGCAGGTTGCGCCAGGTGCGCTCGCCGGAATGCGGCTCGCCGGAAACCAGCAGCACCCGCAATTTGTCGCGGACGCCCTCGATCGCGACCACCGCGCGGTTGTTGACCAGCGTCAGCTCGTTGTCGAGCGGCGAAGCCTCGATCTCGACGATGTTGGGACCGGTGTGCTTGATGTCGATATCGACATTGACGGTCTGACCGCTCAGCACCGTGCGCTCGTTGATCACTTCGCCGTCGCGTCGCACGGTGACCTTGGCGCGGTCGCCGGTGACGCCCTGGTCGTCGAGCCTATAGGTGATGGTCTGGGTCTGGCCGACGATGCCGAAGCGGGGCGCGGCCGATATCGCAATGCGGCGGTCGCGCTCGTCCTTGCGCCCGGTGATCAGCGCATGCACGGGGGCCTGGAATCCCAGCGCTGCGGCATTCGCCGGGATGTCGTGCACCCGCCCGTCGGTGATCATGAAAGCGCCGGCGACGCGGTCGACCGGAACATCCGACAGCGTCGAGGCCAGCGCGCCGAACAAGCGGGTGCCGTCGGTCTCGCCGTCGGCCTGGCCGGCCTCGACCACCCGCACCTCAAGTCCCTTGATCTTCTTCAACTCGTTGACCAGCGCCTCGCGTGCCTGCTCGGTCTGTTTGGTGCGATCACCGAAATTCTGGCTCGGACTCTTGTCGACCACGACCACCGCCACCGACGGCAGCGGCTGGCGATCCTCGCGGGTGAACGACGGATTGGCGAGCGCGAGTACGATCAGCACCAATGCGCTCACCCGCACCGCCGCGCCACGCGAGCGGCCGAGCAGCAGCAACGCCGCGATGACGGCGATCGCGCCGAGCGCCAGCCAGAGCACGATCGAGGGAACCAGGGGGGTGAACGCGATGCCGTACTGCATATGACCCTACTGCCCGAGCCGTTCGATCAGCGCCGGCGCATGCACCAGATCGGCCTTGTAGTTGCCGGTCAGCGTGTACATCACGATGTTGACCCCGGCGCGGAAGGCGAATTCGCGCTGCCGCGGTTCGCCCGGCGTCAGCGGCAGCATGGCTTGTCCGTCGGGCCGTATCGCCCAGGCGCCGGCCAGATCGTTCGAGGTGATGATGATCGGCGAGACGCCGTCGCCGCCGCGCGCGGGTTTTGAGGCGGTCTCGTCGTCCTCCTCGCGCGGCAGGGCCTCGACCCAGGTCTGTCCCGAGGTGAAGCGGCCAGGAAAATCGCGCAGCAGATAAAACGTCTTGGTCAGCACGTGATCGCGCGGCACCGGCTCCAGTTCGGGAATGTCGAGCGAGGCCAGCAATTCGCGCAGCGCCTGCATGCCCGGGGTCTGCGAGGCGCCGTTGTCGCCCGGCGGTGCCTCGATGGCGTCGCGGGTATCGAACAGCACGGTGCCGCCCTGTTTCATGTAGGCGTCGATGCGGTTGATGGCGTCCTGCTCCGGCTTGGCTGCGCCCGGCACCACCGGCCAGTAGATCAGCGGGAAGAACGCCAGTTCGTCATGGGCGGGATCGACGCCGACGGGATCGCCGGCCTCGAGCGCGGTGCGTTGCGCCAGAAACAGCGTCAGCCCCGCCATCCCGGCCTTGACGATGGAATCGACGTCGGCGTTGCCGGTGACGACATAGGCGAGGCGGGTCTGGGCGACCGCCTTGACCGCGAAATCATCCTTCTCGTCGGCGTGCGAGGGCGCTGGTAGCGTCATCAGCGCGACCGAGATCGCCGCGAACGCCAGCGCCGCCGAAACCGCGCGCCGCCGCAGCAGCGCCGCCAGCCCGGCACCGAGCAATGCGACGATGATCGCGTCGACCAGGAACAGCAGCAGCGACGACGACAGCAGAATGCCGCGCAGGTCGCGCGGCTCGGAATTGGTGTAGCTGCCGCTGCGCGCCTTCAGCGCCGACACGTCGAGCGGCGCGATGCGATCGGCCGCCGCCAGCGTATTGACCGCGAGCGGGCCGTCGGCCGGGCCGTAGAAGCCCGGCGGATGATCGGCGCTGGCGCGGTCGCGGTAGTCCGCGGGCAGCGGCTTCGCGGTCGAGGGCGGCGGCCCGAAGGCGCCGAAACCGTCCAGCGTGCGCAGCGGCGCCACCGTCTCCGTGGCGGCCACGCCTTCCGGGCCCGCGCCCGGATTGGCGGTGTAGCCGGACATGTCGACGATCCGCCTCAGCATCTCGACGAAGCTGCCCGACATCGGCAAATCAGACCACCGCATATCCGCGCTGACATGGAACAGGCTGACGACACCCTTGCCGCGGCGTTCGCCGGTGACCAGCGGCGTGCCGTCTTCCAGCGACGCCCAGCTCCTTGTCGCCAGCGCCGCGTCGGGTTCGGCCAGCACTTGCCGGTTGACGGTAATGTCCTTTGGCACGGCAAGGCCGGCGAAAGGTCCATCCGCCGCGAAGCTGGCGAGATGCTGCGGCTTCTCCCAGGTCAGGCTGCCGCCGAGGGTGCGTCCGCCGCTGCGCAGCTTTACGGGCACCAGGCTGTCGTCGTCGGCCTGGGCCAGCCGGGGGCCGGCGAACCGCACCAGCACGCCGCCTTGTTCGATCCAGGCGCTCAGGCGTTCGCGGAGTTCCGGCGACAGGCTGCCGACGTCGGCGAGCACGATCATCGGAAGTTTCTGGTCGAGGAATTGCGTGATCACCTGTTGCGGCGCGCCGCGGTCGCCGAGCCGCACGTCGGCGAACGGCGCCAGCGCCCGGGTCAGATAAAATGTCGAGGCCAACAGCGGCTGCGCGGTGTCGGTGGTCGAGCCGCTGACGACGCCGATCGCGCGCCGCCGCCATCGCTTGTCCAGCAGTTGCACGGCGCCGGCGGAACGTTCGCCGGATATTTCAAGCCGCGCGATGTCGTTGCGCAGTTCGACCGGCAGGTCGAACGCGGCTTCGGTCTCGCGGTCCTGCGGCGCGAAGCCGAAATGAGCCTCGCCGATCGGCGAACCCTTGAGGTCGAGCGCGCGGACGATGCCGGCGGCGATACCGCTATCGGTACGCAGCACCTTCACCGTCATCTTGGCAGCGGCATTTTCGGCCGCCGCCAGCGCCAGCGTGGAGGGCGTGCCGTCCTTGAAAATCGTCAAATGGCGGTCCCCGATCGTCTTGCCGAGGCCTTCGACAAACTCCGGCCCGCGCCCGGTATCGACGCCGTCCGACAGCCAGGCGAGCTCGCAGTCGCCGGTGGCTTTCAGGAAACGCGCGATCAGCGGCAGGGTTTCGACCCGCTCGACCGAATAGGGTTTTGGCGTCAATTGCCGCAACGCCACCCGCGCGGTGCCCGCCGGCATCAGCGTGATGTCGCGCGCAGGCTCCGACAATGGCACCAGCGCCACGGCGCGGCGGGCGCTGTCGGCCTGCGTGATCAACTCGTCGGCGGCCTTGACCCGGATATCCCAGCTCGCAGCCGCGCTCCAGCCGTCGTCGAGCAGGATCAGCAGCGGCGTATTGCCGGCGCTGACGCCGGTTTGCGGATTCCAGGTCGGTCCGGCGGCCGCCAGGATGATCAGCGCGGCCGCGGTCAGCCGCAGCGCGGTCAGCCACCACGGCGTCCGCGACGGGGTCTCTTCCTTTGGCGCGATGTCGAACAACAGCCGGGTCGGCGGGAATTCAATGCGCCGCGGCCGCGGCGGCATCACCCGCAACAGCCACCACAATAGCGGCAGGCTGAGCAGTCCCAGCAGCAACAGCGGTTCGGCGAATGTCAGCGGCAGGCCTGCGATCATGCGCTGCGCCCCGCTTTGACGGTTGAGGTGCGCGCGGTGGCCTTGCTCACCATCATGCCGCTGTGCAGGAACAGCAGCAGCTCGGCCGCCGAGCGGTCGGTGGTGTGGGTCGAAAACAGCCAGTCCAGCGTGTCGGTCTCGGCGCGGATCTGGTCGCGGTGCAGGGCGACGCGGGCGATGTAGTCATGGGCCCAGCGCTCGGCGCGGCCGGCGGTGATCACGCCGCCGCTTTCCGGCTCGACGAACTCGACGCGGCCGGAGTAAGGAAAGCTCTCTTCGGCGGGATCGACCACCTGGATCAGCGTGCCATGCGCGCCGGAAGCCGACAGCCCCGCCAGCATGGTCTTGATCTCTGGCATCGGCGACCAGAAGTCCGACAGCACCACGATCTCGGCCAGCGCCGACGGCACGAAGGACGGCGGCAGGCTCAGCCGCGCGGCGTCGTCGTGCAGCATCGCCTGCGCCATCTTGTCGATCACGCTGCGGCTCGCGGTCGGGTTCATCAGCCCGGGAATGCCGACGCGTTCGCCGCCTGCGACCAGCAATTCCGCCAGCGCGAAACTCACGATCAGCCCGCGCTCGAGTTTGCTGTCACGCGCCTGTTTCGATGCGAACGCCATCGAGGGCGAACGGTCCGGCCACAGCCACACGGTATGCGCGGCCTCCCATTCCTGTTCGCGGACATAGAGGTGATCGTCGCGCGCCGAGCGGCGCCAGTCGACATTCTGCGACGGTTCGCCGGAATTGAAGCGGCGATATTGCCAAAAACTTTCGCCGGCGCCGGCGCGCCGTCGTCCGTGCAGGCCGTGGATCACATTGGCGGCGATGCGGCGGGCTTCAAGCATCAGGCGGGGCAGCGAGGCGGCGAGCGTTCGGCTTTCGCCATCGGCGCGTCGGATTGCTGTGATCTCTCCGCTTGCGTGCCTGTTCTCAACCGCCATCAACCGATCCGAGCCTTCAATTGCCGGATCACATCGGGAATGGTGCGTCCCTCGGCGCGGGCCGAGAACGTCAGCGCCATGCGGTGCTTGAGCACGGGCTCGGCGAGGTCGAGCACGTCGTCGATCGAGGGCGCCAGACGGCCGTCGAGCAACGCGCGGGCGCGCACCGCCAGCATCAGCGATTGGCTGGCGCGGGGACCGGGTCCCCAGGCGATCAGCTTGCCGGCTTCGCCGCCTTCCGGCCCCGGGCGCGCCGAGCGCACCAGCGACAGGATCGCTTCCACCACGCTGTCGCCGACCGGCAGCCGCCGTACCAGCCTTTGCGCGGTGAGCAGGATCTCGGCGTTCATCGCGACCTTGGCCAGCGTCTCGTCGGCGCCGGTGGTCTCGAACAGGATGCGGCGTTCGGCGTCGCGATCGGGATAATCGACGTCGATCTCCATCAGGAAGCGATCGAGCTGCGCTTCCGGCAGCGGATAGGTGCCTTCCTGCTCCAGCGGATTCTGCGTCGCCAGCACATGGAACGGCTTCGGCAGGTCATGCCGGGCGCCGGCGACCGTGATGTGCTGTTCCTGCATCGCCTGCAACAGCGCCGATTGCGTGCGCGGGCTGGCGCGGTTGATTTCGTCGGCCATCAGCAATTGCGCGAACACCGGGCCGGAGATGAAACGGAACGAGCGCTTGCCGGTAGAGCTCTCGTCCAGCACCTCGGCGCCCAGGATGTCCGACGGCATCAGGTCCGGCGTGAACTGGATGCGCTTGGCGTCCAGCCCGAGCGTGATGCCGAGCGTCTCGACCAGCTTGGTCTTGGCCAGACCCGGCACGCCGATCAACAGCGCATGACCGCCGGACAGGATCGTCACCAGGGTGTTTTCGATCACGCGCTCCTGGCCGAAAATGACGGTCGAGATCGCCTCTTTCGCGGCGCGAATCTGGCCGGCGACCTGTTCGGCCGAGCGGACAATCACGTCCTCGAGTTTTTCGACAGCATTGGCGCCACCAGGGTCTTGGCCTGCCATTTGTTAACTCCTTGCGACATCGCCGCCGGTTGCGTCGTCATGCCATGAACCCCATGCTAAACCTATGCAAAGGGCGTGCATTCGTTGAATTAAACTATCCCCACATTATCGGCATTCGGGGCTATCAACGGCATCACGAAGTGGCGAGTTGGATTAAGGATTTCCACGGCGAAATCCGGTGCTTTGGAACAACCGGACGCTGCATCAATCGTGCCAGATCGAACCGATCAGATGAGGGCAAACAATGGCGAACCAAGGGCAGACCACGCAGCACGGCCTTGAAGGCCTGACCGTTGCCGCCCGGGAGGCCGCCGACACCACGCCGGCCGGTAAGGGCCTGCCGCCGGTGCATCTGTGGAATCCGCCGTTCTGCGGCGACCTCGACATGCGAATCGCTACCGACGGGACATGGTTCTACATGGGCACGCCGATCGGGCGGCCGGCGCTGGTTCGGCTGTTTTCGACCATTCTCAAGCGCGAGGACGGCAAGCACTTTCTCGTGACCCCGGTGGAAAAGGTCGGCATCCGCGTCGACGATGCGCCGTTCCTCGCCGTCGAGATGTCGAAGGAAAATGGCCCAGGCGGCCGCCTGCTGCGGTTCCGCACCAATGTCGACGACTGGGTGAGCTGCGATGCCGCGCACCGGCTGCGGTTCGAGGCGGCCGCCGATGGCGGGCTGACGCCATACCTGCACGTCCGCGCCGATTTGTGGGCCAAAGTCACCCGCGCCATCTATTATGATCTGGTTGACATCGGCGAGGAGCGAGTGGTCGATGGTCATCCGATGTTCGGAATCGCGTCCGGCGGCGACTTCTTCGCGATGGCCGATGCGGAGCAGGTGAGGGGCGCGCTTTGAACGGACCGATGCTGAAGACCGAGCCTGCCGTGTTCAATTCGCAGGAGTTTTTCGCGCGCGCAAAGGCGCGGCTGCGCTTCGATGTCCCGCCGGCGCTGACCGACGCCGGCGTCGTGCCGCAAAGCGGCGACCGCGGCACCGACCGGATGCTGGAAATCCTGGCGCGCGAAAAACCGATCCGGCCCGCGGCGGTGCTGATCGGCGTGGTCGATCACGCCGAGCCGACCGTGCTGCTGACGCAGCGCGCCGCGCATCTCAACGACCACGCCGGGCAAATCTCGTTTCCCGGCGGCAAGATCGACCCGACCGACGCTTCGCCGCTCGATGCCGCGCTGCGCGAGGCCTGGGAAGAGATCGGCCTGAAGCGCGAATTCATCGATCCGATCGGCTATCTCGATCTGTACGGCACGAGTTTCGGGTTTCGCATCCTGCCGACGGTGGCGCGGGTCAAACCCGGGTTCGAGTTGCGCATCAACGAGTCGGAAGTCGACGAGGCGTTCGAGGTGCCGCTGTCGTTCCTGATGGATGCCGCCAATCACCAGATCCACAGCAAGGATTTTCGCGGCATCGCGCGTTCCTATTATGCGATGCCGTTCGCTGACCGATACATCTGGGGCGCCACCGCCGGAATCCTGCGCGTGCTCTATGAGCGGATCTGCGCCCCATGATCCGTCCGGCTTTCACCGAAGTCGGAGTTTTCCTGATCCCGTTTGCGGTCTATGCGCTGTTCCTGATCGCCACGCGCGCCGGCTTGCTGGCGCCGAACTCGTGGCCGCTGCATATGATCGCGAAACTGGCGGTCGTCGCCATGGTGCTGGTGTTGGCGAGTTTTGTGATGCTCGCGCAGTTTTCCGTGGCGCCGACCAATTCGACCTACGTTCCCGCGCATACCGAGAACGGCAAGTTCGTGCCGGGGGTCGACAAATGACAGATGCGCGCGTGCTCGATGATGCGCCCTGGCTGAGATCGGGTCCGGCCGCCCGCGTGCTCGCATTGTTGAACGGCGATGGCGAGGAGGCGCGCGTGGTCGGCGGCGCGGTGCGCAACGCGCTGCTCGGGGTCGCGATCGGCGACGTCGATATCGCGACCACCGCGCTGCCCACCGAAGTGATCCGCCGCGCCAAGGCCAGCGGCATCAAGAGCGTGCCGACCGGAATCGAGCACGGCACCGTGACGCTGGTGGTGGAATCGAAGCCCTACGAGGTCACGACGCTGCGCGAGGACGTCGAGACCTTCGGCCGTAAGGCCAAGGTGGCGTTCGGCCGCGACTGGGCGCGCGACGCCGAACGGCGCGATTTCACCATCAACGGCCTGTCGGTCGATGCCGCCGGCGTGGTGCACGATCATGTCGGGGGACTTTCCGATATCGCGGCCAGGCGGGTGCGCTTCATCGGCGATCCCGACCTTCGCATCGCCGAGGACTATCTGCGTATCCTCAGGTTTTTTCGCATCCACGCCGCCTACGGCACCGGCGCCCCCGATCGCGCAGGCCTGCTCGCCTGCATCAAGGGCCGCGCCGGGCTGGCTGCGCTGTCGGCCGAGCGGGTGCGGATGGAAGTGATGAAGCTGATGATCGCGCAAGGCGCGGCCGAGGCCGTCGTGGCGATGGCCGACGGCGGGCTGCTGCTGCCGATTTTCGGCGGCGTCGCCTATACCGGGCCGTTCGCCGCGATGATCGTGGCCGAACGCGCGCTCGGACTAGAGCCATCGGCGATTCGCAGGCTCGGTGCGCTCGCGGTCGCGGTGACCGAGGACGCCAAACGGCTGTCGGTGCGGCTGCGGCTGACCAACCAGGAGACCAGGACGCTGGATTCGATGGGCCATCGCTGGTGGCGGCTCGCCGGGATGGACGAGGCGAGAGCGCGGCGGCGGCTGTACCGGCTCGGCGCCGAACGCTATCGCGACCGGCTGATGCTGGCCTGGGCGCGCTCCGGCGACGCACCTGATGGCGCGCACTGGCGCGAGCTTGCGACCCTGCCGGAACGCTGGAGCGCGCCGAAATTCCCGCTCAAGGCGGCCGATTTTGTCAGCCGCGGCATTGCCGAAGGCCCGGCGCTCGGGCATGTAATCGCGCTGGCCGAAGACGCCTGGCTCGCGGCGGATTTTCCGCAGCAACCGGCAGCGCTGCAAGCCATCGCCGACCAGACCGTCACACGTTTCAATCGCGATCACAGGCTTTGAATATTTTTCCGGCTTCGCCGACATCTCGATCCTTCAATTGTTGCTGGTCGCGGCCATGGCGCTGTTCGCCTCGCTGATCGGCGGGCTCGCCGGCTATGGCTCCGGCGCACTGATGCCGCTGGTGCTGGTTCCGATGATCGGCGCCGAACCGGTGGTCCCGATCATCGCGATCTCCTCGATCTTCACCAATTTCAGCCGCTTCACCGCCTATATCCGCTATGCCGACCGCCGCCGCGCGCTGATCGTGATGGGCTCGGCGGCGCTGACCACCGCGCTCGGCGCCTACGGCTACACAAAATTGACCGGGAAGGGCGCGGCGGTCGTGATCGGCACCATGCTGATCCTGAGCGTTCCGTTGCGCCGCAAGGCGAAGCGCCACGATGTGCGGATCGGCGATACCGGGCTCGCGGCCGGCTCGGTCGGCTACGGCGTGCTGGTCGGCGGCACCTCGGGATCGGGCGTGATCCTGTTGTCGCTGTTGATGGCGGTCGGGCTGGAAGGCGCCGCGGTGATCGCGACCGACGCCGTGGTCTCGCTCGGCACCAGCGTGATCAAGATTTCGGTGTTCGGAATGGCCGGCGTGGTCACGGCTCAGGTCATCGCGTTCGCGGTGCTGATCGGCGTCGTGGCGCTGCCCGGCGCGTTTCTCGCCCGCGCCTTTGTCGAGCGCATGCCGGTGCATATCCACACCGCGATCCTCGACGTCGCGGTGATCGTCGGCGGCGTGGTGATGATATCGTCAGCGCTGCGGCACTGAGGTAATCATTCTCTCGCCTAGAGCATTATCGGTTCTGATAAAATCAGAACCGAAGCTCTAGCTTCCTGTTTTGACGCGTTTTCTTCACGCGAACCGGTATCCACTTCGCTCGAAAACGCTCTAATTGTTCTCGCCGCTCGCGGTCCGGATCGGAAAGCAGCGCCCGAACACGTCGCGCACAAAGGGTATGTTGCAGACAACGCCAACCGGTCGGTATTTGACCCGGATTCGCTCCATCTGCGACACTGCCAGACTGGTGAACGAGTTGAGCCGTCTGGCGAGCCCGTCGAGCTGGGCGCTGATCTTTTCGGCATCGGCCACGAGTTGCTGTTCCGCCGGCCTGGTCTCGCTCGTTCTTCGACGCCCAGTCGCGCACCGCCGTCAGCCGGTGGTGCGCGGCTTCGAGGCAGTACTGCATCGTCAGCACCTCATGCTTGGCGCTGTACCAGTAGATCCTGACCGCGGGCTTGTCCTTCTCGGGCGCACAGATTCGCGATAAAGGCATCGGCCGGCGCTATTTCCGCATCGGGGTCCTGCTTGCCGCCGGCGGCGGCAGAACACCTCGTCGGATAGCGCCGGAACGGTGGTTGTCGGTTTCTGGCGGGCTTGAAATCGACATCGCCAAACCGCGGAAAATTCGCTGGGTCGGCGCAATGGAAATCATAGGCGCGCAGCTTTGACGGCGTCAGCGGGTCGTCGTCAACGTCGTGCTTGGCTGCGGCATCACGGCCGATATCGCTCGACCAATCGACGTAGATCTCGGCTTTCCGCGCCAGCACACTGATGTTGCCGTTGAGCGCGGTACGTGCCTTTTCATAGTCGTCGGAAACGTCCTTGGCATTTCTGGCATCGAGCGACTTCTGGTTGGCGTCGGTCTGGTCGCTCGAGCGCGCTGGTGAAATCGGAATACAGCAATTGCTGCAGCGCCTGCATTTGTGAGAGCGCATTGGAAATTTCCATGAACGTCGAGGTCGCTGCGTTCATGTCGTCCCTGGCCTGGGTGCTGACCTTTTCCTGATAGGCGTTGAGATACTGGAAATAGCCGCCAAACACGCTGGTCAGCAGCGTCACGACCGCCAGTCCCTTGGCAATGGAGAATTCCCGGTCCCAGGACACGATCCGTTGCCACAGCCCCGCACGCGGCGGTTCGTTTGGCGCTTCGAGGTGGCTGCTCTGCATCATCCGCTTGCCATGCGAACTTCCCTCGATCGGGTCGTATCACAATGATGCAATCTTTACTTGTGATCTACTTCACAGCACGCCCGCGCTGCGTTGTCGCAGCATTATCGGCGCTCAGGCGGCAACAGCTCGGTCAGCGAGCGGATGATGCGATCCGGCTTGATCGCGGAGCCCGGCGGCAGGCCTTCGCCATGGGTATCGATCCAGATCGCATAGATGCCGAGCCGTTGCGGCGCCACGACTTCCCATTCCAGATTGTCGCCGATCATCCAGGTATCGCGGGCTTCGACCCCGAGCGCGCTCATCGCATGCAGATAGGCCCGCTCGTCGGGTTTGCCAAAACCATGCTCGCCCTCGATCTGGATGTGATCGAACCGGTGCGTTAAGGCAAAACGTTCGACCTTGGCGCGCTGGGTGCCGGCCGCGCCATTGGTCACCAGCGCCAGTTTTACCCCATGCGCCTTGAACGCGTCGATGGCGTCATGGGCGCCCGGAAACACGAAGGTTTCCTGTTCGCGATAGGCGGTAAAGCGATCCGCGATCCGGATCGCGAGCTCGTCGGAAAGGCCGGTCTTGCCGGCGGCCGCGAGCGCGGCAAAACCGTTCTTCACCGTGATCTGGCGGGCTTCATGCAGTTGCAGCCGCCACACCGGCTCGGCCGTCGACCAGAATTTCCGCGCTTCGGACAGGATGGTGGCGGCGACCTCGCGGGGATCATGCGGCGCAAGCTCACAGGCGAATTCGGTCGCGACGATGTTCCAGGCGATTTCGGGGCGGCCATAGGCCGACAGGATGGTGTCGTCCATATCGATCAGCATCGCGCGCGGCAGTTTGGTCATCGCGTCACGGCCACTTCACTTCCGGCGGCATCGACGACAGGATCGAATCGACATTGCCGCCGGTCTTCAACCCGAAGGTGGTGCCGCGATCGTACAGCAGGTTGAATTCGACATAGCGGCCGCGACGGATCAACTGCTCGTCGCGATCGGCCGCCGTCCACGGCGTATTGAAATTCCGCCGCACCAGGGCCGGATAGATCTTTGCGAAAGCGCGCCCGACCTCCTGGGTAAAGGCAAAATCGGCGTCCCAGTCGCCGGAATCGTGATGATCGTAGAAGATGCCGCCGATGCCGCGGGCTTCCTTGCGATGCGGCAAATAGAAATATTCGTCGCACCATTGCTTGTATTTCGGATAAGACGCCACGCCATTGTGGCCGCCGCACGCGCTTTCCATTGCCGCGTGAAACGCGATGCTGTCGGCATCCTCCTGGGTTCGGCGCCGGTCGAGCAGCGGCGTCAGATCCGCGCCACCGCCGAACCACGCCTTGGTGGTGACGACGAAGCGGGTGTTCATGTGCACCGCCGGCACATGCGGATTGCGCAAATGCGCGATCAACGAGATGCCCGAGGCCCAGAACGCCGGATCGTCGGCGGCGCCCGGAATCTGCGTGCGGAATTCCGGCGCGAATTCGCCGTGCACGGTCGAGCAGTGCACGCCGACCTTTTCGAACAGCCGGCCGTGCATCATCGACATCACGCCGCCGCCGCCGGCCCCGCCGCCATGGTCCGCGCGATTCCACGGCGTGCGCACGAAGCGGCCTTTGTCGCCTGGATAAAGCGCGGCGGGCGCATCGTCCTCGAGTTGTTCGAAGCTCGCACAAATCTCGTCGCGCAGCGCTTCGAACCAGTTTCGCGCGCGCGCCTTGCGATCGTCGATGACGGACATGTCCATGCGGAATTCCTAACGGAACGTCATTGCGAGCGGAGCGAAGCAATCCAGAGCCACAAGCGAAGACTGGATTGCTTCGTCGCAAGTGCTCCTCGCAATAACGGTAAAATAATCATTGCTGCGGCCCGAAATAGCTGCAGCTTTCGTTGCAGCTGTCACGGTGCACGCTGACTTTTGTAATTTGGCCGGCATGCTGCACCCGTTCCCAGATGAAGCGCGACAGGTTTTCGAGCGTCGGCTGACCAAGCGTCTCGACCTTGTTGAGCATCTTGTGGTCAAGCAGCTTCTGCACCTCGGCCATGCTGCGTTCGAGCACGCCGAGATCGAGCACCATGCCGGTTTTGGGGTCCGGCGTGCCGCGCAAGGTCACTTCGGCGCGAAACGAGTGGCCGTGAATTTCCTCGCTTGCTCCGCCGAGCGTCGTTCCCGGCAGCGAATGCGCCGCCTCGAACCGGAACGATTTTGTCAGTTCCCACATCGAAAAATCCAGATCCTCTTTGAAATAAAACCTACCTGATACCGATCGTTTTGTGCGTCTGCAGGCTAAGCCGCCATTGCGGCTCGCGCAGGCAATATTCGATCGCGCGCGCGGTGTTCTCGGCGACGTCGGGACCGTCCATCGGTTGCAGCGAGAAGCGCTCGAAGGCAAGGCCGGCGAACGCCTCGGGCAGGGCGTCAGGCTGCGGGTACACCAGCTTGAGTTCGTGGCCTTGACGTACCGCAAGATCGGCGCCGGCCTTGGGGCTGACGCAGATCCAGTCCATGCCCTCGGGCGGAAGGATGGTGCCGTTGGTCTCGACGCCGACGGCAAAGCCGCGGGCATGAAGCGCGTCGACCAGCGCGGTGTCGACCTGCAGCAACGGCTCGCCGCCGGTCAGGACCACGTAGCGGTTGGCGTTGGCCCCTCGCCACTGCGCGGCGATGGTGTCGGCGAGTTCGCCCGCCGAGCCGTAGCGGCCGCCGAGGGTGCCGTCGGTGCCGACGAAGTCGGTGTCGCAAAACCGGCAGGTCGCCGACGCCCGGTCCTGTTCGCGGCCGCTCCAGAGGTTGCAGCCGGCGAATCGGCAAAACACCGCCGCCCGCCCGGCATGGGCGCCTTCGCCCTGCAGCGTCAGAAAGATCTCCTTGACCGCGTAACTCAACCCTTCGTCTCCCGGATTCCGGCACCCGTCTGCCGCAAGGCCTCGCCGAGCGCCATGGCGGCCGCGACGGCCACATTGAGCGAGCGCAGGCCCGGCTTGATCGGGATCGCCACCCGCGCGTCGGCAGCAGTGGCGACCTCGTCCGGGACCCCGGCGGATTCGCGCCCGAACAGCAGGATGTCGGCTGCCTGATAGCGATAATCAAGGTACGAGCCGGTGGCCTTGGTCGTGAACAGCACCAGCCGGCACGCTGCCTCGTTACGCCATTGCCGGAATTTTGACCACGAATCGTGGCGCATGATCGTCACCTGATCGAGATAATCCATTCCTGCCCGGCGGAAATGCCGGTCGGACACCGGAAATCCCGCGGGCTCGATGATATGGGCTGCCACGTCCAGACAGGCGCACAGACGCAGAATCGTGCCGGTGTTCTGCGGGATATCAGGTTGGAAAAGTGCGATCTGCATTCGGTAACGGGCCTGGATGGCGGAGCCCGGCGAGCACGCTTGCGCGCCTGCCGGCTCGCCATGAAATCTCTGAATAAATCGCTGCGCGCGGCGGATTTAGTGCATTGCACGCTCCCCAGCCGATAGCGGGCTTGCGCTCTTACGGCAAGGGTGCCAATAGAACGATTCTGGACTGCCTTGTTCCGCCCCAATTGGCTGGGACGAAGCGGCTCCAGAGTGCCGCCGCGGGGGTCGCGGGCGCCGGCAGCCGCCTCCGGGTGGTAGGGGCGTTGCCTGGGGCGGTTTCCACCGGCTGCAGCTGAGAAAGGGTTTGGAATCGTGACGACAGCGTCTTCGGCGGGCTCACGCCGTGATTTCCTCTTTGTTGCAACAGGAGCCGCAGCCGCGGTTGGCGGTCTCGCCACGGTCTGGCCGCTGGTTTCCCAGATGAATCCGGACGCTTCGACGATCGCCGCGGGCGCGCCGATCGAAGTCGACCTCAAGCCGATCGCCGAAGGCCAGGACATCAAGGTGTTCTGGCGCGGCAAGCCGATCTACATCATGAACCGGACCAAGAAGCAGGTCGAAGAGGCCCGCGCGGTGCCGGTCGCCGACCTTCGCGATCCGCAGACCGACCAGTCCCGGGTCAAGGAAGGCCATGACAACTGGCTGGTCGTGATCGGCATCTGCACCCATCTCGGCTGCATCCCGATCGCCCATGACGGCAATTACGACGGCTTCTTCTGCCCCTGCCATGGCTCGCAATACGACTCCTCCGGTCGCATTCGCCAGGGACCCGCGCCGCTCAACCTGCCGGTGCCGCCCTATCAATTCGTTTCCGACAGCAAAATCCAGATTGGCTGACGCCCGGATTTGACGTTCCGGATTTCACGCCTGTCGCTTCGCCTTCAATTCCCCAGGGATCGCATCATGAGCGGACCATCCGACTACCAGCCGACCAATCCAGCCCTGAAGTGGATTGAACGGCGTCTCCCGATTATGGGCCTCGTCCATTCCTCGTTCGTGGCCTATCCGACGCCGCGCAACCTGAACTACTGGTGGACCTTCGGCGCCATCCTTTCGATGATGCTCGGCGTGCAGATCCTGACCGGCATCATCCTGGCGATGCACTACACGCCGAATGCCGACCTCGCCTTCAAGTCGGTCGAGGCCCTGGTTCGCGACGTCAATTACGGCTGGCTGCTGCGCAACACCCATGCCGCCGGCGCCTCGATGTTCTTCCTCGCCGTCTACATCCACATGTTCCGCGGCCTGTATTACGGATCATACAAGGAGCCGCGCGAAATCCTCTGGATCCTCGGCGTCATCATCTACCTCCTGATGATGGCAACCGGTTTCATGGGCTACGTGCTGCCCTGGGGCCAGATGAGCTTCTGGGGCGCGACCGTCATCACCAATCTGTTCTCCGCCATTCCCTATGTCGGCGACAGCATCGTGACCTTGCTGTGGGGCGGCTATTCGGTCGGTAACCCGACCCTGAACCGCTTCTTCTCGCTGCATTATTTGCTGCCGTTCGTGATCGCCGGCGTCGTGGTGCTGCACGTCTGGGCGCTGCATGTCGCGGGCCAGAACAATCCGGCCGGCGTCGAGCCGAAGACCGAAAAGGACACGGTGCCGTTCACGCCCTACGCGACCATCAAGGACATGTTCGGCGTCTCCTGCTTCATGCTGTTCTTCGCCTGGTTCATCTTCTACATGCCGAACTATCTCGGCGACGCCGACAACTACATCCCGGCCAACCCCGGCGTGACGCCGATGCACATCGTGCCGGAATGGTACTATTTGCCGTTCTACGCGATCCTGCGTTCGATCCCGAACAAGCTCGCGGGCGTCACCGCGATGTTCTCGGCGATCGTCGTGCTGGCGTTCCTGCCCTGGCTCGACAGCGCCAGGACCCGGTCGTCGAAATATCGCCCGCTTGCCAAGCAGTTCTTCTGGATCTTCGTCGTGATCTGCGTGCTGCTCGGTTATCTCGGCGCGCAGCCGCCGGAAGGCATCTATGTGATCGCCGGCCGCATCCTGACCTTCTGCTACTTCGCCTATTTCCTGATCCTGCTGCCGCTGTTGAGCCGGATCGAAACGCCGCGGCCATTGCCCAATTCGATCGCCGAGGACGTGCTGGCCAAGACCGGCAGCAGGTCGACGCCGATGGTCTCGACCGTGATCGCGTTGCTGGTTGCCGGCGGCCTCTTCGCCGGCAGCATGGGCGACGCCAAGGCCGCCGAAGACGCGGTGCCTCCGTCGCAGAAATGGTCGTTCGCCGGCCCGGTGGGCACCTATGATCGCGGCTCGCTGCAGCGTGGCCTGAAGATCTACAAGGAAGTCTGCTCGGCCTGCCACTCCCTGAACTACATCGCGTTCCGCAACCTCGCCGATCCCGGCGGCCCCGGTTATTCCGAGGCGCAGGTGGCGGCATTGGCGTCGGAGTACAAGATCCACGACGGTCCGAACGATGCGGGCGACATGTTCGACCGGCCCGGCCGGCCGGCCGATTACTTCCCCCCGCCGTTCCCCAACGAGCAGGCGGCGCGCGCCGCCAATGGCGGCGGCCTGCCGCCGGATTTGTCGCTGATCACCAAGGCGCGGTCCTATGAGCGCGGCTTTCCGCAGTTCATCTTCGACTTCTTCACCCAGTTCCAGGAACAGGGTCCGAACTATGTGAGCGCGATCCTGCAGGGCTTTGAGGACAAGCCGCCGGCTGGTGTCAGCATTCCCGACGGCTCCTACTACAACAAATATTTCCCCGGCCACGCCATCAAGATGCCGAAGCCGCTCAGCGACGGCCAGGTGACGTTCGACGACGGCTCGCCGGCCACCGTGGCGCAATACGCCCACGACGTCTCGACCTTCCTGATGTGGACCGCCGAGCCGCACATGGAGGCGCGCAAGCGGATCGGCCTGCAGGTGTTCGTGTTCCTGATCCTGTTCACGATCCTGATGTACTTCACCAAGAAGAGGGTCTGGGCCAACGCGCACTGAGCGCCGGAGCCTCACCGAAATTTGAAAAAGCCCCCTGACGGGGGCTTTTTTGTTGGCTGACATAGAACCTCGTGTCGCGGGCGCGGTGCAGCGCTTCTTCAGCGGTGCGCCGCAGAACCGGGACCCAGCCTCATCGCGTGGCTGGGCCCCGGATCAGCAGCGCACCACGCCGCGAAGGGCGGCGCGATGCGCAGCATCCGGGGCACCGAGGTGATTGCGTCGCGCCATACTTGCGGACAAAATAGCCGTCAATCGGACCGACACCAGAGCTACCGGAGGACCCCATGGGCACCAGCATTACGTTCAAGCGTCCGGACGGCAAGGACGCCAATGGCTATCTCGCCAACGCCGCGCGCGGCAATGCGCCGGGCGTGATCGTGATCCAGGAATGGTGGGGCCTGTCGGAGCAGATCAAGGGCCTGTGCGATCGTTTTGCCGTCGCCGGCTTCGACGCGCTGGCGCCCGATCTCTACAAGGGCAAGGTGGTGCCGTATCACGACACCGACGCCGCCGGCGCCGAGATGAACTCGCTGGATTTCATCGACGCCACCACGCAGACCGTGCGCGGCGCCGTGCAATATCTGTCAAAGAACGGCGCCAAGGTCGGCCTGACCGGGTTCTGCCTCGGCGGCGCGGTGACCATCATCGGCGCCGCCAGAATTCCGGAGCTTGCCGCCGGCGTGGTGTTCTACGGCATTCCGCCGGAGCAGGCGGCAAAACCCGCCGACATCAAGATCCCGCTGCAGGCGCATTTCGCCAACAAGGACGACTGGTGCACGCCGGAGCTGGTCGACGCCTTCGAGCAGGGCATGAAGGCCGCCGGCAAGTCGCTCGAACTTTTTCGCTACGACGCCGAACATGCCTTCGTCAACGAGCAGCGCGCATCGGTGCACGATCGCGCCGCCGCCGAACTGGCCTGGGGCCGCGCCACGGATTTTTTCAGGAAGCATTTGGGGTAGGGGTTGCCCTCATCCTGAGGAGCGCGCTCTTGCGCGCGTCTCGAAGGATGGGCGACAGCACTCGCGGCCCATGGTTCTCCCGGAGATGCGAGGCATCGTCCGGAGACGGCGCAAGTGCGCCTCCTCACCATGAGGCATCAAGGCTGGTCTTGCTAACCTCTTACCCCTTCACCCCATCCCACCACGGACAGGTCCCCGCCAGCAGCTGGTAATTGCCGTCCATCACCTGAACCGGCGCGCGCATGCCGTCGGCCGCGGCCTTCATCCGCATCTCGCGCGCGACTTCACGGTCGGCGGGCGGCAGCCAGACCCGCTCATGGCCCCACAGGCTGGGGCCGGCTTTCATCTCGAACGGTTTCCAGGTTTTCGGCTCGATGTCGCGCCCGCCCCAGCCGCATTCGACCATGAAGGATGACGGCGTCTTGGCGTAGAACGAGGTCATGAGATCGTTGGTGTGACGGCCGAGCGTGACGTTGACCCGCTCCGGCTCGCTCGAGGCGACGTCGTAGGCCTGCCCGACATCGTCGAGCGAAAACAATTCCACCATCAGATGATGCATACCGTTGTTGCCGGTCTCGATCAGCGCGAGGCTGTGATGCCGCGAATTGATGTGGAAGAAATAGGCGCGGAACGGCTTTTCGATGTAATCGCTCAAGGCAAAACCGAGCACGTCGACATAGAACGCCATCATCGGATCGATGTTGTCGACGGTGAGCACGACATGGCCGACGCCGAGCGGGCCGGTGCGAAAGCCGGAGATCGAGCGGCCCGGGCTGAACGGCGTGTCGGCGATCTCGGCGCCATGAAACGCCTCGAGCCGGTTGCCCGCCGGATCGTGAAACGAAATCAGGCCGCGAACGCGCCTGTTGTCGGCCAGCGTTGGCGGCTCGGCGGTGACTGCAATCCCGGCCGCTTCCAGCCGGGCCGCGAGCGCGTCGAGCGCGGCGGCATCCGCGACCTCCCAGCCGAAGAAGCGCCCGCCGTCCGGCATCGATCGGTCGATCACGATGCGCTGCTTGCGGTCGTCCATCCGGAACGCGAGCAGCGAGGCGGAGCGCTCGACCGCCTGCAGGCCCACCAGCCCGGTGCCGAACTGCCGCCAGCCGTCGAGATCGGCCGAGCCGAAACCGACATATCCCAAAGCCTGCAACGCCATCGCGCGCCTCCGTCACTTCTGAAAAGCCGGTCGTTGATCCCGCCGGCCTGCTCAAATCCTACGCATTTTTGATCGAGATCGACACCAAAACATCAGCCGTTAGTCCGCTGAATCCGTCGCCAGAGGACGGCCGGCCCTCTACCCCCTCGTGGGGGAGAGATGGAGAGAGGGGGAGCCGCGGGCTCAGCCCTCGTGGCTCCCCCTCTCCCTAGCCCTCTCCCACGAGGGGAGAGGGAACAGGCCTGCCTTGACAAGCCGCCGCCCGGATGGTGTTTACTTCGCCCATGAGCACCGTCGTCCGCGAAAGCCGTCTGTGGTGGCGCACCTTCTGAAGGTGGCCGGTGCGATTTCATTTTCGTTACAATCGTCAGAGGCCGTCATCGCAGCGCGACGGCCTTTTCGTTTGTCCTGTGTGGCGTTCCCTCCGCAAGTTTCGTAAGAGGATCACATGAACAGGACAGCCTTCTCGCTTCCCGCCCACAGCGAATACCGCACACGCGGCGGCCTCGTGGTGTCGCGCGCGGTGGAGCAATTCACCGGCGGCGCCGACCGGCTCGACGACCTGATCGACCTGCTCGACCGCCGCCGCGGCGTGGTGCTGTCGTCGGGCACCACGGTGCCGGGCCGCTACGAAAGTTTTGACCTCGGCTTCTCCGATCCGCCGCTGCGCGCTGGAAACCGCCGGCGACAAGTTTTCGCTCACCGCGCTGAACGCGCGCGGCGAGGTGCTGATCGCTTTTCTCGGCGATACGTCTGCGCGATCCCTGCATCGTTATCTCGGACAAGAGCGCGAACCGGCTTGCCGGCCATATCGTGCGCGGCGAGGCCCCGGTCGATGAGGACCAGCGCACCCGGCGCGCCAGCGCGATGTCGCTGGTGCGCGATCTCATCGCGGCGCTCGGCGCCAACGACGATCCGCTGCTCGGCCTGTTCGGCGCCTTCGCCTATGATCTCGTGTTCCAGATCGAGGACCTCGTGCAGAAGCGCGCGCGCGAAAGCGACCAGCGCGACATCGTGCTCTATGTGCCCGATCGCCTGTTGGCCTATGACCGCGCCACCGGGCGCGGCGTGGTGCTGAGTTACGATTTTGCCTGGAACGGCAAGTCGACCGAGGGCCTGCCGCGCGAAACCTCGGAAAGCGTCTACGCGAAAACGGCGCGGCAGGGCTTTGCCGATCACGCGCCCGGCGAGTACCAGGCCACGGTCGAGACCGCACGCGCCGCGTTCGCGCGCGGCGATCTGTTCGAGGCGGTGCCGGGCCAGTTGTTCGCCGAGCCCTGCGAGCGCAGCCCGGCGGAAGTGTTCCAGCGGCTGTGCCGGATCAACCCGTCGCCCTATGGCGCGCTGATGAATCTCGGCGACGGCGAGTTTCTGGTATCGGCGTCGCCGGAAATGTTCGTGCGCTGCGACGGCCGCCGGGTCGAGACCTGCCCGATCTCCGGCACCATCGCGCGCGGGGTCGACGCGATCGGCGATGCCGAGCAGATCCGGCAATTGCTCAATTCGGAAAAGGACGAATTCGAGCTCAACATGTGCACCGACGTCGACCGCAACGACAAGGCGCGGGTCTGCGTGCCCGGCAGCATCAAGGTATTGGCGCGGCGGCAGATCGAAACCTATTCAAAACTGTTCCACACCGTCGATCACGTCGAGGGCATGCTGCGGCCGGGTTTCGACTCGCTCGACGCGTTCCTGACCCACGCCTGGGCGGTGACGGTGACCGGCGCGCCGAAATTATGGGCGATGCAGTTCGTCGAGGACCACGAGCGCTCGCCGCGGCGCTGGTATGCCGGCGCGATCGGCGCGGTCAATTTCGACGGCAGCATCAATACCGGTTTGACCATCCGCACCATCCGGATGAAGGACGGCCTGGCCGAGGTACGGGTCGGCGCCACCTGCCTGTTCGATTCCGATCCCGCCGCCGAGGACCGCGAATGCCAGGTCAAGGCCGCCGCGTTGTTCCAGGCGCTGCGCGGCGATCCGCCAAAGCGGCTGTCGGCGTTCGCGCCCGATGCCACCGGCTCGGGCAAGCGGGTGCTGCTGATCGATCACGACGACAGCTTCGTGCATATGCTGGCGGATTATTTCCGGCAGGTCGGCGCCGCGGTCACTGTGGTCCGGTATATGCATGCGCAGCAGATGCTGAGCAGCCGGGAATACGATCTGCTGGTGCTGTCGCCGGGGCCGGGGAGGCCGGAGGATTTTGCCATCGCCAGGACCATCGACGCCGCGTTGGGCAAGAAGCTGCCGATCTTCGGCGTCTGCCTCGGCGTGCAGGCGATCGGCGAATATTTCGGCGGCCAGCTCGGCCAGCTCGCCCAGCCGGCGCATGGCCGGCCGTCGCGGGTCCAGGTGCGCGGCGGGCGGTTGATGCAGAATTTGCCCAATGAAATCGTGATCGGGCGCTATCATTCGCTGTATGTCGAGCGCGACAGCATGCCCGAGGTGCTGGCGGTGACGGCGAGCACCGAGGACGGCGTCGCGATGGCGATCGAGCACAAGACGCTTCCCGTCGGCGGCGTGCAATTCCATCCGGAATCGCTGATGTCGCTCGGCGGCGAAGTCGGTCTGCGCATCGTGGAGAATGCGTTCCGGCTTGGCGTCAATTGAGAGGGGAGTTCGTCATTGCGAGGAGCACTTGCGACGAAGCAATCCAGAGCCATAAGGAACGACTGGATTGCTTCGCGGAGCCTGTCATCGGGCGGGCATTCGCCCGACCCGTTGGCTCGCAATGATCAAAGAAATTGAGAGAGACAAAATGGATTTTGAACACGATCTGAAAGCCACCGTCCGCACCATTCCGGATTACCCAAAACCGGGCATCCTGTTTCGCGACATCACCACGCTGCTCGGCGATGCGCGGGCGTTCCGCCGCGCCGTCGATCAGCTGGTGGACCCCTGGGCCGGCTCCAAGATCGACAAGGTCGCCGGCATCGAGGCGCGCGGCTTCATTCTCGGCGGTGCCGTGGCGCACCAGGTCTCCGCTGGGTTCGTGCCGATCCGCAAGAAGGGAAAACTGCCGCACACCACGGTGCGGATCGCCTATTCGCTGGAATACGGCCTCGATGAGATGGAAATGCACGCCGATGCCATCCATCCCGGCGAGCGCGTCATCCTGGTCGACGACCTGATCGCCACCGGCGGCACCGCGGAGGGCGCCGTCAAACTGCTGCGCCAGATCGGCGCCAATGTGGTCGCGGCCTGTTTTATCATCGATCTGCCGGATCTCGGCGGTGCCGCAAAGCTGCGCGCGATGGACGTACCGGTGCGCACGCTGATGACGTTCGACGGGCATTAGCCGTCGTCCCCGCGCACGCGCTAGGGCATGCACACATCTTTTCAGAGTTGGCCACCGAGTAATAAAAACGCGAGGTCTTATCAATGGTCGCCGATCAGCGACGCGCAGACTTCGTGAAAACCGAGGGTCACCTAAGTGTCTGTATTTGAGTCCACTTTTCGAGATGTGTGCATCGACTAGCGCGCACGCGGGGACCCATAACCCCTGGCATCAGTTGTTGGGTAACGCGTCTGCGTTCGTGCCTTAACGTGGCGACACGGCGTATGGGTCCCGGCGCGCGCTTCGCTTGGCCGGGACGACGGTTACGACTTCTGCAAAATCAAACTCAGCTCCAGCTCGCGGAAACTGAGATAATTCCGGCGCACCCATTGGTGCAGTTCGGTCGATGAATCCTTTTCGTTGCGCAGATAGTCGGTGAACGAGAAGGTCAGCCGGTCGATATAGATCTTCAGGAACGAAGGCAGCGCGGCCATCCGCAGCAAGCCGGCCGTGCGACATCACCGCCGGCAATTCGCCACGCAGCACCCATTCGTTGTCGACGGTGACGAGATTGCCCGGTGGAATCTGCTCGCGCAGCATTTCATGTCCGCGCGCCGAGACCCGGTCGGTATCGGCCATGAACAGGATCACCGGCGCGATCCTGCGCCGCGCGGCTTCCTTCAGGAAGCCGATTTCCTCGCACATCTTGAAGAATTCGTCGAAGGCGTGGAAGCCGAGGTCGATCACCTTGGGGACGCCGTCATCGATGATCAGGCGGTCCATCAGCTGCATCTTGCCGTAGGTGTTGTCGACGTCGGCGGTTTCGGTGATCTTGGGCAAATAGTCCAGCAGCGACGGCTCCTTCAGATTGATGTCGAAGGAGGTCACCGTCCCGTTCTTCAGAAGCAGGAATTCGCTGAGCAGCCGCGCCGTCAGCGTCTTGCCGACCAGCGGCCGGGGCGAGCAGATGATGTAGACGGGCGTATGGTTCATTACGGGCTATATCAGGCGGATTAGAGCGTTTTCAAGCAAAGCATGCCCTCGGACTTGATCCGTGGGTGGATACCGGTTCGCGCAAAGAAAACGCGTCAAAACAACAATTCGCCTGATCCAGCCTAATCCGCCGAGCTGGGCAATTATTTTTCGCCGCCGCGGGTGGCCGATTTGCCGGCGCCGACCAGGTCGGTCAGCTTGATGCGGTCGAACTCGCTCCAGACATTGGCGAGCCAGTGCCGGACATAGCCGCGCAGCACGAAGGAATAATTCGCCGCTTCGTCCTGGGTGCCCTTGTTGGCGACGAATTTGAGGAACGGTACCGAGGCGACTTCGACCTGCTCATAGGCCATTTCGTTCAGCTTGGGGATGACGAGGTCGGTGGCGTCCTTGATGCGGTGGAAATAGGAATTGTAGGTCGCCTGGTCCCACTGGAAGAACTGGGTGTCGTTGATGAAGTTCTTGACCAGGAAATACTTCGCGCCCTGCATGAAATTCGCGGTCTCGGCGATTTCGTCCAGCGAGGCGATCGAGGGTCCCAGAATATGGAACACGGCAAAGGTGATCTGGCCTGATTTGGCGGCATCGAGGAAGCCGATGTCGCGCAACGAGGCCAAGGCCGGCGAGAGCAGGCCGGCGCGGACGTCGATCACGGTGACGGAGGGGCTGGCCGCGTTCAGCGTATCGAAGATCTTCATCTGGTCCGAGGTCGTCGTCATGTCGACGATTTCGGTGATGTCGGGGTGGAAACGCTTCAGCGTGCCGCGCGGCGACTCGGTATCGAAGGCCCGGGTCGGTACGTTGTTGGCGCTGAAATAATCCAGCAGGGTGCGCGAGACGGTGGTCTTGCCGACCCCGCCCTTGTCGGCGCCCACCACGATCACTACCGGCTTTGACATGAATTTCCCTTAAGCCCGCGCGCCGCATGGAGCGGCCCGACTGTCCCTACGCCTGCTTTGGGCGCGAACATGGCAGAAACAAGGGAGAATTCAATTCTTTAGACCGCCGTTAAGGATAATCGCTGCCGATGTCGTTAATGGCGCCGGCGCGCCGCAATGCTAGCGCCGCCCCCAGGGACCGGCTGGATCGGCCCAAGGGCTAGTTTGAGGACCGGTTTGAGGGCCAGTTTGAGGCCCGCCTTGCGGCGCGCCGTCGGGGTTTGCGCCCCATGGTCCCGCAGGCACCGGCGGCGGAACCTGATTGGTCTGTTGGCCTTGTTCGGGCGCATCGGGCTGGTCGTTCGGCGCGGGCAGCGCCAGCGGCCCGGGGTCGTGTCCCCCGGCGTATTTCACCAGCGCCTGCACGCGGCTCTCGACCGAAGGGTGGGTCGCGAACAGGTCGGAAAAACCCTCGCGCGGGTTGTCGAGGCACAATTCCATCACCGCCGAGGTGGCGCCCGGCAATTCGCCGCGGCCCTCGATCTTGCGCAGCGCCGAGATCATGGCATCGGGATTTTTGGTCAGTTCGACCGAGCCGGCGTCGGCCAGCAGTTCGCGCGATCGCGACAGCGCCAGCCGCACCAGTTGCGACAACAGCCAGGCCAGCGCGATCAGCGCCACCGCGACGATGATGACAAAGATCGCGCCGCCGCCCGAACTTTTGCGGTCGCTGCTGCCGCCTTCGGAGGATGAGGAGGATGACGAGGACGATGAAGAGCTGGACCAGCCGCCGCCCGAACCCCAGCCGCCATAGCCGCCGAAATTGAAAAAGCCGCGGAACAGCAATTCGGCGAAGAAGCCGACCACGCCGGCGATGATTACCGCGATCACCATCATCTGCACGTCGCCGTTGCGGATGTGGGTCAGCTCGTGGCCGAGAACCGATTCGATCTCCTGGTCGTTGAGCGCGTCGAGCAGGCCGCGGGTGACGGTGACGGAATATTGCCGCTGGTTCAGCCCGGTCGCATAGGCGTTCAGCGCATCGCTCTCCACGATCTTCAGTTTCGGCATCGGAATGCCGCGGGAGATGCAGAGGTTTTCCAAGAGATTATAGAGCCGCGGCTCCTGCTGCCTTGTGACGTCCTCGCCGCCGGTGACGGCATCGATGATCTTCTGGTGGAAGAAATAGGCGATCACGATCCACAAAGCCGCCGCCCCGGTCGAGAACGGCAGCGTGTGGATCACGTCCGATAGCGCCACCCGCAGATAATAATCGACGGGTCCGCCGGCGTTGTTCAGCGACCTCGATGATCAGCGCGCCGGCATAGACGATGACATAGACCAGCAGGAACAGGCCGGCGAGCAGCAGCATCGAACGGAATTTGTTCGACTGGATGTGGGTATAGAGACCGTAGGCGGCCATGATGCTCCTTGCGCCCGATCAGCTACTGCAAAGCGGCGGCTTTATTTTCACCTCTCCCTTTGGGAGAGGTCGGCGCGAAGCGCCGGGTGAGGGGTTACGGCTTATCGATAGGGCGTACCCCCTCACCCCAACCCTCTCCCCATGGGAGAGGGAGCGCGCTCGTCGCGTTGACAAGATGAGGCTCATATCAAAAATTAAAACTTCACCGTCGGCGCCTGCTCGACTTCCGTCCGGCTGGCGCCAAGATCGAAAAAGTCCTTGCGGGTGAAGCCGAACGTGCCGGCGAACAGCGCGGCCGGCATCTGCTGGATGCCGGTGTTGTATTCCTGGACCGCGTTGTTGAAGAAGCGGCGGCTGGCGGCGATCTTGTTCTCGAGATCGGACAGCTCGCTGGCCAGTTGCTGGAAGTTGGCATTGGCCTTGAGGTCCGGATAGGCCTCCGACAGCGCGATCAGCTTGCCGAGCGCGCCGCTCAACTGGTTTTCGGCGGCCGAGACCTGCGCCGGTCCCTGCGCCGACATCGCCGCACCCCGCGCCTTGATCACATCGTCCAGCGTGCCCCGTTCATGCGCGGCATAGCCCTTCACGGTCTCGACCAGGTTCGGGATCAAATCGTGGCGCTGCTTGAGCTGCACGTCGATATCGGCAAAGGCCTGGTTGACGCGCTGGCTGAGCGTGACCAGGCGGTTATAGGCGGCGAACGCGAAGAGCACGACAATGACGATGACGCCGAGAACGATCCAGCCGGTCGACATGGCAAAACACTCCTGGTGGGACGAATGCGGGCAATCCAGACAAAAACAACGCCGCGCGGCGGCCCGCACGACGTGGGTATGCCCATTGGTCGGCGCAAGACGGGATTAGTTCAAGGGGGAACGATAGCCGCCGTCGTCCCGGCCTTGAGCCGCGCCCCATAACCCCTGGCGTTGCTGATTGAAGAAAGCGCCAGCCGCACCAATAGCTGTCATCACCCGCGAAAGCGGGTGATCCAGTATTCCAGAGCGCTCGTGATGGAATTGAAAAGTTGCGGCGTACTGGATACCCCGCTTCCGCGGGGTATGACGGTCGTGTGTGGGGTGGACGCTTCGTGCAATCGGCAGCGCCAGGGGTTATGGGTCCCGGCGTTCGCCGGGACGACGGATTCACTCACCGCATCGCCCCATCGCCAGCGGCGGGCGCGGGCATAGGCTTCCCTGTCGCGGCGGGGCACCCGGGCCATGGTGACGCCATCGGGCGTGCAGAGCTTTGCCGCGACCTCGACCTTGCCGACGACAGGTGCCGCCAGGACGCGGGTGGGCCGCGCCGCGACCGGCGCGCGGGTCAGCGCCAGATAGCTGAATTTCTCGTCCTCGAACGGCAGCTCGGCGCCCTTGATCTGTTTATGCGCCTGCGAGCGCGGCAGGCGCTGGGTGAAATGGCACCAGTCCGGTGGTGAAAGCGGGACATTTGTGGTCATGCGGGCAGGGCGCCGCGACATGCGCGCCCGATGCGATCAGTTGCGCGCGCAGTGCGATGATCCGCGCATAGCCCGCGGGCGTGCCGGGCTCGACCACCAGGAGCGTGTCGCGGGTTTTGCTCCACATCAGCTCCGCCAGCGTCCGTTGCTCGGCGTCATCCATCTCGCCGACCACATAGCTCGCGATCACGAGGTCGGCGGGGTCGGCATTGGCGAGGGTGACGCGGGCGTCACCCTGCCGGTAGTCGATCTCGCGCAGGCGGGTGCTTTCTCTGGCAAGCTGCCGCGCCAGCTCGCGCAAGGCGCCGTTGGCGTCCAGCAACGAGAAAAGCTTCAGCGATGGCCATGTCTCGGCGGCGGCCCACGTCGCCGTCCCCGGTCCGGCGCCGATATCGAGCAGGCTTTGCGGCGCAAAGTCGGGGTTGATCTCGCCGAGTGCATTCAGGCTGGCGGCGATCGCCGCATAGGTCGCCGGCATCCGCGCCAGCGCATAGGCCAGCGCATCGGCGGCGTTACGGATCGTGATGGAGCTGCCGCCGCCGCGATAATTTTCCGAAATCCGCGCCGCGCGCTCCGCCGCCTCGTTGCGCGACAGCCCCTGCAGCCGGGCGTCGAGCGCGGCTTTCAGTTCGGCGGGGAGGTTGGGTGGGACAGGCATGGCCTTCTTTTTTCCCTCTCCCCTTGTGGGAGAGGGTGGCTCGCATCCTCAGATGCGAGACGGGAGAGGGGGCGCCGCACAACGAGAGGCCGCGACCCCTCTCCCGCCTTCGCTTCGCTCAGGCACCCTCTCCCACAAGGGGAGAGGGGAAAAGATCACGCCACGTGCTGGTCGAGGATCTTCACCGCGTCTTCGAGGTCGACCGAGACCAGCTGCGAGACGCCGCGTTCGGCCATGGTGACGCCGAACAGCCGGTTCATCCGCGCCATGGTGATCGGATTATGCGTGATGATGATGAAGCGGGTCTCGGTGCTCGAGGTCATTTCGTGCAGCAGGTTGCAGAAGCGCTCGACGTTGTGGTCGTCGAGCGGCGCGTCGACTTCGTCGAGCACGCAGATCGGCGACGGGTTGGTGAGGAACACCGCGAAGATCAGCGCCAGCGCGGTCAGCGCCTGCTCGCCGCCAGATAACAGCGACAGCGTCTGCGGCTTCTTGCCGGGCGGTTTGGCGATGATCTCAAGGCCGGCCTCGAGCGGATCGTCGCTTTCGATCAGATGCAGCGCCGCCTCGCCACCGCCGAACAATTCGGTGAACAGCCGCTTGAAATGCGCGTTGACGGTTTCGAACGAGGTCAACAGCCGCTCGCGCGCCTCGCGGTTGAGGCTCTGGATGCCCTGGCGCAGCCGCTTGATGGCTTCGACCAGGTCGTCGCGCTCGGTGACCAGCGTGGTGTGCTGGGTTTCGACCTCGCGCAGTTCCTCCTCGGCGCGCAAATTGACCGCGCCGAGCCGCTCGCGGTCGCGACGCAGCTTTTCGAGGCTCTCCTCGATCTCGGCGAGCGGCGGCAGCTCGGATTCCGGCGTGATCTCGGCCAAACCTGCCACCGCCTGCGGCTCGACTTCCAGCATGTCGTGGATTTCGCGCTCGACATCCTGCAGCCGGCGCCTGGCGCCGTCCATGCGTTCCTCGGCGCGGGCGCAGGCTTCGCGGGCGCTCGACAGCGCCTCCAGCGAAATCTTCGCGGCGCGATCGGTTTCCGCCATCAAATTCTCGGCGGTCTGAAGCGTATCGGCGGCCACCCGGCGGGCGCTCTCGGCGGCCTCGATTTCGTTGATCAGCGCGCGGCGCTTTTCGGCGAACAAGGCCGGCGCGTTATCGAGCTCGGCGCGCTCCGCCTTGACCTCGGTGATACGGGCTTCGATGGTGGCGATCTGCGATGCCGCGCTTTCCTTGCGCGCCTGCCACTGGTTCTGTTCGGCGACGATCGCCTGCAGCCGGCGGTCGGCCAGTTCCGCCTCGCGCGCCAGCGCCTGCGCCTCGGCGCGCACCTGCGCGGCGAGCCGGCGATGACCCTCGATGTCGCTGCGAACCGCGGCTAACCTCGTCTCGGTATCGAGGCTCGGCGGCAATTCCTCCAGCGCCGCGACGGCGTTCTCGTGCGCGGCTTGCGCCTCGGCGCGGTCGGCGTCGAGGCGGCTATGGGCTTCGGTCAGCGCCGACTTGCGCGCGGCGTGACGGTTGATCTCGCGTTCGGTCGTCGGCATGGCGCTCGCGGGCGGAATCGGCCTCGCGCTGCGCGGCGCGCCACGCATCGCGCGCTGATGTCTCGGAGGCGGAAGCCGCCTTCAATTCGGCTTCGGCCGTCTCCAGCGCCCCGCGCTTCGCGGCGGCCTCGCTGCGGGCCAGTTCGAGTTCGTTTTCGATATCGACCAGCCGCGCCCGTTCGGCGAGGCGCCGCGCGGCGCCGGTCGGGGCGTGGGCCGCGGCGACAAAACCGTCCCAGCGCCAGACGTCGCCTTCCAGCGACACCAGCCGCTGGCCGGTCTTCAGCTGCGGCACCAGCTCGGCGCCGCGCTCTTTCGCGACGACACCGATCTGCGCGAGCCGGCGCGCCAGTTCGACCGGCGCATCGACATGGGCGGCGAGCAATTCGGCGCCGGCGGGCAATGCGGGATCGCCCTCGGTGACGCCGGAATTGGTCCAGCGCATCGGCGCCGAGGGATCGACGGGGGCGTCGAGGTCGTCGCCGAGCGCCGCGCCCAGCGCCTTCTCATAACCCTTGGCGACGGTGACGCCGTCGATGATCGGCGGCCACAGGTTCTTGGTTTCGCCGTTGACGAGCTTTGAAATGGTGCGCGCTTCGGTCTCGAGCCGCTGCACCCGCTTGTCGGCCTCGTTGAGCGGCGCGCGGGAAGCCTCCAGCCTCTGCCGCGCGGCGACATGGTCGGCTTCGCTGCTTTGCGCGGCGGCTTCGGACTGCGCCAGATGCTCCTGCGCGGTTTCCATGATGCCGGCGAGTTCGGCGAGATCGCCGAGCCCGCTGGTTTCCTGCGCCAGTTTTTCCTCGTCGCCGCGGACGTTGGCGATATCGCGATCGAGCCGCGCCAGCCGCTCCTGATGGGTGCGCACGCCGGCCTCGAGCTGGCGGCGTTTGGCGGTGAGGTCGGCGAGCACGGTGGTCAATTCGGCGAACAGCCGCTCGGCGCCGGCCAGCGTGGTCTCGGCCTCGGACACCCGTTCGTCAACGCCGCTGCGCTTTTCGACCCGCGACTTGATCTCGTCCTTTAACTCGGTGTCTTCGATCCCGAGCCGCTGAAGTGCTGCTTCCGCATCCGTGGTCTGCTGTTGCTCGCGGCCGATGTCGGCGGAGAATTGCGTCAACCGGCGGTCGAGCTCGGCGACGCGTTCCTTGGCGCGCTCTTCCTCGCGGTCGAGCGTCTCGCGCGCATTGGTGAGGCGCTGCAGACCGGCGGCGGCGCGGGCTTCGGCCTCGCGCAGCGCCGGCAGTTCGGAAGCGCGGATCGCCTGGATGCGGGCGGCTTCGGCTTGCTCGCGGGTCTTTTCCGCCATCTCGCGGACGCTGAGGTCGTGGGTGTGGCCGGCTTCGGCCACATCGGAATGCGCTTCCAGCCAGCGCAGATGGAACAGCATGGCCTCGGCCTTGCGCACCTTGGCCGCGACTTCGCGGTAGCGGATCGCCTGGCGTGCCTGCTTCTTCAGCCCGTCGATCTGTCCGGCCAGTTGCCCGATCACGTCCTCGACGCGAAGCAGGTTGGTTTCGGCGGCCTTGAGCCGCAGTTCGGCCTCGTGGCGGCGGGCATGCAGGCCGGCGACGCCGGCGGCGTCTTCCAGCACGCGGCGGCGCTGTTCGGGCTTGGCCTGGATGATCTCGCCGATCTTGCCTTGGTGGACCAGCGCCGGCGAACGCGCGCCGGTGGCGGCGTCGGCGAACAGGATCTGCACGTCGCGGGCGCGCACGTCGCGGCCGTTGATGCGGTAGACCGAGCCGGCCTCGCGCTCGATCCGGCGCGAGATTTCCAGGATCTCGCGATCGTTCATCGCCGCCGGCGCGGAGCGATCGGTGTTGTCGATCGTCATCACCACTTCGGCATGATTGCGCGACGGCCGGTTGCCGGAGCCGGCGAAGATCACCGCGTCCATGTCGGCGGCGCGCAGCGATTTGTGCGAGGTCTCGCCCATCGCCCAGCGCAGCGCCTCGACCAGATTGGATTTGCCGCAGCCGTTCGGACCGACCACGCCGGTCAGGCCCGGCTCGATCATGAAATCGGTCGGTTCAACAAACGACTTGAAACCGTGAAGGCGAAGACGCGTGAGTTTCATGCACGATACTCTGTTGGCAGGGCGCGAATCTCCCTGCCGTGACAATACCATAGAAGGCAATGTCGGTGTGTGGGTGAGTCGCTTCCGGCGGCTCTCGGCCCGCGACAATGGCGAGGGCAGGGCCGAAGGGCAACCGCCGCCCGGGGCTTTTCCCAAGGCTTTTCAAGAGCCTTTTGAGGGGTTTTTCAGAAGCCTTCAGCGCCCGCCTGACCGCGGCTTTCCACAGGCTTTTGAAGCCGTTACGGCCGCGCCAGGACAGCGCAGGCGGGAAAGATCAGGTTTTCAGCAGCGTTTTGATCTTGCTGTCGATTTCATCGAAGCTGAGCTCGCCCGCGACCATCTCGCCATTGAAGAAGAAGGTCGGCGTCCCCTCGACCTTCAGCGTCTCCTGGGCGTAGTTCCGGTCCGCCACCAGCCGGTCCATCATGGCCTGATCCTTCAGGCAGTCCTCGACCGCCTGCGCGCCGAGGCCGGCCTGCTTGCCGATCCGCTTCAGGGTCTCGGTGGTCTTCTCGACCAGCGCGTCCTGCTGCCTGAACTGCATGTCGACGACGGCGAAATATTTGCCCGAATCGTCGCTGGCGATGCGGCGCGCCAGCATCGAGCAGGCGACGTCCTGGATGTTGAGCGGGAATTCCCGGAACACATAACGCACCTTGCCGGTGTCGATATAGGCCGCCTTGATCTTCGGGAATACATCCCGGCCGAACCGGCCGCAATGCGGGCAGGTCGCCGCCGCGTATTCGACGATGGTCAGCGGCGCGTTGGCCGCGCCGAGCGCCATGTCGGGCAGCGAGACCGGTTTTGTCACGTCGGAGACGCCTTGCGCCATCGCGTCCGCGAACAGGCGCAGCGGCGAAAATCCGGCGAGTGTAGCCAGTCCGGTCAACGACAAAGCGGCGGTGAAGGCGCGTCGCGTCATCGGCATGGTCCGCTCTCCCGGTTTGGGCGATCAGCTCTTCAGCAGCGATTTGATTTTCTCGTCGAACACGTCGAACGACGCCTCGCCCTTGATCACGTCGCCATTGACGAAGAACGTCGGCGTCGAGTTCACCTTCAGGATATCGGCGGCGTATTTCTGGTCGGCGGCGATCTTGTCGAGCAGCGCCTGGTCCTTCAGGCAGGTGTCGACCTGGTCCTGGCTGAGGCCGGCCTGCTTGCCGATGCGGCCGAGGCCCTCGGTGGTCGAGGTCTTGCCATAGGCCCAGTCCATCTGCTGCTTGAACAGCACGTCAACCACGGCGAAATATTTCGCGGCGTCATCCTTGGCGATGCAGCGCGCCAGCATCGAACCGGCGGCGGCTTTGATGTCGAGCGGGAATTCGCGGAAGATGTAGCGGATCTTGCCGGTGTCGATGTAAGTCGACTTGATCTTCGGAAACACCTCGGCGTTGAAGGCGGCGCAATGCGGGCAGGTCATCGAGGCGAATTCGGTGATGGTCACCGCGGCGTCTTTGGGTCCGAGCGCCATGTCCGGCAGCGAGACCGGTTTTGCGACGTCGGAGGCGCTTTGCGCCATCGCGCTTGCGATCAGGCGCAGCGGCGAGAAGCCGGCAAGCGCGGCAAGCCCGGTCAGCGACAGGGCGGTGGTGAAGGCGCGGCGGGTGATGATCAACGGTTTGCTCCCGGGATTGGCGCGTTCACGCCGCAAAAGACCTAAAGAAGAAGCGCTTCGCTAGCTTGAAACCACCATTGTGGCAATGGCGGGCCGCACCGGCCGGGCATCGCCGCAGGCTCAATTTCGCTTGATCGAGGCGCCAAGCCGGGCCAGCGCGGCGCGCAGTTCCTCGTCCTCGATGGCGGTGAGCGTTTGCGCCACCTCGGCCACCGCTTTTGCATCGGGCTCGGGCGGCGCCCTCGGCCGTTCGCGGCGCGACAGCGGCGCCTGCCGCAGCGCCAGTTTTCCCACCGCGCTCCAGCCGAAGAAGCGATTGACCCGCTGCAGCAGGGCGTCGGACGAGTGCTGGATTTCCAGGGCGGCCGGACCCTCCACCCGCAGCACCAAAGTGGCCGGTTCCTGCGGCTGGCCCTCCACCGGGCGCGGCCACTGGATTTTCAGCGGTTCCGAATGCCGGGCGATTTCGGGCCCCGCGATTTCCGCCCAGCGCGTCACCAGTTCGCGCGCGGCAAATCCCTGTTTGGCATAGGCGTCGGAAAACACGTCGCTGAGCAGGACGGAAAGCGGTTTTGCCGAGATCGGGCCGGGTTTTGCCATGGCTTGTCATATAGCACGGCGCGCGGTGAAAACAGGATCAAGCCGCGCGAGGTCTGATCGCCCTGAGATCGCGATCGATTTCGCGTCGCCGCTGCATCAAATCATAGTCCATCTGCAACCCGAGAAAAAAGCCTTCCGACAGGCCGAAATAGCGGGCCAGCCGAAGATCGGTGTCTGCGGTGATATCCCGCTTGCCGAGCACGATCTCGTTGATGCGGCGCGGCGCGACATGGACGGCGCGCGCCAGCCCGTTCTGACTGAGGTCCATCGGCTTGAGGAACTCCTCCAACAGGATCTCTCCGGGGTGAGGGTTGGGGATAAGGCCCTTTTTGGTAGTCGATGATTTCGACATGTGATGGATGTTCCAGCAAAGGTAGCGATTCCGTCATCCTGAGGTGCTCGCCGTCTTCGGCGAGCCTCGAAGGATGACTTGCCGCAGCGCTTGTAGCCATCCTTCGAGGTGCGCACCGGACAGCGCCGAGCGCTGCCGGAAGAGCGCGCACCTCAGGATGACGGCGAGCCGCTTGCCCGCTGGTTTCGCGCTGATTCTAATATTACGGTGAGGCGTGCCCTCAGCAAACAAAAAGCTCCGACATTCCGACGCGTCCGCCAGCCGCCCCGCGCTGCTGCTCGAGTGGTACGACCGCCATCGCCGCCGGCTGCCGTGGCGGCCGTTGGCTGGCGAACACGCCGACCCCTACCGGGTGTGGCTTTCGGAAATCATGCTGCAGCAGACCGGGGTCAAGACGGTCAGGCCGTATTTCGAAAAGTTCATCGCGCGGTGGCCCAATGTCGAGGCGCTCGGCGGCGCCTCGCTCGACGACGTGCTGCGGATGTGGGCCGGGCTCGGCTATTATTCGCGGGCGCGCAACCTGCACGCCTGCGCGGTCGCGGTGCGCAACGAGCACGGCGGCGTTTTTCCGGACACCGAAGAAGGTTTGCGCGCGCTGCCGGGCATCGGGCCGTACACGGCGTCGGCGATCGCCGCGATCGCGTTCGGCCGGCAGACCATGCCGGTCGACGGCAATATCGAGCGCGTGGTGTCGAGGCTTTATGCCGTCGAGGAGCCGTTGCCGCAAGCAAAACCGCTGATCCAGCAACTGGCCGCGACGCTGCTCGGGACCAGCACGCGCCGGCGATAGCGCGCAGGCGCTGATGGACCTTGGCTCCTCGATCTGCACGCCGAAGAAGCCGGCCTGCGTGCTGTGCCCGCTCAACGAGGATTGCCTCGGCCGCGCCCGCGGCGATCAGGAGAGTTTTCCGCGCAAGGCGCCGAAGAAGACCGGGGCGTTGCGCCGCGGCGCCGCCTTTGTGGTCACGCGCGGCAGCGAACTCCTGGTGCGCTCGCGTCCCGAAAAGGGCCTGCTCGGCGGCATGACCGAGGTGCCGACCTCGGACTGGCTCGCCGATCAGGACGACAAGGCCGCGGCAAAACAGGCGCCGGCCATCAAGGGCGCGACGCGCTGGCACCGCAAGGCCGGCGTGGTCACGCATGTCTTCACGCATTTTCCGCTGGAACTGGTGGTCCATACCGCCAATGTCCCCGCGCGCACCCGTGCGCCGCAAGGCATGCGCTGGGTGCCGATCGCAACATTGCCGGACGAGGCGCTGCCCAATGTCATGCGCAAGGTGATCGCGCACGGGCTCGGGCTTTAGAACATTAGTTGCGCTACGATCGTCATTGCGGGCCAACGGGTCGGGCGAATGCCGCCCGATGACAGGCTGCGCGAAGCAATCCTGGCCACCAAGGAAGACTGGATTGCTTCGTCGCAAGTGCTCCTCGCAATGACGAGTAGTCTTTGCGCCCGCGCTGGCTCAGCCCGCCCGCCGCCCGGCCTGCACGATCGGCGGTTTTGCATTCAGGCCTTCGACCTGAAACCCGGCGACGCGCTTGTAATTGGCGGCGATGTCTTCCAGCTCTCTCAGCGACAGCACGTCGGTGACCACCTTGTAGCCGTCGGGCGCGCGCTCCTCGACCAGCTGCATCACCTGCTCCGGCCCGTTGCGGCGGTTGAGCATCACCAGATCAGTGGTGGCGGGGCGGCGCTCCGCCTCATAGGCCACCAGCGCCGCATGGGTAGGTCCATGCGCCAAAATCTCTCGCGTCAGCACCCGTGCATCGAGGATCGCCTGCGAGGCGCCATTGGAGCCGATCGGGTACATCGGATGCGCGGCGTCGCCCATCAGCGTGACCGGGCCGAACGTCCATTGCGTCAGCGGATCGCGATCGACCAGCGGATATTCATAGGCGTGCGGACAGTTCTCGATCAGGCCGGGCACGTCGAGCCAGTCGAATTTCCAGTCCTTGAACCACGGCAAAAACTCTTCCAGGCGCGCGGTGCGGTTATAGTCCTCGCGCCGCCATTGATAGGTCGGCGGCATATGCCGCTCGGCGACCCAATTGATCGCGAATTTGCCGTTCGCATCCGGTTCTTTGGAAATGCAGTAGCAGACGAATTTCAGGATTTCGTGGCCGGCCATGATCATGGTGCGGCCGGACAGGAAGGCGTCGGCCTGGGTGATGCCGCGCCACAGGATGCGGCCGTTCCAGATCGGCGGGCCTTCCTGCGGATAAAGTTTTTCGCGTATCGCCGAATGAATGCCGTCGGCCGCGATCAGGATCGCGCCGTCATGGTGACCCGCGGATTTGCCGGTCGCCTTGTCGATGAATTCGGCGCGCACGCCGCCTGCCGTTTCGCTCCAGCCGGTCAAATGATGGCTGGTCAGGATGTTATCCTGGCCCAGCCGCTCGGTCGCGGCCTCGAGCAGGATCTGCTGCAGCGCGCCGCGATGAACAGAGAATTGCGGCCATTTGTACCCGGCCTCGAGCCCGCGCGGCTCGCTCCAGATCGGTTTGCCGTGCTTGGAGAAATAGGCGAGTTCCTTGGTGCGGACGCCTGCGGCGTCGAGTTTTTCGAGCAGGCCGAGCTCGATCAGCTCGCGCACCGCATGCGGCAGCACGTTGATGCCGACGCCGAGCGGTTTTAGCTCGGAGACGCTTTCGAACACTTTGGCCGGCACGCCGATCTGGTGCAGGCTGAGCGCCAATGTCAGCCCGCCGATGCCGCCGCCGGCAATCAATACCGTCATCTTGCGCCCCCCTTTCACAGCGGGCGTCATGACATGGCAGGCGCGAGCGGGCAACCGTTGAGAGCCCCAACTGGTCAAGGCCAAAGCCGCGTTCGCGGTCTTATTGCAGCATCACGGGCCCTGTTTCATGACGGCCGCGGCCGCCTCACTTCGGCACCAGCACGCTATTCTGCAAGATGTTGAGCTGTGTGCCGATCGAACCCGTCAACTGCTGCTGGAGGAATAAATAGGCCTTTCCGTTGAGCGAATGATTCCCAAGCGGCGGCACAATGCCTTTGTTGAGCTGCGCCAGCGTCGGCAGCCGCATCTTCGTTCCGACGTTCGGTCCTTGCGCAAACGAGAGCGTTATCTTGTCGGTATTGACCTGGGACAAGCCTGCCAGGCCACCGGGACCTTTGAAATGGACGAGCACCCAGGTCGGACCGACTGCGTTGACGTTCTTGGTCACGAGAAACTGGATCATGCCGCCGAAGATCTTGTCGGGTGCGGTCTCGGTGTCGAGCCCCTCGGACGCCGCAGCCATCGCGACAAAATCACCGATCCCCAATGTTCCGGACAGATTGGTATCGGCGGTGGGGCAGTCGTGCAGCGTCAGACCCCGCCATTGAGGGTCGAGCCCGGCTTGCTCGGCCAACCGGTATGCATACCAGTCGATGTAAATCTGTCGAACCGAGTACTGCAGGTTTTCGCTGAAGGTGTGCTCGCGCGACTCGCTGAGCGTACCGTTCCCACTGAAGGTGAACGAGGTCGCCGCAGCGCTGAGCGGGTTCATATAAGACAGCGATGGCGTCAATCCGCCGGTGTTGTTGACATCGATCGACATGGCAATGAGCACGTCGTAATCGCCGTTCAAAAGAAATCTTCCGTATTGCGGGTTGATCGCGAGGTCCTTTATCTCGCACTGGATGCGCTCGACAATCGTCTTGACGGTCGGATGGCCCGCGTCCGTGTAAGGCACATCGTAGATCGGGACGGCGCAACCGCCGCCCGTCAACGCACAGACAATAGCCGCAAGCCCCTTGCCCAACCGCATGTTCAATCCCGAAATTATCAGAATTCGTATCGACAAAACTCGTATTGAAATGACGCGTATGAAACGTGAGCGGGATCAGGCGCAGGAACCCTTGTTCCATTGGCCAACGCCGCCGCGCGAACGTCCAAGTCGCACGCACTCGTCGCGGGTCACGCCTTCGACCTGATCGGAGGGTTGGCTGTCGTAGATGATGGTGCAGCAACCGGGGGTATTCGCGGGTGATGCCTTCTTGGCGGCTTTCTTGGCTGTGGTCTTTTTGGCCGCGCCCTTCGCTGCGGCCTTTTTTGCTTTTGCCATGGATGCTCCTCCTGATTTCCATACCAACGAGCTCAGGTGACGATCGAAGGCATCACACGCAAAAAGTGCAATAGCTTGCTGTCTCCAATTCAACAAAAAATGTAAATGTTGCTTCAATGCAACTTGAGGTCGACGCCTGAACTGGGGGCTGGCTCATACGACGGTATCCCAATCACGCTGCGAGACATCGGGCCGGGCGCGGCTTCAGATCGTCCTGCGCCGCGAACCTTCCAGCTCCCGCCCGGTCTGCAGCATCAATTTCCGCAGCCAGATCGAGCCGGGATCGAACTGCGCCCGGGTCGGGGTGAACATGAATTGTTCGTCGATGCCGGGATCGAGCGGCGGCGTCACCGCGACCAGCGACAGCGGCTTTGCCAGTGCCGCGATCAGCCGACCGGGAACGAAGGCGACGAGGTCGGTGCGCGCCACCACGTGCAGCGCCTCGATATAGCCGGGCACCGTCAGCGCGATCGGCCGCTCGATGCCCTTGCTGCGCAGCCAGCCGTCGATCAGGTCTTCGTTGTTGCCGCGGATCACGACCGCGATATGCGATGCCTTGAGGAAGCTGTCGCGCTTCGACAGCTTTGCCCCGGTGGGATGACCGCGCCGCACCGCCAGCGCGTCGCGATCGGTGTAGAGCAACTGGCGGTGAAATCCCCTGAACGCGTTGCCGATCGAGATCACCATGTCGATGGTGCGGGCGAATTCGGCGGTAAAGATTGCGGGTCCTCGCCATGGCACGACGTCGAGCTGGACGTTCGGGGCCGACACGGTGACTTTCTCCATCAGCGGCGGTACCAGCAGCTCGACCGCGAGATCCGGCATCATCAGCCGGAACCGCCGCTCGCTGCGCGCGGCGTCGAAATCGTCCGGGATGAACAGCCCGCGCACCTGATCGAGCGCCTGCGCCAGCGGACCGCGCAAGGCCTGCGCCCGCGGCGTCAATTCCATCCGCGCGCCGGTACGGACCAGCAGGGGATCACTGAAGATGTCGCGCAGCCGCTGCAGCGCGTGGCTCATCGCCGGCTGCGACAGCCCGACCCGCATCGCGGCGCGGCTGACATTGGCCTCCAGCAGCAGCGCATCGAGCGCCACCAGCAGATTGAGGTCGAGCGACGGCTAAATTCATGGGGCGAATATATATCATATTAACTATCGATTGGAAGAATGACGCGCGGCGGGCCAGGATCGCATCTCATCGTCGATCCGGAGCATTCGCCATGGGCGCAGCCGAAAATGAAAAACTGATGCGGGATTTGTTCGCGGGCATCGCGGCCGGCGATCGCACCGCGTTTGCCGACCATCTGGCCGATGACCTCGTGATGCGCGTCACCGGGCAATATTCGTGGTCGCGCACCTTTCGGGGCAAGCAGGCGTTCCTGCGCGATCTGCACGGCTATCTCGCCACGCTGGTCGCCGACGGCCGCCGCACCATCCCGCTGAATTTTGTCGCCGGCGGCGACCATGTCGTGGTCGAGGCGCGCGGCGAGATGCAGACCAAAGCCGGCGTGCCCTACAACAACGAATATTGCCTGGTCTATCGCGTGAAGGACGGCAAGATCGTCGAGTTCAGGGAGTATTGCGACTCCGCGCTGACCGAGAGCGGTGCTCGGGAAATTTCCGGCGGCGGCGAATTCGGGCTGACCACCTCGTGTCCCGGACGCGGCGCAGCGCTCTTGCGGTGCGCCGCAGAGCCGGGACCCACCCACGCGTGTAGACCCCGGATCAGCAGCGCATCACGTCGCAAGCGCGACACGCTGCGCAGCATCCGGGGAACGCATCAAACCGTATTCGCAATCAGGAGAAATCATCATCATGACTACATCCGACAACCGCAAAATCGTCGAACACGTCTTCAGCGAAACCGCCGACGGCAATTGGCAGCCTCTGCTCGAAAGCCTCGCCGACGACTTCCGCTTCATCGTCACCGGCTCCAGCAAATGGGCGCGCAGCTACGACGGCAAGGCGGCGGTGCTCACTGAGCTGTTCGCCCCGCTCAGGGCAAAACTTCAGCAGAAGATCATCAATATGCCGGTCCGGATCACCGCCGAAGGCGACATTGTCGTGGTCGAGTCCCGCGGCCGCAACACCACCACCGAAGGCAAGGCCTACAACAACGTCTATTGCAACGTGCTTCGTCTCGAAGGCGGAAGGCTGAAGGAGTGGACCGAATATGCCGACTCCGCGCTGGTCAATGCCGTGCTGGGTGATCCCAGGGAAACGTTGACCGAGGCGGTGTCCGGCTCGAACTTCATTTCAAACAGGCCGCCTGATGCGGCCGGGCTGGATGATCGAGATCGAGGCGGTCGCCGCGATCGATGGGTGAGGTTTGCACCTCTCCCGATGGGAGAGGTGTCCCGTCCTGCATTGTCGAATGAAAACAAAAACGGCGCCCGCGAAGGGCGCCGTCTTGCTGTCATTGAAGTCGCGTTTAAGCCACCTTGGTCTTGAGATGGCCGAACATGATGTTCCTGGCCTCGTCGTCCATGTCGGCCTTGAAGGTGAACTTGTCCTTCAGCGCCAGCGCGCGTGCCGCGGCGGGGCGTGCGGCGACTTCATCGACCAGGCGCTTGACGTTGGGATATTTCGTATAGACGTCGTCGCCCATCACGTAGGGCGCCATCCGCGCCCAGCCCCAGAACGCCATGTCGACGATGGTGTAGGTGTCGCCGACCATGTATTTGCTCTTGGCCAGATGCTCGTCGAGGATCTTGTAGTGGCGATGCGCCTCGTACTGATAGCGGTTGTGGGCGTATTCCAGCTCCTTTGGCGCGGCGTGGCGGAAATGCACGGCCTGGCCCGAATAGGGGCCGACGCCGGTGGCGATGAACATCAGCCATGACAGCATTTGCGCGCGGCTCTTCGGGTTGTTCGGCGGCATGAACTTGCCGGTCTTCTCGCCGAGGTAAAGCAGGATCGCGTTCGAGTCGAAGACGAACACGCCGTCGTCGTCGATCGCCGGCACCTTGCCGTTCGGATTGACCTTGAGAAATTCCGGCTTGAACTGGTCGCCCTTGCGGGTGTCGACCGGAATGAGCTCGACCGGCAGGCCGGTCTCTTCCAGGAACAGCGAGACCTTGTTCGGGTTCGGCGCGGCGTTGAAGTAGAATTTAAGCATCAAAACTCTCCCTTAGCTCTTGTTGGCCCCGGGCAATGGGGGATTGGGGGAAATCGGACGCGACGATAATGCCGCGGACGGCGATGTCCATGCCCGAATTTTAGCCGCAGCGCAAGCGACGAATTCGTGAAGGGAAGCGGACATCGTCGGCGGCGCGCCAAAAATTCCATCGTCGTCCCGGCCTCCGAGCCGGGACCCATACGTCGAGGATTTCTTTTAATGCAGTGAGGTCGATGCCTTCCTTCATAAGGGGCGCCAGGGGTTATGGGTCCCGGCTCAAGGCCGGGACGACAATAATTATTTCCGATTTACGGAAATTAGTTTGAACTCCAGCCCAAATCACCGGCATAATTCGCGCGCATCCCGTTCCACCAAAAGGGGCGGCTCGCGATCGTCACGAAACGCGGGGCGGGATGCGGTGGACGCGGACGTGCCGATAACGAACGGCACTGACGCGTACGGCGAAGTCGTGTGGTCCTGACGCCCGGAATGCTGGCGTCAAGTCCTTGGGAGGCCAACGCCTCTCGGGGGCGATGGTGGCAAGAGGCTCCAATTCACCAGGGAGAGCACGTATAAGTCGTAGAGCCATTGCGCAGGGAAGGCCGGAGTGTTTCCGCTGAACCTGTATGCTCGTGTGCGCATCTTTTTGTGCATCAATGCACACGAGACCGCGGGTGCAGCGCGCACCCGGTCTTCCCTGCGCCCTTTTGTTTGAAGGGCGGAGCGAATTTGCAAACCTCGGGCGCAGTGTGTCGCGGGAACGAAGAGCGCATATCTCATCGTCGTCCCGGCCTCCGAGCCGGGACCCATACAGCGCCTGTGGCCTTGTCTTGAGTTTCAACAACAACGCGAGGGATTATGGGTCCCGGCTCAAGGCCGGGACGACGGCTTACTTCGTCATTGCGAGCGGAGCGAAGCAATCCAGAGCCACGAAGCAAGACTGGATTGCTTCGTCGCTGACGCTCCTCGCAATGACGGATTTGCCTCAGCCCGCCGCCATTTCGGAGCGGATCTCGGCGCGCAGTTCGTCGATCAGCTTGAGACCCTTCTTGGTCTCGACATGCCAGAAGGTCCAGCCGTTGCAGGCGCCGGAGCCCTGCGCCACCGCGCCCATGCGGTGGATCGAGCCGACCTTGTCGCCGAGCATGATGGCGCCGTCGGCACGGACCAAAGCGCCGTGACGCTTTTTGGAATCGACCAGTTTGGTGCCGGGCGAGATCATGCCGCGCTCGATCAGTTCGGAGAACGCCACGCGCGGCGCGTCGCGCGCGGTCATGAACGGCGCCAATGTAGCTTCCGGCAGCGGTTCGATCGCGGCGATGCGGGCTTCGGCCGCGGCGGCATAGGTCTTGTCGCGCTCGAAGCCGATGTAGCGGCGGCCGAGGCGTTTTGCCACAGCACCCGTGGTGCCGGTGCCGTTGAACGGATCGATCACGAGATCGCCGGGCTTCGACGACGACAGCAGCACCCGCGCCAACAGGCCTTCCGGCTTCTGGGTCGGATGCACCTTCTTGCCGTCCTCGCCCTTCAAGCGTTCCTCGCCGGTGCACAGCGGGATCAGCCAGTCGGAACGCGCCTGCACGTCCTCGTTGGCGGCCTTCAGCGCTTCATAATTGAAGGTATAGCCTTTTGCCTTCTCGTCGCGCGCCGCCCAGATCATGGTCTCATGGGCATTGGTGAAGCGGCGGCCGCGGAAATTCGGCATCGGATTGGTCTTGCGCCAGACGATGTCGTTGAGGACCCAGAAGCCGAGGTCCTGCATGATGGCGCCGACGCGGAAAATATTGTGGTAGGAGCCGATCACCCACAGCGTCGCCGACGGTTTCATGATGCGGCGGCAGGCCAACAGCCAGGCGCGGGTGAAATCGTCATAGGCGGCGAACGAGGAAAACTTGTCCCAGTCGTTGTTGACGGCGTCGACATGGGATTCGTCGGGGCGTTTCAGATCGCCCTTGAGCTGCAGATTGTACGGCGGATCCGCGAACACCAGATCGACCGAACCGGCCGGAAGCTTCGACATCTCGGCGACGCAATCGCCTATGATGATTTGGGAACAAGAATCCGACCTGAACTCGGACTCAAATTTAGTGCGGGGCGCCCTTGCAGACGCCCCGCGACGCGACACAACCATGACTCAAATACTCTGACTCAGGCGACGCTGTCGGCGACGCGGGACTAAACAACCGACTGACCACACCATGAATGGGCAAAGTAAAAATCGACTTAACCCGGCAAATTCTTTCGCCTAGGCAATTTTTGCCGGGCGCGCTATTGATTAACGGAATGGAAATTCCACGTTGCTGGTGCGTTGAGCTGCGTTGGAATGGCAATGAAGGAAAAGCGCGATGCAATACGATGATTTCCGTCGCAGCGCCGACATCGAGGACCGTCGCGACGATTCCGGCGGCGGCATGGGCGGTGGCCTCGGTCTGCCGATGGGCGGCGGCGGGCTCGGCATCGGCACCATCATCGTGCTCGGCCTTGTCTCTTACGCCTTCGGCATCGATCCGCGCATCCTGATCGGCGGCGCGGAAATTCTCAACGGCGGCGGCTCGCCCGCGACCACGCAATCCGATCGTACGTCGAGCACCACCAAGACCGGCGTGCCGACCGACGATATGGGCAACATGATCGCGGGCATCCTCGGCGAAATCGACGATCGCTGGACCGAGATCTTCCAGGCCAGCGGCCAGACCTATGTCGGCCCGAAAATCGTGCTGTTCCGCAACGCCACTTCCGCCGGACGCTGCGGCAGGGCGGAGTCGGCGATGGGACCGTTTTATTGTCCGCCGGAAAAACGGATTTTCCTCGACACCGGATTCTTCCGCGAGGTCGAGACCCGGTTCCATGGCTGTTCGGGCAATGCCTGCAAATTCACCTCGGCCTATATCATCGCGCACGAGGCCGGCCATCATGTGCAGAACCTGCTCGGCATCCTGCCAAAAGTGACCCAGTTGCAGCAGCAGGCCGGCAGCAAAGCCGAGGCCAACGCGCTGCAGGTCAAGATCGAATTGCAGGCGGATTGCCTGTCCGGCGTCTGGGTCAACCGCGAGGCCAAGAAGCGCCCGAACTTCCTGCAGGCCGGCGACATCGACGCTGCGCTGACCACGGCGTCCGCGATCGGCGACGACACGCTGCAGCGCCAGGCGACCGGACGCGTGGTGCCGGATTCGTTTACCCACGGCTCGGCCGCGCAACGCAAGCAATGGTTCATGACCGGCTATCAGCAAGGCACCGTGCAGGCCTGCAACACCTTTGGCGCGGGGGCGTTGTAGGGAAGCTGCAGCCCGCGCCCCTGAAGCCGTCATCCTGAGGTGCGAGCCTCCCAGGCGAGCCTCGAAGGATGGCAAGGAAGAGTGAGTCGCGTGTGGCCATCCTTCGAGACGGCGCTTCGCGCCTCCTCAGGATGACGCTGGAAGAGGTTACAAATGTCCTCCATCGACGAATCCAGAAGCTTCATCCCGCTCAACATCGCGGTGCTGACGATTTCCGACACCCGCTCGCTGGCGGACGACAAATCCGGATCGACGCTGGCCGACCGGCTCACATCAGCCGGACATCATCTCGCGGCGCGCGAGATCATCGTCGACGACGTCGACGCGATCCGCGTCATCATCAAGCGCTGGATCGCCGATCCGGGTATCGACGCCATCATCACCACCGGCGGCACCGGCTTTACCGGCCGCGACGTCACGCCGGAGGCGATCGAGCCGCTGTTCGAAAAGCGCATGGACGGCTTTTCAATCGCGTTCCACATGCTGAGCCACGCCAAGATCGGCACCTCGACGGTGCAGAGCCGCGCCACCGCGGGAACCGCCGGCGCCACCTTCATCTTCTGCCTGCCGGGTTCGCCCGGCGCCTGCCGCGACGGCTGGGACGGCATTTTGGCGGCGCAGCTCGACTACCGCACAAAGCCCTGCAATTTCGTCGAGATCATGCCGCGGCTCGACGAGCACCTGCGCCGGCCGAAAGGCCAAGGGGGCGAGTGCGTGATTTACTTCCGTCATTCCGGGGCGCGCGAAGCGCGAGCCCGGAATCCATAACCCCTGTGCTTGTGTTCGGAGCGAGACGACGTCACTGCCAAACCGCAATACAGGGGTTATGGATTCCGGGCTCAGCCCCGCGGGCTGCCCCGGAATGACGTTAGAGTTTCAAATCCCAGGTCTCGCCGACGAGGTCGACCCCAAAACTGTGATGCGGCTCTTCTTTCACCCGTTCGAATCCGGCGCGCGCGTAGATGCCGCGCGCGGCGACCAAGATGCTCTGGGTCCACAGCGTGATCGAGCTGTAGCCGCTGTCTTTTGCAAAGCGGATGCATTGCTCGACCAGCGCGCGGCCGACGCCGAGCCCGCGGGCTTTCTTCTCCACCAGCAGCAGCCGCAATTTTGCGACCTCGTCGGATCCCCTGACCAGGAAGATCGAGCCGACCGGCTCGCCGCCGACCTCGGCGATCCAGCAATGCTCGCGTCTGGCATCGAAGTTGCGCAGAAACTGCGCGGTGATCTCGGCGACCAGCGCCTCGAAACTGATGTCCCAGCCATATTCCTGCGCATAGACCGCGCCATGCCGCGACACCACCCAGCCGATGTCGCCGGGACGATGGCTGCGCAACAGGAAGCCGGCCGGCTTTTGCGCCGGCGGTTGCAGCGCCTGCTCGATCGCGGTCATGGCGCCGACCACGCGGGCGCGACCCTCGTCGTCCAGCCCGCCGAGCAAGGCTGCGACCTCGCGGCGCGACCGGTTGTCCAGTTCGGCGAACGCCGCGCGGCCCTTGGCGGTCAGCACCAGTTCGTTGGCGCGGCGGTCGGTTTTCGAGGGCTTTCGCGCCACGATCTGGCGGCGCTGCAGCGCAGCCAAAGTGCGGCTGAGGAAGCCGGCATCGAGGCCGAGGGCGCGGACCAGATCGGTCGCGGTGCAGTTTTCCTGCTGCGCGATCTCGTAGATGATCCGCGCTTCCTGCAGCGTGAACGGGCTGTCGAGCAGCTTCGGCTCGATGATGCCGAGTTTGTGGGTATAGAACCGGCTAAAGCCCCTGACGGCGGCGATCTGGCCTTCCAGCGCGGGGTCGAATGGTCTATTTGATTTCATCAAGCGATTATTTGACGAAATCAAGTATATTGCAAGCCTCGCTTTTGTCATGGCCGCGACAAGCCCGGGCATGACGAAGTCTGATCTGGCGGCTCAAACTAGCTCAGGCGACCATGATCCGGCTGCGCAACATCGTGCGCGAGGAGCGGCCGAGCTGCCGCAGCAGCCGCGCCTCGGAACGGCGGGCATCGGGCGCGTAGCCGCCGAGCCGCTCGTAATGGTCGCGCGCGATCAGGAGCCCCTGTTCGGCGGACGGACCCGCGATCATCCGGGCGAGAAACTTTATGCCGTCGCGCAAGCTTGGGTCGGCATAGGGCGAACGGGCGTAGCGAAAAATTCCGGCGCGCGGCCGGCCGCTGGCCGAGACGCGCTCGACGAATTGCGTGGTCTCCTCGATCCAGCCGCTATCGAGCACCGCACCGGCATGCAGGAACATCAGCCACGGCCCACGGGCCTGGCGGGCGCCGGCGGCAAGCGCCGCGGCGCGGGTTCCCTTGAAGGCGAGAAAACCGCAGCCGGCGACGTCGGCGACCCGCTCGATGGTGTCGGTCTCGGCGCGATCGACCAGCAGCACCTCGCGCACCACGCCAGCGGCGGCGCCCGGCACCAGCGCCGCGAGCGTGGCAACGGCGGGCTGCTCGAGGCCCTCGGTCGGAATGATGACGCTCAGCATGGTTGAGGTGTTATCGGCTCAAATGTTGGAAAACGCGGCATTGTTATCACCTTGTCATATTCAAACCAGCCGCTCGCGTGAGGCTTTTTCAGGCAAACGGAGTCTAACCGCATCTACAGAAAAATTTCGCGCGCGATTGTGGATGGCGCCGATGTTGTTCTTGATTTGTTCTCAGGGCGTGTTATGTTCCTCCCCATGAGCCGAGCATCCTCACATGCCCTCAAGCACCCGCCGGTCACGGCGCCCTCCGAGCCGGCGGGTGCAACTTCCCCTTTTCCGGAACTGGCGGTGGCGATCGAGCGCGAACGGCGGCGTGGCCGCGGCGCGCAGTCCAACGCCAGCGGCCGTTTCGAGGCCGAGGCGCGCGTGGTGTTCGACGACGGCTGGCAGAGCCTCGACGAACTGCCGCCGTTCAAGACCACGGTCGCGCTCGACACCGCGCGAAAAGTCATCACCCGCAACGAATCTCCGGATATCGGCTTCGACCGTTCGATCAATCCGTACCGGGGCTGCGAGCATGGCTGCGTCTACTGTTTTGCCAGGCCGACTCACGCTTTTCTCGGCTTGTCGCCGGGCCTCGATTTCGAATCAAAACTGTTCGCCAAGCCCGACGCGCCACAGCTGCTGGAAAAGGAACTGGCGGCGCAGGATTACGAGCCGCGGATGATCGCGATCGGTACCAACACCGATCCCTATCAGCCGATCGAGCGCGACCGGAAAATCATGCGCGGCATTCTCGAAGTGCTGGAGCGGGCGGGGCATCCGGTCGGCATCGTCACCAAATCGGCGCTGGTCACGCGAGATATCGACATCCTTTCGCGGATGGCGAAGCGTAACTTGGCAAAAGTCGCGCTCTCGGTCACGACGCTCGATCCCAAACTGGCGCGCACCATGGAGCCGCGGGCCTCGACGCCGCCGAAGCGGCTCGAGGCGCTGCGGCAGCTCGCGGAAGCGGGAATTCCGACCACGGTGATGGTCGCCCCCGTGATTCCCGCGCTGAACGATTCCGAGATCGAGCGCATTCTCGACGCCGCGGCGCATGCCGGCGTCAGGGAAGCGAGTTATGTGCTGCTGCGATTGCCGCTGGAAGTGCGCGACCTGTTCCGCGAATGGCTGATGGCGAATTATCCCGACCGCTACCGGCATATCTTCACTTTGATCCGCGACATGCGAAACGGCCGCGACTACGATTCGCAGTGGGGCACGCGGATGAAAGGCACCGGACCGATCGCCTGGATGATCGGACGCCGGTTCGAGATCGCCTGCGAAAAACTCGGCCTCAACAAACGGCGCTCGAAACTGACCACCGATCATTTCGCGCGGCCTGAGCGCAGCGGGCAGCAGTTGAGTTTGTTCTAGGCACTCCGTCGTCCCGGCCTTGCGCCGGGACCCATAACCCCTGGCATTGCTGATTGCAGGAAGCGTTCATCCATCCACGGCCGTCATACCCCGCGAAAGCGGGGTATCCAGTATTCCAGAGCTCTTCGATTCCATCAGAAGCGCTCTGGAATACTGGATCGCCCGCTTTCGCGGGCGATGACGGGTTGGATGCGAGTTGCATTTTTTCAACTCGCAACGCCAGGGATTATGGGTCGCGGCGCGAGGCAGGGACGATGTTGGGGTTGAATAACGGGAATTGCGTCAGGTTCCCGGTTGCGCCGTGGGGCCGGCTTGCGCAATCTTCCCGGCATGATTCGCAAGCAACCGAAAAAGATCCGGCGAAATTGCCGAAAGGCGTGATCGCGGTGGCGCCGCCGAGCTTTCGCCGCGAGCGCGCGCTGATCAAGCGCGGGATCTGGCCGGTGGCCGGTTGCGACGAGGCCGGCCGCGGTCCACTGGCCGGTCCCGTGGTCGCGGCGGCCGTGGTGCTCGATCCCAAGCGAATTCCCAAAGGCATCGACGATTCGAAGCGGCTGTCGGCCGAACGCCGCGAAGAACTGTTCGAGGAAATCTGCACCACCGCGTCGTTCGCGGTCGCCTTTGCCTCGCCGGCGCGGATCGATCGCGACAATATCCTGCGCGCCTCGCTGTGGGCGTTGGCGCGCGCCGTGCACGCGTTGCCGGAAATGCCCAAGCACGTCTTCGTCGATGGTCGCGACAGGCTCGACACCTCATGCGATTGCGACGCCGTGATCGGCGGCGACGCGCTTGTGATGTCGATCGCGGCGGCCTCGATCCTGGCAAAAGTCTCGCGCGACCGCCTGATGTGCGCGCTGGCGCAGGATTGCCCGGGTTACGGTTTTGAGCAGCACAAGGGCTACGGCGTGCCGGAACATCTCGAGGCGCTGAACCGGCTCGGGCCGACGGTGCATCACCGCCGCTTTTTCGCTCCCGTCGCCGCCGCCCGCGAAAGGCAGCGGCCGAGAGCATCGATGCCGATGCAATCGTGACGGCGACGCCGTCCGATATCGAGATTTCCGCCGCGATTTGACCCCAGTTGCCTCCGCGGCTTGCGGGCTCTATCAATTCTACGAAGCGTTTTCGAGCGAATTGGGCACCGGTTCGCGTGAAGAAAACCGTCAGATTCGCTCGATCGGGCATCCCGGGCACTTCATGCGTTTCACCTCGCTGATCATCGAACTGATCCGCGCCCGGCCGCGGCTGGTGGTATGGATCGTGGTGCTGTCGCAGGCGGCGTTGTGGCTGATCCTGCCCTTGATGCTGTATCGCAGCCCGCCCGGCGATCTCGCGACCGTGCTGGCGTTCGGCCGGGAATATCAGGTCGGCACCGATATGGGGCCGCCGCTGGCGCTTTGGTTGGCCGACATCGCGTTTCGCGCCGCCGGCAATCACATGTTCGGTGTTTATCTGCTGGCGCAAATCTGCGCGGTCGCCGGGTTCTGGACGCTCTATTTGCTGGCGCGCGCCGTGGTCGGCGGGCAACAGGCGGTGCTCGCGATTCTCTTGACCATGACGGTTGCGGCGTTCAGTTCGCCCGGTGTCGAGTTCGGTCCGCTGCTGCTGGCGCGGCCGTTATGGGCGCTGTTGCTGCTGCATTCCTGGCAGTTGATCGGGCAGGGCCGCCGCAGCGCCTGGTTCGCCTGGTCGATTGAAGCCGGCCTGTTGCTGCTGACGACCTCGGCCGCGATCGGCCTGTTGCTGCTGGTCGCGGCATTCGCGCTGGCGACCGAACGCGGCCGGCGCATGCTGAAATCATTCGATCCGCTGTTCGCGCTGCTGGTGATCGTGGTGCTGGCGTTGCCCTATCTGATCTGGCTGGTCCGCGCCGACACGGTGGTGATGCCGCACTGGCCGGCGCTGGCCGATTTGAGCGCAAGGGCGATGCACTGGGCCCTATTGCTCGGCGGCCTGCTGCTGGCGATGTCCGGCATCGCCATTTTGGTCGTGCTCGACGCCGGCTGGTTCGACCGCAATGGCGAAGAGGCGCCGATCATCTATCGGCCGCCGGTCGATCCGCTGGCGCGCAATTTCGTTTATTTTTTCGCCATTGCGCCGGCGCTCGCCGGCAGCCTGATCTCGGGCCTGTTCGATCTCGATCGCGTGGTCGGCGGCGCCGGCATCGCGCTGTTGATGTCGGGGCTGGCGGTGATCGTTGCGGCGGGCGATCTCGTGCAACTGCGGCGTCAGCGCCTGCTGCGCTCGGTTTGGGGGGCTGCGATCATCGCGCCCGCACTGGCGGTATTGGTGTCGTCGGTTTTTCTGCCCTGGACCGGCAGCGGCGAGGCGGCGACGTCGATGCCCGCAACCGCGATTGCGCGTTTCCTGGGCGACAGCTTTGAACGGCGCACCAATCTGCGGCTGCGGGCGGTGAGCGGCGATGCGCAGCTTGCGAGCCTGGTCTCGCTCGACAAAGGGCGGCCGCATCTCTATCTCGACGCGGCGCCGGAACGCACGCCATGGCTGTCGCTGGAAAAATTCTACCAGACCGGCGGCGTCGTGGTCTGGCGCGCCTCCGACACATCAGGCACGCCGCCGCCCGATATCGCCAGGCATTTTCCGGGTCTGGTGCCCGAAGTACCGCGCGCGTTCGATTGGCTGGTGAACGGCCGCCAGCCTACGCTGCGGATCGGCTGGGCCATCGTGCGGCCGAGAGGGAATTGAATTTTCTGAAGGACGTCGAACGCCACAGACCTCATCCTGAGGAGGCGCGCTAGCGCCGTCTCGAAGGATGGCCGCACGTTCTGTCGCCCATCCTTCGAGACGCGGCCGAGCGGCCGCTCCTCAGGATGAGGTCGTCATCGTTATATCTTCAATTCACCGCCGTCTGCTCCAGCGCCTTCGCCACCGACCGCAGATCCTGCCAGGCCATCCGCTTGTAGGACGGCGAACGCAGCAGATAGGCCGGATGGAAGGTCGCCAATGCGCGGATCGTCCGGGTACCGGTGTCGTAGTCGAACCATTTTCCACGCGTGCGCATGATGCCCTCGCGGGTCTGGAGCAGCGTCTGGGTCGACGGGATTGCCCAGCGTGACCAGCACGTCCGGGTTCACCAGTTCGATCTGGCGCTGGATGAAGGGCAGGCAGATCTGGGTTTCCTGCGGCGTCGGCGTGCGGTTGCCGGGCGGCCGCCATGGAATGACATTGGCGATGTAGGCCGAGGTGCGGTCGAGCCCGATCGCCGCGATCATGCGATCGAGCAGCTTGCCGGACCGGCCGACGAACGGCAGGCCTTCGATGTCCTCCTCGCGCCCCGGCGCCTCGCCGACGAACATGACCCGCGCCTGCGGATTGCCGTCGGCGAACACCAGCCGTGTCGCGGTGAATTTCAGCGCGCAGCCGTCGAATGTTTCCAAAAGCGCGCGCAGCGCTTCCAGCGAGGGCGCGGTCCGGGCGGCCTCGCGTGCGGAACTGATTGCGGCTTCCGGCGCGGGTGCAATTTCGCTGCGCGAAACAGGCGTCGCCGCCGGCGGCGTCCGCAGGATGGGGGCTTGCCTTGGCTCGCTCGCCACCGGCGCGGCGGTGGCCGGGACGATACCGGGATCGGCAAGCCGGTCGATCGGCGCGTCCGCCAGCGCGCAATCGACCCCGGCCTCGAGATAAAAGGCCAGCAATTGCCTGATGGTAGGGGCGGGTTCGGGGGTCATGGGCGGAGGCTTTGCGACATCGGCCCAATCTAGGATGCATTGCGCCATGACGAAACAGCAGAAGCGGTATTTCCATGGTTGTTCTCCGCCGAAAAATCGGAAACAACGGGCCGGAGCGCGACCAGCAAAAGTGGGAACCGGTTTTGCGTCCGGTCGCGCTCCAGACTATTAGTGGCGCATGATCTTTTCGCCAAACCGCTTACACTTTGGCGGATCATGCGCTGAAGCGTTCTCAACCCGGGCTGAGATCAGATCATGAGCACCGAAGAACTGCCGCCGCGTGAGTCCATGGAATTCGACGTCGTGATTGTCGGCGCCGGGCCGTCCGGCCTGTCGGCGGCGATCCGGCTCAAGCAGCTCAACCCCGATCTCAGCATTGTCGTGGTGGAAAAGGGCTCCGAAGTCGGCGCGCACATCCTGTCCGGCGCGGTGATCGATCCGGTCTCGCTCGACAAACTGGTTCCGGACTGGCGCGAGGACGCCGATTGCCCGCTTAAAACCCAGGTCAAGGACGACCGGTTTTACTGGATGACCGCGGGCAGCGCGATCCGGTTGCCGGGTTTCGCGATGCCGCCGCTGATGAGCAATCATCACTGCTACATCGGCTCGCTCGGCAATGTCTGCCGCTGGCTGGCGCCGAAGGCCGAAGCGCTCGGCGTCGAAATCTATCCGGGCTTTGCCGCCGCCGAGGTGCTGTATGACGACAAGGGCGCGGTGCGCGGCATTGCGACCGGCGACATGGGCATCGCCAAGGACGGCAGCCACAAGGAGTCCTTCACCCGCGGCATGGAATTGCTCGGCAAATACACGCTGTTCGCCGAAGGCGCCCGCGGCAGCCTGACCAAACAGCTGATCGCGAAGTTTTCGCTCGACGCCAACAGCCAGCCGCCGAAATTCGGCATCGGGCTCAAGGAAGTCTGGCAGATCGATCCGGCCAAGCACCAGAAGGGCCTGATCCAGCATTCGTTCGGCTGGCCGCTGAACAATTCGACCGGCGGCGGCTCGTTCCTCTACCACTACGACGACAACAAGGTCGCGGTCGGCTTTGTCGTGCATCTTAACTACGACGACCCCTATCTGTCGCCGTTCGATGAATTCCAGCGCTTCAAGACCCACCCCGCGATCCGCACGCTGTTCGAGGGCGGCAAGCGGCTTGCCTATGGCGCGCGCGCGATCACCGAGGGCGGCTATCAGTCGGTGCCGCGGCTGAGCTTTGCCGGCGGCGCGCTGATCGGCTGCGCCGCGGGTTTCGTCAACGTGCCGCGCATCAAGGGCGTGCACAACGCGATGGGCAGCGGCATGCTGGCGGCCGAACATGTCGCCACAGCCCTCGGCGCCGGACGCGCCAATGACGAACTGGTCGATTACGAAAATGCCTGGCGGGATTCGGCGGTTGGCAAGGACCTCTACCGGGTCCGCAACGTCAAGCCGCTGTGGTCGAAGTTCGGCACCATCATCGGCGTCGCGCTCGGCGGCTTCGACATGTGGTGCAACACGCTGGGCTTCTCGCTGTTCGGCACCCAATCGCACGCCAAGCCGGACCGCAAGACGCTCGATCCGGCGAAGGCGCATGCGCCGGTCGCAGCACCCAAGCCGGACGGCAAGCTCACCTTCGACAAGCTGTCGTCGGTATTCCTGTCCAACACCAATCACGAGGAGGACCAGCCGGTCCACCTCAAGGTTGCCGACATGAACCTGCAGAAGACCAGCGAACACGATGTCTTTGCCGGGCCATCGAACCGCTATTGCCCGGCGGGTGTTTACGAATGGGTCGAGGAGGCCTCGGGTCCGCGCTACCAGATCAACGCGCAGAATTGCGTCCATTGCAAAACCTGCGACATCAAGGACCCCAACGGCAACATCACCTGGGTTCCGCCGGAGGGCGGCGGCGGTCCTAATTACGAGGCGATGTGATGATCCGGCTCTGACCACGTTTGCGTGAGCGGGCTGTGGGGCCGTGCGGCCCAAGGCCACCGTCACGGCCACGATACCGCCATAGTGAAAGCGTTCTGAGGCAAGCCGGTTGAATTGACTGGTGAAATCGGCGGATGGCGGCGGCCTTGATGCCGTCGGGCCGGTCGCCCCTATCCTTGCGGTTGAGCGCCAAAAGCGGCATTGTCGAATGGCTTGATGCCGACGGTTGGGTCCGCATTAGAGACCGCTGTAAAAGACCGGCTTTCTGTAACATTCCGTCACAACATCCTGGAGCTAGGCAAATCGTGATGCTTTCCCTTCGTTTCAATCGCTGGACGATTGCCGCACTCTCCTTCGCCGTGCTTGCGCTGCCCGGCGCGGTGGCGGCGCAGACACCGGATCATCCGTCGGACAATTCGGCGCAATTCCCCTCCATCCGCGACATGAAGGGCCTGACCACCGCAGGCAGCTATTTGGCTGCCCGTCATGCCAGCGTCGAGCGCGACGCCACGTCGGCCGCGGCGTTCTACCGTTCGGCGCTTCGCTCCGACCCGAAGAACAACGAACTGCTCGATCGCGCGTTCATTTCGTCGGTCGCCGACGGCGATATCGACGAGGCGGTAAAACTCGCCGACAAGATCCTGACCATCGACAAGTCCAACCGGGTCGCTCGTCTGGTGGTCGGCGTGCGTGACCTGAAGCTGAAGAAATACGCCAGCGCGCAGCTCAACATCAATCAGTCGATCCGCGGGCCGATCACCGACCTGGTCGCGACGCTGTTGTCGGGCTGGGCCGCCTATGGCGGCGGCGACACCAAGGCGGCGGTCGCCAACATCGACAAGCTGACCGGGCCGGAATGGTATCCGCTGTTCAAGGACCTGCACGCGGCCATGATCCTCGAACTCGCGGGCAAGGAAAAAGATGCCGGCGTGCGGCTGGAGCGGGCCTACAAGCTCGACAATTCCATGCTGCGGGTCGCCGACGATTACGCGCGCTGGCTTTCGCGCAACAAGGACGCGGCGGCGGCGACCGCGATTTACGACGCATTCGACAAGAAGCTGCCGCGCCATCCGCTGGTGCTGGAAGGCCTGCGCGACACCAAGGCCGGCAAGAAGCTGCCGCCGCTGGTCGAATTCGCCGCAATCCGGCGCCGCGGAAGCGCTGTACGGCATCGGAGCCACGCTGACCCGGCGCGGCGGCGAGGATCTCGCTTTGGTCTATCTGCAACTGGCGCTCTATTTGCAACCCAACCATCCGCTGGCGCTGCTGTCGCTGGCCGATCTCTACGAATCGGTGAAGAAGCCGGCGATGGCGATCAAGGTCTACGAGCGCGTGCCGGCCAATTCGCCGCTGAAGCGCAATGCGCAGATCCAGCTTGCGAGCGATCTCGATGCCGCCGACCGCAGCGACGAGGCGATCAAGATCCTGAAGAGCGTCATCTCGGAGGACCCGAAGGATATCGAGGCGATCATGGCGCTCGGCAATGTCGAGCGTAACCGCAAGAAATTCGCCGACTGCGTCGATACCTATTCCAAGGGCATCGATGCGTTGCCGGATGCGACCGACAAGAACAACACCGTCTGGTATTACTATCGCGGCATCTGCGAGGAGCGCTCCCACCAGTGGAGCAAGGCGGAAGTCGACATGAAGAAGGCGCTCGAGCTGCAGCCGGATCAGCCGCACGTGCTGAACTATCTCGGCTATTCCTGGATCGATCAGGGCATCAACCTCGACGAAGGCATGAAGATGATCAAGCGTGCCGTCGATCAGCGCCCCGACGACGGCTACATCGTGGATTCGCTGGGCTGGGCCTATTTCCGCATCGGCAATTATGAAGAAGCCGTGAAGAATCTCGAGCGCGCGATCGACCTCAAGCCCGAGGATCCCACCATCAACGACCATCTTGGCGATGCCTATTGGCGCATCGGCCGCACGCTGGAAGCCAAATTCCAGTGGGCGCATGCCCGCGACCTGAAGCCGGAGCCGGACGACCTGCCGAAGATCGAGGCCAAGATCAAGGATGGCCTGCCTGATTTGGCCGCGCCCGCGGCGACCGCCGACAAGACGACGCCGGAGCAGAAGAAGGAAGACAACAAGGACGGCGGCGCCGCCAAGGAAGACGGCAAGGGCGGCTGATTGCGCGGGGCTTTGGGGGCGTATCGCCGATGCCGGCGCTGATCGAGGACGGACGGGCCAAGGTCAACCTGACCCTTCGGGTGGTTGGCCGGCGCGTCGATGGCTATCACGACCTTGAAAGCGTGGTGGCGTTCGCCGATTGCGCCGACCGCCTCAGCCTGGTGCCCGGAAGCGAACTCGGCCTCAAGACCATCGGTCCGCTGGCGCTCGACTGCGGCGAGGCCGCCGACAACCTCGTGTTCAAGGCGGCGCAGTTGTTGCGCGAACGCGTGCCGGATTTGCGGCTCGGCGAATTCATCCTCGACAAGAGCCTGCCGGTCGCGGCCGGCATCGGCGGCGGTTCGGCCGATGCCGCGGCGGCGCTGCGGCTGCTGGCGCAGCTCAACGGGCTCGCGCTCGACGATGCCCGGCTGATCGAGGTCGCGCAATTGACCGGCGCCGACGTGCCGGTGTGCCTGGCCTCGCGCGCCTGCGTGATGACCGGCGTCGGCGAAACCCTGCAGCCGCTGAGCCTGCCGAACATGCCCTGCGTGATGGTCAACCCGTGTGTGCCGGTGGCGACGCGCGACGTGTTCAACGCGCTCGGCTTGCGCAACGGTGAATTGCTGGTCGGCGCCGCCGACATCCTGCTGCAGGACGTCTCATGGCCGGAGGCCGGCGCGTCGGTCGGCGAATGGATTTCGGCGTTCGAGGAGGTCGGCAACGATCTCGAGGCGCCGGCGCTGAAGATTCAGCCGGTGATCGGCGAAGTGCTGTCGGCGCTGGGTGCGGCCGACGGCGTGCGGCTGGCGCGGATGTCGGGCTCCGGCGCGACATGTTTTGCGATTTTCGAGAATGCCGCCGAGGCGCAGTCCGCCGCGCGAGAAAATCCGCGCGCGATCAGCCCGGCTGGTGGGTGCATGCCGGCGCGTTGAGCTAGCTGGTCGCCGGCCGCCGCGTCAGCGCCAGCGAAATGCCGAGGCCGGCGATGAACAGTCCCGATCCCTGCCGCAGGCGGCGCACCAGCGCCGGCTTGCGCGCCAGCGTCGCGCGCGCGGTGGCTGCGATCGCGACCACGACGACGTCGGCCAGCGTATTGAGCGTCACCGAAATCAGGCCGAGCGTGATGAACTGCAGCGCCGGATGGCCGGCGGCCGGATCGATGAACTGCGGAATGAACGCCAGGAAGAACGCCGCGGTTTTGGGATTCAGCGCCTCGACCACGACGCCGTCGCGAAACGCCTGCTGCGCGCCGACCGGCTCAATCGGCCCGGGCTGCGCAACGCCCGCGTCGCGAAACGTCTTGATGCCGAGCCAGACCAGATAAAGCGCGCCGGCGAATTTCAGCACCGTGAACAGCTCGGCGCTGGCGAGAATAATCGCGGAGACGCCGAGCCCGCCGGCGACCACATGCACGAGGCCGCCGGTCGCATTCCCGAACGTGGAGGCGATGCCGGCCTTGCGGCCGCCGGCAATCGTCCGCGCCGCGACATAGAAAATGCCGGGGCCGGGCACCGCCGCGATGACAAGCGCGGCCAAAAGAAACAGCGAAAAATTTGCGCCCGAAAAGATCAATGCGAGCGCGCCAGGCAGAACGCCACCACCTGCTCCAGCGCGGTCTTCATCGGCGAGCCCGGAAACAGCGCCAGCGCGTCGACCGCCATCGCGCCGTAATGCTGGGCGCGGCTGATGGTGTCCTCCAGCGCGCGGTGTTTGGTCATCAGGCCGATGGCGTGATCGAGGTCGGCATCGCCGATCTCGCCGCGCTCCAGCGCCTTGACCCAGAACGCGCGCTCGCTGTCGTTGCCGCGGCGGAACGCCAGCACCACGGGAAGGGTGATCTTGCCCTCGCGGAAATCGTCGCCGATATTCTTGCCGAGTTTGGCGGCCTTGCCGCCGTAATCCAGCACGTCGTCGACCAGCTGGAACGCGATGCCGAGATTCATGCCGACCGAGCGGCAGGCGGTCTGTTCCGGCTTCGGCCGGTTGGCCAGCACCGGGCCGACCTCGCAGGCCGCGGCAAACAATTCCGCGGTCTTGCCGCGGATCACCGCGAGATATTCGTCCTCGGTGGTCGCGGTGTTTTTCGCAGCCGCCAGCTGCATCACCTCGCCCTCGGCAATGGTGGCGGCCGCCGACGACAGGATGTCGAGCGCGCGCAGTGAGCCGACCTCGACCATCATGCGAAACGCCTGGCCCAACAGGAAATCGCCGACCAGGACGCTCGCCTCGTTGCCCCACAGCATCCGCGCCGACAGTTTTCCGCGCCGCAATTCGCTTTCGTCAACCACGTCGTCATGCAGCAGCGTCGCGGTATGCATGAACTCGACGGAGGCCGCCAGCTTGATGTGGCCGTCGCCGGAATAGCCGGTCAGGCTCGCCATCGCCAAGGTCAGCATCGGCCGCAGCCGTTTTCCCCCCGACGAGATCAGATGGTTGGCGACCTCGGGGATCATGGTGACTTCCGAGCCGGTGCGCGACAAAATGGTGGCGTTGACACGCTCCATGTCGGCGGCGACCAGCTCGACCAGCCGGTCGATCGAGGGGTTTTGGGGGCTCTCGAAGGGTACAATAACCGCCACGCCGCTCTCCACATTTGCCCAAAGCGCATTATCCTAAGCTACAATAGAAAGCGCGGGCTGGCGCGGCAAGGGCAGGAAGCCTCACGATCCGGTTGACAGGCGCCGCGAAGGGCCGGCACAGCAGCCGAAACAGGAGAACCCCAGATTGCGGGAATTGGTTCGGACCAACGATATCGTGCTGGTTTCAGCCGTTGGCGCGCTGCTCGACGGCGCCAACATCCATCATCTGGTGCTGGACCAGAACATGAGCGTGATGGAGGGCTCGCTTGGGCTTTTGCCGCGCCGGATCCTGGTTCATGAGGACGATAACCGCGAGGCCCGCCAAATTCTCAGCGATGCCGGCCTGTCGCACGAATTGCGGCCCGATGACTGAGGCCGGATTATCCGCCGACCAATTCACCGAGGATGCGTTTCTCGGCGGCCAGTTGCGGTTGCGGCAGCCGAAAGCGGGCCATCGCGCCGGTCACGACGCCATCTTGCTGGCGGCGGCGACATCAGCAAAGCCAGGCGATCGGGTCGCCGATTTCGGCGCCGGGGTCGGCGCCGCGGGCCTGGCGCTGGCCAAGCGCGTGGCCGGCATCCAACTGATGCTGGTGGAAATCGCGCCTGATCTCGCCGAACTGGCGCGCGGCAATGCCCGCGCCAACGCCATCGCGGCCGACATCGTCGCGCTCGATCTGACCGATGGCGCCGATGTCTTCGCCGGACACGGCCTTGCGCCCGACAGCCTCGATGTCGTGCTGATGAATCCGCCGTTCAACGATGCCGCGCGGCATCGCGCCTCGCCGCACAAGGCGCTCGCCCATGTGGCGACCGCAACGACGCTGGAAAGCTGGATCCACGCGGCACGAAGGACCTTAAAGTCCGGCGGCGTGCTGACGCTGATCTGGCGCGCCGATGGACTTGCGGAGGTGCTGGCGGCGCTTGACCGCGGCTTTGGCAGTTTTGCGATGATGCCGGTTCACGGACATCCGGCCATGCCGGCGATTCGGGTGCTGGTGCGCGCCACCAAGGGTGGCAAGGCGCCGCTGCAAATCCATCCGGCGCTGATGCTCAATAATAAGTCAGGCGTGCCCGATAAATGGCTTGGGGATGTTCTGGCCGGGAAGGGGATCTTGTCGCTGGCGATCCCCTGAACGCTCGATCTTGAGCGAAACAAATGGCTATTGCGGAAGCGTCTTCGAACGCTGTTCCGGAGCGGAAGTGAAGTGGACGGCGGTCAAAAGGGCGCCAATCAGCAGCATCAACAGATAGATTTTCATGTCTTTCTCCGCTGCCACGTTGCAGCCTGTAAAGCACGACAATGCAAAAGGCGTTCCAGCGCTTCAATGACACCTGCGTGATAAAAAATGGTTAATTCGAGGTAATGATATGACGGAGCAATTGAACGATTCGCGCGGGGCTGTCGGCCTGATGGAGCGGCTGAAGGGCTGGCTACCGGAACGCTTGAGGCCCGGGGCCGCCGTGGTTCCGGTTGTCCGTCTGTCGGGCGTGATCGGGGCGGTGACGCCGCTGCGGCCCGGCATGTCGCTGGCCGGCGTAGCCCGCACCCTGGAACGGGCGTTCGCCACCAAGAACGCCAAAGCGGTGGCGCTGGTGATCAATTCGCCCGGCGGCTCGCCGGTGCAGTCGCGCCAGATCTATTTGCGCATTCGCCAGCTCGCCGCGGAAAAGCAGCTGCCGGTATTGGTCTTTGTCGAGGACGTCGCGGCTTCCGGCGGCTACATGATCGCGTGTGCCGGCGACGAGATTTTTTGCGATCCGTCCTCGATCCTGGGATCGATCGGCGTGGTCGGCGGCTCGTTCGGGTTTCAGGAACTGATCAGGAAGATCGGCGTCGAGCGCAGGCTCTATACCGCCGGCGCGCACAAGGCGATGCTCGATCCGTTCCTCCCCGAAAACCCCGACGACGTCGCGCGCGTAAAGGCGCTGCAGCGTGAAATCCATGCGATCTTCATCGCGCTGGTCCGGCAGAGCCGCGGCGCGAGATTGAAGGGCGCCGACGACGTGCTGTTCACCGGCGAATATTGGGCGGGCGAAACCTCGGTTACCCTCGGATTGGCTGACGCGATCGGCGATCTGCGCACGGTGCTGCGCGCGCGCTATGGCGACAAGGTCAAGACGCCGGTGATCGCGCCGTCCAGCGGCCTGTTGTCGGGCCTGCTGGGGCGCAAATCGGCCGGTGCGACCACGCTGGCGTCACTGGCGTCGCCCGACGGTATCGCAGGGTTGCCGGACTGAGGTGATTTCGGCGCTGGAGACACGGGCAATTTGGGCGAAATTCGGGTTTTGAGCGCCGAACACGAGACTGTGCTTGCGCCATTTGGTCCCGCACAAGCCGATTGCAGGCGGGGGCGGCCGAGGTAGAATGATGCGAGGGGCGTGACGTATGGATCAAAAGGATCGAGCGATGCCGATCGTCGCAATCGCGGGAGCGCTGGGCGGACTGGCAGTGGTGCGCTGGGCTTACCGCACGGCGCTGAAGGTCAACCGGGAACTGGAGGCGGCACGGATGGCGCGGGTCGCCGAAGCCGCGCGCTCGCACGATATCCCGACGCTGCGGCGCGACCCGAACACCGGCGCCTATCGGCCGGGCTGAGTTTTACGCGCGCCTCTTACTTCACCTCTCCCTTTGGGAGAGGTCGAATTGCGCAGCAATTCGGGTGAGGGGTTACGATTTACCGACAGGCCTGAGCCCCTCACCCGGCGCTACGCGCCGACCTCTCCCAATGGGAGAGGTGAATTGGGGCTGCCGATGAAACCAATGAGTGAAGCTGTCGCGCTTTGAAAGGGGCCCCAGAATCACTTGCGCCGGCCTCGGGGTCGGGCATGACCCACTGAGGACCGGCGAGCAAGCTTGGAGGTGGGTCTCGTTCTACCGGACCCTTCGACATGCCGTGCTCACGATCCCATCGCTGGCAATCACGAACGCCGGAGCCGATCTTCAGGAGACCAATGATCTGGATCGCCTGAAGTTCCCAAAGCTTAAGTCGGCAATGGCTAACGATCTGCGACCCTGCGCGGCGGGCCTTCAACATTGGTTAGCGCGGGGTCACTCCGGTGGCCGCAATTGCGCCGTTGCAAGTCACTTCCCGCGCCATTTGGGGACCAAACCGGCCCGACATTGCCTTGATTCCCCGTTCCCCCGCCGATACGGTCCCGCGCGCCTGCCACCCCCAAAACGGTTTCGAATCGGACGATGGACGCCATACCCCCGCATATGCGCCCGGAACGCTCGTTCCAGGGATTGATCCTGACGCTGCAGCGCTATTGGGCGGATTACGGCTGCGTGATCCTGCAGCCCTATGACATGGAAGTCGGCGCGGGCACCTTTCATCCCGCCACCACCTTGCGCGCGCTCGGCCCGAAACGCTGGAGTGCCGCCTATGTGCAGCCCTCGCGCCGGCCGAAGGACGGCCGCTACGGCGAAAACCCCAACCGGCTGCAGCATTACTATCAGTTCCAGGTGATCCTGAAACCGTCGCCGCCGGATTTGCAGGAGCTGTATCTGAAATCGCTGGCCGCGATCGGCATCGACTCGGCGCTGCACGACATCCGCTTTGTCGAGGATGATTGGGAAAGCCCGACCTTGGGCGCATGGGGCCTGGGCTGGGAATGCTGGTGCGACGGCATGGAAGTGAGCCAGTTCACTTACTTTCAGCAGGTCGCCGGCGTCGAATGCGCGCCGGTGGCGGGCGAACTCACCTACGGGCTGGAGCGGCTCGCCTGCTATCTGCAGGGCGTCGACCGCATCATGGACCTCAATTTCAACGGCCGCGACGGCGACGAGAAGGTGCTGTACAGCGAGATCTTCCTGCAGGCCGAGCAGGAATATTCGCAGGCACAATTTCGAATATGCCGACACCGCGATGCTGTTCGAGCAGTTCAAGATGGCCGAGGGCGCCTGCCGCAGATATCTCGAGGACGGCTGGAAGAGCGGCAGCAACCGCCAGGAGCATTTGATGGCGCTGCCGGCCTACGACCAGTGCATCAAGGCCAGCCACGTCTTCAATTTGCTGGATGCCCGCGGCGTGATCTCGGTCACCGAACGCCAAAGCTACATCATGCGCGTCCGCGAACTGGCCAAAGCCTGCGGCGAAGCCTGGGTCCATACCGAAGCCGGCGGCGCGGGTAATTAGATTCGATGGCGCCTCTGCTCCCCTCCCCCTTGCGGGGAGGGGTCGGGGGTGGGGGTCCACAAGCGATGACGGATATGATGAGATCGCCCGCGATGCCAGATCGCCAGCGACAGTTTGCGCGGCAGATGCGCGCGCAGCCGACCGACGCCGAGCGCGTGCTCTGGCAGCGGCTTCGCCATGACATCGCGCTGGCGGGATCGCATTTTCGGCGGCAGGCCGTTGTCGGCCCGTTCATCGTCGACTTTGCCAGCCGAAGAGCGAAGATCGTGATCGAACTCGACGGCGGTCAGCACAACTGGCAGCAGGCATCGGATGCATCGCGTCAGCACCAGATCGAAGCCGCCGGCTATCGCGTGCTGCGTTTTTGGAACAACGATGTGCTGGGAAATCTTGACGGCGTGTTAGCCGAGATTCAATCCGCGTTGACCCCCACCCCCGACCCCTCCCCGCAAGGGGGAGGGGAGAAACGGCCGCGCCATCCCCGCCAGCCACGCCGTCCGCGCCAAGAGTCCAACTGATGCCCGATCTTCTGTTCGAACTGTTTTCCGAGGAAATCCCCGCGCGCATGCAGGCGAAGGCGGCGGAGGATCTGCGCCGCATGGTGACCGACAAACTGGTCGCCGAGGGGCTGGTCTATGAAGGCGCGAAAGCGTTCGCGACGCCGCGGCGGCTGACGCTGACGGTGCACGGCATTCCGGCGCGGCAATCCGACCTCAGGGAAGAGCGCCGCGGCCCGCGCGTCGGCGGGCCCGATGCAGCGATCCAGGGATTTTTGAAAGCGACTGGCTTGTCCTCGCTCGACGAGGCAAAGATCCAGCGCGATCCGAAGAAGGGCGATTTCTACATCGCGCTGATCGAAAAACCCGGCCGCGCCACGCTCGACGTGCTGGCCGACATGCTGCCGGTGATCGTGCGCACCTTTCCGTGGCCGAAATCGATGCGCTGGGGCGAACGCTCCGCGCGCCCGGGCGCGCTGCAATGGGTGCGGCCGCTGCACTCGATCATCGCGACCTTCGGCATCGAGACCGAAGAACCCGACGTGGTGAAGTTTTCCGTCGACGGCATCGAGGCCGGGCAGGTTACGCGCGGCCACCGATTCATGGCGCCCGCCGAAATCTCCGTGCGCCGCTTCGACGATTACGAAGCCAAGCTGAAGGCGGCAAAGGTCGTGCTCGACCCGCAGGCGCGCAAGGACATCATCCTGGCCGACGCCAAGCAATTGGCGTTCGCGCAAGGGTTTGAACTGGTCGAGGACCAAATCCTGCTCGACGAAGTGTCAGGGCTGGTCGAATGGCCGGTCGTGCTGATGGGCTCGTTCGACCAGGAATTTTTGTCGATCCCCGGCGAGGTGATCCGCGCCACGATCCGCAACAACCAGAAGTGCTTTGTGGTCAGCGATCCCAAAACGACAAAACTGACCAACAAGTTCATCCTCACCGCCAATATCGAGGCCTCTGACGGCGGCAAAGCCATTGTCTCCGGCAACGAACGCGTGATCCGCGCGCGGCTGAGCGACGCGAAGTTTTTCTATGAGAGTGATCTCAAGACGAAGCTTGAAGCGCGTCTTCCGAAGTTCGACAACATCGTATTCCACGAGAAGCTGGGCACGCAGGGCGAGCGCATCAAGCGTATCGAGCGGCTGGCCGCCGAGATCGCGCCGCTGGTCGGCGCCGACGTCGAGAAGGCAAAACGCGCCGCGCATCTGGCCAAGGCGGATTTGCTGACCGAAGTGGTCGGCGAATTCCCGGAGCTGCAGGGCCTGATGGGCAAATACTACGCGCTGGCGCAGGGCGAGGACGCCTCCGTCGCCGCCGCGAGCGAAGAGCACTACAAGCCGCAGGGGCCGGCCGATCGCGTGCCGACCGATCCGGTGAGCGTGGCCGTGGCGCTGGCGGACAAGATCGATACGCTGGTGGGGTTCTGGGCGATTGACGAAAAGCCGACCGGGAGCAAGGATCCGTTTGCGCTGCGGCGGGCGGCGTTGGGTGTGATCAGGATTCTGACGAGTAACAACCTCCGAATCCATTTAGCCGATGCTTTCGGTCATGCGATTAAAGGTTGCGTTGACCAAGGCAACGTAGAATGTCAGCAAAGGTGTTGAAGCTTGGGCTCGACCTGGGTCGTCCGTCCGAGACACGTTGAATGTCTCGCTTATGACGCATGGAGCGCCGGTGGCATTCGAGCGTCTCTCTTTCTTCGCTGATCGTCTGAAAGTCCAGCTCCGCGAGCAGGGCGCGCGGCACGATCTCGTCGATGCCGTATTCGCGCTGGACGGTCAGGACGATCTTTTGATGGTGGTTCACCGGGTCGAGGCGCTCGGCAAATTTCTCGATACCGATGACGGCAAGAATCTGCTCGCTGGCACCAAGCGCGCCAGCAATATTCTCTCGCATCGAGGAGAAGAAGGACAAGCGCAGCTTCGACGGCGTGCCGGATCGTCGCGCTCTACAGGCTCGACGAGGAGAAGGCGCTCGCGAAAGCGATCGAGCAGGTGAAGGCGGAAGCGAGTGCCGCCGTCGCCGAGGAAGAGTTTGCCGGCGCGATGAGCGCGATGGCAAAGCTGCGTCCGGCGGTCGATGCGTTCTTTGACAAGGTCAAGGTCAATGACGACGACGCCAAGGTGCGCGAAAATCGCCTAAAACTGCTCAACGAGATTCGCGCCGCCACGCGCGCGGTGGCGGATTTTTCCAGATTCAGGAATCTGACAGGACTGACGCCGATGGATCGCTCGACGCTCGCTGCCTATGACAAGGATGCGGCGTCGTTCGCCGAAGGAATGGCATGAGCAGCCGGCGCCGGTCGACCTGCAGGACATTGTCGGCGTTTCTTCATCAAGGGCGGCGCCACCGCCGATATCGGCTGCGGCAGCGGCCGCGAGGTGGCGTGGTTGAATGCGAATGGATATCCGGCCGCAGGGTTCGATGCGTCCGAGGGCCTGCTCACGGAAGCGCGCCGGCGCTATCCGGATTTCAAGTTCGTCGCAGGCGGAACTGCCCGGTCTCGCGGGTGTCGCGGCCGACAGCTACGACAATGTGCTGTGCGAAACCGTGATCATGCATCTCGACCGCGCGCTGATCGCGCCCTCGGTCCGCCGCATGTTCGAAATCGTAAAACCCGGCGGCGTGTTCTATCTGAGCTGGCGCGTCACCGACGCCGCCGACTTGCGCGACGGCCACGGCCGGCTCTACGCCGCGTTCGATGCTTCGATCGTGCGCGATGAACTGAAGGCGGCTACGACGCCGCTCGACGAAGAAGTCGTCAGCGCATCGTCCGGCAAAAAGATTCACCGGCTGGTGGTTAAGAAGAAGTAGGGCGCGATTTCTTCCCCTCTCCCTTGCGGGAGAGGGTGGCGCCGAACGAAGTTCGGCGACGGGTGAGGGGTACGGAGCCTCTCGTGATTGCCGCTACCCCTCATCCGGCTCGCAAAGATGCGAGCCACCTTCTCCCGCAAGGGGAGAAGGAAAGAAGCAAGCGCGCCGACAAATTCCGCTTGACAGCAATTTGCTGATTTGCCCGTCGTGCCAAAATGTCGCAGTTATTTTTTGTTGAACGCCGCGGCAAATCACCGGCGTTCTATGTGCATCCTGTCCCGCGAGAGGGGACGTCGGCCGTCGTCACTGATGTCGGGGCAGGTCGCGATGGACGCCGACCGCGCGCAGACGAACCGCGCGGGAGGCGTACGGCGAAAGCGTGTGGTCCTGACGCCCGGAATGCTGGCGTCAAGTCCCCGGGAGGCTAACGCTTCTCGGGGGCGATGGTGTCAAGAGGCTCCGATTCACCAGGGAGAGCACGTATAAGTCGTCGAGCCATTGCGCAGGGAAGGCCGGAGTGTTTCCGCTGAACCTGTATGCTCATGTGCGTTTTCTTTTGATGCACAGTGCACATGAGACCGCGGGTGCAGCGCGCACCCGGTCTTCCCTGCGCCCTCTCACTTCGAGGGCACGGACGAAATGGCAAACCTCGGGCGCATGTGTCGCGAGAATGCGGACCTATGCTTATCCTCCCCTGGAGGGGGAGGGTCGACGCGAATGAAATGAGCGGCGGGGTGGGGTGGCGACGTTATTCTGTGCGGCTTCACCCACCCCGTCTCGCATTTCGCTACGCTCAATGCGAGCCGACCCTCCCCCTCAAGGGGAGGGTGAAGCAAGAAGGCGCATGCATGTGAATGCCAAACAAAAAAAGCCTCGCCCGGTGGGGGAAAACCGGACGGGGCCTGGGGTGCCCGGTCGCCGCGCTGGCGTCCGGACAACTGGTTTGCGCATGATCTTCTCGGAAAACCGGATTCCACTTTTCCGGATCATGCGTCGATTGCGCGATCAGCTCACGGCTTTGCCAGCTACGCTACTCGACCACCTGAACGATGCGTCGGCTGCGCGGTTCGACCAGGATGGTGCGGCCGTTCACCACGGTGTAGCGATAGGGCGTTACGCCGAATGTCTGCGGCACGTCGTAATAGGTCACGCCGATGTCCGGCAACACGCCGCCAACCACGATTTGGCCGGGGACGGTGAACTCGGGCACGTGTTCCTGGATGATGTATTGGTGGAAGGCCGGACGCTGATCGACGGCGATGCCGTCGGCGTCGCCATCGATCACCACGGGCGCGCTGCGCACGAGGCCGGTGGTGACGCCGCTCTGCGCGTACACCGCGATCGGCGCGGTGACGGCGCCTGCGATGGCGACAATGGCAAGTAGTCTGTTCCGCATGATGAACTCCTTTGCGGCTGGATGTCCCGCGAGCTTTCGCACCCGAGCAAGTTCCACCCAATTCATCGCGCGCGGCATCGTTCCCGAAAAACTGCGATTCACGCTGCCGCGATTTGCGGCATTTTCAGCCCCGCGAATGGAACCTGTTGATGTGAAAAGCGTCTTCTATTCCGGAACCCTGCCAACGGGTAAGTTGCCGCCCTCGATTCGCCTTCCACATATCAGCCGGAGACATTCGATGACGATTACCGCTGTGCAAATTCCTGCCATCGTAGCCCTGCTTGCAGGCTTCCTGATCCTGATCATGCCGCGATTTCTGAACTTCATTGTCGCGATCTATTTGATCCTGGTCGGGCTGCATGGCCTCGGCATCTTCCGGTCGCTACATATGTAGCGGGGAGCATATGGTGCCGGGGTAGCCCGGCTTTCGCGCCTTGCATGGAACCGCCCAAAGTGGTGTAAGGCGCGCACCTCCCCAGCCCTTTCGCGGACGTTTGCAAGGATTGTTTTCAAGTCATGGCCAAAGCCGTAGCGAAGACGAAGAAAACCGCAGCGAAATCAAAGGTGTCGATGCCGACCCGAGGCAAGGCCTCGGCGCCGGCGACGGCCCGCAAGGCGCTGCAGAAGGGCCCGGCCAAGCCGGCCGCGAAATCCGCGGTCAAGACTGCCGTAAAGCCTGTGGCCAAGCCGGCTGCGAAACCCGCCGCGAAGCCGGCGGCGATCCCGTCCGGGAAATGGGTGTTCACCTTCGGCGACGGCAAGGCCGAAGGCCAGGCCACCTTGCGTGACCTGTTGGGCGGCAAGGGTGCCAATCTCGCCGAGATGGCCAATCTCGGCCTGCCGGTGCCTCCGGGCTTTACCATTCCGACCTCGGTCTGCACCTATTTCTACGCCCACGACAAAACCTATCCGGCGGCGCTGAAGGGTCAGGTCGAGAAGGCGCTGGAGCATGTCGGCAAGATCGCCGGCAAGAATTTCGGCGATGCCAAAAATCCGCTGCTGGTCTCGGTGCGCTCGGGCGGTCGCGCCTCGATGCCGGGCATGATGGATACCGTGCTCAATCTCGGCCTCAACGACAAGACGGTGGAAGCGCTCGCCGAAATGTCCGGCGACCGCCGCTTCGCCTATGACAGCTATCGCCGCTTCATCACCATGTATTCCGATGTCGTGCTCGGATTCGAGCATCATCATTTCGAGGACATCCTCGACACCTTTAAAGACAGCCAGGGCTATTCGCTCGACACGGATCTCACCGGCGACGATTGGGTCCAGCTGGTCGGCCAGTACAAGGATGCGGTGGCACGCGAAACCGGCAAGGATTTTCCGCAGGATCCGCACGATCAGCTGTGGGGCGCGATTGGCGCGGTGTTTTCATCCTGGATGAATGCGCGCGCGGTGACCTACCGCCGGCTGCACGACATCCCGGAATCCTGGGGCACCGCCGTGAACGTGCAGGCCATGGTGTTCGGCAATATGGGCGAGACCTCGGCGACCGGCGTCGCGTTCACGCGCAATCCGTCGACCGGCGAGAGCAAGCTGTATGGCGAGTTCCTGATCAACGCGCAGGGCGAGGATGTGGTGGCGGGCATCCGCACGCCGCAGGACATCACCGAATATGCGCGCAAGGAATCCGGCTCCGACAAGGCCTCGATGGAAGTCGCGATGCCCGACGCCTTCAAGGAACTGACGCGGATTTACACGCTCCTGGAAAAGCACTACCGCGACATGCAGGACATGGAGTTCACGGTCGAGCAGGGCAAATTGTGGATGCTGCAGACCCGCGGCGGCAAGCGCACCGCAAAAGCCGCGCTGCGCATCGCCGTCGAACTCGCCAATGAAGGCCTGATCTCGAAAAAGGACGCGGTGTCGCGGATCGACCCAGCCTCGCTCGACCAGTTGCTGCATCCGACCATCGATCCCACGGCCAAGCGCGATGTGATCGCCACCGGCCTGCCGGCGTCTCCGGGCGCCGCCGCCGGCGAAATCGTGTTCTCGTCGGACGAGGCCGCCAAGCTGCAGGCCGACGGGCGCAAGGTCATTCTGGTCCGGATCGAAACCAGTCCGGAAGACATCCACGGCATGCACGCGGCCGAAGGCATTTTGACCACCCGCGGCGGCATGACCTCGCACGCCGCCGTGGTCGCGCGCGGCATGGGCAAGCCCTGCGTCTCCGGCTGCGGCTCTATCCGCGTCGATTATGGCCGCGGCACCATGAGCATCGGCGCGCGCACCTTCAAGACCGGCGACGTCATCACCATCGATGGCTCGGTCGGTCAGGTGCTGGCCGGACGGATGCCGATGATGGAGCCGGAACTGTCGGGCGAGTTCAGCACGCTGATGGGCTGGGCCGACCAGGTCCGCAAGCTCGGCGTCCGCGTCAACGGCGACACGCCCGACGACGCCCGCACCGCGATCAAATTCGGCGCCGAGGGCATCGGGCTGTGCCGCACCGAGCACATGTTCTTCGAGGAAAATCGCATCCGCACCGTGCGCGAGATGATCCTGGCCGAAGACGAGCAGACCCGCCGCGCCGCGCTGTCAAAGCTGCTGCCGATGCAGCGCGCCGATTTCGTCGAGCTGTTCGAGATCATGAAGGGCCTGCCGGTGACGATCCGGCTGCTCGATCCGCCGCTGCACGAATTCCTGCCGCACACCCAGGCCGAGATCGAGGAAGTCGCGCGCGCGATGAACACCGATCCGCGGCGGCTGGCCGATCGCGCCCGCGATCTCGCCGAGTTCAATCCGATGCTCGGCTTCCGCGGCTGCCGTCTGGCGATCGCCTATCCTGAAATCGCCGAGATGCAGTCGCGCGCGATTTTCGAGGCCGCGGTCGAAGCCGGCAAGCGCACCGGCAAGGCGGTCGGCCTCGAGGTGATGGTGCCGCTGATCGCGACCAAGATGGAGTTCGACCTGGTCAAGGCGCGGATCGACGCCACGGCGCACGCCGTGATGAAGGAGACCGGCGCCAAGCTGAACTACCAGGTCGGCACCATGATCGAGCTGCCGCGCGCCTGCCTGATGGCCGGCGAGATCGCCGAGACCGCGGAGTTCTTCTCGTTCGGCACCAACGATTTGACCCAGACCACCTACGGCATCAGCCGCGACGACGCGGCGGGATTTTTGGGCACCTACATCGCCAAGGGCATTCTGGCGATCGATCCGTTCATCTCGGTCGACCGCGACGGCGTCGGCGAACTCGTGAAGATCGGCGTTGCGCGGGGCCGCAAGACGCGGCCCGATCTGAAGGTCGGCATCTGCGGCGAGCACGGCGGCGATCCCGCCTCGGTGGCGTTCTGCCACGAGATCGGCCTCGACTACGTCTCGTGCTCGCCCTACCGCGTGCCGATCGCGCGCCTCGCCGCGGCACAAGCCGCGCTCGGCAAGACCGCGAGCGGCCAGGCTGTAATCGTCATTGCGAGGAGCGAAGCGACGAAGCAATCCAGAGCCACACGTGGAGTTCTGGATTGCTTCGTCGCAAGTGCTCCTCGCAATGACGGATGGAACTTACAAACCATTTCTTCATCATTTTCGTTGACGCGATATTTACCACTTCGTTCGAGCGCCTGTTTACCAAGAGTTTCGACGCCTCGCGCGCAAACACCTCGAATCCTTGCATGTATCCGCGCTGCATCACCGATTAACTCCCTCGCAACCTAAATTCGATAACACCAAAAAAGATCGAATTGCACGGACGTACTGAGTTCGGTCGAGTGTGTGTGTTGCGTTGCGTGAGCGTATCTATGTTAGGTGTGCGTAACCGGCCGAAGGGCGCGCGTTTCGCGTTCTTCGGCCTCGGTCTCTGCGCCTTCGCATTGACCCCGACAGAGGTTGGATATCAGGACATCGCATCGCTGCTGGCGCGCCAGCCCGGTGTCGCTGAGCGCTGGCAGAAGCGGGTGTTCTCCGCCGCCAGCACCATCCAGGTCGCGACCTATAGTTTCGGCCGGCCGATCGGTACCTCGTCGCCGCCGCCCGGCCTCTATCAGCTGGCGAGCTATGAGAATCCCAGCGTCGGCAACGCCCGCGACATCACCGGCGCGATCAACCGAAATCCGCTGGCGCAACCTGTGCCGCGCTACCAGGCCGCGGATTTTCCCACCGTCGACCGCACCCTGAAGGGCGACCGGCTCGTTGTCGCCCCGCCGCCGGAGACCACGGCACCCGCGGATGACGCGCCCAAGCTCGAAAACCCTTCGACCTGGAGCGCCCCGGTGCGCGGCGCCAAAACCGCCGACGCGGCGCCGGCCGCCGATCACCCGCCGCTCGATCCGGAACTGCAGGCCGCGCTGAGCGCGCCGCCGCTGCCGCAATATGACGTGTCGCTGTCGCTCGAAGCCCAGCCGCTCGACGATCTGAAGGTCGATGCCGACGCGATTCCGCTCGAGCCTGCGCCGTCGCATGACGGTTTCTCGGTCAAGACCGCAAGGCTGTTCTTCGGCTCCTCCTCGCTCGGCGCCCCCGCCGAGAGCATGGAAAGCTGGCAGCCCGGCGAAGCGCCGATGGTGGTGCAGGCCGATCCCGACATCAAGCTGGCCTCGCTGCCGCAGGCCGCCGACGAGCCGGCCAAGGCTGGCGAGAGCGGCGAAAGCATCGCGGCCAAGGGCGAGGTCAACGCCGACAACCAGCACGCCAAGACGCCGGCCGAGCGGCTCGGCCTGTTCGACGAGAAAGCCCGCGCCAAGTCCGAGAAGTGCCTGGCCGAGGCGGTCTATTTCGAAGCCCGCGGCGAAGCCGTGCGCGGCCAGATCGCGGTGGCACAGGTGGTGATGAACCGGGTGTTCTCCGGATTCTATCCGACCACGGTGTGCGGCGTGGTGTATCAGAACAAGTATCACCACATGGCCTGCCAGTTCACCTTCGCCTGCGACAATGTTGCCGACGTCGTCCGCGAGCCCGACATGTGGGACCGCGCCAAAAAGATCGCAAAGGCGATGCTCGACGGCGAGCTTTGGCTGCCGGAAGTCGACAAGTCGACGCACTACCATGCCTACTGGGTGCATCCGTCCTGGGTTGCCGAGATGAAGAAGATGTACAAGTTCGGCGTCCACACCTTCTATCGCCCGCGCGCCTGGGGCGACGGCAGCGACGCGCCGAGCTGGGGCACGCCGGCGCAAACCGCCGAGATCTCGGCCGAACTCGCCGATAGCCGCCAAGAGCGGCTGCGGAGCAATCGTCGCACGAGCACGATCGCGGCGCTAGAACCTTGCGTCTCAATGCATCGATATCGAGCGCGACATCGAAATTCGGCGCCGAGTGGGTGAGCGCGCCCGGCGGAGGAGATAGTCGACCCCGGTCGCCGCGATCCCGGCGATCGATCGCATGGGTGATGCCGCCGGATGCCTCCAGCACGAGGCGTCCCTTGGCCAGCCGCACCGCCTCGGCCAGCGTCGCAACGTCCATGTTGTCGAGCAGCACGACATCGGCCATGCCGGTGTCGAGCACCTCGCGCAGTTGGGTCAGCGTATCGACCTCGATCTCGATCTTGACCAGATGCCCGATCTGCGCGCGCGCCCGCGTGCCAGCACCGGCCGGATGCCGCCGGCGACCGCGATGTGGTTGTCCTTGATCAGGATCGCGTCATCGAGCCCGAAGCGGTGGTTGAAGCCGCCGCCGCAGCGCACCGCGTATTTTTCCAGCGCCCGCAGCCCCGGCGTGGTTTTCCGCGTGCAGCAGATCCGCGCCTTGGTGCCGGCGAGCGGCGGACGTAAGCCGCGGTCAGCGGTGGCGACGCCGCAAAGACGGCCGACGAAAGTTCAGCGCGATGCGCTCGGCGGAGAGTAGCGCGCGCGCGTCGGCCCGAGATCGGTCGAGCAGGTGCTCGCCGGCGGCCACCGCGCCGCCGTCGCGGACATGGGCCTCGATGCTGACATCGGCGATCGAGCTTTTGCAGGGCGCGCCACGCGCCAGCGGCAGGCCGGCGATCACGCCGGCCTGGCGCGCGACCATGACGGCGCGGGCGTGCGGTTGCCGCCGGGATGGTGGCGATCGAGGTGATGTCGCCGGCGCGGCCGAGATCTTCATCGAGCGCGCGTTGCACCGCCTCGTCGATGACAAGCGGCGACAGGAACGCATCGGGGTGCAGCAGCGAAGCAGGGGTCATGTCTGTGTTTCCCATCAGTGTTGCTATTTTTGGGTTGGCCGCTCAGGCGGTCATCGGCTGCGGAGCCGCAGGCTCAGTCAGCGTCGCCGCGATTTCCTGCGCGGCGGCCAGCGTGGTCATTGTGCGTCGTGCGAGGTCGGGATTTTCGGATGGATAATCGGTTCGGTGATGCGCGCCTCGGCTTTCGAGTCGCGCCCATGCCGACGCCGCCGACCAGCAGCGCTGACGTCGCCATGTTGCGGAGTGCGATGTTGCCGGTGTCACGCTCGATCGCCGCGAACGAGCGGACCGCTTCCGCGAGCCGGTCACGGTCACGGATCACGCCGACATGAGAAGTCATCATCGCCCGCAGGTTGGCCTCGGCGAGCGGCGGCATCGCGCAATTCCGCGGGATCGTTGCGGCGAACGACGGGCGGGCAGGCCCGACAAAGTCTGGCCGCCGATATCCTCCGCGATACGCGCGGCATAGACCACGGCTTCCAGCAGGGAATTCGACGCCAACCGGTTGGCGCCGTGCGCGCCGGTGCAGGAGACTTCACCCCCGGCCCATAATCCCTTCAGTGAGGTGCGGCCTCGCGCGTCCACCGCGATGCCGCCCATATGATAATGCGCGGCGGGGGCGATCGGAGATCGGTTGGGTCGCCGGATCGATCCCGCCGGCGATGCAACTGGCATGGACGGTCGGAAATTTTTCGGCGAAATGTTTGCCGAGCGAGGCGGTGGCGTCGAGGAAGGCGCCGCGGCCCGCGGCGATTTCGGCGAATACGCCGCGCGCCACGATGTCCCGCGGCGCGAGCTCCGCAAGTCGGTGCCGCGCCAGCATGAAGCGCTCGCCGCTGCCGTTGATCAGCGTAGCGCCTTCGCCGCGCAGCGCTTCGGTTGCAAGCGGCGCCGGATCGCGGCCGACCATGATCGCGGTCGGGTGAAATTGCACGAACTCCGGGTCGGCAATCACGGCTCCGGCGCGTGCCGCGATCGCAAGCCCGAGGCCGCTGGCCTCTGCCGGATTTGTCGTGACGGCATAGAGATGCCCGATACCGCCGGTTGCCAGCACTATCGCCCGCGCCGCGATGGTCTGGGGTTTTGCGGCGACGTCGGCGGATGGACGCAACTGCAGGCCGAAAACCGTATCGCCTTCGGTCAACAGCGCCTCGGCGACATAACCTTCGATCACGCGGATCGAGGGCGTCGCGCGCACGGCCTGGATCAAGGCGGCGATGATCGCCTTGCCGGCCATGTCGCCGCGCACATGACCGATGCGGCGCGCGGAGTGGGCGGCTTCCTGCGATACCGCGAGCCTGCCCTCGAGGTCGCGGTCGAACGGTACGCCATAGTGCAGCAGATCGTGGATGCGCGCTCCGGCCTCGCGCGCTAGTCCAAGAGCGACCGTCTCGTCGACCAGGCCGGCGCCGGCCGCAATGGTATCGGCGGCATGCGCTTCCGCGCTGTCACCTTCGGCGATTGCGGCGGCGATGCCGCCCTGCGCCCACGCCGTCGAGGCGCCTTGGCCGAGCGGAGCCGCCGAAATGACCGTCACCGGGCGTGGCGTCAGTTTTAGGGCGCAAAACAGCCCGGCAAGGCCGGCGCCGACGATGACAACGTCGCTGCTGTTACGGATAACATCTTGATCCCGGTTTGGCATGTTTGCCTCCATTTGCTGGTGCCGCGGATTTGCGCGGCCGACGCGGATCAGTTTTTCAGGTTGATCATCCGCTGCACCGACTGCCGCGCTCGTTCCGCGATCGCGGGATCGATGGTGACCTCCTCGCGAAGGCCAAGCAGGCTGTCCAGGATCTTGGGCAGCGTGATCCGTTTCATGTGCGGGCACAGATTGCACGGCCTCATCATCTCGACGTCCGGCAGCTCGGCCTGCACATTATCGGCCATCGAGCATTCGGTGATCATCACCACCCGCTTGGGACGATTGCTGCGGACCCAGTTGATCATATGCGCGGTCGAGCCGGTGAAATCTGCTTCCGCCAGCACGTCGGGTGGGCACTCCGGATGCGCGATGATCTGCACCGACGGATCGGCGTCGCGATAGGCGCGCAACTCGTCACCCGTAAAACGCTCATGCACCTCGCAGGCGCCTTTCCAGGCGATGATTTTCACACTGGTTTTCGACGCGACGTATTTGGCCAGATACTGGTCCGGCAAAAAGATCACGGTCGGTGCGTTGAGGCTTTCGACCACCTGCAGCGCGTTCGACGACGTGCAGCAGATGTCGACTTCCGCCTTGACGTCGGCCGATGTGTTGACATAGGCCACGACCGGGACGCCGGGAAAGCGCTCGCGCAAGAGCCGCACGTCGGCGCCTGATATGCTCGAGGCGAGCGAACATCCGGCGCGCGAATCCGGGATCAGGACCGTTTTGTCCGGGTTCAGGATCTTCGATGTCTCCGCCATGAAGTGCACGCCGCACTGCACGATGATGTCGGATTTCACCCTGGTGGCTTCGATCGCGAGTTGCAGCGAGTCACCGCCGATGTCGGCGACGCAGTGGAAGATTTCCGGAGTCTGGTAATTGTGCGCCAGGATGACCGCGTTGCGCTCGCGTTTCAGTTCATTGATCGCCTTGACGTAGGGGGCCATCAACGGCCACTCGACCGGCGAGATCACTTTCCTGACCCGCTCATAAAGATGCGCCGTTGCACGCTCGACTTCGGGGGTCCATTCCAGCGCCGGCATCGGTAGCGCCTGGGCGCGCGCGACGGCGTGGTGATGGTGTGCAACGCCAGCGTGCCCGACCGGCCTTTCGAAGTCTTCGGGACCGTAGATTGCAGCGATAGGCATGAGAGCCTCCCTTTTTTTCTGGTATAATATACTCATATTGAGTATATTATAGTTTCGAGAAGTCCGGCCTCGACGGGCCGGCATTCTCCAAAACATCAGGTTGATCGATTAGCCAAACCGAGCCGCAGCACCGCGGACGGTCAGCGACGTCACGGGAAAGTTACTTATCCTCATAACGAGCAAATCAGACATAGCATGGCCCTCGCGCCTTCGCCAGACCTCTGGATTGTTAAATTGTCGGGTCTGCTGCCGGCGGATCGCTACGCTGTGTCGGGAATTTCAAGACAAGCGGCATTGGGATTTCCATGCTATTGCATTAACTTCAGCACGACCCGACATGCGGGCGATCACGGCGTGGATGCGGCGTCGATTTCACCCGACGATCAAGATCAACACCAACCCGGGCAATGACATGGCTGCGACTGAAGGCAATCTGCGGCCGGTTTCCGAGGCCGCGACCTGGCGCACGCCGCTGGTGATCGTGGTGTGCGGTTGCCTGATCGGCATGCTGACCTTCGGGCCGCGTTCCACCTTCGGCTTTTTCATGCAGCCGATGAGCCGCGAATTTTCCTGGGGCCGCGATGTCTTCGGTCTTGCGCTCGCGATCCAGAACCTGCTGTGGGGCCTGGGGCAGCCGATTTCCGGCGCGATCGCCGACCGTTTTGGTACCTTGCGGGTGATCTGCGCCGGCGCGCTGCTGTACGCCGCGGGCCTGATCACCATGCGCTATGCCGCGACGCCCCTCTCGCTCGACCTCAGCGCCGGCGTCCTGATCGGTCTTGGATTGTCCGGCTGCTCGTTCAACCTGGTGCTGTCGGCATTCGGAAAACTCATGCCGCCGCAATGGCGCGGGCTCGCGCTCGGCGCCGGCACCGCGGCCGGATCGTTCGGGCAATTCCTGTTTGCGCCGTTCGGCGTCGCAATGCTCGACAATTTCGGCTGGCCCACCGCGCTCACCGTGTTCGCGGGTCTGATGCTGCTGGTGGTCCCGCTGTCGCTGGCGCTGGCGACTCCGCCGTCGGATACGGCGGCGGCTGCGGTCGCCGAACAACAGACCTTCAAGCATGCGCTCGCCGAAGCGTTCGGTCACCGCTCTTACGTGCTGCTGGTGCTCGGCTTCTTCACCTGTGGATTTCAGCTGGCGTTCATCACCGTGCATCTGCCGGCCTATCTGGTCGATCGCGGCCTGCCGGTGCAGACCGGCGGCTGGGTGATCGCGGCGGTTGGCCTCTTCAATATCATCGGCTCGCTCAGCGTCGGCTGGCTGCAGAACCGGCTGCCAAAACGCTACATCCTGTCGGCGATCTATCTGGTCCGCGCGCTGTCGATCGTGGCGTTCATCTCGTTTCCGATCACCACCTTTTCTGCCGTGGCGTTCGGCGTCGTGACCGGCCTGACCTGGCTGTCGACGGTGCCCCCGACCTCGAGCCTGGTGGCCCTGATGTTCGGCACGCGCTGGCTTGCCACGCTGTATGGCTTTGCGTTCTTCAGCCATCAGGTCGGCGGCTTCCTCGGCGTATTGCTTGGCGGCATCGTGTTCGAAAAGTTCGGCTCCTACACGCCGATCTGGTGGCTGTCGGTGGCGCTCGGTATATTGTCGGCGCTGATCAATCTGCCGATCGTCGAGCAGCCGGTCGCGCGCGCGGTTGCGCAACCGGCCTGATCCGTTCAATCTGCGGGATATTCGGACCATCCATTGGCTAAGGAGTTGGGGTTGGCAACGTTCAAGGCGATCAGGATCGACAAGGCGGAAAAAGGCACCACCGTTGCGCTCACCCAGTTCGACGAAGCCGAGCTGATGGAAGGCGACGTCACGGTTCGGGTCGAATGGTCGACCTTGAACTACAAGGACGGTCTCGCCCTCACTGGCAAGGCACCGGTGGTGCGGCGTTTCCCGATGATCGCCGGCATCGATTTCGCGGGCACGGTCGAGCAATCGTCGAATCCGCAATGGAAGGCCGGCGACAGGGTGATCTGCAATGGCTGGGGCATGGGCGAGACCCATCTCGGCGCCTACGCCGAAAAGGCGCGCGTCAAGGGCGATTGGCTGGTCCGCCTGCCGGAGGGAATGTCGACCCGCGAAGCCATGGCGATCGGCACCGCCGGTTACACCGCGATGCTCTCGGTACTGGCGCTGGAAAAGCACGGCCTGGCGCCCAGCCACGGCCCGATCGTGGTCACCGGCGCCGCCGGCGGCGTCGGGTCGGTTGCGACCGCAGTCCTCTCGAAACTCGGCTATCACGTCATCGCCTCGACCGGCCGGGTATCGGAAGCAGCCTATCTGAAAGACCTTGGTGCCGCCGAAGTGATCGATCGCAGCGAGCTCTCCGGCCCGGCCAAGCCGCTGGCCAAGGAGCGATGGGCCGGGGGTATCGACAGCGTCGGCTCGACCACGCTGGCCAATCTGCTGTCGATGACGAAATATGGCGGCGCCATCACTGCCTGTGGCCTGGCCGCCGGCATGGACCTGCCGTCCTCCGTGGCGCCCTTCATTTTGCGCGGTGTGTGTCTGTTGGGCATCGATTCCGTGATGTGTCCGATCGAACTGCGCAAGGTTGCCTGGAGCCGGCTGGCCGGCGATTTGGATCGGCAGAAACTCACTGAAATTACTCATGAAATTGGCCTGGACGAGGCTATCGGCGCCGGCGCCAAAATCCTGGCCGGGCAGGTTCGCGGTCGAATCGTGGTAAAAATTGTCTAACAACGTTCAGACTTTACCAACCAACCTGCTCCAATGTTGCCACGGTTGATATGGTAAGCAGCGGGTAAAGAAGCCTCCGGCGGTTGCCCGTGCTCGGTGAGTTGGAGTTACAGCATGTTTGTGCGTTTGTTGTTGGGAACGATCACGGCTGGCGCGATGATCGCTCCTGCGCTTGCCGGCATGATGAACGCTGATGAGGCGCGCCGGTTCGTTGCCGGCAAGATATTCGCGTTCACCTGCTTCGACGGCACGCGCGGCGCGGGCCGCATCCTCGAGGACATGGGTGCGATCGGCTCGGTACAGTTTTCCGGCGCCGGTCCGGTACGTCACATCCGGCTGCCCGGCAACACGCTTCAAATTCGCGGCCAGGCGGTGTGTGCGTCGATCAAGGGCATTCCGTTCGAGCCGTGCTTCAACCTGGACAGGAAAGACGAAGTCAGCTTCCGCGGCTCGGTATCGGGCATGGGGTTCGCCTATTGCGATTTCCATCACCAGGGCGGAGCAACGCAGATGCTGATGGCGCGCGCGGTAGCGCGGCCGCGTTCGCTGCATCACTTTGAACCTTCGGGCGAAGCTCCGCGCACCGAAGTGTCGGCGCGAGTGGAGACGCCGCATGTCGAAAGCGCCGGGATCGAGTCGGTCAAGTCCGAAGCAAAACCGGAGCCGGCGAAATCCGAAAGCGCGCCGGAACTCCGTCACTCGACCGAGTGACACGGTCGTCGGCACGGCGCACCGTGCTGGATAAAGCGACGATCGCGCCAGCATTTTTTCGGGGCGCGTTGCTGCTTCGGAACCCAGGGAACCCGACGACGGTGCTCGTTGCAGATGCGTCGACGCCGTAGTCATACGGGCCCTCGATTTCATTGCTTGGTAGCGACTTCCGCTCCAGTTTTGGCGATAATCAAAGGGCTTGAGGGGCGGCCCGCAAATGGGTTCAACATGTCGCTTTATTATTTCCGCATCAGTCATGGCCGCTATTCCGGCGCCGCCGACCTCGGCTCGGAATTCGAAAGCCGCGACGCCGCCTGGGCCGAGATGACCAAGGTTTGCGCCAACCTCGTTGGCGGCATTTCCCGCAGCCTGAAGCAAAATGCCGAGTGGCAAATGGAGCTGCTCGATGAAGCGAAGATGCCGGTGTTTCGAATCCGGCTGATCGCGGAAACGCCCCAAGCCGGCCCTTGAGTTCCCGTCCTTTGGATCGATGGCGTCGAAGCCGGTTGCCGCCGGGGCGGCTTCAATGTGTGGCTGCATAATTTTTATACAGATATTAATCATTCGGAAATAATGTGCGGGAACCGCTGGCGCATTTTCGCCAGTACGGCGCTTCGCATTTCAAAGACCTGAGGTTTTCGCGATGACCCTGCGGCTTCATCTGCGCCTGACCCACAAGATCATGGCGATCGGCCTTGTCGGCCTGCTCGGGCTGCTGGCGTTCGGCGCGATCTACCAGATCGGCAGCCGCTCGCAGGAGGCCTCTCGCGCCGTGGCGGCCAATGCCCGCGTGATCTCCGATCTCAACAAGCAGCTTCTGATCGATATGCTGGAAGCACGCCGCAACGAAAAGAATTTTCAGCAGCGCCGCAATGAGGCCTACGCCAAAACCCACGCCGAGCTGGTGCTTACGATCGACCGCGAGTTTGACCGGTTGCAGACTCTGATCCAATCTTCCGGCGTCAGCGTGCTGTCCGAGAAGGTCAAGCTCGCGCGGGAGGGTTTTAAAAGCTACGCCGGCGATTTCGCCGCCCTGGTCGCAGCCGAGATCAAGCTCGGCCTCAATGAGACGCTGGGCTTGTCGGGATCGTTGCGCACCGCGGTTCACGACATCGAGGCCCGGCTCAAGGACATCGACAATCCCAGGCTGACCAGCTGGATGCTGATGATGCGCCGGCACGAGAAGGACTTCATGCTGCGGCGTGACCAGAAATACGCTGGCGAACTGAAGAAGGCCGCGGCGGAGTTCATGAAAGCGCTCGCCGCCGCCGCTATTGCTCCTGACGTGACGGCGGAAATCACCGAAAAGCTCGACAAATATCAGAGCGGGTTCATGGCCTGGGTCGAGACGGCGCAGAAAACCGCCGACTATGACGCCAGCATGACCAACACGTTCAAGAAGGTCGAACCCGTGATCGCCGAGATAGGCCAAGGGGTGGATCAACTTTACACCGAGGCCGATGCGGCCGAGACGACCACGCGCGACACGGTCAGGACATGGATGCTGATTGCCCTCGCGCTGGAGGTTCTGCTGATGTCCTGCGTCTCGGCTCTGATCGGCCGCTCGATCTCGAGAGCGCTTTCGGCCATGGTCGCGGTCATGATCAAGCTCGCGGGCGGCGAGGTCGCCGTGACGATACCCGGGCTTGGCCGCAAGGACGAGGTCGGCGAGATGGCCGGCGCGGTCGAAATATTCAAGAACAACATGATCGAGGCCGAGCGGTTGCGCGCCGAGCAACTGGAAGCCGAACAACGGCATGCCGGGCAGCGCAAGGCCGACATGCAGAGGCTGGCCGATGAATTTGAAAGCGCGGTCGGGCAGATCATCGAGACGGTGTCGACATCGGCTACCGAACTGGAGGCATCCGCCGTCACCCTGACGACGACGGCCGAGCGCTCCGAGAGGCTCGCGACGATGGTCGCGACGGCCTCCGAGGAGGCCACCACCAACGTGCAGTCGGTGGCGTCCGCCAGCGAGCAATTGAGTCTCGTCGGTCAGCGAGATCAGCCGCCAGGTCCAGGAATCCTCGCGCGTCGCCGGCGAGGCGGTCGACCAGGCGCAAAAAACCAACGATCGGGTCGCGGAATTGTCCAAGGCGGCGAGCCGGATCGGCGACGTGGTCGAGCTGATCAACAGCATCGCCGGGCAGACCAATTTGCTGGCGCTCAACGCCACCATCGAAGCGGCGCGGGCGGGTGAGGCCGGCCGCGGCTTCGCGGTGGTCGCCTCGGAGGTCAAGGTGCTGGCCGAACAGACCGCGAAAGCTACCGACGAGATCAGCCAGCAGATCAGCGGCATCCAGGCGGCGACCCGGGAATCGGTCGGCGCGATCAAGGAAATCGGCAACACCATCGGCCTGATGTCGGAAATCTCCTCGACCATCGCAGCCGCGGTGGAAGAGCAGGGTGCGGCGACGCAGGAAATCTCGCGCAACATCCAGCAGGCCGCGCAGGGCACCTCGCAGGTCAGTTCCAACATCACCGATGTCCAGCACGGCGCCAGCGAAACCGGATCGGCTTCCACGCAGGTTCATTCGGCGGCGCGCTCGCTGTCGAGCGAGAGCAACCGCCTCAAGCTCGAAGTCGGAAAGTTCCTCGACACAGTCAGGGCAGCCTAGCCTCCGGACGCGGATGTGACCGCGGCCGCCGGCGGTTGCGCCTGCCTGCGGAACAGGATGCGCTGGTAGAGCCAGCCGATCGCCACCAGCACCAGTCCCAGGCACATGAAGGACAGCGCGCGGTAGACGCCTGTCAGCGTCGACATGTCGACCACGAAGGCTTTCGCGATGGTCAGCGCGATCACCACGGCGGACGCCAGCCGGGCGCGCTGCGAGTTGAACAGGACGCCGACCGCGAGCAGCACGACGCCGAACGCCAGCCAGCTGATCGAGTAGGTGTATTGCTCGGCGCCAGATGTGGCGCCGGTGGTCAGTATCGGACCGTGATAGAGCCGGCGAATTTCCAGGCTGAGATAGCTCAGCGCGAGCACCAGCGCGAAACCGGCGATGGTGTTGCCGTAGGCGGCGCGGCGCCGGCCCGCTACCGCATAGGACAACAGCAGCGCCAGCACCGCGGGGATCGCATAGCCGAGCAGGATCAAATTGACAAAACGGCCGCCGACGTCGATCGGCCACAGCAATACCGGATTCTCCAGCACCAGCAGGCCGAACACGATGCTGAGGCCGGCATAGATCGTCAGCAGGATCGCGCTGATATTGTGGACGACGCTGCCGGTGCGGATTCTCAAGTCGCTCCAGTCCGATCGCCATCGCGAGCGCGGAGCAAACATGCAAGCTCACCTCGACGAGCCCCGCGGTGTCGCGATAGACATTGCCGCCGTTGACGGCATGGCGGATTTCCATGAACACCAGCAGTACCGTGAACAGGATCGCGGCCGACTCCACCGCGCGCTGCGGCGCGTCGTCGCCGCGGCGGCGCAAGAAGATGCTGCCGGCCCAGAACGACAGCGCCGGTACGCCGTAGCCCCAGAGCAGCCAGTTGAAGATCGGCGTGGTGCCGACGGCATCGCCGGCGATACGCGGCTCGTACACGGTGCGCATCACGACGATGGCGGCGAGGATCGCCGCCAGCGAGCGCAGGAACGGGATCGGCCGCTGCATCGAGATCCACGCGGTCGCCAGCGACATCAGCGCGATCGCAATCGACAGCATGCCCTTGTCGAGCGCAAAGGTCAGTGCCAGCGCCAGCGCACTCAGCGTGCCCGTGGCGAACAGCGCCACCGATATCTGTAAGCCCGGCCGTGGCTCGCGGCGGTGAAGAATTTCGGTAGCGGCGCCGAAGCAGGCTCCGAGCAGCACGGCGAGGATCGCAAACGGTATCGAGCGATCGAGATGCGCGATGCGGGCATAGAGCGCGATCAGCAGCGCCAGCGGCGTAAACACGCCGGCCGCCGACCACACCACCGGAATGATGGCGCTGACCGAGCGGCCCTGCGCCAGAAATCCCGCGAGGCCGAAGCCGGCCGCGAAGATCGCGGCGGAAGTCAGATGCAACGAGACCGAGCCGTCGGTCGCATGCGGCCCGATGCCGGGAATGGCGCCGCCCGGCACCACCAGCATGTCGGGATTGGCGAGCACGGCCCATTCCAGGAACACAAGGGCTGCCAACACCGCGGCGGCGGCAACGGCGCCGGTGGCGGCCGGCGCGCGCCATGCGATCAGCAAGCTGCCCGCCACCAGCACCGCAAACGCGGTCATGGCGGTATCGGCGTGGAGGCTGGTGATCACGATGATCGTGGCGCCGAGCAGATAGGCGGCGAGCGAGCCCGAAGAGATCGGTTCGACCCGGCCTTCCTCCGCCGGCGGGCCGAACATGAATCCGCAGACCACCAGCAGGGCGGCGAGGATGAAGCCCGAGACGATGTGGAACACATGCGCGCCGACCATCTGGTCTTCGCATTCCAGGCAGGGGAAGGTCCACGCCAGCGCGAACACGATGGTGGTGACGGCGAGCCAGCGCCACAGCCGGATCCGCGCCAGCGCGAAGGCCGCCGCGGTGACGATGGCGAGATAGATGTAGAGCGACCAGAAGTCGGGCTTGTCGGAAGACACCAGAATGGGCGTGACAAAGCCCGCGGCGACGCCGAGGCCCGCCAGCGCCGGACCGTGCAGCAGCGCGGCCGCCAGCGTGCCGAGCGCCACCAGGCCCAGCAGGATGAACGCGGTCGCCGGCACCAGGAAGCCGTAGAGCGCGTACGCGGCGTAGACGGTCGCGAACGCCACGGAGGTGCCGGCGGCGGTCAGGATCGCCGGAATGTTGGCGATCGGCAGCGCATCGATCGCCGTGGGGTCTTCCTTGCGGCGCAGCCATTCGCCGGCGAGAAGCAGCGCCAGCGCGAACGCGCCGCCGAGCATGACGCGCACGCCGGGTCCGATCAGGCCCGCCTCGATCGAATAGCGCACCATGAAGAAGCCGCCGAGCGCCAGCGTGAGCCCGCCGACCCAGACCACCCAGCGGGTGCCGACGCGCTCTTCGAAGCTCGGGGTGGCGACCGGTTGCGGCAGCGGCGGCGGCGCGGCTCCGCCGGTGTCGGCGGCGGGCGAAATGAGAGGGGCATCCGCGATCGGCGCGGTCGCGGCAACACTGGCTGGTTCAGCCGGGATTTTGGGCGGGGAGGACGAGAATGTCTGGTCCGGCGCCTGACGAGGCGCCAGCGGCGGCGGGGTCGCGGCGGCGCTCGCCGGAGCAGATGACCGTTCCAGCGTATACAGCCGCGCTTTCAGTGCCGCGATCTCGTTGAATGTCTTGCGTGCGACGATCAGTGCGACGATGGCAACCATCAGCGAGAAAAAATCGAACATCGAGCCTCCAGGCATCCGCCCGGCGTCTGGGCTTGGTCAAAATTCTTTTCAGAAAATCCGGATCGTGTCAGTTCCTGCGTTTCAGCGCCGGCCGCGCACGCCGAGGCCCGGCGCCGGCCGCTCCTGCAGCACCTCGCGACGGAATCGAAACAAGGCAGCGGGTCGCCCCCCGGTTTGTGTCGACATCACGCCGGTCGGTTCGACCAGCGCACCGGATTCCACCAGCCGTCGAAAGTTCTGCTTGTGCAGATGCCGCCCCGAAATGGCCTCCACGGTGCGCTGCAATTCGGTAAGTGTGAATTCCGGCGGCAAAAGTTCAAACACCACCGGCCGGTATTTCAGTTTGGCGCGCAATCGTGCGATCGCGGTGGCGAGAATGCGGCGGTGGTCGAAGCGCAAGGATACGCCGAGGCCGGGCAGCGCGGGACGCGCCAGCGCCGCCGGGCGGCCGTCCCGCCGCGCCTCCTCGATCAGCCCCGCCTCATAGAGCAACTCATAGCGGTCGAGCACCCGTTCCTCGTCCCAATGGCCGCCTTCGCTGCCGAAATAGAGCCGGACACGATCCTTGCGGCTCAGCGCGCGCGGGCTGTCGGCCTGCTCGGCCTGTGCCGCCCAGGCGCGCAGCGACGGCAGGATGCTGCGCTCGATGATCGCGGGCGGCGCTTCGCGCCAGTCCTCCCACGGGAAATAGCGATACCAGGGCTCGAAGGCGGCGCCAGGCGCGTGCGCGGCATTGTCGGCGGCGCGGGTCAGCGCGAGATAGCCGATCGAGGCCATATGGGCGTCGGTGTCCCCAGGCCGGGTGTGGCGGCCGCGGTCGCCGAACGTATAGAGCTGTTCGACATAGCCGAGGCGCAATCCCGCCTGCTGTTCCACCCAGGCGCGCAGGCCGATCTCGAACGTCCGGTGCGCCAGCGCGTCGAACGGCCCGAACGGCAGGCCAGCGAGATTTTCGCCGGCGGGCTTGTCGTCGCTGCCACCATCAAGGCTTTGCGCGATCAGCACCAGCGGCTCGTTGCCCTCGATCGCGACGATGGCGGCGGTCAGCCCGATTTCGATCGGCGTCAGCGGCTTGTCGCTCATCCGGCTCGGGCCATGATGTCAGTCGAGATCGATGCGGAACGGACGGCCTTCGACCAGCATATTGCCCGGGCCCATTTCATCGAGCGCGCGCAGCATGCGGCCGTCGCGGCCGAGCGCCTTGTCGGCGAGGCCGACGATCAGCCGGTTCGGCGCCGCGATCGGGGAGGCGGCGCGGATCTGGCGAGCGATCGCGATCTCGTCGCGATGCGGATTGAGCATGCAGGCGGCGGCGAAGGCGCTGGCGGTCGAGCGGCTGATGCCGGCATAGCAATGCACCACCAGCGGCGCGCGGCGGTCCCAGCCGCGCACGAAGTTCAGCACCTGCTCGATATGGATGTCGGAGGGCGCGACAAAGCCGTCGATCGGTTCGACGATGTCGTCGACCTGCACCCGCAGATGATTGGCCTCCAGCACCGAGACCGGCCGCTGCACCTGATCGACCCTCGCCATCACGGTCAGGACATGGCTGGCGCCGGTGGCCTTGACGGTCTCCGGCAGTGCGGCAAGCGAGCAAACGTAAATCATGGCGTTCCTTTTGCCGGGATTATAGGGCGGGGCGTCGGGCTCCGAAAGCCATCTGACGCCACCGGAGGTACTGTTTCGTGCCGTCCAACGCCGTCATTGCGAGCGCAAGCGAAGCAGTCCAGTGCAACAGGTGGAGCATCTGTAGCCCGGATGAGCGAAGCGATATCCGGGATAAGCGCCCCCGCATGTCGCTTCGCTCATGCGGGCTACAAACACACTTCCGCATTCTCGCGACAGGCATCTGTCCGAGGCTTGCAAATAACTCCGCCCCCAAAAAGCAAGAGGGCGCACGCGGCCCTCAAGAGAGGGCGCGGGGAAGACCGGGTGCGCGCTGCACCCGCGGTCTCATGTGCATTGTGCATCAAAAGAAAGCGCACATGAGCATACAGGTTCAGCGGAAACACTCCGGCCTTCCCTGCGCAATGGCTCTACGGTCTATATCGTGCTCTCCCTGGTGAATCGGAGCCTCTTGCCACCATCGCCCCCGAGAGGTGTTAGCCTCTCAAGGACTTGACGCCAGCATTCCGGGCGTCAGGACCACACGACTTAACCGTACGCATCAATGTCGCTCGTCTTGCGACACAAACGCGTCCACCGCAACCCGCCCCAACGTCCGTGACGTGCGCACGTCCCCTCTACCGGGACGGGATGGCGACGATTTTCAACTGATTTGGGTCGGGCGTCAAGCGATAGTTCTGAAAATAAGAAACGCCATGTTTCGTCGTGGCCGGGCTTGTCCCGGCCATCCACGTCTTGCTTCCAGGGGCGCCGCAAAGACGTGGATGCCCGGGACAAGCCCGGGCATGACGGAAAGACTATGAGTCCGACATCACGAGCCAACGGGTCGCGCGAATGCATGCCCGATGACAGACTCCGCGAAGCAATCGAGGGGCCGCGAAGCGAAAGCTGGATTGCTTCGTCGCTAACGCTCCTCGCAATGACGGCGTGACGTCTCGCGAGGTTCCCTACTGCCTTGCCATGCCGGGTCGGGTGTTCCAGGTGCTCCATTGCACCTGGGTGAGACTGCCGAAATCGGTGCTCATCGGGCGCCTGGTTTGCCGTTCGAAAACCGCGATACAGCGCTCGGACTCGGCGATCTTGCGTTTCAGGGACGCGATCTCTTCCTGTCGCGCCTTGGCGCTCGACCCCGACATCTGACCGACCTTGAACCGGGCAACCTCGATCGCCTTCAGCGCGTCGCGGTTCTTCTTGAGCTGAACCCTGTGCCAGGCGACGTGGCTGTTGCTGTCCGCGATCATGTGAGGCCCCTGAAATGCAGCAAGGCTGTTGGACCGGGGTTCATGACCGGTGCATTGGCTGTGCCAGCGCGCCGGGCCCGATCCATCCTGCTTTAAGAATTGCCCAAGGATCGGTTGATTTGGTTAACCAGAGGTTAATTGCCGCACAAGGCAGCTCTTGCGCCTGACTTTACTCGATCACCTCGTCCGCGCTGGCCAGAAGCGTGGACGGGAGTTCGAGCGCGATTTTTTGCGCGGCCTTGGTGTTGATGGAGAGCAGAAAATTGGTCGGCTGATAAAACGGAATTTCGGCCGGGCTCGTTCCGTTCAATATGTCGGCCATCTGGTCGGCGGCATGGCGAAGCGCTGCCGCCAGGTCGCGATAATAGGCCATCAGGCCTCCGGCCGTTATCATGTCGTGGAACGGATACATCGCTGGAATTCGCGCCCAGTCCGCGACCCCGACCAGGCTCGCGCTGTTCGACAGGTGTTCCGGCTCATCCGAAACCAGCATCACCTGCGGTTTTGCCTTCTCGACCAGATCCGACGCCGCGGAATAGGCCGCCGCATCCAGGGTGCTGCCCAAATCCACATGCTCGATCGAGAGCTTCAGTTGCCGCGCGACATCCCTGACCATGGCCGCCTGCGGCTGCGTCCATCCCGCCGACGATGACAGATAGCCAAGCCTTGACGCGCCAGGCTTCGCCTCGAGCAGCAGCGACAGCCGTTTGCCGTGAAGCTCGACGCCGGCATCGACGGTGACCCCGGTAAAATTTCCGCCGGGCCGGGCCAGGCTCGACACCAGGCCCAGCGCCACGGGATCGCCGATGATGGTCACTACCGGAATTGTCCGTGTCGCGGCTTTCAGGGCCAGTGTCATCGGCGGCGCGGCGGTCAGGATGGCGTCCGGCTGGCTGCTCACCATGGTTTGCGCCAGCTCGCCATAGGCGCTCATCCGTCCCATGGTCGAATAGAAATCCACCACCAGATTTTGTCCCTCGACAAATCCGCGACCGGCAAGTTGATCGAGAAACGCACGGTTGTACGGATTGCCCTTCATCTGCTCCACCGAAGGACCGGGCGTGGCAATCGCAATCCGCCGCATTTTTATCGATGGTTGCGCGCGGCCAGCCATCGTGGAAGCGCTCGCAGCCAGCGTTAGCGCGATGAAATCCCGCCGCTTCATTTGGTCCGGCCCCTGCAAACCACCTGGCCATACTTAGCCGGTCGGCGCTGCCATGTGGAAGTGGCCAGCGACAGAGTATTTCCGTTTCGGTCGTTCGGCGAAAATTGACATGGCGGCTTGCCGCCCGCGCTCTGGACATCATCTCGCCGCACTGTCCAAACTGGCTCCTCCCAAGACCCGGCGCAGACCGGGCCTGATACAACAGGTTTGCCCAAAGGAGGCGTCCGATGATCGTCGATTCCCAGGTTCATGCCTATGAGGCCAACACGGCCAAGCGGCCGTGGGCCAGCGTGCCGAACTGGCCCGATCACGTCACCGGCGACGAGATGGTGGCGGCGATGGACAAGGTCGGCGTCGACGGCGCGATCTTCATCTCCTCGTTCTCGATGTACCGCTATGACGCCAGCTACGCGGTGGAAGTGGCAAAAGCGCATCCCGACCGGATGGCCATCGTAAAGCCGGTCGACCCCGACGATCCCAACGTGGCCGATGTCATCGCCGAGTGGAAGAAGACACCGGGCGCGGTCGGCGTCCGCATCATGGTGCCGAAGGAGAACAAGCGCGACGAGAACGATCCGGGCATCGACCGGATTTTGCGTGCCGCAGCGCGCCATGATTTTCCGGTCAACATGCTGGCCTGGGGCAATCTCGACGTCGGCACCGCGTTGGTCGATCGCCATCCCGACACCCGCTTCATCATCGATCATCTCGGCATCCTGCAGCCGCGCCAGCCGCCGGCGCCGCCCGAGCCGTGGGCGGACTTGCCGAAGGTGCTGGCCCTGGCAAAACGTCCGAACGCCGTCATCAAGGTCAGCGGCGCCTGCACGCTGTCCCGGCAGCCCTTTCCCTTCAACGACATCTGGGAGCCCCTGGCGCGCGTGTTCGACGCCTGGGGTTTTGAGCGCTGCCTGTGGGGCACCGACTGGACCCGCGCGTTCGCGGTCGTCAATTACGAAAACGCCGTAACGCCGTTCGTTCAGACCAGCCGGCTCAGCGAAAGCGAGCGCGCCATGCTGATGGGCGGCGCCTGCATCAAGGCCTATCGCTGGTCGCCGAAGAGGGGGTCAGGATTTGTGTCCCGGACGCGATGCAGCGTGCAACGCTGCTTCGCAGAGCCGGGACCCACCCACGCGGATGGACCCCGGATCAGCAGCGCACCACGCCGAAGGTGGCGTGCTGCGCAGCATCCGGGGCGCGTCAGCTTCAACCTGAGCTCGTAACTGCGGACTGCGTCGCGGCCGATAAGCGCCCGCTTCGCCGTGCGGGCAATGGCGTGCTAGAACGTCAACCGTGGCGTCGGTGTAGCTAGACCAGCGAGGTATGCCGTGCAGCGGCGGGCTTTTATCGGTGTTGTCGGCGGGGCTGCGGCTGCGCTGGTTTGTCCGCCGCCCGCGGCGTGGGCGCAGCAGGCGGGAAAAGTATACCGGCTTGGTTACCTGGCCTTGCTGCCCGGTGAAGATAAAACCTCGGCGAAGTGGGTTTTTCAACGATTGCAGGAACTCGGTTACCGTGACGGCAGTAACGTCATTCTGGATTACCGGTCCGCAGAAGGCCGGGTCGACCGATTGCCGGAACTCGCTGCCGAACTTGTTCGATCCGGTCCCGATACGCTGATTGGAGGCTTCGGGACACTTGCGCCCAAGGCGCTTATCGCGGCGACCAAAAACATCCCGATCGTTTTTATCGGTGTCGGTGATCCCGTTGGCGCCGGCATCGTCGCGAGCCTCAGCGAGCCGGGTGGCAATGCAACCGGATTGAGCGCGCAAGCGGTCGATATCGCGCCGAAGCGGCTGCAGCTTCTCAGAAACCTTGGGCCCGGCAACAAGATCATCGCGGTGCTGGGAAATCCGGACACGCCCTTTACCGCGCTGGCGCTTCAGCAAGTCAAGGCGGCCGCCGCCTCGACTGGTCAAGCGCTCGTGGTCGTTGAGGCAAGAAGAGCCGATCAGGTTTCGACTGGCTATAGACGAGGCCGTGAAGTCGGGCGCGGCCAGTTTGATGGTGCTGGAGGATCCCGTTCTAATCGGTGCCAAACAGGAAACCGTTGCAAGCATAGCCAAAGTGCGCCTTCCCGCGATCTATGGTCTGAGAGACTACGCGGAAACGGGCGGGCTGATGTCTTACGGACCGGACCTGCATCAGATGACCCAGCGTGCGGCGGAGTATGTCGACAAGATTTTGAAAGGCGCGCGGCCGGCCAGCCTTCCAGTCGAGCAGCCGACCAAATTCGAACTTGTCATCAACCTGAAGACCGCGAAGACGCTTGGCCTCGAGATTCCCGCGAGCTTGCTGTCGCTCGCCGACGACGTGATCGAATGAGTGACGCTCAGGCGCGCAATCTTGGAATCAACTGCGCCGCGTTGTGGTGGCCGATGGCGTCGAGGTCGGCGGTCGACAGGCCGAGCTTCTTCAGTTCGTTGATCTGGTCGAAGGCAAAATAGGGATAATCAGTCCCGTAGGTGATCTGCGAGACCGGCACCAGCTTCATCAGCGCGGCCATCGACGGCGCAAAGGTCGCATTCGCGGTGTCGTAATGCAGCCGGCGCAATTCGCCTTCGATGCCGTCAGGCGCGAACTCCCTCAGGTTTGGCCGCGCGCCGTAGAACGAGTTGATCCGCCCGGCCATCATCGGAATGGTGCCGCCGGCATGCGAGAACAGCCATTTGATGTCGCGGAAGCGGGCAAACGAGCCACGCAGCAGCAGGCTGGTCACGGTCCGCGTGGTGTCGTGCGGCACTTCGATGACGGCCGGAAAGGTGCCGACGGATGAGCGCGCTGCAGCAGCTTGCGACCAGCGGATGCACATAGACCACGGCCTTGCGCCGGTTCAGTTCGTCGAGCACCGGCGCGAAAGCGGGATCGCCGAGCCAGCGGTCGCCATAGCTGCTTTGCAGGCCGATGCCGTCGGCCTTCAGCGTGTCGAAGGCGTATTCGATCTCCTTCAGCGTGGCGTCGGTGTCGAGCATCGACAGCGTCGCGAACAAACCAAAACGGTCGGGATGGTCGCGCATCATCTCGGCGGCGTACTCGTTGCAGGCGCGCGCGATCCGGCCGGCCTCCGCCGGCGCGAGGTCGAACCACACGCCGGGGGTCGAGGCGATCGACAGCACGCCGGTGCGGATGCCGCTGCGATCCATGTCCTCGACCATCTTGTCGCGGGTCCAGGCCACCTGGCCGGGGAAGTGCGGCTGCTTGTGCGCGTCTTCGTAACCGAGCCAGAGCTTTTGATATTCGGGCGGATAAAAATGAATATGGGTGTCGATCAGCTCGGGTTTTGCCTGTGCCCGCGCCGAAGCGGTGGGCAGAGCCGAAGCGAGGCCAAGCGCGCCGAGCCCGGCCAGAAAGCCGCGGCGCGACGATGACGGGCCGCAACACAGACAGCCGGAAAGACGCTCTGGCGCTTTGGTGTCGCTCGTGCTCATCGGCGCTTCTCCCGTAATGGCTGCCGGCAATGACGTGCATTGCTACAAGAGCAACCATGCGGCGGCAAGCAAGCGCGCGTTCACACCCCGGTGACGCGCCAGATCACGTCGCCGACGTCGTCCGCCACCAGCAGCGAACCGTCGGGGCCGAGCGTGACGCCGACCGGCCGGCCATAGGAATGGCTTTCGTCCGGCGCGAGGAAGCCCGACAGGATGTCGCGCGCGGGGCCCGATGGGCGGCCGTTTTCGAACGGCACGAATACGACCTTGTAGCCGCTCAGCGTGCTGCGGTTCCACGAGCCGTGCTGGCCGATCGCCATGCCATCCGGGAATCCCGGCAGCGTGCCTGCCGGCATCCAGCACAGCCCGAGCGAGGCGGTGTGGCCGCCGAGCGCGTAATCGGGTTTTATGGCTTTCGCGACCAGCGCCGCATCCTGCGGCACGCGATCGTCGACGGTCTGGCCCCAGTAGCAATAGGGCCAGCCGTAAAAACCGCCGTCGCGCACCGAGGTGAGATAGTCCGGCGGGGTTTCGTCGCCGAGGCCGTCGCGTTCGTTGACCACGGTCCAGAGCACGCCGGTGGTGGGCTCCCATGCCAGCCCCACCGGGTTGCGCAGGCCCCCGGCAAAGATGCGGCTCGCGCCGCTCAAGAGATCGAGCTCGTAGACCGCGGCGCGGCCTTCCTCGGCTTGCATGCCCTCGTCGGCGATGTTGGTCAGCGATCCGACGCCGGCGTAAAGTTTTTTGCCGTCGGGACTTGGCAGCAGGCTGCGGGTCCAGTGCCCTGACGGTTTGAAGCTGACGAGTTTTTTGCCGGCTGCGGTGATGTGGTCGGCGCCCGCGACATAGGGGAAAGCCACCACGCCATCGGTGTTGCCGACATAGAAGGTGTCGCCGAGCAAAGCCATGCCGAACGGCTGGCTCAGTCCCTCCATAAAGGTCTCGCGCGTTTCGGCGACGCCGTCGCCATCCCTGTCGCGCAACAAGGTGATGCGGTTGGCGCTGACGCCGAGCGCGCGGGCCCGCCGCATCGTCGCCTGCATCGCGTAATGAAACATGCTGCGGGGAGTGCCCGCGATCTGGTTCGACTCGGCGATCAGCACGCCGCCATCCGGCAGCACATAGATCCAGCGCGGATGCTTCAGGCCAGTGGCAAATGCGTTCACCTTGAGTCCTGCGGCTGCCACCGGCTTCTGGCCCTGGTCCCAGCCGCGCGCGGTCGGCATTTTCAGCGTCGGCAACGCGCCTTGCGGCTTTGCCGCCGGCACTACCGCCGCGCTGCCCCAGGCCGGTGCCGGCTGCGCGCCCTGCAATTTGCGCCACTGCAACGCGGCGCCACCGATCAAGGCGACGATTTTTGCGAAAATTGCCGACGTGTCCATGCCATTCCCCTTGTCGATGGCGCGCACCCTATCCGAGGCCGTTGCACGTTGGAACCCGGTGTTTCCGCCTTGCCGGAATGCATGGCCGCGGCCCCCAAAAAAGGGCGAATGACGGTAGTTCTACGATCTAGGCGGTTGCGGCCGAATCACCGACATTGCAAGGGCGCTCCGCTGTCGGAGCGTTTCCTCCCTGAAACTTGGCCCGCCGCACTGGCGGGTTTTCTTTTTCCAAACAGCCTTTTCAAGGCAGCTCTGCGCGTGGCGCTAGGCGCGATGCGCCTCACCGGTTGCGACCGGCCCATCCGGCGCGCTAGCCTCGGCGATCAAGAGTCTTGGTCTTGACGCGTTTTCTTCACGCGAACCGGGCCCCACTTCGCTTGAAAACGCCATAGAGAAAAGCCTGGGAGAGAAAAATGGGTCGCAAGATTGTCATCATGGGCGCGGGTGCGGTGGGCGGCTATGCCGGTTCGCATATGGTGCAGGCCGGCCAGGACGTCACCTTCATCGATCCCTGGCCCGAGCATGTCGAGCACATGCGCAAGCACGGCTTGCGCGTCACCCACGCGATGGACGTGCCGGAATTCACCGTCCCGGTACGCGCGTTGCACCTCACCGACGCGCAGCAGCTGTCCAAGGAAGCGCCGGTCGATATCGCCTTCATCTGCATGAAGTCCTACGATACGGCGTGGGCAACCACCCTGATCAAGCAATATCTGGCGCCGGACGGTTATGCCGTGTCGCTGCAGAACTGTATGAACGAAGAAACCATTGCGGGCATCGTCGGCTGGGGCAAGACGCTGGGCTGCATCGCCTCCAGCATCACCGTCAATCTGCCGGAGCCCGGCCACATCCATCGCGGCGCCGGCAAGGGCGGCACTGCGCATACCGTGTTCCGCGCCGGCGAGGTGCATGGCCGCATCACCGATCGCGCCAAGGAATTGTGCCGGCTGGTCGGCTATTCCGACAGCGCCAAGGTCACCGACAATCTGTGGGGCGAGCGCTGGTCAAAGCTTGTGGCCAACGTCATGCAGAACGGACTGTCCGCCTGTACCGGCCTGCCGGGCGGCGAGATCCTGAAAAGCGATCCGCTGCGCCATTTCTCCGCGCGGCTCGGCAGCGAGGCGATCCGCGTCGGCCAGGCGCATGGCTATCAGCTCGAGGAGATTTTGCATCTGCCGCCCGAGACGATCGCAAAGGCGGGCGAGGGCGACGCCGAGGCGATGCGCGCCTGCGACGAGCAGCGTTTTAAGGACAGCAAGAAGACATCGGGCACGCAGCGGCCCTCGATGGGCCAGGACATGCAGAAGGGCCGCCGCACCGAGATCGAATTTTTGAACGGCTTTGTCGTGCGCGAGGGCGAGAAGGTCGGCCTCAACTGCAAGGCCAACGCGGTGCTGACCGACATCGTCAAGCGCGTCGAAAAGGGCGAGCTGAAGGCCGATCCGAAGCACATCACGGAGCTGCGGCTGAACTGAGTTATATCGGTTCGTCATGCCCGGCCTTGTACGGGCATCCACGTCGTTCTTCACGTAACCCCAAGCAAGACGTGGATGGCCGGGACAAGCCCGGCCATGACGTAAAAAGATTTTCCTTCGGTCGAGTCACGGACACAGCGTCGCAAACCGCGCGAGCAGTTGCTTCTCGGCCCGCGCCGCGGTCCACGGCGTCAGATAGTCGTGCTGCATCGACGGCGGCAGGCCGGGATCGTTGCCGAACAGACGCCTGGCTTCAGTCTGCGAGAAACCCGCGAGATGCGTGGCCTCCAGATAGGCCGCGCCACGGTCGGCGTCCTTGATCTCGCGCGTCATCTCGTCCGGCAGCACCGGCGGCAGCCCGAAACGGATATGGATCGCCGACAATAGCCGCTTCTCCACCGCCTTGTAGTCGCCGCCGAGCACCGCCTTGAACGGCGAGATCATGTCGCCGATGACATATTCCGGCGCATCGTGCAGCAGCGCGGCGAGGCGAAAGCGGGTGTCGACGCGCGGCCGCTGCTCGCGCATCACGGCTTCGACGAGCAGTGTGTGTTGGGCCACCGAGAAAATATGCGCGCCGCTGGTCTGGCCGTTCCAGCGCGCCACCCGCGCCAGGCCATGGGCGATGTCGGCGATCTCGATATCGAGCGGCGAGGGGTCGAGCAGATCGAGCCGCCGCCCGGACAGCATGCGCTGCCAGACCCGTGGCGAGGCGTCTGATACAGTGCGTCGCCGGGTCGTCATTTGGCCTTGAGGCGGGGATTGCGCGGCTTGCCGCCGCAGGTCTGGTGGCAGTAGCAGGTCACGAGATGGTCGTTGACCATGCCGGTCGCCTCCATGAAGGCATAGACGATGGTGGGACCGACGAACTTGAACCCGCGCGTGGAAAGCTCTTTTGAAATTTTGGTCGACAGCGGCGTCGAGGCCGGCACGCCGGCGGTGGTCTTGAACGCATTGACCTTCGGTTTGCCGTCGACGAAATCCCACAGGAATTTTGAAAATCCCGGGCCTTGCTTCCATGATCTCGAGATAGGACTTTGCACTCGCGATCGCGCCTTCGATCTTGGCGCGATTGCGCACGATGCCGACATCGTTCATCAGCGCGTGGACTTTTTTGGCGTTGTAGCGCGCGATCTTCTCAGGGCGAAAATCGTCAAAGGCCTTTCGAAAATTTTCGCGCTTGCGCAGGATCGTGATCCAGGACAGCCCGGCCTGGAAACCGTCGAGGATCAGCTTTTCATACAGCGCGCGGTCGTCATACTCCGGCACGCCCCATTCGGTGTCGTGATAGGCCACGTAAAACGGGTCTTCGCCGGGCCACGGGCACCGCGTCAGGCCGTCGGCGTGCAGGCGTGCCGATCTGCCGCTCATGCGACGGTCTGCTTCGGCGCGGCGCGCAACGCCTCGGGATCGGCGATCCGGATCGAAAGGCCGCCCGAGGTCAGCGGCGTGCCGGCATCGAGCGCATCGATGGCGCGGTCGGTGCGAATCAAAGCGAGGCCCTTGCCATCAGACGAGGAGCCCATGGTGCCGACCGGCTTGTCGCCGGCGAGCACCGGGCTGCCTGCCTCCGGCGGCGCGCCATCCAGCACAATGCGAACCGTGCGGGTGCGCGCGGTGCCGCGATGCTGCATCCGCGACACCACTTCCTGTCCGACATAGCAGCCCTTGTCGAAATCGACGCCGTGCAGCCGGTCCATATTGGTCTCGTGCGGGAAGGCATCGCCATACATGAAATCGAGACCGCCGCGCGGCACGCCGGTCGCGATCCGGTGGGCGTCATAGGCCGTGCTGTCGACAAGCTCCGCGCCGATCAGATCGGCGACCTTTTGCGCCAGTTCCGCCGGCACCAGAATGCGCCAGCCGAGCGCTTCATCGCGCGGATCGGCGAAGGTAAGGTCCGGCTTGGTCGAGGGCTTGCCGCCCCACACCGCCATGACGCCGAGGCTATCCGTGAGGTCTTCCACCGTGACCTTGGCGCGCAGTCTGTAGAAGCCGAGTTTTGTCGCGAGGCCCGGCGCCAGCGCGCGGGGCGCATCGATCAGGAAGCCGCCGCCATGGCCGCTAGGGGCCTCGGTAATGATGAAATCGGCGATGATCTTGCCCTGCGGCGTCAATAGCGCCCCGAAGCGGCCGAGGCCCGGGCGCACCAGCGTCACGTCTGATGTAACGAGACCGTTGAGAAAGTTGCGGGCATCCTCGCCGCCGACTTTTATAACGCCCCGATCCGGTAGAAACGCTGCTTTCATTCAAAAATCTCTTGCGGCATGTTACGACGGAACGTAAGCCGCCGAGGTATAAACGACAAGGCCCGGTACAGCCTCATCCTGAGGAGCAGGCGCAGCCTGCGTCTCGAAGGATGGGTAACGGATACCGCGTTTCACGCTTCGAGACGGTCTTGGAGACGACCTTGGCGGGCCTCCTCAGCATGAGGAAGATTGAATTCGAGGACCGATGAATCAGCGTTTTGACAGCATTCTAAAATCCGGCACCGTGGTCAATCAGGACGGCGAGGGCGTGCGCGATATCGGCGTGACCGGCGGCCGCATCGCCGCGATCGGCGCGCTTTCGCACGCGTCGGCGGGCGAGGTGATCGACTGCAAGGGCCTGCACATCCTGCCCGGCGTGATGGACACCCAGGTGCATTTCCGCGAGCCGGGGCAGACCCACAAGGAGGATCTGGAAACCGGCTCACGCAGCGCCGTGATGGGCGGCGTCACCGCGGTATTCGAGATGCCGAACACCGATCCGCTGACCATCACCGAGGCGACTTTTGCGGACAAGGTGAAGCGCGGCCATCACCGCATGCATTGCGACTATGCGTTCTTCATCGGTGGCACCCGCGAGAACGTGCAGGACCTGCCGGAACTGGAACGCGCGCCGGGTTGTGCCGGGGTAAAAGTGTTCATCGGCTCGTCGACCGGTGCGCTGCTGGTCGAGGACGACGAAAGCCTGCGCCGAATCTTCCAGGTGATCCGGCGCCGCGCCGCGTTCCATGCCGAGGACGAGTATCGCCTCAACGAGCGCAAGCCTTTGCGGATCGAGGGCGACCCCCGTTCGCATCCGGTGTGGCGCGACGAGACCGCGGCGCTGTTGGCGACGCAGCGGCTGGTCAAACTGGCGCATGAGACCGGCAAGCGCATCCATGTGCTGCATATCTCCACCAGGGAGGAGATCGAGTTTTTGCGCGACCACAAGGATGTCGCGTCCTGCGAGGCGACGCCGCATCACCTGACTTTGGTGGCGCCGGAGTGCTACGAGCGGCTCGGCACCCGGGCGCAGATGAACCCGCCGGTGCGCGGCGCCGATCACCGCGACGGCATCTGGCGCGGCATCGCGCAGGGCATCGTCGACGTGCTCGGTTCCGACCACGCGCCGCATACGCTGGAGGAAAAGGCTAAAACCTATCCGGCGTCGCCCTCGGGGATGACCGGCGTGCAGACGCTGGTGCCGATCATGCTCGATCACGTCCATGCCGGACGGCTGTCGCTGGCGCGGTTTGTCGACCTCACCAGCGCCGGCCCGGCGCGGCTCTACAACATCGCCTGCAAGGGCCGCATTGCCGCCGGCTACGACGCCGATTTCACCGTGGTCGATCTCAAGCGCAGCGAGACCATCACCAATAAATGGGTGGCCTCGAAGGCCGGCTGGACGCCTTATGACGGCGTCAAGGTCACGGGCTGGCCGGTCGGCACATTTGTGCGCGGCGCCCGGGTGATGTGGCAGGGCGAATTGACGACGCCCGCGACCGGCGAGACGGTGCGGTTTCTGGAAACGCTGAGGGCGTAAGAACGTGACGCCGGCCAATATTGCAGCGTCATCCTGAGGTGCGAGCCGTCTTTCGGCGAGCCTCGAAGGATGGTGTTGGTGAAGGCAGTCGATGCGGCCATCCTTCGAGGCGCGCAAGGAAGAGCGCGCACCTCAGGATGACGGTTTTCTTGAATTACTGCTTCTTCAACGTAATCGAAAATTCGCCGTTGCGGACGCGCGCGGCGAGGCCTTCGACGAATTTCGCCACCGCGTCTTCGCCATAGGTGCCGACCAGTTCGGCGAACGCCGCGAACAGGCTCGCCTGCGCCAGGCAATCGCCATCGACGCCGTCGTGGCGTGCTTCCGCCCAGGCCTCGTTGAGATAACTGAGCGCCGCCTGCTTCTGTTCATGATCGGGTAGCGGGTCGCGGGCGGTGGCAAATGTCACTGGAGCGCTCATGAAACTCGACAGATTTGAGACTGTACAGATTTGGCGCGATCCAGGGCGGAGCGCCTCGTGCGAGCGAGGTGTAGCATGCGGCGCGGGGCCGCCTAGACCAGTTCTTTAGGAAAGGTTAACGGCGCCATACAATATGGATTCGTTGTTCCCGGGTTGGGGAAAGGTCCTAATTGGCGTAGCGCGCGGTGAGGTCGCGCGAGATTTTGGCGCCTTCCTCGACATATCGGCGGATCGCGACGGAAGCGGCCGGCGTGCAGGTCCGGTAGGTCTGCTGAAAACCGTTATAGCCGCGATTAAAACCCGCGATCATCCGGGTCCGGCGATCGCCCGAGGGGGTTTCGGCATCGATCAGCGCCTGCATCTGGTTGCGCCATTTCGGGCCTTCATTGGTGCCGCAGATGCCGCGCAGATAGTGCAGCGCGCCGAGGATTTCGGCCAGCCGCTGCAGGTCGCCGTCGAACGGAGCGGCGGCGTCCTCGGCTCGCGCCGGGGCGAAATTGCACAGCGAGATCAGGAGCAGGGCGGCGAGAAAACGTTTTGACATGAATGGGTCCGGGGCCCCGGATGGCAGGGCGCGCGTCTAGCGGTATGCCTTCTCGACAGGTCGGAAGCAAGGCGCGAAAGGCGCCGTTTTGGAAGCCCGATTGCGACCAGTTTTACGCGCGGATCAGGCGCCCGGCCGCGTCGATGACCTCCTGCAGGCCGCCGGTGACCTTGAGGTCGCCGAGCCCGTCCGGCGCCAGCCATTTGAAGTCGTCATGCTCATCATTGAGCTGCGGCTCCCGGCCGATCCAGCGCGCGGCGAACGACATGATGAGATAATGCCCGCCGCCGCCGGTTCCCGGCAGTACTTCGCGCCATCCGGCAAGTCCCGCGATCGCGATTTGGAGCCCGGTTTCCTCGTCCACCTCGCGATGCAGCGCCGTGCTTAAGGATTCGCCGAATTCGACCCGGCCGCCGGGCAGCGAGTAAAATCCGTTGCCCGGCGATTTCGCACGCCGCAGCAACAGAACCTTATCGTCGCGAAAGATCACGGCACTGACGGCAAGCTGGGGATGCTGCGGCGGGACGGGGGCGGTCAAGACGGCATGTTCCGAAGGCGACGCCGGAGCGCCAGATGGTTTCGGAACCGATCATGCCCGATCGGGCGGCGCAGGTCTAATTTGGCGCTGCGCCGGATTTGGCGGTCACTGGCTTTTCATGATGGTGTCGACGTCGGCCTCCGTGGCGCCGTTGATGATGCCGCCGGCCTGCGCGACCAGCGGCTTGACCCAGCCGGTGGCCTGTTCCGCCAGCGTCGCGCGGGTCTTGTCCTGCTTCGCCTCGCGCATCGCGCTGCCTACGGCGGTCAGGATCGAAGTCATCGCGCTGGTGATGTTGTCGAACGCCGCGCGGATCGCGGGATCGGCGGAATCATAGGCCTCGATCGCGAGGTCGCGCGCCTTGAAATTGGAGGCGGTGAAATGTTCGCAGTAGGACAGCGGCTGCCAGGCGAGGAAATCCTCGGCGCATTCCGGAATGTCCGGAACCATTTCCAGCAGCATGATGGCTTCGTTGAAGTGGTTGAGATAATCGGTGGCAAGGCCGGTGCGCGGGTTGATGTTGGCGGCGCGCAGCCGCTCGGCCCATGCCTCATCCTTGGGGCCCGGCGGGTTCGGCATTTGGCGATCGGATCGCAGCGGTGGGGCGGCCGTTGAGGTCATCCATTCAAGTCTTCACTGGTCGGGGTTAAAAGGTGCTGAACGGATGACTAATTGGGCGATAGAATGTGCGGGCGTTTCGTAATTACCACTCCACCGGCGGCCTTGCGGCAGGTATTTGGCTATGCGGAACAGCCAAATTTCCCGCCGCGGTTTAATATTGCGCCGACCCAACCAATACCGGTGATCACACTCGAAAATGGCGCCCGGCACTTCCGGCTGATGCGCTGGGGATTTTTACCGGCCTGGGTCAAGGACCCCAGGCAGTTCTCGCTGGTGATCAACGCGCGGTCGGAAACCGTGCTGGAAAAACCGGCATTCAAGAATGCGATCAAGCGGCGGCGCTGCCTGGTCCCGGCCGACGGCTATTATGAATGGCATACGTCGGACAACCTCAAGCGGCCTTATTTCATTCATCGCCGCGACGGCCAGCCGGTCGGTTTTGCCGCGCTGGCGGAAACCTGGATCGGGCCGAACGGCGAGGAACTCGACACGGTTGCGATCGTCACCGCGGCCGCGAGCCCCGATCTCGCGGTGCTGCATCACCGGGTTCCCGTGACCATCGCGCCCAAGGATTTCGAACGCTGGCTCGGCGGCTTCGCCGACGATGTGACGGAAGCGATGACGCTGCTGGTCGCGCCGCGCGAGGGCGAGTTCGCCTGGCACGAGGTTTCGATCCGCGTCAACCGCGTCGCCAATGACGACGCGCAGTTGCTGCTGCCGATCACGGACGAACAGCGCGCGGCGGAGGAAGCGGCGCCGCCGGCGAAGCGCGCTGCGCCGCGCAAGCCTACATCGAAAAAGGACGACGGGCAGAGCTCGCTGTTTTGAAGGCCGTCATTGCGAGGAGCGCTAACTTCCCCTCTCCCCTTGTGGGAGAGGGTGGCTCGAATGAGCGAAGCGAATTCGAGACGGGAGAGGGGAGCGACGTTGGTGTTTGTGGTACCCCTCTCCCGCCTCCGCTTCGCTTCGGCACCCTCTCCCACAAGGGGAGAGGGGAGCCATCAGCGCTTCGACGACGGACTCAAAGCGCCGCCAGCCGCTTGCGGAACTCGCGCCGCAGCAGCCACAGGCTGAGCAGCGCCTGCAGGCTGGTGGTGGCGATCGAAGCGTACCAGATGTATTCGATGTACTCGATCCGAAACCATGGCCGCGACGACAGAAACAGGATCGGTATCGCGTAGGTGACCAGCCGCGTCGCCGAACTGAGCAGTTGCGGCGCGGTGTGGCCGAGGCCCTGGAACGTCGCGGTGCACAGGAACAGCACGCCCTGCGCCACCAGATTGAGCGAGACCAGCTTGAGGAACGTCGCGCCGACGGCGATGGTGTCGGCATCGGTGGTAAAAACACCCAGCAGCGATTGCGGCCGCCATTCGGCCAGCATCGTCGCGACCAGCATGATCGCGGTTTCCAGCAACAGCACCCGCCGGAAGGTCGCGCGCACCCGCGCGCTGTCGCCGGCGCCGAAATTCTGCCCGATGATCGGACCTGCCGCGAACGCGATCGCCAGCGCCGGCACCTGGATCAGGCCCAACAGCCGGGTGGCGATGCCGAAGCCGGCCTGGGCGGCCGCACCGAGGTCGCTCAGCGCGTAGTAGATCACGGCCATGAACACGAAGACCATCGCGAATTCGCCGCCGGCCGGCAGGCCGATACGCAGGATGCGGCGACATTGCGCCAGGCTCGGACGCCAACGCGAGGGATCGAGCACGAGATAGCGCCCCGATCGATCAAGATAAATCCAGAGCATCGCGAGGCCGATCATGACAGCCAGCGAACTGGCGAGACCGGCGCCGGCGACGCCGAATCCGTGGCCGGTGCCCCAGCCGACGATCAGCACCGGCGCCAATACGATGTTGATCACCACCGTCAGCGCCTGGATCAGCATCGCCGGCCGCACGACCCCGGTGCCGCGCAGTGCTCCCGTCATCACCAGCACGGTGAATTGCAGCGCCAGCGCCGGCATGAACCACAGCATGTAGGTCGTACCGGCCTCGATGGTGGCTTGATCGGCCGCCAGCGAACCGACATAGACCCGCGCCAGCAGCCACCCGGCCAGCAGTGCGAGGATGCCGCACAGGACGGAAAGACCGAGCGCCTGGTTGAAAACCAGATTGGCATCGCTCCGGTCCTTGCGTCCGACGGCGTGGGAGACCAGCGCGACAGTACCGACGCTGAGCACCTGCGTGAATGCGTTGATCAGGAAGCCGGCATTGCCGGCCGCGGCGACGCCGGCGATGGCGGCATCGCCGAGGCCGCCGACAAAATACAAATCGACCAGTTGGCAGAGCATGATCAGGACGATGCCGAGCGACATCGGCAACGCCATGGTCAGCACGTGGCTCATCAGCGAGCCTTGGGTCAAATCTTTCACGATTGAAATCCGATGAAGGAGGGCAGGAGCGTTGTGAAGGCCTCGGCGCACGGATAATCGGCGAGCGGTTTCCGCTCGCTACGACATCCGGCCATGGCCGCTCTCAACTGCCCTGAATCATCGTCCAAAACCCCGCAGGTCTCTGACATCGACAAAAACACGCGCAGCCGATGTGCCTGCATTCTACACGGCGCATGCGGCTATGCCTAGGGATGGCCGGCAAATTCCGCGGGTCGCGTATGCCGAATTGGTCAGAATATTTTCAACGCCGCGTACTGCAGCAGCATGATGGTCTTGGCGTCCTGGATACGGCCGTCTCCGATCATGGTCAGCGCCTGATCGATCGGCAATTCCAGCACCTCGATGTCCTCGCCTTCGGCGGCAAGGCCGCCTCCGTTGCCGATCCGCATCGACGAATTATATTCCGCGACAAAGAAGTGCAGCTTCTCGGTAACGGCGCCGGGGGTCATGAACGCTTCAAACACCTTGTGGATTTCGGCGAGCCGATAGCCGGTCTCCTCCTCCAGCTCGTCGCGAATCCGCTGTTCCGGCGACGCGTTGTCCAGCATACCGGCGGCAGCCTCGATCAGGAGATCGTCGTAGCCGTTGACATAGGCCGGGTAGCGAAATTGCCGCACCAGGACGACGGTGCGTTCGGCGAGATTGTAGGGCAACAACGTCGCGGCGTTGCTGCGTTGATAGGTCTCGCGCCGCTGGGTCTGCCACTCGCCGTCACTACGCCGCCAGTCGAACGTCGTGGTCTTCAGCAAGCCATAGTCGTCCGAAAGCACGCGGACGTTCTGGACGCGGATACGGTCTGAAACAGTCATGTCGTGCCTTCACGTGCTGGACTACGGCGTCGGCGCGCGGCCGTCGAGCCATTTGGCGAAAACAATGCGCTCCTGCTCGTCGTAGCCGAGCGACTCGTAAAACGCCTTGACCGTGGTGTTGTCGGATCGCACCAGCAGCATGAGTTTTTCGATCTTGCGCTCGCGCAGCCAGCCTTCCGCGGCATCCATGATGATGCGGCCATAGTGCTTTTGACGGTGATCGGGATCGACGGCGACGTAATAGACCCAGCCGCGATGGCCGTCATGCCCGACCAGGGCCGAAGCCACGATGCTGTCGCCCTCGCGTCCGACCAGTACGGTCGCATTGGCTCCGCTGCGCGCCAGCGCGATATCGGCGGCGGGGTCGTTCCATGGCCGCGTCAATCCACAGCGCCGCCACAGCGCGACCACGGCGGCAACATCCGCGTCGGTGATTGGCGCGATCGCGAGCGCGGCGTCGGTCGTAGCCAAGGTTACAACACCTTGCCGGGGTTCATGATGCCCAGGGGATCGAGCATCGCCTTGATGCCGCGCATCAGCGAGATCGCGACCTTGTCCTTGACGTCGGGCAGTTCATCGCGCTTTAGCACGCCGATGCCGTGCTCGGCGGAAATCGATCCGCCCATCCGCATCACGATCTCGAACACCACGGCGTTGACTTCGTGCCAGCGCGCCAAAAAGTCCGCGGCGTTGCCGTCGACCGGCTGGCTGACATTGTAATGGATGTTGCCGTCGCCGAGATGGCCGAACGGCACCGGCCGCGATCCCGGAATCAGTTTTACGACCGCCGCATCGGCTTCCGCGATGAAGGCAGGCACCGCCGCGACCGGCACCGAGACATCGTGCTTGATCGAGCCGCCCTCCGGCTTCTGCGCCGCCGACATTTCGTCGCGCAGCTTCCAGAACGCCTGGCGCTGGCTCAGGCTCGCCGCGATCACGGCGTCGTCGAGAATGCCGTCCTCGAGCGCCTGCGCCAGGATCGATTCCAGCGCGCCGCGGGCATCATCGCGCGACGACGACAATTCCATCAGCACGTACCATGGATGTTTTCCTGCCATCGGATTGCGGACGTCGATACCGTGGCGCACGCTGAAATCCACCGCGATGTCGGCGAGCAGTTCAAAGCTGGTCAGGCCGCCGGCCGCGATGCCCTGCGACAGCGTCAGCAATTTCAGCGCCTCAGCCGGCGATTGCAGGCCGACAAAGGCGGTCTCGATCGCGCGCGGCTTCGGAAACAATTTCAGTGTCGCCGCGGTGATGAAACCAAGCGTGCCCTCGGCGCCGATGAACAGATTGCGCAGATCGTAACCGGTATTGTCCTTTTTCAGTTTTGAAAGCAAATTGAGGATGCGGCCGTCGGCCAGCACGACTTCCAGCCCGAGCGCCATCTCGCGCGCCACGCCATAGGCGAGCGCCGCGGTGCCGCCGGCATTGGTGGAGAGATTGCCGCCGATGGTGCAGCTTCCCTCCGCGCCGAGCGACAGCGGAAACAGCCGGTCGATCTCAGCGGCCTTTTGCTGCGCAACCTGCAGCACCACGCCGGCCTCGCAGGTCATGGTGTTGGAGGCGGCGTCGATTTCGCGGATTTTGTCGAGCCGGCGCATCGAGACCACCACCTCGCCATTGTGCGGGGTCTGGCCGCCGACCAGGCCGGTGTTGCCGCCCTGCGGCACCAGCGCGATCCTGTGCTCGCTGGCGATCTTGCAGATCGCCGACACTTCCGCGGTCGAGCCCGGGCGCAGCACCAGTGGCGAGCGGCCGTGAAACAGGTCGCGCTCCTCGGTGAGGTAGGGTGCGATGTCGGCGGCATCGGTCACCGCATATTTGTCGCCGACCACGGCGCGGAAGCGTGCGGCCAGATCGGGCGAGAGCAGCGGGGCGGAGGCAGCGGGCTTGACGGTATTCATGGTCGCGTCTCTTTTTATTCTTGTCTTCGTTTATTCTTGTCTTCGTTGGCGTCGTCGATTGCTTCAGCTACGGCGGATCGCGGCGCGGCGGAGCCGGTCGTTGATCGCTTCGCCGAGGCCGTGGTCCGGCACCGGCATCACCGCGATGCCAAGCGCCTTCGTGGCGTCGAGGTGGCGAAGATAGCCGAAAAGATTGGCGGCGGCTTCCGCCAGATCGCCGCGTTCGGAAAGATTCAGCACCGCGATCGCGGCTTCAGACCCTGCCACCGCGCGCGGGCCAAACGCCAGCAACGCCTCGCCGGCCGCGACGCTGATGGCCTCGAGCCGCACCGGCGTGCGCGGGGCGTAATGCGAAGCCAGCATGCCCGGCGCCAGCGGCGCCGCGCTCTCGCCGGCCATTTCCAGGGGTATGCCGGCCAGCGCGCGGCCAAGCACGCGCTCGATCGCCTCGCGCGGCAGGCCGCCGGGACGCAGCAGCATCGGCGTCTCGAAACATCCGACGATGGTGGATTCGACGCCGACCTCGACCGGGCCGCCATCGACGATCAAGTCGATCCGCCCGGCCAGGTCGCTTTGCACATGGGCCGCTGACGTCGGCGAGACATGGCCGGACAGATTGGCCGACGGCGCCACCACCGGCCCGCCAAAGGCGCGCAGGATGTCGCGCGCGACGGGGTGGGCGGGAATCCGGATCGCGACGGTGTCGAGCCCGGCGGTGGCAAGATCGGCCACCGGGCAGTTTTCGGCTTTGGGCAGCACCAGCGTCAGCGGCCCCGGCCAGAAAGCCTCGGCCAGCCGCTCGGCCCGCGCGTCAAAACGCGCGATTTTCCGCGCCGCCTGGAGGTCGCCGACATGGGCGATCAGCGGATTGAAGGCGGGCCGGCCCTTGGCCTGATAGAGCCGGGCCACGGCCAGCGGGTTGCCGGCGTCGGCGCCGAGCCCATAGACCGTCTCGGTTGGGAACCCGATCAGGCCGCCCTCGGCCAGCACCCGCGCGGCGGCCGCCGTAGCGGCCTCGGAGGCCGGCAAAATCCGCGTTTTCAGGCCCACATTCACCGGGTCAGGCATCCTCAATTCACCTTCTTGCGGTATGCGAAACCCAAGGCTATAAGCCGCGTTCTTGTCGGAGCGTGGCTCAGCCCGGTAGAGCACTGCGTTCGGGACGCAGGGGTCGCAGGTTCGAATCCTGCCGCTCCGACCAAGAAATCACCCCGAAATCATTGGCTTTTTGGTTCTGATGGGTGGTTGAACCCAAGTCAACCACCGTTTCGGCGGTCGATTTGCGAGAAAAAGCGGTCAAGGCACCGTCCTTGCGACGTCGGCGATGAGTTCGAGCGAGCGCAAGCGTGTCGGGTGGTCGTAGATATCGGACACGACCATGAGTTCGTCGGCACCTGTTTCCGCAACCAGCGCCTTCATGCCGGAGCGAACCGTATCGGGCGCGCCGACGATCGAGCGCGCAAGCATGCCCATCGCCTGCGCCTTTTCCCCTGATGACCAATAGGTTTCGATATCGTCGATCGGCGGCTGGCTGAGGCCACGTGTACCGCGAAAGATATTCGTGAACGACATTTGCTGGGTGGTCGCCAACCGACGCGCCTCGCCATCGCTGTTTGCGGCGATGATATTGACGCCCACCATGGCGTAGGGCCGGTCGAGCTGGTCGGATGGCTTGAAGCGGGTACGGTAGATCTGCAACGCCGGGATAAGCAGGTCCGGTGCGAAATGCGAGGCAAAGGCATAAGGCAGGCCAAGTTCAGCGGCCAGCATCGCGCCAAAATGACTCGATCCCAAAATCCATAGCGGCACTTCCGTTCCCGCGGCCGGGATGGCGCGGATACGCTGATTTGGGCCGGCCGGGGCCAGAAAGGCCTGCAGCTCCAGAACGTCCTGCGGGAAGTTTTCGGCAGCTTCGGGCGTGCGGCGCAGAGCGCGCAGTGTCAGCTGGTCGGTCCCGGGGGCGCGGCCGACCCCAAGATCAATACGGCCGGGGAACAGCCGGGCCAGTGTCCCGAACTGCTCGGCGATGACGTAGGGGGCATGGTTTGGCAGCATGATGCCGCCGGCGCCGACGCGAATGGTTTTGGTTCCTGCCGCGATATGACCAATCACCACCGACGTTGCAGCGCTTGCGATCCCCGCCATGTTGTGGTGCTCCGCCACCCAGATCCGGCGATAACCCCAGGCTTCGGCATGGACCGCGATATCACGCGCATTGTCGAGTGCACCACGCGCGTCGGTTTCCTCCGTTACGCGGACGAGATCGAGGATGGATAGTGCAATCATCAGGCCTTCCGGACATGCATGCGCTGAAATCGCCCGGGATCACGCGAGGGCTGCCGCGCAAATCCTCGATTGGCAAGGTCTGGAATAGCCGGCAAGCGACCTACTCCCGTTACTTGGCGTATCCCTGTGATCTGAGCCAGGCGATACGGCGGTCGCCGTTCATCCATTCGTCGATTTCCGTCTTGCTCTTGAAGCCGTCAATCTCTCGGGGTTCGGCGCCCGGGTAGTCCGCGATGATCACCCAATCGTCTTCGGATTTGCGGAGCGGTCGGAAGGTGACTTTTGCTTTTGCCATACCGCACTATGCAGGCAATGGGCTCGAAAGAAAACCCCAGGAAATTGGAAGAAATACATCGGGGCGCAGATAGGTGAAATTTGTCTGACGTTACCCTGATTGCACCTTCGGGCTTGTCCAGTTTCGCGACGCCGCGGTCGAACACATCGAGATGTTCCGGAGGCCCAATGCCGTATCGAACGCGCTAACCATCCAGCATTGATTTGATCTTTGCCGCGACAGCAGCAACACGACCGATCGCCTGCGTCAAATTCTGCGCAGCCAGGCTGTGGTCGGGCGTCCAGGCCTCGGTGACGTGACGCGCGCTGATGCCGATGCGCAGCGCGGCGGCTGAACCGCACTTCCAGCCGACCGGCTGCCCGATCATGCAGTCATGCCGCCTGAGCTTTTGGTAAATCTCCTTGCACGCATTCAGGGACAATCCGCCGCCGTCGCGTTCAATCGTAAAAGGAAAGATCGTTGTCAGTTGCTGCTCGTCATCGTTGGGGGAAGCACCGGCTTGATCGGGCTGCTGAGGCAACAGTCGGAGCGACGGCGAAGCTTCGATAATTTGCCTGATGCCGCTTCCCAGTTGTTCGATCGCCGAATGGCGGAATGCCCCGGGCACACCATAATACGCCCGGATTTCCTCCAGGGCGGCTTCCCAGCGCAGCCATTGTCCGAAATTGGCGTGCGGCGGAAAACAATGGCGCAGCCGCTCCCATCGCCTGGGCCAGTCGCTGCGGGCGCTGTAAACGCAGATGCCGCCGGCTGTTGGGTCGGTTCGGCCAATCGCTCCGGAAAGACCTGATGGCACCAGCAACGCCCCGCTGAACGGCGGTCCGGTGAAGAATTTCGATCCGGTGATCAGCACCATGAATCCGTGGGCGAGATAGCAGCGAAGCCGGCTCCTGCCGAACCGCATCTGACAGGCATCGACAACGACCTGCACCGCATCGGGCCAGCAAGTCGCGATGTGCCGGAGACATCGATCGCTCGGAACTTGCCGCCCGAGTTTCGAGGAATCCATGGTTTGCAGCAGGACCTTGCTGCCGCTATCGATGGCTTTTCGAACCGCCTCGATGACCAGCGCATCGAACGCGGCGGCCGAGGCGGCATTTCCGTTTTCGTCGAGCAGCGGAAGCGCGATGCTGGTAACCGATGCCGCCAGGCCGTCGATAGGTTCGCCCTTGCGGACCCGGCTTCCAAGCGCGGTCAGATCGCCGAAGTGATGTCCACGCGCGGTGTGAACCGTGCCGCTGCCGGTTTGGTCCGCGGCGGCGATGACGGTGGTGAGCGGGAGGCCGAGTAATATCTGCGCCAGCAACAAGGCATGCAGCTGCGAGTCGGTGCCGGACGCCGAGAAGATCACCTCGGCGCCGCTATCGGAGAGGCCGAGGTGCTGCTTCAATTCGTCCCGCATGGCTTCGATCCGTGAATCGAAGGCCTGGTCGGTTCCGAGCGTGATTGCCGACTGCAGCAGCGCATCGCGGGCGCGGCCGGCACTTTTGTAAGCCCTTGCCGAGATCGATGTTGCCGTGCTTGACGAAAAGCCGACAGGTTCGGGTGAAGGAAGCGGGCGGCAGCCATATTCGTTGCAACCCGTCTCCGGATTGATCGCAAGACGGGCGTCGCCGCCGGAAATCAGGAGATGCTCAAGCGGGGCCAGCAGGTCGCGCAGCCCGGGTCTTGGGGTGCGCCAGGCTTGATCGGAGCCGGAAAAATCGGCCGCCGGATCCAATCCGCGGCCGGGGCGCGCCGTCGCAAACCCGCTGCTTCCGGTCGCCATCGCAACCTTTCGGCTCTCGCATCGAGAGCGGTTACGCTACCGTTGTCGCTGCCGGGGTAGGTCAATGTGGTTAACAGAGCCTTAACAGTGCGGGGTCGGACCTGGCTTCGGTGCGCCCGAACAGACGCCGATCGCTCCGTAGGATTTCCGCGCGGCTTTAATTCGTTGCCGCTTTGCGCGCCTGGGCGAAAGTCTGGGCAGTGCGATAAAACACGCTTCCCTCGAACAGCCGCCTTGCGGTGCGATAGACGGCGCCATGGATCGCTCGCGCCTTGGCGGGAACATCGGCGTGTTCAACGGCTGCGTCGACCACGGTGGTGCCGGAGGGGTGAGCGATCGTGATCGGGCCATCTCCGATGCGTGCCAAACGATTCGGGAGTGAGCCCGCGATGCGCACCGCAATGGCGAGACAGGTCGCGCCGGTGATCGGCACCGCCCGGTGCGGCTGGCCGACCGAAATCATCCGAATGCCCAGCGACATGTCCGAAGGCTCCAGCCGCCGGCCCGACAAGGTCGTCATCTGGCGCGGCGCTACGATCATCGCGACTTTCGGCACGCTGGGAATCTGCGCCGCTTTCGCGAGATCCGGGGCAAGACCCATCGCAACGGAGGCCGCGCAACGAATGGCCTCCATGTGGCCGAGAAATACGGAATCCTGCTCGAGCGCTTCCGGCATCTCGCTGCCGTCCTTGCCGAGCGCTGTCGCGGCAACAAAGACGCATGGATTGGCGGCATCGATCAGCGAAGCCTCAACCGAACCGAGGCCGGGAATATCGAGCTGATCGCTGGGGTGTCCGGTCGGTAGCAGGCGTCCGGTTCGGGTGCCGCCGGGATCGACGAATTCAAGCCGAACGGGCGCTCCCTGTCCGCCGACGCCATCGATCGCCATTTCGCCCTCGATCTCGACTTCCCCGTCATTCATCGGGAAACGCGCGACGATGATTTTGCCGGTGTTGGTGTTGTGGATGCGCACCATGGCTTCGCCGTTTGCGGGCGCCTTCACCAACCCTTCGCTCACCGCGAACGGCCCCATTGCGGAGGACATGTTGCCGCAATTGCCGCTGTAATCGACCGACGCACCCTTCACCGAAACCTGACCGAAGGTGTAGTCGATATCGGCGTCCGGCCGCGTCGGCGGGCCGACGATGCATACTTTCGAAAGCGACGACAGGCCGCCGCCCATGCCGTCCAGTTGCCGGCCATTGGGATCGGGCGAGCCCATCACCGACAGGAAGATAGGATCCCAATGCGCCGGGTCTGCCGGAAGGTCCTGTCGATTGAACACGACGGCCTTCGACGTGCCGCCGCGCATGAAAGTCGCTTTGATCTTGCTCTGTGGCATAGGACGTATCCCGCTTGTGAATACCGTTGTATGCAATTACATACCTGAGTGCTACGATTATTTCCTGATGCTAGACGCATATCCCGTTCCGGACCGACGCGGACGTCAAATGCTGTGCGCCGATCGCGTGTCTTATCGTTGCCGGATCAGACGACCTTACATGCTGGATGGTCTGGTTGAGTCGCTTGCCGCGGTCGTTGTTACCGAATGAGATTGGATAATTCCATGAGCGATGACGCCGTGTTGCCAGACCGCACCAAATTTGCCTCGGCGGCGGATTATGCCTACGCGACATTGCGGCGTGCGATCATCGAAGGGCGCTTTGCGCCGGGCCGGCGGATGCGCGAAATCGAGCTGGCCGAGCATCTCGGCATCAGCCGGACCCCGACCCGTCAGGCGCTGACGCGGCTTGAGCTTGAGGGCCTGCTCAATCTTCGGCCGCGTAGCGGGCTGGTCGTTTCCGTGCTCGACATGGATGCGGTCGACGAACTTTACGAGATGCGCGCGGCGCTGGAGGGGACGGCCGCGGCGATGGCCGCCAAGCATGCAAGTCCGCGCGATCTCGCGGTGCTGGCCAGACTGATCGCCGAGGGTGAAAAACTCGACCGCGAGCCGTTCAACCTCTATCGGCACAACCGGGAATTTCATGACGCGATCCAGGTCGCGTCCCATAATCGCTACCTCGAAAAGAGTTTGTCGGCGCTGCAGGACGCGATCGCGCTGCTCGGGCCGACGACATTGGCCGAGAAGGGCCGCTTTGCGATCGCGCAGGCCGAGCACACCGCGATCATGCAGGCGATCTCGCAGCGGGACGAGGAAAAGGCCGACCGTCTGGCGCGGGCGCATGTGCTGAGCGCGCTCGAGGTGCGTCGCGCGATCCTGGCCAAGGAGCGCGATGACGAGGCGCGCCGGGAACGCGATAGCGCCTAAGGTAAGCCTCTGTTTTCAAGCAAAATTTGAGCTTAAGCGGCGCCATTTTGGACCGGCTTGCGTTTGATTGTATACAATAGTATTCGTTAGAATACCGATACCGAAAATGACAAGAGCCGGCCGGAAGGAACGCACATGCACGAAGAGTTCGATGTGATCGTCGTTGGCGCGGGAAACGCGGCGCTGGCCGCGGCGGTTTCCGCCAGGGAGAACGGCGCCGAACGTGTGGTCGTGCTGGAAAAGGCGCCGCGCGAAATGCGCGGCGGCAACACCCATTGGAGCGGCGGCGTGCTGCGCTTCGCCTATGACGAGCCGCGCGAGATCGGCGCCTTGCTGCCGGATGTCGAAGACGAAATCGAAAATTTCTACGACGGCATTTCGCCCTACACCCAGGAAGATTTCCACGGCGACCTGATGCGCGTCACCAGCGGACGCACCGATCCCGTATTGTCGCGCATTCTGGTGTCGCACTCGCAGGCCACCGTGCGCTGGATGAAGGAGACCGGCAACATCAAGATGGAGCCGGCGATCAGCCTTTCCGCGGTCAAGAAAGACAACGTGATGGTCTGGGCGCGCGGCCTCGTGGTGCGCGCCGCGCATGAAGGCGTCGGGCTGTCGGCGAGCTGGTTTGCGACCTGCGAGCGGATGGGCATCGAGGTGCGCTACGGCAGTGCCGTTTCCGAATTGCTGCAGGACGACAACGGCCACGTGGTCGGCGTCAAGACCAAGGACGACGACGGCATTCGATCGCTCAAGGCAAAAGCCGTGGTGCTCGGCTGCGGCGGCTTCGAAGCCAACGTCCAGATGCGCACACAGCATATCGGTCCGCTGGTCGGCGCCGCCAAGGTGCGCGGCACGCCATACAACCAGGGCGACGGCCTGCGGATGGCGCTGGCGATCGGCGCGATGCCTTGGGGACAATGGAGCGGCTGCCACGCGACGCCGATCAGCGCCGACTGGGGCGATTTCGCGCCGCGCGAGCTGACCGATCGCAGCAATCGGCTGTCTTACGTTTACTCCGTCATGATCAATCGCAAGGGCAAGCGCTTCGTCGATGAGGGCGAGGATGGCGCGCTGTTCACCTACGCCAAGTTCGGCCGCGCCATCTTGGCCGAGCCGGGCGCCAAGGCCTATCAATTGTTCGACAGCAAGGTGATCCATTTGCTGGAGCCGCGCTATTCGACCAGCGATCCGATCAAGGCCAACACCCTTGCGGACCTCATCGCGCAGCTCGATATCGACGACAAGGAACAGGCGCTCAAGACCGTCATTCAGTACAACGAACACGCGCGCGCGCCGGAAGACGGATTCGACCCGACCAAAAAGGACGGGCTGTCGAGCAAGGGGCTCGATCTCGAGAAAACCAATTGGGCGCTTCGGCTGGATAAGCCGCCTTATTATGCCTACAGCGCCACCGGCGGCATCACCTTCACCTTCGGCGGCCTGAAAACCAGCGAGAATGCCGAAGTGATCGGAACCGATTGGCGTCCGATCAAGGGATTGTATTGCTGCGGCGAACTGGTCGGCGGCCTGTTCTATGACAATTATCCGGCCGGCACCGGTCTCGTCTCGGGCGCAACCTTCGGCAGGATCGCGGGCCGCAACGCCGCGGCCGGGCAGGTGACTTCGAAACCGCAACAGTGGGCGCCCTCGGAGGCGCGCGGCCCGCAAAGCCCCGCGGCCAAGGTCGTGTTTGCTCCGCGCGGAACGCACGAACCCGAGGAGACCAATTGGGTTCCGTAGCGGAAGGCGATCTCATTCCGGTATCTGAGGTTCATCTAACGGCAATTCCGGAGTTTTGAACATGACTGCGACCACCTCATTCGGTTTCATCGGCCTCGGCGTCATGGGCGAACCCATGTGCCGGCACCTCGTGCAGAAGACGGGCACGAAAGTGCTCGTCCACGACATCAATAGCGAGCCGGTGGCGCGGCTGGTTCAGGCCGGCGCCGTGGATGCCGGCTCGGTCGCCGGGGTGGCGAAAGCCGATATCGTTTTCATCTCGATGCCGAGCGGCGTCCATCTGAAGAAGATCTGCAAGATGCCTGGTGGCCTGCTCGAATTCGCGCGCTCCGGCCAGATCATCGTCGATCTCTCCACCAGTCCGCTGAAACTGACCCGCGAACTCGCCGCCGCCTTCAAGGCCAAGGGGACCGACTATGCCGACGCGCCGGTCGCGCGAACGCGGGCCGCGGCGGAGGCGGGTACGCTGGCGATTTCGGTCGGCGCGACACCGGCAGTGTTTGGCAAGATCGAGCCGCTGCTGCGCTGCTTTGCCGCCGAAGTGACCCATTGCGGTGACATCGGATCCGGCCAGGTCGTCAAGATCCTCAACAACATGGTCGTGGTGGGGACGGTGACCGCGCTGTGCGAGGCCGCCGCAATCGCGAACGCGGCCGGCATGTCGACCGAGACGCTGTTCAACGCCCTCTCCAAAGGCTCCGCCGACAGCTTTGCGCTGCGCAACCACGGCTACAAGGCTGTCGCGCCAGGCGAGTTTCCCGAGCGGGTGTTTTCGACCGACTACATGCACAAGGACATTTCCTACGCGCTGGAGATGGCTAGGGATTTTGGCATCGAGGCGAGGGAGGCCGCACTTGGTGAGGCGGTTCTGACCGAAGCGTCGCAGGCCGGATTTGGCGCGAACTACTGGCCGGTGATCATCAAGATCATCGAAGGCTCGTCGAAGCGGTAACAATCCACAAGAACAATCAAAAACCGGGAGGATTTCGTGCGGGCTTTGCTGTTGACGATCGCGCTGCTGTTTTCGAGCTGGTGTCATGCCTCGGCGGAAGATTATCCGTCACAGCGAATTACTGTCATCGCCCCGTTCGCGCCGGGCAGCGGCACCGATGGCGTGGCGCGCATCGTGTTTCAACGGGTGTCGGAGCTGTTGAAGACGACGATCATTGTCGAGAACCGCGTCGGCGCCAATGGCGCGCTGGGTGCTGCGGTCGGCGCCCATTCGACGCCGGACGGCTACACCTTGTTCGTCGGCGGCACGTCGACGCACTCGGCCAATCCCAGCATGTTGAAATCGATCCAGTACGATCCGGTCGCGGATTTCGTTCCGATTTCGCAGTGTGGGCTGTTTCCCTACTTCCTGATCGTCGACCCTTCGCTGCCGGTGAAGAGCGTCGCCGACATTGTGGCGCTCGCCAAGAGCAAGCCGGGTACGATGTCGTTTGGTTACGCCAATGCGCTGGGCCAGCTCTCGGGCGAGGCATTGAAGCGGCGGGCGGGCATCGACATCGCCGCGGTGCCTTACCGGAGCAGTCCGCAGGTCGTGACCGACCTGATCGCGGGACGCGTCTCGCTGATGTTCATGGACATGGCGCCGGCGGTCGGCCAGGTGAAGTCCGGGCAGGCCAAGGCGATCGCGACGACCAATCCGCAGCGCAGCGTGCTGTTCCCTGAAATCCCGACCATGAAGGAAAGCGGACTGGAGTTCATCAATATCTCCGCTTGGACCGGAATATTCGCGCCCAGGGGCACGCCGCCCGAGATCGTCGCAAAACTCGCGGACACGGTGCGCGAGGCGTTGACCGATCCTGGTACGCGCGAGCGCCTCGCCGGTATCGGCTTCGAGACCCAATGGGTCGGCCCGGCGGAGTTCGGCAAGCACGTCAAGGACGACATGGAGCTGTGGGCCACCGTCACCAAGGAAGCCGGCATTGAGCGGCAGTGAGCGACAAATGTCCGAATATCAGATCTATGCGATCCGCTAGTCCGCAAGGACGACCGTCGCTCATCGGAGAATTTCATCGGCGGAGATGCGGCGGACACGCCGACGCCGCTTCCCGGCCACGACCGCCAGGTCTTGTCGCTGCCCCGTCGCGCGCGACGGGCTCGACGGCATTGCCCGGCTCGACGTGGAGCCCCACGGCAGCCCGGTTTAAATCCTGGTCGCGCTCACGCGAGCGTTCCGAGACCGCGCATCGCAAACGTCACCGTTCCGGTCGCCAGTTCGCTTAACTCCGCGGCAGACTGGCCGCGGCGCGAGCGAAACCACAACGTTACCCAGTTCAGCACACCGAGAAACGCCTTTACCGAGGTATTTACGGCCTGCCCCGGAATGCTGCCTTCAGCTATCGCGCCACTGATTTCGCGGGCAAAGTGAGCCTGATAGTCGTCGCGCATCCGCAGGATCTTCGACAGGGCGCGACGCTGCGCTTCCGATGCCGAGCCGGAGAAATGCATCTGGACACCTTGCAGCGCGACGCGCTGATAATCGGTTTCCGTCACCGCCATCGTGAAATGAGCATGCGCCATCAACTCAAGGCGTTCCAAGGAGGTTGCGCCGCGTGCGGCGGCGTCCTTGATCGCGGCAAAATCCATTTCCATGGCGCAGACATGGACATCGAAGAACAGCTCGGCCTTGCTGCGGTAGTGATGATAAACCATTCCCTTCGTGGCGGTGAGCCGGTCGGCGATGTCGTCGATACTGGTCCCGGAGAATCCGCTTTTCGAGAAACAGGCGGCTGCGGCGTCGAGGATTTCGCTGCGTTCAACCTTTACGCCAACGCCGGAGCGGGATTTCGTCGCCAGACCGCTACGCATGTAATTGAGCTTTCCCGAAAGGAGAAATGTTGATGGCCGGATTAGCAGCTATAGGGTTTAGAAACTATCCACGTCAACCCTAACGATATGCCCGTTCAAACAACGCCGCGCAATAATGATGCCGGTTTGCGCCGCGAAGGGACGCGATGCGTGCCGCGCGAACCGACATACCGGCAAGAATGTCGCGAAAATAGCAGCGCGCCGCGAAATATGTCAACGACGCCGGCGCCCCGAATGATTGACAGCGCAACATACTGCTGCGTATGTCTATGGTGAAGGGCCGGCGGCTAGATGCAGCCTTCCGTGCGGCCGCGAATGACTTCGAAGCCGGCAAGGGTCCGAGGCATCCGCCGAGGCCGCGCGCTGGCTGGCTGTCGAATTAACAAGGCCGGGCGTTACCCAAGGGCACCGGTCGCAGGAGGAAACAATGACCCTTTCCATTCGCAGGCTGTCGGCCGGAATCGGGGCTGAAATCGGCGGCGTCGATTTGAGCAAGCCGATCGACGACGCGACCTTTTCCCGGATCGAACAGGCCTGGCGGGATCACCTCATTCTGCTTTTCCGCGGTCAGAAGCTGACCCACGCGCAACACATCGCGTTCAGCCGCCGGTTTGGAGAACTCGATGATCACGCCGCGATCCCGAAGTTCAGGGATCCCGAGTTTCATGAAATCCTGCCGGTGACAAATCAGGTCATCGACGGGCGCAAGCAGCCGGTCGGCCGGCAGTGGCATTCGGACCTCTCGACGACGCTAAGGCCCGCGCGCGGCTCGATCCTGCGCTGTGAGGTGATTCCGCCGGTCGGCGGCGACACGATGTTCGCCAATATGTACCTGGCCTATGATTCCCTGTCGGAGACGATGAAGCGCATCTTGGGGGATCTATGGGGCGTGCAGGACATGTCGGTCGCCAAGCAATCGCGCGGGCGCGACATGACGGAGGTTCGCAAGCGCAATCCGCCGGTCGCGCAGCCGATCGTGCGTGTCCATCCCGAAACCGGCCGCAAGGCGCTTTTCGTTGCCGAAATGACGACCACGGGGATCGTCGGCATGACGGAGGAGGAGGCGCAGCCGATCCTCGATTTTCTGTTTCGTCATTCGGTGCAGCCTGAATTCACCTACCGGCACCGCTGGAGTCCGGATGACATTATCGCGTGGGACAACCGTTGCACCATGCATCTCGCGCTCGACGACTACGACATCAATGTGTCGCGCCGGCTCTATCGCACCACGCTGCTGGGCGAACCGTCGGGCTACATCGTTCAGGAAGGCGTGCAGCGCGTCGCATAGCTGCGCACGGCGTTCCACCGCGCCAAACGGAGAGAGAAATGAACGCGCCATCGAGGCTGAGAGAGCTGCTCAAATCTCCGCCGGTTTTCGCGGCCTCGTGCTTCGACCCTCTTTCCGCGCGGCTGGCGGAACTCGCTGGATTCAAGGCGCTTCATCTGACCGGTATGGGCGTCGAAGCGACCCAGCTCGGAGCGCCCGATATCGGGCTGATGACCTCGGCGGAGCTGGCGTCGCACGCGTCCCGGATCACGGAAGCGGTCGAGATACCAATCCTTGCCGACATCGACACCGGGTTCGGCGGATTGATCAACATCCATCGCACCATCCGCCAGATGGAGCGCGCCGGAATTGCCGGCGTTCACATCGAGGATCAAACCTTGCCGAAACGCTGTCCCGCGATTGCAGGACGCACCGTGGTCAGTCGTGAGGAAGCTGTCGCCAGGATCAGATCGGCCTGTGCCGCGAGAGGGAACAAAGACTTTGTCATTGTCGCGCGAAGCGACGCGGACGTGGTCTCGTTCGATGAACTGGTCGAGCGATGCAGTCTCTACATCGAGGCGGGCGCCGACATGGCGATGCCGATGACGACCGAGCTCAGCAAGAAACTCAAACCGGACGAGAACATGCAACTGCTGACGCGGTTGGCGTCCCAGATCAAGGGTCCTGTGATGACATCGGGCGCGGCTCCGCCGCGCGGATACACCGCCGATGATCTGGGAAAAGCCGGCTATTCGTTCGTGATGTACGCGACGACGGCGGTGATGGCGGCGGCGAACACCATGTACGACGCTTTCGAGGAGATGCTGCGAACCGGCATGAACCCGGCGCCGGAAGGCAACAAGCCGCTCAGGTTTGCCGGGCTTCCTCAGTTGTTCGAGGCCTTGCGTCTGGAGAAATACACGCGGATCGAGCAAGGCAAGGGCTAGCGGATCTGGCGAAGCAGGGCAGTACAGAACGGTAGGCTTCATAAAAATGGCAAAACGCCGCGGGACAGGGGACGAACGCTGATGACGACAGGAACCGAGGGCATTCAGTCAGACCGGCTCTACGGCAAGATCATGCGGCGCTTGATGCCGATGCTGATGCTGCTCTACGTGACGGCTTTCTTCGACCGCATCTCGATTGCCTTCGCCGGGCCCAACGGCATGACCGCCGATCTCGGGATGTCTGCCACGCAATTCGGTTTTGCATCCGGCATCTTCATTGCCGGTTACATCCTGCTGGAACTGCCCAGCAATCTTGCCCTCCACAAGTTCGGCGCGCGGATATGGCTGGCGCGGATCATCATCACCTGGGGCATCGTGCAGTGCCTCACCGCGTTCGTTCCGAACGCGACCGTTCTCAACATCATGCGTCTCGCGCTCGGGCTGGCCGAGGCGGGATTCGCGCCCGGAGTGATCTTCTATCTGACGCTCTGGTTTCCGAGGCGGCATCGCGTTCGCGCCACCGCGATCTTCCTGATCGCGACGACATTGGCCAACATTTTCGGCGTGCCGGTCGCCAATGGGCTGATTGCTCTCGGCAATGCGTATCATCCGTTCGGGCTCGTGGGTTGGCGGTTCCTGTTTCTCGCCGGCGGCGTTCCGGCGATCCTGCTTGGCATTCTGAGCCTCAAGGTTTTGTTCGACGGCCCGGCCGAGGCCAGCTGGCTGTCGGCGCGGGAAAAGGAAGCTCTCGCCGCCGAATTGGCGTCGGATCGAAGCGAGTTCGGCGTTCGCGACATGCCGCTGTCGGAGACCCTGACCAACCCCAAGATCTGGCTGCTCGGCTTGGCCTATTTTGGCGTGGTTTACGGCGGTTACTCGCTGACATTCTTCCTGCCGACGATGGTCGAGGGATTTCAGCATCGCTTCGGTGGCGTCTTCACCGGCTGGTCGAAGACCTTCCTGACCCAGATACCCTATATCATCGCGGCCTTCGTCCTGCTGCTGATCGGCTATCTGGTCGACAAGAGCGGCAAGCTCGGCAAGTACGCGCTGATCCTGATGACGGTCGCCGCGATCTCGGCGGTCGGCGCCAATTATTCCACCGAGCCCTATCTGCTCGTGATCCTCCTGTCCGGCGTTCTCAGCGCATCGTCCTCCGGCGCGGCGCTGGTGTTTTCGGTGATCCCAAAGCTCGTCGACGGACGCGGCGGGGCTGCCGCGTTGGCGCTGGTCAGCAGCGTCGGAATTTCGGCGGGATTTTTCGGGCCGTTCATCATGGGATGGCTGAAGGACCTCACCTCCGGCTATTCGGTGGCGATGTGGATCATCGCGGTCATTCTGGTGTTTTCCGGCGCGATCATCTTCATGATCGATTTGTCCGTACGGAAGCGGGTCGGGCCTGTACTCGTCAAAGTACCGGACAGCGCAGCGGGTGTTCCACAAAAGATCTAGGCGTCGTGCGATGCCGGGTGGCGTGCAGGGCGATTGCCATCGAGGGAAGAAGCAATGAAACAAACAATGGCCTACAAGATCCTTGCCCGTGCTGCGGGCAAGACATCGGTCAAGGCCGGCGAGGTCATCCTTCCCAAGGTGGAGATCGTCGCCTGTCTCGACACCATGGCCTTCATCGATACGTTCGAGAAAAAGGGTTACAAGATCTGGGAGCCGTCCCGAATGGTCGTTTGCTTCGACCATTCGTTTCAGCCCGACTGGATGTATCCGGCGGTCAAGGTCCATCCGAAAATAAGAAAGTTCGTGCGCGACCAGGGCATTCCCCCGGAAAATTTCTATGACATCGGGCGCAACGAATTTCGCATCACATTCCGGTCGAGCAGGGCTGGGCGCTTCCCGGCACGGTATGCCTGGGGATGGATACGCAAAGCGCGACCATGGGCGCGGCCAACTGCTTTGCGATGCCGTGTTTCGAGATCGTGCCGGTGTTGCTGACAGGCGATGTCTGGTTGCAGGTGCCCGAATGCGTCCAGGTCAGGCTGGTCGGTGAGTTGCCCACCGGCGTTGCCGCCAAGGACGTGGTCTACCGGCTGCTTCGCGATCTCACGCCGCACGTCAACGGCAAGGTGATGGAGTTTTCCGGGCCGGGGCTTGCCGCGCTGCCGATCGACGCGCGGATGACCATCGCCAACGGTTCGATGCAGATCGGCGCGCTGACGTCGATCTTTCCGCCCGACAAGGTGTTGCGGGACTACATGACGGGACGCGCGCGCCAGGCGTATCATGGCGTCGAGCCCGATCCCGACGCGCCCTATGTCGCGCAGTTCGAGTACGATCTTTCCACGTTCGAAACGGTCATTGCCGGCCCGCACGACATCACGCTTATCCGCAGCCTGTCGGAAGTGCAGGGACTGGAAATCCAGGCCGCCAATATCGGCTCCTGTTCGAGCGGCCGGCTGACCGACCTCGCACTCGCGGCCAAGATCCTGAACGGGCGAAAGGTGCATCCGGGTGTCCGGCTGGTGGTGACGCCGATTTCGGCCGACACCGGCCGGGCCGCGGAAGCCGCCGGAATCTACCGGATATTTCTCGAGGCGGGAGCGACCATCACGACGCCCGGATGCGGAGGATGCTACAGCGGCAATCTTTCGCCGCTGAAATTGGGCGACGGCGAAAGATGCCTCTCGACATCCGTGGAGACGATCCGGGGACGGATGGGTTCGACCGAGTCGGAGGTTTACCTCGGTAACGCGGCGGTCGCGGCGGCTTCCGCCATCGAGGGGCGGATCGCCGATCCGCGCAAATATCTCTAAAGCGCGAGGAAGTCAGATGATCATTCAGGGCAGGGTCTGGAAAGTCCGGGACGATTTGCGCGCGACCGATATCGTCTCGGAACGCTACGATCAATTCGCGATGAGCAAGCAGTACGAGGAGTGCGCCAAGCACGTGCTGGAGGATGTCGAACCGCGCTTCTGCCAGGAGATGAAGCCGGGCGACATCATCGTCGCCGGCCGTAATTTTGGGGCCGGCCACGCGCATTATTACGGCGGGGCGATCATGGGGATGAAGCGGACGGGCATCGGCGCGGTGCTCGCGGAAAGCATCAACGGATTTTTCCTTCGCGTTGCGATCGATTTCGGCCTCCCGGCCTGGTCGTTTCCGGGGCTGCATGAAATGGTGACCACGGGCGACGAGCTGAAGCTGGATATGCTGGCGGGCGACGTGACCAATCTGACCACGGGGAAGACTGCCAAGGTCGAAGCCATGTCGCCGATCATCGCCGATATTATCGCCGCCGACGGCTCGTTGAAATGGGCGGTGCAGAGAGTGGCTGCACGCGGCTAGCGATCTGTCGTGGAACTGGTAGCTTGACCGAGGCGATGCCGATCGCTGCTGCCCTGAAGGCGGCGCGCCAAGCGCGCACTCGGTGAGGGGGTCATATTGAAAGTCTGGCAAATTGCGCGTGAATGGTCGATCGAGGGCATGGAACTGGTCGAACGACCGGATCCGGTGCCCGGTCCCGGTCAAATCACCGTTCGCATGCGCGCGGCTTCACTGAACTATCGCGACCTTCTGACCGTGCAAGGGAAGGGGGGCGCGTACAAACTTCCGCTGATCCCGTTCTCCGACGGTGCCGGCGAGATCGTTGCCGTGGGCGAAGGCGTGACCCGGGTCGCGGCCGGCGATCGGGTGTGCCCGATGTTCTTTCAATCCTGGTTTGACGGGGGGCCTTCGGCCAGCAACCGCCGTTTGGCGCTGGGAGGAACGCTTCCCGGCGTTCTGCAGGAACTGAGGGTTCTCGATGCCGAAGGCGTCACGCGCATTCCGGATCATTTGAGCTTTCCCGAGGCCGCGACGTTGCCCTGCGCGGCGCTGACCGCCTGGCGGGCTTTGTTCGAGGAAGCCGCGCTACGCCCAGGCCAGACGGTATTGGTGCAGGGCACCGGAGGCGTCTCGATTTTCGCGCTTCAGTTCGCCAAGCTTGCCGGAGCTACTGTTATCGTAACCTCATCGAGCGACGAGAAACTCGAGCACGCAAAAAGACTGGGGGCGGATCATACCATCAACTATCGCTCGGTGGTCGACTGGGGCAAGTCCGCCGCGGACTGGACCGGCGGCGGCGTCGATCACATCGTTGAAGTCGGCGGCAAGGACACCTTTCAGCAGTCGATCGAGGCGGCGCGGGTCGGCGGCACGATCCTGGTGATCGGCGTGCTTTCGGGCTTTGCTCAACAGGTCACGTTTCCGAGCCTGTTTTCGAAAAATCTCCACGTCATTGGGTTGTCGGTCGGTAGCCGGAAGATGTTCGAAAACATGGTATCAGCGATCGGACGCAACCGAATCAAACCTGTGGTCGACAAAACGTTCGACTTTGCCGAGGCGCCCGAGGCGCTGCGATATATGCAGAACGCCGGTCACTTCGGCAAAATCGCAATGGAATTTTCCGGCCGTTAATCACTTCAATTGCGCGCCGACCGGCGGCGTACACAATAAATCAAAAGCAAAAGGCCCGGCGCCAATGCCGGGCCTTTCTCTACTTCTTCTTTTGTGCTTCGGATCGGATGCGCTCGAGCAATTTCAGAAACTCCGCCGTTTCCTCTTCGATGCTTTTAGAGGGTCGTTTCTGGAAGGGTATCACTTCGGACATGGTAGAACCTCCCCTGGGGTACGACCGCGCTGCGCGGGCCATTTTGCCGGCAATTGCCGCATTTCTGCGGCGCGGATTGTTTCACGGGCTTGGAATCCGCCATAATTAATTCCAAATTCAGCGCAGCGAAGTGGGGTATCGTGTCATTCAACACCGTGCATCGCACATCACGTATGTGCAGAAATGTCAGGAATGTATGTGCAGGAGGTCGTGATCGTCGCCCGCAATGCCCGGTGTCCGCGTCGCGGTGAAGATCGCAGAAAAGTACAAGATTTCCGGGATATTCCCGGTTCCATCTCGACTGCCACGCGTTGCCTCAGGGCGGCGTTTGCGCGGGCTTTTTCTGGAGCGATGATGATGAAGAAATGGCGTGTCGTTTCGGTCGTGGCGGCGCTGGTTACATGGTGCGGCCCCGCGACCGCGCAACAGGCCGGAATCAGAGCAACCGACACCGAGATATTGATCGGCAATGTGATGCCTTACACCGGCGAGCTGGCGGCGTTCGCCTCGATCGGCAAGACCGAGGCGGCCTATTTCGACATGATCAACGAGCAGGGCGGCGTCAACGGCCGCAAGATCAAATTCATCACCTACAACGACAACTCCGATCCGGAGATGGCGTCCGCGCAGCTTCGCAAGCTGGCCGACCAGGACAAGGTCCTCCTGATGTTCGGCTCGTTCGGGCTGTCGAGCAATCGGACCATCAAGACCTATCTGAACGACATGAAAATGCCGCAGCTCTTCATCGCGTCCGGCGAGGAACAGTGGAGCGACCCGAAGGACTTTCCGTGGACGATGGGCTGGCAGCCGGCGTTCCGTTCCGAGGGGCGGATCTATGCCAACTACATCGAGGCGTTCTATTCCGGGCAGAAGATCGCGGTGCTCTGGCAGAACGACCAGTTCGGCCGCGACCTGTTCAGCGGGTTGCAGGAGGGACTCGGTGACCTCTCGCGGATGATCGTCTCCGACATTACCTTCGACATTTCGGACAAGTCGATCGATTCCCAGATCGACGTGCTGCAGGCGTCCGGCGCGCAAATCCTGGTGTTCGACGGCGCGCCCGCCGTCGCGGCGCTGGCGCTGCGGCGGCTGGCCGAAATCGACTGGCATCCGGTCTTCATCCTCGACAACGCGTCGGCCTCGATCGCCAACGCGCTGCGACCGGCGGGGCTGGAGAACTCGATCGGGGTGATCTCGACCGCTTTCCTGAAAGATGCCGGCGATCCCGCCTGGAAGGACGATCCCGCCATGCAGGCCTGGTCGTCGTTCATGGACAAATATTATCCCGATGGCGACAGGGCCGACGGCAACACCGTGTTCGGCTATGCCGCGGCCGAAACGCTGATCGAGGTGTTGAAGCAGTGCGGCGACGATCTTTCGCGCGAGAACATCATGCGGCAGGCGGAAGCCCTGAAGAATTTTCGCAGCTCGCTCGCGCTGCCCGGTATCGTCATCAATACCGGACCGGCCGACTTCCGCCCGATCGAGCAGATGCGGCTGGTGCAGTTCGACGGCACCACCTGGCAGCCGATCGGCGCAGTCATCGAAAGCGCGTTTCTCGGCAGCAACAACTGACCACGAGACAATTCGGGACGTCCGCGAAGCGAAAGCCGCACCGGTACCACCCTTTTCCGATCCAGAACATTCCGGATACGCGAACCTGACCTGCCCGCCCTCGGCGTCGACTCTGGCGATCCCGGACCCTAAAGTCCGGTAACAGTTTCCGAGGAGCCGTTGTCCCAATGCCTGATTTCGACCGTGTAATCGAACGCCGCGGCACCCACGCCAGCAAATGGGACATGATGACCAAGCTGTCCGGCATTCCGGCCTCCGACGGCATCCCGATGTGGGTCGCGGACATGGACTTTGCCGCGCCCGAGGGCGTCACCGAAGCGCTGAAGGCGACCGTCGATCGAGGCGTCCACGGTTACTATGCCGACACCGGCAGCTGGGCGGAGGCGCTTGCCGCCTGGCTGGCGCGCCGGCACAAACTGTCGATCGATCCGGCATGGGTGAGCCCGACGCCGGGCGTCGTGGCGGGGCTCGGCCTGATCCTGCAGGCGCTCACCGAGCCGGGCGATGAGGTCGTGCTGTTTCCGCCGGCCTATCATGCCTTCCGCCGGATCGTGGTGGCCAATGACCGGCGCATCCTCGACGCGCAACTGGTCGAGCGCCAGGGCCGCTATGTGATGGACCTCGATGCACTGCGCGAAAAGCTGACGCCGCGCAGCAAAATCGTGTTCTTCTGCAGCCCGCATAATCCGGGCGGCACGGTCTGGTCACCGGAGGAAATCCGCGCGCTCGCCGCCTTCTGCATCGAACACAAGCTGATCCTGGTGTCCGACGAAATTCACTGCGACCTGGTTTTCGCCGGCGCCAGGCACACGCCGACCGTCATCGCCGCGCCCGAAATCGCCGATCGCCTGATCACCTGCGTCGCGGCGACAAAAACCTTCAATCTGGCCGGCGCCCATGTCGGCGCCTGCGTCACGTCGAATCCCGATTTCAAGAAGCGGATCGACGCGCGGATCATGGCGAGCGGGCTCGGCTCCTACAACGCGTTCGGCATGATCGCGACCGAGGCGGCGTGGCGGACCGGCGAGGCGTGGCTGGATGAGTTGCTGCCGTATCTCGCCGGCAATCGCGACCTGCTCGACAAGCGGATCGAGGCGGCGGCGCCGGGTGCGCGCTCGATGCGGCTCGACGCCACCTATCTCGGCTGGGTGAATTTTTCCGGCACCGGGCTCACGTCGCATGACGTCGCCGAACGGGTCAGCGGAAAGGCGCGGATTTTTGCCAGCCCGGGACCGCAATTCGGGCCGGGCGGCGACAGCTGGCTGCGGTTCAATTTTGCCACGCCGCGCCCGATACTCGCGGAAGCGCTCGACCGGCTGGATGACGCCTTCCGCGATATCAGGGGATGAGCGTTCGGCCGGCGCTTCGCCGTCCGGCTATTTGTCCTTCACCGCACCCAGGATCGGCATCAAACGCGCCGTCTCGCGCCGGATCAGGTCGGCGAGCGGGCCGGGTCCGCGGCGCTCGGGCTCGATGATGTTGGAGCCGAGTTCGGCCAGGCGTTTTTGCACGGACTCTTCGCCGAGGCCTTGGTTCAGGGATGCCGCGAGCCTGTCGACGATGGGCTGCGGCGTGCCCTTTGGCACGAACGCGGCGTAGAACGGCGCGATATCGAATTCCGGAAAACCTTGCTCGTAGGAGGTCGGCACCTCCGGCAACATCGGGCTTCGCTGCTTCGCGGCAATCGCCAGCGCCCTGACTGCGCCGGCACGGACCTGCGCCATCGTTCCGAGCACCGGATCGCATTCATAGTCGATCTCACCTGACGAGCATCGCGTTCAGCACCGGCGCCGTGCCGGTGAAGGGCACCATGGTCGGCCTGATGCCGATCGCCGCGTTGAGCAGCAGGCAGCCGATATAGGACACCGAACCGACGCCGGCGTGTCCGACATTGAGTTTTGCGGCATTGGCCTTGGCATAGGCGACGAATTCATGGAGGTCGCGGGCGGGAAAGTCTTTGCGGACCACCAGCAACTCCGGATATTCGGCGGTCAGTCCGATCGGCTCGAAATCCTTTTGCGGATCGTAGCCGAGATCCGGATAGAACGCCGCCGCCAGCGCATTGGTGCCCATATGACCCGACAGCACGGTGTAGCCGTCAGGGGCGGCGCGCGCGGCGCGAAGCGTGCCGATGGTGCCTCCGGCGCCGCCGACATTTTCCACGATAAAACGCTGGCCGAGATGACGGCTGAAGATGTCGGCGACGATCCGGGCCGTGATGTCGGCCGGGCCGCCGGCGGCAAAGGGAACGATGATCGTGACCGGCCGGGTGGGATAGTCCTCGGCCCGCGCCCCGCTCGTCGCGGCTGCGATCAGAGCCAATACCGCCACGATCCAATTCTTCAATACCGCCTCCCTGACGTCGTTTTGAGGTAACCATACGTTGGTTTCGTTGCCGGGCAAGGTTGCCTTGGCGATAATCCCGGCCCTTGCTCCGCAAAGGCGACGCAGATGCGTGTCAATCGGCATAGGCATATCGGCTTGGCGATCACGTTTGTGGCGGCCTGGTCGTTTCCTGCCGTTACGTACGCGGCGCCGCTGGCGCCCGACACCGTCTCGCTGACGGAATCGACGACGGCCTGGAGCACGGTCAAATATGCGACCGGACCGGACAACGGCTTCGTCGACGGCTCGCTCGATTTGAAGACCATCGTCGATCGCACGTTCAAGACCTACGTGCTCGAGAACCGCTATCTGAAGGTAACGCTGCTGCCCGAATTCGGCGGGCGCATTCTTTCCATGATCTACAAGCCGACCGGCCACGAACAACTTTATCGTACCGACGTCGGCGTGCCCTACGGGATGAAAGCCGGCAATTTCTATTACGACTGGATGATGGTCTATGGCGGCATTTTTCCGACCTTTCCGGATGCCGAGCACGGCAAGACCTGGCTGAAGCCGTGGGATTTTAGCGTGGTGAAACAGACCGCCGAGGAGATCACGGTGTCGATGTCGTTCACGGACGATTTTGAATATGCCGCGGCACCGAAACAATTCAACAAGGGCGTGACGGGCTTGGAGGCAACCTACTACGTTACGCTGAAAGCCGGCCGCGCCGCGCTCGACGCGCGCGTGGTGCTGAAGAACCCGCGCGACAAGGCGATCGACTACGAGTACTGGACCTGCACCACGCTGGCGCCGGGCTCCGACCCGAAACATCCGGGGACGGATGGCGCCGCCGAAATCATCGCGCCGGTCGAGGCCTACACCACGCCGCGCTGGTCGGCCAATATCGCTGACGGCGACGAAAGCCTTGATGCGGCGAGGCATCGTTTCGACAAATTACGCTACTTCAGGAACTGGCCTTCGATGGGCATCGCCTACGCCGCGCCGGACATGCAGGGCGGCAATTTCTGGGGCGTGATCAACCACGACAACGAGGAGGGCATCATCCGCATCGCCGACAACAAGGTGACGCGGGGCCTGAAAATGTGGACCTGGGGGTTTCCGTCGTTCACGGACCAGGCCGACGCCCGCAAGGATCCGAACGAGGCGCAGCCTTACGTCGAACTATGGGCGGGGGTGTCGGACCAGTTTTTTCACAGCGCCGGTCTTGCCGCGCGCGGTGAAGTGACATTCCCTGAAAGCTATAGCCCCACCGTCGGCATGAGCGGCGTGACACAGGCGAACGAGAACATCCTGATCAACCTGTCGGCCGATGCTTCCGGCGCCCACCTTGAGTTTTTCAACATCGAACCGGATACGCCGTTGCGGGTGACGCTAAGACGCGGCGACACGGCGCTGTTCGACGACACCGTGACCGCCGATCCGAAGCACGGAAATCGCATTTCCGCGGCGTTTCCCGCCGGCAGCAGCGGCGGGCTGGTGCGGCTGACGATCGCAACCGCTGATGGCAAGCCGCTGATCGCGGCCGCGACCACGGTAAGATAGCCGCAGCGGAGGCCGTGATCGGTCTGCCCCGATCGCGGTCCGCGCGTGGCAGCCCGGCGATTTGCGCTGGGCTCTTTCGTCGACACCCCCGCCGGTCGATGCTAAGGAAACGCTGCATCCTTGCTTCAATTCAAGCGCAATGAAAAACGCCGCGCACGACGCGCGGCCGACAAAATACGGGGAGTGACGCATGGCCAAGGCACCGCCTTCCGCCAAACGCGACCGCATCAAGGCGTTTACGCCGGCGCTGGTCGATTACACCAATGACGTCGTCTACGGCGACCTCTGGGAGCGCAAGGGCCTTTCCAAACGCGACCGCAGCCTGATCACCGTGGCCGCCTTGGTCGCGACCTACCGGCCGGAGCAACTGGTGTCGCACCTGACCCGCGCGATCGATAACGGCGTCACCCAGGAAGAAATCACCGAAGTCATCACCCACATGGCGTTCTATGCGGGCTGGCCGGCCGCGATGTCGGCGGCGCAGGTCGCCTACAGCGTGCTGGTCGAAGGCAATAAGGGGGATTGAAGATGGCAAAAGACGTCGTTGTAGGGTTCGTCGGGCTTGGCACCATGGGTGGCAAGATGACCACCAATATTCTCAAGGCCGGCTACAAGGTCGTGGTGCACGATCTGCACCGGCAGGCCGCCAGCCATCATCTGCAGGCGGGCGCCGAATGGGCGGAAACGCCGCGCGCGCTGGCGGAAAAATCCGACGTGATCTTTACCTCGCTGCCCGAGCCCGCCGATGTCGAGCGCGTCGCGCTCGGCGCCGACGGCCTGGTCGAGGGCGTCAGGAAGGGCGCGGCCTATTTTGACCTCTCGACCAACTCGCAAAGCGTCGTCAAGAACATCAGCGCCGCGTTTGCCGCCAAGGGCGCTGACATGCTCGATGCGCCGGTTAGCGGCGGCCCGCAGGGCGCGGAGTCGCGCAAGATGGCGATCTGGGTCGGCGGCGACAAGGCGGCCTACGACAAGTACAAGCCGGTGCTCGACGCGATGGGCGACCGCGCCGCCTATATCGGGCCGATCGGCACAGCGACGGTCGCCAAGCTGGTGCATAACATGTCGGGCTATGCGATCACCTGCGCGCTCGCCGAGACGTTTTCCATGGGCGTGAAGGCCGGCGTCGATCCGGTGGCGCTGTGGGAAGCCGTGCGCCAGGGCGTCACCGGCCGCCGCCTGACTTTTGATGGCCTGCTCGAGCAGTTCCTGCCCGGCAAATACGATCCGCCGAATTTTGCCTTAAAACTTGCCACCAAGGACGTCACGCTGGCGACCGCGCTCGGACGCGAACTCGGTGTGCCGATGCGGCTGTGCAACGCCGCGCATGCCGAGATGGTGGAAGCCTGCAACCGCGGCTGGGAAGGCCGCGATTCACGCGTCGTGATGTTGCTGCAGCAGGAGCGCGCCGGGATCGAAATCAAGGCCGACCCGGAAAAGATCAAGCAGGCGGCGGAACGCGCCAAGGCCGGGGGCGCCTGAGCGGGGACACGTCACGGGGGGAGCCGGCATGACCGTGCCCGATTACGAGCTGTTTGCGATCCGTTACGCCACGCGTGAGGCGCGGCGCGGCGATCATTTCATCGGCGGCGATCCGCATGACGGACCGATGCCGATGGATTATTTCGTCTGGGTCGCGAAGGGCGGCGGGCGCACCTTCGTCATCGATACCGGTTTCAACGCCGAGGTATCGGCGCGGCGAAAGCGCACCTTCCTGCGCGATCCGGTCGAGGGGCTGGCCGCCCTCGGCATCGATGCGAATGAAGTTGAAGACGTCATCCTCACCCATCTGCATTACGACCATGTCGGCAATTTCGACCGCTTTCCGAAGGCGCGGTTTCATCTCCAGGAGCGGGAGCTGAGCTACGCCACCGGACGCTACATGCGCTATCCCAGGCTGGCGCATTCGTTCGAGGTCGAGGATATCTGCGGGATCGTGCGGCTGAATTATGCGCGGCGCGTAATGTTCTACGACGGCGATGCGGAACTCGCACCCGGCATCACCGTGCATGCCGTCGGTGGCCATTCGGACGGGCTGCAATTCGTCCAGGTCAAGACCCGCCGCGGATTTGTCGTGGTCGCTTCCGACGTCACCCATTTCTACGAGAACATGGCGAGCCAGCGGCCGTTCACGACGGCGTTGCATATCGGCAAAATGCTGGAGGGGTTTGACCGGCTGCTGCAGTTGGCGCCGGACGAGGATCACATCGTTCCCGGCCACGATCCGCTGGTCATGAAGCTCTATCCGGCGCCGAGCCCGTCCCTCGAGGGCATCGCGGTGCGGCTCGACGTCGCGCCGTCGGGCGTGGCGCCGCGCCGCGCGGATTATCCGCCGCCACATTGAAAGGCCGTTCAGCGAGGACACCATCGTGCCATCCTTTTCTCTCGCCCATCTGACCGCGCTCGAACTCGCGCCGCCAGACCTGATCGACGTCGCCGCCGCCTGCGGTTACCAACATGTCGGGCTGCGGCTGATGCCGGCGGTGGTTGGCGGCCCGGCCTATCCGCTGATGGACGATCCGGCAAAGCTGAAAGAGACGATCGCACGACTCGATGCGACCGGCGTGACGGTCGCGGATCTCGAAATAGCGGCGTTGCGCGAGGAAACCGGGATCGCTTCATTCCAGGCGTTTTTCGAGGCGGGCGCCCGGCTCGGCGCCAGGCATATTCTGGTGGCCGCCTACGACCCCGACCTCAAGCGGTTTGCCGAGACGTACGCACGGTTTTGCGAGGCGGCGCGGCCCTACGGGCTGACCGCCGATCTCGAATTCATGCCGTGGACATCGGTGCCGGACCTCAAGCAGGCGATGCGGATCGTCGAACAGGTCAATCAACCCAATGCCGGCCTGCTGGTCGACGCCTTGCATTTCGACCGATCGCAAAGCCTGACTGGCGATATCGCCAAAATCCCGAAGGGCCGGTTGCATTACTGGCAAATCTGCGACGGCCCGGCCGAGCGGCCGACGACGACCGAAGCCTTGATGCATGCGGCGCGCTGCGAGCGGCTATTTCCGGGTGAGGGCGGCATCGACCTGGTTTCGCTGGTCCGCGCCATGCCGCCGGATATCACCATCAGCATCGAAACCCCGACCGTCGAGCTCGCCAAGACCGTGGACGCGACGACGCGCGCGCGACGCGCTTTGGCGGGCGCCAAGCGCGTGCTGGCCGCAGCGACGCTGTAACTGCGTCGCTTACGCCGGCGCGCTCTTTCTGATCTGGAAGCCGAAGCGCGGAAAGTGGACATGCAGCGTGCCGGCGCGCGGATCGACGCGCCGGATCACGGACTCGGTGTTCGACAGGCCGACCAACGTGCCGGCGACGGCGTCGGTGCCATAGTCGGTGGCGGCCACGGTGACGGCCTCGCCGGATTCAAAACCCTGACCGGCGGCGACGGCGGCCGGCGCATGCGCCGCAGCTCCGGCTGCGACCGCGATGGCGTCGCTGCCGCTGATCTCCTCATGCGTGTGGTGGCCGATCGCCAGCACCTGGTCGAGCCAGCCACTGACCGCAGGATAATCCTTGAGCAGTGCGGCCACCGGTTTGGCGAGGCGGATGAACCACAGGCAATGCGCCACCGAGAAATCGGCGATGCAGGTTGTCGCGCCAAACAGCCACGGCCCATTGTTGCCGAGCTGCGCCTCAAGCTCCGACAAATGGACTTTCAGTTGCGCGATGCCGTCGGAAAGCGTCGGGCGCGGAAAGGCGCCGCGCATCGCGGCACGATCGGCGGCAAAGATTTTCAGCTGATCCGGCGACACCAGGGTGCCCATCGACGGGATTCCCGCCGGCTGCATCGCCCACACCACCGATTCCTGGAACAGATAGCTGTCGGCCCACTGCGCCAGCGCCACCGCGAGCGGTAGTTCGGCCGGGTAGAGTGTCGGCTGCGGCTGCCGGGCTTCCAGCACGCGGGCGATCAGCGCGGTGTCGCAGTAGATGTCGGCGCCGATCTGCAGCACCGGGGTTTTGCGATAGCCGCCGGTCAGCGCGACCACGTCGGGCTTCGGCATCACATTCGGGATCGACACGCCCCGCCAGGCCAATCGCTTGAAACCCATGATCAGCCGGATTTTCTCGGAAAACGGCGACATCGCGTAATGGTGCAGGATCAGCTCGGACATGATGTTCCCCTTAGACGTGCTTGGTGAAGATGCGTATCACCGCGCCCTTGACCGGCGGGCTCGCATCATAGAGGTCGGAAGCGATCTGTTCGATCCGGTCGCGATGCGTCAGAAAAAGTGCCTGGCGCGCCAGGCTTTCGGTGCCCTTGGTGCCGATCAGCTGGTCCATCGCGGCGTCGCTGATCCGGCATTCGACCGCCTCATCGCCGTTCATCATCACGAACGTGAAGGCCAGCCGCTCGCTGTCGTACCCGACAATCTTGCCACGTGTCAGCGGCATCGAACGGCATCCCCCGAAACTCCTGTCTTATTACACGTTGGTCGCCCGCCGCTTCAAGCCCTCCGCGCCTCACGGGCGGCCGCGTAGCGCTCAGGCGCCGATCGCGTTCTGCGCGATGACGTTGCGGTAGAACGCGGCGCTGAGTTTGGGCGTCCGCACCAGCGTGTCGAAATCGACGTGATACAGCCCAAAACGCTCGCGGTAGCCGTGGATCCATTCGAAATTGTCCATCAGGCTCCACAGGAAATAGCCGCGCACCGGCACGCCTTCGGAGGTCGCGCGCTGCAACTGTGTCAGATAATTGCGCAGGTACATGATGCGGTCGAGATCGTACACCTTGCCGTCGGCCGACAATTTGTCCGCCGAGGAGGTGCCGTTCTCGCTGATATAGATGCTGTCGAGATTCCATATCTTGGCCGCGATGCGCGGCACCCAATAGGCCGCTTCCGGCCCGACCCTGAGCCAGTCCGACAGCATGTGCGGGAACGAAGCCGGCATCGGTAGCACGTTGAAGCCGGGCGCGCCGTCCTTGGCGGTGACGTAATATTGCGGGGTGTAGATGTTGAGGCCGACGAAATCGACCGGCGAGGAGATGATCTTCAGCTCTTCGGCGGTGAATTTCGGGGCGTCCTTGCCGGTATAGGCCAGAAAGCCGTCGGTATATTTGCCTTCCAGGATCACGCCGAGGAAATTCGAGTTGAATTCGCGGGTGGCGATCTCGGCGGCGCGAATGTTCTCCGGCGTGTCGATCGCCGGCACGCAGCCGGTGATGTTTTCGGCAGGGCCGACCCGCGTGCCGGCGCGGCCATGCGCCCGGATCGCCTGCACGGCGAGGCCGTGGCCGAGCGCCACATTGTGATGGACCTGGTTCAGCTCTCCCGGCGGCAGCCCGAGGCCGGGCGCGTCGATCTTCCAGCCGTAGCCGAAATTCACGAACCGGCCGACTTCATTGACCGTGAAGATGTTCTTGACGCGATCGGTCAGGTGCTGGGCGATATAGCCGGCGTAATCGGCGAACGCCTTGGAGGTCTCGGGGGATTGCCATCCGCCGGCCTTGTCCTGCAGCGCCTGCGGCAGGTCCCAATGATACAGCGTCGCGTAGGGTTCGATGCCGTTCTTCAACATCTCGTCGACCAGCCGGTCGTAGAAGTCGAGGCCTTTTGCATTGGGCGCGCCGGTGCCTTCGGGAAATATCCGCGACCAGGCGATCGAGAACCGGTAGGCCTTGGCGCCCAGCGCGGCGATCAGGCCGACGTCTTCCTTGTAGCGATGATAGTGATCGTTGGCGCGGTCGCCATTGGAGCCATCGTCGACCTTGCCCGGCGTGTGGGAGAACGTATCCCAGATCGAAGCGCCGCGGCCGTCTTCATTGACCGCGCCCTCGATCTGGTAGGCGGAGGTCGCGGTGCCCCAGAGAAAATTTTTGGGAAAACTCGCGGGCGCATAGCTGCTGGCCGCTGCCTGGCCGGCTTCCGGCTTTGCGGTTGCCAACCCGAGCGCGGAAAGGCCTGCGAGCTTGGCGAAATGCCGCCTCGAGAATTTTCTGAACACGGGAACTCCCTAATACGAATCGATCTGGTAGACCGACACCCGATCGACCTGGAAGGCGACTGAATCGGGGGTCTTGGCGTCGACAAATCCTACCCCCTGAAAGTACTTCGCGCCCATCGCCAAATTGATGATCATGTACATCGGATCGTCAAAGCCGATCGGCACCCTGATGTCGGCGACCGGCTTGCGGTCGATGAAATAGGTGATGCGGTCGCGTTCCCACAGCGCGCCATAGTCATGGAATTCGCCGGGCGCGGTCGGCACCGTAAAATTCTCCTCGCAGGATTCGATCTTCTGGGTGTCGGGATGCCGCCAATGCGTGGTCATGACAACCGCGCCGGGCTCCTCGCCGCGCCCTTCCACGATGTCGAGTTCGGGCGGCCAGCCGCCGTCGTTGGCGAGCAGCCAGAATGCCGGCCAGACCGCGGTGCCAATCGGGATTCGGGCGCGGATTTCGAAATAGCCGTGTTTCTGCGCGAACGAATTCTGCGTGGTCAGGATGCCCGATATGTATTGGTTGTCGAACAGCACCGGTTTCAGCTGCGGCGGGGTGCGGGTGGCGACGATCGAGAGCACGCCGTCGTGAACCCTGAACGGATCGAGCCCGAGCGGCGTGGTTCCGCGTCCGGCATAGCGCGGATCGACATAGATCTGCTGCTCGCCATTGGCGCTGGTCTTGCGCTTGAAGTCGGAGCCGTCGCCGCCCCAATAGCGCGCGTCCGGCCACGCCGCGCCGCCGGCATAATGCGGCGTCCATCTGCCGTTCGACAGCGGGTGCTCGTTGAAGTCGTCGTGGAACGTCAGGTGCATGGCGACCGAAATCAGCGGCACATGCTCCGCGATCACGATCGGGCGGCAGTTGGCGCCGGCCGGATCCCCTGCCACCTGAAGCGAAAGCCGGCCCGGCGCATCCGCAAGATCGACCTGCCCCAGCTGCGCCGAGGCCGGTATCAGCATCGGCGTCAGCGCCAGGGACAACCCGGCAATGACGGGCAAAATTCTCGAAGTCACGTCTCGATCCTTGGTTCACGCGGGACACTTCCCGCTATGATTTTACAGGATTGCCGCGACGGATTCTTTGACGGAAATGACGGCTTTTATTCCCGACGGCTGGATCGTTCCGGCGAAGTCGGCAAGAGACTATCGTATTGACCTGACACGCAATTCGACCGACATCGGCAGCGCGATCTGCTCACGATCGATAGGCCGGATGGTGTGGCGGCGCTAACGTGGTGGCCCGGCGGCCTGGACGTTCACACCCTGCGCCTCGCGCTCCGAGCCATAATCCGGCTCGTAATGGATGAGCCACAGCTCCAGCGCGGCGAAGAAGGCGACCATCACGCCGATCAGGATGCTGACATGCATGGCGCGGGTGTGCATGAAACCGATCACCAACGGCGATATCACGAGCCATGCCCCGAGCAGCAGGTTGATCCACTCTTCCCATTCCGAAAAGGCAACGATTGCCGCGATCGAAACCGCCGCAATCGCAGCGCCGGAGGCCCAAACCTCGATGCGCACCTTTTCGCTGACATAGGCAAACAACCAGGGCGACACGAACAGGAAGAGTCCGAACGCGACGGTGTAGCAATCGAGCGCCGAAATACGACGGAATTTCATCGCGATCTCCTCCGGCCAGTTTGGTGAGCCGGTATGTTAGGCCTCCAGCGGCCGGTTGATTATTCAACTATTGGCGAGATCATTGATCGCTCGCCCGGTGTTTCGGCGTGTTCCCGGTGGAACCGTTTCATGCGCCGAAACACCAGGGCGCAGCGATCAGGCGCGACGCGAGATCACATCGACCACCTTCTTGTCGTTGGGGTTGACGATCAGAAGCTGGTTGTGGAGCAGCGCATAGTCATAGGGCTTCAGCGCGGACACCCGCGCCGCGACCTTGGCCGGCACGGCCTGAATGGTGATGTCGCCGGGGATCGTCGCGCCGACCGAGGCGGTGAAGTTCGGCGACGCGGTCTGGCTGCTGGCCTGTTTGCCGAGATCCTTCCAGGCGGCCCGCTGCTGGGAACGGGTCAGCGTGAGGTTGTCCTTGGCCATCGATTGGGCGGCCGACGTTTTCGACATCGTGTTCGACGTGGCGTGCATGTCGGCGGCCGATGCCATGCCGGTGCCGGCAATGAAGGCCGCGGCGGTTGCGATGGCGATAAGATGAGATTTCATGGCGGTTCTCCTGAATGAGCCGCCCCTAAGTTAGAAATTTTGCGCCCGAAAAATGTTCCGTTACCGATCCTTCATCCAAAGCATGCGGTGCTTCGTCGCAGCGTTCTTGCAAAACGTTAATCGTCCGAAAAGGACCACGTAATGTCCACGCGCCATGTTGAGCGCAAGGAATTGTCGAGAAATCTTCGGGAACAGATTCTCGAGAATGGATTCTCAAACGGGTTTTCCTTCGTTCAACATTGGAGACGTGAAATGCACGATCAATCGACTTCGCAACCGACACCACGCAAATTTCTCAAGCCGCGCCGGCTGGCGCTGCTGGCTTCGGCCGCCGGTCTCAGCCTGGCGGTTCTTGCCGCCGGTCCGGGCGGCTATCTGCCGTTCAACCTGCCGGCGTTCACCTCGTCGGCCCATGCGGCCGAATCCTCGCCCAATGCGCCGGGCTTTGCCGACCTCGTCGCCAGGGTCAAACCCGCGGTGATTTCGGTGCGCGTCAAGATCGACGGCGACGCCGAAAACGGCGCGGCGATGCAGAACGAGCGGATGGATTCCGATCAGTCGGGTTCGCCGTTCGAGCAGTTCAAGCAATTCGGTTTTCGCGTTCCGGGCGGCATGCCGCAGCGCCACGAGGTCATCACCGGCGAAGGCTCCGGCTTCTTCATTTCACCTGATGGCTATGCCGTGACCAACAATCACGTGGTCGATCACGCCCAATCGGTCCAGGTCACCACCGACGACGGCACCATCTATACCGCCAAGGTGATCGGCACCGACAAGAAGACCGATCTGGCGCTGATCAAGGTCGAAGGCAAGAAGGACTTTTCCTATGTGAAGTTCGCGGATACGCAGCCGCGCGTCGGTGACTGGGTGGTCGCGGTCGGCAATCCCTTCGGTCTCGGCGGCACGGTTACCGCGGGCATCGTTTCCGCGCGGGGCCGTGATATCGGCGCAGGACCTTACGACGACTATGTCCAGATCGACGCGCCGATCAACAAGGGCAATTCCGGCGGTCCGGCTTTCGACACCAGCGGCAACGTGATCGGCGTCAACACCGCGATCTTCTCGCCGTCGGGCGGCTCGGTCGGCATCGGCTTCGACATTCCGGCCGCGACCGCCAAGCTCGTGGTCAACCAGCTCAAGGACAAGGGCTATGTCACGCGCGGCTGGCTCGGCGTCCAGGTGCAGCCGGTCACGGCCGACATCGCCGACAGCCTCGGCCTGAAACAGGCGCGGGGCGCGATGGTCGACAATCCGCAGGACGGCAGCCCGGCGGCCAAGGCCGGCATCGAGGCCGGTGACGTGATCACCGCGGTCAACGGCGCCGAGGTCAAGGACGCCCGCGATCTCGCCCGCAACATCAGCACGATCGCGCCGGGCAGTTCGGTGAAGCTCGATATCCTGCACAAGGGCGAAGCCAAGACCCTGAATGTCGCACTCGGCGAAATGCCGAACGACCGTCAGGCCAATGCCGGCGGGCAGCCGTCGAAGGAAGTCGCCGGCACGCCGCGCCTCGGGTTGCAATTGGCTCCCGCGGCCGACGTCGAAGGTTCCGGCGACAAGGGCGTGGTGGTGACCGCGGTCGATCCGGAAGGCCCCGCCGCCGAGCATGGTTTCCGGACCGGCGACGTCATCCTCAACGTCGGTGGCAAGAGCGTCTCCAATGTCGGCGACGTCCGCTCGGCGCTGAACGAGGCCAAGGGCAACGGCAAGCACAGCGTGCTGATGCAGGTCAAGACGGCTGACGCGACCCGCTTCGTCGCGGTGCCGCTGAAAGGCTGATCGGCGCCTTGATCGCGTTGAAGTAAATGTGACGTGCGAATGGACAAGGCCGGGCAACACCTGGCCTTGTCTTCGTTGTGCCGCTGGTCTTTGCTGGGAGCGTGCCGGCGACGATGGAACCGCTGATTGGAGTTATCCGATGACCCTTGCAAAGCCGTCCTCCGCGGAATCGACCGCGCCGCCTGTTGCCGTTCACAAACTGCTCTCGGGTCAGAAGGCGCTGGTGACCGGCGCCAATTCCGGCATCGGCAAGGGCGTGGCGATCGCGCTGGGCGAGGCCGGCGCCGATGTCGTGGTCAATTATGTCGACGGCGACGACGCGGCCAACGCCGTGGTCGAACGAGATCACCGAAATCCGGCGCCAGGGCCTATGCGCACAAGGCCGACGTGTCGTCGGAAGACCAGGTCGCGGCGATGTTCGCGCGCATGAAGCAGGAGTTCGGCACCATCGATATCCTGGTCACCAATGCCGGGCTGCAGCGCGATGCGGCGTTTCACGAAATGACGCTGGCGCAATGGAACACGGTCTCGAGCATCAACCTGACCGGGCAATTTCTATGCGCGCGCGAAGCGGTCGCGCGAATTCCTGCGCCGCGGCGTGGTGCCGGCGGTTTCCAGCGCGGCGGGCAAGATCATCTGCATGAGTTCGGTGCACCAGGAGATTCCCTGGGGCGGCCATGCCAATTACGCGGCCTCCAAGGGCGGCATCAAAATGCTGATGGAGAGCCTGGCGCAGGAGCTCGCGCCGAAGCGGATCCGCGTCAACGCGATCGCGCCCGGCGCGATCCGCACGCCCGATCAACACCGCGGCCTGGCAAACCAAGGAGGCCTACGATCAGCTGATGACGCTGGTTCCCTATGGCCGCATCGGCGAGCCCGAGGATATCGCCCGCGCCGCGGTGTGGCTCGCCTCCGATCATTCCGACTACGTGGTCGGCACCACGCTTTTCGTCGACGGCGGCATGACGCTCTATCCGGGTTTTGCCACCGGCGGCTGAGCGGAATTCTGGTGCGGCGCGGGAACGGAATCGCGCGCGAGAGCTTTTCGAATTGTTCCGGCGATCGCGCGGTAACCTTGCCGGCAACCTGGACTGGCATTAACCAAGTCCGCTTCCTAAATGATGTCGAGGCTGTGTTCTCAAGCTGTTCAGGAGACCGGCGATGGTCCCGAAAAACGTTTTTTCCGTCATGATTTGCGCGATTTTGCTGGCCTGGAGCGGCGGCGCCTTCGCGGCCGAGTACCGGCCGGGCGATTTCCTCAAGCTCGATCTGTCGAAGGCGGTGCTGTCGCCCAACCGGCTCGGGCCGACCAACGCGTTTGGGCCATTCCCGATCGAGGCTGACAGCGGTCCCGCCAAGCCGGCGGCGCAGGCGCGCGTCGAGCCGAAAGCTGTGCCCGCCGCTGCCGCGCCCAAGATTCGCACCGCCCATGTCCGGGTGGAAAAGCCGCGCGGCGCGGCGCGAACCAAATTGGCGCATCGCCATGGCAATCCGCTCGACGCCGAGGCGATGGACCGGCGGATCCAGGTCTGGCCCTGCAAAAGCGGCGGCATCTGCGACTGGCAGCGGCGATAGAGCATGACCCGGAAAAGTGGAAACCGGTTTTCCGATAAGGTCATGCTCAAACAAGAAGCCGGTGCGGCGCACCGGCCGTTTTACGCGGTCTTGATTTGGACTTGAGCCGCCGGGCAGGCTATCAATCCGGCGGTTTTCGTTCCCCCCAAAGCAAGCGCCGATTATGCGGCACCGCCGGGCTTTTGTCGCCCGCGGCTTCAAGTCTTCAGGAGCACTCATGGAATATCTGAAAACCCAGGGCCTCACCATGCCCCGGCTCGGGCTCGGTACCTTTCGCATGCAGGGCGACGTCTGCCGCGCGGCGGTGGAAAGCGCGCTTGCGCTCGGCTATCGCCACATCGACACCGCGGAAATGTACGGCAATGAGGACGCCATCGGTCCGGCAATCGCGGCCTCCGGCGTCGCACGCAAGGATCTGTTCGTCACGACCAAGGTCTGGAACGAGAACCTCGCGCCCGACGCGATGCGCAAGGCGTTCGACACCAGCCTGAACAAGCTCAGGCTCGATCAGGTCGATCTCTATCTGGTGCACTGGCCGGCGCCGAACATGAACCTGAAGTCGATGTTCGAGACGTTGATGAAGCTGAAGGAAGAGGGCCGCACCCGCGCCATCGGGGTTGCCAATTTCAACATCGCGCTGCTGAAGACCGTGATCGAGGAGATCAAGGCCCCGATCGCCTGCAACCAGATCGAATATCATGTGATGCTCGACCAGACGCCGATCCGCAACTACATGGCGTCCAAGTCGCTGCCGCTGGTGGCGTATTGCCCGGTGGCGCAGGGCCGCGCCGCCACCAACGAGGCGCTGATCGCGATCGGCAAGAAGCACAATGCCAGCGGCGCCCAGGTGGCGCTGAAATGGCTGCTCGACCAGGACGGCGTTGCGGCGATCCCGAAGGCCTCGCGGCGCGAAAGCCAGCAGGCCAATCTCGATGCGCTGAACATCAAGCTCGACGACGCCGACCGCAAGGCGATCGCCGCGCTGCCGAAAGACCAGCGTTTTGTAAAGCCTGGCTTCTCGCCGGTGTGGGACTGAGTACCGAGCGCCTCGAGCGGCCCCCGACGTCACGACAAGAAAATAGCTCCCGTGAGGGAGCTATTTTCACTTCGCCTCGCTTACATGTCGTGTTGGTGCCGCGCTTGATGATCGCCATCCGGTCGTCATGATGGGGATGCCATGGTCGCGACATGGGCGAGCGGAAGCGTCCTGACGCGGCAGCTTGAGAGACCACCATTTGATCTGCATCAATGTGACGGTTTGGGCATTTCGCGACGATGTCCGAAATCAGGGATTGAGTGTGGGAAAAAAGCGATCCAGGAGAGATGCGCCGTCGACCGTCGCCGCTGGGGCAATTACGCCGGGCGATGTCGGATTGCCGTATTCCGAAAGCAGGTTTCTCGCACTGCTCGGTGACCGCGTGCGCAGCATGCGAGCGCTCCATCAGATGTCGCGCCGAAAGCTGGCGAGCATGACCGGCATCTCCGAGCGCTACGTTGCGCAGATCGAAGCCGGAAAAGCCAACGTGTCGATCATACTGCTGCTCCGGATCGCCCACGTGGTTCGCTGCGAGTAGCGTGCCACCGCACAACGCTTTCTCGGAACAGGAGAAGACCCAAATGGGACAGCTCGTTCTCGCAGCCAAGGTCACGCATGTGCCTTCGCTGATGTTGTCGGAAGTCGAGGGCAGCTCCCTTCGATCGGCGCGGGAAGGGGCGGTAGCCTCGCTACGTGAAATCGGCCGCCGCGCCCGGGAGCGCGGCGTCTCTACATTCGTTGTGTTCGATACGCACTGGCTGTCCAATTTCGGCTATCACATCAATGCCAATCCGCACCATCGCGGTGCGTTCACCAGTCAGGAAGCCCCGCAGATGATCCAGGATTTGGGTTACGATTGGCCCGGGAATCGGGTCTTGGGCGAAGCGATCGCTGCCGAGGCCGGCCACGAGGGCCTCAATGTGATCGCGCACACGGTCTCAAGCCTCGGACTTGAATACGGCACGATTGTGCCGATGCACTACATGAATCCCGATGGCTGGGCCAAGGTGGTCTCGGTCGCATCGCCGCTGTTCACCTCGTTGGAGGAAAGCCGGATTCTGGGCGAGGCCACCCGCCGCGCGATCGAACGATCCGGCGAACGTGTGGCTCTGCTTGCCAGCGGATCGATGTCGCATCGTCTGTGGCCGAACAAGAAGCTCGGTGCGGATGCATGGACCTCGATCGCCAGCGAATTCAACCGGCAGGTCGATCTGCGTGTGCTGGAGCTTTGGCAGCAGCGCCGCTATCGCGAGTTCGTCGATATGCTCCCGGACTACGCCGTCAAGTGCAACGGAGAGGGTGGTATGGCGGACACCATCATGCTGTTCGCGGCTCTGGGCTGGGACGGGTACAAAGGCGCGGCGGAGCAGTTGTGTGATTATTTTCCGTCCAGCGGTAGCGGTCAGGTCAACGTGGAGTTTCACGTCAACGAGTGACCAAAGCGCGCCAGCCCCGACGTCTCCCCCGCGTTCACCGCGACAGCGTTCGGCCCGTCACGCCCGCTTCTCGACATTGGCGCTTCGGGCAGGCACGCCGAATTCCTTGCGGCAGACCTCGGCCAAGACCGCCACGCCCTCGCGGATCTGCTGGTGCGAGGGGCTGGCAAAGCACAACCTCAAGCGGCAGCCGGCGCCGGCCTTGTCGGTGGACCATTCCGGTCCCGGATTGATCGCGACGCCGGCGGCAAGCGCCGCCTGATAGAGTTTCAGGGTATCGACATTGTCCGGCAGCTTGACCCACAGGAAGATGCCACCCTTGGGGTCCTCGAATTCGGCTGCGGTGCCGAACTGCTCGTTGAGCGCTTCCATCAGCGTGTCGAGCTTTGCGCGCAGGCCGCGCGTCAGTTTTGGGACATGGGTGGAAAAATGCGGTGCGCAATATTCCGCCAGCACCATCTGCTCCAGCGCTCCGGAGCCGGCATCGGTCTTCAGCGCCAGCATCCGCGATAGCATCGCCCACGGCGCCACGATGTAGCCGACCCGCAGCGCCGGTGCGATCGATTTTGAAAACGAGCCGATGTGGATGACATTCTGGGTTTTGCTCATGGCGTAGATCGCGGGCGGGCGCTTGCCGTCCCAGATCAGGTCGGCGTAGCAATCATCCTCGAAAACAGGCACGCCGTATTTCTCCGAAAGCTTCAGCAGTTCGGCGCGGCGCGTTTCGGGCAGGATGGTGCCGGTCGGGTTCTGTACCGTCGGGATGGTGTAGATGTATTTCGGCGTGACGCCTTTGCGCTTGAGCTCGGCCAGTGCGGAAGCCAGTGCGTCCATCCGCATGCCGTCCTGGTCGAGCGGAATGCCGACGACGTTGACGCCGAGCCTGGTCAGCCGGTTCAGCGAGCCCTGATAGGTTTCCTGTTCCATGATCACGGTATCGCCGCGCGCCAGCAGGCTGTGGTTGACGAGGTCGAGCGCCTGCAGCGAGCCGGAGACCACCAGGATGTCGTCGGCGGAGCAGCTAATGGCAGCATCGCGCTTGAGTTTGGCGGCGATGAAATCGCGCAGCGGACGATAGCCCTGCGGCCCGCTGGCAAGCCCGTAGGTCGCGAGCGTCTTGCCCTCGCGCCTCAGCACGGCGTTGACCGCGTCGATCAGGCCTTCGACCGGGACCTGGTCCGGGTCGTTGTTGCCGCCGATGAAGCTGTATTTGGCAAGCCCGGTCCATTTGGCCGCGGGCGCGGGCAACCCTGGCGGAAGCAGAGGTGCGAAATCGAATGTTGCCGAGGCCATCAGCGGCGTCTCCCTTGTTTTTGTTGGCACTGATCCTAGACCAGTCCGGGACGCTTGTCTTGGTATCCGGCGGTTGCTGCGGCTCCAGAGCCGTGCTGGCTTGCGGAATCAAGCTGGCGCAGGCCGGCAAGTCCGGCTAAATCGTCCCCCTGATCATGTGAGATATTAGATGGCCGACCCGATCCAGGACGTACTGCAAGCTTTTACCCGCGGCGAGCTTGTCGTGGTGACCGATGACGACGATCGCGAGGGCGAGGGCGATTTGATCATCGCGGCGTCGCTGTGCACCGCCGACAAGATGGCATTTATCATCCGCCACACCTCGGGCATCGTCTGCGCGCCGATCACCACCGAGGACGCGCGGCGGCTGCGGCTCGACCCGATGGTGGCGCACAACGAGTCCAACCATACCACCGCGTTCACGGTGTCGATCGACTACAAGCCGGACGGCGGCACCGGCATCTCGGCCGACGAACGCGCCTCCTGCTGCCGGGCGCTGGCCAACCCGAATGCCGGCGCCAATGATTTTGCCCGGCCGGGCCACGTTTTTCCGCTGATCGCGCGCGACGGCGGCGTGCTGCTGCGCTCCGGCCATACCGAGGCCGCGGTCGATCTCTGCAAGCTCTCCGGCCTGCCGCCGGTCGGCGTCATCAGCGAGCTGATGAACGACGACGGCACCGTGATGAAGGGCGAGCAGGTGGTCCGCTTCGCCGCCACCCACAAGCTCAAGCACGTCACCATCGCCGACATGATCTCCTACCGCCAGGCCCGCGAAAAACTGATCGAGCGGGTCGCGACCTTTACCACCGACAGCCCGATCGGCCCGCTGCAGGGCTATGCCTACCGCTCGCCGTTCGACTCGATCGCGCACGCCGCCTTTGTCTATAACGGCATCGGCGACGGCAAGAACGTACTGACCCGGCTGCACAAGCCCAATATCGTCAAGGACCTGTTCACCACGGGGCCGGCGCGGATGCAGGCGGTGCTGCAGCACTTCAAGAAAGCCAACCGCGGCGTACTGGTGTATTTGCGCGACGGCGCCGCCGGCGTTCCGGTCGAGCCGGTGGGCGAAACCAAGTCGGCGGAGGCCGATCGCAACCGGCAGTGGCGCGAGGTCGGTGTCGGCGCGCAGATCCTGCGCGATCTCGGCGTCAGTTCGATCCGCAACCTCACCTCGTCGGTGCACGACTACAAGGGATTGTCCGGTTTCGGAATCGAGATCCTCTCCAACGAGAAGCTCGAAGGCTAAAGGCAGCCTGTTCCAGGCATCTGCAATTCAATTGCGCTCGAGGCGATAGCGCTTTAATTTGGCAGCCAATCGATACGGCGAAAATGCGAAAGGATTTTCCATGAGTGTGCGCCCTCAGTCCAAGGACAAGCCGCAGGCATCGGCTTTCCAGTGGGACGATCCGTTCATGCTCGACGAGCAGCTCACCGAAGACGAGCGCATGATCCGCGACACCGCGCGCGCCTATGCGCAGGACAAGCTGATGCCGCGCGTCGCCAAGGCGTATCTTGAGGAAAGGACCGATCGCGAGATTTTCAACGAAATGGGCGAACTCGGCCTGATCGGCATCACCCTGCCGGAGGAATATGGCTGCGCCAATGCCAGCTATGTGGCCTATGGCCTGGTGGCGCGCGAAATCGAACGGGTCGATTCCGGCTATCGCTCGATGAACTCGGTGCAGTCCTCGCTGGTGATGCACCCGATCTACGCCTATGGCGACGAGAACCAGCGCAAGAAATATCTGCCCAAGCTCGCCACCGGCGAGTGGGTCGGCTGCTTCGGCCTGACCGAGCCGGACGCCGGTTCCGACCCGGGCGGCATGAAGACACGCGCCGAGAAAATCCCCGACGGCTACCGGCTGAACGGTTCCAAGATGTGGATTTCCAACGCGCCGATCGCCGACGTGTTCGTGGTGTGGGCGAAATCGGCTGCGCATGACAACCAGATCCGCGGCTTCGTGCTGGAAAAAGGCATGAAGGGCCTGTCGGCGCCGAAGATCGAAGGAAAATTGTCACTGCGCGCTTCCGTGACCGGCGAAATCGTGATGGACGGCGTCGAGGTGCCGGAAAGCGCGCTGTTGCCCAACGTCTCCGGCCTGAAGGGGCCGTTCGGCTGCCTCAACCGCGCCCGTTACGGCATTTCCTGGGGCGCGATGGGCGCCGCCGAAGACTGCATGCACCGTGCCCGGCAATACACGCTCGACCGCAAGCAGTTCGGCCGGCCGCTGGCCGCGACCCAATTGGTGCAGAAGAAGCTCGCGGACATGCAGACCGACATCGCGCTCGGCCTGCAGGCCTCGCTGCGCGTCGGCCGCTTGATGGACGAAGGCAAGATGGCGCCGGAGATGATCTCGATCGTCAAGCGCAACAATTGCGGCAAGGCGCTCGACATCGCGCGGACCTCGCGCGACATGCATGGCGGCAACGGTATCCAGATCGAGTACCACGTCATGCGCCACACCGCGAATTTGGAAACCGTCAACACCTATGAAGGCGCCCACGACGTCCACGCCTTGATCCTCGGCCGCGCCATCACCGGCATCCAGGCGTTTTCGTAAGCTGCGGCTTCGTCTGGGCTGGCTGCATGACAGCCTTCCGCATTTCGTCATGGCCGGGCTTGTCCCGGCCATCTACGTCTTAGCTAGCCGACGAAGACGTGGATGCCCGGGACAAGCCCGGGCATGACGCGAACATGAAATCACGGATAAGCCCCCATGGCCGAAAACGACGACGTCCCGTTCAATCGCAATTTTCCGTTAAAACCCGGCGTGGCCGAGGAGGTTCGCCCCGGGGTGCGGCGGATCCTCTGCAACAATCCCAGTCCGTTCACCTTCACCGGCACGGTCAGTTACATCCTGGGCAAGGGCAAGGTCGCCATCATCGATCCCGGCCCTGACGACGAGGCGCACGCCAGGGCGCTGCTCGATGCGGTGCGCGGCGAGACCGTGACGCATATCTTCGTCACCCATACCCATCGCGACCATTCGCCGAACACCGCGCGGATCAAGGCCGCGACCGGTGCGACCGTCTATGCCGAAGGTCCGCACCGGGCGTCGCGGCCGCGCTACGAGAGCGAGAAGCACAATCCGGAATCCGGCGCCGACCGCGATTTCAATCCCGATGTCAGGGTCGCCGACGGCGACATTGTCGAGGGCGACGGCTGGGCGCTGCAGGCGGTGGCGACGCCGGGCCATACCGCCAATCATCTGGCGTTCGCCTGGCCACAGCGGAAGATCACGTTCGTCGGCGATCACGTGATGGGCTGGTCGACTTCAATCGTGGCGCCGCCGGACGGATCGATGGTCGATTATATGGCATCATTGGACCGGTTGGCGGCCCGCGACGAGGATCTGTATTTCTCCGGCCACGGCCCGGAAATTCCGGAAGGGCCGCGCTATGTGCGCTTTCTGATCCGGCACCGGCAGGCGCGCGAGGCCTCGATTCTGCACCGGCTCGCCAAGGGCGAGGCCGATATCCCGACCATGGTGCGCGCGATCTATATCGGCATCGATCCGAGGCTGATGAACGCCGCCGGCTATTCCGTGCTGGCGCATCTGGAAGATCTGGTCGGCCGCGGCATCGTCGCGACCGACGGCGATCCGGTGATCGGCGGGACGTACAGATTGGCGAATGGCGAGTAGCGAATAGGGCAGGGAAAAATGCTTCTTCCCCATTCGCTATTCGCCACTCCCTATTCGCTCTCTTACTTCTTCACCGTCTTCGCCGGCAGCTTGATCGGCAGTTGCGGCTTCTTGACCGCCGGCCGCAAATTGGCGCTGTCGACGGCGGCGTTGAGGTCGTCGGTGAATTTGAGGATTCGTGCGGCGTTGCTGCCGAGATCGCTCTCGAAATAACGCGACGACGAGCGGATATCGACCCGCAAATCCTCGCCGTCCGCCACCACCCGGATCGAGACGTCCTCGCGGAATCCCATGATCGGCGTGCGCGCCACCGCCTCGATATGGCCGATGCCGCGCGGCGGCGCCGGCGGCCGCTCGTCGATCACCAGCCATTTGCGCTTGTTGACCAGTTGCAGCGTGAGTTCGTAGGCGCGCTGCACCGGGGTTTCGAGGTCGATCGGCTCGATATCGGGATACGCCAGCCGCTGCTGCTCGGCGGAATACAGGCCGGCGTACACGGCCGTGTTGGTGCCGTCGCCGCTGCGCAGCCGCGCCAGCGCATCGAAGCGCGGCGGATCGATCGCATCGGTGGTGATGTCGTGGATATGCGGCAGCTTGCGGTACTGAACCGCCAGATAGGCCGGATAGGCCAGCACCACCACGTCGATCAGCATCGCCAGCAGGATGCGGCTCATGCCACGCGAGCCGTTTTGCCAGATCGCGGCAAAGGCGGCGAGGCCAACCAGGATAGACAGGACGGCGCAGCCCAGCGCGCCGAAGAACGTCGCCAGCGCCGGTTTCACTTCCAGGAAGCCGAAGCGGACGATCAGGATCGAGACCAGCACCGCGACCACGGAAAATATCGCGAGGTTGCGCGCCCATGAGGCGAGGGCGGACACGGGCTCGGTCTGATAGGGGGCAGAAAACCTGCGGGCCATCGCGTCAATTCTGCCGGGTTGGGATCTGGGCCGACACTCGCCGGACCGCCGTTTGAGACCACGACGTTACGGCAAATTCAAGGGGCGAATAGCGAATAGGGAGTAGCGAATAGGGAAGCAGAACGGCCTTTTGCCTTCCCCCATTCGCCATTCGCTACTCGCCATTCGCCCCTTTTTTGCTTACGCCGCGGCGTTGGGGAAGCTGTACGCCTTGAACTGGTCGCGCAGCGCGGTCTTCAGGATCTTGCCCGTCGCGGTGTGCGGAATGCCGTCGACGAAGGCGACGTCGTCGGGCATCCACCATTTTGCGATCTTGCCGTCCATGAATTTCAGGATGTCCTCGCGGCTGGCCTTCTGGCCCTGCTTGAGCTGCACGATCAGCAGCGGCCGCTCGTCCCATTTCGGATGATGGATGCCGATCACCGCGGCTTCCGCCACCGCGGGATGTCCGACCGCGAGATTTTCCAGATCGATCGAGGAAATCCATTCGCCGCCGGACTTGATCACGTCCTTGGAGCGGTCGGTGATCCGCATGTAGCCATGCGCATCGATGGTCGCGACGTCGCCGGTATCGAAGAAGCCGTCGTCGTCGAGGATATCGGTATCGACCCGGAAATAGGCTTTTGAGACCGCAGGTCCCGACACCTTGAGCCGCCCGAACGTCTTGCCGTCCCACGGCAGTTCCTTGCCGGCATCGTCGGTGATCTTCATCTGCACGCCGTAGGGCGGATAGCCCTGGGTCTGCAAGATATCGAGCCGGGCTTCGCCCTGCAGTTCGGCAAACGGCGGCTTCAGCGTCGCCAGCGTGCCGAGCGGGCTCATCTCGGTCATGCCCCAGGCGTGACGCACTTCGACGCCCATGTCGACGAACGACTTGATCATCGAGCGCGGCATCGCCGAGCCGCCGCACACCACCATGCGCAAATGCGGCAGTTTCAGATTGTTGGCGGCCATGTGGTTGAGCAGCATCAGCCAGACCGTCGGCACGCCAGCGGTGTAGGTGACCTTCTCGGTATCCAAAAGCTCATAGACCGAGGCGCCGTCGAGCTTCGGGCCGGGCATCACCAGCTTGGTGCCCATCGAAGGCGCCGAGAACGCGATGCCCCAGCTGTTGGCGTGGAACAGCGGCACCACCGGCAGCATGGTGTCGGCGGCCGAGGTGCCGAGCGCGTCCCTGGAATTGGCCATCAGCGCGTGCAGCACGTTGGAGCGGTGCGAATACAGCACGCCCTTGGGATCGCCCGTGGTGCCCGAGGTGTAGCACATCGCGGCCGCGGTATTTTCGTCGAAATCCCCCCAGGCGAAATCGCCATCGGACTTCCCGATCCACTCCTCATACGAGATCGCGTTCTTCAGCGTGGTCTGCGGCATATGCGCCTTGTCGGTGAAAATCACAAAACGCTCGACGCTGGGCATTTTGTCGGCGACCTTTTCCACCACCGGCAGGAAAGTGGTGTCGAGCATCACCACGCGGTCTTCGGCATGGTTGATGATCCAGGCGATCTGTTCGGGGAACAGCCGCGGATTGACGGTATGGCAGATCGCGCCGATGCCCATGATGCCATACCAGCTCTCGAGGTGGCGCCAGGTGTTCCAGGCGATGGTCGCGACGCGGTCGCCGAGCTTGATGCCGTCACGCTGCAGGCTTTGCGAGACCTTCAGGGCGCGGCGGTGGATTTCGGCGTAATTGGTGCGATGAATGGGGCCTTCGACCGACCGTGTCACGACCTCCTGGGTGCCGTGGAACCTGGCCGCGTGCTCGATAATACGGTGACAAAGCAAAGGCCAATCTTGCATCAATCCCTGCATAAGGGCGTTCCTCCAAGTCTGTGTTATCGCTTGCCAGGGGCATCACGGATTTGACATGAACTTTAGCGCGGAGAAAGCGGCCCGCAAATGGCCTTGTGGACGCAGCGTGGCAATGGTTACCGCCGCGGCCGCGCTGTTGTCGGTTTGTGCGCCATCCGGTCCCGCGGCAGCCGCGGCGAAGCCCGGCCTCGCCCCGTGGAGCGGCCTGTTTCGGGTCAGCAGTTCACCGCCAAGGACAAGCCCAAGCCAGCGCCGGGCGGCCCTGCCTGCCAGGGTGCCGCTGCCGAGGCCCCGACCGGCCGAAGCCCCGGCCGTTGCGCCCGAGCACGCCTGCGGCCGCCGAGCAGGCGCCGCCGGCCCCGAGCGACAAGCCCGCCGAGCAGGCCGCGACACCCGCGCCGCCGCCGCCCTCGGCCTGCCGGGTGGCGTTGACCGAGGAGATCGCGATCGCCCCCAGCATTCCCGACATTCACGGCCCCGGCGGCTGCGGCGGTGAGGATCTGGTGCGGCTGGAGGCGGTGGTGCTGCCGGACAAGCGGCGGGTGGCGTTAAAGCCCGCGGCGATCCTGCGTTGCGCCATGGCCTCGGAAATCGCGGCCTGGGTCCGCACCGACATCGCGCCGCTGACCACCAGCCTCGGCAGCGGCATCAGCGTGCTCGACAATTTCGACTCGTTCGAATGCCGCGGCCGCAACCGCGTGGTCGGCGCGCCATTGTCCGAACATGGCCGCGCCAACGCGCTCGACGTCCGTGCCTTCGGGCTCGCCAACGGCCAGTCGATCTCGCTGACCGATCGCTTGGTGCCGCGCGAGGTCCGCGAGAACGTGCTGCATTCGGTCTGCACCCGCTTCACCACCGTGCTGGGCCCGGGTTCGGACGGCTACCATGAGGACCACATCCATCTCGATCTGATGGAGCGGCACAACAATTACAAAATCTGCCAGTGGAATGTGTGGGATGCGTTGCCGCTGATCGCGCCGATGCTGCCGGCCGAGCGCCCGGCGGAAGCGCCGCCGCGCGAGGAGGCCGCGACATCCGACGCGCCGGAGCCGGATCCGGCGCCAGCCCCTGCCCCAACAAAAAAGCGCCGGTAAACCGGCGCTTTTTCGAATTGGTCTGCGCCGCGCGGTTACTGCACGGTCGAGGTCGGATTACCGCCGCCGCCCTGCAGCGCCATCTGCGAATTGAACGGCGAGTCGCCATGATGCGGCTCGAGCACGACAACGACGGTGCCGACCTTGACGTGGTTATAAAGATCGATCGCATCCTCGTTGGTCATGCGGATGCAGCCCGACGAAATCGAGGCGCCGATATATTCCGGCTGGTTGGTGCCGTGAATGCGGAACAGCGTGTCCTTGCCGCCGGAATAGAGATACATCGCGCGCGAGCCCATCGGATTGTCGGGTCCCGGCGCCACGAAGGTGGGAACGCCAAGCCGTTCGATTTCGCCCTTGGTCGGATGCCAGGCCGGCCATTCGGTCATGCTGCCGATCTTGGCGATGCCGGACCACGCCATGGCTTCCTCGCCGACGGTGATGCCGTAGCGGATCGCCTTGCCGTTATCGAGCACGTAATAGAGATAGTGATTGTCGGAATCGACCAGGATCGAGCCCGGCGCTTCCTTGCGGTGATATTCGACGATGGCGCGGCGGAACGGCTCGGCGACGGCAACATTGGTGTAGCGTATCTTCGCCAGCAATTCCTTGTCGTGGGGCTTGAAGGCCGTCGTGTTGGTCGCCTCGTACTGGGTGCCCTGCATGCAGCCCGCCAGCGACAGGCTCGCAGCCAGAATTCCAAATGTGAGCTTTAACGACGCCATGTTCACTTCCGATCGACGGTCTTGCGCGGGACGCCAAAATTGCGCCCTAAACGCCACGATTCCATTAATCGCATTATCGCCGAAATCAGCCATAATTCCAGAACTTAGATGGCTGTCCCGCAATGCGGAATGCATCCTGTGGCTTTTTTGCCGCAGGTTTTTCGACTTCTGACTGATTTTGGGGCAAATCGCGAAGCCCTGCCGAATCGCCGCCACCGCTTTGCCACCCCTGTGCCGCAAATGTGGATCGCCGGTTAATGTCCCGTCATCTGCCCTTGCCAGAATCGAGCCGATCCCGGCTGACTAACCATCGCGTTTTCGCGCGAAGCAGCCCCTCGGACTTGATCCGTGGGTGGTCCCGGTTGGGGTGAAGAAAACGCGTCAAAAAGTCTCTGGCCCGCCCAGTTCTGGAGTTGCCCATGCTTTCGGTGTTCGTCCCGGCCGAAACCTCGTTGAAAAAGCTCGTCTCCGCCGATCTCGCCGCATTGCCCGACGGTGCGGTCTGGATCGACCTGCTCAAGCCGACCGCGGAGGAGGACCACGCCGTCGAACGGCTGGCCGGGATCGCGGTTCCAACCCGGGAGGACATGCAGGAGATCGAGATTTCCAGCCGGCTCTATATCGAGAACGGCGCCCGTTACATGACCGCGACCCTGATGTGCTCCTCGGACAGCGAGAATCCGCGCACCACGGCGGTGACGTTTATCTTGGCCGGTCATCGGCTGGTAACCGTGCGCTACGATGCGCCAAAGCCGTTCCTGCTGGTGGAGCACAAGCTGGCGCGCGGCTGTCCCGCGGGGATCACCGGCGAGATGGTGCTGATGGAACTTCTGGATGCCGTGATCGACCGCAACGCCGACATCCTCGAGCGCGCCGGCGCCGACATGGACAACATCAGCCACAGCATCTTCGAGCCCGACGGGGCGGCCAGCACCGGCCATGCCAAGCGCTATTCCGAAATCCTGATCGCGATCGGCCGCAAGGGCGATCTGACCTCGAAGGTTCGCGAGAGCCTGGTCTCGGTCGGCCGCGTGGTGACCTTCGTCGCCGCCGCGTTCGACGGCACCAAATGGTCCAAGGAAATGCGCGAGCAGCTTAAAACCATGCAGCGCGACGTGATTTCGCTGACCGACCACGCCTCCTACCTCTCCAACAAGATCACCTTCGTGCTGGACGCCATGCTCGGCGTGGTCAATCTCGAACAGAACAACATCATAAAACTGTTTTCGGTGATGGCCGTGGTCTTGATGCCGCCGACCCTGATCGCCTCGATCTACGGCATGAATTTCAAGATCATGCCGGAGCTGGAATGGCAGCATGGCTACCCCATCGCGCTGGTCATGATGGTGCTCGCGGCGGTACTGCCTTACGTGTTCTTCACGTGGAAACGCTGGTTGTGAGCGCGTTAATACTCCATTGACGCAGGCGTGGAACCCGGCGAGACGCTGCCTCAATTGCTCCGATAAAATTTGAGCGTTGCGCTGAACGTTTGAGCGAAACTTGTCTGCGATAAGGCTGTCTCATGCCGCGAGGACAGCAATGGTTGAGAAACCCGTAACTTCAGCACCCAACGTCGTCGATTTCGCGTGCTATCGACAGGGCCGTAACGCCGCTGGCAAAACGCTCGCGATGTCAGCGCGCGCCTGCCGCCATTGCGGCGCGGCGCTGTCGGAAGGCGAGAACGAGGACGAGTGTTCGAGCGCGTCCAACGTCAATGCATCGCGCCGGTTTTATGCGGAGTGATGATTGCGTTAAGTCGCTACAACGCTCACTCACCTCATCCTGAGGAGGCGCGCCAGCGCCGTCTCGAAGGATGGCCACACGCGCCTTCTTCAAATCCATCCTTCGAGACGCGCGCAAAGCGCGCTCCTCAGGATGAGGGCGGCGGCTACACGTGCTGGCCGCCGTTGATGTGGATCTCGGCGCCGTTGACGTAGGAGCTCGTCTCCGTGCACAGCATATAGATGATCTTCGCCACCTCGTCCGGGGTGCCGAGCCGGTGCAGCGGGATCTGCTGGTCGACGATCTTCTCGGTGCCCGGCGACAGGATCGAGGTGTCGATCTCGCCCGGCGCGATCGAGTTGACGCGGACGCCGACCCGGCCGAAATCCCAGGCCATCTCGCGCGTCAATGAGGCCAGCGCCGCCTTCGAGGTGGCGTAGGCGACGCCGGCGAACGGATGCACCCGCGAGCCCGCGATCGAGGTGACGTTGACCACCGAGCCCTTGGCCGCCCGCAATTCCTCGATCAAGCCGCGCGCCATCATGATCGGCGCGAAGAAATTCACCCGGAACACGTGGCTCCACATCTCGATGTCGGTATCGACGGTGCCGAGCCGTCGAGCCATCGGCGGCCTTCGGCGAGATCGCCGCGTTGTTGACCAGCGCCTGCAATTCGCCGCTGCCGAGCCGCTTGCGGATTTCGGTGATCGCGCGCGCGGTGTCGGCATGGTCGGCGAGGTCGACCTGGACGTGATCCTCGGGGCCGGCGCCCCATGGGCAGACTTCGGGAAAGGCATGCCGCGAAACCGTGATGACGCGCCAGCCCGCGCTGGAAAACCGGATCGCGGTGGCGTGGCCGATGCCGCGGCTGGCGCCGGTCAGGAGCAGCGTACGCCGGGGTGCGTTGGCGGGAGGCGACATGAAGGTCCTTGAAGGGCTTTGAGCCGGGCCGGAGATGCGTCAGGGATAGAGCCGCGTCTTCGCCCATGGCTGTCTGGAACTCGCGCGACGGAATTCGATGCGGTCGTGGAGACGAAACGGGCGGTCGTGCCAGAACTCGAACTGCTGTGGCGCGATGCGCCAGCCGCTCCAGCCCGGCGGCCGCGGCACTTCTCCGACGATATGCCTGGCGGCGACCTTGGCGATCGCCTGCTCGAAGGCAAAACGGCTTTCCAGCGGCTGCGACTGCTTGCTGGCCCAGGCGCCGATCTGGGCCTGCTTCGGCCGGGTCGCGAAATAGGCATCGGCCTCGGCCTCCGTCACCGGCGACACGTTGCCGCGGACGCGCACCTGACGGCGCAGCGACTTCCAGTGAAACAGTAAGGCCGCCTTAGGATTTGTGGCGAGTTCGCGGCCCTTCTGGCTCGCGATGTGGCTGTAAAACACGAAACCCTCGGTATCGTAGCCCTTCATCAGCACCATGCGCACGTCGGGCAGGCCATCGGCGTCGACGGTGGCGAGCGACATCGCGTTGGGATCGTTCGGCTCGGCCTTGCAGGCCTCGGCAAACCACTCGCCGAACAGCGCGTACGGTTCCTCGGCCGCGGTGAAATCACCGGATGTTAACGGTGCCGGGTGTTGGATGGAGGTCGTGTCCGTCATGTCAGGAGTCCGAATTGCGCCCGCCCGCGGCCCAGAGCGCGCTACCGCCCCAATATAGGCAAGCCCTATATAGGACATGGCGGCGCGTTGGCCTATCGGCGATCGGGCCGGGCGGCACCATGATGACACTGATTCTAATCGGACTGGCCTCGAACGGCTGCAGCATGTCGCGCGGCGGCAGCGCCGACGCCTTCGCCAAAATGGATGAGCCGGAGGTTACCGGTACGCTCAAACAGCCGCCCCGCATGCCCACCGAAAGCGACCTTGCCTTTGCCCGCAACGCCGCCTCCGACGTGCTGACCAAGGGCGACAAGGATTCCAGCCAGCCCTGGGAAAATCCCGAAACCGGGGCGCGGGGCTCGGTGACGCCGGTGGCGCAGGCCTATTCCTCGGAGGGGCGCACTTGCCGGGATTTTCTGGCAAGCTATGTCAATGGCGTTTCCGAAAGCTGGCTGCAGGGCGCGGCCTGCAAGTCCGGCCAGGGCCGCTGGGAGATCCATACTTTGAAACCTTGGCAGCAAGGTTAGAACTGACAGCAAGCTTGAACGGCGGCAGGTTGGGCTGGCGGCCCCGTTGCAAAAATGCCACGAAGACCCCAGATGTGCACGAGACGGGCCGAAAGCCCGAAAATTTCGAGATTTGACTTCCCTTAAAAGGAGACGTGACGGATGCGCGACCCCTATGAGGTCTTGGGGGTGCCGCGGGGCGCCAGCGCTGCGGCGATCAAGAGCGCCTATCGCAAGCTCGCCAAGAAGCATCACCCGGACGCCAACAAGAACGACCCCAAATCGGCTGCGCGGTTTTCCGAGCTGAATTCAGCCAACGAGATCATCGGCGACGAGGTCAAGCGCAAGCAGTTCGACCGCGGCGAAATCGACGCCGAGGGCAAACCGCGCTTCCAGGGTTTTCCCGGCGGCGGTGACCCGCGCGCCCAGGGCGCCGGCGGCGGCTTCCAGTCGCGCACTTTCCGCACCGGCGCAGGCCCTGGTCCTGGCGGCTTCGGCGGCGGCGCCGGCTTCGAGGATATCCTCAACAGCATGTTCAGCGGCGGCGCCGGGCGCGGCCGCGGGCCGGGCGGCTCGACCTTCGAGTTCGACCCCGGCGGGATCGCGCTCGACCTCGATCTCAACGTTTCGATGTCGGTGTCGCTCGAGGAGGCGGTCAACGGCGTGGAAAAACGGGTCCGGTTGCCGACCGGCAAGGAACTCAATGTCAAGATTCCCGCCGGCGTGGTTGCCGGCCAGCAGATCCGGCTGAAGGGCCAGGGCGAAACCTCGCCCGGCCACCCGCCCGGCGATCTCCTGATCACCGTCAGCATCGCGCCGCATCCGTTCTTCAAGGTCGACGGCAGCGACCTGCGCGTCGACCTGCCGATCACGCTCTATGAGGCGGTGCTGGGCGGCAAGGTGCGCGTGCCGACGCTCGGCAATGCGGTCGAATTGTCGATCCCGAAGAATACGTCGAGCGGCCGGACTTTCCGGCTCAAGGGCAAGGGGCTGCCGAAGCCTGCGGGCGCGGCGGGCGACCTGTTCGTCACCACCCGGATCATGCTGCCCGACGGGAACGACGCCCAGCTTGAAGCGTTGATGCAATCGTGGCGCGACGGACACACTTATAATCCGCGCAGCGATCTCGGCTGACTATTCGGCTCCAGGGCAGGATACTCGGCAGGGATCGTCTCGTGCCGCAAAAAAGGGGCGGCCTCGAAAGGGGGACCAGCGCGGTACCAAACCCCGATCGAGGCCGCTTGCGCCGATCGGCGGATCGGGCGCACCTCAATTTCGCGTGAACATGCGGTGCGATAATGAGACGCACCCATGACTTGATTCGAGATTTTCAATGTCCGAATTGGGACGCAGCGGCTGACCTAACTTATTAGGACCGCAATCTCCCGCAGCGCACCCGACGCATGGTCGGCGCTGGTGGAGCGGGGACGCGCTTTGTTCACCCTCACCGGCTTCCACAAAGCGCTTCAGCCGCCCTTCTTGTCCATCTGCTCGTAGACCGCTTGCGCGATCTGGGTCAGCCGGCCGCGATCGGCGCCGCCGCTCACGACATAGCCGACGCCGCGGTCGGCCCAATACAGCGCGCTGTCGTTACCCGCCGCCTCATATCGCATCTGCGTCGTCTCGGCCGCGGCCTTCGCGGTATAGATCGTGAAGCGTTCGCCGGTGGCGCTCTCATACATCAGGAACGACGCCGGTCCGGTCGGGCCGGGCAACAGCCGGCCGCCGACCAGCTTCAATCCGGCGCCAGTGAGTTCGGGCGCGCGGACGTCCCAGCCGCATCGCTTGGTCAGCCATTGCTGCAGATGGTCGCGCTCGCTGCCGGGCACTTCAACCGGATGACGCACCTCGACCACGTACAACCGATGCGCGTCCAGCGCATCCTCGGTAAAATTCTGCAACGCGGAAGGCGAGGCGGCCTCGCCGCGCGCCACCCAGCCGACGCTGCCGCCGACGATGAACGCCGCCAGGGTCGCGGCGATCGCGCCGTAGATCCATTTGCGCGGCTGCCGCACCAGCCGCTCGATCTCGAGCCGCTTCGGCACCGCTTCGTCGGCGACGGAATCGTATCGCGCATGCAGCGCATCCGCCATCGCGCGCCACGACTGCACCCGCTCGGCATCGTCGGGATGGGTTGCGAGCCAGCTCTCGACATCGACGCGGCGTTCCGCCGGCAATTCGTTGTCGACATATGCGTGCAACTCGTCTTCGGTAACGGGAATGTTTCGGTCGATCATTGTCGCTGTCTCTGTCCAATCTCGATCGGCAAGTGCTTGGTCGTAAAGCGCTCGGTCGATGTAAAGTGCTTGGTCGATCTAAAATGCTTCGTCGATCGATCGACCCGCTTGCCGGTTCGTTGCCCCTCCGATCGGAGGGATCTCGGGAAAATCCGTCGTGATGCAAATCCACACACTATGCCTACACTACCGCCGGCAGGCTCCTGTTCCCTGAATGCGCGCCTTGTCCTTAAATGCATATTCCAAGCCATTGTTTCGTTGCTCATTATTTCACCCGCCGCAGCGCCGGCCGTTCGCCCTCCAGCGAGGCTTTCACATGGGCGCGGGCGCGGGCAAGCCGGGACATTACGGTGCCGATCGGGACGCCCTGGATGTCGGCGACCTCGCGGTAACTCAGTCCCTCCAGCATCACCAACAGCAGCACCGCGCGTTGTTCTTCCACCAGGGTGGCGAGCGCGCGCGCGATGTCGCGGCCTTCCGCCTCGGTCCCGCTGGCGTCGGGATTGTTGTCGAGCAGCGGCATGAATTGCGGCCGCCGCGCCAGCGAGCGCCGGCGGTTCTTGTTCAAATTGGTCAGGATCGTATACAGCCAGCTCCTGACGTCGCCGCCGAGGAACAGCCGCTCCGAGCGCAGCGCCCGCACCAGCGTGTCCTGCACCAGATCGTCGGCGACGTCGGCATCGCGCGCCAGCGCACGCGCGTAGCGGCGCAGGGCCGGAATCATGGCTTCGACACTCTGGCGGAATTCGCTCATCAACGCTTGATCTGGCGGTTAGGTTTGATTCGTTACACAACATAACACCTTGCCAATCCAACTATTCCGGCCGTCAAGGTTGCGGGGCAGGCGTCGATCGGGCCTTCGATTTGGACTGTACCGGCCGGGAGCGCTGGTGTACCTCCAGAATTGGGTTAAGCAGAGGCCGATTGGAAACCGAATGTCGCAAAACGCAGGTCTGATGCAGGGCAAACGCGGGGTGGTTCTCGGCGTCGCCAATAACCGCTCGATCGCCTGGGGCATCGCCAAGGCTTGCCGCGCCGCCGGCGCCGAGATCGCGCTGACCTGGCAGGGCGATGCGCTGAAGAAGCGCGTCGAGCCGCTGGCCAGGGAGTTGGACGGTATCCTGCTCGGCCATTGCGACGTCACCGATGCCGCCACCATCGACGCGGTGTTCGACGTGCTCCGGGAAAAATGGGGCAAGATCGATTTCGTGGTCCACGCCATCGCGTTCTCCGACAAGGACCAGCTCGACGGCCGCTACCTCGAAACCACCGCCGAGAATTTTTCCAAGACCATGCTGATCAGCTGCTACTCGCTGACCGCGATCGCGCAGCGCGCCGAAAAGCTGCTCACCGATGGCGGCTCGATCGTCACGCTGACCTATTACGGCGCCGAGAAATGGATGCCGCATTACAACGTGATGGGAGTCGCCAAAGCCGCCCTGGAGGCCAGCGTGCGCTATCTCGCCGCCGATCTCGGCGAAAAGAACATCCGCGTCAACGCGATTTCGGCCGGACCGATCAAGACCCTGGCGGCGTCCGGCATCGGCGATTTCCGCTACATCCTGAAATGGAACGAATACAACGCGCCGCTGCGCCGCACCGTGAGCATCGAGGAAGTCGGCGACAGCGCGCTATATCTGCTGTCGGACATGTCGCGCGGCGTCACCGGCGAGGTGCATCACGTCGATTCCGGCTACCACGTCGTCGGCATGAAGCGGCCCGACGCGCCGGACATTTCGCTGAGCAACTCGCTCGGTAATTCCACCGGCGGCAAGGAATAATACGAGCTTCGATGCCGGCGCCCGTGATCTATTACATTCGCCACGGCGAGACCGGCTGGAACGCGGAAGGCCGTTTTCAGGGATCGAAGGATATCCCGCTGAACGATCTCGGCCGCGAGCAGGCCGCCGCATCAGGCGAAATTCTCGGCCGTGTGCTGGCCCAGGATGGTCACGCGGCCGCCGCGCTGCCGTTCGTCTCGAGCCCGCTCGGCCGCGCCCGCATGACCATGGAGCTGGCGCGCGGCGCGCTGAATTTGCCGGTGGCCGGTTACATCATCGACGACCGCCTGCGCGAGATCGGCTACGGCAATTGGGAAGGCCTGACCCAGCCGGAAATGAAGCTGCATGATGCCGCGACGTTTGCCTCGCGGCGAGCCAATCGATGGAGCGTTCCCGCGCCCGGCGGCGAGAGCTATGCCAGCGTGGCGTCGCGGATGCGCGACTGGTTCAGTTCCGTGACGACGGATACGGTCACCGTAGCCCATGCCGGCACCCTGCGCGCGCTGATGGTGGTGCTTGGCGTCGCCACCGAGGCGGAGGCCGCCGACACCCCGATCGAGCAGGGCGTGGTCTATGTGTTCCGCGACGGCGGTATGCGGAAATATAGTTAAGGAGGCGGAGAAAGTTGCGATTTGCGCAACTTCTCGCTACGACAATCATCGAAAACACGCCTGCGGAAATTCGATGTCCTTCAACACCTTCGGCCACATGTTCCGGGTCACGACCTTTGGCGAGAGCCACGGGGTCGCGATCGGCTGCGTGGTCGATGGCTGTCCGCCGCTGATCCCGCTGGTTGAAGCCGACATCCAGCGCGATCTCGATCGCCGCCGGCCGGGGCAGTCGCGCTTCACCACCCAGCGCCAGGAGGCTGACGCGGTCAAAATCCTGTCCGGCGTGATGGCGCATCCGGAAACCGGCGCGCAGGTCACCACGGGGACGCCGATCGCGCTGTTGATCGAGAACACCGACCAGCGCTCGAAAGACTATTCCGAAATCAAGGACAAGTTTCGTCCCGGCCACGCCGACTTCACCTATGAGGCCAAATACGGCCTGCGCGATTATCGCGGCGGCGGCCGTTCCTCGGCGCGCGAGACGGCCACGCGGGTTGCGGCCGGCGCCATCGCGCGCAAGATACTGCCCGAGGTCAAGGTCCGCGGCGCGCTGGTGCAGATGGGCTCGCACAAGATCGATCGCGCCAAGTGGGATTGGGACGAGATCGCGCGCAATCCGTTCTTCTGCCCGGACAAGGATCAGGCGGCGTTCTACGAAAACTATCTCGACGGTATCCGCAAGAGCGGCTCGTCGATCGGCGCCGTGCTGGAAATTGTCGCCGAGGGCGTGCCGCCAGGGCTGGGCGCGCCGATCTACGCCAAGCTCGATGCCGAGATCGCGGCTGCGCTGATGAGCATCAACGCGGTCAAGGGCGTCGAGATCGGCGCCGGCTTTGGCGCCGCCGAACTGTCGGGCGAGCAAAATGCCGACGAGATGCGCACCGGCAATGAAGGCACGCGATTCCTGTCCAACCATGCCGGCGGCATTTTGGGCGGCATTTCCACCGGACAGCCGATCGTGGCGCGCTTTGCCGTAAAGCCGACCTCGTCGATCCTGTCGCCGCGCCAGACCGTCGATCGCAGCGGCCATGACACCGACATTCTGACAAAAGGCCGCCACGACCCCTGCGTCGGCATCCGCGCCGTGCCGGTCGGCGAGGCCATGATGGCCTGCGTGCTGGCCGATCACTTTTTGCGGCATCGCGGCCAGATCGGCGGCTAAGTCGGCGGCGGCACATTTACCTGCGGGAACAGGCACCCCATATAGGCGTTGGAGCCATTGCCCCGGAGCGGTCATGTCCCGCCACACGCTTGTTGTTTTCCTGTTGCTCGGCAGCCTGCTCGCGCCAGTGAGTGCATCGGCGCAACTGGTGCCTCCGGCGGGGACGTTCGGGGCGGGCAACACCCCGATCAACGGCGTGCCGTTTGGTCCCAACAATCCCAGCCTGCTGAGCGACCCCAGCGGCAGCCTCAATGCCTCGAAGCTGCCGCCGCTTCGAACCAACACGCCGATGGCGCCGCCGCCACCACAACCGGTCTTCGGACCCGTGGCATCGCCGGAGCGCGCCAGCGTGCCTTACGCCTCGCAGCGTGTCTTCAGCGCCAACGAAGTTGACCCGCGTGGTCCGACGGTCCGACGCCACGGCCGCCCGTATGTCAGCCACTTCACGGGGATTTGCCGCGGCTGCTAGCGCGGTCATCTGATCTCGTATTCCGCCGGATTGAAACTCGACGTCATCCTCCAGTATTCGACCAGCCGCCAGGGCGTGATCGCGAACATTCGGTCATGAAGATCTGGTTGCCGCCCTGCGCCAGGGGCGCCCGGTTCTGTTTGGCTGACTTTGCCCTGACATCAACTGCACGCAAAGTCCTGATGTCGGCTTGACGCAAGAAACTTGACGGGCTGGGAACTTGAGCCGCAAGCTACGGTCATGAATGCAGCGAAATTCCAGAACCTGATGAATTGGCTGGTCGACGGCGCGAGGTCGGCGGCCGATTCCAAAACCATGATGCAGGAATGCTGCGAGCGCCTGGTCGAGGCCGGCCTGCCGCTGTGGCGCGTCGGCGTCTTCATCCGCACGCTGCACCCGGAGATTTTCGGCACCAACTTCGTCTGGAAGCCGGGCACCGAGGTCGAGATCACCACCGTCGATTTCCATATCCTGGAGTCGGAAATCTTCAACACCAGCCCGTTGAAAATCGTTTTTCTGGAAGGCATCGAGGTCAGGTGCCGTGCGGATGACCTGGAAGCGAGCCGCTTCCCGATCATCGCGGAATTGGCGGCCGAAGGCGTCACCGATTACGTCGCGCTGCCGCTGTTGTTCATGGATCGCTCGATCAACGCCTCGAGCTGGACCACGAAGCAGCCGGGCGGTTTCACCGACGAGCAGCTCGGCGCCTTGCGCACCTTCCTTCCGGCGCTGGCGCGCTATTGCGAAATCGCCCAGTCGCACCGCATCGCTTCGACGCTGCTCGATACTTACGTGGGCAATCGCGCCGGCACGCGGATTCTCGGCGGCCAGATCCGCCGCGGTCACACCGAGTCCATGCATGCGGCGATCTGGCTGTCGGACCTGCGCGGTTTTACCGCGCTGTCGGACCGGCTGCCGGCCGAAACCGTGGTCGAGATCCTCAACCAGTATTTCGACTGCCAGGTCGCGGCGATCCGCAACCATGGCGGCGAGGTGCTGAAATACATGGGCGACGGTCTGCTCGCGGTGTTTCCGATCGACGAATATGTCGGCGATGCGCAGCAGGTCTGTTCGCGGGTGCTGGAGGCCGCGCGCGAGTCGCGCGCCAGCGTGCTGGACATGGAGTATGCGGTCGGCGAGACCAACGAGAAATTCCGCTTCGGTGTCGCCCTGCATGTCGGGCGGATCCTCTACGGCAATATCGGTGGCGGCAACCGGCTCGACTTCACCTGCATCGGGCCGGCGGTCAATCTGGCGGCGCGGCTGGAGAAGATCGCCAGCCGCCTGCATCGCATCATCGTGGCGTCGGAGGGTTTTGCCAGCATCTGCAGCGGCGGCTGGCACGATCTCGGCGAGTTTCCGATCGCCGGATTTTCCAGGGCCGAGCGGGTTTACGGGCTGATCGACGAAACGCCGGCGGTCTGAACCCACCCGCGTTCTATCGCCACCAGCCCTGCTGCCCCTGCGGATAAATAATCCGGCGGTTGGACGGCGGCGCGTTGACCGGTTGCGGGGGCGCCGCATTGCGCTGGAAGAAGAAGTTGAAGCCGCCAAAATTGCCGCTGTCGCTGCTGGCGACCAGATCGGGATCGACCACGGTCGGCTTGCGGGTAATAAAACCGCCCTGCGGCTGGTTGTTCAGCACGGTGACGAACTCGGTGCGGTAGTTGGTCTCGCGGCTCAGCGGCTCGTCGGAGATGACGATCGAGGAGCGCGGCACCGCGGTCGCCGCCAGCCGATCGAACAGGTCTTGCGGGAAGCTGATGCGGTCGAGCGCATCCTTGGCGTCGTCGCCATTGTCGATCGTCACCTCGCTCCAGCGCAGGCCGGAATCGCTGCGCGCCATCGCGGTGAAGATATGGGTGCCGATCGGCTTGTCCGGATCGCGAATCGTGACCGGCACTTCGATTGAGGTATCGAACACCTCGCCGCCGCCGTCCGGCGCCGGCTTGTGGGTGTTGCGCCGCACGTAGAGTTTTTGCGTGGAGCGGCTGATGTAGACCGACACCGGCTCCAGCGCGAGTTTTGCTTCCGTCGCCGCCTTGGCGCTGTCGACCTTCTTGGCCTGGGCCGCCTTCAGCGCATCCTTGGCGGCCACGGCGGCATCGAGCTTGTCCTTGGCGCCGCTCTTGTCGTTGGCAAGCTGGCTCTCGGCGTCCGCGAGTTTGGCGGCGGCCTTCTGTTTAAAATCCTCGGCGCGCGCTTTGGCCTGGTCGGTCTTGGCGTTGGCGGCGAGCTTGTCGGCGTAGGCCGACCTCGGCGTTGGCGCGGGTCCTGGCCTGTTCCAGCTTGCGCACCGCCAGCGACAGCGAAGCGGTGTCGCGTGTCGCGGCAAGCGAAGCCTTCTTCGCCTCGTCGAGCGCCTTGGCGGCGTCCACCGCCTCGCGCACGGCGGTCTCGGCGCGCGCAGGTGCTGCGGCGATGGCGTCGGCGTTCGGCTGGAACAGCATCTTGTCGGAAAAATCCGCCGGTTCGGCGTCGAGCGGCGAGATGATCACCCGCATCCCGATCCGCGTCTTGTCGAACAGTTTTTCGGCAAAATCGTACGGCATCCGCACGCAACCATGCGAGGCGGCATAGCCCGGCAGCGGTCCGCCATGCAGCGCGATGCCGTTCCAGGTGATGCGCTGCATGTTCGGCATCCAGGCATCGTCATACATGCTGGAATGATGGTCCTTGTCCTTTTCCAGCAGCGCGAACACGCCGGCCGGGGTCTCGCGGCCGGTGGTCCCGGTCGATACCGGCGCACGGAAAATCCAGCCCTCGGCATCGTAGAAGGTGACGCGCTGGCTCTTGATCGACACGATCGCCATGATCGGCTCGCCGGCGGTGCGGGGGGCGACCGCCTCGAGCGTCGGCGCGGGGCGCGCCTGTTTTGCGATCGCAGCGGCGGGCAGGGCGGCCAGCGCCGCTGCTATCGCCATGGCAGGGAGCGTCCAGCGCCGTATCGCGATGGTGGGATGCGCCGCCGTCGTCAGATTGATCATGCCCTGCCTCGGTTGAAATGCCTGTCCGATATACCGTCAAATCGCGATTTTTGGATTAACCGGCCGCCGCCTCCGTCCACGATGCCTGTTCATCTCTGTGAACGAGCGGCGCGCCCGGCGGCAAATCTCTCATATACGACCGCCAGCGCGGGCGGAAGGGTGGCAAATTGGCATCAGCCGGGATGTCCAATGATGCCTGCCGGGGCATTGGCGTCCGGCGCGAAATGAACGCTTTTGAGCCATCTGCGACAATCCTGAGCAGCGATGTTAGAGCGTTTTCGAGCGAAGCATGCCCTCGGACTTGATCCGTGGGTGGATACCGGTTCGCGTGAAGAAAACGCCTCAAAACAAGAAGCTGGAGCTTCGGTTCTGATTCTATCAGAACCGATAATGCTCTAGCCTGCCGCGTGTTCGGCGCCGTATCGTCGTGCAGCTGTGGGATCGAGATGGACATCCGCGACTTTTCGACTGACGACGCTGCCGCCGTGCGCGAATTGTTCATCCGGGTGAACCGGCTGTTGGCGCCCGCGGACAGCAAGGACGCGTTCGAAAGCTACATCGCGCGCTCGTTGACGGAGGAAATCGATCGGGTCTGCGAATATTATTCGGAGCGGAATGGCGGCTTCTGGGTCGCCGTCGAAGGCGAGAGCATCGTCGGCATGTTCGGGCTCGAGCCATCGGGCGAGGCCGCCATGGAACTGCGCCGAATGTACATCGACCCTGATTTCCGGCGCCGCGGGATGGCTCGAAAAATGCTGGATTTTGCGGAACAGCAATGCCGTCGGCGCCGGCGGCCGCGGATGAACCTGAGCACATCCGAGCTGCAGCGCGAAGCGCTGGCGCTCTATCGGAATGCCGGCTACGCGCTGGTCCGCGAAGAAGTTGCCGAGGCCGCCAGCCACAAGACGCTGGGTGGTGGAATTCGTCGCTACCACTTCACCAAGGCACTTTGATCGGCGAGGTCCGCTTTTGACCAGGAACCATTTCGCGCTCATTCGATCACTTCATCCGCCGTCGCAAGCAGCGAGGGCGATATCGTCAGACCCAGTTCCCTGGCGGTCGTCAGGTTGATGGCGAACTCGTACTTGGTCGGGGCCTGCACCGGCAGATCGGCCGGCCTGGCGCCGCGCAGGATGCGATCGACATAGCCGGCCGCGCCGCGCCAATGCTCGACCTGGTCGAAACCATAGGAAACCAGCCCGCCATTGCTTGCGAAGTAGCGAAACGGATAGATCGCCGGCAAGGCAAGCCGCTTGGTCAAGTCGATGAACAACGCGCGATTTTTGATATTGCCGGGATGCGGCAGCACGACCAGGCCGCCATTGCCGGCATCGGCAAATCCAGCGACGCCGCGTTCGGCCTCATCGTCATCGCGGACCTCGATGGCGGTGACCGCGACGCCGAGCGACGGCGCGACCGCTTCCGCCTCATGCAGGAACTGGAAATGCGCCGCGGTGTCGGGGCGCACGATCATCGCCACGCGGGTGACCGCGGGCGCGACCTGCTTGAGCACCCCCAGCCACTTGCCGCCCATCGACGGCTCGAAATTCTGAAAGCCGGTGAGATTGCGGCCGGGCCGCGCCAGACTGTCGACGAATCCGCCGCCGACGGGATCGGAAACCTGGACGAAGACGGTCGGGATGGTCTGCTCCAGCTTTTGCAAGGCGGCCAGCGCTGCGTTGCTGCTGATCACGATCGCATCCGGCGCTGAATCAACGAGCGCGTTCGCTTCTGCCCGGATCTGCTCGATCTCGTTGCTCGACCATCGGACCTCGACCTGGACGTTACGGTCGTCGTCCCAGCCGAGCTTGCGCAGGGTGTCGTGAAAAGCCGCGACACGGGCCTGGCCCTCCGGATCGGATTGCCGATAACCCGCCGGCAGCACGCCGACGCGGCGGATTTTTTCCGATCGCTGCGCGCGCGCCGTGAGCGGCCACAGAGTCGCGCCGCCGACGATCGAAATGAAGTTCCGCCGTCCAATCCCGGTTGCCATTTTGCTCCACGAACGTGAGCCGCGACGAGGGCACATTTGGACGTTATCACGCTTCAGCAATGCCTGGTTTTAGAAAACCACGACCCCCCGCAGGTTCTTGCCGGCGTCGAGATCGGCATAGCCGCGATTGATGTCGTCAAGGCCGTATCGCCGGGTGATCAACTCGCCGAGCTTGAGCCCGCCGGTGCGATACAGCGCCAGCAGTTCGGGGATTTGCAGCCGCGGGCTGGCAAAGCCGTAAACGGCGCCCATGATGGCTTTCTGGCTGACAAACAGCTCGAGCGGCGAAATGCCGATGCTGGTGACGGTATCGGGAGTGAGTGCGGTGATCACCACATTGCCGGCCTTGGCGGTGGCGCGGAAGGCGGGCAGCAGCGTTTCCGGCGGATCGATGCAGACGAAGGCGTGATCGACGCCGATTCCATCGGTCAGCTCCAGCACGGCGCGCGTCAGCGCCTCGCCGCGCGCCGAGACGCCGTCGGTGGCGCCGAATTCGCGCGCCCAATCGAGTTTGGCCGGGACGATATCGGCGGCGATGATTTTCGTCGCGCCACACAGCCGCGCGCCCTGCACCACGTTCATGCCGTCGCCGCCGCAGCCCACCACGAGCACGCTGTCGCCCGGCTTGACCCGCGCCCGGTAGCGCGCGGCGCCGACGCCCGCGGGTACGCCGCAGGCCACCAGCGCGGCCAGATCGAGCGGGATATCCCGGTCGATCACCACGACCGAAGCCTGGTCGACCACCGTGCGTTCCGAGAAAGCGCCGACCATGCAGAACGCGCCGACCTCGGCGCCCCCGCTGTCGCGCCGCCGGTAGCTGCCGTCGAGTTGCGGCCCTTGCGTGATGCGCGGACCCTCGGCGCACAAATGGTGCAAACCCTGCGCGCACCAGTGGCAACGCCCGCACCCCGGAATGAACGTCAGCACCACGTGATCGCCGATTTCAATTCCGCTGACCGCGGCGCCGATTTGCTCCACGATGCCGGCGCCCTCGTGGCCCAGCACCATCGGCCGCATCGCCACCCGCCGCTCCCCGCGCATGACGTGATAATCGGTGCGGCACAGGCCCACGGCGGCCAGGCGGACCAGGATCTCGGTTGGCTGCGGCGGGTCGAGCTTGATCCGCTCGACCGAGAGCGGCGAGCCAACTTCGCGAAACAGGGCGGCGAGCGAATGCATGATTTATAATGCAGTACCCTGATCGAAATGACCAAGGGGATTTACGGCGATTGAACAGCGGCCTTAAGAGCAAACGCCGCCGCGGAAAGCGCAAAGGCCAAAAATGCCGTCCGACATGGAGCACTTGGGCGGCCGACCTGGGTGCTGTTGCCCTACACGCGGGATTATCGCTGGCTGCTTGATCGCGACGACAGCCCCCGACGCTGCGGCTGTTCCGGCAGGATGAAGGCCGCGACTATGGCGGGATCATCGATCGGGTTCGGAGTGAACTCGTCGCGTTGATCGCCGTCGAGCACGAACGCCGTGCTTCATTCTGAAAAGCTCCTGGAAACGGTTCGTTGACCTCATTTTTCAAAAGACCAAGGAAGATCCAATAGCCGGGGTATGCTGCTGAAAACGCAACCAAGAGGCGAGATCAACTCGATGGCTGACGGAAGGCAGGAATGCTTGAGGCGTGTTTTGCTAAAAACGGCGCCCGTGCCCTATGTGCTTTGGATGGCCGGATTGGCCGAGATCGTTGGTGCGATCCTATCTATGTTCGTTTGGCTGCAGCTTCCTCGCATCGGCTTCGAGCCGTTTCTGTTTCTGTTGCTGTTCTTTGCGTGCCTGGGTTGCTTTATCGGGCTCTTTATCGTTCGAGCGATGAGCCTTCCTGTTCTCGCGACCTTTGCCGACGTCTACGGCTTAAACGGCGCCGGCGCGAGGGCGTCAGCGAATCGGACGGAAAGCTCGTAGGATGGGTTGAGCGAAGCGAAACCTATCGTGGCCCTGAGCGTGGTTGAGGTCGCGGTCATACAACGAAGCCGATTTGATGGGTATCGCTTCGCTCAACCCATCCTACGGGCTGATCGCCGCCGAGCCGCTTTGCTCCGGATGAGAGACATCGAATGAAAGGCTTCCGCACAGCGCTCGGAATACTCGCGGCCCTGGCGATCGCTGTAGTGGCTTTCCTCTGGCTCAATTTTTATCATGTTCACGTCCGCTATCGGCTGACCGTCGAAGTGCAGGACGGCAATCAAATAAAGACCGGATCGAGTGTCATCGACGTCTCGTACAGCATAGAACCGGATTGGACCCCGAGCGGTCCAAACGCGAAGGTGAGAACAATCGGATATGCGCCAACTGTGGACCTGGGTGAAAAAGGTCTGCTCTTCCTGAGCTTTGCGAATGCCCAGCGCAGCCCGGATCAAATTCGAGAAAGCAGCAAAAAAGTCCTTTGTCTCGTGAACGACATCGGATGCTTGCCGGTTGCGGCATACGATAAACCCGGCACGGTCATCGGCTCCGTCAGCAGTCCTGAACGGAGGGCCGCTCTTCGAGAAGTTCTCAGCCAAAGTGGGCCGCGAGACGTTCCTTTCGCGGTGCTACCCAGACTCCTTCGATCTCTGAATGTCGACCATCCGAATCCTCTTGTGACTGTTTCCCCCGACGACCTCTCCGGGAGCTTCGGGCCGGGCGTCCAGCTCAAGCGAGTCACCCTCCAATTGACCGACGATCCGGTAACGCCAATGCCAACGATTTGGCCTCAATGGCTCAAGGAAAACGGCCATATCGACGACGCAATCCTGAAGGGATACCAAAACGGCTGATCCATTCTGGCCTACCGGAGCAGGTGGAAGCCCTATTCCTCCGGCTCGGTGGTGAACAGCAGCGGATAGCCCTTGGCGCGGCCGGCGTCGGTGGCCCGCGTCGCCTTGGTTTCGGCGACGTCCTTGGTGAACACGGCGACCACGCAGACCCCGCGCTGGTGCGCGGTGATCATCACCTTGTGGGCCTGGTCCTCGGTCATGCGGAATTCCGCCTTCAGCACGGTGACGACGAATTCGCGCGGCGTGAAATCGTCGTTGACCAGGATCACCTTGTGCAGGCGCGGCCGCTCGGTCTTGACTTTTGTTCTGGTTTTCGGCGTGACGACGGTATCGGGCATTTCCGAACGGCATCTCCAGACATGGCTCTCCCCAGAATATAACTTTTGCCATCGCCGGGGAACCGGCTGTTTGGCGATGCCTTCAATGCAGCGGCGGCACCGTGCGCAGATAAGCCACGATGTCGGCGACGTCGGCGTCGGTCAGCCCGGCATAATAGCCGTAGGCCATCGGCGGCTTTAACGCCCGCCCGTCGCGGCCGATTCCAGCGGTAATGGCGCGGGCGATTTCCTGGTCGGTCCATGCCCCGATGCCGGCGTCCTTGTCCGCGGTGATATTGGCGGCGACACTTGGCGGCGTTCCCTCGGGCGCGCCGTCCGGCAGGAAGGCGCGGCCGCCGCGGCCGAGCCCGTGTTCGAAATCGGAGACGCCGCGCGACCATGCGGCATGGCACTCCATGCAATGGCCGATGGTGGCGAGATAGCCGCCGCGTTTGACCGGATCGGCGAACATCGCTGGCGCAAAACCGGCCTCGGCGTCGGGGTAGGGGTCGCGACGCACCGGCGCCTTGTAGACCGGCTCCGGAACCAGGTTCCTGATCGGCTTGACGGTGTGCAGATAGGCGATCACCGCGTCGAGGTCGTCCGGCAACAGCCCCTTGTAGAAATTGGCCGGCATTACGGCGGCCAGTTCGACGCCGGCGAGGCGGCCGTGATCCGGCCGCATTCCCGTCAGCAGCGCATGCTTGATTTCGGCATCGCTCCAGCCGCCGATCCCGGTTTCGGAATCGGGCGTGATGTTGGGCGCGGTGACGGTGAAGGCAGGGGTCGCAAGCGTCAGGCCGCCTCCGGCCATGAAGCGGTCCGTGACCGGTCTGCCGTCGGCGCCGCGCGGGGTGTGGCAATTGCCGCAGGCCATGATGGTGTTGACGAGGTAGCTGCCGCGCTCGATCGGCGAGGGCCTCGATTGCGCGAAAGCCGTGTTCGCCGTCAAAAGCACGACGCCGCACGCGATGCCGATCCGAAACATGATGCCCCCTTGGCTCCAGCGCGGCGCTGTATGGCACGCTGGATCGAGGTACGGCAATGGTTCCGCGCTGACTTGCAGCCCCCGACTTGCAGCCCTTGACCTGAATGTGAAGCACAACCGATCTTCGCGCTTTGCGCCGTACGATTTGCGTGTCACGATCTCGTTGTGCGACGGGAGGGCAGCTGATGCGCTGGTATGTCTCGATCGGGGCGGCGTTGATCGCTTGTGCGATGGCCGGCGGCGATGTCGCGGGTATCGCGGCGCCGAGCCCGCGGCATCAGCTCGCGCAGAACGGCGAGAAGCCGTCGGTCGACGTCGAACTGGTGCTGGCCACCGACATCTCCTATTCGATGGACATGGACGAACTGGCGATCCAGCGCGAGGGCTATGCGCAGGCGATCGTCTCCAAGGAATTTTTGCAGGCGCTGAAGGCGCTGCCGAACGGCAAGATCGCCATCACCTATTTCGAATGGGCGGCCTCCAGCGACCAGAAGATCATCATTCCCTGGCGGCTGATCGACGGCCCGGAAACCGCCGACGCCGTCGCCAGCGAGATCCTGAAAACGCCGATCCGCCGCGCCTCGCGCACCTCGATCTCGGGCGCGATCTATTTCGCGATGCCGCTGTTCGAGCAGAATCCGTATCACGGCATCCGCCGCGTGATCGATATTTCCGGCGACGGCCCCAACAACAACGGCGCGCCGGTGCTCGGCGCGCGCGACGAGGCGCTGTCCAAGGGCATCGTCATCAACGGCCTGCCGATCATGGTGAAGGAGCCGTCCTATTCCACCATGGATATCGACAATCTCGATTGGTATTACGAAGACTGCGTGATCGGCGGTCCCGGCTCCTTCGTGGTGTCGATCAAGGACCGCGAAAAATTCAAGGAAGCGATAAGGACAAAACTGTTGCTCGAAGTCGCAGGCCGAGAGCCGGAACGCCGGATCGTTCCGGTGGCGGACAAGGAGCCGCGGGTGTCCTGCCTGATCGGCGAAAAAATCTGGCAGGACCGCTGGGGACGGTAGACGGCAAGGCCGCGTCCCCATGAATCGCAATTCGTGAGCGCGGCCAGCTTTTTTGGGTCGCGCGCCAAGGCGCCGCCGTCGCGTGGATGCGAAGGCGGCGCTGGCTCGCTTCAGAGCAGTCGCTACAGACCGCCGCGCTCAGGCATGATGCCACATCAATTCGAAATGGTTCGGGCCGCGATCGTGAAAGTGGTCGTGACCGAAATCGTTTTCGGCAATGTTTCCGAAATTATGGCTTCCCGCGTTTTGATTGCTGGTGCTTTGGTTGCCCCCACTCTGGTTGTTTCCCTGGTTGCCGTTGCCAGAGGAAGCTTCATGACCGCAGCCGCCGCAGGGATTGCCGGAAGTGGATCCCTGGCCACCGTGCTGGCCTGATCCGCCGCCATTTTGTCCGCCGCCATTTTGCGCAACCGAAATCCCGGTTGACCCGGACGCCGTGCCGGCGACGGGAATCGAACCCTGCGCGATGCCGGCCACGGACGTTGCGCCGGCAACCGTCGTCGCCGTGTCGACATAGGTGCCGCCGCCGATCGGAATGTTGTTGCCGGAGACGTCGGCCGCATCCGCGACGAAACCCTGGCCCGCGGCCTGGATTTGCGCCTGATCGTTCGCCAGTGTTGCGCCGGTGTCGCCGTTCGCTATTCCTTGCAGGCCCTGCACGGCATTGGCGGTATCGGCCTTCAGTGTGCCACCGAGCAGTTCGTTGTCGAAGCGCGCGCCGAATATCCCGCCCTGGCTTTGATCGAACGACGCACCGAACTTGTCGTAGTTCTGTATTTCGGTGATCAGGGCCTGCAGTTCTCCCGGCGTGGAATTATTTCCGGCCGCGACGTTGTCCAGCTGGTTATTGATCACGTTGCCTTCGGCGAGAAACTGCGCCCAGAAATTGGTCTGCGCCTGGTTGTCCTGGAAGTGGGTGATGGTTCCGGTGGCGTATCCCGGCAACTCGCCAAAGCCGCCGACCGGCCCGGCATTGCCGTTGCCTCCCGCCGCCACATTCAACGCGCCGTCGCCCTGCACGATATCGATGATATCAAGCAGGTTGTCGTTGGTCGCGCGCGCGGCCACGTTGGGGTTGCTGGCATATTCGGCGTCGAACTTGCTGACCTGCAACTGGATCTGGTTGAGGACCGTTTCGAGGTGAATGCTGGTGAGGGCGGCGGCCGAACCGGTTTCTCCGGCGGCGGATTTCGATCGCGGCGAGCGCGGTCGGGCTGTTGATCAGATTGGTAAGGCCGGTCGCAATCGCGGCCATGTCGGCATTGAACTCGCCGAGGTTGGTATGGTTGAGGCCGCCGACGGCGAGATCGGCCGCGGCATTGAACACCGAGCCGATCTGGGCCAGCGTCGCGCCGGGAGCGGTCGCCGCCGCAAGTGCTGCGGCATCATCCGCTCCGGTCGGAAGCGCATCGAAGCCTACATTGTTCGCCCCGGTATTGGCGGGAAATGGATTGGCGGCCAGCGCCGTGGCAAGCGCGGTGTCGCCATTGATCTCGGCCAGAATGGACGTTTGCGTGGTGTGGATCAATTCCTGCGCCGTGGTCGCGGCGTGGCTGTTGCCGACCGAAAGCGGGGCCTCCGTCAACAGCGTCTGCAACTGGCCCTGGACCTGCTGGAACACGGCGGTGTCGGCGGCGGTCAGCGCGTAGGCGTTGCCGCTGACGGTGACGCCATTCGGATTGGCAAGATCGGCATTGATGTCGTCCAGCACGGCGGTGATGTCGGTCGTGTACATGCCGAGATAGGCGACCTGGTTATTGCTGTCGGCAGGGGTGCTCCACAGTCCCCCGTCAAGCAGGCGCGTCGAATCGTCGAACACGACGCCAGCCTGCGAGAGGTCGGTTGATAGCGCGAGTGCATCGTCTCGGACGGTCGTTGGCAATGTAGTCATCTACTTTCCTCCACCTGAGAAAGTACCGCGCGTCGAAAATATCGATGCCGAGGGTGTCGCAAGTTTGTCCGCAGTTTGTCTCGTTGATCATAACAATGCGGCAACTCCCGGCTTGCCGCGGATGGTTCATGGTTCGACAAACGCGCGCCGCATCTGGTCGGTGATCGGCTCGAGCAGATAAGCCATCATGGTCCTGCTGCCGGTCTGCATGAAGACCTCGGCGGGCATCCCCGCCACCAGTTGCTGGCCGTTCAGGCGCCGGCGCTCGTCCTCGGGCAACACGATCCTGACCGTGAAATACGACGCGTTGGTCTGCTGATCATGGCCGGTATCGGCGGAGACATAGGAAACCGTGCCCCGAAGCTGCGGTGTGGTGCGCTGATTGAAGGCGGTGAAGCGGACGAACGCCGACTGGCCGGTTCGCACATGGTCGATGTCCTTGGGCTCGACCCGCGCCTCGATCTGCAGATCATCGGTATCCGGGACGATTTCCATGATGGTTTCGCCGGCCCGGATCACGCCGCCGATCGTGTGCGCCGAAAGCTGGTTCACCACCCCGGAGGTCGGCGCGCGGATTTCGATCCGATCGAGCAGGTCGTGCGCCGCGATGCCGCGTTCGGCCAGTTCGGCTTCCTTGGCCTGCGCCTCGCCAAGTTCCTTGACCACGTCGGCGCGAAAGTCCTGATCGATCCGGACGATCTGAAGCTGGGACGCGTCGATCTTCGACCGGGTCTCCGCGATCCCGGAGGTCAATTGACCGCGTTCGCCGTCGAGTTGCGCCGCTTCGCGCTGCAGCGTCGTCAGTCGGGTCAGCGGCACCAGTCGCTTGTCGTAGAGGTCCTGGACACCCGCGAGCTCGCCGCGGATCAATTCCAGTTGCCGCGCCTTGGAATCCATCTGCAACTCAAATCCGGTAATCTGCTGGCCGAGCTGGGCGGCCTGACTTTGCAGCAAATCCTTCTGGCTTTGGCGCGCACTGGCGCGCGCCTTGAACAGCGACTGTTCCGACGCCAGCAGCCTCTCGATGTCGTTGTTGTCCGACCATTTCGACCGTTCGGCGGAAAATTCGATTTGAGCAAGGCCGTCGCGCTCCGCCTCCAGCCGCGCCATCCGTGCCCGTATCTCGTCGAGTTGCTTGGTCACCACCTCCAGGCTGGCCTGCGCCTGGACGGCATCGAGCCGAACCAGCAGGTCGCCGGCCGCGACCCGCATCCCATTGTGGGCCTTGATTTCGGCGACCACGCCGCCGGTCGGGTGCTGGATCTGCTTGACGTTGGATTGAACCACCAGATTGCCCGGCACCACGACGGCGCCCGCCAGCGGCATGAAGACGAGCCAGCCACCGGCCAACAGCACGGCAAGGATCAGGATGCGAAGCCCGGTGCGCAGTTCGTGTTCGAACGCCCAGCCGGCCCGCACGATCAGGCTGTGCTCGCCGGCGTCGATCGCGGAGGCAGCATCGCCGCCGTGCAGAATGAAGTGGGCCCCGGCCGTCAACTCGGTGCGGCAGCGTTCGATGGCGCGAAGAAGCGCCGTTTCCGTTTTCGCCGCGCCGGGCACGGCCACATCAACTCGATCGAGACGCATCGACTGGTGCAATCCGTCGGGCCGTGGCGTTGCCAAACGGGCCGGTGCGGGCTTGGGCGGGGCAATTGGCGGACTTCGCCGGCGCGGTGGCTGGGCGTGGGCTTCGGCCCGGGGTTCAACTCGGGCCTGCGCTTTGCGCTCGGGAGGCGCGGGCGCCTTCAACCGGAAGGGCTGAAGACAGATGTCGATCGCCTGCTCGACGCGGCCCTTTCGCCGGCGCTGCTTCGGCGGGCGGTTTCCCTGCTGCCGCTTTCGCTGCGTGCCGTCGCCAGGCGAGGCGCGGGCGGGCCGGTCGCTGAACCCTTCGGTCTCGAACGCGTGCCGGAGCTTTTGCAGCTCGAGAATCAGCGCGGCGCCCTGCGGTCCCGGCCCTTCGTGCACGGGGTCATCGATCCCGCGCACGGATTCATCGAAATACGGCATCTCTTGTTCTTAAATCATGGTTGAGCGCCCTCCATGGCCGCGGCACGGCGCGCCGTCTTCGCATCCGGGAGCGGCTGCGCCGCCGGCGGCGCCGCGGGACCGCCAACGCGAGAAAAGATTTCCGCGCAGCTACCGAACGCGATGGCGTTGCCCTTGTAGAGCACCATGGCCATGTTGAGGGCGGCCAGCGCGCTCGGGCGATGCGAGATGACGATGACGATACTTTTGTTGCGGCGGAGGATCTTGATGGCGCGCGACAATGCGTTCTCGCCGTCGGCATCCAGATTGGCGTTGGGCTCGTCGAGCACCACCAGGAAGGGGTCGCCGAACAGCGCGCGCGCGAGACCGATGCGCTGACGCTGGCCGGCCGACAGCGACGTGCCGCCTTGCCCGATACGGGTCGCATAGCCTTCCGGCAGACCCAGAATGAGCTCGTGCACGCCCGCGATCTGCGCCGCCTTCAGGATCGCTTCGGACGCCGCGCCCACGTCGAAGCGGCAGATATTTTCCGCCACCGTGCCGTCGAACAGCGCCACATCCTGCGGCAGATAGCCGATATGACGTCCGAGATCCTCATTGTGCCACTGCTCGATGGCGGCGCCGTCGAGCCGGACCACACCGCGCGCGGCCGGCCATACGCCCACCAGTGCCTTCGAAAGCGAGGTCTTGCCCGACGCGCTGGCGCCGAGCAGCGCCAGTCCGGTACCGGCCTCGAGTGAAAAGGAAATATCCGACACGATCGGCCTGTCGGTGCCGGGCGCGATCACCGTCAGCGCCTGCACCGACAATTCGCGGCAGGGTCGCGGCAGCGCCACCGGCGGCGCGGCAGGTTGGGCCGTCGCCTTGCAGATGTCGCGCAGCCGCGCGATGCCCTGGCGCGCGGCGACCAGCTGCTTCCAGCTGCCGAGCGCGACCTCGACCGGCGCCAGCGCGCGGCCCATCATGATCGAGGAGGCGACCATGACGCCGCCCGACGCACGGTCGGCGACCACCAGATAGGCGCCGATGCCCAGCATCCCCGACTGCAGCACGTAACGCAGCACCTTGGCGCCGGCGCCGAGATTGGCATGCATATCGGCGGCGCGGATATTTTCGCGCAGATAGCGTTCATTGACTTCCGACCAGCGCACGCCGAACCGCGCGGTCATGCCGAGCGCGCGAACCACCTCGGCGTTGCGTTGCGTCGCGTCCGCCAGCACCTGCCGCTGTGCGCTGGTGTCCATCGCGGTTCGGGCGGCGCCGCGCGACAGCCGTTCGGTCAAAAGCGTCATCGCCACAATTGAAACCGTGCCGAGCAGCGCGACCAGGCCGATCAGCGGATGAAACAGAAACAGCGCGATGAGAAATATCGGGAATCCACGGCATGTCCAGAAATGCCGTCGGCCCCATCCCCGACATGAAGGCGCGGATCTGGTCGAGATCGCGCAACGGCTGTTGCATCAGCATCGGCTTGACGCCGCGCAGCGGCAGCGTCGCAAGCGCGGTGTGAATGGAATCCTGCAGGCCGGCGTCGAACAGCGTCGCGACGCGGCACAGCATGCGCGCCCGCAAGGCGTCGAAATAGCCCTGCATCAGATAGGCCAGCAACACCATCAACGAAAGGCCCAACAGGGTCGCGATGCTGCGGCTCGGAATCACCCGGTCGTAAACCTGCAGCATGTAGAGCGAGCCGGACAGCATCAGCAGATTGATCACGCCGCTGAACACGGCGATGCCGGCCATCCGCCGCGCGCTGCCGCGCAAGCCCCTCGACACCGGATCATCGGCCGCCGTTGCCGAAGGGCTGGCCCGTTCGGCCATGACAGATGGACCCAGGCGATCCTGAACGACACTCATCTCGTGTGCTCCCCGATGAGCCGATATCGCGCTGGTCGGAAATCAACTAGCCGCCGATGCCGACAATTTTCCGGCGAGAATCCGGCCGTGTGAAATTTTTTTCATCCGGGGTGGAATGAAATCCGCAAAACGAAATTCGCAGGCAGAGGCGGTTTGCTCGCTCAAACCGCCTCGCGGAAAAGTTGTGCAACGGCATGGAAGCGAACGCGCAGCGGCGATTCAGTCGCTGCGCCCGACACTTGCAAACCGGCGCGAGGGCAAACGGCAACGCCGTCGTCATAGAAACGTCGGCGGATCGCCTTGCTTGCGCGCGCATTGGTCGCGGTGTCGGCCGAAAGCAGCCATGAAGCTAAATAATTCTTTACCTGCGCAACGTTCGTTCTTTGGCTTCTTGAGAAACAGGGGAGAAGACAAACCGCACGCTTCCCGAACCGCGATGGCTATTCGAACGATCGACAAGCGGTAACGGGCATTTCAGGCGAGCATAAGGGAGTGCGACGTGACGCTCGCCGGATCAGGCGCGTCGATAGGTGGGGACAGGTAGTTTGTGTAAGAGTACGAGTAAACGATTGCTGCGGGTGATGACACCGCGCAGAGCATATGTTGGCCGCGCGCGACCGAGTTTTGTGCGTGCCGTGTGCGCAAGTCCGCTGCGCATCAGCCATGGCGGCGCCGGCGGCCAGGCCGAAACGGCGGTGCGCACATGAGACGCCGCAAAACCGATTACGGGACCATCATCCTGCACTGGACGCTGGTCGCCGCGACCGCGGTTGCCTTTCTGAGCGGGCTGCGGATCGCGACGGAAGCGCCGGACCGCGGCTGGATCAATTTTTTCGACGCCGCATTGCCGCGCGCCCACGTCTGGGACGCCCACATGCTCTCGGCCGTGCTGCTGGTCGCGATCGCGCTGGCGTATACGGTTTATATCATCAGGTCCGGTCTGGGCCGCCGCGTCCGGCTCGACAAGGTTCGGCTGCTCGGGCTGTTCGGCCGCCGCCCGGAAAGGCTGGGGTCGCTCAGCGTGCTGCTGACCTGGGGCTTCTTCGTCGCGATGGCGACGCTGATCGTCAGCGGTGGCTTATTGTATTTCGGGTGGTTTGCCGGTTACGGCATGGCGACGGCGCATTGGTGGGCGAGCTGGGCCGTGACGGCCTTCGCCGGGGTTCACGTCATCGTCCACTACCGGATCGCCGGCGCGGCGCAATTGCTGCGGATTTTCCGGCCGGAGCGGCTGCCGCCGCCGCCGCCGCGGCTGGATGCCGTGGAACTCCTGACCATGCTGGTCGAGCAATCCCAGCAAACACCCCAACAAACATCCCAACAAGCACCCCGGCAAACACCCCAGAAACCACCGATCGGATCTCAAGGTGCTTCGGCGGCGCCCTTGCAACCGTTGCAGCCTCCGCACCAGGTCCCGCCCGAGCGACGCGAGCAACGCGGCACAGCCGTTCCACCTCGATTTGGGTCGGGGCCGCGACGCAGCGCGAGGCGGCGAAACCCGACGCTGCAATCCAATCCGCTGGCGGTCGCCGCGGCGCTGGCCATCACCGGCGCTTCCGCGATTGTCGCGGCGGATTGGCTGGTTGGCGATACCCTGCAAATTCATCGCATCAGCAGCGCCGAAGCGCCTGTTCTCGACGGAGATACCTCCGATCCGGTATGGCGAGGCATCCAGCCGCTGTCCGTCATGACCAACGCCGGCGGCAATTTCGACGGCAAGGGAGAAACCCGTATCGATATCCGCGCGGTGCACGACGGCACATGGGCTTTTTTTCTTTTTACATGGCAGGATCCGACGCGCTCGTTGAAGCAGTTGCCGCTGATCAAGCAATCGGACGGCTGGCACGTGCTGCACAACGGTTATGAACGCGGCGACGAGCACGACTTCAACGAGGACAAATTCTCGGTCCTGCTGACGACCATGGATGTCGACCTGGCCGGCGACCGCACGTTTCATGCGAGCCCGCGGCCTCTGCCGGACGCGCCCGCCACAATGACCGGCCGCGGCCTGCATTACACATCGGCGCCGGGACTTTATGCCGACGTCTGGCAGTGGAAGGCAACCAGCGGCGGCCCGACCGGATGGATGGAGGACGAACATTTCGGCCCGCCGCTCGATCCGACGCCGATGCAGGCGCGCAATGTCGTTCCCTACCGCGGCGGCTTTGCGCCCGACCCGGGCTCCGCCAACTATTCCGAAAATTTCGACATGTCGCCGGATGCCGCGATCGGCAATGACGGCAACCAGATCGTGATCCCGCGGCGGCTGCCGCGGAATCTCGCGGCGACCGGCATCGCGATGGGACAAATTTCGCTCGACCCCGACATCGGCGAGAGCGATGGCGCGCGCTGGTTCATGACCGACGCGGAATCGCTGCCGTACACGCCCGATCTCGACGGCAGCATACCGACAGGCGCGGTCGTTCCCGGCGTGATCGTCGCCGGCGATTTCTCCGGCGATCGCGCCGATGTCCGCTGCGCCGCCCGCTGGGCGTCAGGACATTGGGCGCTCGAGGTCGCGCGCCGCCTCGATACCGGCAGTCCATACGACGTTGCGCTCCGAAGCGGCGTCTTCATGCGGGTCGCGGCGTTCGACCACAGCCAGATCAGGCATACCAGGCATGTGCGGCCGATCCGCGTCGAGGTGGAGTGATGCGAAGGATCTCGTAAAGTAACTCTCAACCGCGAAACATTTCACGCCAATTGCGGCGACCTGCTGCTCGATAGCGCGATTCTGAACGGCATCGGGCTTCCGCATGACTGCCGCGCCGGCATTTGCGGAACCTGTCGGGTGCGCCTCGTCGAAGGCAAGGTTTTCGGCGGCACCGAGCCCGGCAGCGACATGATCTATGCCTGCCAGGCACGCATCGTCTCCGACCTCAAGCTCGCCATCGAGGCGGTGCCCGATCAGGTCTCGATGTCGGCGCGGGTGGCAAATCTGGTTCGTCTGGCGCCCGACGTCGTCGGCGTCGACGTGGAACTGCCGAGGCCGCTTCGCTATCTGCCTGGCCAGTACTGCAAGATGCAGTTTCGCGGCTTCCCGGCGCGGAGTTACAGCCCGACCTATCCGCTGGAAGGCGACGCCGATCAGCGTTTGCTTCATTTTCACATTCGAATCCATTCCGAGGGACAGGTATCTTCGGCCCTGGGCCGGAATATCCGGGTCGGTCATCGGGTCAATCTGACCGGGCCGTTTGGCGACGCCTATCTGAGAACCAATCTTTCCGGCAGCCTGGTGCTTGTCGCCAGCGGCACCGGCTTTGCGCCGATGTGGTCGATCGCGGTCGCGGCGATCCGGGAGAGGCCGCAGCGCGAGTTGATTTTCGTGGTGTCGGCGCGAAAACTTCAATCGCTTTACATGCACGCGGCGCTATGCCGGCTGGCGCTGTTTCCCAACGTCACCATCATTCCAACCGTGTCGGAGCCGCAGGATATCTCCTCCGCCATCCGGATCGGACGGTCGACCGATTACATCCCCAGCCTGTCGCAAAACGACGTGGTCTACACATCGGGCGCGCCGGTCATGACCGAAACGGTATCGCGGATCGCGAAAGCCGCCGGCGCCAAATGTTACGCCGACCCGTTCCTGTCGAGCGCCGGCCCGGACAAATTGGTGGGGCGCCTGACCGGCTGGTTTCAACACTAAAGGCAATTCTCGAAGTTGCCGTCGAAGCTGGGCGCGGTTTAGCGGGGCGGTGACCGCATGCAAATTGCATTTTGAAGCCACCGCCACGTCTTTCGCTCATCCAGAAAACCGCCATCGCCAACACCGGGAATCCGGCCTGGAATGGCCGACTTTGCCGATAACCATGCTGGCTGAATGGAATTCCGTGTGGTTTGATGGGTGAAGTGGTTTGATGAATAAAATGAACTGGATGCCGAGTCAAAATGAGACGACGGGAGTTCATGCTGTTGATCGGCGGCGTTGCCGTCGATGCCTCGGCGGCGGCCTATGGCCAACAACCGGCGAAGCCGCCGGTCGTCGGTTTCCTCGTGGCGGGGACGCCGGCCTCGCACGGCGCATGGGTGGCGGCATTCGCGCAACGGCTGTCCGAGCTCGGCTGGACGGACGGACGCAATATCACGATCGAATATCGCTGGGCAGCGGGAGATGTTGCTCAAACCGCGAAATTTGTCACCGAGTTCGTTCAGCGAAAGGTGGACGTCATCGTTACGTCGGCGTTCGGTGTTGTGGCCGCAAGGCAGGCAACGTCGACCATTCCGATTGTATCCGCCGCCTTCGGCGATGCCGTCGCCGCGGGGATCGTCAAAAGTTTGGCGCGGCCGGGTGGCAATGTGACGGGACTTACCATCCAGCCCGGTGAACTCAGCAGCAAGCGCCTTGAATTGTTAAGGGACATCATCCCCGATGTTCACCGTCTCGCCGCACTGATAAACACGCCTATCGTAGGCGCTGAAGAAGCGGCCGCGATCCGGATGGCGTCGGCCAAATTGAACATCGATGCCAACATAATCGAGGTCGAAACCGCCGCGGATATTGAAGCCGCAATGGCGACACTCGCGGGTCAGACAGATGCTCTTTATGTCTATAGTGAACCCCTGACGAATGCCAACAAGGACACGATCATCAAAGCGGCCACCACCGCAAAGATCCCCACTATCTTTGGTTTCAGGGAGTTCGTCGTCGCTGGCGGCCTGATTTCGTACGGGCCGAGCTTTACCGACCTGTTCGCGCGTGCTGCGGAATTCACCGATAAAATCCTGCGCGGAGCAAAGCCGGCTGACCTGCCCGTGCAACAGCCGGTAAAGTTCGAACTCATCATCAATCTCAAGGCAGCCAAGGCCATCGGGTTGAACATCTCCGAGACCGTTCTCACCCGCGCCGACGAGGTGATCGAATAGAGCTCGCGGTGCAGACGGGTCGGTGAGCCCGTCAGCGCTACGGATGCGTCGACAGTGGCGCGGTCGACCGCGCGCTTTTCGTCGGGCGCCTGACAAAATTGGCGCCGATTTCGTGACCGTTAACCCAGGCCAGTTCGCACCGACGATAGGCGCATCCGGTCGACGACAACAAAAGGAAGAATTCGTCCAGCTTGAGCCCCTCGATCGAATCCTGGACAATCAGCCTGGCGCCGCCATCGGCAACCTCGCGCATCGTGCAGTGACGATGCCAGGTGCCGTCCATCGCCATCAGACGGACGTCGATCCCGCGCTCGAATTCGACGGGGTCTTGCCTTAGTCGGTCAGTTCCACTCATGTGCCGCTCGAAATGCTTGATGCCGTACAGGAAACTGTCGGGGCCCGAAATGGCTCCGCACGTCGGCGTGAAGGCCGCCGCGTTCGATCGGCATGGTGAACAGAAGTTGAATCTTTTCTACAAGCCGTCGGACCGCAAAATGGGTAGAGCCAACGGGTCGCGCGATTGCGCGCCCGATGACAGGTTCCGCGCAACCCATCCTGCAAATTTGGGTGCGACCGGAAAGGAACGAAAAAATGACGAGTTCAGCAACCCCGGTCGAGAAGTTTGATGCCCTGGTGCTGGGCAGCGGCGAGGCCGGCAAATACCTCAGTTGGTCGCTCGGCGCCGAGGGCAAACGCGTTGCGCTGGTCGAGCGGCGCTACGTCGGCGGGTCTTGCCCCAATATCGCCTGTCTGCCGAGCAAGAACGTGGTGCATTCCGCCAAAGTGGCCTGGTACGCGCGGCGACTGAAGCAGTTTGGGCTTAACACTCCCGCGCCCGGCATCGACATGACCGTGGTCCGCGATCGCAAGCGCGCCATGGTGAATGGCTCGATTGAGTTTCACAGCCAGCGCTTTGCCGCGAACCATGTCGAGTTCATCCGCGGTCGTGGCGTGTTCAGCGGTCCCCGCACCCTATCCGTCGAGCTGGAGCAGGGCGGTGTCCGATCACTTACTGCCGACACGGTGATCGTCAGCACGGGATCGCGCGCGATCATTCCCGACGTGGCCGGCCTGCACGAGGCGCAGCCGATGACGCATGTCGAAGAGCTCGAACTCGACACCTTGCCCCGCCATCTGATCATCCTCGGCGGCGGCTATTCGGGGCTGGAATTCGCGCAGGCGATGACGCGCTTCGGCTCGTCGGTGACGGTGGTCGACCGGGGCGAACGGCTGCTGCCGCGTGAGGATGAGGATGTGGCCGCTGAACTGCGCAAACTGCTCGAAGCCGAGGGCGTTCGGTTCGTCCTCGGCGCCACGGTCGATTCCGTGGCGGGACGCTCCGGAGATGCGGTCGTGGTGCAGATCGACGCAGCCACCGGCAAGGAGACGATCAAAGCCACCCATATCCTCGCCGCCGCCGGCCGGGCCCCCAACACGGATGGGATCGGACTGGGAACGGCCGGCATCGAACTGACCGCGAGCGGGCATATCAAGGTGAACGAAGTGCTCAAGACGACCGCGGACAACGTCTATGCGGTCGGCGATTGCGCCGGCAGCCCTCATTTCACGCATATCGCGTTCGACGATTACCGTATCGTGCAGCGGACGCTTCGCGGCGAAAAGCACACGACCACCGGCCGCCAGGTGCCCTATGCGCTGTTCACCGATCCCGAGCTTGCACATGTTGGTCTGCGCGAGGCCGACGCCAGGCGGCAGGGCGTCCATTATCGACTGGCAAAACTTCCGATGGCGGCCGTGCTCAGGACGCTGACGCTCGGTGAGACCGAGGGTTTTCTGAAGGCGCTGATCGGCGACGACGATCGAATTCTCGGTTTCACCGCGCTTGGCGTCAGCGCGGGCGAACTATTGGCGCCGGTCCAGTTGGCAATGAGCGCCGGCCTGCCTTACACGGCTTTGCGCGATCTCATCGTTACGCATCCGACCCTGACGGAAGGCCTGGTTTATCTGTTCGCGTCGGTGCCTGGAAAGTAGCCGCGGGCACCGGCTGGCATCGATACGTCTACGGGCTACCAAGGCTTGATTTTTGGTCTAAGAAAAATCTTTCAAGGCGTCGGTGATTTGGCCTCGTTGTCCAGCCCGGTTTAGCAAAATATTTTTGTTTTTATCTGACCCAAATCACCGGCGTATTGCGTCCATCCTGTCCCGCAAGAGGGGACGTCGGCCGTCGTCACTGACGTCGGGACAGGTTGCGGTGGACGCGGCAGCGTCGTCGCGCGTTTTATGCGCGCGGGCGAGCGATGCTGAAGCGTACGGCGAAAGCGTGTGGTCCTGACGCCCGGATTGCTGGCGTCAAGTCCTTGAGAGGCTAACGCCTCTCGGGGGCGATGGTGGCAAGAGGCTCCGATTTACCAGGGAGAGCACGATATATGTCGTAAAGCCATTGCGCAGGGAAGGCCGGAGTGTTTCCGCTGAACCTGTATGCTCATGTGCGTTTTCTTTTGATGCACAGTGCACATGAGACCGCGGGTGCAGCGCGCACCCGGTCTTCCCCGCGCCCTCTCTTGAGGGTCGCGTGCGCCCTCTTCTTTTTGGGGCGGAGTTTTTTTTGCAAACCTCGGGCGTCTGCCGTCGCGAGAATGCGGACTCACATCTCGTCGTCCCCGCGAACGCGCTACGGCATGCACACATCTCTGAGGCTCCATCCAGCGGCGGCGGCGTGGAAGTATTCGAGGCCGTGCTTCATGGTTATGGGGCCTGGCGGCTTGGACGATGGGTAACCGTCCCAGCCGCCGAGCCGGCCGATGATCCAGGCGGCCCATGCAAGGCTGTCGGGCGGATGTGGGTTTCTGAGCCGTTTGCTTTGGGCTTCGAGATTGCGATTGAAGGCGGCGAGCGTCACGACTTCCGTGGCATCGAAGGCAATCCGGACGGGCTGGTGATCACGGCCATCGCGTGCCTGCACGAGTTGGAGGGTGATGACCGCCGCCTTGGCCGCGATCACGACCAGCTTGAGAAGCCGCTCGGCAGTCTCAAGCTGGCTGTCTTCGAGCTTGAAGCCTTGCGTCTTGAGGATGCGGAAGAACTGCTCGATCAGCCAGCGTCGCTTGTACCATTCGACGATGCGCCAGGCCTCTTCTGCCGTCGTCACCGGATGCGTCGTGAGCAGCCGCCAGTGCAGTGGCTCGATACCGGCCTGAGGTTCGATCTCACGCACATCGACCAGGTTAAGCGACAGGCTTTTCGGCAAATGGCGCAGGAACTTGGATTGCGGCCTGGCCAGCTTCACGGCACCGAAGCGCAGACCAAGAAGCGCGGCTCGCTCAGCCCGCGGTGCCCGCGCAGGCAGCACGATAGCTCGCTGTTCGATGATGGCCATGGCCTCGCTGGCCGCATACAGGCCGGAAGCATCGGCCAGCTTGCGGTCGTGCATGCTGCGAGCAATGACATGGAACGGCTCTGCCGCGGCGCTGGCATAGAGAGCGAAGATGTCGCTCTCGCGGTCGCCCAGCATGGTCACCATGGCGGCTTTGGCCAGCAGTGGCTTGGCCGCCAAGGCGGTCGCGATCCAGCGCTGAGATTCCTTGTCCGAGAGATCGCGCAGGTCGTGCGAGACGGTGCGGCGGCCCTTGCGGGTCCACACCCGACCGCTCAACAAACCAAGACAGCTGCCGCTTTCGGCATCCACCGCCAGCATCGGGTGCAGCAACACCCCCCGGCCATTGCCGCGGCCGATCTCGCCGAGGCCCCGTCGGCGTTTGGCGGTGGTGGCAAAATTAATTTCGCTGGTGTCCTGGATCGCCAGTACATGGCGGCCTTCTGCCGCCACCGCCGTGCCCTCGCTCCAGCTTTCGATCACGCGAGCGACCGTCACCCTGGCATTGCCGAGAAACCGGTTGAACCGCACTTCCCGGGCGCGGACGCCTTTTGCCAGCCGCCGCAGGCAAACATCCTTGCCCGCGACCATGCATTCGACGAGCGCCGCCCCCCTTTATCGAGACGACGATCCCCGAACCGACCCAATGACCAGTCAATTTGCACCAACATGCGACACCTCTGCCAAAGCCGAAGTGCCGCTATATGAATCACACAAAATACCAATTCGGGAATCCCCGACATACCAGATGTGTGCATGCCTTAGCGCGAACGCGGGGACCCATAACCCCTGGCGCTGATTGTAAGAGAAGACATCAACCCCATCGCTAAAAAACGAGATGACACGGCGTATGGGTCCCCGCGTTCGCGGGGACGACGAAGTGCCCGCAACCTACCGCGAAAACCGCGCCACCAGTTCGACGTGCGGGGTGTGGCGGAATTGATCGACCGGGGTGACGCCTTCGATATGAAATCCGCCCTCGATCAACACCCGCGCGTCGCGGGCAAAGGTCGCGACGTTGCAGGACACCGCGATCACAGTTGCGATCTTGCCGGCGGCGAGTTGCTTGACCTGCGCCTGCGCGCCCTGCCGCGGCGGATCGAACACGACGGTGTCGTAGTCGCGCAGTTCCTGCGGCATCAGCGGACGTCGGAACAGATCGCGGGTCTCGGCCTTGATCGGCTTCAATCCGGAGGCGGACGTCACGGCCTTCGCCAGCGCGGTCACGGCGCCGGCATCGCTGTCGAACGCGGCGATTCTTGCCTTCTCGGCGAGCCGCAGCGCGAACGGGCCGACGCCGCAGAAGAGATCGGCGATATGCTTTGCCTTTTTGCAATGCCCGGCCACCAGCGCCGCCAGTGTTTCCTCGCCCGCGACCGTCGCCTGCAGGAACGAGCCGGGTGGCAACGCGACGCGCACGGATCCGATCTCGATGGTCGGAGGGGTGCGCATCAGCACCAGTTCGCCGTGGCGGGTCAACCGCGCCAGGCCGTGCTGCTGGGCGAGCGCGGAAAGCGTCGCGATCAGCGCCGGGGTCAGCGGTCCGGAGCCGCGCACGTCGACGTCGAGGCCGTTGCTGGCCGCGGTGATCTGGATATCCAGCGGCTTGCCGGCGGGTTTCAGGGCTTCGGCCAGCGCGCGCGCCGCATCGAGCGCGCCGCGCAGGCCGGGATCGAGGATCGGACAATCCTCGATCGCGACAATCGCGTGGCTGGCGGCTTCGGCAAAACCGGTCCGCAACACGCCGTCGTCGCCGCGCCGGGCGTGGACGGTGATCCGCCGCCGGCCGGCGCCGTGGGCATCGACCAGAGGGGCGACCTCGCAGGCGATGCCGGCATGATCCAGCGTCTCGACCACGATGGCGCGCTTCCACACACGATAGGCCTCGGCTTGCCAATGCTGGATGGCGCAACCGCCGCAGGCGCCGAAATAGCGGCAGAACGGTGCGATGCGTTGTGGGCTCGGCTGTTCGACCCTGATCAGATGGCGGCGGTCGGGGTGGCCGGCGACCGGCCCGGCTTCGACGGTTTCGCCTGGCAGCGTATAGGGCACGAACAGGTTTTGGCCGTCCGCAAAACTGACGCCGTCGCCGCGTTGGCCGACATGGTCGATGCGCAAAATTTCAGCCACGGCGGGCGCCGATGAAGAATTCGAGATTGCCGTCGCCGCCCGCGATCGGGGAGGGAAACAGCTCGATGTCGCGGCAGCCGAGCGAAGCGGCAAAGGCCGCGATGTCGTCGCAGACGTCGCGCTGGACCGCCGCGTCGCGGATGATGCCGCGCTTGGAATGCTTCCGCTCCGCCTCGAATTGCGGCTTGATCAATGCCAGCAGCTGGGTCGGCGCCGCCGCCAGCGACAGCGCCACCGGCAGCACGGCTTTCAGCGAAATGAAGCTGACATCGATCACCACGACATCGGGCCGTTGCGGCAGCCGCTTGCCCTCGAAGCTGCGGATATCGGTTTGCTCCATCGAGACGATTTTGGGGTGACCATGCAGCGAAGGGTGCAACTGATTTGTCCCGACGTCGATCGAAAACACCATGGCGGCGCCATTGGCGAGCAGCACTTCGGTAAAACCGCCGGTCGAGGCGCCGACGTCGAGGCAGACATTGTCCTCGATTTCCAGCGGATATTTTTCCAGCGCGCCGGACAGTTTGACGCCACCGCGCGAAACAAACGGATGCGCCGGCTGCGCCTGCAACACCGCATCGGTCGCAATGTTTTCCGAGGCCTTCGCAACCAGTTTGTCGTTGGCGGTGACAAGACCCGCCTCGATCGCGGCCTGGGCGCGCGCCCGGCTTTCGAACAGGCCGCGTTCGACCAGCAGCAGATCCGCGCGCTTGCGGGGAGTTTTCATGGGGCGGACATTCAAGGCGCAAATTCGCGACGGGCAAATTCGCGACCGAATGCCGAACCGCCGGAACGCCCGGCAGGGGCGGCGGCGACGTGCCGCCCCGTCAACCGGTCAGGCCAGCTTCACGGTCTCGGTCTTGACGTCCTTGCCGAGCGCTTCGAACACCTTGGCGACGATGCTCTTGGCGTCGAGTTTGGCACGGGCGTACATCGCGTTCGGGCTGTCGTGATCGAGGAATTCGTCCGGCAGCACCATCGCGCGCATCCGCAGGCCGCCGTCGAGCATGCCGTGCTCGGCCAGCATCTGCATCACATGGGAGCCGAAGCCGCCGATCGAGCCTTCCTCGATCGTAATCAGCACCTCGTGCTCGCGCGCCAGCTTGAGCACCATGTCGACGTCGAGCGGCTTCATGAAGCGCGCGTCCGCGATCGTGGTGGACAGTCCGTGCGCGGCCAGTTCATCGGCCGCCTTTTCGCATTCGGCGAGCCTGGTGCCGAACGACAGCAGCGCGATCTTGCTGCCCTCGCGGACGATGCGGCCCTTGCCGATCTCGAGCGGGATGCCGACTTCCGGCATCTCGACGCCGCGGCCTTCGCCGCGCGGATAGCGCACCGCGCTCGGGCGGTCGTTGATCGCGACCTGGGTCGCCACCATGTGCACCAGTTCGGCCTCGTCGGAAGCCGCCATGATCACGAAATTCGGCAGGCAGCCGAGATAGGCGATGTCGAACGAGCCGGCATGGGTGGCGCCGTCGGCGCCGACCAGGCCGGCGCGGTCGATGGCAAAACGCACCGGCAGGCTCTGGATCGCCACGTCATGGACGATCTGGTCGTAGCCGCGCTGCAGGAAGGTCGAATAGATCGCGCAGAACGGCTTGTAGCCCTCGGTGGCAAGGCCGGCGGCGAACGTCACCGCATGCTGTTCGGCGATGCCGACGTCGAAGGTGCGGTCAGGGAAGGCCTTGGCGAAGATGTCGATGCCGGTTCCCGACGGCATCGCCGCGGTGATGCCGACGATCTTGTCGTCCTTCTCGGCTTCCTTGACCAGGCTCTGGCCGAACACGTTCTGGTAGGACGGGGCGTTCGGCTTGGCCTTGGCCTGCGCGCCGGTGGCGACGTCGAATTTGACCACGGCGTGATATTTGTCGGCGGAGGCTTCCGCCGGGCCGTAGCCCTTGCCCTTCTGGGTCACGACATGAACCAGGATCGGGCCGGTCTGCATGTCGCGGACGTTGTTCAGCACCGGCAGCAGATGATCGAGATTGTGGCCGTCGATCGGGCCGACATAATAGAAGCCCAGCTCCTCGAACAGCGTGCCGCCATCCATCATGAAGCCGCGGGAATATTCCTCGACGCGGTTGGCGCGGTTGGCGAGAATCTTCGGCAGCCGCTTGTTGATCTGTTTTGCGGCCTCGCGCAGCGTGCGGTAGGTCTTGCCCGAGTAGAGCCTCGACAGATAGGCCGACATCGCGCCGACCGGCGGCGCGATCGACATGTCGTTGTCGTTGAGGATGACGATCAGCCGCGAGTTCATCGCGCCGGCATTGTTCATCGCCTCATAGGCCATGCCCGCCGACATCGCGCCGTCGCCGATCACGGCGATCACGTTGTTCTTGCCGCCCGCGAGATCGCGCGCCACCGCCATGCCGAGGCCGGCGGAGATCGAGGTCGAGGAATGCGCCGCGCCGAACGGATCGTAATCGCTTTCGGTGCGCTTGGTGAAACCGGACAGCCCGCCGCCCGTGCGCAGCGTGCGGATGCGGTCGCGGCGGCCGGTCAGGATCTTGTGCGGATAGGCCTGATGGCCGACGTCCCAGATCAGGCGGTCGCGCGGGGTGTCGAACACATAATGCAGCGCCGTGGTCAGTTCGACGACGCCGAGGCCGGCGCCGAAATGGCCGCCGGTGACGGAGACCGCGTCGATGGTTTCCTGACGCAGTTCATCGGCGACCTGGCGGACCTGTTCGACCTTGAGCTTGCGCAGGTCGTCCGGGGTCCGGATGGTGTCGAGAAGCGGCGTTTTACTGTAATCGGTCACGGCGATATTCCAATTCTGCATGTCGGGATCAATGGCCCGACGGGAGATGGGTTGCGCGGTAATGGCGCAGCGGAAACCCAGACGCCGGAAGCCACCTGAGCAGGCCGAGGCCTGATTTTTAAGCCTAGATGCGGCCCGGATCGGCCAATGTGATGTGTATCACTCTTAATGGTTTCACTCGCGTCAGTCATTTTTGCTAGCTATTTGAAGTGCTTACATTCAACGGAAGACGACAGCAAGGTGCCTTCAACAGCCCATAACCCTGCAATCTTTACACCAAACCGCTGCCTAAAGCCAATTCACGGACGCCTGAGCGGCGGCCAAAGGCGCGGCGAACACCGCGTTAGGTTAATCGGCGTGGCCGTCGGATGGTTCCATTTGCCCGGATCCGCGCCATTGGAACTGCTGGAGGCCGCGGTTTCTAGAACTTTTCAGGCATTTTCGCGCGCAGCGTCGACCATCAAGAAATCATACGTCTGCCGCGCTTGTTGGCCTCAAGAACTGGAAATGGACGCGGAAGAATTGCCGGCGGAACAGGTTGTCATGCGGCGCGGCGGGCGGCCATCATTGAACGTCGAGCGGCTCGGTACCGGTCACCTGGCCGCCGGCGTCGGTGGTGATCTTGTCGACGCGGGCTTCGGCCTGCCGCAGCAGTTCCTCGCAGCGCCGCTTCAGGGCTTCGCCGCGCTCGTAAATCGCGACCGACTCCTCCAGCGGCACCTTGCCGCCCTCGAGCCGCGTGACGATCGATTCGAGTTCCTCGATCGCGCGCTCGAAGCTCAGCTTCTTGACGTCCATTTTGACGTCCATTGGGTGTTTTCGGCCATATCGCTTTCCCGGATGCGCCCCAGATTTTGAATTTCGAACACGGCGCAGACTCAAAGGTATCTATGCGGGCGTATTGTGGCGGTAATTCACGCGCCCATCAATGCGGTGACGTGGGCCGCCACCGACTCTTTCAGCCCCTGCAGATCATACCCGCCCTCGAGCACCGAGACGACCCGGCCGCCGGCGGTCGAATCAGCGAGGTCCATCAGCTTTCGCGTCACCCAGCCGAAATCCTCCGCCTGCAAATTCAGCGAGGCCAGCGGATCGCGGTAATGCGCATCAAATCCGGCGGAGATGATGATCAGTTCGGGGCTGAACTTCCTCAATTGCGGCAGGATCACATTTTCAAACGCGGCACGGAATTTAGGCGCCGCCGTCCTCAGGGTCGAGCGGCGCGTTGACGATGGTGTCGTGCTCGCCGCGTTCGCCGCTGGCGCCGGTGCCGGGAAACAGCGGCATCTGATGCGTCGAGCAATACATCACGGTCGGGTCGGCCCAGAAAATATCCTGCGTGCCATTGCCGTGGTGAACGTCGAAATCGACCACCGCTGCGCGCGCGATGCCGTATTTGCGCTGGGCGTGGCGCGCGGCGATCGCGGCGTTATCGAAAAAACAAAAACCCATCGGCTTGCCGATCTCGGCGTGATGTCCGGGAGGGCGCACGGCGACGAACGCGTTGTTGTGCGTGCCGGCCATCACGGCATCGGTGGCCGCGACCGCGCCGCCGACGCCGCGCATCACCGCTTCCCAGGTTCCCGGCGACATCGAGGTGTCGCCGTCGAGATAGATCAGGCCGCTCGAGGGCGCGATGTGCCTGAGCTCGGTGACGTAATGTTCGTTGTGGCAGAGCGTGACCAGATCGAGATCGCCTTCCGGCGCTTCGCCGCGCACCAGCGGCTTGAAACGGTCTTCCGCCAGCACCTGGTCCACCGCGCGCAGCCGGTCGGGGCGCTCGGGGTGTCCCGGCGGCGTCAGATGTTCCAGGCACGCCGGATGAGTGAGAAGAAGTGTGGTCATGCATTACCCTGACAGTTCTTGGCGATTTGAAAGCTGCCCGCGAAGATCGGCTAATCTAGGGGG
>CAVOTZ010000003.1:0-341314 GCA_963699465.1 uncultured Alphaproteobacteria bacterium
TGTTGACCGAAGAGCGGCTGGAAGCGGCGAGCTGATTTTCGTCGTCCCGGCGAACGCTCCACCATCAGCCGTCATACCCCGAAAAGCGGCGTATCCAGTACGCCGCAGCTTCCCAATTCCACTCACTGGCGCTCCGGAATACCGGATCACCCGCTTTCGCGGGTGATGACGGCCGAGGGGATGTTCGTCATTGCCGGGCTTGACCCGGCAATCCATCCTTCGAACAGACTCTTACGAAGATTGATGGATACGCGGGTCAAGCCCGCGGGCGGTTACTTCATCCTCTTGAAGCGCACGCTCTTGCCGTCGGCCAGCCGGGTCGCGATGTAGCCGGCGGCGAGGCAGGCTTCACGCTGCGGCATCTTTTCCTGCGGGCTGCGCAGCGTTTCCCACCACGACGCCCGGTGCGCCGCGCGCGGCAGGGCGGCATCGATGATTTCCTCGATCTGCTCGAAGCTCAGGACGAATTCCGGCTTGGTCTGCTTCTTCAGATAATCGCGCAACGCGTCGTAGTCGTTCACTTGAATGTCCGATTTTACCTGTTGAGCGCTGACGGCGCTTTCACTCGAAGGTCGATCCGAAACCATCGCCGTTTCGACGCGGCCGGCAACCCGCCGTTAACTTATTAGCACATCGTTGCCGCTACTTAAGGCCGCCGCAACGATTCCGTGCGTATTCCTACGGAATCAGGAGCGATTGATGATCTTGAAGCGGCACGGAAACGAGACCAGGCAGCGATGGCGGCTATCCGCCAAGCTGCTGATCGTTTCGTCCGTGGTCACCGTGATCGGCTTCTCCGCGATCTGCGCCAGCGTCATGCTCGACATGCGCCGTGGCGAGGAAGAACTGGCCCGCCAAACGCTCGAAAACCTCGCCTCCAGCATCGACGCCGACATCAGCCGCAACATCGAGGTCTACGACCTGTCGCTGCGCGCGGTCGCCAGCAGCATGGTGATGCCCGAGATCAAGGAGCTCAGCAAGCCGCTGCTGCATCTGATCCTGTTCGACCATGCCGCGACCGCCAAGCATTTCGGCGCGATCCAGGTATTCGACGCCGAAGGCCGGCTGACCGTCGACGCCTCGACGCTGGACCCGGTGCCGGAAAGCCGCGGCGACGAGGAATATTTTACCGTCCACCGCGACCAGCCCGACGCCGGCCTGTTCATCAGCCGCCCGATGCTGCACCGTGGCGCCTATGCCATCGTGCTGAGCCGGCGCATCACCGGCCCCGACGGCAGCTTCCTCGGCGTGGTCGCGGGCTCGATCCGCTTCAGCTATTTCCACGATTTGTTCGGCCGCCTGCATCTCGGTCCCGAGGACATCATCACCGTGCTGCGCCGCGACGGCACCATCATCATGCGGACGCCGTTCGACCTCGACGTGATCGGCAAGAACATCAGTACGGCGCCCGGCCTCGACCACGTGCTGTCCGAGCCCGCCGGAGCTTATTCAAGACCGAGCGTGGTCGATGGCGTGATGCGGTTGTTCGTCTGGCGTAACGCCAGTTCGCCGTTGGTGGTTCAGGTCGGAAAGACCTGGACCAGTATCCTGAGCCTGTGGCGCACCGAGGCAACGCGGATCGGCGCGATCCTGACGGCGCTGATCTCGTTCGTGCTCGGCGTGACGCTGTTTCTGGCACGCGAAATCGGCCGCCGCGCCAAGGCCGAGGACCGGCTCGAAGAGCTTGCAACCACCGACGCGCTCACCGGTTTGAAGAACCGGCGCAAATTCGACATGACCATCGATCTCGAATGGCGGCGCGCGACACGCCAGCACACGCCGCTCGCGCTGATGATGATCGATGCCGACCATTTCAAGGCCTACAACGACACCTGGGGCCACCAGGCCGGCGACCAGGTGCTGGTCGGAATCGCGATCTGCATTTCGGATTCGGTGCGCCGGGCCGGCGATTGCGCCGCGCGCTATGGCGGCGAGGAATTCGCCGTGCTGATGCCCGGACTTTCGCCGGCGGAAGCGCTCGCCGTCGCCGAGACCATCCGGCTCAAGGTCGAACTGTGGTCCGAGGCGCCTCAGGTCACCACCGTCAGCGTCGGCGTCGCCAGCCTGACGCCGAGCGCCACCACCGACTGGGCCGACCTGATCGGCATGGCCGACAAGGCGCTGTACGCCGCCAAGGCCAATGGACGTAACTGCTCGGTCCTCGCGACCATACCGAGACTGACGCTGGCGGCGTGAGGCGTCCGATGACCTCATCCCGAGGAGCGGCGTCTTCGCCGCGTCTCGAAGGAAGGCCACGGCACGCGCGGCCCATGGTTCGAGACGGCGCTAGCGCGCCTCCTCACCATGAGGTTTTTTCTACTTCTCCAGATACCGCTTCATCTCGGCGCGCAGGCCGTCGCGCAAATCGGCGCGCGCCATGCCGTAGGCGATGTTGGCGCGGAGGAAGCCCGACTTGGAGCCGCAATCGTGCCGCTCGCCCTCGAATTCGACGCCGTAGAATTTTTGCGATTTTGAAAGTCCGATCATCGCGTCGGTGAGCTGGATCTCGCCGCCGGCGCCGCGCTCCTGGGTCTCCAGAATCTTGAAAATCTCGGGCTGCAGGATGTAGCGCCCGGTGATCGACAGGTTCGACGGCGCGGTGCCCTTGGCCGGCTTTTCGACCATGCCGTCGACCTCGAACATGTTGCCGCCATGGCGCTTGCCGACGCCGCAGATGCCATATTGATGCGTCAGATGTTCGGGCACGCCTTCGACCGCGATCAAATTCGATTTGCCGCCGAGTTTCTGCGCCGCCTCGATCATCTGCTTGAGGCAGCCCGGCGTATGGAGCACCAGTTCGTCCGGCAGCACCACCGCGAACGGCTCGTCGCCGACGATGTCGCGGGCGCACCACACGGCATGGCCGAGGCCGAGCGGCGCCTGCTGCCGGGTAAAACTTATCGCGCCCGCCTCCGGCTGGTCGCGCGCCAAAATCTCCTGCTCGGCCTTCTTGCCGCGCGCAGCGAGCGTGGCATCGAGTTCGTACATGCGGTCGAAATGATCCTCGATCACGCCCTTGTTGCGCCCGGTGACGAAAATGAAATGCTCGATGCCGGCTTCCTTGGCTTCGTCGACCACATACTGGATCAGCGGCTTGTCGACGATGGTCAGCATTTCCTTCGGCATCGCCTTGGTGGCGGGCAGGACGCGGGTGCCGAGGCCGGCGACCGGAAAAACGGCTTTGCGGATTTTCATGGGAAATGCAGGCCTTGTGAGAGCGAGAGTGTGCGGGTGGCAATTGGTAGCCGGTTTTTGGGCCGCGAACAAAGGCAGATGTAAGGTTCCCGTCATGATCGCGCGCCGGCGGGCCAAGAATTCCGCCAACCAAACCTCGGCTTTGTTAAGCTGGTGGAAACCGCGACAAGGCCTCCTGCAAGCGGGGCCTTGCGCACGACACAGGTACAGCATGACGAGACGGACGGTATTTTTGGCGAATAGGCGCACGGCTGCGGCGTTGCTGGCGGCGGCGGCGCTGCTTTGTGGCGGCGCGGCGCATGCGCAATCCTCCAGCGGCGGCGGGCCGCTGAACTTCCTCAGCAACATTTTTAATGGCTCCAAAGGAAATCAGACGACAAACCAGCCCGGCGCGGCGGCGCCTTCAGGCGGCAGCGGACCGCAGCCCTGGAGCGGCGAGGACGGCGCCTCCGGCCATCCCCTGATGACGGCGAGCGCGATCCGCGAGGCGGCGGCGAATTTCGACAATTGCGTCGCGGGCATGTGGCCCGATGCCGCACGCCGCAACATCAGCCAAGAGAATTTCCAGCGCTTTACCGCGGGGCTGACGCCCGATTTGCGGCTGATGGACCTGATGGATTCGCAGCCGGAATTCACCAAGTCGATCTGGGACTATCTCGATATCCTGGTGAACGACAACCGCCTGGCAAAAGGCCGCGAGATCATCGCCAAATACAAGCCGCAATTCGACGCGGAGGAAAAAGCCTACGGCGTCGACCGCTATATCGTCGCGGCGATCTGGGGCATCGAGTCCAACTACTCGACCCAGATGGGCGATCGCAACGTCGTGCAATCGACCGCGACCTTGGCCTGCGTCGGCCGCCGCCAGGCCTATTTCAAGGACGAGTTCCTTACGGCGCTGGAAATCCTGAACCATGGCGATTTGCGCCCCGAACAGATGCGCGGCTCCTGGGCCGGCGCGTTCGGCCCGACCCAGTTCATGCCGACCGCGTTCAAGCGCTACGCCGTCGATGCCGATGGCGACGGCCGCCGCGACGTGGTCGACGATCCCGCCGACCTGATCGCTTCCACCGCCAACAATCTGAAAAAGGACGGCTGGCAACCCGGCGAGACCTGGGGCTATGAGGTCGTGGTGCCGCAAAACTTCAATTACATGCTGGCCGACCGCGCCAAGGTGATGACCTTGGCCCAATGGGAGCATCTCGGCCTCAAACATGCCGACGGCAAGCCGTTCGCCCATCCGGCCGAGAAAGCCTATCTGCTGGCGCCGGCCGGCGCCGAGGGGCCCGGTTTCCTGATGCTGCAGAACTTTCGCGTGATCATGAAATACAACCCGGCGGAGGCCTATGCGCTGGCGATCGGCCATTTCGCCGACCGGCTGCGCGGCGGCGCGCCGTTCGTGCAACCGTGGCCGCGGCAGGAACGGGAGCTGTCGCGCGCCGAGCGGCTGGAGCTGCAGCAGCTCTTGGCCCAGCGCGGCTTCTACCGCGGCACCCCGGACGGCCAGTTCGGCGGCGAAACCCGCAACGCGCTGCGCGGCTTCCAGGCCTCGATCGGGGCCCCGGCGGACGGATTCGCCTCTTCCGACGTGCTGGAGAAGCTCCGTGGGCACTGATTCGGCCATTTGGGACGAGTTCCCACCCTTGCCGGTAACCCGGTTCCGCTCTTGCGGTAACCTAAAACGGGACAATTCCGCACCGCCCTTGACGATGACGGCCGATGGCCGGTTTATGGCCTGATAATCCGCCCGCTTGCGGCCCGATTCCGCTACTATAGCGGGGGGCAGATTTCCCAATTCCGACCCGATGCGCATGGCCCAACCAAAATCGTTTTTCCGGGTGTTCACCGAAGCCGGACCGCTGATCGCGGTGACGGTCGCGGTCACGCTGTTGCTTGCCATCGCGGGACCGGCGTCGGCGCAGTTTTTCAATTTCGGCGGCCCTCCCGCCCGGCCGCAACCGCAACAGCGTCCCGGCAACGGCGGCATCGGCGGCTGGTTCGGCGGCGACCTGTTCGCGCCGTTCCAGCAGCAAGAGCCGAAGCGCGTGGTGCGCGAGGACTTCTCCAAGGCGCCGCCAGCGGCGAAGCGCGACCCCGCCGCCGCGCCTCCCGAGCGCAACATCATGGTGCTCGGCGACGGCATGGCGGACTGGCTCGCTTACGGCCTCGAGGACGCCTATGCCGACCAGCCCGATATCGGCATCATGCGCCGGTCCAAGGCGATTTCGGGCCTGATCAAATACCAGCCCAAGGGCGACCCGGCGGACTGGGCCGCGGCCGCCAAGGGCATGCTGGCCAACGAAAAGCCCGACGCCATCGTGGTGATGCTCGGCCTCAACGACCGCGTCGCGATTCGCGAGCCGGCGGCCGAGAAATCCGACGGCAAGGACAAAAAGGCCGACAAGAAGGACGCCAAGGGCAAACCCGAAGGCGCCAAGCCGGACAGCGCGGAAGCCGCCAAGCCCGACGACAAGTCGGTCGATACCGACCTGCCGCAGGACGACGCCGACAACGACGTACCGCCGATCTCCGCTCCGGAGAAGACGGCGCGCTCGCCGAACGGCCTTTATGAATTCCGCGACGATCGGTGGGTCGAGCTCTACACCAGGAAGATCGAGGAGATGATCGGCGTCCTCAAATCCAAGGGCGTGCCGGTGGTGTGGGTCGGGCTTCCCGCGGTGCGCGGCGCCAAGGCGACCTCGGACATGCTGTTCCTCGACGCGCTGTATCGCGATGTCGCCGGCAAGGCCGGCATCACCTATGTCGACGTCTGGGACGGCTTTGTCGATGAAGCCGGCCGCTTCCTGCAGCGCGGCCCCGACTTCGAGGGCCAGCCGCGCAATCTGCGTTCCTATGACGGCGTGTATTTCACCCAGGCCGGCGCGCGAAAACTCGCGCATTATGTCGAGCGCGAAGTCACGCGGCTATTGGCGGCGCGCTCCGGGCCGATCACGCTGCCGACCGAACCGGCGACACCCGACGCCAATGCGCAGCCGGGCCAGCCGGCGCCGCGTCCGCTCGCAGGCCCGATCGTGCCGCTGGTGGCGTCTTCGGTCGGCACCGACCAATTGCTCGGCGGACCGGGATCGCGGCCGGCGCCCGTCGATGCGCTCGCCGCGCGGACGCTGGTCAAGGGCGAGCCGCTGGCGCCGCCCGCCGGACGTGCCGATGATTTTTCCTGGCCGCGACGTGAGATCGGACGCGAACAGGCCAAAGGCGAGACGCCGGTGGCCGCCGTCGCACCCGACGGCACCGTGCCGGGAACACCGGGCGCGCCAACGGCGCCGCCGAAGCCGAAGAAGACGGTTCAGCCGGCCCAACCGTCATCGCCGTTCGGCAATATGTTTGGCTTTGGCCAGAACCAGCGGCCCGCTGCAAAACCGGCGCAACCGCAAGGGCCCCGTGTGCCGCGCCCGCCCGCGACGGTCGGTCGATCGGCGTCGGTACCGGGATTCTTTACGCGCTAATTGCTGTCATTTCCGGGCGCGCAAAGCGCGAGCCCGGAATGACGTTTTAGCCGTAATAACGTTAGCCGTAATAACGCCAGCGCTGCGGCGGACGGCGCGGCGTACGGGTCATCAACAGCGCCAGTGCAAAGCCGATACCACCAGCCACCAGGAGTGAGCCGAGCGGATTATCCTGCACTTTCCGCGCGACCGCTTCCGAACCGTCACGCAGGGTGTCGCCGCTGTTGGCGTAGGCATCCTTGGCATAGCCGGTCGCGGCGTCGCCGAGGTCGCGCGCGGCATCCTTGGCCTGGCCGTAGAGATTCTGCACGGTGCCGGTGGCCTCGCGCACCCGGCCGGAAGCCTGGGTCTGCGCGTCACCGGTGGCATCGCCGACAGCGCCTTCGACTTTTCCGGCAAAATCCTTTGCCGAGCCGGCAATTCGATCCTTGTCCATCGCGGTTACTCCTTTTTCCTGCTGATGTAACCGATCAGGGCGGTTCGGGTTCCCAGGCCGGTGCCTTACAAAATCAACCCGCCATCGACCACCAGGGTCTGGCCGAGCACATAGGCCGCCAGTGGAGATGCCAGGAACAACGCCGCCCCTGCCATGTCATCCGGCGTTCCCAGCCGCTTCAGCGGAATCCGCTCGATCGCGCCTTCCAGCCGCTTCGGATTTTGCGTCGTGACTTTTGTCATTTTGGTATCGACCAGGCCCGGCGCGATGCCGTTGACGCGAATGCCGTCCTCGGCCCAGGCCTGCGCCAGCGTGCGGGTCAGCCCGACCGCACCGGTCTTGGAGGCGTTGTAGGCCGGGTTGCCCTTGGTCGAATGATAGGCCGCGGTCGAGCTGACGATGATCAGCGAGCCTTTCATCGCGCTCAGCATCGGGTGGAATTTGGTGGCGCAGGCCATCAGGCTCATCAGATTGACCTCGATCACCTTGCGAAAGCCCTCCATGGCGAATTCGCCGCGCCGGTAGATCACAGCGCCTTGCGCCAGCACCAGCACGTCGAGCCGCTCGAACGGCTCGCGAAAATTCGCCACCGCTTTGGGATCGCTGACGTCGAGCTGGAAATAATCCAGACCCTGGAGATGCGAGCCTTCGGCCGAAGAATAATCGGCGGGGCCGGCGCGGGTGCCACACACCGCGACGCGCGCCCCCTTGCTGCAAAACGCCTGCGCGATGCCGTTGCCGATGCCGCTGGAGCCGCCGACCACCAAAACCTGCTTGCCGCTGAAATCGAGTTCGTTCATCGCCGCTTCCTTAACCCCTGGTTTGACCTCTTTCCGGATCGGTGCAAGCCTTATCAATCAAGCCTTGTCCATAAAGTACTGCGAAGCAAGCAGCACGCTATCCCGGGAGAACCGCCGATGTCCGATTTCAAGCAGCTCAGCCGGTCCGTGAAGGATCTCACGGTTCTCGTCACCGGCGCTGCCAGCGGCATGGGCCGCGCCACCGCGCGCGTGTTCGCGGCCCAAGGCGCCAAGGTCGCGGTCACCGATATTTCCGCCGAGGCCACCAAAGCGGTGGCTGACAGCATCGCGGCAAGCGGCGGCACCGCCAAGGCATGGGCGCTGGATGTCGCCGACCGCGACAACATCAACGCCGTCGTCGACGACGTCGCCGCGAGCTTCGGCGGGCTCGATATCGTCGTCAACAATGCCGGCATCTCGGTACGGGCGGCGATCGACGATGACGGCTATGACGAGGTCTGGGCAAAAGGCCTCGCGGTGATGTTGACCGCGCATCAGCGCATCATCCGCGCCGCGCTGCCTTATCTGCGGCGGTCGAGATCGCCGCGCATCGTCAATATCGCCTCCACCGAGGCGCTCGGCGCCACCGCGCTGCACAGCCCCTATTCGGCGGCGAAAGCCGGCGTGGTCGGGCTGACGCGTTCGCTCGCGGTGGAGCTCGGCCGCGACGGCATCACCGTGAACTGCATCTGCCCCGGCCCGATCACGACAGGCATGACGGCGCGCATCAGCGACGAGCACAAGGCGATCTATGCCCGGCGGCGCACCGCGCTCGGCCGCTACGGCGCGCCGGAGGAAGTCGCCCATATGACGCTGAGCCTGTGCCTGCCCGCGGCCTCGTTCCTGACCGGCGCGGTGATCCCGGTCGACGGCGGCCTGATGGCCCGAAATGCATGACCGGGAGCACCAAGGGCGTGTTGACATCGGGCCTTGCCGGAGTAGCTTTTTGCCAAATAAAACGCGCTAAACAGATATCTGGGAGGCAGCCATGCCCGTCGCCATCCGCCAGCTTCACCCGTTCTTTTTCGGTGAAGTCAGCGGCGTCGATCTGCGAAACCCGCTGACGCCACAGGAAGCCGCCGACATCGAAGCCGGCATGGACAAATATGCCGTACTGTTGTTCCGCGACCAGGACATCACGGACGATCAGCAACTCATTTTCGCGCGCAATTTCGGCGAGCGGGAGAACGCCCGCGGCGGCACCGTGACCAAGAAGGAGGACTACCGGCTCACCTCCGGGCTGAACGACGTCTCCAACCTCGGCAAGGACGGCAGACCGCTGCCGCGCGACCACCGCACCCATCTGTTCAATCTCGGCAACTGCCTGTGGCATTCCGACAGTTCGTTCCGGCCGATTCCGGCAAAATTCTCGCTGTTGTCGGCGCGGGTGGTCAACCCGAAGGGCGGCAATACCGAATTCGCCGACATGCGCGCGGCCTATGACGCGCTCGATGACGAGACCAAGGCCGAGATCGAGGACATGATCTGCGAGCACTCGCTGATGTATTCGCGGGGATCGCTCGGCTTCCTCGATTACAGCGAGGAAGAGAAGCAGATGTTCAAGCCGGTGCTGCAGCGGCTGGTGCGCACCCATCCGGTGCACGGCCGCAAGTCGCTGTATCTGTCGTCGCATGCCGGCGGCATTGTCGGCATGCCGGTGCCGGAGGCCCGCGTGTTGCTGCGCGATCTCAACGAGCACGCCACCCAGCGCGAATTCGTCCACGTCCACAAATGGACGCTGCATGATCTCGTGATGTGGGACAACCGCCAGACCATGCACCGGGTCCGCCGCTACGACCAGTCGCAGCCGCGCGACATGCGCCGCGCCACGGTCGCCGGCACCATGCCGACGGTCGCGCAGCAGGCCGCGGAGTAACAGCGATTGCGTCGTCCCCGCGCACGCGGAGACCCATACGCCGTGTCGCTCGGATTAAATTGATGCCGTCAAAAAGTCGCGATAGAGCGGTCGCCGCAAGTAAGAACTGGCGTTAGGGGTTATGGGTCCCCGCGTGCGCGGGGACGACGACAGTTTCTTAGCGGTAGCCAGACATCGCCCCGCCGCTACGCATGCCCCGCATTGGTCGACAGCATGCCGGGATCGATGCCGATCTTGCGCAGCGCGCGCAAATATTTTTCATCGGCGTCGGCGCCGAAAATCAGGTCCGGGTCGGCGTCGCAATGCAGCCAGCCATTGTGCTGGATCTCGTTCTCGAGCTGGCCGGCGGCCCAGCCGGCATACCCAAGCGCCAGGATCGCATGCTTCGGCCCACTTCCCTTGGCGATCGCCTTGAGGATATCGACGGTCGCGGTCAGGCAAATGCCGTCGTCGATCTGCAACGTCGCATCCTCGATGAAGAAATCGCTGGAATGCAGCACGAAGCCGCGGCCGGTCTCGACCGGGCCGCCGCGCAGCACCTTCATGCTCTCGGCGTTTTCCGGCAGCTTTATCTGCTCGGCCTTCTTGATGATGTCGAGCTGCACCAAGAGTCCGGGGAAATCGATGCTGCCGGCCGGGCGGTTGACGATGATGCCCATCGCGCCCTCGGGCGAATGCGCGCAGAGATAAATCACCGAGCGCTCAAACCGCGGATCGTCCATCACCGGCATTGCGATCAGAATCTGGCCGTCGAGATAGCCGCGGCCTGCGCTCGAATGGTCGCCGACGCCGGCAATTTTGCCGCGCCCACGCTTCGGTTTTTTGCCTTCAGGGTCCATCGGCAACGGACGCTCTCGTTCAGGGATATCCTGATATTGGGTGGCCGTCCTGTCAATCAAGCCGAGACGTGAAATTCAAGGCCTGCACTTTTGGATACATCACAAGCAATTCAATGGTTTGCGAGCCCGGCAACCTGTAAAGACGCCTCATGATCACGATAGTTCCCATGCGCGCCGCACTCGGCTTCGCCGCAACCCTGTTCGCGTCGTCGCTTGCGGTGGAGGCGCGCGCCCAGGATGCATCGCCCTGGATCCGCGACGGACACTCCGCGGTCCGGCTGCTGGCGGGTTCGCGCAGCGGCGCGGTGCTGCTCGGCGGCATCGCCTTCCAGCTGCAGCCCGGCTGGAAAACCTACTGGCGCACGCCTGGCGATTCCGGCGTACCGCCGCGCTTCGATTTCTCCAAATCGGAAAATATCGAGGCCGTGACGATTTTGTGGCCGGCGCCGACCAAATTCGACGACGGCGCGGGTGGCCACTCGCTCGGCTATCACGATCAGATCGTGCTGCCGCTGCGCATCGTCGCCAAGAATGCCGACAAGCCGGTGACGCTGCGCGCCGCCGTCAACTACGCGGTATGCGAGAAGCTCTGCATTCCGGTCGAGGCCGATCCCGAGCTCGCGTTCACCAGCGTCGCCAGCACCGAGGATAGCGTGCTGTTCGCAGCACTCGACACCGTGCCAAAGCCCGCCAATATCGGCGATCCCAATCCGCTGACGATCCGCGACGTCAAGCGCGAGGGCAAGACGACGGTGCTGATCGATGTCGTCGCCCCCACTGAGGCCGGCAATATCGCCCTGTTCGTCGAGGGACCGACGCCGGACTGGTCGCTGCCGGTGCCAACACTTGTCGAGCACGGCCCGGCAGGCGTAAAGCGCTTTTCCTTCGAACTGGACGGCCTGCCGCCGGGCACCAATCCCGAAGGCGCCGCGCTCAAATTGACACTGGTCGGCGGCGACCGCTCCTATGAGTTCAATACCAATTTGGACTGAAGCACGGCGTATCATCAGTGTCGTCCCCGCGCACGCGGGGACCCATACCCCGTGTCCTCTCGTTTTGATCATGCCGTCGGACGTCTTCGTCGCGATCAGAAGCGCCAGGGGTTATGGGTCCCGGCGTTCGCCGGGACGACGGCGTGAGTACCGCTCGCCCAACCAAATCTTAACGAATCGTTGCTAGGCCGATAGCATCGCCGCTTCCGCCCGCGGCTTCCTGTAGGAATTTCCACCGTGGCCGTGATGGACGCGCAATCGGCAGCAGCCTTGCCAAACGGCATTTTCGCGCGGCTCCGTGCAAAGCTGGGCGGCCTGCTCGGCGGCTCCAGCGAAGCCTCGGTCACAAAGCGGCTCGCCGGCACCATCTTCATCATCCGCGTGGTCAGCGCGGCGCTCGCCTATTTGTCGCAGATCCTGCTGGCGCGCTGGATGGGCGGGTCGGACTACGGCATCTACGTCTATGTCTGGACCTGGGTGCTGCTGCTCGGCAGCATGATGGATTTCGGCATCTCCGCCTCGGCGCAAAAGATCATTCCGGAATACCGCACCAGCGGCGAGCAGGCGCTGCTGCGCGGCTTCCTCTCGGGCAGCCGCTGGATGACGTTCGCGGTGTCGACCGCCATCTCGCTATTGCTGGCGGGTCTGGTCAAGCTGCTGTCGCCGTGGATCGAGGCCGGCGAGATCGTCCCGCTCTATCTCGGCTGCCTGACCTTGCCGGCCTTCGTGGTCGCCAACACCCAGGACGGCATCGCGCGCTCGCACGACTGGATGCGGCTCGGGCTGATGCCGCAATTCGTGGTGCGGCAGGCGCTGATCATCGGTCTCACCGCGGGGGGCTTTGCGCTCGGCCTGCATCTCGGCGCCACCATCGCGATGCTGGCCAGCGCGAGCGCGGTGTGGATCGCGATGATCGGGCAGATGATCGTGCTGAACCGCAGGCTGGCGGGCCATATCGAGCCCGGTCCCCGCGCCTATGATTTCCGCGGCTGGCTCGCGATCTCGCTGCCGATCCTGCTGGTCGAAAGCTTCTACCTGCTGCTGTCCTATACCGACGTGCTGGTGCTGCAGCAGTTCCGCTCGTCCGAAGAAGTCGGCGTCTATTTCGCCGTGGTCAAGACGCTGGCGCTGGTCTCGTTCATTCATTACGCGATGTCGGCAACCACGGCGCATCGCTTTGCCGAATATCACGCGCTCGGCGACAAGCCGCGGCTGTCGGCCTATGTCGCGCACGCCATCAAATGGACGTTCTGGCCGTCGCTGGCCGCGACCATCCTGCTGCTGGCGCTCGGCAAGCCGCTGTTGTGGCTGTTCGGATCGCAATTCGTCAGCGGTTACGACATCATGTTCATCGCCGCGATCGGCCTGGTGGTGCGCTCGGCGATCGGCCCGGTCGAGCGGCTGCTGAACATGCTCGGCCACCAGCACATCTGCGCGCTGGCCTATGCGCTGGCCTTTGTCATGAACGTGGCGCTGTGCGTTGCGCTGGTGCCGCGCTTCGGCGGCCATGGCGCGGCGGCTGCGACCTCGATCTCGCTGACGTTCGAGACCGTGCTGCTGTTCTGGATCGTCCGGCACCGGCTCGGGCTGCACGTGCTGGCCTTCGGCAAGCGCCGATAGACCGTCTTGGCCTTGAAACCATCATGCCCGGACTTGATCCGGCCATCCATTGCGCCTCGTAAGATTCTTCTAATTGATGGCTTGCCGGGTCAAGCCCGGCAATGACGAAGATGGGCCGCCCCGCCCCTATTCCGCGGTCCAGCCGCCGTCGATCGAGAGGTTGGCGCCGGTGATTTGCGCCGCGTCGTCGCCGCACAGGAACAGCGCCAGTGCCGCGACCTGCTCGGAGGTGACGAATTCCTTGGTCGGCTGTGCGTCCAATAGCACGTCCTTGATGACCTGCTCCTTGGTCATGCCGCGCGCCTTCATGGTCTCCGGAATCTGGTGCTCGACCAACGGCGTCCAGACATAGCCGGGGCTGATGCAGTTGACGGTGATCTTGAAGGTGGCGACTTCGAGCGCCGCGGTCTTGGTGAGGCCGGCGATGCCGTGCTTGGCCGAGACGTAAGCCGACTTGAACGGCGAGGCGACCAGCGAATGCGCCGAGGCGGTATTGATGATGCGGCCCCAGCCGCGCTTCTTCATGCCGGGGATCGCGGCACGCATGCCGTAGAATGCCGATGACAGATTGATCGCGATGATCGCTTCCCATTTCTCCGGCGGAAAATCCTCGATCGGCGAAACGAACTGGATGCCGGCATTGTTGACGAGAATGTCGACCGCCCCAAACGTCTTCTCGCCGAGCGCCACCATCTCGGCGATCTCCGCCGGCTTGGTCATGTCGGCCGGCGAATGCACCGCCTTGACCTTGAAGTCGGTCTCGATCGCGGAGCGTTCCTTTTCGATGTCGGCAGGCGCGCCCATGCCGTTGAGCACGATATTGGCGCCGGCGCTGGCAAATGCGCGCGCATAGGCCAGCCCAATGCCGCTGGTCGAGCCGGTCACCACCGCCGTCTTGCCTGTCAACGTAGTCGCCATCTCTTCACTCCTTTTTGCCGCCGGGCGGATTGGTCGCATCCCCCGTGAGATCGTAAGTCACCATGGTTTCGCCGGATTGCGGCCGCTTCAGCCAGTCCTCGTGACGCAACGACAGATGAACGTCGCGCACGCCGGCCTCCCAATGCTCGACCATTCCGACATGGGAAAAGTCGTAGTCCTTGGACGAAGATTCGTAATTTTTGCTGCGATAAATCAGGTGCACCACGGTGACGGTGTTTTCCTTGGCTGCTTCGCGCAGATAAGCCACCGTCGGATCGTTCTTCAGATCGTCGGGCAATTTGCCGATCAGATCGCGCACCGCCTTGCGGGCGTTGTGCAGTTCCTGGTTCTTGTCGGTATTCATCCGGGTGCGGCTGGAAAAGCGGATGTCCTTTTCGCGCTCGGCGGCTTCCAATAGCGAGGTCGGCAACAGACCGCGCGCGCTGAACAGATCGACCTGGAAGATCAGCAGATTTCTTCTCGGCTCTTCATCAAGCACGTAGTCCAGCGGCGTGTTGGAGGCGATGCCGCCGTCCCAATAATGCTCGCCTTCGATTTCGACCGACGGAAACCCCGGCGGCAGCGCGCCCGACGCCATGATGTGCTCGGGGCCGATTTTCTTGCCGAGCTTCTTGAACTCGACACTGTCGAAATAGCAGAAATTGCCCGAGGTGACGCCGACCGCGCCGACGCTGAGCCGCGTCTTCAGATCGTTGATGCGATCAAAATCCACCAGACGCTCCAGCGTCTTGCGCAGCGGCGCGGTGTCGTAATAGCTCAGCGATTGCGGGGTGCCTTGCGGCCACAGCGGCGCCGGCGGAATCCGCGGGGTGAAGAAGCCGGGCACGCCGAAGGTCGCGATCAAGGCGGCGCTGGCCTCGTTGAAAACGGTGCGGCCGCGCTCGCTCTTGAGAATCGGATTCCACGGCACCGGCGCAGAGCTCTGCTCCCAGAACTCCTTCAGCCGCGCGACGCGCTTTGCCGGATCGTTGCCGGCGATGATCGCGGCATTGATGGCGCCGATCGAAATGCCGGCGACCCACTCGGGTTCGAAATCATGATGAGACAGCGCCTGATAGGCGCCGGCCTGGTAGGAGCCGAGCGCGCCGCCGCCTTGCAGAACAAGCACACGCTCCGCCCTCATGGGCGCGCTGGCTGAAGCTGGAGAGGAAATATCCGTCATGACCATCGGCCAAGTATCAAACTAACAATACACCGTGGCGACAGTTGACGATGCCGTCAATCGGCCAAGCCAAGCCTTGGCATCACGCTGAGGTCATCGCGGGTCGGATGACGCAAGAATGAGCGTCCAGAACACCTTGTATTTGGTATTTGGAGCATAACTCGCCGCAATGCCCATTTTTGTGACACCATTTTTGAGCATATTTTCCCGGTGCGGCGGCGAGTCGCGCCAGCCCGAAAAGGCTTCCGCCAGGGTGTGGTAGCCGGCCGACACATTTTCGACCGCCAGGGTCGCCGGATATCCGGCTTCCGCAAGGCGCTTGGGCAGCGGCGCCCGGACGTCATGATCGAGCTTGTTCTTGGCCGCCATCGCCTGCGACTGCAATTCGGCAAGCCGCGTCAATTCGGGATCGAGCACCACCGCGCCCAGGCCGTTGTTCTGCCGGTATTGCGAAATCATCGAGGCGGCGACCTGTGAATCGAGATGCGCGTCGGGAGCGGCGATGTCGACATACATCGCCGGCTGCTCGGTGGAGGTCTTGTCCCCCGCACAGCCGGCCAGCGCCAAAAGTCCTAAAATGGCGATGATCGCCCGCGTCATGGAATCCCCCAAACTGACCCCGGTTGTTGCATACCAACCGTGGCTGAAAGGTGAACGCGGGGAGTTTTCCGCACCTCGGAAATGGCCGCAAATCTGCCGAAACGGGTCGATCAGGAGGCTTTAGCGGTGTGGATGCCGCATTCGGTCTTGGGACGGCCGCGCCAGCGGCCGGCACGGGCATCCTCGTCCGCCGAGCTGCGGCTGGTGCAGGGCATGCAGCCGATCGACAGAAAACCGCTGGCGGCGAGCGGATGCGGCGGCAGATCGGCCGAGGCGTAGATACCGGCAATTTCCTCGCGCGAGACATTGGCGAACGGATTGAATTTCAGGCGACCGGCGTCCTGTTCGTGTCCTAATAGTCGAACTCGATGGACAAAATCAGGAAGTCGACCCGCTTTGATTGCTGATGCCAGGGTTGACTGTTGAGGCATCGTGGACCGCTCGAAATAAGTTAGGCGCTGAAGATTGAGGCAAACGTCGGGTCAAACCACAAACGTCAGCAACCCTGCTCGTTCTGGCGCTCGCCGGGAACCAACGCTCGAAGGTCAGCAACGGAACACAGCGACCTTCCCACGTTGAACCTTTGCCGTTATCAAACGTTTGAAACACAATATCTTTGACGTTCATAACATCACGCAAATATAGGCATGTCTGCAAGTGAATAGCATCCCCCAGTCCAACGCAACGCTTGCTGACCTTGCCATCGCTAGGATCGATGACAACCGATCCCCTGAGCTCTCCCGCCGCGATCATTATGTTAGGATTTGCATCGACAGGATAGACGGCGCTTTGCAATGTTGCAAAAAAGTCAGCTATCGACGCGTGCCCTTTTAGCTTTAGCGCCGTTTGCTTAATTTCAGCAAAAACTGCCGTTGAACAGTGGATTTTTACCTTTCCTGCTTTGGCGTCGCTTAGCAATTCTAAAACGTCTGCGGAATACTGCGGGGGCAGTCCCGTGAGTAGCGTGTAAAAAACGCAAAAATCCCAAAAGACGTTTTTGGTATCACTCACTTACATCTTCCTCCCAGTCGGGAGGGTCATAAGCCTCAAATGAATTAGCCCAAATGGAAAGGTCGCCCCCCGAAGGGATGGGTTCAATATCCGTGACGTTGATTCTTTTTGGAAGACCAGAGTGCCCATCGTAAAATGCGTTACCATACACGCGGGCACGACGCTTGAGAGCCGTGCGTATCTTTTCGATATCCTCAACTTTGCATACGCAATCGATCTGCTGGTCGCCAACACTAAGGACAAGTTTTACTGCTGGCAGAGCGCCGCGAAGATCCACTTCGAGTATCATGCCATCGAACGTGCCAAATGCTGTTCCCTTAAACCAGGATGAGCGACTTTCTTCAAAAACTGCATCACGTGCTTCCACGCTGATCATGGCGTGAGCTTGATGAACGAGTAGATCGTCGACTTTTACGATATTGTCGTTGGCCGTCCAAACTTCTGCGTAACTGAAATTATGCAGAGAGCCTTGTGCGAGTTTTGCAATGTTTTTTGCGCAATTTCCGTAGCGCAGAGCGCGCGCACGATCATTGGCTAGAATTGCGTTCGCGCAGTCTTCAAAACCCTCAATCGCGGACGGCCATTCGCGATCACGTATCCCGTATGGATGCATAATGCTTAGAAGATCGATTTCGGAAAGAACGGCTGTTGGATTCGAGGATGATAGTTTTGATATCCTGTAATCGTGGCGTGGCTTTCCATTCAGAGCTTTGTCGGCCGCCTTGAGAGCCCTGACAAGAAAAAGCAGCTTGCTTGCAAAAACCGCCGCGGGCACGCTCTCATGATCTCCGAGCACGCCGTGAACGCGAAATCGCAGCTGACGTCTAGCCAGACCCTCTGGAATGACCTTGTCCACAGCAGACCCCTTACCAACGATCAAAACACTACGGGTACCGAATTGATCAGTCACCCCATTTCTATAGGTGCGGCGCGAGAAATCTTCCCGCAAGGTGAATGACTTCCGGAGCTGGCATCAGCCGATACTCTGCGCGCCCATCCAGGAAAATTCCCGGTTGCCCGTCTTGCTCGGCCGCTCCCCAGCGCGGTTAGAAACCGAAGAGGGTTGGCTCGAGGATCGCATTAGAGCGGTTCTGGGCGCGACCTAACTCTAGAACATATAGTGAACATTAGCAATATACCACCTCTGGTAGCTTGCCTACTTTAAGGGGCATAGTGCCTTGCGAAGCCCCCTAAAGGAAATCGGGTTCGGCGCGGCTATTCAGCCACCTTGGCGGTGTGGATGCCGCATTCGGTCTTGGGACGACCGCGCCAGCGGCCGGCGCGGGCGTGCTCGTCCGCCGAGCTGCGGCTGGTGCAGGGCATGCAGCCGATCGACAGAAGACCGCTGGCGGCCAGCGGATGCGGCGGCAGATCGGCCGAGGCGTAGATACCGGCAATTTCCTCGCGCGAGACATTGGCGAACGGATTGAATTTCAGGCGACCGGCGTCCTGTTCGACAACCGGGATCGCGGCACGGGCGCCGCCCTGAAACCGCTTGCGGCCGTTGATCCAGGCGCGAAACGGCGCCAGCGCCCGGTTGAGCGGTTCGACCTTGCGGATCCGGCAACAGGCGTCGGGATCGGAGAACCACAATTCGCGATCAGGATCCTCGCGCGACAGCGTCGCTTCGACCGGCTTGATCGAACGGACGTCGCGCAGGCCGAGCCGCGCAATCAGGCTGTCGCGATAGGCCAGCGTTTCCTCGAACAGCCATCCGGTATCGAGAAAGATCACGGGAATCGCGGGATCGACATCGGCCATCAGCTTGAGCAGCGCCGCCAACTCGGTGCCGAACGACGACACCAATGCGAGATGCTCGCGTCCGACCGTCCGCAGCGCGCGCGCGATGATATCGGCAGGCGCGGCATTTCGCAGCGCGCGATCCAGTTCCTCGACCGCCGGCAAGCCGCCCGCGGAATCGGGCGATACGCGATGGGCAAGCGCCGTCACTGGCTCGCACTCTCCGAATGGCGCAATTGCATCCGCTGGTGCAGCGCCGTGAGGCGGCCATCGCCGGTCGGCTGATAGAACACCGAATAGCGTTTCGCCGTGTTGGCGAAGGCTTCGGCGTCGGCTTCCTTCTTGACTTCGAATGCATCAAAACCGGCGCGCAGCATGAACATGAACTGGTCGCGCAGCACCTGGCCGGTGGCGCGCAGTTCACCCTTGAAGCCATGGCGTTCGCGCAGCAGCCGCGCCTGGCTGTAGGCCCGGCCGTCGCGGAAGGTCGGAAACACCAGCCCCACCACGGCCAGCCGGTCGAGATACGGCACGAGGTCGTCGACGTCGCGGTTGTTCGGCCAGATCACGCCGGTCTTTCCAGGCCGGCGCAAGATAGCTTCCGGATTTTCCAGAAAGCGCGCCGCCGAGACCAGGATCGCGCCGTCGCCAGGCAATTCCGCGTCGTCGGCGACATGGACGAATGTATCGGTGGCGATCTTTCCGTTTTTAACGAGTGGCATAAACCCGCTCCCTGAATGGTTCGACGCCGAGCCGCTTCACCGTGTCGACGAACAGTTCGTCGGGACGGGTGCGCAGCGCGAGGTAAGCTTCGACAATGTCCTCGATCACGTCGGCGACTTCGCCGTATTTCACGGCGGGCCCGATCAGCGTGCCGACTTCGGCATTCTCGTCGGCGCGGCCGCCGATCGTGATCTGGTAAAATTCCTCGCCATTCTTCTCGACGCCGAGAATGCCGATGTGGCCGACATGGTGATGGCCGCAGGCGTTGATGCAGCCGGAGATGTTGATGTGCAGACGCCCGATCAGATTAGCGGTGTCGTGATTGGCGAAGCGCCGGGTCAACTCCTGCGCGATCGGAATCGAGCGCGCGTTGGCCAGCGAGCAATAATCCAGCCCCGGGCAGGCGATGATGTCGGAGACCAGATTGACGTTCGGGGTCGCGACGCCGATCTTGTCGAGCGCCTGCCACAGCACCGGCAGGTCGCGGCGGGCGACGTGGGGCAGCGCCAGATTCTGTTCGTGGCCGACGCGAATTTCACCAAACGAATATTTGTCGGCGAGATCGGCGATCGCGTCCATCTGCTCGGCGGTGGCATCGCCGGGCGGTCCGCCGACCGGCTTCAGCGACAGCACCACGATGGCGTAGCCCGGCACCTTGTGCGGGAAGACCGAGTTCTTGCGCCAGCGCTCGAACAGTGGATCATGCGCGGCCTTTTTCAGCTCGTCCGGCATGTGCGGCAGCTTTTCGTAGACCGGATAGGAAAAGCGCGAGCGGACTTCCTCGACCACGGCTTCATCCAGCACCAGCGCGCTGTCGCGGATTTGCAGCCACTCTTCCTCGACCTCCTGCGCGAACTTCTCGATGCCGAGTTCGTGCACCAGGATCTTGATCCGCGCCTTGTAGATGTTGTCGCGGCGGCCGTATTGGTTGTAGACGCGCAGGATGGCCTCGACATAGCTCAGCAGATCGCGGCCCAAAACGAACGGCTTGATGGTCTTGCCGATGAACGGCGTGCGGCCAAGCCCGCCGCCGACCAGCACCTCGAAACCGGTCTCGCCTTCGGCGTTCTTGTGCAGCCGCAGGCCGATGTCGTGGACCTTGATCGCGGCCCGGTCATGCGCGGAAGCCGTGATCGCGAACTTGAACTTGCGCGGCAGGAACGAGAATTCCGGATGCAGGGTGGTGTACTGCCGCAGCAATTCCGACCAGATGCGGGGATCCTCGATCTCGCCCGGCGCCACGCCGGCCCATTGGTCCGAGGTGACGTTGCGGGTGTTGTTGCCCGAAGTCTGCATGGCATGGATGCCGACCTCGGCGAGATCGGACAGCGCATCCGGCAATTCGGCCAGCTTGATCCAGTTGAACTGGATGTTCTGCCGGGTGGTGAAATGGCCGTAGCCGCGATCGTAGCGGCGCGCGACATGCGCCAGCCGCCGCAACTGTTTTGAGGACAGCGTGCCATAGGGGATCGCGACCCGGAACATGTAGGCGTGCAGTTGCAGATAGACGCCGTTCTGCAGCCGCAGCATCTTGAATTCGTCCTCGGTCAATTCACCGGACAGCCGGCGCTTCACCTGATCGCGAAATTCCGAAACACGCTCGTTGATCAGCGTGCGATCGAGTTCGTCATATGCATACATAACGGGAGCCTGTTGGCTTGAGCCTTACGCCGGAACCGAAAGGTCGATGGTGAGACCTTCGGCGCGGATGTGTTCGCGCAAATTGCCCGGCTTGATCGCGCCGGAATTCTTGATTTCGACCGGCGCGATATAGGCACCGATCGCGCCGACATCGTCGGCCACCGATTCGGCCAGCAGCGCGCGGGCTTCATCTGAAGTACGCACGACCGCGGCGTCCGCAAGCTCGGCCGACCAGCCATGCGCGGCGGTGCGCCAGATCACGGCGCCATCCCAGGTCCGGTTCGCGGTCACCACCGACGGTCCGGTTATTCTTATTTTTTTCTGTTCGAGCGGAGAGGTCATTCGGCGGCTTCCAGCAGTTTTGAGAGCATTTGGTTGAAGTTCTTGTCGCGCCGGATCTTGTCGAACCATGGCGCGGAGTGTTTGACGGCGCTGCCGATGACGAGCAATGCCGGCCCGCGGCCAACGCGCTCGACCAGTTGCGGCAGCTCGTTCAGCAAGCCCACTTCGGCCTGCGCATCGGGCAGCGTCGCACGCGCGAAAACGCCGACCGGCGTCTGCGGCGAACGGCCCGCGGCCAGCAATCCCTTGCGCACCGCGCTTGCCGCCGTCATGCCCATATAGACGACGACCGTCATCTTCTCGTCGGTCAGCGCCGACCAGTCGACGGTTTCGACATCGTCCGCCTTGTGCGCGGTGAGAAACGTGATGCGCAGCGCCTCGTTGCGGAAGGTCAGCGGGACCTCGAACTGCGCGGCAGCGCCGGCGGCAGCCGTGATGCCTGGCACCACCGAATAGGCGACACCGGCCTCGCGCAGCGCCTCGACTTCCTCGCCGCCGCGGCCGAACACGAAGCCGTCGCCGCCCTTCAGGCGCACCGCGCGCTGGCCGGATCGCGCCGCTTCGATCAGCAGCTTGTTGATTGCCTCTTGCCCAATGCCGGGCTTTCCAATCCGGCGGCCGACCGGAACGCGCGAGGCATCGCGGCGAACGCGATCGAGAATCTCGGCAGAAACCAGATCGTCATGAAACACCACGTCCGCGTCCTGCAGTGCGCGCAATGCCTTGATCGTCAGCAAATCCGGGTCGCCCGGACCTGCACCCACCAGGGTCACCCGGCCCTCGCCTGCACCATGTTCGCGCGCGAAAGCCGTGGGGTCGGCGATATCGGCGAGCGCCTTCTCGGCTTCGCCGCCGCGTCCGGCGAGCACCAGCGCGCCGATCGGACCATCTATCACGCGCTCCCAGAACCGGCGCCGCAGCGGCATCGTATCGATGCGGCCGTTGATCAATTTGCGGAACCGTCCGATGAAACTTGCGAGGTCGCCGATCCGCGCCGGCAGCATCGCTTCGATGCGCTCGCGCACGCGGCGCGCCACCACCGGCGACGTACCGCCGGTGCCGATGGCGACCACGACATCGCCGCGATCGACGACGGCCGGTGAAATGAAAGTGGAATGCGCGAGGTCGTCCATCACGTTGACGGGCAGGCCCGCGGCTTTCGCGCGCGCTGAAATCGCAGCGCCAATGTCTCCGGCGCCGGCGCACATCACGGCGATGACGCACGTGAGATCAGCGTTGAGCGGATCGCCCGCGCCAAACTCGATGTTGGCGGCATCCAGTCCGTGCAGATCGTAATCGCCATCGGTCGCAAACCAGCGAACATGCGCGCCGGCCGAAAACAACAGCCGCAATTTCGCGCGCACCGGTTCGCCGGCTCCGACGACGAGAACCGGACCGGCTTGCAGATCGAGGAATACCGGCAGGAATCGCATCCGCTACTCTCTTCCCCGGCTTTGGGGTTGACTGGAATTATATTCTATATATGTCTCGTACAACGCCCGCAAAGAGAAAATTATTTCTTCTCTACCGCAGTGCAACTATAGAATTTTCGCCTCCAAAGGCCAAGGCCCAGAGATGCATCTTCTCGACAACGATTCCACCAAAGACCGGTTGCACGGCACACACGCGATCGATGGATCGGTGCTGGCACCGATCGCCGCCAACGGACGGCTGCTGAAGCCCGCTTCGGCGCTCAACAACGATCATTTGGACGCGCTCGAAGCCCAGAGCATCTACATATTCCGCGAAGCGTTCGCGCGCTTGAAGAAACTTGCGCTGCTGTGGTCGCTCGGCAAGGACTCCAACGTGATGATCTGGCTGGCGCGCAAGGCGTTCTTCGGCCGGGTGCCGTTTCCCGCGCTGCATGTCGACACCGGCAAGAAATTTCCGGAGATGTATGCTTTTCGCGATCGCTACGGCAAGGAATGGGAGCTTGATCTGAAAATCGAGCCCTGCCCGCCGATCGAGCCGTTGACCCCACCTTGCCGCCGGCGGCGCGCTCCGCCGCGCGGAAAACCGAGGGACTGAAACTGGCGCTGACCAAATACGGCTTTGACGGCTTGATCGCCGGCATTCGCCGCGACGAGGAGGCGACCCGCGCCAAGGAGCGGGTGTTCTCGCCGCGCGGCACCGAGGGCGGATGGGACGTGCGCGACCAGCCGCCGGAATTCTGGGACCAGTTCAACGCCTCGCCGCCGCCGGGCGCGCATTTGCGCATCCACCCGATCCTGCATTGGACCGAGGCCGACATCTGGGCCTACACGCAGCGCGAAAACATTCCGATCATCCCGCTTTATCTCGCGCAGAACGGCAAGCGTTACCGTTCGCTGGGCGATCAGGACATCACCAATCCGGTGGCCTCTGAACGCCGCTAACATCGAGGAAATCACTCGATCGAGCTCGACGGCACCAAGGTGCCGGAGCGCGCCGGCCGCGCGCTCGACCACGAAACCGAAGATGCCTTCGAGCGGCTGCGCGTCGCCGGCTATCTCTGAGTCAGAGGACGCTCAGATGAACATGCTCGTTTCCAACGCGATCGCAGCGACACCCGAAACGCCACTCACGGCACCACGCGTCCGCAGGTGCGTATCGTCATCGTCGGCCATGTCGATCACGGCAAGTCGACGCTGGTCGGCCGGCTGCTGTATCGAGACCGGCAGCCTGCCCGACGGCAAGCTCGAAATGCTGAAAGCCGTCAGCGCGCGGCGCGGCATGCCGTTCGAGTGGTCGTTCCTGCTCGATGCGCTGCAGACCGAGCGCGACCAGGGCATCACCATCGACACCACCCAGATCCGCTTCCGCACCCGTCCCGCGACATGGTGCTGATCGACGCGCCCGGCCACGCCGAATTCCTGCGCAACATGATCACCGGCGCCTCGCAGGCCGACGCCGCGGTGCTGATCATCGACGCGCTGGAAGGCGTGCGCGACCAGACCCGGCGGCACGGCTATCTCTTGCATCTGCTCGGCGTCAAGCAGGTGGCGGTGGTCGTCAACAAGATGGACCGGGTCGATTTCAGCGCAGCGCGCTTCGCCGCCATCAGCGACGAGATTTCCGCGCATCTCGACCGGCCTCGGCGTCAAGCCGACCGCGATCATTCCGATTTCCGCGCGCGACGGCGACGGCGTTGCCGCGCGCACGCCGAAACATCGGCTGGTATGACGGCCCGACCGTGGTCGAAGCGCTCGATGCGCTGGAGCCGGCGCGGCCGCTGGAGCAACTGGCGCTGCGGCTGCCGGTGCAGGCGATCTACAAATTCGACGACCGCCGCATCGTCGCCGGCCGCATCGAATCCGGCAAGCCTCGTCGCCGGCGACGAGATCGTGATCATGCCCGCGGGCAAGATCGCCAGGATCAAAAGCGTCGAAAGCTGGCCGCTCGACGCCGCTGACGGCGCGGCAGAGCGCGGGCAGTTCGGTCGGCATCACGCTCGACCGCGAATTGTTCATCGAACGCGGCGACGTGATCGGCCATATGCGGCCGAAGCCCGCGCGACACGCGCCGGCTTCGCGCGCGGATTTTCTGGCTGCACGACAACCCGCTGCGCGACCGGCGCCTCGATCCTGGTGCGGCTCGGCACCAGGGAAGCCCGCGCCACCGTGGTCGCGATCGAAAATGCGGTCGATCCCGGCGAACTGGCTGCGTCGAGACACCGACGCGATCGCGCGCAACCATGTCGGCGAGATCGATATCTCGCTGGCGCAGCCGATGGCGGCCGATCCCTATGCCGACAATCCGCGCACCGGGCGGCTGGTGATCGAGGTCAATGGCCGCATTGCCGGCGGCGGCCTGGTGCTGTCGGTCGATGCCGGTCAGCGCGCCGCGCCTGTCGATATCGTGCCGGTGGAATCGGCACTTGCGCCCCGACGAACGCTCGGCGCGCTATCGCCACGGCGGCGCGGTGGTCTGGCTGACGGGGCTGCCGGGTTCCGGCAAGTCGACGCTTGGCGCGCGCGCTGGAGCGCCGGCTGTTCGGCAAGGGCGGCTCGCCGGTGCTGCTGGACGGCGACACGCTGCGCGCCGGCCTCAACAGCGATCTCGGCTTCTCGGCGCAGGACCGCGCCGAAAACATCCGCCGGCTCGCCGAAGTCGCAGCCCATCTGGCCCGCAACGGCCATATCGCCATCGTCGCCGCGGTCTCGCCGTCGCTGCAGGACCGGGCGACCGCCGCGCCGCATCGCCGACACCGCGTTCCGCGAGATCTATGTCGCCACCTCGGCCGAGGTGTGCGAGAGCCGCGACCCCAAGGGCCATTACGCCAGGGCGCGCGCGGGTTCCCTGCACGGCTTCACCGGGATGGTCAGGCGATTACCAGCCGCCGACCGCGAGCGAACTGGCCATCGACACCACGGCGCGCAGCGTCGTCGAGGCCACCGACGAGATCGAGCGGATGCTGCTCGGTTCGGGCATCCTGTTCGAAGAACCGGTCGACCTCGCCGCCAATATCTGAGCAGCCGGTAGCCGATTGTTTGCGCAAACATAGCCTGTTAAAGAGCTCTTCCGGGGCCCCGGCTTTGGCGCTAAAAAGGCCCGGAACGCCGCGCTTACGGCGTATTCGTTCACTCCTGAAAACAGCGTGTGACTGCCGCTTTCGCGAGAGTTTGATCATGAATCGTATCGATGCCCACGGACTGAAGATCGCGCCCGTCCTGTTCGATTTCATCGCCAAGGAAGCCGCCCCGAATAGCGGGATTTCGCCCGATGCTTTCTGGGCCGGGCTTGCCGCGATCGTCCGCGATCTCGGCCCGAAGAACCGCGACGCTGCTCGCGGTGCGCGACGCGCTGCAGACAAAAATCGACGGCTGGCACCGCGCCCACAAGGGCAAGCCGTTCGACATGAATGCCTACACCGCGTTCCTGCAAGGAGATCGGCTACCTGCTGCCGGAGCCCGCGACCCAGAAGGTCAAGACCGCCAATGTCGATGAAGAGATCGGCAAGATCTGCGGCCCGCAGCTGGTGGTGCCGCTCACCAACGCGCGCTATGCGCTGAACGCCGCCAACGCGCGCTGGGGCAGCCTGTACGACGCGTTCTACGGCACCGACGCGATCCCGCACGACGCCGGCAGAAGCCGGCAAGGGTTTCAACAAGGCGCGCGGCGCCAAGGTGATCGCGAAGGCCAAGGCGTTTCTCGATCACGCCGTGCCGCTGGCGACCGGAAGCCACACCGACGTCGATCGTCCTACAGCGTCGATCGCCGGCCAGCTCGCGGTCAAACTGCAAGAGCGGCAACGCCACCGCGCTGAAATCGAACGCGCAATTCGCCGGCTATCAGGGCGATCGCCGCGGCGCCGACCGCGATCCTGCTGGTCAACAACGGCATGCACATCGAGATCGAAGATCGACCGCGGCCACATCATCGGCAAGGACGATCCGGCCGGCGTCGCCGACATGATCCTCGAATCGGCGGTCAGCACCATTCTCGACATGGAAGACAGCGTCGCCACCGTCGACGCCGAAGACAAGGTGCTGGTCTACCGCAACACGCTCGGCCTGATGAACGGCACGCTGTCGGCGGATTTCGAAAAGGGCGGCAAGACGCTCAAGCGCGCGCTCAATCCGGACCGCGTCTACCCGACGCCCGACGGCAAGCAACTGAAGCTGCACGGCCGCAGCCTGCTGTTGATGCGCAATGTCGGCCATCACATGTTCACCGACGCCGTGCTCGACGACAAGGGCGAGGAAATTCCGGAAGGCCTGCTCGACGCCGCGGTCGCCGGCCTGCTCGCGATCCACGATCTCAAGGGCAAGGGCCTCGACCCGCAACAGCCGCACCGGCTCGGTCTATATCGTCAAGCCGAAGATGCATGGCCCCGACGAGGTTCAGCTGACCTGCGAATTGTTCGCCCGGGTCGAGAACGATGCTGTCGCTGCCGGAAAACACCATGAAGGTCGGCATCATGGACGAGGAGCGCCGCACCACGGTCAACCTCAAGGCCTGCATCCAGCAGGCGCTCGAGCGCATCGTGTTCATCAACACCGGCTTCCTCGACCGCACCGGCGACGAAATCCATACCTCGATGGAAGCCGGCCCGATGATCCGCAAGAACGACATGAAGGCGCAGCCCTGGATCAAGGCCTATGAAGACTGGAACGTCGATGTCGGCCTGATCGACGGCCTGCCCGGCCATGCCCAGATCGGCAAGGGCATGTGGGCCGCGCCCGACATGATGGCCGACATGCTGGCGCAGAAGATCGCGCATCCGCAGGCCGGCGCCACCACGGCCTGGGTGCCGTCGCCGACCGCGGCGACGCTGCACGCGCTGCATTATCACCAGGTCAACGTGCAGGCGCGCCAGCAGGAACTGGCCAAGGCCGGCCCGCGCGCCAAATTGTCGGACATCCTGACCATTCCGGTGTCGCAGTCGAACTGGGCGCCCGACGATGTCCGGCAGGAGATCGACAACAATTGCCAGGGCATCCTCGGCTATGTCGTGCGCTGGATCGACCAGGGCGTCGGCTGCTCCAAGGTGCCCGACATCCACGACGTCGGCCTGATGGAAGACCGCGCCACCTTGCGGATCTCGAGCCAGCATCTGGCCAACTGGCTGCACCAGGGCGTCATCACCAAGGAGCAGGTGATGGAATCGCTGAAGCGGATGGCGGTCGTGGTCGACGGCCAGAACAAGGGCGATCCGCTGTACCGGCCGATGGCGCCGGGCTTCGACGGCGTCGCCTTCAAGGCCGCCTGCGATCTGGTGTTCAAAGGCCGCGAGCAGCCCAACGGCTACACCGAATACATCCTGACCGCGCGGCGCCGCGAAGCCAAGGCGGCGGGGTAGCGAAGAGTCGCATTTGTATGGGGTCATGGCCGGGCTTGTCCCGGCCATCCACGTCTTGCTTACGGTTGCGCCGCCAAGGCGTGGATGCCCGGGACAAGCCCGGGCATGACGAAGAACAACCGAGGCCAGGCCCTCGCTAAAACACCGCGATGTATTTCAGCAGCGAGATCACGCCGAGAATGATGACGACGACGCGCGCGATCTGCTTGGCGCGGCCGTCGAGCGGCAGCAGATTGATCAAGTACAGAATGAGAATGACGACGAGAAACGTGACGAGCGCGCCGACAATCATGGATACCCCCCTGACGAGTGCCTAACTGATCGTGCGCCGAGGCGCCGTTAACGCCTTCTTAACGTGCGAACCCGTTGCCGGTTCCCGTGCCGGAACTCGCAAAAAGCCCCAATCTTTCAATGGCTCCGTAGTTCTACGGCGAGGCCAAGGCTTAAATATTTACCAGTTCTGGTCACAGTGCGTGAAGCTTTTGGGGGCTTTCATGCTGAATTGTTTGACCGTATCCGCGCTTTTGAAAATCGTCATCCTGGCCACGTCATTTTGCGTGGTGATCGGGGTCTCGCTCAACGCCTGGGATTCCTGGGGGCGCCTGCAGGTGGCGAACCGGATCTCGGTGATCGCCGACACCTCGGCCTATCTGTTCAAGGCGATGCATAATCTGCGTACCGACCGCTCCACCACCGACCGGTTGCTGAACTCCGATGCGCCGATGGATGCCGACATCGAGAAATATCTGCGCGCCCTGCGCGATGCCGAAATGCCGTCGATGGCAAGCGCGCTGCAGCTGCTCCCCGGCATGCAATTCGCGGGGCAGCAGACCCTGGTGCCGGAGTTCGATCGCCTGTTCAAGCTGCTGACATCAGAGCAGCAGGAATTCTGGAGCGAGGTCGCCAAGCCGAAGGCCTCGCGCCGCGCCGCGCTGCCGAAGGAATATCTCGAAACGACCCAGGGCCTGCTCGACAACCTCGACAAGATGTCCGGTCAGCTTGCCGGCGCCGTCAACCATCAGGACGCGGCCATCGACCAGTTGCTGGCGATCAAGCAGATCGCCTGGCTGCTGCGCAACACCGGAGGCGAAGCGTCCCTGATCGTCTCGAAGGGCCTTGCCTCCGGCAAGATCACCCCGGAAATCCGCACCAACTACGTCAAATTCCTCGGCGGCACCGAGATCGCCTGGAACGCGCTTGAACTCACCGCGGCCGGCATGCAATTGCCCCCGGCGCTGTCCACCGCGCTGGCGGCGACCAAGACGGCCTATTTCGAACCGTCTTATCTCGCGCTGCGCGAGCGTCTGATCTCGACCCTCGCCGCCGGCGACAAGGCCGAAATGACCGCCAACCAATGGAGCCCGGTGACGGTCGGACGCCTCAGCTCCGCCGTCAACGTGGCCGAGGCCGCGCTCGACGCGGCGCGCGAGCACACCGTGATGCAACAGGCCGAAGCCCGCCACTCGCTGATCCTGCAACTTGCACTGCTGGCCCTTGCCGTCGCGCTGACCTTCGCCGCCATGATGGCGGTGACCCGCCGCGTCATCAAGCCGCTGCACAATATGCGCGACGCGATGCTGAAAGTGGCCGCCGGCGACCTCACCGTCGATACCGGCTATGTCCAGCGCCAGGACGAGATCGGCGCGCTGGCAGGCGCGCTGGAGACCTTCAAGCAGCAGGCGGTCGACAAGCTGCGGATCGAGGCGCAGGAGCGCGAGCGCAATGTCGGCGCCAGCGCCCGCCAGCAGGCGATGGAGGCCCATGTCGGCGAGTTCGAAACCATGGTGCGCGAGACCCTGCAGCAGCTGGGTGACGCCTCCAACCAGATGCGGACAACCTCCTCCAGCCTGTCGGCGGTGTCGCGCCAGACCAACGAGCGGGTCGAGGTGGCGCAGCGCGCTTCCGGCGAAGCCTCGATGAGCGTCGAGAGCGTGGCCTCCGCGTCGGAGGAATTGAGCGCCTCGATCAACGATATCAGCCAGCAGGCGCAGCACGCCGCCGGTATTGCCAGCCGCGCCGTCAGTCAGGCACGCGACACCGACGGCACCGTGCAGGGGCTGGCGAAATCGGCGGGGCGGATCGGCGAAGTGGTCGGCCTGATCAACACCATCGCCGCCCAGACCAACCTGCTGGCGCTGAACGCGACCATCGAGGCGGCGCGCGCCGGCGATGCCGGCCGCGGCTTCGCCGTGGTGGCCTCCGAGGTGAAGTCGCTGGCGAGCCAGACCGCGAAAGCGACCGAAGAAATTTCGGAGCAGATCGCCGACATCCAGAAGGTCGCGGGCGAAGCCATCGACGCCATCAAGAGCATCGGCGGCATCATCGGCGAGGTCAACGAGGTCGCCACCGCGATCGCGGCCGCGGTGCAGGAACAGGGCGCCGCAACCCAGGAGATTTCGCGCAGCACCCAGCATGCCGCGCACGGCACCAAGAACGTCTCCGACAATATCACGGGCGTCAAAGCCGATGCCGACGCGGCCGCCGCCGCCGCCGACGACGTCAGCCTCGCCTCGAAGACACTGGAAACGCAAAGCCAGCAACTCGGCAGCCAGGTGACCCAGTTCCTCGGCAAGATCCGCGCGGCGTGATTTCGTTTTGCTGATATCGTTCTTTAAGTCGTCATGGCCGGGCTCGTCCCGGGCATCCACGTCTTAAAGCCACGTTCAGAAAGACGTGGATGGCCGGGACAAGCCCGGCCATGACAGGAGGGCGTTCTTACTCCGACGCCAGCACCGGCACGCGCTGATAGCGCGCGCTGACCTGCCGTAGCGCGGGTGAGAAGTTCAGCGCGGCGCCGCGCTGATCGGCGCTTCGGCCCACCACCAGCAGCCCGTTGGCCGCGGCGACGAGATCGCCTTTGCGCAAGGTCGGATCGTCCTCGATCTTGACCTGGGCGAGCCCGAATTGATCCTTGCCGTTGCAGGTACAGCCCGCCACCACCTCGTTGCGATAGCGGAAGGCGTTGGGCAGCTCGGAATAGGGCTTTCCGGTCTCGGTCGCGGCGCTGTCGATATTGCTGCCATAGACCAGCCTGGTCTCGCTTGCCGGGCAGAAGCTGCTGCAGCTGGCCGCCCGGCTTTCATTGCTCGGCCCCGCGATCGGGAAATAGCGTCCGTCGCAGCTGCGCACGCAATAGGCCTGGCCGCCGGCGAAACGTTGGCGCCCCTCGACGGATGAAGCCGGCGCGTTGGCCTGACCCTCGCTCGCAAAGGGCAATGGCATCGAAGCAGCATCCGGCCGGCCGGCGTGAAACGCGCCGAACAACGCCGTGAGAAAATCCTCAGCCCGCGCCGTGGGCGCCAGCGCCGGGACGGCGAACACTATCGCCGCGGCCACCATCAATAACCTGCCCGAACGACAATTCATGTTCGCCTCCCGAAACGGGTTGCTCCGCTCAGTAGACCGATGATCCCGACAGGTTCATCGCCTGGCGGCCGGGGCGCACCGGCATCGCCGCAGCGCGCACCGGGGTCGCGGCGCCCGCCAGGATATGCGGTCCGTTCTTCGGCAGCACCACCACCTTGGTGCCGACGTTGACGCGGCTGAACAGGTCCGAGATATCCTCATTGGTGAGGCGGATGCAGCCGCTGGACACGAACTTGCCGATCGTGGTGGGATCGTTGGTACCGTGGATGCGGTATTCGCTGGAGCCGAGATACATCGCGCGCGCGCCGAGCGGATTGCCCGGACCACCGGCCATGAAGCGCGGCAGATAGGGCTGACGCGCGATCATCTCGGCCGGCGGATGCCAATCCGGCCATTCCGCCTTGCGGGTGATGGTCTGGGTGCCGGCCCAGGTGAAGCCTTCGCGGCCGACGCCGACGCCGTAACGAATGGCGCGGCCCTGGCCAAGCACGTAATACAGCGTGGTGTTGCCGGTATCGATGATGACGGTGCCTGGCGCCTCGCGGGTATCGAGATTGACGGTGGCGCGCTGCAGCCGCTCGGGCAACACGGCCGAGCTGCCATCGCTGCCTTCATCGGCCGACGGATCGTTCGGCGTAACCATAATGTTGTCCGAGGGGAAGGCGCTTTGCGGCGTCGAGGCGTAGCCGAGCGCCTGCGCGCTGGCCGCGGTGGAGAACAGCGCCGACAGCAGCAGAGCGCTGCCCAGGGCGAGCGCGTGAGTTACGCGGCGCGATTGGCCCGGAAAAGTCTGTGTCATGTGCCTGCCCCGTGGGGTGATGCGCATCGTCAGTGATGCTCTGCACAACCAACACGATCGGGGCGTTACGGTTCCGTCGCGATTCGGCCAATCGGAGCTCTGTCAACCCGGCCCGTCTTCACGTTTCTGCGACGGAACTTTTTCGCCTTGCGTCCGTTGTCGCGCGGATCGAGCCGCTCGCCCGGCGACCGCGCCTCGATGGCTTATTTCGATCTTTATTTTGGGGAGAGCCAGTTGCGTGTCCTTCCCAACCAGCATGCGCCTGGCAAAGACGCCAGCGGGACGCCGCTGCCCGACAGCAAGGCCGAACAGCCGCCGGTCATTCGCCGCGCCGAACTGGTGGCATTTGCGCTGGTGGCGCTGCTGGTGATCTGCGTGGTCGCGGTGCTTTATGCCGCCAAGGCCTTCTTCCTGCCCATCATATCGGCGTTCGTGGTCGGCACCATGCTGTCGCCGGCCGCCGGCTTCCTGGAACAGCGGCGAATTCCCCGCGCGGTGTCGGCGGTGCTGATCGTCAGCGCGGTCGGCGCCGGTGTGGCGTTCATGGTCGGATTGATTTCCTCGCCGCTGGTGGAATGGAGCACGAAACTTCCCGAACTGGGACCGCAGCTCAAGGACAAACTGCACGTGTTCGACCGGCCGCTGGCGCTCTGGCATGAGCTTCAGACCATGGTCGGCGTGCCCGATGCCGGGACAGGCGCCGGATTCCAGTTGCCTAAATTCGACTGGCTTGAACCAGCGGTCGGATTTCTGTCGCCGACCTTCACCGAGTTCCTGTTGTTCATTGCGACATTGATCCTGTTCATCGCAAGCTGGCGCGACCTGCGCCGCGCGCTGGTCATGACTTTCGGCGATCGGACGGCGCGGTTGCGCACCTTGCGCATCCTCAACGAAATCGAGAGCCATCTTGGCGGCTACCTGCTCACGGTCACGATGATCAATATGGGTGTCGGCACCGCGACCGGGGTCATTTGCGCGGTGACCGGCATGCCCAATCCGGCCGGACTTGGCGCTCTGGCCGCGACATTGAATTTCTTCCCGATCATCGGCCCCATTGCGATGTTCGTGATTCTGGTCGTCGTGGGCGTGGTTACCGCCAGTACCCTCGGCGTCGGACTGATCGCCCCGTTGTTGTTTGTCGGGGTGACGTTCCTGGAAGGTCATTTTGTCACACCGACCATCATCGGCCGCCGGCTGGAGCTGAATGCGCTTGCCGTCTTCATGGCGCTGGCATTCTGGACCTGGCTGTGGGGACCGATGGGCGGCTTCCTGTCGTCGCCGCTGTTGATCGTGGCGCTGGTGCTCAAGGAGCATCTGATGCCGGCGGATTCACCGCAACTGCCGCAGGATTGATGCGACTTCCACCAACGGAACTTAAGGGAACCCGATGCGTTTGTCCCGTAACCCAGGAGCTTTTGATGTCGAGTACGGACGGCGAAACCGGAATGCGAAATCTGACGGATAAGGCGACCTATGAACGCTTGGAAAAGGATGTTGCAGCCGTGAAAAACGATATCTCAGCGCTGACCGACCAGATCACCGACGTGCTCAACAGCTTCGCCGGCACCGCGAGGAAGCAGGCGAAGCGCGGCTACAAGCAGGCCCGCGCCAATGTCGATTCCGCCGTCGACGACATGTCCGAGCGTGGCGCGGCCGCGATGGATGCCGCGCAGGACGCCGCCTATTCGATCGAGGAATCGCTGGAGGATGTCATCACGCAACGGCCGCTGGCGACGGTTGGCCTTGCGCTCGGGCTCGGCTTCCTGATCGGCGCGGTGTGGCGCAGGTAGAATCGGGCGCGGCTCGGATTCATCGTGGCCGCAACCTTTCCAGCGATGTCTTGAATTGAATGCGGCGCAGCAACGCCGCAACTCCATTTGCACCATTTGTTCTCGCACCGAGGCCGCCGATGTTTCAGCGCATGATCGATGACTTCAAGGATTCGGTGGCGACGTCGGTGCGTTTGACGTCATTAGCGGCGGCGATGGCCGTCGCGCTGTTCATCACCATCGCGTTTCTGTGCGCGGCCGCCTTTGTCTATGTGCTGCAGACCTACGGTCTGATCCAGGCCTGCCTGGCCGGTGCGGCGATATTCTTCGTGGTGACGCTGATCGTGGCCGTCGGCTACGCGGTGCGCAACAGGCGGGTCAAGACCCGCGTCGCCGAAACCACGAAGTCGGCGATGCACTCCGCGCTGGCGGATCCGATGCTGGTCGCAACCGGCATCCAATTGGTCCGCGCGATCGGCATCAAACGGCTGGTTCCGATCCTGGCGATCGGCGGTTTGGCGCTGGGGATTTTGGCAAGCCGCGGGAGTTCTGCGGAAGAGGAAACGCCGGAAGCCTGATCGATAATCCGATGCTTGAACTCAGGTCACGCAGCGGCCGGGCTGCAGCCGCTTGGCGATCTCGGTCAGGACGCTGACCGGAGGCTCACAGGCCACAGTCGGCCTGACTTCGCCAGACTTGATCAGCGGCGAAACGGGCGCACCGTTGCCTGCCGCGCGAGCGACGGGAACGCGGATCAAAACCGAGGTATTGGCGAGATCGTTGAGCCGCATCGCGACGGTTTGGGTCTGGAGTGACGCGCCGCTGGCGCGGGCACCGCGATCGGCCTTGGCGGTGCGGTTGATGGTCGCGGAGGTGCCGCCCGGCTCGGACTGACTCGCATTCAGCGCGCTGATGCCGTCCTGCTGGATCAAATCGCGGCCATAGGCGACCGCGGCAAATGTCAGCGACAGCACCGAGGCACCGAAAATACCCTTTGCAAGTCTGCTAGATATGAGCGCCATGACGGTTCATCCCCCCGCCCGTTGGCGATCAGGCAGATAACGGACCGGGACGGCGGGAGTTCTTTGGACCGGTGATCACTTAACCGTGTATGAAAAAATTCATGGCGATGGGAACGACCCCGGGGAGCTCTGCGTAATCCCGGCAGCCGGTCATCCCCCTGCCCCATTGACCGGCGACGTAGGGCGCGGCTGTGGTGATGCCAGCTGCGCCCTACTTTCTTTTGGGCCGGCATTCGGCCGAATTCCCCCTCCCGGACTTCCCGACTTTCTCCATCGGGACACGCGCGTGTCCCAGCACTGGCCAGGTATCAGCCCGGTTGTCTGGCCATGAAATCCAGGATCAGCCGCGCAATCTTGTCGGTGTTTTCGTCGAGCGCGAAATGGCCGGCGTCGAGCAAATGTATCTCCGCCTCCGGCAGGTCCCTCCTGAACGCCTCGGCGCCGGGCGCCGTAAACGACGGGTCGTTCGCGCCCCATGCCACCAGGGTGGCCGGCTTGTGCTGGCGCAGCCACGTCTGCCACTGCGGATAGGAGGCGACATTGGTACGGTAATCGTAGAGCAGCGCCGCCTGGATCTCGCGCTGACCTGGCTTGGATAGATGGGCATATTCATCTGTCCAGGTATCGGGGTTGTAGCGCTCCGGGTGGGTGGTGCCCGCGATGTGGCGCTGCTTCGTCACTTCGAACGACAGGAAGGCGTCGACGACCTCCGGATGCGTTTTCGGATCGGCCCAGTATTCGGCGATCTTCGCCCATTTGGCGCCGAGGCCTTCCTTATAGGCATTGCCGTTCTGGATGATGAGCGCATGGAGCCGCTCCGGCTGCGCCAGCATGATGCGAAAACCTACCGGCGCGCCGTAATCATGCAGGTAGAGCGAGTAGCTCGTGAGGTTGATCGCCGCCAGAAAGTCGCCGGTCGTCTTCGCGAGATGGTCAAAGGTGTAGGCATAGGTCGCGGGCGGTGGCGCATCGCTCTGGCCGAAGCCCGGAAAGTCCGGTGCGATCAAATGGTAGCGGGTCGCCAGCAAGGGAATCAGCGTATCGAATTCCCGCGAGGAGGAGGGGAAGCCGTGCAGCAGGACGATGACAGGCGCATCGTTCGGACCTGCCTCGCGATAGAAGATACCCACGCCGTCCACTTCAACGCGGTGATAGCTGGTCGTGGCACTGGTCGATTGCAGCGGAGCTGCCTCTTGCAGCGGGGCAGCCTTGGCCACCTGCGCGGTCGCCAGCGCTGCGGCAGCCGTCAGAACAATCGGCGTCTTCATGATCGTGCTCCTTTCGGAGTTGATTTAGGCGCGGCGGAGCGTCCGCGAAAGGCGCAGGCGGCTTCGCAAGCACGGTCAATCGGATCGTCCGACAAACAAAAAGCCCGGCGCGAACGCCGGGCTTTTGCCTTGTACGGTGCTGAGAATCAGGACGCCGCCGCGCGCGGCGGGCGGTTGCGGGAATTGCGCTGGAAGAACAGCGCCTGGCTGGCCACCGCCGACACCATCGCGGGCTGGAACGGCTTTGAGATCAGGAACGCCGGTTCGGGGCGCTCGCCGGTCAGGAAGCGCTCCGGATAGGCGGTGATGAATACCACCGGCACCTCGAACACTTTCAGCAGTTCGTTGACCGCGTCGAGACCCGAGCTGCCGTCGGCGAGCTGGATGTCGGCCAGGATCAGGCCGGGCTTCTTGTTCTTGGCCAGCGCCACCGCGTCGGTGTGGGTGCGCGCGACGCCGATCACGTTGTGACCGAGGTTTTTCACCAGGCTCTCGAGGTCCATCGCAATAAAGGTCTCGTCCTCGATGATCAGCACGTCGGTGGCGATCTCGGCCGCCATCTCCCGCCCGGCGGTGTCGGCGAGCTTGCGGGTCTCGGCGACGTCGGTGGCAAGGATGTAGGCCACTTCCTCCTCGGAAAAACCTTCGAGCGACAGCAGCAGGAAGGCCTGCCGCGGCAGCGGGGTGATGTTGGACAGTCGGCGCTCCGACGGCATCGGCAGCGTGGTCACATCGGCGTCATCGTTAAGCGAGACCGAATTCCAGATCCGGGTGAACAGCCGGAACAGGCCGGCCCGCGCGCCGTGCGTTTCGTCCAGCAGCGACCCATCCTGCAGCAGGGCTTCGAGCATGGCTCCGACATAGGCGTCGCCCGACGCTTGGTTTCCCGTCAACGCACGGGCATATCGGCGCAACAACGGTAAATGTTCAGCTACGAGCTGTGATCGGGACATCCCCACTCCATTGATTTCCGTGGGTCAAACTGCCTGACGGGGTGACCCGGGTTCCCCTGATACGCCTGTTTACGCCCCAGCGGGATAAAAGTTCCATCGGCCCAAGGAACTTTACAGCCGAGTTGGAATTAGTTCGGTTACAGAGGTACAGCGGGCTGTCGAATTCCAAGATAATCATAGATTATTCAGGGACTTAACTCTCGGGGAAGCGTGGATCAGGTCATGAAAGATGTAAAGTCCAAGAATGCCGCACCCGGCAAGCAAGGCGGGCTGAATGCCGAAATCCAGTCACGGATCGGCCATCAGCTCCGCGCGATGTACGACGATGTCGTACGGCAGGGGGTGCCAGACCGCTTCGCGGAATTGATCCGAAAGCTTGATGGCTCCGAGCCCAATCCCCAACTGGGTACGGCGGGCGACAAAAATGACGGGAGGGACTAATGCCTCTCACAGACTCTCTCCGCGACGACATTTTGGCGTCGGTGCCGAGCCTGCGCGCGTTCGCGATCTCGCTCAGCGGCAACGGTGACCGTGCCGACGATCTGGTGCAGGAAACCCTGCTTCGCGCGCTGGCCAATATCAACTCGTTCCAGCCCGGCTCCAACCTGCCGGCCTGGCTGTTCACGATCCTGCGCAACCTGTTCCGCTCCGACTACCGCAAGCGGCGGCGCGAGGTCGAGGACGCCGATGGCAGCTATGCCAAGACGCTGAAAACCCAGCCGGCGCAAAGCGCGCATCTGGAGTTCGAGGAGTTTCGCGCGGCGCTGGAAAAACTGCCGCAGGACCAGCGTGAAGCGCTGATCCTGGTAGGCGCCTCCGGCTTCTCCTATGAAGATGCCGCGGCGATCTGCGGCTGCGCGGTCGGCACCATCAAGAGCCGCGTCAATCGCGCCCGCTCGAAGCTCAGCGCGCTGCTGTATGTCGACGGCACCGACGATTTTGGCCCGGACGAGACCGTGCGCGCCGTGATCGGCGGCAGCGGCGGGTACTGACCGCCGCACCATGACGGCACTAATCCTTCAGGGCTCGCGATTCGGTCGCGGGCCCTGATTGTTTGTGCGGTGATGGTGACGAGCTCAGCGCCGCGACAATTGCTCGGTGCGGTCGCGTTCGGTCATGTCGACGACGGTCAGCATCGGCGCGGTGAGTTCATAGACATAGCTGACATCGGTAAAATAGCGCTGCGAGGTGCCGCCGAGCGCCTCCGGCGCGACGCGGTCGAGCAGGATGACGCCGAAATCGCTGTCCTCGCGGCGGGTCGCGGCGCTGGTGTTGAACTCCTCCCAGCGGAAGTGGAAGATCGCGTCGGGCTCCTCGCCCGTCACTTCCCAATGCACGACGATATGCGGGTGCTTGCCGACCAGCGAAAGCCCCTCGTCGGAATGCGACGCCAGTTCGAAGAACAACAGCGACAGGCTCTGCGCGGCGCGGGCGCTGACCGCGATATCGGGGCCTGAGACCGCGATGCGCTCGGCATGCGGGATCGCGCGGGCCTCGAACAGCCCCTTCAGCTTGACGCCCTGCCACTGGCTTTCGCTGAGCAGCGAGACCACGTTCGACATCGCGTGGATCCGGCCGATCAACAGGTCGCGCGCGACGTCGATGTCCGAACCGTGACGCAGCGTCCGCGTCACGATCGACTGGATCACCGCCAGGATGTTCTTGACCCGGTGGTTGAGCTCGTCGATCACGGCGGTCAGCCGGCGCTCGAATCCGATCCGGACCTGGATTTCACGGCTGAGCCGCAAATTGTTGTAGGCGACATAGCCGAATAGCCCGCAGACGATGCCGGTCAGCGCGAGGCCGATCGCGGCCACGATCGTGGCGGTCTGGGTGGCGCGCTTCACCGCGTTGGTCTTGGCGTAATAGCCGAGCGTCCAGTCACGGTTGCCGAACATCACCGTTCGCGTCGCCGACGGCGGCGGGCCCGACGGATCGACCGAACGCGTCGAAACCACGCCCTGGTCGTTGGCGATCAGCTCGCGATCGGCGCCGCGGGGGTCCTTCAGCACGACCGAGAACAGCGAGAGGTCGTCATTGGTCAGCATCAACGGCGCCAGCTCGTAGGAAAACGTCACGAAGCCGACCGGCGCATTGCTGCCGTCCTGCATCACCGGGGCGGCAAGCACGAGGCCGATCGGCCCGTCCCGGCGCAACAGATTCATCGGATCGGACGCGACCGGCTTTTGGTCCGCCATGGCCTGCGCCAACATCGGCCCCAGCACCGGGCCCTGATCGAGCGACCGGCCGGCCAGCCCCATGGTTTGCGCGTTGCGCGGTTCGACGTCCATCAACACGTCGATCGGCTTGGTCAGCGCGCGGGTATCCCGCGGCGAATCGTCGTAGCCGCGAATCGTGGGATTGGGAAATCCGGCCTTGGCGAGCTCTGCCCGCGCCGCATCGAGTTCGTCCGGCTGCAGCCGCGCGATCCAGCCGGCCACCACGAAATCGGTCTTGAACGCGTAGATCGAGGCGCGCAGCGGTTGCAGCATGTCGGCCTTGATCACCGATGGCGTGTGGAACAGGCCCGAGGCGACGCGGGCGAGCAGTTCGCGTTCGGTCAAACGGTCCTGGACCAGGCTGGCGTGAATGTCGATCGCGCGCGCCATCGCGATGCCGTCCAGCGCCACTTCCTGATCGTGAACGCGATAGGCCGCAAGACCGGAGAGCAGAACCCCGATCAGCGCGACAAGCCCGATGATGAAGCCCAGCCGAACCACGCGCTTACTCGAAAAAGAGGGGTTGGCTCAAAACAGAATCAAGCATGAGTGACATTCGCCGCGACGGAAAAAACTGCAACAAAATGCAGGCAACCGGTGGTCTGGGAGTGTGAAGGAGCGATCATTGGTGCGCAACCGCGATAGGCGAGAAAGCTGGATACGGTCCGCCCGCATGGAGTGGCTGGGCCGCGCCAGAGTGTCTCAATCAAGCCGGATCAAGTTTGTTCCGTATCTCAGCGTAAAATCGTTCTAAGCCGCCCCTGAAGTAAATCGTTAACGACACTCCGCGCCCGCCTGGCTCGATCCGGTTCTCAGCCCGCCCTGGTTTGCGCCGCGGGCTTCAGCCCTTCCTTGAGTCCTCCCTTAAGTCCTCCCTTGGCCTCGATGAAGCCGATGATGCGATCGAGGCCTTCGCTCTTCTTCAGGTTGGTCATCACGAACGGCCGCTCGCCGCGCATCCGCCTGGCATCGGTGTCCATCTTCTGCAGCGATGCGCCGACATGCGGCGCCAGGTCGATCTTGTTGATGACCAGCAGGTCCGACCGGGTAATGCCCGGGCCGCCCTTGGACGGGATCTTGTCGCCGGCCGCGACGTCGATCACGTAGATGGTCAAATCCGCGAGTTCCGGCGAAAAGGTCGCCGCGAGATTGTCGCCGCCGGATTCGATCAGCACCAGATCGAGATTCGGAAATTTCGCACGCATGTCGGCCACCGCGGCCAGGTTCATCGAGGCGTCCTCGCGGATCGCGGTATGCGGACAGCCGCCGGTTTCGACGCCGGCGATGCGATCCGGCGTCAGCGACCCCGAACGCACCAGGAATTCGGCGTCCCATTTGGTGTAGATGTCGTTGGTGATCGCCGCGATGTCATAGCGCTCGCGCATCGACTTGCAGAGCAGATCCATCAGCGCGGTCTTGCCCGATCCGACCGGACCACCGATGCCGATCCGAAGCGGGCCGTGGGATTTTGCCATGTCTTATACTCTTTCCTTGATCACAGTTTCTTCGTCGTCCCGGCGAACGCCGGGACCCATAACCCCTGGCGCCGCTGAGAATAGCTCGAAATCCGCCTCGGTGCCTAAACGAGAGCACACGGCGTCGCGATGAGCGCAATTGCGCTCACGCGGGGGTCGCCGCGTTGGCGGGGACGACGTGAGGGAGTGCCGTTTGCCCGTCATGACCTGAACAGCCGCGTGTACTGCGTCTCGTGGCGCATGCCGGCGATGTCGGCGCGGAAGGTCGCGCTGCCGAGGTCGTCGAGCGAGGCCTTGAGCACGCGCGCGCCGGTGGCGGCGACGACCGGCTCCAGCGCGGCCAGCACGCGCTGGCTGTCGGTCTGCCCCAGCGGAACCAGCCGCGCGCCGGCGGAAATCCAGTTCGAGACCAGCGCGTGCAGGAACGCATGCACCGTAGGTGCCAGCCGGATCGCATGCGCGGCGCTGACCATGCCGACCGCGACGGGATAGACGGTCGCGCCTTGGCAGGCAGCAATCATCGCATCCAGCCCATCGCAATTCCATGCCGACCGCGCAATCGCGATGAACGCGTTTCCCTGCGACGAGGTTTCGAGCTGGCGCTCGCGCGACGGCACGAAGGCCGCCGCCAGTTCCGCGATGTCGCGCAACGCAGCCTGCTCGCCGGATGCAGCCGCGCGATGCGCCTGCGCCACAAACACGCCGTCGCAGAATCCCGGCCCGTCCGTCAGCATCGCGGCCAGCCACTCTCGCAAGGACGCGGCATCGACGATATCGCCGGCTTCCACCGCCCATTCGATGCCGCTGGAATAGGAAAAGGCGCCGACCGGAAATGACGGCGACAGCCAGGTCATCAGCCGGTACAGCGCCGCGTCGCTATCGCTGCCGGCTGGCGGCGCCGCTGGCTCTAAAATCGCATCCATTGCAGCCGCCGTGCGCCGCCGGGGCTTTGCCGGCGGCGGCTTATTTGTGGTCATGAGCATGGGAGTGGCCGTGATCGTGCTCATGCCCGCAATGCTCATCATGGTGATGATGGCCGCCATGATCGTGGGAGTGATCGTGCTTCGAATGGTCGTGCGCGGCATGGTCATGCGCACCATGATCGTGCGCGTCGTGATGATGCGCGGGATCGTCGGCTGCATGGGCGTGGCCGCCGCCGGCGTAAGCGCCGCCTTCGGGATCGAATGGCGCCTCGATCTCGATGACACGGGCTCCCAGGCCCTTCACCATCGCCTCGATCACATGATCGCGCCGGATCCTCAGGCCCTTGGCCATGATCTGGGTCGGCAGATGCCGATTGCCGAGATGCCAGGCGACCCGGACCAGATGCAGCGGATCGGTGCCGCGGATTTCGATCAGCGGCTCGGGCGCGGCGACCACTTCGATCAACCGGCCGTCCTCGAGCACGAGCGCGTCGCCGCCGCGCAGCGCCACCGCGTTTTCGAGATCGAGCAGGAATTCCAACCCGCGCGTGCCCGTCATCGCCATCCGCCGCCGGTGCCGGTCGTCGAAATCGAGCACGACGGTATCGGCGGCTGGCTCATTCCAGCGATGCTGGCCCTGAACTCTGGCGGCGCGGATCATTTTCCTAGAACTTCTCGACCTTGCCGTCGCTGATGATCTCGATCACCGTCGGCGACACCTTCAGCGGCGCGGAATATTCCCGCCACACCTTCATGTGCGGCGCCTTGCCGTGGGCGTTGAGATCGTCACGGCTCTCCCAGCGCTCCACCACCACGAACAGATTGGGATCGTGAATGCTAGAGTGGCTCTCGTAGGAAATGCAGCCCTTTTCCTTGCGGGTCGCCTCAATATTGACCTTGGCGCCCTTGATAAAATCGTCGCGCGATTCCGGCTTCACCTGGGTGGTGGCAACGACATAGATCATCGAACTCTTTCCCTTTGTTGTTCTTGATTTGCGGCCGTCTGCATCAGCGCACGTCGACCTTTTCCGGCGTGATGACTTCGATCCGCGGCGGCGCGGTCATGCATTTCACCGCGACCCGGCCGAACGTCTTCATGTGCTCGGCAGCGCGGTGCGGCACCAGCGCCTCGGGATTTTCCCACTGCTCGACGAATACCATCTTGGAATGATCGGTCACGCTCTCATGCAGATCGTAGGCGATATTGCCCGGTTCCTTGCGGGTTTCCTTGATGCAGGCGGTCGCGGCGGCGATGAATTCGGCGTGCATCTCGGGCTTGATGGTCAAGGTGGCAACGACATAGATCACGGCAAATCCTCCCGGCTTTTGTTCTGGCTTTGATCGCCGGGCGTGACTTTAGAACATGAAATAGCGCTGCGCCATGGGCAGCACCTCGGCCGGCGCGCAGGTCAGCAGTTCGCCGTCGGCGCGCACCTCATAGGTCTCCGGGTCGACCTCGATTTTGGGCGTGGCGCCGTTATGAATCATGCTCTTCTTGGAGATCTTGTCGCGGGTGTTCTGCACCGGGTAGAGCTTTTTCGAAATGCCGAGCTTACGCGCCAGGCCGGAGGCAACCGCCGCCTTCGACGAAAACACCACCGAGGAGGCCGTCAGCGATTTGCCGTAAGCCGCGAACATCGGCTGGTAGTGCACCGGCTGCGGGGTGGGAATCGAGGCGTTGGGATCGCCCATTGGGGCCGCGACGATCGAGCCGCCCTTGATGATGCAATCGGGCTTGACGCCGAAGAAGGCCGGCGACCACAGCACCAGATCGGCGAGCTTGCCCTTTTCCACCGAGCCGATCAGTTTGGACACGCCATGCGCGATGGCGGGATTGATGGTGTATTTGGCGATGTAGCGCTTGACCCGGAAATTGTCGTTGTTGCCCTTGTCCTCCGGCAGCGAGCCGCGCTGCTTCTTCATCTTGTCGGCGGTCTGCCAGGTGCGGATGATGACCTCGCCGAGCCGGCCCATCGCCTGCCAATCCGACGACATCATCGAGAGCGCGCCGAGATCGTGCAGGATGTCCTCGGCCGCGATGGTCTCCTTGCGGATCCGGCTTTCGGCAAAGGCGAGATCTTCCGCGATCGAGGGATCGAGATGGTGGCACACCATCAGCATGTCCAGATGCTCGTCGATGGTGTTGCGGGTGAACGGCCGGGTCGGATTGGTCGAGGACGGCAGGACGTTCTTCAGCCCGGCGATCTTGATGATGTCAGGCGCGTGGCCGCCGCCGGCGCCTTCGGTATGGAAGGCGTGGATGGTGCGGCCCTTGAACGCCTTGACGGTGTCCTCGACGAAGCCGGATTCATTCAGCGTGTCGGAATGGATCATCACCTGGACGTCGTAATCATCGGCCACCGAAAGGCAATTGTCGATCGCGGCCGGCGTGGTGCCCCAATCCTCGTGCAGTTTCAGCGCGCAGGCGCCGGCCTTGATCATCTCCACCAGCGCCGCCGGACGCGAGGCGTTGCCCTTGCCGGAAATGCCGAGATTGACCGGGAACGCGTCGAACGACTGGATCATCCGTCCGATATGCCAGGGCCCGGGCGTGCAGGTGGTGGCGAAGGTGCCGTGCGACGGCCCGGTGCCGCCGCCCAGCATCGAGGTGACGCCGGACATCAGCGCATGCTCGATCTGCTGCGGGCAGATGAAATGGATGTGGCTGTCAAAGCCGCCGGCGGTGAGGATCTTGCCCTCGCCCGCGATCACGTCGGTGCCGGGGCCGATGATGATGGTCACGCCGGGCTGGATATCCGGATTGCCGGCCTTGCCGATCGCGCTGATGATGCCTTCCTTGATCGCGACGTCGGCTTTGACGATGCCCCAATGGTCGACGATCAGCGCATTGGTGATGACGGTGTCGGCCGCGCCCTGGCGGTTGGTGACCTGGCGATTGGCCCATGCCGTCGCGGATCACCTTGCCGCCGCCGAACTTCACCTCCTCGCCGTAGATGGTGAAGTCCTTCTCGACCTCGATGATGAGATCGGTGTCGGCGAGCCGCACCCGGTCGCCGGTGGTGGGCCCGAACATGTCGGCATAGACGGAACGTTTGATCTTGACGGACATCAATCGCTCCTGGCGCGGCGCTGCATCACGCGATCGCGTAATGGTCCCGACCTTGCACAGGCCGTATCTAGAGTTTTCCCCATCACCTCGCCGCGGAAACCGTAGACGACGCGCTTGCCGGCCAGCGCGACCAGTTGCACGTCGCGGGTCTGGCCGGGCTCGAACCGCACCGCGGTGCCGGCCGCGATGTCGAGCCGCATGCCGCGGGCTTTCTTGCGATCGAATTTCAGCGCCGGATTGGTCTCGAAGAAATGATAATGCGAGCCGACCTGGATCGGCCGGTCGCCTGTATTGGCGACCGTCAGCGTCACGGTCTTGCGGCCGGCATTGAGCTCGATCTCGCCGTCCTGGATGAATAATTCGCCGGGGATCATTGCTATCAGCTCCTATCGGATCGGCTCATGGACGGTGACGAGCTTGGTGCCGTCCGGGAACGTCGCCTCGACCTGGATGTCGTGAATCATCTCGGCGATGCCCTGCATCACCTGGGCGCGGGTGAGCACCTGGGCGCCGGCCTGCATCAGCTCGGCGACGGTGCGGCCGTCGCGCGCGCCCTCGACGATGAAATCGGAAATGATCGCGATGGCCTCCGGATGGTTGAGCTTGACGCCGCGCTCCAGCCGCCGCCGCGCCACCATGGCCGCCATGGAGATCAGAAGCTTGTCCTTTTCGCGGGGAGAAAGATTCATGCGGGCACTCTGATGATTTGACCTTGTTAAATCGAAATTAGTTGAGCCAGATTAGTTGAGCCAGATTCTTGGCAGCACCGAACCACATGAGCCGAGCACCGCCGCCATGTCGGCGCGAAGCCGCGCCGCATCTTGGGCACAGAAGCGCGCCATTGCAAAGCCATTCCAGGCGGAGATGCCGACCTCGCCCCCAAAACGGTCCGACAGCGTCCGGATGCGCTCGACCAGCGCCGCGTCGCCCGGCACGATCAGCGCGGTGCCGATCGCCACGCCGCCCTTGGCGATGGCGGATTTCGCCAGTCTGCCGCCGATATCGCCGTCGAGCCGGATGGTTTCGGCGAACACCAGCCTGCCGCCACGCCGGAGGCGCCAGCGATCGACGAATTCGCCGCTTTGCATCCGCTCGCCCATCGCGGCGCGGCCGAACACCACGATCTCGCACAACAGCAGCGAAGCGGTCTCCGCCAGATCGATGTCGATCCTGCGGGACACCCTGGCCCGATCGAACAGAATGGTTTCCTGCGGCACCCAACTCAAATGCGCGCCGGCCGCGGCCCGCAGCGAAATATCGAGCCGCGCCGGACTGCTTTCGGCGCGGTAGATTTTTTCCGCCGCGGCGGTGGTCAGGGTCAGCCGCGCGCCCTCGCCGGCCGCGATGTCGATCTCAAAGCGATCGCCGCCGGCGACGCCGCCCGCGGTATTGACGAACACGGCCGAGAGACCGTCGGCCTCGGGCGAGGGAAACCGCACCCGCAAGCGAGCCGGATTCATGCAGCTGACGGCGGCGGGTGACGCCGTCGGCAAGGTGCACATCGAACGCCACCGCGCCCCTCGCCCGGTTGGCCGCGAAGATCAGGGAGGCCGCGCTCGTGGTGTCGGTCAGCATACCCTGCGCAAGCGCTCCCCAAACCGCGCGGCCTTGGCCGGCCGCGTCACAATGCCCTGGATTACAGCGCCATCTGGCGGCTGATTTCGGCGGGATCGAGCTTGCTGCGGTCGCAGGCATATTTCACCGCGCCCCGGTCCATCACGGCGAAATTGTCGCCGAGCTCGCAGGCAAAGTCGAGATATTGTTCGACCAGCACGATCGCGATATTGCCGAGGCTGCGCAGATAGGAGATCGCCCGGCCGATATCCTTGATGATCGAGGGCTGAATGCCCTCGGTCGGCTCGTCGAGCAGCAGCAGTTTCGGCCGCATCACCAGCGCGCGGCCGATCGCCAGCTGCTGCTGCTGGCCGCCGGAGAGGTCGCCGCCGCGGCGGCCCAGCATGGTGTTGAGCACCGGAAACAGCGAGAACACGTCGTCGGGAATGTTGCGGTCCTCGCGCTTCAGCGGGCCGAAGCCGGTCTTCAGATTTTCCTCGACGGTCAGCAGCGGAAAGATCTCGCGGCCCTGCGGCACGAAGGCGATGCCGCGCCGCGCCCGCTCATAGGGTTTCAGGCCGGTGATATCCGTGCCGTCGAAGGTGATCGTACCGGACGCGATCGGGTACTGGCCGACCATCGCGCGCAGCAGGCTGGTCTTGCCGACGCCGTTGCGGCCGAGCACGCAGGTCACCTTGCCCGGCTCGGCGGCGATCGAGACGCCGCGCAACGCCTGCGCCGCGCCATAGAACAGATTGATGTTGTCGACCTTCAGCATGGGCGACCTCCGCTCGCAGAGTGGCGAGTGGCGAATAGCGAATGGCGAATGGTTGAAGTTCTGACAGTCATCGTTCGGTCTCTTGCCCATCGCTATTCGCCACTCGCTATTCGCGCTCTTCGCTATCTTCCCAGATACACTTCGATCACCCGCTCGTTCGGCGAGACCTGGTCGATGGTGCCCTCGGCCAGCACCGTGCCCTCGTGCAGGCAGGTCACCTTGACGCCGAGCTCGCGGACGAAGGTCATGTCGTGCTCGACCACCATCACGGTCTTGTCGCGGTTGATCTCCTTGAGCAGCTCGGCGGTCTGATGGGTCTCGACGTCGGTCATGCCGGCGACCGGCTCGTCGACCAGCAGCAGCTTCGGGTCCTGCGCCAGCAGCATGCCGATCTCGAGCCACTGCTTCTGGCCGTGCGACAGGCTGCCGGCGAGGCGGTTGCGCGCAGTCGGTCAGCCGGATGGTCTCCAGCACGCGCGTCGATGCGCTCGGATTCCGCCTTGGTTTCCCGCCAGAACAGCGTGCCCCGGACGCGGTGGTCGACATTGAGCGCCAGCAGCAGATTGTCCTCGATGGTCTGGCTCTCGAACACCGTCGGCTTCTGGAATTTGCGGCCGATGCCGAGCTCGGCGATCCGGGTCTCGTCGAGCCGGGTCAGGTCGGTGACGCCGTCGAACAGCACGTCGCCTTCGTCGGGCTTGGTCTTGCCGGTGATGATGTCCATCATCGTGGTCTTGCCGGCGCCGTTAGGGCCGATGATGGCGCGCATCTCGCCCGGCGCCAAGCGTCAGCGACAGGTTGTTGATGGCGTGGAAGCCGTCGAACGAGACATGCACGCCGTCGAGATAGAGCAGCGCGGAGGTGGATCGGCTGTCCATGACGTTCATGCGCTCACTCCGCCATGTTGGGGGCGGTCGACGCCGTCTTCGGCCGCGGCGCTGGCTTCGGCTTCGCGCGCAGGCGCTTCGCCTTGCGCGGCTCCCACCAGGACTTGACGGTGCCGACGATGCCCCGCGGCAACAGCAGCGTCACCAGGATGAACAGTGCGCCGAGCATGAACAGCCAATAGGGCGCGAGCACGCCCGAGGTGAAGACGGTCTTGGCGTAGTTGACGACGATCGCGCCGAGCACGGCGCCGATCAGCGTGCCGCGGCCGCCGACCGCGACCCAGATCACCGCCTCGATCGAATTGCCCGGCGCGAATTCGCCGGGATTGATGATCCCGACCTGCGGCACGTAGAGCGCGCCGGCGACGCCGGCCATGCAGGCCGACAGCGTGAACACGAACAGCTTGTAGGATTCGACGCGGTAGCCGAGGAACCGGGTGCGCGATTCGGCGTCGCGGACCGCGATCAGAACCTTGCCGAGCTTCGAGGTCACCACCACGCGGCAGATCAGGAAGCCGACGCATCAGCGCCAGGCAGCACAGCGCGAACAGCAGCCGCGCGGGTCGCCGTCGCCTGGACGTTGAAGCCGAGAATGTCCTTGAAATCGGTCAGGCCGTTGTTGCCGCCGAAGCCGAAATCGTTGCGGAAGAAGGCCAGCAGCAGCGCGTAGGTCATCGCCTGGGTGATGATCGAGAGATAGACGCCGGTAACGCGCGAGCGGAACGCGAGCCAGCCGAAGCAGAAGGCGAGCAGGCCCGGCACCAGGATCACCATCACGGCGGCGAACCAGAACATGTCGAAACCGTGCCAGTACCAGGGCAGGTTCGGGTAGTTCAGGAACACCATGAAGTCCGGCAGCATCGGATTGCCGTAGACGCCGCGGCTGCCGATCTGGCGCATCAGATACATGCCCATGGCGTAGCCGCCGAGCGCGAAGAACGCGCCATGGCCGAGCGAGAGGATGCCGCAATAGCCCCAGATCAGGTCGATCGAGAGCGCCAGGATCGCGTAGCAGACATATTTGCCGAACAGCGCCACCAGATAGGTCGGCACCTGGAACAGCGAGCCCGCCGGCAGCAGCAGGTTCGACAGCGGGATCAGCACGGCGGCCGCGGCCACCACGATCAGGAAGACGGTCGCGCTGCGGTCCAGCGAACGGGTGAGCACATGCGGCATCATGCTTCCACCGCCCGCCCCTTGAGCGCGAACAGGCCGCGCGGACGCTTCTGGATGAACAGGATGATCAGCACGAGAATGGCGATCTTGCCGAGCACCGCGCCCGCCACCGGCTCGAGGAATTTGTTGGCGATGCCGAGCGTGAAGGCGCCGACCAGCGTGCCCCACAGATTTCCGACGCCGCCGAACACCACCACCATGAAGGAATCGATGATGTAGCTCTGGCCGAGGTTGGGACTGACATTGTCGATCTGCGACAGCGCCACGCCGGCGATCCCGGCGATGCCCGAGCCGAGGCCGAAGGTCAGGGCGTCGACCCGCGAGGTCGCGATGCCCATCGAGGCCGCCATCCGGCGGTTCTGCGTCACCGCGCGCATCTCGAGCCCGAGCGCGGTATAGCGCAGCATCGCCAGCAGGATCGCAAACACCGCCATGGTGAAGCACAGGATCCAGAGCCGGTTATAGGTGATCGAGATCTGCCCGAGCTCGAACGCGCCGCTCATCCAGGAGGGATTGCCGACCTCCTGGTTGGTCGGGCCGAACATGGTGCGCACCGCCTGCTGCAGTACCAGCGACAGGCCCCAGGTCGCCAGCAGCGTTTCCAGCGGGCGGCCGTACAGGAAGCGGATGATGGTGCGTTCGATCAGGATGCCGATCGCGCCGGCGACGATGAAGGCCAGCGGCACGGCGAACACCAGCGAATAATCGAACAGGCCGGGATAACGGGTGCGGATGGTCTCCTGCACCACGAAGGTGACATAGGCCCCGATCATCACCATCTCGCCATGCGCCATGTTGATGACGCCCATCACGCCGAAGGTGATGGCGAGCCCGATCGCGGCAAGCAGCAGCACCGAGCCGAGCGAAAGGCCGTACCAGGCGTTCTGCACGATCGACCACAGCGCGAGACGCTGCTGGATCGCCGCAATCGCGCTGGCCGCGGCATGCGGCGACCGCCGGCGGCGCATCCGGCGGCACGTCGGTCAGCATCGCCAGCGCGTCCTGGTCGCCGCGCGCGCGAATGGTGGCGATGGCATCGATCTTCTGCTCTTCGGTGGCCTCGTCCTTGAACAGCAGGATCGCCCCGCGTGCGCTGCTGAGGGCCTGTTTGGCGTCCTTGTTGGTTTCCTTCTTCAGCGCGTTGTCGATCAGCGGCAGCATCGCCTCGTCATGGGTCTTGAACACCGATTGCGCGGCCTCGATGCGCTTGTCCTTGTCGGGCGAGGACAGCGTCAGGCCGCCGAGCGCGGCCTCGACGGCGCGGCGCAGATGGTTGTTGATCCGAACGCGCCGCGGCGCTATCGGGAATGCTGGCGACCGCGGCGCCGGTCGCGGCATCGATGATCTTGCCGTCGGGCTGGGTGACGTAAATCTTCTTGGTGTCGGGATCGGCCATCAGGCGACCGTCCTGCAGCGCGCTGATGATCGAAAAGGCCAGCGGATTGCCCGAGGTCGCGATCATGCCGACGGCTTCCTCGGTCGAGGCATAATCGTCGTCGGCGAAATTGCCGACCGCGTCCTCGAACGGCCCGGCGAACGACCGGGCACCGCACGGTGGTCAGCAGCACGAGAGCGACAAGCAACGCGCAAAGCGCGCGAAAGTCAAATGAGCCCGGACACGTTCTTGAACCTCGGCGGTGGTAAGGCAGGCGGCGAAGCCACCGCCTGCCGTTTTCAGTCAGCCGAAAGGGACACGGCTGTGCAAGGTAGCCGGCCGCCTTCGCTGGCGCCGGCAGCTTTTACATCGGATCAGCGGATCAGGAACCCGAACCGCCGCACTTGTTGGTCTTGGTGTTGTAGTTGCCGCACTTCTTGCCAACCCAATCGCCGATCAGGTCCTTGGAATCAGGCAGTTCCTTCGACCAGGCGTCGCCGGCAATCTCGGCCGGGCGATCTTCCACACCACGTCGAACTGGCCATTGGCCTTGATCTCGCCGATGAACACCGGCTTGGTGATGTGGTGGTTCGGCAGCACCTTGGCCATGCCGCCGGTCAGGTTCGGCGTCTCGGTGCCCGGGCAGCGCGTCGATCACCTTGTCGGCGTCGGTCGACTTGGCCTTTTCGACCGCCTTTACCCAGATGATTGAAGCCGATATAGGTGGCTTCCATCGGATCGTTGGTGGTGCGCTTGGGATTCTTGGTGAAGGCCTGCCATTCCTTGATGAACTTCTCGTTGGCCGGCGTCTTGATCGACTCGAAGTAGTTCCAGGCGGCGAGATGGCCGACCAGCGGCTTGGTGTCGATGCCGGCGAGTTCTTCCTCGCCCACCGAGAACGCGACCACCGGAATGTCGGTCGCCTTGATGCCCTGGTTGCCGAGTTCCTTGTAGAACGGAACGTTGGCGTCGCCGTTGATGGTGGAGACCACGGCGGTCTTCTTGCCGGCCGAGCCGAACTTCTTGATGTCGGCGACGATGGTCTGCCAGTCGGACTGACCGAACGGCGTGTAGTTGATCATGATGTCTTCATCCTTGACGCCCTTCGACTTCAGATAGGCTTCGAGGATCTTGTTGGTGGTGCGCGGATAGACGTAGTCGGTGCCGGCCAGCACCCAGCGCTTCACCTTTTCTTCCTTCATCAGATAGTCGACCGCGGGGATCGCCTGCTGGTTCGGCGCCGCACCTGTGTAGAACACGTTGCGCTCGCTCTCTTCGCCTTCGTACTGCACCGGATAGAACAGGATCGAATCCAGTTCCTTGAACACCGGCAGCACGGATTTGCGCGACACCGAGGTCCAGCAGCCGAACACCACCGAGACCTTGTCCTTGGTGATCAACTCACGGGCCTTTTCCGCGAACAGCGGCCAGTTCGAGGCGGGGTCGACGACCACGGCTTCGAGCTTCTTGCCGAGCACGCCACCCTTCTTGTTCTGTTCGTCGATCATGAACAGCACGGTGTCCTTCAGCGTGGTTTCGCTGATCGCCATGGTGCCCGAGAGCGAATGCAGGACGCCGACCTTGATGGTGTCGTCCGCCTTGGCTGAGCCGAAGGCCGAGAGGCCCAAAATAAGTCCGGCAGTCGCTGCCAGCCAGCGACGACGGCTGAGGGGCGTCGCTATATCGTGAGTCAATTGAGTAAGCATGAGATGTCGTCTCCCTGGACGCAGGCGTTAAAACGCTGCGAAACGGCCCCACGGCCGCCTGCATTAACGGAATCGCAAGAACCGTGCCACGCCCGGGATGCACGCTAAGCCTATGATAAAGCGTGAGAATTTCGCTTCATGCGCAAAAATGACAGGCCTTGCTGCCTAATATTTGGACTGAAAAATTGTATGCTTCATTGGCAGACTGATTACAAAATAACCATTTATGACCGCCTGATTAAATTTGGAGCAGCCGCTTCGAGCCCGGTACGACGCAATATGACTCCACAACGAGCAAATTATCCAAACCGACCTGAAGCTTAGCCGGCGGTGCCCAGGCCAAACGCTTAACCGCGCCGGCAATCGTTTGACGAATAACCTTGAAAGCGCCGCGTTCGTGTTCCATATCAGCGGTACGACCCAGGGAATCACCGGGTCACTGCGAGCCGCGTGTTCTGATCCCGTCCAACGGTTTCTGGCTTGCCCCTTCAGCTAACCGAAACCGACGCCCCAAACACGCGGGTGTCTCTGACACCCCTCGCGCGCTCCTGGCCGACAGTGCCGGGCGCCTGCCTTTTATAATGGAAAGAAACACCCTTTTGACCTCCTTTCAGGATTTCGGCCTCGCCGATCCCATCTCGCGTGCGCTCAAAGAAGAGAATTATCTCACGCCCACGCCCATCCAGGCTCAAACCATCCCCATCGCACTGACCGGCCGTGACGTCGTCGGCATCGCCCAGACCGGCACCGGCAAGACCGCGGCGTTCGCGCTGCCGATCCTGCACCGTATCCTGGAAAACCGCATCAAGCCGCAGCCTAAGGCGTGCCGCGTGCTGGTGCTGAGCCCGACCCGCGAATTGTCGGGCCAGATCCTCGACAGCTTCAATGCCTACGGCCGCCACATCCGCCTGACCTCGGCGCTGGCGATCGGCGGCGTGCCGATGGGACGCCAGGTCCGCTCGATCATGCCGGGCGTCGAAGTCCTGGTGGCGACCCCCGGCCGCCTGCTCGATCTCGTGCAAAGCAACGGCCTCAAGCTCGGCCAGGTCGAATTCCTCGTGCTCGACGAAGCCGACCGCATGCTCGACATGGGCTTCATCAACGACATCCGGAAGATCGTGTCGAAATTGCCGGTCAAGCGGCAGACGCTGTTCTTCTCGGCCACCATGCCCAAGGATATCGCCGAACTCGCCGAAGCGATGCTGCGCGATCCGGCGCGGGTCGCCGTCACCCCGGTTGCCTCGACGGTGGAGCGCATCACCCAGCGCATCATCCAGGTCGACCACACCGCCAAGCCCGCGCTGCTGGCGCAACTTTTGAAGCAGGAACCGGTCGACCGGGCGCTGATCTTCACCCGCACCAAGCACGGCGCCGACAAGGTCGTGAAGGGCCTCGCCCGGGCCGGCATCACCGCCGACGCCATTCACGGCAACAAGTCGCAGAACCATCGCGAGCGGGTGCTGGCGGCATTCCGCTCCGGCGAAATCCGCACCCTGGTCGCCACCGACATTGCCGCCCGCGGCATCGACGTCGACGGCATTAGCCATGTGGTCAACTTCGACCTTCCGAACATTCCGGAGACCTACGTCCACCGCATCGGCCGTACCGCGCGCGCCGGCGCCGAGGGCGTCGCGATTTCACTGGTCGCCGGGGCTGAGGAACTGGCCTATCTGCGCGACATCGAAAAGCTGATCCGCATCAGCCTGCCGCGGGAAGACCGCCGTACGCCCGGGCATCGCGATGCGGCGCCCGCGCCGGCGCAAACCCGTGGCGCCCGCTCGGCCCCGCGCAGCCATACCGGCCGCGGAAACGAAGCCGCGCCGGGTGCAAAAGGCCCTCGCCGCCCCCGCCGTGGCAATGGTAACAATGGGCATCCGCAGACCAACCGCCACGAGGGTAACCGGCCAGAACCGCGTCCGTCGCATAGTGCCGCCAAGCCTGAAGGCCAGAGGGCCGAAAGCATGCAAGGCGTCGCTTTCTTGCATCGCGAAAGCCGTCCGAACACCCGCCCCAACCGCACCCAACGGCCACGCTAACCGCCGATCGATCTGGAGATAAACATGGCTAAAGAAGAGCTGATCCAGTTCGAAGGACTGGTCACCGAAATTCTCCCCGATGCACGCTACCGCGTGCAACTCGATGCCGGCCACGAGATCGTTGCCTACACCGCCGGCAAGATGAAAAAGAACCGGATCAAGACCCTGGCGGGAGACCGGGTGACCATCGAGATGTCACCTTACGACCTGGAGAAGGGCCGCCTGATTTTCCGGCACAAGGACGAGCGCCCGAGCGGCGGAGCCCCGCGTGGTGCACCGCCGCGCGGCCAGTTCCGGCGCCGCTAAATCTCGCAAAACACTGCCCCGGCCCCGCAGATGACACTGACGTGTCAGCGCGGGGCCGGGCTTAAATTGCGGCAAAATCCGGCCGATCAAAAAATCGTGCACCTCAGGATTGTTTTGAAAACCCGCTTCGCATAAGATGCCGCCATCGATTTTCGGCCGGACGACATTAGCTATCCACCGGTACAGCCGGTTTAGACGCTGACGACCCTTCCAAAAATTCGATCTCACCAGCCCATGTCAAAGTGGGCTTCTAGTATATCTATCTTGAGAAGGGACTACCCCCGTGAGCATGGGAACCGTGAAGTGGTTTAACGCGACCAAGGGCTTCGGCTTCATTCAACCGGATGACGGTGGCAACGACGTGTTCGTGCACATCAGCGCCGTAGAGCGCGCCGGACTTGGAACGCTGCGTGAAGGCCAGAAGATCTCCTACGAGATCGTCGCTGATCGCCGCTCTGGCAAGTCTTCGGCCGACAATCTGCGCGCCGCCGGCTAAGCGAATTTAGTTCGGCCCGGCTCGCGAGAAGCGAGCGGTCGCAACATTGCAAAAGCCTCGATCAAACGAGGCGACCAGACAAGAAAGGCCGTGCTCATCGCGCGGCCTTTTGCTTTATGCACGGTTTGATCGCCGAATGTGATCGCCAGTCGCGATCGGACCTCGATCACAGCCAAACGACGTTACGTAGTCGAACAGGGCGGAAGGGCGCCTTAAGTCGGCGCCGGATAGATCACGCAGGCCGACTGACGGGGACGCGTACAGGCGACGTTCATCAAGCTCATCCCGCCGCTGGGGGGCTGTAGCGACAGTAATTTCGGTAAAAATCGGATAGGCCCGTCGACCGCCAGCGAGCTCGGCTCCGGAGGTTGGCATCGAGCGTGCGACACGCTTCTGAAGGGCAACCCGGGGGACGAGAGCAAACCGTCCACGCCAGCCTCTTCCTCACGATAATGCGTTCGAATTTTCCTGTCACGTTTTAGGGCCTGTTAACGATCCGCCCGGATCAGATCGGGTCGATGTTCGGGAGGCCCGCCTTCACGCGATATGCGTAAGCATTGCTTAACGGCCGACCTGCAGAGTTCCCTCGCGAGGCAGGCGGAGGTTCTTTGATCGCCTTCCTCCGTCCTTGACCCTTGAAATACCAATGAATTGTCCCTGCCCCGACCCCCGGCCAACAGGATAAAGATGATGCTCCGCGCTTTGTCCCATCGCTTCGCCAAAGATCGCAAAGCGAACGTCGCCATCATTTTTGCGATCACCCTGGTTCCGATCATCTTTCTGCTGGGCATGACGCTCGATTTCACAACGGCGCTGCGCAAGAAGGAACAGTTGGACGCGGCCGCCGACGCGGCCGCCATCGCGGCCGTCAGGCCCGCGATGCTGATGCAATCCGACACGGTGGCCCAAAACACCGCTACCGCGATCTTCATGTCAGTGGCTAACAGTCTTCCCGGCCTGGTGGCGGTTCCAACGCCAACGATCAGCGTCACCGACGTGGGGCTTCAGCGCACCGTCACGGTCTCGTATAGCGCCGCATCCATCAATAACTTTCCCAAAGTGTTGCTGAATGCCGCGTCGTGGCCGGTCAGTGGCTCAGCGACGTCGCAGGCGTCGAGCGCGCCGAATATGAATTGGTATCTGCTGATGGACAATTCGCCGTCGATGGGGATCGGCGCGACCCTGACCGACATCAACAATCTCATCGCGGCCACCGTCCCCTCGAAACAGGCCGCGTCATCCTCGCAGAATTGCGGCTTCGCCTGCCATGAAACCAACATCACTCACGATGGCGGGACCAAGGACAATCTCACGATCGCACGCAACAACAGTATCACCTTGCGCATCGATCTCGTGTCAGATGCCCTCACCCAGTTACTCACTACATGGACCGGCTGTCCGCAATCGGGCATATCGGGCGGCGTCATGCAGTGCATGTCGGCCCTGAACAATACCACCTACAAAGCGGCGCTTTATACGTTCGATACGGGCCTGAACACGCTGGCGACGCTCACCACCCCGACCACAGCTGGAACCAAGGTCTCCAACATTTCGCTGATGCCGGTCCTCTACCAGAACTGCGTCACGTCATCGTCTTGCAACACTGACTACGGCACCGACATCGCAGGCGCGCTCTCAAGCCTGAACAGCGTCATGCCGGCGCCTGGCCTTGGCAGCAACGCGACAGGCGACACGCCGCAGGAAGTGGTTTTCCTTGTTACCGACGGCGTCGAAGACAAAATCTCATCAACTTGCCCGAACGCGACTTTCGCCGGCAACAGCAGGTGCCAGCAGCCGCTCGACACGACGATGTGCACGACGATCAAGAACCGGGGCATCAAGATCGCGATCCTCTATACGGAGTATCTGCAGCTCATCAATCTCGGCCCCAGCCAAAACATCACCGACAGCTGGTACATGAGCTGGGTCAACCCGTATGACGGCCCAACTTCCGCCACCGGCCAAATCGCGCAGAATCTGCAGGCGTGCGCCTCGCCCGGCTTCTTCTCCGATGTGACAACCGGCGGCGATATTAAAACGGCGCTGACCAACCTTTTCATCAAGGTTGCGTCAAGCACCGCCAGCCTCACGCAGTGAGAAACGCGCCAATGGCCCAAGTGGAAATCGCGCCAGGACCGAAACGTCGCAATCGTTTCGGCACCTTCATCAGGGACAGCAAGGGCGCGACGGCGGTCGAGTTCGCGCTCGTTGCGACGCCGTTTCTCGCCATCCTCGCCGCCCTTGTCCAGGCATTTCTCCTGTTCTTTGCCCAGGCGCTGCTCGAAAATGCCGTACGGGCATCGGCCCGCCAAATTATGACCGGACAGGTGCAGACACAGGATACGACCCTGACCCAACTCCAAGCCATAAACGCATTTCACCAAACCGTCTGCAATAACGCCGCCGCCCTTTTCACCTGCAGTGGCCTGATGGTCGACGTGCAGGTCGCCAATAATTGGTCCTCGGCCAACACCGCCATGCCGGTGTTGACCTATGACAGCAGCGGGAATGTCAACAATACCTGGCAATTCAATCCCGGAAATGCCGGCGACATCGTCGTTGTTCGCGTGATGTATCTCTGGCCGGTTTTCTTCGGACCCATTGCCTTCAACCTGGCCAACCAGGCCAACGGCAGCCGGGAGATCATGGCATCCGCCGCTTTCCAGAACGAGCCGGCCACTCCCTGAGGTATCGATCCATGTCCATGACCAGCCTGTTATTTCGCGCAAGGAAATTTTCGACCGACGCCGATGCGGTGGCTGCGACGGAGTTCGCCATCGTGGTGCCGTTCATGTTGGTGCTTCTGGTCGGCGGCGTCGAACTCGGGGACGGGCTGGCGATCAACGTCAAGGTCAGCGCGACGGCACACTCTGTCGCCGACATGGTGACGCAGAACACGTCGCTCAGCACGGCCTCGATGCAGAACATTCTGACCGGGGCGACGGCCATCATCGCCCCCTATCCCGTCAACAACAGCCAACTGCTGGTAACGGTGTCCGAAGTCTCCAGCAATGCCAGCGGCGCCCTGACCCTTCAATGGAGTCAGTCGTATAACGGAGCAACCTTTGGACCGGGAAGGCCGAGCCTTGGCACTTCGGCCAACTACGCGCCCTTGTCGCTTCCCTCGTCGCTCAACGGAACCACGGGCAACGTGAACAATACAAATAACCAAAATGATCAGGTTTCGTTCATTGTGAGCGAGGTATCCTACGCCTATACACCCAATCTCGGTTACACGATCACCGGAACGGTAAATCTTGGGGACATCGATTGGGTTTTTCCGCGCTGTTCAACGGACAGCCCCACCAACTCCAGCGGACCGGCGTACTACGACGTCAAATTCTCCACCTCGACGACGACGTGTACCTGTATCCAGCATTTGCAGCAAAAGACCTGTTAGCGCGCCGGAGCGGCGCTGCCAAAGGTTATGCACGCTTTCAGCTCCTCAATGCCATCACTGGCGAGATCAAGAATTGGATACACAAAGCGCAACCGCGTTGTGGTACGGAGCCGGTTCCGGAAATCCGGACAGAATTTTTTGCCGGAGGTCCCGCTGGCTGCGGGTGGCCGCATCGATGGATCCTTGCAGCGGCGGCGTGAACTGCGCGCAGAATCATCGCAAATTGATTTTTGACATCTTTCGTCCTGCCCGGGCGGCGGAGACGCAGAATTAACCTGGCCTTAACCATGTCCTGGATGCGTTTTCGGCGCCGTCCGATTCGCGCGGACGGCGACACCCGACCGCCGCGATCGCGGCGGCGCGCGTTCTATGTCGCCAGGTTCTAGTTGTTCGGCTTGGCGGCGCTGCTGGCCTGGTTGCTGAGGCTACCAGCCTGGTCCATCGCGGCCTTGAAAAAGCTGTCGCTATCGCCGAGCGTCACCCGGCGCTGGCAGATCGGCATGCAGCTGTAGGATTCGCGTTGGATGCCGCGATAGACCGTGACCAGTTGGTCGGTCGGGCCCTCGACCTGGATGACGCGGTCCACCAGCACCTCGCCGGCGCGATCCATCGCGATGAAATTGGTCGCGCCGTAACCCTTGCCGGTCACCACGATCAGCCCGCCGGGCTGCAAGGTGACGTCCGCAATCAAGGGATTTCCGACCACAATGGTGGCGACCTTGGGCGGCAGTTTGACGAGCTTGGCTTGATCGACATTGACCGCGATCGACTTCAACTCGGGGCCGGGCTCGGCCAGCGCCAGCGCGGGCGTCAGCAGCAGAGCGACCGCGAGCGCGCGGAAGGCGGAATGCGCGCGGATGCGCGTACGCAGGTACTTGGACGACATACTCTACCCCGGGGCGTTGACAAGCCGGCTAAAGCGATACGCAGCGGAACCGGCGCCCGACGCGTCGAATCTGACGGCAATTAGTGAACGAACTGCAAATAACGCCGAAACTATCGCCTTTCCTCGAGCGCCATCTGCCTGAACGGATAGGCCAGCTGACCGGCGATCTCGGAAGGGAATGCCTGATCGTCGATGCCGTAGACTTCGGGCAACTCGCTTTCCGGCATCCGGAAGGTCCCGAACAGCAAGTCCCAGAGCGGAAACGTGCCGGCAAAATTGGTGTTGCCGCCCAGCTCCAGCGACGTGTGATGCCAGCGGTGGAATACCGGGGTTGCCAGCACGTATTTGAACGGGCCGAGCGACCAGTTCAGGTTGGCGTGAACGAAGGCGGAATGGAACGTCGTGAAGGGCCCGACCCAAAGCATGATGTTGGGCGAAATTCCCGCCATCAGCAGAATGACGTCGACGGCGATGGTGCCGAGGAACAGGTTGACCGGGTGAAAACGGGCCGCCGAGATCCAGTCCAGTTCCTCGGACGAATGGTGGACGGCATGATACTTCCAGAACGCACCGCCATGGAACAGGCGATGCAGCCAATAGAGCATGAAGTCCGACGCGACCAGGAACAGGATCGCCTGGCACCACAGAGGCAGTTCCGACAGCGGGCCGTGGCCATTGTCGTAAAAGGCGATCAGGCCGTCGGCGTCCTTGATGCCGAAAACCACGCTGGCGCCGAGTATTAAAAGCCCGATCCGCAACACGCGCGCGAACACCGGTACGAAGAACCAGTAACAGGTGTCGGTGATCAGTTCGCGCTTGCGCCACCACGGCGTCCCGGGATTGCAGGCCCAGAAGTGCGAGAGCACCGAGAATACCAGGGCGAGCACGATCGTGATCGGAATTACCTTCTCGATCGTCTGACCCAGCATCTCGACGATTTGCAACGGTAAATTCGACATCGCCGCCTCATCTGATCGGAGCGTCCAAGCGTTACGCGCGCTTGTTTAAGGAGGCATGAACGAGCTGCGGACGCGGCCGGGCGGCTTCGCCACAAGCCTGCGGAGGTAATTGCATCCGATTGCGGAGATGTCCTTAATTCCGCGTTTACTGTGCCGAAGAACTGCCGGTTCCAGTCGTGTTTACGTGATCGAATTAACTGCAGCGCAATTGTCCGATCCTAGGGTGGCGCATGGTCACGGTGCTGAGAACGCCGGCGAGACCAAACGTTAGTCGACCAGCCACGTGTACACATGGAGTTACCTATGAAGAACCTTATTGCACGTTTCATGAAGAACGAGTCCGGCGCCACCGCTATCGAATACGGCCTGATCGCCGCCGGCATTTCGCTCGCGATCATTGCCGTGGTCAACGGCCTCGGTTCCAACCTGAACGGCAAGTTCACCTCGATCAACAGCTCGCTGAAATAAGCGAACGCTTCAGAACGAGCGACAAAGGCCCCGGCCGTTCCGGGGCCTTTGTTGTTTCGGCCAACCGCGAAATGGCGTGAACATGCGTAAACCCGATGCAACTTCAGGCACGGCGACCAGAGCTTTGCCGGCCGGCGGGCGCGATAGACCGACCGAACTGGTCTGCCTGGCGCTGGTCGTGGCGCTGGTCGCGCTCGCCCTGCGGATCGCAACGATCTGGTGATGCCGCGAACCCGGTCGCGATCCGCTCGATATCCGGCGCAGCCGTTTCCCGATTGTTCATTTCTGGTAACTATGCTGCGGCGATGCTCCGACATTCCGTTCACGGCACGGATCACCTGAACCCATGATCCTCGACATCGCGCGGCTTATGCTGTTTCCCGCCCTGATGGCGTTCGCGGCCGCGAGCGACCTTTTCACCATGACGATTTCGAACCGGGTATCGCTGGCGCTGGCCGCGGGTTTCCTGCTGCTGGCCGCGGCAACCGGCATGGGCTTTTACGACATACTTATGCATCTGGGGGCCGGCGCGACCGTGTTGACGGTGGCCTTTGCCTGCTTCGCGATGGGCTGGATCGGTGGCGGCGACGCCAAGGTCGCGGCCGGTGCCGCGCTGTGGTTCGGATTCGGCCATCTCCTGAACTACCTGACCTATGCGTCGCTGTTCGGCGGCGCCCTCACTTTGTTGCTGCTCCAGTTCCGGCAATGGCCGCTGCCTTACGCGCTCACCGGACAAACCTGGCTGTTGCGGCTGCACGCCAAGGACAGCGGCATTCCCTATGGCATCGCGCTCGCGATCGGCGCGTTGACGATCTACCCGGAGACCGACTGGATCAAGGCGGTCGACCTCGCGCACTTCGCCATGCGCTGATCGCGCAACGCTTGGGAAGTAAACCCGGCGTTAAGGCGATTTAGATACGCCTCATTAACCATGCTTTGACGAATAACTGGTCAACTCCCATCACGGCGGCGGAAGCGTCGCTGCGTAATGTGGAAAGTGAGCGTATGAATACCGCACGCATTGTCGTCCTGACCATCGCTGTCGGTGCCGGCGGTATTGCGGCATATCTTGCGAGTGGATCCGACAAGCCGGCTCCGACCGAACCGGTCGTCCAGCTGCAGACCGTGGACGTCCTGGTCGCGAAAAACGACATCGGCCTCGGCCAGGCGGTCAAGCCCGAAGATATGCAGTGGCAGACCTGGCCCGCGGCCACCGCGAGCAGCGTGTTCGTTCGCCGCAGCGAGCGGCCGAATGCAACAACCGAGATCGTCGGCTCGATCGCCCGCGCCCCGTTCATTGCCGGGGAGCCCATTCGGGAACAGAAGCTGGTGAAAGCGGACGGATCGGGCTTCATGGCCGCGATCCTGCCCAGCGGCATGCGCGCCGTCTCCACCGAAATTTCGCCGGAAACCGGCGCCGGCGGCTTTATCCTGCCCAACGACCGGGTCGACGTCATTCTCACCAAGCGCGACAGGAACCAGGACCGCAACGGCTCGACCGAGGTCATTAATTCGGAAATCATCCTGACCAACATACGCGTGCTGGCGATCGATCAGGCGCCGAAGGAAAAGGACGGCCAGAACGCCGTGGTCGGCAAGACCGTGACACTGGAACTCCTGCCCGAGCAAACCGAGACGCTCGCCCGCGCGCGCCAGGCCGGCACGCTGTCGCTGGCGCTGCGCAGCATTGCCGACGTCAACGTCGTCGCGAGCGACGACCAAAGCCGCAAGCGTGGCGACAGCATCAACGTGGTTCGCTACGGCCTATCAACCCCGACGACGACGCAGAAGTGACTAAAGGACGCCTGATATGAAATACAGGGGAAATCAGCCGATGCTGCGGACCTTCGCGGTCCGCGCCCTGTCGTTTTCGGCGGTCGCAGCATTGACTCTCACGCCGGCCCTGAGCCCGGTGGTGGCGGCCGACTATCGCGGCGTCGCGCCGCTGGCGCAGGCGGCGCCGGTGGTCGACGGCCAGATGAACGCGCGCTTCCTGCCGCTCGGCATCGGCAAGTCGATCGTCATCGACCTGCCGCGCGACATCAAGGACGTCCTGGTCGCCGATCCCAAGATCGCCAACGCCGTCGTTCGCTCGTCGCAGCGCGCCTACATCATCGGCGCCGCCGTCGGCCAGACCAATATCGTATTCTTCGATTCAGCCGGCCAGCAGATCGCCGCCTACGACATCGCCGTCACGCGCGACCTCAACGGCGTGCGCGGCGCGCTGAGGCAGGCGATGCCGAACGCCGACATCCGGGTCGAGGGCATCGGCGACGGCGTGATGCTGACCGGCTCGGTCGCCACCCCGATCGAGGCGCAGCAGGCCAGCGATCTCGCCGCCCGGTTGGTGGGGGGCGTCGACAAGATCGTCAATTCGATCGTGGTCCGCGGCAAGCGACCAGGTCATGCTCAAAGTCACGGTCGCCGAGGTCGCACGCTCGATCATCAAGCAGATGGGCATCGATCTCTCCGCCACGCTCAACTACGGCTCATCCTCGGTGGTGATTCAACAACACCAACCCGTTCACCGCCAACGGCGCGCCGCTGACCAGCGGTTCCACGGTGGCCGTTTTCGGCGGCGCCACGCCGTCGGTCAAGGCGACCTTGCGCGCGATGGAAAGCGCCGGCGTGGTCCGTACCCTGGCCGAGCCGAACCTGACGGCGATCTCCGGCGAATCCGCGACCTTCATCGCCGGCGGCGAATTCCCGATCCCGACCGGCGTGACCTGTACCACGACCGCGGCCGGCCAGATCGGGCAGTGCGCGCCGTCGATCGCCTTCAAGAAGTTCGGCATCTCGCTGAATTTCACCCCGGTGGTGCTGACCGAGGGCCGCATCAGCCTGCAGGTGATGACGGAAGTCTCGGAAGTGTCCAACGACAATTCGATCAGCATCAGCGGCATTTCGGTGCCCGTCGGTCAAAACCCGCCGCGCCGAGACCACGCTGGAAATTCCCTCGGGCGGCTCGATGGCGATGGCCGGCCTGATCCAGCAACAGACCGAAGCAGGCGATCAACGGATTGCCCGGCCTGTCGACGCTGCCGGTGCTGGGGACGCTGTTCCGCAGCCGCGACTTCGTCAACAACCAGACCGAACTGATGGTGATCGTGACGCCCTATGATCGTTCGCGCCGTCGCGCCGAAGGACCTGTCGCGTCCGGATGACGGCTTTGCCGCGGCTTCCGATCCGCAGGCCGACCTGTTTGGGCAGCATCAATCGCATCTACGGCGTTCCGGGCCGCACCGATCCGGCACAGAATTATCGCGGCACCTACGGTTTCATTACCGACTGAGGCGGGACAAGGACCAGGACGATGACAACGAGAATACCCGTCGACCGCAATCGCGCGCTGCGCATGGCAGGAACGCTGCTCGGCCTTGCCGTCGCGCTCGGCGCCTGCACGCATACCGGCGACCAGGCGACGACCGCCAGCATCCCCGAGGATTATCGCCTGCGCCATCCGATCGCGGTGCAGGAAGCCGACCGTCGGTCGGTGATCTTGGTCGGTCACGGCCGCGGCGGTCTTTCCGCCGAGCAACGCGCCGACGTGATGGCGCTGGCGCAGACCTGGCGGCATGAAGCCACCGGCCCGATCATCGCCGACGTCCCGGTCGACACCTCCAACGCGCCCGCCGCCGCGGATGCATTCCGCGAAATCCAGTCGCTGCTGACGGCCGGCGGCGTGCCGCCGCGCGGCATCAACCTGCATCGCTATCATCCGAGCGATCCGCGCCAGATGGCGGCGATCCGGCTGAACTATCCGAGGATGTCGGCGGTGGCCGGACCTTGCGGCCTGTGGCCCGAGGACCTCGGCCCCTCGATTCACGACAAGAGCTATATCGAAAACAAGTCCTGGTACAATTTCGGCTGCTCCTATCAGCACAACATGGCGGCGATGGTCGACAATCCCGCGGATCTCGTGCAGCCGCGGCCGGAAACCCCGCCCTACGACGGCGCGGCGCTAACGAAGCCTTCGACAAATATCGCAAGGGTATCCCCACCTCGACGCAATATCCGGAAGCCGACAAGGCCAAACTCAGCGATACGGCAAATGATCAGCTACGCCCGTCAAAACCCCGAAGACCAGCCGAACGGCGCCACGCCGCCCGCTGGACGAGCACATCGCGCCGGCGCCTCGCGTGTCGGTGCAGGCGTTCTGCGAGACGGTGGAAACCGCCGCCGCCGTGCAGGCGGCCGGCGAAGACCGTCGCCTCGGCAAGGCACATCTCAAGATCCAGATGGGCGGCATGGCGGCCGCCATCGAGGCCTATCGCACCGCGCCGACGCCGAACGTCATCATCCTGGAAACCGAACGGCCGCGACGACATCCTCGAGCGGCCTCGATCAGCTCGCCACGGTGTGCGATTCCGGCACCCGCGTCATCGTCATCGGCCGTCTCAACGACGTCACTCTCTATCGCGAACTGGTGCGCCGCGGCGTCAGCGACTACAGTCATCGCGCCGGTCGCCGCGCTCGACGTCGTGCGCTCGGTTTGCGGCCTGTTCTCCACGCCGGAAGCCAAGGCGGTCGGCCGCATCATCGCCATCGTCGGCGCCAAGGGCGGCGTCGGCGCGTCCACCATCGCCCACAACGTCGCCTGGGCGATCGCGCGCGATCTGGCGCTGGATTCCGTGGTGGCCGACCTCGACCTCGCCTTCGGCACCGCCGGCCTCGACTACAACCAGGATCCGCCGCAGGGCATCGCCGACGCGGTGTTCTCGCCCGACCGCATCGATACCGCCTTCATCGACCGCCTGCTGTCGAAATGCACCGACCATCTCAGCCTGCTGGCGGCGCCGGCCACGCTCGACCGGGTCTACGATTTCGGCGCCGAGGCTTTCGATTCGATCTTCGACACGCTGCGCACCACGATGCCCTGCATCGTGCTCGACGTCCCGCATCAGTGGTCGGGATGGACCAAGCGCGCGCTGGTGGCCGCCGACGACATCCTGATCGTCGCGGCGCCGGATCTCGCCAATCTGCGCAACACCAAGAACATGTTCGACCTGCTGAAGGCGGCGCGGCCCAACGACCGGACGCCGCTGCTATTGCCTCAACCAGGTCGGGATGCCGAAGCGGCCGGAGATCAACGCCGCGCGAATTCGCCAAGGCGATCGAGAGCCGCGCCGATCGCGTCGATTCCGTTCGATCCGCAGATGTTCGGATCGGCGGCCAACAACGGCCAGATGATCGCGGAGATCTCCGCCAGTCACCGCACTACGGAGATATTTCTGCAGATCGCGCAGCGGCTGACCGGCCGCGGCGAAACCAAGAAGCCAAGGGGATCGCTTGCTGTCGCCCCTGATCGAGAAGCTGCGGGCAAGGTAGTAACCCGCATGGAGTATCGTCGTGTTTGGTAAGCGTAGCGGAGCGGAAAACGAACAGCGGGCGACAAAGCCCGCCGCCGGCGTGCAGGAAGCTTCTTCCGGCGCGCCCGCTGTCGTTACGCGCGAGGCGCCGCCGCCCGCCGTCTCCTCGCCACCGATCGCACCGGCGAGATCCGCTCCGCCGGCGCCGATCGTCGACGCCAGGCGTTCGGACACCTACTACCAGGTCAAGGCGACGATCTTCGGCGCCCTGATCGAAGCGATCGACCTCGCCCAGCTCGCCAAGCTCGACGGCGAGTCGGCGCGCGAGGAAATCCGCGACATCGTCAACGAGATCATCGCGATCAAGAACATCGTGATGTCGATCGCCGAGCAGGAGGAACTGCTCGACGATATCTGCAACGACGTGCTCGGCTACGGGCCGCTGGAACCGTTGCTGTCGCGCGACGACATTGCGGACATCATGGTCAACGGCGCCGGCACGGTCTTCATCGAAGTCGCCGGCAAGATCCAGCGCACCGGCATCCGCTTCCGCGACAACCAGCAGCTGCTCAATATCTGCCAGCGCATCGTCAGCCAGGTCGGCCGGCGCGTCGACGAATCCTCGCCGATCTGCGACGCCCGTCTCGCCGACGGTTCGCGCGTCAACGCCATCGTCGCCGCCGCTGGCGATCGACGGCCCGGCGCTCACTATCCGCAAATTCAAGAAGGACAAGCTGACGCTCGATCAGCTGGTCAAGTTCGGCGCGATCACGCCGGAGGGCGCGGACATCCTGCAGATCATCGGGCGCTGCCGCTGCAACGTGCTGATCTCCGGCGGCACCGGCTCCGGCAAGACCACGCTGCTGAACTGCCTGACCAATTATATCGACGACGACGAGCGCATCATCACCTGCGAGGACGCCGCCGAACTGCAGCTGCAGCAGCCGCATGTGGTGCGCCTGGAAACCCGCCCGCCGAACATCGAGGGCGAAGGCCAGGTCACCATGCGCGAGCTGGTGCGCAACTGCCTGCGTATGCGCCCCGAGCGCATCATCGTCGGCGAAGTCCGCGGACCCGAGGCGTTCGACCTGCTGCAGGCCATGAACACCGGCCACGACGGATCGATGGGAACGCTGCACGCCAACAATCCGCGCGAAGCGCTGTCGCGTTGCGAATCCATGATCACGATGGGCGGCTTTTCGCTGCCGTCGCGCACCATCCGCGAGATGATCTGCGCCTCGATCGACGTCGTCATCCAGGCCGCCCGCCTGCGCGACGGCTCCCGCCGCATCACCCACATCACCGAGGTGATGGGCATGGAAGGCGACACCATCATCACCCAGGACCTGTTCATCTACGACCTGGTCGGCGAGGACGCCAACGGAAACATGCTCGGGCGGCATCGCTCGACCGGCATCGGACGGCCCCGGTTCTGGGATCGCGCGCGCTACTACGGCGAAGAGAAGCGGCTTGCCGCAGCGCTCGACGCCGCCGAAGTCGCCGCGCCGAGCTGACGGGAACAACACCATGACCATGCAAGCGCTCGCCCTGGCCTTCCTCGCCGCCGTCGCCATCGGCGGCATGGCGTGGGTTTTCCTCTATCCCGCGTTGTCCGGGCAGAACAAGGCCGAAAACCGCCGCGCCTCGGTGGCGAAGACGGAGCCGGCCGCGCGCCAGGTCGACAAGACCCAGCGCTCCCGCCGCGAGCAGGTCGAGGGATCGCTGAAGGATCTCGAGGCACGCCGGCAAAAGGAAAAGCGGCTGCCGCTGAGCAGCCGCCTGACCCAGGCCGGCCTCGACTGGACGCCGCGCAAATTCATGACCGTTTCCGCCATCCTGGGAACGGTTTGCTTCGCGGCCGCCATGGTCTTCGGCGGCGGATTGCTCGCCGGCATCGGCCTGGCGTTCGCCGGCGGCTTCGGCCTGCCGCGCTGGGTGCTGGGCTTCCTGAAGAAGCGCCGCGAGAAGATTTTCCTCAAGGCTCTGCCCGATGCCGTCGACGTCATCGTGCGCGGCATCAAGGCGGGCCTGCCGCTGTTTGAATCCATCAAGGTGGTCGCCGCCGACTCGCCCGAGCCGCTGCGCGGCGAATTCCTCGCCATCATCGAGACCCAGGCGATCGGCATGCCGCTGGGCGAGGCCTGCGCGCGGCTGTTCGAGCGGATGCCGGTGCCGGAGGCGAATTTCTTCGGCATCGTGATCGCGATCCAGCAGAAGTCGGGCGGCAACCTGTCGGAGGCGCTCGGCAACCTCTCCAAGGTGCTGCGCGACCGCAAGAAGATGGCCGAGAAGATCCAGGCGATGTCGATGGAAGCCAAGGCCTCCGCCGGCATCATCGGCTCGTTGCCGCCGATCGTCATGCTGCTGGTCTACCTCTCGACGCCGGAATATATTTCGCTGCTGTGGACCCATCCGACCGGCCAGCTGATGCTGGTCGGCTGCGTGATCTGGATGTCCATCGGCATCTTCGTAATGAAGAGAATGATCAACTTCGACTTCTGACGGTGCAGCATGATTCAATTCCTGGTCGACAAGATCCACGACGTCCATTTCATGACCATGCTGCTGGCCGCGATCGCCGCCAGCGCCACCGCCTATACGCTGGTGATGCCGCTGTTCGCCGGCGAAGGCCTCGCCAAGCGCATGAAGGCGGTCGCCAGCGAGCGCGAGCGTATCCGGCAGCGTGAGCGCGATCGCCTGACCAAGAACGAAAAGGTCTCGCTGCGGCAGACGCCGAAGCAGCTGGTCTCCAGGGTGGTGGAGGATTTCAATCTCGGCAAATGGCTGGCCCAGGAGGCCGCGCGCGACAAGCTGATCATGGCCGGCTATCGCGGCCACGCGCCCTACGTCACCTTCCTGTTCTTCCGGCTGGTGACCCCGATCCTGTTGTTCATCGGCTCGATCCTCTACGTGTTCGTGATCTCGCACATGGAGAAATCGTTCCCGGTCAAGGTCGGCATCTGCGTCGGCGCGGCCTATCTCGGCCTGCAGGCGCCGATGCTGTTCCTGAAGAACGCGATCTCCAAGCGCCAGCTGTCGATCAAGCGCGCCTTTCCCGACGCGCTCGATTTGTTGCTGATCTGCATCGAGTCGGGCATGTCGATCGAAGCCGCGTTCCGCAAGGTTTCGACCGAAATCGTCACCCAATCGGTTGCGCTGTCCGAGGAGTTCACGCTGTGCACCGCCGAGCTGTCCTATTTGCAGGACCGCAAGGTGGCGTACGAGAACCTGGCAAAACGCACCGGGCTCGAGGGCGTGAAATCGGTCTGTCTGGCGTTGCAGCAGTCGGAGCGCTACGGCACGCCGCTCGGCCAGAGTTTGCGCGTGATGGCGCAGGAAAACCGCGACATGCGGATGAACGAGGCCGAGAAGAAAGCCGCGGCTCTGCCGCCGAAGCTGACGGTGCCGATGATCCTGTTCTTCCTGCCGGTGCTGTTCGTGGTCATTCTCGGGCCGACCGGCATCAAGGTCGCGGAGATGCAATAAGGCGGCAACCGGCGGCAGGGCGGTTCGTATCGCTGATTTCACGCCGTCGCGGCTTTTGTACTCCGACGACGGCTACAGACGCGACGGCGTCGTGAAAACTGCCCGCGCCTTTGATCGAAAAAGCCGCGATCGTGCCGGATGCGTCGATACCGGATTAGACGGCGCGCTTTCGATTGTAAACGTGACGGGCGGCGAATGGCCGCGAGTTTGGCGATCGACCGGCGTCGCTTGATCCTGTTGAAGAAGCGCTCGCCAAAGTCCGTGAGTTCGCATCTCACAAAGCCTCGTTCGGAGGCTTGAGTCACGCCTATCCCGGGTTCGCAACGCCGATTTGCCGTTCCGATATCCGCCGGATAGCGGACAAGCCGCAGATACGGCAAAAGAGAAGCGAATGACCCTTTTCGGAAGTACCGCTCCCCGGTAAGGAAGCGCCGTTTCCACATAAACGGACCATCAAAATCTTTCGCGTCGTCTGTAATATTTTTCCTGCTCGCGACCTATGGATATGCGTCCTCCAACCAAAGGAATTAGCCATGTCCGTACAGTTGCTAATCGTCTATCCCCCACCGCAAGACCCTGCCGAGTTTGATCGCGCCTATCGCGAAGAGCATCTGCCCTTCGCAGCGCCTCGTCTTTTGGGAGCCACAGGCGTGACTACTAAGCGCGTCTTGGGCGCACCGGGAGGACCCCCGTTCGCTCACACGATCTCCTTCGTGGAATTTCCCAGCGCCGAAATGGCTAAAACTTGCGCACAATCCAAAGGTGGCCAGGAGGCGCTTGCGCATGCTGCGTCGATTTCGACAGGCGGTACGCCGCAGTTTCTGCTGGTCGAGGACGCCGGTTGAGCCAAAGCAGACCCGAGGGATCGCCACTGAGCCAGCGATCCCTCGGACGGCGTCTAGGCTGCTTCCACTTCACCGGAGCAGCTTCGCAAATGCCGTTTCGCCCGATGAAGCAGAACGGCCACGTGGTTAGGGTTCGTTCCAAGCTGGCTAGCGACGTTCTCGCCCGGAATATCGTCGAGCAGGCGCAACTGAACGACCGCACGCTGCATTTCGTTCAACGTAGTCATACAGCCAATCATCATTGCGTGCTTTTCGGCCGCAGCGATGACGTCGTCGGCTGAAACAGTGTCTGAAACCATGCTCGTCTCCAACATCTCGTCATCGACGATATGAGGTCGGGAGTAATCATGGCGACGTCGACGATTTCGCGCGATGTTTCGTGCTAGAATGGCCAGCATTCTGGCCGAATCGTCGGCCAGGCCTACAAGGAGCCGCGCCTGCGGCAATGTGAGAAAACTCAGAAACGCTTCCTGCACACAGTCGAGTGCGTCATCGGCACGCAAACCTTCCCGTCGAACGATCTGCGCCAGGCGGGCGCGGTGCCGATGTACCAGGATCGAGACCCAGCCGTGAAAGCCAGTTCGGAGGATTTCTTCTTCGGAACGGTGTGATACTTTCATTTCCTGTACTCGCGAAAATCGCTATTTCGGACTGTTCAAGCCTGTACCAGTAATTCGGATTGATCTGCCAGCTGACGGGCCAGCTCAACTGAGAGCGCCTTCGCCAATCTGGCGTTTGCTTTGCGCCAAGCAGGAATTGCTGCCTCCAGGCGACGCGCACCGGCTTCCGTCAGCCAGACCGCTCGACGGCGCAGATCCGTCTCGACAATGGCGATCTCGATCAAGCCATCCTTTTCCAATGTGCGAAGATTGCGCGACAGCGTCGATTGCTCAAGGCCGGTGCGCTCGGCTAATGCCCCTAGCGTGTCATCCGACATGGTGGCGATATGCGCCATCAATCCGAGCTGGGCCACCGGAAGCCCGAAGTGGCTCAGGTCACGATCAAGAAATTGGGTGATACGCCGCGCCGCTAGCCTGCTGTTGCAGCCGGCACACGCTTCCACGAGAGCCTTCGCATCGGTCCGAAGTGTTTTCCGAGGTTGTCTTTGTTGAGCCATGGGTGTATGCATATACATCATTTGTAGATACATGGAAATAGAAAATGAGCCATTCGATCGATTTGAAATACGGTCTACCTACTCCTGACGGGGTCGCGGGCAAGACAGGCAGGGAAATTCTGCAAGCGATCGTAGACGGCACCCTCCCACAACCGCCGATCTCGGAAACCATGTCGTTCTGGATCACAGAGGTTGGCGAAGGGTTCGCTGTCTTCGAAGGTGAGCCAGGATGGCACCTGCTCAATCCTATGGGCGGTGTACACGGCGGTTGGGCTTTGACGCTAATCGACAGCGTTGGTGGTTGCGCCGCACAATCACTACTGCCGGTGGGATTGAGCTACGCTACGGTCGAGACTAAGGGCAATTTTGCTAGACCGATCACGAAGGAAACTGGCCGCGTTCGGGCCGAGGCGCGTGTCGTCGCCCAGGGGCGCAAAATCATCTCAAGTGAAGCTCGTGTCCTAGGTCAGGACGGCAAGGTGCTAGCACACGGCACTTCGACCATCATGGTGTTAGGTCAATAGTCTCGCTCGCAGAAGTTCGATCGCCGTCCTTCCATGTGCTGCGGTCCACTTCCGTTCCTGTGAAGGTTTGCGGATGGCGGCCCCATGAAGGTGGCGCGGCGCGCACGTGGGGCCGGCGTACGCAAACCTCCAAGGGAGGAAACCGCGGGAGGGGGACGTGGGTGTCGCGGCTTGGGCTATGGGGATTTGAGTGCCGCGGATGACGTGTGTGAATGGAGTCGAGGCGCTTCAGCAAGCCGGTGGATGGTGGAACGGCTGCTGGATGAGTCGCGGGTCGCGTCGAACTCGGTAAGTTGTCGGACGATTTGTGACGACAGGCGGGTGTCTGGACGTGCTCTACCGTGGCCGGTCAAAAGGCAGCGAGTGCGACGATCGGATTTGCGGGATGGTGATGTCGGTCATGAGGTGTCGACCTGATTGACGATGGGTGGAGCTGTCGGCCGATACCGTGGCGTGGCACCGCGCTCAAAGACCTCGATGATGATCATGCGACCGCCACAGCATGGACACTTCGGCTTGTCGGGATCGACGTCGGCAGCGGCGGGCCGGCCTTCAGGTTCTGAAACGGCCAACAGTTTACGCGCTCGGGCGATGTTGTCGGCGCGGGTGCCGCTGGCGAGCAGGCCATAGTGGCGGATGCGGTGAAAGCCGGAAGGCAGGACGTGGATCAGGAATCTGCGGATGAACTCGGTGGTAGCGAGCATCATGACCTTCTGGCGATCGCGGCCTTCGGCGCGATAGTCTTTCCATCGGAAAGTGACGCACTGCGGTCGCAGGCGATCAGCCGGCTGTTGGCGATGGCGACGCGATGGGTATAGCGCGACAGATAGGCCAGCACGGCCTGTGGCCCGCCGAACGGGCGCTTGGCATAGACCACCCATTCGGCTCGGCGTAGCGGGGCCAGATAGGCCGCGAAGCCTGCGGGTCGGCGAGAGCGGCGTGATCGCCGAAGAACTTCAGGCGGCCGGCCTGGTGGGCGGCGAGGAGCCTCTCCAGGAACAGCCGTCGGAACAGGCGCGAGAGCACGCGCACCGGCAGGAAGAAGCCGGAGCGGCACGCTACCCAGCGCTCACCGTCGAGCGAGATGCCGCCGCCCGGCACGATCATGTGGACGTGCGGGTGATGGGTCATCGCCGAACCCCAGGTATGGAGGACCGAGGTGATGCCGACGCGGGCGCCGAGATGCTTTGGGTCGGCCGCGATGGTGACCAGGGTCTCGGCCGATGTCTTGAACAACAGGTCGTAGACGACGGCCTTGTTCTGGTAGGCGATGTCGGCGATGGCCGCCGGCAGCGTGAACACGACGTGATAGTACGGCACCGGCAGCAGGTCGGCCTCGCGCGCGGCCAGCCAGTCCTTTGCCGCCGCGCCCTGGCACTTCGGGCAGTGCCGGTTGCGGCAGGAATTGTACGAGATCTGGCTGTGCGCGCAGTCCTCGCAGCGCGCGACATGACCGCCGAGCGCCGCCGTGCGGCAGCTCTCGATCGCCGACATCACCTTGAGTTGGCCGAGGCTGACATGGCCGGCGTTGGCCCGGCGCCATGCCGGGCCGTGGCCGCGGAAGATGTCCGCGACCTCCAGCGATGGACGCGACACGCGGCCGCGCTTCAGGCGGGCGGCTCGGGCCTTCCTTGAGCTTGGCCGTGATGCGATCGAGCGGGCTCATGATCTCCCGGATGGTCTTGGTGGCGACTTGGGTATAGAGCGCCGTGGTGTCGAGCTTGGCGTGACCCAACAAGACCTGGATCACCCTGATATCGATGTTCTGCTCCAGCAGATGCGTCGCAAAGCTGTGCCGAAGCGTATGCGGGGACACCGGCTTGTCGATCTCGGCCATGTCGGGCGGCGGCATGGCAGGCGCGCTTGAGTTGGCGCGTCGTCATCGGGTTGACCGGGTTCATGTCCCGGAAACAGCCAGCCCTGCGGGCGTGCCGCCTTGCTACCAGGCGCGCAACAGCTCGAGCAGATGCGGCGAAAGCATCACGTAGCGGTCTTTGTGGCCCTTGCCCTGCTCGATCCGGATCACCATGCGCTTGCTGTCGATGTCGCTTACCTTCAGCGCGACGACCTCGGACACGCGCAATCCGGCCCCATAGGCCACGCTCAACGCCGCCTTGTATTTGAGCCCCGGTGCCGCATCGAGAAAGCGCGCGACTTCCTCCGGGCTCAGCACCACCGGCAGCTTGCGCGGTTCCTGGATGAACTGGGTGTGCTTGACGATGTCGGCGCGTCCGAGCGTGATCTTGAAAAAGAACCGCAGTGTCGAGACGCTTTGGTTGAGGGTCGGAACGCCGGCGCCACTCGCCGCCAGATGAAGCTGATAGCGGCGCACGTCTTCGAAGCTCGCCGTGTCGGGCGAGCGGCCAAGAAAGGCAGCGAAGTTCTTGACCCTCTGAAGGTAGTCATGTTGAGTCTTCGGCGCCAACTTGCGGATCGTCATGTCTTCGATCATGCGCTGCCGCAACGGGCTTATGGCCTATCGGTCATGGGGGATGCTCCTGTCTTGATGAAGGTTGCGAACCCCTCATCTCAAGACAGGACGCCCCGCCACGCTATCCCATTGGCCGTGTCGCCCGCAGCAGGGCCCTACCGCGCGAGCGGTTTAGTCCTTTGGCACTTTTCGGACCTGAGGCGATGTCCGGTTTAAGTCCGCAAAGCTCCGGATAGCGGACATCGTTCAAAGCGTGCCGATTAATCTCGATTTCATGAGTCCACGGGCAAACCCCGCATTGCGGAGTCTGATTTGCCCCGCCGCGCAAGTGCGAATTGCCGGACAGGGTGCGACAAAGCAACCCGCCGGGCAAATCAGCAAAATCCTGTCAAGTGGCGAGGTAAAAAATATTCTGGTTTTCCTAATCGACAAATCACCGGCATATTCGCGCTATCCCGCCTCACCAGAGGGGCGTTTGCGCAATCGTCAGGAAATGCGAGGCGGGGAGCGGTGGACGCGATGCATCAGGCGCCATGTTGGCGCCGACGAATGATGCGGCGCGTACGATGAAGTCGTGTGGTCCCGACGCCCGGAATGCTGGCGTCAAGTCCCCGGCAGGCTAACGCCTCTCGGGGGCGATGGTGGCAAGAGGCTCCGATTTACCAGGGAGAGCACGTATAAGCCGTAGAGCCACTGCGCAGGGAAGGCCGGAGTGTTTCCGCTGAACCTGTATGCTCATGTGCGTTTTCTTTCGATGCACAGTGCACATGAGACCGCGGGTGCAGCGTGCACCCGGCCTTCCCTGCGCCCTCGATTTTTTGGGGGCCAACGATTTGCAAACCTCGGGCGCAGTGTGTCGCGAGAATGCGGACGCATATCTATTCGTCGTCCCTGCGCACGCAGGAACCCATACGGCGCGGACTCGCGTTTTATGCGATGGTGTCGATACCTTCTGCAACAAGCAAAGCCAGGGGTTCTGGGCCCCTGCGTGCCCAGGGACGACGAAAAGCGGAGACGCAATTGCTTGAAATCCGAATCGCGAGACCTGCCGACACAACCGACGCGCTCAGTCGGGCTGGCTGAGCGCGGCCAGCGGGATCTTCGAGCGGCTGGCGGGCGGCGTGTCCTTGCGGTTCAGCATCTGCTTCAGATAGGCGACGTTGGCGGCGGCCTCGTCCGGCGGCAGGTCGGCCTTGACCAGGGTCTCGGCCTCGGCGAAGCGGCCCTGCAGGCCGATCACGAGGCCAAGATTCTGCCGCACCCGCGCATCGGCCCGCCCGGTGTCGTAGGCCTGGCGCAGCGTCTCTTCCGCCTTCGGCAGATCCTTCGACAGCATGTAGGACAGGCCGAGATTGGACAGCACCGACGGCTCGCCCGGCACGATGTTCAGGGCGCTGGCATAGTAGCTGCGCGCCTCGTCGTGACGGCCGAGTTGATCGAGCGCGGTGCCCTGCACCGAGAGGATGCGCCAGTCCGGATTGTCGGGCGTGTGCGCGTTGGACAGCACGTCGAACGCCGCCTGGAAATTGCCGTTGTCGGCCAGCGCGCGCCCGTAGGCCGCCAGCAGCGCCTTGTTGCCGGGATGGGCGATGGTGGCCTGTTCGAGCATGGCGGCGGCCTGCGCCCGCTGGCCGGTTGCGCGCAGCGCCTGGCCGTAAGCCAGAGCCGCGTCGGCGTCCTTGGGATTGGCGCGATAGCGCTCGCCATAAACGTCCACGGCGCGGCGCGGATCGGCATCGGGGGAAGGCGCGCCCTTCGACGCGATCGATCCGGTAACGTCGGACATGGTCTGGCAGCCGCCGAGGCCGACGGCGACGATCGCCGTCACGGCCGCGGACGTCAAAAGCCGCGCAAGCCTGGACTGCTGACGTCTGGATGGCTGACGCATGGCACTTGAACTCACGGAGGGATCGAGCCGAATACGCCGAGCAATAAAGTGTTAACCCTAATGCTTGGTTAATTTGGCCGGTTTCAAAAGCCCGGCAACGGTGCGATAGGTCGTACCGCCCCAACACAAGACCGAGAGACGCATGCCATCCGTGTTCGAGACCGCGCCGGCCGCCCCCGCCATCCCCATCACCTTCGCGACCAAAACCAGCTGGGATGCGATCCGCGACGGGCTGGCGGCGCCGGCCCGGCAATTCGCGATTGCCCATGATTTTGCGGCCAAGCCCGGCAAATGCCTGATCCTGCCCTCGGCCGACGGCCAGATCGCGCAGGTCATTTTCGGCGTCGAGGAGGAAAGCGCCAAATCCCGCGACCTGTTTCGCCCCGGCGCATTGCCCGGCCTGCTGCCATCAGGCACCTACCGCTTCGCCAACGCACCGCACGACACCCGGCTCGCGACGCTCGCCTTTGCGCTCGGCAGCTACCGCTTCAACCGTTACCGCAAGGCCGATGCGCCCAATGTCAGGCTGGTGCCGTCCGACGGGGTCGACGTCGCCGACATCACGCGGATGGCCGAGGCAGCACAGCTGGCGCGCGATCTCATCAACACGCCGTCGAACGACATGGGACCGGAGGAATTGGCGCAGGCCGCCGAGGCGCTGGCAAAACGCTTCGGCGCCAGTTTTAATTGCATCGTCGGCGACGACCTGCCGCGGCAAAACTTTCCGCTGATTCACGCGGTCGGCATGGCCTCGCCGCGGGCGCCGCGGCTGATCGACATCGGCTGGGGCGATCCCGCCCACCCCAAGGTGACGCTGGTCGGCAAGGGCGTCTGCTTCGACACCGGCGGGCTCGATCTAAAACCTTCCAGCGGCATGCTGATCATGAAAAAGGACATGGGCGGCGCCGCCAATGTGCTGGCGCTGGCGCTGATGGTGATGGATGCCAAGCTGAAGGTCCGGCTCAGGGTGCTGATCCCGGCGGTCGAGAACGCGGTCGCCGGCAACGCCTTCCGCCCGCTCGACATCTTCACCTCGCGCAAGGGGCTGACGGTCGAGATCGGCAACACCGACGCCGAAGGCCGGCTGGTGCTGGCCGATGCGCTGGCGCTGGCCGACGAGGAGAAGCCGGACCTGCTGATCGATCTGGGGACGCTAACCGGCGCCGCGCGGGTGGCGCTGGGGCCGGATTTACCGCCCTTTTACACCAATGATGAGACGCTGGCGCTCGACATCGCCCGCCTGGCGAAACAGGAGAACGATCCATTGTGGCGGTTGCCGCTGTGGCCGGCCTACGATAGCTGGCTCGATTCCAAGGTCGCCAATATCAACAACGCGCCTTCCGGCGGCTTTGCCGGCTCGATCATTTGCGCGCTGTTCCTGCAGCGCTTCGTCGAAGCCGCCAAAAGCTGGCTGCATGTCGATATCTACGGCTGGACGCCATCGGCAAAACCGGCGCGGCCGGAGGGCGGCGAATGCCAGGCCGCGCGCGCGATCTACAAATGCCTGAGCGAACGCTATGGATGACCCGCGCCTGACCCCCGCGCGGCCCGACCTCGCCGCGAAATATCTCGAAGGCAAGGTCAAGGCTGCGCGCTTCGTCGCCGGCGAAGCCTTCGAGATTACGGACGCCATCGCGCCGCTGCGGATGGCGCCCTCCTCCGAAGCGGAGTTGATGACGCAGGCGCTGAAGGGCGAGCGCGTGACCATCTATGACCGCAACGGCGAAGGCTGGGCCTGGGGCCAGCTCGACCGCGACGGCTATGTCGGCTGGCTTCCCGATTCCTCGCTGGCGAGGCCGCAGGCCGCGCCGACCCACAAGATCACCGCGCTCAGGACCTTTGCCTTTCCCGGCCCGTCAATAAAACTGCCGCCATTGAACACGATGGTGATGAACTCGCTGCTGGCCGTGACAGCTGAGTCCGGTGCTTTCGCCGTCACCCGCGAGGGCTGGTACGTGCCGCGCGGCCATCTCGGCGATCCCGATCGCTTCGAAAAGGATTTTGTCGAAGTCGCCGAACGTTTTGTCGGCACGCCCTATCTTTGGGGCGGCAAGAGCAGTTTTGGCATCGACTGTTCCGGCCTTGTGCAGGTCGCCTTGAACGCCGCGGGCACCGGCTGTCCGCGCGACAGCGACATGCAGCAGGACGGTCTCGGCAGCGAGGTCGACCCCGCGCAATCGGGCAAGCTACAGCGGGGCGACCTGATTTTCTGGAACGGCCACGTCGCGATCGCACGCGACAAGGACACGATCGTTCACGCCAACGCGCATCACATGGCGACCGTGATCGAAAACACAACTGAGGCCATCGCGCGGATCAAGGCCGCCGGCAGCGAGGTCGCGGCGATCAAGCGGCTTTAGTGCTGATTTCAAACACCACTCCTCGTCGTCCCTGCGAACGCAGGGACCCATACGCCGTGTACTATCGTCGTTTAAGCGATGAAATAGATGCATTCAGTAATCATAACCGCCAGGAGTTATGGGTCCCTGCGTTCGCAGGGACGACGAGATGCGATTCCATTGAAGAAATCGCGTTTCCCGCGCAGTGCCCTTTCATTCCGCGACAGCCACGCCCGGCTCGGCTTCATGGTGGAACGCGGCGGCGAACAGCGCGCGGGTGTAGTCGCTCTTCGGATTCTTGAACAGTTCCGCGGCCGCGCCCTCTTCCACCACCTTGCCGTGGCGCATCACGATCAGATGGCTGGCGAGCGACGCCACCACCCGCAAATCGTGCGAGATGAACAGGTAGGTCAAATCGTGCTTGCGCTGCAGTTCGCGCAGCAGATCGACCATCTGCGCCTGCAACAGCATGTCGAGCGCGCTGGTCGGCTCGTCCAGCACCACGAAATTCGGCTCCAGCACCACCGCGCGCGCGATCGAGATGCGCTGGCGCTGGCCGCCGGAGAACTCGTGCGGGTAACGAAAACGCGTCGCCGGATCGAGGCCGACCTCTTTCAGCGCCTTGATCACGCGCGCTTCGCGATCGGCTTCCGAAAGCTTGCGCTGATGCACCGCAAGACCCTCGGCGATGATATCGCCGACCGACATCCGCGGACTGAGCGCACCGAATGGATCCTGGAACACGATCTGCATGTCGCGGCGAAACGGCAGCATCGCCTTGAAGCGCAGGCCCTGGATGTCCTTGCCGAGGAACACGATCGGCCCGTTCGAGGAGATCAGCCGCAGCAACGCCAGCCCGAGCGTGGTCTTGCCGGAACCGGATTCACCGACCACTCCGAGCGTCTCGCCCTTGCGCACCGAGAGAGAGACGCCGTCGACCGCCTTGATGTGTCCGACCGTCTTTCGCAGCAAGCCGCGCTTGACCGGAAACCAGACCTTGAGATCGTCGGCCGAGATCACCACCGGCGATTCCGGCCGCGGCGGCGCCGGATCGGGTTTCGGCTCGGCCGCGAGAAGCGCGCGGGTGTAGGGATGTTGCGGCGCCGTGAAAACCTGCTCGACCGGGCCTTTTTCCACGATCTTGCCGTTGCTCATGACGCAGACCACGTCGGCGATGCGGCGCACGATGCCGAGGTCATGGGTGATGAACAACAGACTCATGCCCAGCCGGGCGCGGATTTCGGCGAGCAATGCCAGGATCTGCGCCTGCACGGTGACGTCGAGCGCCGTGGTCGGCTCGTCCGCGATCAGCAGGTCCGGCTCGTTGGCGAGCGCCATCGCGATCATCACGCGCTGGCGCTGCCCGCCGGACAATTGATGCGGATAGCTTGCCAGCCGGGTCTCCGGTTCGGGAATGCCTACTTGAGTGAGCAATTCCAGCGTGCGCGCCCGCGCCATCGAGCCGCGGACGTTGCCGTGCAACTGCAGGATCTCGCCGATCTGGGATTCGATCGTGTGCAGCGGATTGAGCGAGGTCATCGGCTCCTGGAAGATGATCGAGATGTCGTTGCCGCGGATACTGCGAATCTCGTTCTCCGGCATGTCGATCAGTTCGCGGCCCTTGAAATGGATGCTGCCGGAAGGATGCGACGCGGTCGGATAGGGCAGCAATTTCAGGATCGACAGCGCGCTGACCGATTTTCCCGAGCCGGATTTGCCGACCAGCGCGACGCACTCGCCGCGCCTGATCTCGAACGAGATCCGGTCGACCGCGAGCGAAGTGCCGCTCGGCTGGTGAAACGCCACCGAGAGGTCGCGGACATCGAGCAAAGGCTGGTTGATGGCGTCCATGGCTCTCGATCCCTACCGGAACGACTTGCGCGGATCGAACGCGTCGCGCACCGCTTCGCCGATGAAGATCAAGAGCGACAGCATGATGGCGACGGCGAAGAAGCCGGTAAAACCGAGCCACGGCGCCTGCACGTTGGCCTTGCCCTGCGACAGCAGTTCACCCAGCGAAGGCGAGCCCGGCGGCAACCCGAAGCCGAGGAAATCGAGCGCGGTCAGCGTCATCACCGAGGAGGAGACGATGAACGGCAGGAACGTCATGGTCGCGACCATGGCGTTCGGCAGCAGATGCCGGAACATGATCACGGCATTGGAGACGCCGAGCGCCCGCGCAGCCATGATGTATTCAAAATTGCGGCCGCGCAGAAATTCCGCCCGCACCAGACCGACCAGCGAAACCCAGGAAAACAGCAAGAGAATTCCGAGCAGCACGAAAAAGCCGGGCACCAGCACCGAGGACAGGATCAACAGCAAATACAGCGAGGGAATCGCGTTCCAGACCTCGATCAGGCGCTGGAAGCCCAGATCGACCCAGCCGCCGAAATAGCCCTGCACGCCGCCGGCGGCGATCCCGATGATCGAGGAGACGATGGTCAGGGTCAGGCCGAACAGCACCGAGATGCGAAAGCCGTAGATCAGGCGCGCGACCACGTCGCGGCCCTGATCGTCGGTGCCGAGCCAGTTATATTCGAGGTCGCTGCAGCTCTTCAGCCCCTTCTTCTGCACCACCTCCCTGCACTGGTCCTCGGTCAACAGCCAGGTCGGCTTCGATGGCGCGGGCGTCGGCAGATCGAGATTATGCGTGTCCCAGGAATAGCGGATCAGCGGCCAGAGGATGCTGCCGCCCTTGTCCGCGATCAGCTTCTGCAGATAGGGATCGCGATAGTCAGCGGCGGTCTGGAAGTCGCCGCCGAATGCGGTCTCGGGATAGGTCACGAAGGCCGGAAAATACAAATGCCCGTCGAACCGCACCAGAAACGGCCGGTCGTTGGCGATGAACTCGGCGAACAACGAGACGAAGAACAGGATCAGGAAAATCCACAACGACCAGTAGCCCCGGCGGTTGGACTTGAAATTCTGCCAGCGGCGGCGATTGAGCGGCGACGGCGAGAAGCGATGACGCGTCGCCGGCACGATCTCGCCGAGCGGCGATTGCGTTGTGGTCTCGACCGGCTGTGGCGTGATGAGGTCCATCAGACTTCCCGCGCCTCGAAATCGATCCGCGGGTCGATCCACATGTAAGCCAGGTCCGAGATCAGATTGACCACGAGTCCAACGAGGGAAAATACGAACAGCGTCCCGAACACCACGGGGTAGTCGCGGTTCAGCACGCTCTCGAAGCCGAGCAGGCCCAACCCATCGAGCGAAAAAATCGTCTCGATCAACAGCGAACCGGAAAAGAAAGCATGGATGAAGGCGCCGGGAAAACCCGCAATCACGATCAGCATGGCGTTGCGGAAGACGTGGTTGTAGAGCACCTGGCGTTCGCTGCAGCCCTTGGCGCGCGCGGTCATGACATATTGCTTGCGGATTTCGTCGAGAAACGAGTTCTTGGTCAGCAGCGTCATGGTCGCGAACGCACCGAGCGCCATCGAGATCAGCGGCAGCGTGATGTGCCAGAAGTAATCGAGGATCTTCCAGTACCATGGAAATTGCGACCAGCCGTCCGAAGTCAGGCCGCGCAGCGGGAAGATGTTCAGGAACGAACCGCCGGCGAACAGGATGATCAAGAGGATCGCGAACAGGAATCCGGGGATCGCAAATCCGACGATGATCACGGCGGAAGTCCAGGTGTCGAACTCCGAGCCGTCCTGCACCGCCTTGCGAATGCCGAGCGGGATCGAGATCAGATAGGTCAAAAGCGTCATCCAGATCCCGAGCGACATCGAGACCGGCAGCTTCTCCTTGATCAGTTGCAGCACGCTGACATCGCGGAAATAGCTCTTGCCGAAATCGAAACGCGAGAAATTCCACACCATCAGCGCGAAACGCTCCGGCGCAGGCTTGTCGAAGCCGAACTGCTTTTCGAGGCTCTTGATGAAATCCGGATCGAGCCCCTGCGCACCCCGGTATTTCGACCCGGCGGCGTTGCCGGAAATACTCGCCTGGGCCCGCGCGCCAAGATCGCCGCCGCCGCCCGAAATCCGCGAAGTGCCGCCGGTATCGGCGCCGGTGAGCTGTGCGATCACGCGCTCCACCGGGCCGCCGGGAGCGAACTGCACCACCACGAACGACACGAACAGGATTCCGAGCAGCGTCGGAATCATCAGCAGGATACGGCGGGCGATGTAGGCGCTCATGAACTACTTTGCCTGCTCGGGCTTCGCGGCCTTGGCGGCGTCGTACCACCAGATATCGGGGGCACCGACCCCCTGCGCGTATTTCGGCGGTTTTGCCGGGTGGTCGAACACGTCCCAGTAAGCGACGGGATGCGTCGCGCGGTACCATTGCGGCACCCAATAACGCCCGGCGCGGAACACGCGATCGATAGCACGGCAGGCATTGGTCAGGTCCGTGCGGGTTTCGGCGGCGATCGCCGTTTCGATCAGCGCGTCGATCGCTGGGTTGGCGACCCCTGCGAGATTGTAGGAGCCCTTGGTGGCCGCCGCCTGCGACGAGAAATAGGGACGCAGGCTGTCGCCCGGGGTCGCCGACATGCTCAAACGCTCTGTTGTGATGTCGAAGTCAAAAGATTCTACGCGCGCGCGGTACTGCACCGCGTCGATCAGCCGGATGCCGGCATCGATCCCGAGTTGGGCAAGATTTTTAATGAAGGTGGCGTGATGCGGCTGAAATGTCTGTTCGTCGAGCAGGAACTCGACCTTGAAGAGCTCTCCATTCGGCAGCATCCGCTTGCCGTCCTTGATGACGTAGCCGGCATCGTTGAGCAATTGCGTCGCCTTGCGCAGCAGCGCGCGATCCTGGCCCGAACCGTCCGACACCGGCGGCACGTAGGGCTGGCCGAATACTTCGTCCGGCACCTGGCCGCGGAAAGGCTCCAGCAGCTTCAGTTCGTCCGGCGACGGCGGTCCGACCGCCACCATGTCGGAATTCTGGAACGGAGAGACGGTGCGCATATAGGCGCCGTACATCACCGTCTTGTTGGTCCATTCGAAATCGAAGGCGTTAACGATCGCCTCGCGGACGCGGGGGTCCTTGAACTGCTCGCGACGGGTATTGAAGAACCAGCCTTGCCCACCCGATGGCGTATCGTCCGGCAGGGTCTCGCGCTTGACGCGACCGTCCTTGACCGCGGGGAAGTCATAGCGGGTCGCCCAGACGCGCGCGGTGAATTCCTCGCGAAACAGATAATTTTTGCCGGTAAATCCCTCGAACGCGACATCGCGGTCGCGATAGAACTCGTAACGCACGGTGTCGAAATTGAAGCTGCCGCGACAGACCGGAAGGTCGGCGGCCCACCAATCCTTGACCCGGTCGTATTCGATAAAGCGGTTGGCCTCGAATTTCCCGACCTTGTACGGCCCGGATCCCAGCGGCGTATCGAGCGTCAACTCGTCGAACGGCCTGTTGGCGTAGTAGGTCTTGGAGAAAACCGGCAGGCTGGCGACAAACAGCGGCACGTCGCGGGCACGGTCTTTCGCAAAGGTGACCACCAGCGTCGTGTCGTCGGGCGCCTCCGCCTTCACCATGTCGCGCAGTTGCACGATGAGCAGCGGATGCCCCTTTTCCTTCAGGATGTTTATCGAGAACGCTGCATCCTGCGCCGTCAGTTTCGTGCCGTCGTGGAACCGCGCTTCGGGTCGCATGGTGAAACGATAGACCAGCTTGTCGGGCGATATCTGCACCGACTTGGCCGCGAGACCATACAACGCGTCGGGCTCGTCACCGGCGCGGGTCATCAGCGTCACGAAGGTCATGTCCATGCCCTGGGCGCCCTCACCCTTGAGGATGTAGGCGTTGAGCGAATTGAACGTATAGAACGACTGATTGAACGCGCGAACCGACGGGATCAGCGAAAACAGCCCGCCTTTCGGCGCCGCGGGATTCACATAGTCGAAGTGCTGGAAATCGGCCGGATATTTCAGATCGCCGAACACCGATATGCCGTGAACGCCGGCTTCAGTTTCGGCGGCGCTCGCGGGACGAAACTGCGTTGCGCTTAACGCGCCGACACCGAGGCCGAGGACATGCCGGCGGGAGAGCGATGGCGTCACAAGATGTTTTTTCAAGAGCGTCCACCTGTCTTCGCCGCCTTTTCGGCATCCCACCACCACAGGGTGGGAAATCCGGAAATGCCGTATTTCGGCGGCGGCTCGAAATGGCTGAAACGATCCCAGCGCGCCGCGCGCTGGTAATCGACGACGAATTCCGGCACCAGATAAAAGTTCCACAACAAAACGCGATCCATCGCCTTGCAGCTCGCAACCAGTTCGTCGCGATCTTTGGCGAAGATGATGCGTTCGATCAGCGCATCGACCGCCGGATTCTTGATGCCGCCGACATTCTGCGCACCGGGCCGGTCCGCCGCCTGGGAGCCGAAGAAATCGCGCTGTTCATTGCCGGGCGACAGCGACTGCGGCCACAGACTGGTGACGATGTCGAAATCGAAATTGCGCAGCCGGTTCTGATACTGCACATCGTCCACGGTGCGGACGTTGACGGTCAAACCCAGTTTTTCCAGATTGGGCTTGTAGAACAGGATGCCGCGCTCCTCGGCCGGATCCTGGCTGAGGAATTCGACACTGACCGGCTTGCCGTCGGGGCCGACCAGTTTTGCATCGCGGACTTCGAAGCCTGCTTCCTTCAGCAATCGCGTCGCCTCGCGCAGATTGCTGCGCACCGCCTCCGGATTGCCGCCGACGGGATTTTCGTACTGCTTGGTGAAAACCTCCGGCGGGACCTTGTCGCGCACGGTTTCGAGGATCTGCAGTTCCTGTCCTTCGGGCAGGCCGGACGACGCAAGCTCGGTGCCATCAAAGTAGCTTTTGTTGCGCCGGTATTCGCCGAACGACAATTGCCGGTTCATCTCCTCGAAATCATAGGCATAGTTGAAGGCACGGCGCAGCCGGACATCGGCGAACAGCGGCCGGCGCAGGTTGAAGACATAGCCCTGCATCCGTCCGACATTGGTGATGGGGAATTTCTCCTTGATGACGCGATGCTCGCGTACGGCCGGAAAATCGTAACGCGTCGCCCACGCATTGGCGCTGCGTTCGTAGATCCAGTCGAGCTGATCCGCCTTGAACGCCTCGAGCGAAATCGTATCGTCGCGAAAATAATCGTAGCGGATCGCGTCGAAATTGTTCTGCCCGACATTGACCGGATTTTTCGCAGCCCAGTAATCCTTCACCCGCTCCAGCGTCAGCGACCGGCCGGCGGAAAATTCCCTGACCCGATAGGGCCCCGATCCCAGCGGAATCTCCAGCGTGGTCGCGGTGATGTCGCGCTTGCGCCCCTGTGGATCGGTGCCTTCCCACCAATGCCTGGGCAGTATCGTGAGCTGGCCGATGATGCTCGGCAGTTCGCGATTGCCGGGGGCATCGAACGTGAAGGTGACTTCGTTGTCGCCGGTTTTCTCCGCCTTGGCGACATGTCGGTAATAAGCGCGCTGCATCGCGCTGTGCTGCTTGAACACGTCAAAGGAGTAGACGACGTCGTCTGCCGTGATGGGCGTACCGTCGTGCCAGCGGGCGTCCTTGCGCAGGCGAAATTTGACGTAGGAGCGGTCGTCGGGATGGGTGACGGATTCGGCGAGCGCGCAATACATGCTCGCCACCTCATCGTACGGCTCGACCATCAGCAATTCATAGATCAGGTTGACGCCGCCGGCCAACGACCCCTTCAAGCCGTCGATCACGATGTTGAAATTGTCGAACGTGCCCGGCGCACTCTGGCGGATCATGCCGCCGCTCGGCGCCTCCGGATTAACGTAGTCGTAGTGTTTGAAGTCCGCCGGATATTTCAGATTGCCGAACATCGACAGGCCGTGCCGCCAGACCAGTTCGCCTGTCGCCGTCTCGGCCCGGGCCTGGCCGGCAAGGGATACGGCTGCGGCCGTTCCCAGCGTCGGCGCGAGCGCGGCAATCGCGCCGCTTTGCAAAAGGTGTCGCCGGGTAATCGCCAATGCGTCAATTCCTGCTGGATCAGAGGCGGCTATTGGGGGCGCAATATAAGGCAACGGTTCGACCGATTATGTTGCTTTTTGCTAATGAAACCACCCAGAGGGCGGGGTTTGCTGCGGCGAAACGTCCCGGTAACAAGCGCGCGAGGCAGAAGCGAAAACGGCCGGGCAAAGGCCCGGCCGTTGGTCGCATGCAAGCCATGTGACGATGTCGAAAAATTACTTCGCCGCCGCTATTTCGAAGCCGTGGGCAGCGGAACCGGACTATCCGCCAGCGTGTGCAGATAATCGATCACGTCGGCGCGTTCGCTGTCCTTCTGGATCCCGGCAAAGCCCATCGCGGTGCCCGGGACAAAGCCCTTCGGGTTGTTGATGAACTGGTTGAGGTCGTCATAGGTCCAGGTGCCGCCCTTGGCCTTCATGGCGGCCGAGAAATTGAACCCGCGTCCCTCGCCCTTCTTGTCGCCGACGATGCCATAGAGGTTGGGACCGACGCGGTTCGGGCCACCCTTCTCGAAGGTGTGGCAGGCGCCGCACTTCTTGGCGGCCGCTGCACCCTTCTCGACGGAGGCGGTCTGCAGCAGTTTCTCGATCGGCTCGGAGGGCGCGGCCGCGGCTTCCTTGCCGGGCGCGGCCTCTTCCTTGACGGCGATTTCGAAGCCCGGCTTTTCCAGTTTCTTGGGAGCAAAGATCGCGCCGGCGGCGAAGCTGGTCGCCAGGATGACCAGACAGGTGCCCAGGATGGCGCCGAGAATTTTATTGAGTTCGAAGGAGTCCATTTCGGATCAGGCTCCAAGCCTTTGAGCTGTAACTTGTTTGGGCCGTAACTTCAGGCCGCCAGGGCGCGGCCAGTGATGGCGCGAGGAATCAGGCTTTCGCACCGCACCCCGCGAAGCCTGAGATATCGGTTTGCCCGTGCTCTGGCAACCCGTATAAATGCCCCGACTTCCGATCAATCCCCATACATTTCCGGCCCTTATCGCGCCGGGTCCGGACCGCTTTTGCCGATGCCTGAAACCCGCATTTTGGTGCTGATTCCCGCCCGCATGGCCGCCAGCCGCCTGCCGGGCAAGCCGCTTTTGGATATCGCCGGCCTGCCGATGATCGTCCACGTGCTGCGCAGCGCCGAAGCCGCCAAAATCGGCCGGGTCGCGGTGGCGACCGACACCGCCGAGATCGCCGAGGTCGTGAAATCCCATGGTGGTGAGGCGGTCATGACGAGGACCGACCACCCCTCCGGCTCGGACCGGATTTTCGAAGCGCTGGGCAAGCTCGACCCCGAGCGACGGGCCGACATCGTCGTCAATTTGCAGGGCGATTTCCCGACCATTCGCCCCGACAATATCCGCAGTGTGCTGGCCCCTTTGGCCGACCCGGCGGTCGATATCGCAACCCTGGCCGCCGAGATCCACACCGAGGAGGAGTACCTCAATCCGAACGTCGTCAAAGCGGTCGGTGCGATGATCGGCCCAAGGCATATGCGCGCGCTGTATTTCACCCGCGCCGCCGCCCCCCACGGTAACGGCCCGCACTACCATCATATCGGCCTGTATGCCTATCGCCGCGCGGCGCTGGAGCATTTTGTGAGGCTGCCGCCCTCGCCGCTGGAATTGCAGGAAAAACTGGAGCAGCTCCGGGCGCTTGAAGCCGGGATGCGGATCGACATCGCCGTGGTCGACACGGTGCCGCGCGGGGTCGACACCCCGCCCGATCTGGAGACGGCGCGCGGCATCCTGGCGCCACTGGCCAAAAGCTGACCGGCTGATACAAGGCGGCATGACCGAGACATCGAGACCATGAAGATCGCATTCCAGGGCGAGCCGGGCGCCAATTCCCACATCGCCGTCGTCAACGCCTATCCCGGCGCCGAGCCCCTGCCCTGCCCGACCTTCGAGGACTCGCTGGCCGCGATCGCCTCGGGCGAGGCCGAGCTCGGCATGATCCCGATCGAGAATTCGGTGGCCGGCCGGGTCGCCGATATCCATCATCTGTTGCCGCAATCCGGCCTGTTCATCGTCGGCGAATGGTTCGAGCCGATCCATCACCAGCTGATGGCGCCGCGCGGCGCCAGGCTCGACGGCATCAAGACCGTCGAAAGCCACGTCCACGCGCTCGGCCAGTGCCGCCGCATCATCCGCAAGCTCGGCATCAAGCCGATCGTTTCGGGCGACACCGCAGGAAGCGCCCGCATCGTCGCCGAGCGCGGCGACAAGAGCTGCGCCTCGATCGCCTCGCGGCTCGCGGCTGAAATCTACGGCCTCGACATCCTCGCCGCCGACGTCGAGGACGAGACCCACAACACCACCCGCTTCGTGGTGCTGGCGCGCGAGGCGAAATGGGCCGCGCAAGGCTCGGGGCCGCTGGTCACCACTTTTGTATTCCGGGTGCGCAATTTGCCCGCCGCGCTCTACAAGGCGATGGGCGGCTTTGCCACCAATGGCGTCAACATGACCAAGCTCGAAAGCTACATGGTCGACGGCAATTTCTTCGCCACCCAATTCTATGCCGATGTCGATGGCCATCCCGAAGACAAGAACCTCGCTTTTGCGCTGGAAGAGCTAAAATTCTTCTCGCGCGAATTCCGCATCGTCGGCGTTTATCCCGGCCATCCCTTCCGCGCCACGTTCAGCGAGACGCAGGATTAGCTTGTCGTCCCGGCTCAAGGCCGGGACGACGGTGCAGTTTACGCCGCCTCCTTCTTGCCGAGCCCCCACGCGTCGGCGAGCAGGCTGTAGGACTTCTTCCGCGCCTCGTGGTCGTAGACCGCGGTGATGATCATCAACTCGTCGGCGTGGCTCTCGGCGATCATCGGCTGCAGCTTGGCCATGATGGTCGCGGGCGCGCCGGCGAACAGGCGGGAGCGGTTGCGCTCAATGGAGGCGCGTTCGGCGTCGGTGTAGGGATAGGCGAGCGCCTCCTCGACGCTCGGCAGCGGCCAATACTCGCCACGATCGCGGCGCAGCCGATTGAGCTCCATCGACGAGGCCAGCCGCTGCGCCTCGGCGTCGGTTTCGGCCGCGATCGCGGCGACCGCGAGGATGCCGTGCGGCGTGGCGCGCCAGCCCGACGGCTTGAAGCGCTGGTGATAATTGGTCAGCGCCGCGACCGCGTCGTAACTCGCAAAATGATGCGCGAAGGCAAACCCCATCCCGACCTGCGCCGCCAGTTCCGAACTGTAGTCGCTGGAGCCGAGCAGCCAGATCGGCGGCAGCGGCACGTCGTCGGGCATCGCCACCACCTTGTTGTAGGGATGGTTGGGCGGGAAATCGCGGGTTTCCCACAACGTCAGCTCATGCAGCCGTTCGAGGAAATCATCGCCCTCGCGGCGATCGAGCCGGCTCCTCAACGCGTGCGCCGTGGCGCCGTCGGTGCCGGGCGCACGGCCCAGCCCGAGATCGATCCGGCCGGGAAACAGCGCCTCCAGCATCTTGAAGCGCTCGGCTACCATCAGCGGCGCGTGGTTGGGCAGCATCACGCCGCCGGAGCCGACCCGGATGTGGCTGGTCACCGCGGCGATCTGCCCGATCATGATGTCCGGCGCCGGGCTCGCGACCGAAGACAGATTGTGATGCTCGGCGAGCCAGTACCTGAAATAGCCGAGCCGATCGACATGGCGTGCCAAATCGATGCTGTTGCGCAGCGCCGCCGCCGGCTTGGTGCCGGTGGTCACAACGGAAAGGTCGAGAACGGAGAGAGGTATCATGGCGCTAACCTAATGTGCCCCGCCCAGGCCACAAAGACCCCCGCCGCGCAGACCAGTCGCGCGCCCGGCCGGGTGCCCCCGAGGCCGAGCGAAGTGTGAAAGTGGGATGAATTCTTACTCACTTCAATAGCAACGCCCTGCCCAACGCGACTAACCAGTTGGGATTCCCCGTGATAATGCACGTTATGGCCTGTAATTTCGGGGTTATGCTCAGTCCAACGGGTGCGAAATCGCGGCCCACTAAACGTTATTTTGCAGCTATAAGCCCAGCCATATGTAATAATTGGGCAATTTCCCACAATCGATGGGCTGTTTGAACGGCCCGGTTTGGCATATTTTAGGGTCGAATAACCCGGCTTTAGGGCCGGACACCTAGGTTTGGCCCCTGGCCAGCGGGAAGTGGAGTTTGCGGCGCAATGACTGAGACGACACATCCCGCAAATGACGGGCCCCGCGCGCTGAAATCGCCTGACATCTCCTTTGAGTTTTTCCCGCCGAAAACCGAGGAGATGGAGAAGAGCCTGTGGGACACCATCAACCGGCTGGCGCCGCTCGCGCCCAAATTCGTGTCGGTGACCTACGGCGCTGGCGGTTCGACGCGGGAGCGCACCCATTCCACCATCGCCCGCATCCTGTCCGAGACCGACCTGATCCCGGCCGCGCATCTGACCTGCGTCAACGCCCCGCGCGGCGAGATCGATGACGTGGTGGCGCAGTATCACGCCATCGGCGTGCGCCATATCGTCGCCCTGCGCGGCGATCCCACCACCGGGATCGGCACCGCCTACGTCGCGCATCCCGACGGCTACAAGACTTCGGCCGAACTGGTCGCCTCGATCAAGAGGCGCTATCCCGATATCGAGGTTTCGGTGTCGGCCTATCCGGAAAAGCATCCGGAGAGCGCCGATTTCGATGCCGATATCGACATGCTCAAGGCCAAGGTCGATGCCGGCGCGAGCCGCGCGATTACGCAGGTGTTCTTCGACAACGATCTCTACTTCCGCTACCTCGACCGCGTGCGAAGCCGCGGCATCGATATTCCCGTGGTGCCCGGCATCATGCCGATGCACAATTTCAAGCAGGCCCGCAATTTCGTCACCCGCGCCGGCACCACGGTGCCGTCGTGGCTGGCGGAAAAGTTCGACGGTCTCGATGACGATCCCGAGACCCGCAAGCTGGTGGCCGCCACGGTCGCCGCCGGCCAGGTGCAGAAACTGGCAAAGCACGGCGTCGATACCTTCCATTTCTACACCATGAACCGCGCGGATCTCGTGTTCGCCATCAGCCATTTGCTTGGCATTCGCCCGCAGGGCGCACAGAAAGCCGCCTGACCGATGTCCGCGCCCGTCTCTCCCAAGCGAACCGCTCTGCTCGCGGCTGCCCGCGAGCGCATTCTGGTGCTCGACGGCGCCATGGGCACCATGATCCAGGGCCTCGAATATGACGAGGCGGCGTTTCGCGGCGCGCGTTTCAAGGATTTCCATCGCGACCTCCGCGGCAACAACGATCTGCTGATCATCACCCAGCCGCGGGCGATCGAGGACATCCACGCCGAATATCTCCGCGCCGGCGCCGACATCGTCGCCACCAACACCTTCTCCTCGACCTCGATCGCGCAGGCCGACTACGACCTCTCCGCATTCGCTTACGAGCTCAACCTCGAGGGGGCAAAACTCGCGCGCAACGCCGCGATCCGCGTCACCGCCGAGGACGGCAAACAGCGCTTCGTTGCCGGCGCCCTTGGGCCGACCAACCGCACCGCCTCGATCTCGCCCGACGTCTCCAACCCCGGCTACCGCGCCGTCACCTTCGACGATCTGCGCAAATCCTATGGCGAGCAGATCAACGGCCTGTTGGACGGCGGCGTCGATCTGCTGCTGGTCGAGACCATCTTCGACACCTTGAACGCCAAGGCGGCGCTCTATGCGATTGCCGAGATCACCGAAGCGCGCGGCATCGACGTGCCCGTGATGATCTCCGGCACCATCACCGACAAATCCGGCCGTTTGCTGTCGGGGCAATTGCCCGAGGCGTTCTGGAATTCGGTGCGCCACGCCAGGCCCGTCACCGTCGGTTTCAACTGCGCGCTCGGCGCCGAGGATCTGCGCGCCCATATCGCCGATATCGGCCGCGTCGCCGACGTGCTGGTGTGCGCCTATCCGAACGCCGGCCTGCCCAACGAATTCGGCCAGTACGACGAAACCCCTGATTACATGGCCCGCCTGATCGGCGAATTCGCCGAGGCCGGCCTTGTCAACATCGTCGGCGGCTGCTGCGGCACCACCCCCGACCATATCGCGGCGATCGCGGCGGCCGTCGCCCCGCACAAGCCGCGCGTCGTTCCCGTGATCGAGCCGCGGCTGCGGCTCTCCGGCCTGGAGCCGTTCGCGCTGACGGATGCGATCCCCTTCGTCAATGTCGGCGAGCGCACCAACGTCACGGGATCGGCGCGCTTCCGCAAGCTGATCACGAACGGCGACTACACCGCCGCGCTTCAGGTGGCGCGCGACCAGGTCGAGAACGGCGCCCAGATCATCGACGTCAACATGGACGAGGGGCTGCTGGATTCGGAAGCCGCGATGGTGACCTTCCTCAACCTTGTCGCCGCCGAGCCCGACATCGCCCGCGTCCCCGTGATGGTCGACTCCTCGAAATTCGCCGTGATCGAAGCCGGCCTGAAATGCGTCCAGGGCAAGCCGGTGGTGAACTCGATCTCGATGAAGGAAGGCGTCGAGAAATTCATCCATGAGGCGAAGATCGCGCGCAGGCACGGCGCCGCCGTGGTGGTGATGGCGTTCGATGAAGCCGGCCAGGCCGATACGTTCGCGCGCAAGACCGAAATCTGCAAACGCGCCTACGACATCCTGGTCGGGCAACTGGATTTCCCGCCCGAGGACATCATCTTCGATCCCAATATTTTTGCGATCGCGACCGGGATCGAGGAACACAACAATTACGGCGTCGACTTCATCGAGGCGACGCGCTGGATCCGGAAAAACCTGCCGGGCGCGCATGTTTCCGGCGGCGTCTCCAATTTGTCGTTCTCGTTCCGCGGCAACGAGCCGGTGCGCGAGGCGATGCACTCGGTGTTCCTGTATCATGCCATCAAGGCCGGCATGGACATGGGCATCGTCAATGCCGGCCAGATGATCGTCTATGACGACATCGACCCCGAACTGCGCCAGACCTGCGAAGACGTCATCCTCAACCGCGATCCCGGCGCTTCCGAACGCTTGCTGGCGCTGGCGGAAAAATTCCGCGGCAAGGAGAAGCAGACCAGGGAACAGGATTTGGCCTGGCGCGAATGGCCCGTCGACAGGCGGCTTTCGCACGCGCTGGTGCACGGCATCACCGAATTCATCGAGGCAGACACCGAGGCCGCGCGCAAAACGGTGGAGCGGCCGCTCAACGTGATCGAAGGCCCGCTGATGGCCGGCATGAACGTCGTCGGCGACCTCTTCGGCGACGGCAAGATGTTCTTGCCGCAAGTGGTAAAATCCGCCCGCGTGATGAAGCAGGCGGTCGCTTACCTCATGCCGTTCATGGAAGAGGAGAAGGCGCGCAACCTCGCCAACGGCATCACCGGCGATGGCCGCAAGAACGCCGGCAAGATCGTGCTCGCGACCGTGAAGGGCGACGTCCACGACATCGGCAAGAACATCGTCGGCATCGTACTGCAATGTAACAACTTTGAAGTCATCGACCTCGGCGTGATGGTGCCGGCCGCCAAGATCATCGAGACCGCCAAGGCCGAAAACGCCGACATCATCGGGCTGTCCGGCCTGATCACGCCCTCGCTCGACGAGATGAGTTTTCTGGCCGGCGAACTGGAACGCCAGGGCCTGAAAGTGCCGCTGTTGATCGGCGGCGCCACCACCAGCCGGGTGCATACGGCCGTGAAGATCGACCCGAACTACCGTGGCGGCCCGGTGGTGCATGTCAATGACGCCTCCCGCGCGGTCGGCGTGGCGTCGGCGCTGCTGTCGGACCGGCGCGAGGCCTATGCCGCCGAGGTGCGCGCCGATTACGCGAAAATCTCCGCGGCGCATTTCCGGGCCCAGGCCGACAAGAAGCGGCTGAAGCTGGCCGATGCCCGCAATAACGCGATGAAGATCGATTTTGCGAAACTGCCGCCGACCAAGCCGAAATTCTTCGGCATCAGGAGTTTTGCCGAGTACGATCTCGCCGAGCTCGCGGAATACATCGACTGGACGCCGTTCTTCCAGACCTGGGAACTGACCGGGCGTTATCCCGCCATCCTCGGGGATCCCAAGGTCGGCGAAGCCGCGCGGGCGCTCTATGACGATGCCCGCAAGATGCTGGACCAGATCGTCAGGGAAAAATGGTTCAAGGCGCAGGCGACGATCGGCTTCTGGCCGGCCAACGCCAATGGCGACGACATCGAGGTCTACGCCGACGACAGCCGCAAGGAGAAGATCGCGACCTTCCATACGCTGCGCCAGCAACTGGAAAAGCGCGAAGGCCGCTTCAATACCGCGCTGTCTGATTTCATCGCGCCGGTGTCTTCCGGCGTGCCGGATTATATCGGCGCTTTCGTTGTGACTGCCGGGATCGGCGAGGACGTGATCGCGGATCGTTTCAAGCTTGCCAATGACGATTACTCCTCGATCCTGTGCAAGGCGCTGGCCGATCGCCTCGCGGAAGCCTTTGCCGAGCGGATGCATGCGCGCGTGCGCCGCGAATTCTGGGGCTATGCGCCGGACGAAAATGCGCCGCCCGAGGAACTGATCCTCGAACAATACGCCGGCATCCGCCCCGCGCCCGGCTATCCCGCGCAGCCCGACCACACCGAAAAGGCGACGCTGTTCCGCCTGCTCGACGCCGAGAACACCGCCGGCGTCAAACTGACCGAGAGCTTTGCGATGTGGCCGGGCTCGTCGGTCTCGGGGCTTTATTTCAGCCATCCCGAAAGCTTCTACTTTGGCGTCGGCAAGATCGAACGCGACCAGGTCGAGGACTACGCCGCGCGCAAGGGCATGAGCACCGCGGAAATGGAGCGCTGGCTGGCGCCGGTGCTGAACTACATCCCCGCGCAAGACCGCCAGCCGCAGGACCGCGCCGTGCAGCAGGCGATGCCGACCGTGGCGCCAAAGGCCGAGCCCGCCAACGACGTCGCCTCGCATCCGCCCGGCTGCAATTGCGCGGTGCATCTGGCGTACCGGAAGAAGGCGGCGAGGGCGTAGCTTTCTTCCCTCTCCCCTTGCGGGAGAGGGTGGCTTCGCGAAGCGAAGACGGGTGAGGGGTCGCAGCCTCTCCTCGACCACAGCCTTCCGTTGTGCAACCCGCTCATCCGGCACGGACTTCGTCCGCGCCACCTTCTCCCGCAAGGGGAGAAGGAAAGAGGCGCCCGCATCATTTCAATTCAATTTTCAAACAACCGGACACACTTCCGCATTCTCGCGGCGGCTCACGCCCGAGCTATGCGTCGTCGGCGCCCCCAAAAGGAAAGAGGGAGCAGGGAAGACCGGGTGCGCGCTGCACCCGCGGTCTCGTGTGCATTGATGCACAAGGAAATGCGCACACGAGCATACAGGTTCAGCGGAAACACTCCGGCCTTCCCTGCGCAATGGCTCTACGGCCTATATCGTGCTCTCCCTGGTAAATCGGAGCCTCTTGCCACCATCGCCCCCGAGAGGCGTTAGCTTCCCGGGAACTTGACGCCAGCATTCCGGGCGTCAGGACCACACGACTTAGCCGTACGCATCAGCGCCGCTCGTCCGCACGCGTAAAGCGCGCGACGACGCCATTGCGTCCACCGCATCCCATCCCGCGCAAAACGACGATCGCGATACGCCCCTCTTGTGGGACGGGATGGCGGGATAATGGGGTGATTTGCGGATGGGAATCAAAGACGATTTCCGAAAATCGGAATCAGCTGAGCCAATTTGTCGCAGGGCGAAAGTGCGGACTCCAACCGTCGCACGTAATTATCATCCGTCATTCCGGGGCTCGAGCAAAGCGAGCGAGCCCGGAATAACGAAGGCGGAAATCCTACCCCTCCCCCTCGTCGCTCGCCAGCACGCCCTTCACCGCCCGCGCCCAGCCCTTGAGCTTCCGTTCCCTTGTCGCCTGGCTCATGTTCGGCTTGAAGCGGTGCTCGAGCCGCCAGTTGTCGGCGAATTTTGCGGGCTCGGGATAGACGCCGGCGGCGAGGCCGGCGAGATAGGCGGCGCCGAGCGCGGTGGTTTCCTGGATCGACGGGCGATCGACCGGGGCGTCGAGCAGGTCGGCGAGGCGTTGCATGGTCCAGTCCGACGCGGCCATGCCGCCGTCGACGCGCAGCACTGTCTTGACGGCTTGCGCGTCCGGCCAGTCGGCGCGCATCGCGGCCCAGAGATCAAACGTCTGGTAGCAGACGCTTTCCAGCGCGGCATGCGCGAGTTCGGCGGGGCCGGTGTTGCGGGTCAGGCCGAACAGCGCGCCGCGCACGCGCGGATTCCAGTAGGGCGCGCCGAGGCCGACAAAGGCCGGCACCAGATAGACCGACTGCGTGGAATCGGACTGGTCGGCGAGCGGGCCGGTCTCGGAGGCCTGCTTGATGATGCCGAGCCCATCGCGCAGCCATTGCACCGAGGAGCCGGCGACGAAGATCGAGCCTTCCAGCGCGTAGGTGCGTTTGCCCGCGAGCTGGTAGGCGATGGTCGTCAGCAGCTTGTTCCTGGAGGCGACCGGCGTCGTGCCGGTGTTGAGCAGCGCAAAGCAGCCGGTGCCGTAGGTCGACTTGATCATGCCGGGCGAGAAGCAGGCCTGGCCGATGGTGGCGGCCTGCTGGTCGCCGGCGATGCCGGAGATCGCGATCGCGCCGCCGAACAATTCCGGCACGCTGTCGCCGAACTTGGCGGAGGAGTCCTTGACCTCCGGGAGCATCGAGCGCGGCACGCGCAGGATCTTTAACAGCTCGTCGTCCCACTCGCCGGTGTGGATGTTGAACAGCAGCGTGCGCGAGGCGTTGGTGGCGTCGGTGGCGTGCGCCTTGCCGCCGGTCAGCCGCCACAAGCAGATAGCAGTCCACCGTGCCGAACATCAGTTCGCCGCGCTCGGCCCGCGCCCGCGCGCCGGGGACGTGATCGAGGATCCAGGCGACTTTGGTGCCGGAGAAATAGGGATCGATGATCAGGCCGGTTTTCGCGCGAGATCGCGGGCTCGTGGCCTTCGCTCTTGAGTTTGGCGCAGATGTCGGCGGTGCGGCGGTCCTGCCAGACGATGGCGCGATGGACAGCCTGGCCGGTGGCGCGGTCCCACACCACGGTGGTCTCGCGCTGGTTGGTGATGCCGATCGCGGCGATGTCCTTGGGCCCGATGCCGGCCTTCCTCAGCGCCTCGCGGCAGGTCGCCACGGTGGAGGTCCAGATATCCTCCGGCTCATGCTCGACCCAGCCCGACGCCGGAAAATGCTGCGGGAATTCCTGCTGCGCGGAGGCGGCGATGGAAATGTCCGAGCGAAACACGATGGCGCGCGAGGACGTGGTGCCCTGATCGATGGCCAGCACAAAGGACATGAGCGTTGCTTCCCGGAAGTGACGTTTGTGTTGGGCGAAGGAAAGGGGATTGGGGAGGGTTCGTCAATATCACCGCGCTCCCCTGGAGGGGGAGGGTCGGCTCGCATGAAGCGAAGCGTAATGCGAGACGGGGTGGGGTGGAGACGTGGTGCTGTAAAAGCCTCGCCACCCCGCTCGCTAAAGCGAGCGACCCTCCCCCTCCAGGCAGGGGAATCGCATGTGTACGCCTGCAAGTAGTTGCCAAATCGAAAGAAAGGGATTCTGAGGGTAGCTCCTGATGTGGAGGGAGCGGCCGATGCAGCGATTTGCGGAGTGCTTTTCGGAGTTGCCCGACCCGCGGGCCGACAACGCGCTGCATGACCTGACCGAGATCTTGTTCATCGCGCTGATGGCGACGCTGTGCGGGGCGACGAGTTGCACCGACATGGCGCTGTTTGCCCGGATGAAGGCCTATCTTTGGCAGGATGTGCTGGAACTCAAGAACGGTCTGCCGAGCCACGACACGTTCAGCCGGGTGTTCCGGATGCTTGACCCGAAAGCGTTTGAAGTCGCGTTTCGGCGTTTCATGAAGGCCTTTGCGCAAGGCGCGAAGATCAAGCGGCCGCGCGGGGTGATCGCGCTCGATGGCAAGGCGTTGCGGCGCGGCTACGAACGCGGCAAGGGCCACATGCCGCCGGTGATGGTGACCGCCTGGGCGGCGCAGACGCGTATGGCGCTCGCCAATGTACTGGCACCGAACAACAACGAAGCCGCCGGCGCCTTGCAGGTGCTCGAACTTCTGCAGCTTAAGGGCTGCGTCGTCACGGCCGATGCCCTGCATTGCCACCGCGCGATGGCCGAAGCGATCGTGGCACGGGGCGGCGACTACGTGCTGGCGGTAAAGGCGAACCAGCCTGCTCTGTTGGAGGATGCCAAAGCCGCAATCCGCGCCGTCAAACGCAAGGGCAAGACCTCGCTCACCACCAAAGACGCTGAACACGGACGCAACGAGAAGCGTGTTGCTCTCGTCGCGCCGGCTCCCGGCATGGCCAACAAGCATGACTTTCCGGGCCTCAAAGCTGTTGCCCGCATCACCAGCAAGCGGGGCCAGGACGACACGGTCGAGCGCTACTTCCTGATGAGCCGCCCCTACAGCCGTAAAGAGGTCCTGCGCATCGTCCGCGCTCATTGGGGCATCGAAAATAGCCTTCACTGGCCGCTGGACGTCACCCTCGACGAGGACCTTGCCCGCAATCGCAAGGACAACGGACCGGCCAATCTGGCCGTGCTCCGCCGCCTGGCCCTCAACATTGCCCAAGCCCACCCAGATACGACAGTCTCCCTGCGCGGTAAGCTCAAGCGCGCCGGATGGAACGATACCTTCCTCTTCGAACTCCTTGGCCACATGCGATAGCCCTGCCCCTCCAGGGGAGGGTAAGAAAGCTTCACACCGACGCGGTGGTGACGCCGCCGTCGACCACGATGGTCTGGCCGGTCATGAAGGTCGACGCGTCCGACGCGAGGTAGGCCACCGCGCCGGCGATTTCGTCGGGCTCGCCGATCCGGCGCAGCGGCGTGGTGGCGCAGCGGTGCTTCAGGCGGGCTTCGTCTTCCCACAATGCGCGGGCAAAATCGGTCTTGATCAGGCCCGGCGCGACACAATTGACGCGCACGCCCTTGGGGCCCCATTCGCCGGCGAGGCTGCGGCACAGCGCAAAATCCGCCGCCTTGGAAATCCCGTAGGCGCCGATCACGGTCGAGCCGCGCAGGCCGCCGATCGAGGAGATGATCACCACCGAACCGCCTCCGCGTTCCGCCATCGGCGGGATCGCGTGCGAGCACAGCCAGATGTTGCTCTTGACGTTGCTGCCCATGATCTTGTCGAAGGCTTCGTCCTTGATATCAAGCAGCGGGCCGTAATAGGGATTGACGGCGGCGTTGCACACCAAGATGTCGACCTTGCCGTAATGTTTTGTGGCACCCGCGATCAGCGCGTCGACTTCCTCGCGGCGCGAGATGTTGCAGGGAATCACATGGGCGTCGCCGCCCGATTTGTTGATGCCGTCGGCGACTTCCTGGCAGGCATCCGCCTTGCGGCTGGAGATCACCACCTTGGCGCCGAGTTTTGCCAGCAATTCAGCCGAGGAGCGGCCAATGCCGCGGCTGGAGCCGGTGATGACGGCGACTTTTCCAGTGAGATCGAACGGGGTGTTTTTCATTTTGTTACTTCTCTGGGATAACTCCGTCATTGCGAGGAGCGAAGCGACGAAGCAATCCAGTCTTACTTTGGGGCTCTGGATTGCTTCGCTTCGCTCGCAATGACGGGAACTAAACCAATCCCCCGCTCTCGGTGACGCGGCGCAGATGATAGTCCGTGTCCCCAAACGTGTTCTCGATCATGGTCAGGCGTTTAAAATAGTGGCCGATCTTGGCTTCCATGGTCATGCCGATGCCGCCATGGAGCTGGATCGACTGCTGGCCGACGAATTTGGCCGATTTGCCGATCTGCACCTTGGCGGCGGCGATCGCGGTGGCGCGCTCTTTGGCGTTGTCGAAATCGCTCGCCATGGTCGCGAACATCGACATGCTGCGGGCCTGCTCGACCGCGACGAACATGTCGGCGGCGCGATGCTGCAGGGTCTGGAAGCTGCCGATCGGCACGCCGAACTGTTTCCGGGTTTTCAGATATTCGACCGTGCTCTTCAGCGATTCATCCATCGCGCCGACCGCCTCCGCGCACATCGCGGTGCGGGCTTCGTCGACCACGCGCTCGATCAGCGCGAGCCCATTCTCGGGATCGCCGATCGCGGCGTCCGCGCCGACCTCGACGCCGGTAAACGTAATGTCGGCGGCATGCAGGCCGTCCTGGGTCGGATAGCCCTTTTTCACCACGCCCTTGGCGTTGCCGGGCACCAGGAACACGCCGATTCCGGTTTTGTCGCGCTGACTGCCCTTGGTGCGCGCGGTGACCACCAGCATGTCGGCGCCCTCGCCGTTCAGCACGACGAATTTCTCGCCGTCGATTACCCAACCGTCGCCCTTTTTCTTGGCGGTGGTTGAGACGTCATTCAGGTCGTAGCGCGAATTCTTCTCGAGCTGCGCGAACGCAAACGTCTTGCTGCCGTCGATGATGCCGGGCACGTGCGCGGCCTTCTGTTCGGCCGAGCCGCCATGGCGCAGGAAGCCGCCGCCGAGCACCACGGTGGCGAGGTACGGCTCCAGCACCAGCGCCTTGCCCAGCGCCTCCATCACGATCATGGTTTCGATGCCGCCGGCGCCGAAGCCGCCGTCTTCTTCCGCGAACGGCAGGCCGAGCAGGCCCTGTTCGGCGAGCTTGCCCCAGAACGCCTTGCTCCAGCCGCCCTTCTCCTGCGCGTATTTCTTGCGCTGGTCGAAATCGTAACCGTCGCTCAACAGCCCGTCGACGCTTTCCTTGAGAAGCCGCTGCTCCTCCGACAAATCAAAATCCATTTTTTCTACTCTCTCCCGACAATTCCTGTTCTTCTCGTCATGGCCGGGCTTGTCCCGGCCATCCACGTCTTGCCGCGAAGAAGGAAGACGTGGATACCCGGCACAAGGCCGGGCATGACGACGGTGTGTGTGGCCGAGCGCTCGCTTCCTAAAGCCCCAGCACCGCCTTGGTGATGATGTTGCGCTGGATCTCGTTGGAGCCGCCGTAAATCGAAACCTTGCGGTTGTTGAAGTAGCTCGGCGCGATCTGCGCGGTCCAGTCCATCGCCTCGTTAGAGCCCTCGTCGCCGTGCTCGTCATAGGGCGCGGCGAACGGGCCGATCACTTCCATCAACAATTCGGTGGTGGCCTGCTGGATTTCCGAGCCCTTGATTTTGAGCACCGAGGACGCCGGATTGGGCTTGCCCTTGCCGTGCTTGCCTTCGTCGGCGACCACGCGCAGCTGCGTCAGTTCCAGCGCCTTCAGCTCGATCTCGACCGCGGCGAGTTTTTCGCGGAAACCCTGATCCTCCAGCACCGGCTTGCCGCCGGACTCGACCTTGGACGCCAGTTCCTTGATGCGGCGAATGCGCTCCTTGGAGACGCCGACCCGGGCGATGCCGGTGCGCTCGTTGCCGAGCAGGAATTTGGCGTAATCCCAGCCCTTGTTCTCCTCGCCGATCAGATTCTCGACGGGAACCTCGACGTCGTCGAAAAACACTTCGTTGACCTCATGGCCGCCGTCAATGGTCTGGATCGGCCGCACGGTGACGCCCTTCGACTTCATCGGGAACACGATGAACGAGATGCCCATCTGCTTCTTGGCCGACGTGTCGGTGCGGCACAGGCAGAAGATCATGTCGGCGTGCTGCGCCAGCGTGGTCCAGGTCTTCTGGCCGTTGACGATGTATTTGTCGCCCTTGCGCTCGGCTTTGGTCTTCAGCGAGGCGAGGTCGGAGCCCGAGCCCGGCTCGGAAAAGCCCTGGCACCACCAGTCGTCGACATTGGCGATGCGCGGCAGATACTGCTTCTTCTGCTCGTCATTGCCGAAGGTGTAGATGACAGGGCCGACCATGCTGACGCCAAAGGCGAGCGGCGCCGGCGCCGGCGCCATCTGCAGCTCCTCATTGAAAATGTAATGCTGCACCGAGGTCCAGCCGGTGCCGCCATATTGCTTGGGCCAGTGCGAAACGCCCCAGCCCTTCTTGTTCAGGATGCGCCACCAGGTGACCATCTCGTCCTTGGAGAGGTGACGGCCTTCCTGCAGCTTCTGCCGCGTCGCCGGCGGCACGTGGTCACGAAAGAACGCGCGCACTTCTTCCCGAAACGCCACTTCTTCCTTGCTGAATGCGAGATCCATCGGATCCTCCTGTGAAAATTAGATGAGTAGCCGCGAAATCTTTTCTTGCGTCGTCCCCGCGAACGCGGGGACCCATAACCCCGGCCGTTCGCGGATGACAAAAGGTATCGGACATACCGCCTATAGAGAGAGTCCGCGGCGTATGGGTCCCCGCGTTCGCGGGGACGACGAAAACTACTGCAGCACCTCGAACAAACCAGCGGCGCCCATGCCGCCGCCGACGCACATGGTGACGACCGCGTACTTGGCCTTGCGGCGGCGGCCTTCGATCAGCGCGTGGCCGGTCAGCCGCGCACCCGACATGCCGTAGGGATGGCCGACCGAGATCGCGCCGCCATTGACGTTGATCTTGTCCGGGTCGATGCCGAGCTTGTCGCGGCAGTACAGCACCTGCACGGCAAACGCCTCGTTCAATTCCCAGAGGTCGATATCGTCGATCTTGAGGCCATGGCGCTTGAGCAGCCGCGGCACCGCGAACACCGGGCCGATGCCCATTTCATCGGGCTCGCAGCCGGCCGCGACAAAGCCGCGGAAGATGCCGAGCGGCTTCAGGCCGCGCTTGGAGGCTTCCTTGTCGCTCATGATCACGGAGGCCGAGGCGCCGTCCGAGAGCTGGCTGGCATTGCCGGCGGTGATGGTAAAGCCTTCGCCGCGCACCGGCTTGAGGCCGGCGAGGCCTTCGGCCGAGGTATCGGGCCGCGGGCCTTCGTCCTTCGAAAACGTGATGTCCTTGAAGGAGACCTCGCCGGTGGCCTTGTCCGCGACGCCCATCTTGGTGGTGATCGGCGCCAGCTCGTCGTTGAACTTGCCGCCCTGCTGGGCCGCCGCGGTGCGGCGCTGGCTTTCCAGCGAATATTCGTCCTGCCGCTCGCGCGAAATGCCGTAGCGCTTGGCCACGACTTCGGCGGTGTCGATCATCGGCATGTAGACCTCGCCCTTGATCTTCAGGAGCGCCGGATCCTGGGTGTGGAACTTGTTGGCGTGATCGTTCTGCACCAGGCTGATCGACTTCGCCGCCGCCGCCGACCGCGATCTCGACGCCGTCGAAAATCACCGAGCGTGCCGCCAGCGCGATCGCCTGCAGGCCCGAGGCGCATTGCCGGTCGATGGTGGTGCCGCCGACGGTGACCGGAAGGCCGGCGCGCAGCAGCGCCTTGCGCGCGATGTTGCCGCCGGTCGAACCCTGCTGCAGGGCGGCGCCCATCACCACGTCCTCGACTTCCTTCGGATCGACCTTGGCGCGGGCGACCGCCTCGCCGATCGCGTGACCGAGCAGGGTCGCGCCTTCGGTGGCGTTGAGCGCGCCGCGATAGGCCTTGCCGATCGGGGTGCGGGCGGTGGAGACGATAACGGCTTCGGTCATGGACGACCTCCTGTTGCGAGTTGTTGTTGGGGTTGGGCGGGTTTTGTTGGCGGCTGTTGCTGGCGCAGTTCGTGACGCGACAGCTTGCCGACCGAAGTGCGCGGCAGTTCGTCGACAAAATCGAGCGCCGCCGGAATCTCGTGCTTGCCGAGTTTTCCCGTGAGGAAGGTTTTGAGCTCTTCCAGCGCGAACGGCTTTGCATTCGCGCGCAATTTGACAAAGGCCTTCGCCGCCTCGCCGCGATAATCGTCGGGAATGCCGATCACGATCACTTCCTGCACCGACGGGTGGGTGTAGATCGCCTGCTCGATCATCTGCGGATAGACATTGAAGCCGCCGGAAATGATCATGTCCTTCTTGCGGTCGACCAGGAAGAAATAGCCGTCGCTATCCATGTAGCCGATATCGCCGGTCAGAAAACGGTCGCCGACAAAGGCCTCCGCGGTTTCCTTCGGCCGGTTCCAGTAGCCTTTTGTCACGTTCGGACCGCGGATGCGGATTTCGCCGACTTCACCAACCGGCATGACTAGCTTCGGATCGTCCAGCGACACCACGTCCATCTCGATGCCCGGCAGCATCAGGCCGATCGAGCCCGGCTTGTCCGGGCCTTCCTTCGGATGCGCGGTGCCGGGCGAGCAGGTCTCGGTCATGCCCCAGCCGCTCTTCAGCTTCATGCCGACCCGGCGCTCGAAAATCCTGGCAACCTCGACCGGCAGCGGCGCGCCGCCGGAGCCGCAGCTCACCAGCGACGACAGATCGCGCTTGTCTAAATCAGGCAGGCTCGCGATCGCGATCCACATCGTGGGCACGCCGGGGAAACTGGTAGCGCGCTTAACCTCGATGTCGCGCATCACGGCTTCGACGTCGAAACGCTGGTGCAGCGAGATCAGATGGCCGCGCCGCAGCGACGACAACAGCACCACCGTCAGCGCGTAGATATGAAACAGCGGCAGCACGCAGATCACGCGCTCGATCGCGTCGCGTTCGGCGCGCGCCGCCTTGCCCCAGACGTCGTAGATCGAGACCGCCGCGGTCAGATTGCCGTGGCTGAGCATGGCGCCTTTGGGCAATCCAGTGGTGCCGCCGGTATATTGCAGAAGTGCTACGTCATCGGCGCTGACTTGAGGCCATTGCGCCGGCTTGACGGCGCCGTCGACGAACCGCGCTGTACGTGACGATCTTCGGATTGTCCGGCAGCGCGGTCTGCGGCGTGCCGACCTTGCCCCAGCGATCGTCCTCGCAGACGATCAGCCGATCGAGCAGGCCCTGGTCGAGAAATTTCAGGGCGGTCGGCAGCAATGCCGAGAGATTTGACGTCACCAGCACGCGCGCGCCGGAATCCGACAGCTTGTGCGACAGCGCGATCTCGCCGTCGAGCGGCGACAGATGCACCAGCCTTGCGCCGGCCTTCAGCGCGCCGAAGAAATTGACCGGATGGTCAGGCGTATTGCCGAGGAACAGCGCGATGGTTGCGCCCTTGCCGCAGCCGGCGCGCAGGAACGCGGCGGCCGCGGTCTCGGCCATCGCTTCCAGCTCGGCATAGCTGATCGGGCGGTCGCGGAATTCGATCGCCGGCCGCGTTGCATATTCCGCCGCCGCCTTCGACAACAGGTCCGGCAAGGTGCCGCGCTCGATCGCATCGTCCCAGCGGACGCCTTGCGGATAAAATTGCTCGCCGGGGTGGGTCATTCGTACGCTCTTTTCCCTCCCCCCTTGCGGGGGAGGGTCAGGGAGGGGGGTAAGCCACACGCGCCGAACTCGCTGCACCCCCACCCCCGACCCCTCCCCGCAAGGGGGAGGGGAGCAGGCGGGACATCCGCGCAGCGCGTAAAGCTAACCATCAAGCCGCTTTCGCGCTCTGCGCCAGCGAGGCAAACGTCTTGCCTTCGGCGGCGAGGCGCTTGAGCAAGGGCGCGGGCTCGAGCGAGGGATCGTTGGTTTCCTTGGCGTAGTACGACAGCCGGTCGGCGATGTGCTTGAGGCCGACCTGGTCGGCATAGAACATCGGGCCGCCGCGGTAGATCGGCCAGCCGTAACCATAGAGCCAGATCACGTCGATGTCGCTCGGCCGCGCCGCGATCTTCTCTTCGAGAATCCGCGCGCCCTCGTTGATCATCGGGTACATCATGCGCTCGAGGATTTCGTCGTCGCTGACCACGCGGCGCTTGCGGCCGAGCCGCTGCAGCGTTTCGTCGATCAGTTTCTCGACTTCCGGATCGGGCAGCGGCGCGCGCGAGCCGCCTTCGTATTTGTAATAGCCCTTGCCGGTCTTCTGGCCGAAGCGGCCGGCTTCGCACAACGCGTCGGCTATTTCCGACTTGATGCCGCGGTCCTTGCGCGAGCGCCAGCCGATATCGAGGCCGGCGAGATCGCCCATCGCGAACGGGCCCATCGGCATGCCGAACTTTGTCACCACCGCGTCGACCTGCTGCGGCAGCGCGCCTTCGAACAACAGTTTTTCGGCCTGCTTGCCGCGCTGCGCCAGCATGCGGTTGCCGACGAAGCCGTCGCAGACCCCGACCACCGCCGGCACCTTTGCGATTCTGCGCGCCACGGCGACCGCGGTGGTCAGCGCGTCCGGCGCGGTCTTGTCGGCGCGGACGATTTCGCACAACTTCATCACGTTGGCCGGTGAGAAGAAGTGCATGCCGAGCACGTCCTGCGGACGGCTGGTCACCTTGGCGATTTCATCGATGTTGAGATACGAGGTGTTGGAGGCCAGCACCGCGCCCTTCTTGGCGAATTTGTCGAGTGCGGTAAATACTTCCTTCTTGATCGCCATGGTCTCGAACACGGCCTCGATCACCAGATCCGCGTCCTTGACGTTCTCGAGGCCGACCACGCCGTTGATCAGGCCCATGCGCTTGGCCGGCGCATCCGCCGGAATGCCGCCGCGGGCGGCGGTCGCCTCGTAATTCTTCTGCATCACGCCCATGCCGCGCTTGAGCTGCTCCTCGCCGGTCTCGATCAGCGTGACGGGGATGCCGGCATTGGCGAACGACATCGCGATGCCGCCGCCCATGGTTCCGGCGCCGATGATGGCGACCCGCTCGACATTGCGCGGCTTTGTCCCATCGGGAACGCCGGCGATCTTGGCAGCCTCGCGCTCTGAGAAGAACGCATAGCGCTGCGCCTTCGACTGGTCGCTGGCGACCAGCTTGAGAAAGCCCTCGCGCTCTTTCTTCAGGCCTTCGTCGAACGGCAGATCGATCGCGGCGCCGACCGCGTCGGCGGCGGCGAACGGCGCTTCCAGCCCCCGCGCGCGCTTGGTCATCGCGGCAACCGCGTTGGTGAAGATCGAACGGTCGGCTTTCGCCGCCGCGAGCTTTGAGTCGTCGTCGCGCAGCTTGCGCAGCGGACGCTTCTCGGCCAGCACCTTGCGGGCAAAGGCTTCGCCGCCGGTCGCGGGGCCTTCGACGATTTCCTCGATCAGGCCATTCTTGAGCGCTTCCGCCGCATTGATCGGATCGCCGCCGACGATCATCTTGACCGCGAGCTCGGGGCCGACCGCGCGCGGCAAACGCTGGGTGCCACCGGCGCCGGGCAGCAGGCCGAGTTTGACCTCGGGCAGACCGAGCTTTGCCTCTTTCGTCGCCACCCGGAAGTGACAGGCCAGCGCGACCTCGAGGCCGCCGCCGAGCGCGGTGCCGTGGATGGCGGCCACGATCGGCTTCGGGCTGTTTTCCATCTCGCTCAGCACTTCGTTGAGGCCGGGCGGTTTCGGTGGCTTGCCGAATTCGGTGATGTCGGCGCCGGCGATAAAGGTGCGGCCGGCACAGGTCAGCACGATCGCCTTGATCTGCGAATTGGCGATGGCTTCCTTCATGCATTCCAGGATGCCGCCGCGCACGGCGGCGCTCAGCGCATTCACCGGCGGACTGTTGACCGTGACGATGCCAACCACGTCATGACGCTCAAGCTTGACCACATCGCTCACGGCACTCTCCTTGGATATCTTGTTTTGGATATCTTGTTCTTTTGGCTAACAGATCGATTTCGCACTGCGGAATTTAATTCCACATCTTGACAGCGAGGGTTATTTTGAAGCACGTCCCTTGTCAACGAAGTCGGCACGATAGCCCGCACGGCAGGGAATGAAACGTCCAGCGAAGAAAGTGGCGACCGATCGCAGCTTCGTCGTCGCGCTATCCCGCGGCCTTGATGTATTACGCGCATTCCATCCCAACGACGGGCTTCTGGGCAATCAGGAGATCGCGGCCCGCACCAACTTGCCCAAGCCGACCGTTTCCCGGCTGACCTATACCTTGACCAAGCTGGGCTACCTTACACCGGTTCCGCGGTTCGAGAAATATCAACTGGCGCCGTCGGCGATGGCACTGGGGTACGCCGCGCTGGCCAATCTCGGCGTTCGGCATTTGTCCGAATCCTACCGCGACGAAGTGATGCGCGCGACCGGCGGCGCGGTCGCCGTCGGCGGCCGCGACCGCCTCAGCATGATCTATTTCGGCCAGAGCCGCAGCGAATTAACGCTGGGGGTTCAACTGGATGTCGGTTCGCGAATTCCGATCGCAACCACCGCGATGGGCCGTGCGTATATCTGGGCACTGCCCGACGAGGAGCGTGCCTCTTTATTACGCGAATTGCGCGAGCACTATGGCAGCCGCTGGCCGCGGATGCGCGAAGGCATCGAACGCTCCGGCGAAACCGTGGCCCGCCACGGCTTCACGATCTCGGCGGGCGAATGGCAGGACGACGTCGCCGCGGTCGGCGTAGCACTAAAGCTTAATGACGGGACGGGTCCCTATGCCTTTAATTGCGGCGCGCCGGCATTCCGTTTCACGGAAGATCGGCTGCGCAGCGATATTGGACCTCGCCTCTTGGCGATGGTAAGGAACATCGAGGCGGCGCTGGGGGGCGTGGCGCCACAATCAAAAAAACAAGAAAACAAAAAGGTTAAACCAGGAGGGAAAGTTGCACGTGTGGTCGAGGGGATTAGATAGCCGGCATTGTTGCGCCCGGCGCGTGAGCCGGCGCGGCAAGCTCCGCCCAGCGCGACAGCCGGGCGGCGCGAAATGACGCAGGCACAGCTCGCGCAAGGCGCCGTGAATTCGGCCGCGCCCCTGCTCGCGGTTCGCGACGTCAGCGTCGTGTTCGGCGGCATCGTCGCGTTGAATGGCGTATCGTTCGACATGAAGCAGGGCCAGATCCTCGGCCTGATCGGGCCGAACGGCGCCGGCAAAACCACGCTGTTCAACTGCCTGTCCCGGCTATACCAGCCGAGCGCGGGCGACATCCTGATGGACGGCGAGAGCATTTTGTCGCGGCCGCCGCACCGCATCGCGGAAATCGGCATCGGCCGCACCTTCCAGAACGTCGCTTTGTTCGCCAATCTTTCGGTGCTCGACAACGTCCGGGTCGGCACCCATGCGCGCACCAATTCCGACATCGTCAGCGACTCGCTGAAACTGCCCTGGGTTCGCCGCGGCGAGGCCGAGATCAACCGCCGGGTTCACGAAATCCTCGGCTATCTCGACCTCGAGGACGTCGCCCATACCGTGGTGTCCGGCCTGCCGTTCGGCACCCAGAAGCGCGTCGAATTGGCGCGGGCGCTCGCCGCCGACCCGAAAATACTCTTGCTGGATGAACCCGCCGGCGGACTCAACCATGAGGAAGTCCACGTGCTGGGCGACCTGATCCGCCGCATCCGCGACGAGCGCAAGATGACCGTGCTCCTGGTCGAACATCACATGGGGCTTGTGATGTCGATCGCCGACCACGTGGTCGCGCTCAATTTCGGCCGCAAACTCGCCGAGGGGACGCCTGCGCAGGTGCAATCCGACCCCGACGTCATCAAGGCCTATCTGGGGAGCAAGGACCAATGACGGCGATGCTCAACGTAAAGGACCTGCGCGCCTATTACGGCCAGGTCCAGGCGCTGCACGGGCTGGAGTTCGGCCTCAACGAAGGCAGCCTGACCACCCTGCTCGGCGCCAACGGCGCCGGCAAGACCACCACGCTCCGCGCGATCTGCAGCATGGTGCGCTCGACCGGCACGATCGAGTTCGAGGGCGCGCCGCTGCTCGGCCGCTCGACCGAAAACATCGTCCGGCTCGGCATCGCCCACGTGCCGCAAGGCCGCGGCACCTTCACCACCATGACGGTGGAGGAGAATCTCCAACTCGGCGCCATCACGCGGAAAGACTCCGCCGGAATCGTCTCCGACATCGAGCGCATGTACGATCATTTCCCGGTGCTGAAGCAGCGCCATACCCAGCAGGCCGGCACCCTGTCGGGCGGCGAGCAGCAGATGCTCGCGGTCGCCCGCGCCCTTATGCTGCGTCCGCGGCTGATGCTGCTGGACGAACCGTCCTTCGGCCTCGCGCCGCTGATCGTGCGCGACCTGTTCCGGATCCTCGGCAAGATCAACCGCGAGGACAAGGTCACCATCCTGGTGGTGGAACAGAACGCCCAACTGGCGCTGGAACTGGCCGACCAGGCCTATGTCATCGAGACCGGACGCATCGTGATGTCCGGCAGCGCCGCCGAGATCGCCAACAACGAAGACGTCCGTAAATCCTATCTGGGATATTGAGGGAGCGGCCATGGAGCTTTTAACCAACCAGATCCTGGCCGGCATCGCCACCGGCGCGATCTATGCCTGCATGGCGCTCGCCGTGGTGATGATCTACCAGGCCATCGACCATCTCAATTTCGCCCAGGGCGAAATGGCGATGTTTTCGACCTTCGTGGCCTGGCAGTTGATGCAATGGGGGCTGTCTTACTGGGCCGCTTTCGTGGCCGCCGTGGCGCTGTCCTTTGTCGGCGGTATCGTCATCGAGCGGCTGTTGTTCAAGCCGCTGGCCAAGGCGCCGATCCTGACCAACGTCGCCGGCTTCATCGCGTTGTTCGCGATCATCAACTCCAGCGCCGGGCTGATCTGGGATTTCACCATCAAGCAGTTCCCGACGCCGTTCGGCTCCTCGCCCTTCCTCGGCAGCCAGCTGATCTCGACCCACCAGGCCGGCATGATCGGCGTGACCCTGGTGTTGCTGATCCTGCTGTTCTTCTTCTTCCGCTTCACGCGGATCGGCCTGGCGATGCGCGCCGCGGCGGCGCTGCCTGAATTGGCCCGGCTGGTCGGCATCAATACCAGCTGGATGATCGCGCTGGGCTGGGGCATGGCGGCCGCGATCGGCTCGATCGCCGGCATGCTGATCGCGCCGGTGGTGTTTCTGGAGCCCAACATGATGGGCGGCGTGCTGATCTACGGCTTCGCGGCCGCGGTGCTCGGCGGATTGACCAGCCCGTTCGGCGCCGTGATCGGCGGCTTCCTGGTCGGCATCTTCGAGAACCTTGCCGGCACCTACATTCCCGGCGTCGGCAACGAGCTGAAATTGCCGATCGCGCTGGCGCTTATCATCGTCGTATTGGTCGTCAAACCGGCGGGCCTGTTCGGCCGGCCCATCGTGAAGCGAGTTTGATCATGAGCGCTGTGCAGGAAGTCGTTACCGAGGCACCGGTCGTCGACGCCGTGCCCAAGCGGGCCATGACGCTGGGCTTCGGCACCTCGCTGTTCGTGCTGGCGCTGCTGCTCGTGGTGCCGATCTTTGCCAAGAACTTCATCATCTTCCAGTTGACGATGCTGCTGATCTACGCGCTGGCCGTGATGGCGCTGAACATCCTGACCGGCAGCAGCGGCCAGTTCTCGCTCGGCCAAAGCGCGTTCTACGCGGTAGGCGCCTATTCCTCGGCGATCCTGATGGAACACGCCAATATCAACTACGCGCTGACGCTGCCGATTTCCGGCGTCATCTGCTTTGCGTTCGGATATCTGTTCGGCAAGCCGGCGCTGCGGCTGAGCGGCGTCTATCTGGCGCTGGCGACCTTCGCGCTGGCGACCGCGATGCCGCAACTGCTCAAGCTCAACGTCTTCGAACCCTGGACCGGCGGCGTGCAGGGCCTCGTGGTCGACAAGCCGGACGCGCCGTTCGGCCTGCCGATGTCGCAGGACACCTGGCTGTATTATTTCACGCTGCTGGTTTCGGTCGCGATCTACATTTTCTCGGTCAATTTGCTGAAGTCGCGCTCCGGGCGCGCCTTCATGGCGATCCGCGACAACGAGATCGCGGCATCGGCGATGGGCATCGACGTTGCGCTCTACAAGACGCTGGCGTTCGGCGTCAGCGCCGGCATCACCGGCGTCGCCGGCGCGCTCGGCGCCATCGCCGTGCAGTTCGTCGCTCCCGACAGCTACACCATTACGCTGGCCATCTCGCTGTTCCTCGGCATGGTGGTCGGCGGCGTGGGCTGGCTGCCCGGCTCGATCGTGGGCTCGGCCTTCATCATCTTCGTGCCCAACATCGCCGAAGGAATCTCCAAGGGACTGTCCGGCGCCGTGTTCGGCGTCTTGCTGTTCCTGGTCATCTTCCTGATGCCGCATGGCGCGCGCCAAATGGCGATGCTCGGCCAGCAACTGATCGGCAAGCTCAGGAAGTAATTTCGCACGCCCGTAGGCGCCGGTTCCAGCGGCGCGGATCAGATAACGGTTAGGTCAGCGACCACGACCTAAGTTTCGACTAAATGACGCCCCCCGCGACCCCGTCGCGGGGGGTTTTCTGTTGCCGGACTCCGCGTGCGGGTATTCGATATCGCAAGGAGCCGCCAAGCGCTCCCAATCAAAAAATCGACACATCCAGACCAGATCCAAGGGAGATCAGAATGCCTGCTATCCAGATGCGGTTGGGGGCCTTTTCGGCTGCCCTCGCGATCCTCGCTGTCACCAGCAGCGCCAGCCTCGCGCAAAAGAAATACGACATCGGCGCCACCGATACCGAAATCAAGATCGGCAATATCAATGCCTATAGCGGTCCCGCCTCCGCTTACGGCGTGATCGCCAGGACCGAGGCCGCCTACTTCAACAAGATCAATGCCGAGGGCGGCATCAACGGCCGCAAGATCAACTTCATCAGCTATGACGACGGCTATAGCCCGCCGAAGACGGTCGAGCAGGCGCGCAAGCTGGTCGAGAGCGACGAGGTGCTGTTCATTTTCAACTCGCTGGGCACGCCGCCGAACTCGGCGATCCAGAAATACATGAACGCGAAGAAGGTGCCGCAACTGTTCGTCGCCACCGGCGCCACCAAGTGGAACGACCCGCGGGAGTTTCCCTGGACCATGGGCTGGCAGCCCAACTATCAGAGCGAGACCCAGATCTACGCAAAATACATTTTGAAGCACATGCCGAACGCCAAGATCGCGGTGCTGTACCAGAACGACGATTACGGCAAGGACTACCTGAAGGGGCTCAAGGACGGGCTTGGCGCCAAGGCGGCCTCGATGATCGTCGCCGAGGACAGCTACGAGACCACCGAACCGACCATCGACAGCCACATCGTCCGGCTGAAGGCGAGCGGCGCCGACGTGTTCCTCAACATCTCGACGCCGAAATTCGCCGCACAGGCGATCAGGAAAGTCGCCGAGATCGAATGGAAGCCGACGCAATTCCTCAACAACGTCTCGGCCTCGATCGGCAGCGTGATCAAGCCGGCCGGGATGGAGAACGCGCAGGGCATCATCTCGTCGGCCTACCTGAAGGATCCGACCGATCCGCAATGGAAAGACGATCCGGGCATGAAAGCGTGGAACGCGTTCCTCGACAAATATTTTCCGGAAGCCGATCGCGCCGATGCGTCCGTCGTGTATGGCTACACCGTGGCGCAGACCATGGTGTACGTGCTGAAGCAATGCGGTGACGATCTGACCCGGGCCAACATCATGAAGCAGGCCGCCAGCATCAAGGACCTCGAGCTGGGCGGCTTCCTGCCCGGCATCAAGATCAACACCAGCGCCACCGATTTTGCGCCGCTGTCGCAGTTGCAACTGGAGACCTTCAAGGGCGATACCTGGTCGCGGTTCGGCGAGATCATCAGCGCGGATGTCAGCGACTGAGCGAACGGCGAGCCCGTTCCGGCTTTCGCCTGCTTGGGCTCGCCGCTCATCCAAAAGTCGAACCGCGACTTACGCCTGACTACTAAAGAAGCAGTCCTTGCGGTTTTGCCGCAGGGCCTTTTGTTGTGACGCCACGGGCAAAATGGTATCGATTCATCTGAACGACCGTCCAGGTCACAAGAGCTTTCGATCAAGAAAGCCGCGACGCACATCATCGCCACCATAGGGAGAAACGTAATGCCCGTTATCGCCACTCGATTGGCCATGGCTTTCGCAGCCTTTGCCCTGCTTGCCGCATCGACCAGCAACGCGCTGGCGCAGAAGAAATACGACGTCGGCGCCACCGACACCGAAATCAAGATCGGCAACATCATGCCGTACAGCGGCCCCGCCTCCGCCTATGGCGTGATCGGCAAGACCGAAGCGGCCTATTTCAAGAAGATCAACGATGCCGGCGGCATTAACGGCCGCAAGATCAACTTCATCAGCTATGACGACGGCTACAGCCCGCCGAAAACGGTCGAGCAGGCCCGCAAGCTGGTCGAAAGCGACGAGGTGCTGTTTATCTTCAACTCGCTGGGCACGCCGCCGAATTCCGCGATCCACAAATACATGAACTCGAAGAAGGTGCCGCAACTGTTCGTCGCCACCGGCGCCACCAAATGGAACGACCCGAAGAATTTTCCGTGGACCATGGGATGGCAGCCGAGCTACCAGAGCGAGACACAGATCTACGCAAAGTATCTGCTGAAGGAGAAGCCCGACGCCAAGATCGCGGTGCTCTACCAGAACGACGATTACGGCAAGGACTATCTCAAGGGCCTGAAGGACGGTCTCGGCGCCAAGGCAGCCTCGATGATCGTCGCGGAGGAAAGCTACGAGACCACCGAGCCCTCGGTCGATGATCACATCGTCAAGCTCAAATCGAGCGGCGCCGACGTGTTCGTTAATATCACGACGCCGAAATTCGCGGCGCAAGCGATCAAGAAGATCGCCGAGCTCGGCTGGAAGCCGACCCATTTCCTCAACAACGTCTCGGCCTCGGTCGGGAGCGTGATCAAGCCCGCCGGCATGGCGAACGCGCAGGATATCATCTCGGCCGCGTACCTGAAGGACGCTTCGGATCCGCAATGGAACAACGATCCCGGCATGAAGGACTTTCTCGCTTTCCTCCAGAAGGATTTTCCGGAAGGCGACAAACTCGATCAGGGCACGATTGTCGGCTACAGCGTCGCCCAGACCCTGGTCCAGGTGCTCAAGCAATGCGGTGACGATCTGACCCGCGCCAATATCATGAAGCAGGCCGCCAACCTGAAGGATTTCCGCGTCGAAATGCTGCTGCCCGGCATCAAGATCAACACCAGCCCGACCGATTTTGCGCCGATCTCCTCGCTGCAACTGATGAAGTTCAAGGGCGAGAAATGGAACCTGTTCGGCGACGTCATCAGCGCGGATGTCGGCGGCTAGGCCTGCCACACCCGCTACGCTCCTCTGCAAAACCCCCGCGCCGCGGCGCGGGGGTTTTCTTTTGCCGCAATCGGATGGATAACCGGCATCCCATGTTCCGCATCCCAACCGCCGTGCAATGATGACCGACCGACGTCCCCTGTTGCGCGCCATCTTCGACGCCGCGGTGGCTGCAGCCCATCCCGACGTCGTGCTGTCGGCGCATTTGCCGCCGCCGCCCAAAGGCAAGGTAATCTGCCTTGCGGCCGGCAAGGGCGCCGCCGCGATGGCGGCCGCGGCCGAACGGCATTATCTCGATGCGCTCGGGCTCGAACCGTCACGGCTGTCGGGCATCGCCACCACCCGGCACGGCCATGGCGTGCCGACACGGCGCATCAGGGTGGTCGAAGCCGGCCACCCCGTTCCCGACCAGGCCGGCCTTGAGGGCGCCGAGGACAGCCTGCGGCTCGCCGCCGGCGCCGAGGCGGGCGATCTCTTGCTGGTTTTGCTCTCGGGCGGCGGCTCGGCGAACTGGATTGCGCCGGTCGAAGGCGTGTCGTTCGCGCAGAAGCAGCAGGTGACGCGGGCACTGCTGCGCTCGGGCGCGCCGATCGGCGAGATCAACACGGTCCGAAAACATTTGTCGCGGATCAAGGGCGGCCGGCTGGCGCGCGCCGGCCAGCGCGCCGAGATCGTGACGCTCGCGATATCCGACGTGCCGCGCGACGACCCTTCCGCGATCGCCTCGGGACCGACGGTGCCGGACCCGACGACATTGGCCAATGCCCGCGCCATCGTCGCGAAATATAATCTCGCGATCGACGACGCGGTGCGTCGCGCCCTCGACGATTCCAGGAACGAAAGCTGCAAGCCGGGCGATGCCGCCTTCGCGCATGCCCGCTTTGAGCTGATCGCGCGGCCGCGCCAGTCGCTCGACGCCGCGATAAAACTCGCGAAAGAGGCCGGCTACGCGATCGTCGATCTCGGCGCCGATCTCGAAGGCGAAGCGCGCGAGGTCGCGGCCGATCACGCCAGGCGCGCGCTGCAGGCGTTTAAAGACGGCAAACGCGTGGCGATCCTGTCCGGCGGCGAATTGACCGTGACGGTGCGCGGCCAGGGTCGCGGCGGCCCCAACCAGGAATACGCGCTGGCGCTGGCAAGCCTGCTCAACACCACGCTGGGGATTTCGGCACTGGCCGCCGATACCGACGGCGCCGACGGCGGCGCCGGCAGCGCCAGCGATCCGGCCGGCGCGATCATCGACCACCTGACCTTTGCCAAAATGCAATCGCTCGGCCTCGACCCCAAAGCCTATCTCGCCAACAACGACGCCTCGGCGTTTTTCGCCTCAACCGGTGATCTGCTGCTGACCGGGCCGACGCTCACCAACGTCAATGATATCAGGGTCATTCTGGTCGACCAGAAATAGCAGCGATGCCCCTTTGGGCAGGCCGACCCGCATTAGGACTTCGTTTAGCAAATTCTAAGGAACCTGCTTAAGAAACCGTCATTTCAAGGACGCATTTCAACAAATCGGCCCTCTAATAGAACCGCTCCATATTGCGCGAGCGCCGCGCCCAGCGGCAGAGGACCGATATGCCGGATTTGCCGGATTTGATTGGCCACGCCACCGAGGCAGACCCGGGTTATCCGGGGGCGCTGCTCGTGGAAGCGGTCAACCGCCTGGCGCTCGGCCTCATCATCTTCGACAGGAAGCGCGAGATCGTTTTCTGCAACCAGCGTTACCTCGAGATCTACGGGCTCACGCCCGAGCAGGCGAAGCCGGGAACGCCGATCAGCGAAATGATCCAGCACCGGCTCACCATGGGGCTCAAGGTGCTGCAGAAGCCCGACGAATATATCCGCGAGCGGATCGGCAGCCCCGTGGTCGCCACCACCAGTGTGCAGGAATTCGCCGATGGCCGGGTCATCGCCTACACCGCCTATCCGATGCCGGACGGCGGTGGCCTCGCCACGCATGAGGATATCACCGAGCGCGAAGCGATGATCGCGCGGCTGAAGCAGCAGCAGGACGTCCCCAGCGCCGATCACGAAGAGGCGCTGCGGATCCGCAACCTCCAGTTCGACATGGCGATCAACAACATGTCGCAGGGCCTGTGCTTCTTCGACGCCGCCCAGCGCCTGATCGTCTGCAACCAGCGCTACATCGAAATGTACGACCTGCCGCCGGACCGCGTCACGCCCGGCATGCTGCTGTCGGAAATCGTCGACATGCGGTTCGAGGCCGGCAGCTTTCCGGCGATGTCGCGCGAGGAATATCTGCACTGGCGAACCAAGGTCGCGGTATCGTCCGACCCGACCGACAGCATCGTCGAACTGCGCAACGGTCGCACCTTCAAGATCCGGCACCGGCCGATGCCGACGTTCGGCTGGGTCGCGACCCATGAGGACATCACCGAGCAGCGCCAGGCCGAGATCAAGATCGAATACATGGCGCATCACGACGCGCTGACCGGTCTCGGCAACCGCGTGCTGCTGAACCAGCGGCTGGAAAGCGCGCTCGACCGGGTCACAGCATCGGAGATGCTGGCGGTTCACCACCTCGATCTCGACCAGTTCAAGGCGGTCAACGACACCTTCGGTCACGCCGCCGGCGACAAGCTCCTGAAAATCGTGGCCGAGCGGCTGCGCGCGCTGGTCCGCGACAGCGATACCATTGCGCGGACCGGCGGCGACGAGTTCGTCATCGTGCAGGTGCCGATCGCCGAGGCGGCCGAGGCGACTTTGCTGGCGCAACGCATCATCGCCGCGATCAGCGAACCGTTCGACCTCGACGGCCATCGGGCGGTGATCGGCACCAGCGTCGGCATCGCGACCAACCCGGGCGAACAACTGTCTCCCGACAAGCTGCTGCGCAACGCCGACCTCGCGCTCTATCGCGCCAAGGACCACGGCCGCGGTACCTTCCGCTTCTTCGAGCCGGCGATGGACCTGCGGGTGCAGACCCGCCGGGTGATGGAACAGGACCTGCGGCGGGCGCTGCCGGCCGGCGAGTTCGAGCTCTACTACCAGCCGGTGGTCGATCTCGCCAGCAACGAGATATCAGGCTTCGAAGCGCTGATCCGCTGGAATCATCCGAAGCACGGGCTGGTCGCGCCGGCCGCCTTCATCCCGCTGGCGGAAGAGATCGGCTTCATCATCCCGATGGGCGAATGGGTGATCCGGCAAGCCTGCGCCACGGCGGCACGCTGGCCCGGAGAGCTTCGCGTCGCCGTCAATATTTCAGCGGCCCAGTTTCGCAATTCCGGCCTGCTGCAGGTCATCATCGGCGCGCTCAGCGCCTCCGGCCTGCCGCCGACCCGGCTCGAAATCGAAATCACCGAAACCGTGCTGCTGCAGAACCGGGAAACCACGCTCGCCGCGCTGCACCAGTTGCGCGCGCTCGGCATCCGGATCGCAATGGACGATTTCGGCACTGGTTATTCGTCGTTGACTTACTTGCAGAGCTTTCCGTTTGACAAGATCAAGATCGACCGCTCCTTCGTCAAGGACATCGACCGCAATACCGGATCGCTGAACATCGTGCGGGCGGTGGCGGCATTGGCCGGCGGCCTCGGCATGACGGCGACCGCCGAAGGCGTCGAGACCCACGGCCAGCTCGCCCAGATCGTGGCCGCCGGCTGCAACGAGATGCAGGGCTATCTGTTCAGCCAGCCGCTGCCCGCGGCCGAGATCGAGGAGCTGTTCCTGTCGCAGCCGGAAGCGCGCAAGGCCTCGCGCCACTTCGCGGCAGCGTGAAATCAGAACCGATCAGGCTTTAAAATTCCCGCGCGATGGTCGCGAGCATGCCGAGCAATGCGGCGCGGTTGGCCGGGCCGAGCAATTCGTTGAGCCGCGCCTCGTGCTTGCTGGCGACCAGTTTTTTCGCCCGCGCCAGCACCGCCCTTCCATTGTCGGTCAACACCAAAATGTGCGAGCGGCGGTCGTTGGTCGAGCGGATCCGGGTGCACAGATCGCGGCTCTCCAACCCATCCAGCATTGCGACGAAATTCGGCCTGAGGATGCCGAGCGTGTTGGCGATTTCAGTCTGGTTGCGGCCAGGGTTCTTGTCCATCAGCAGCAGCACCGAGAATTGCGCCGGCGTCAGTTGCAACGGCGCCACGCAGCGCAGGAAGTCCTCGAATATCTTCAGTTGCGCGCGCTTGAGCGAATAGCCGAGCAATTCGCTCAGTTCGCCCATTTGCAGCTCGGACAACTCGCCGGCGCCGTCGATCCGTTCCTTGCGAGCGGGACGCGTGCCGGCTTTGGCGGGATCCTGGACTGTCTTGAAGCCGGCTTTGGAAACAGTCATCGCTCGGGGCTCGCAATCTCGGTACAAAGGATGAATTGAAACGGCGTTGCCGGACCGGTCCGGGCCTTGAGATTATATTTGATAATTGTTATCCAGCATATCAAATACGGCTAGGCTTTTTCAACTGCTGTTATCGGCCGGGCGGGTGGCCTCCATAGGGCACAGCCGGCGAACGTTTCGGAACAGCCGCGTCGTTAGAAGAGCCGTTCTTTACGGGGGAGCGTCCGGCCTTGAATTCGACGATCATGCTGTTCCTGCTGCAGGACGGCATCACCAATGGCGCGATCTATGCTCTGCTCGGCCTGGCGCTGGTGCTGGTGTTCGGCGTCACGCGGGTGATCCTGATTCCGCAGGGCGAATTCGTCACCTATGGCGCGCTGACCTATGCCTCGCTGGCGTCGGGCCAGTTTCCCGGCACCGCCAAGCTCGCGGTGGCGATGGGCGTGGTGGCATTCGGCCTCGATATTTTTGTTGGCCGCAAGGCGCTGCACTCCAGGCTGGTGGCGCGCGCTATTCTGATCAACCTTGTGCTGCCCGGGGCAGTCTTTGGTTTGACGTCGTGGTTCGCCGGTCGCCAGGGCGGCATCGCCGTCAACATCGCGCTGTCGCTGTTGATCGTCGCCTCCATCGGCCTGTTTCTCTACCGCATCGCGTTTCAGCCGATCGCCCACACCTCCGTGCTGGTGCTGTTGATCGCCTCGGTCGGCTGCCATCTCGCGATGCAGGGTTTTGGGCTGGTATTCTTCGGCGCCGAGGGTCAGCGCGGTCCGCCGATCTCGAACCAGGCCTTCACAGTTGGTGCGCTGCGCTTCACCGGCCAGAGCATCGCGGTCTACGCCATCACCATCGCCTTCATCGTGGCGCTGTGGCTGTTTTTCGGCTTCACGCTGACCGGCAAGGCGCTGCGGGCGACCGCGGTCAACCGGCTCGGCGCGCGGCTGGTCGGTATCCGCACCACTCTGGCGGGACAGATCGCCTTCCTGATGGCGGCGCTGATCGGGGCCATCTCCGGCATCCTGATCGTGCCGATCACGACGCTGTATTACGACACCGGATTCCTGATCGGCCTGAAGGGCTTTGTCGCCGCGATCATCGGCGGCCTGGTCAGCTATCCCTTGACCGCGATCGCCGCGCTGGTGGTCGGCATCGTCGAAGCGTTCTCCTCGTTCTATGCCAGCGATTACAAGGAGGTCATCGTCTTCTTCCTGATCCTGCCGGTGCTCGTGCTGCGCTCGCTTGCGGTACCGGCGGTCGAAGAGGAGAAGGACTGATGGCAATGCCGCAGCGATTGCCGATCCTGCTGTTCGCGCTGGCGATGGCGGCCGTTCCGTTCATCCCGGGCGTGCCGCCGTTCTGGATCGTGCTGCTGGACAATATAGGCCTCTCCGCCTTGGTCGCGATGGGGCTCGTGCTGCTGACCGGCGTCGGCGGCCTCACCTCGTTCGGCCAGGCCGCGTTCTGCGGTTTTGGCGCCTACACCACCGCGGTATTGACCACGACCTACGGCCTGTCGCCATGGCTGACGCTGCCGTTGTCGCTGCTGGTGGCAGGCTGTGCCGCAGTCGTGCTCGGCCTCGTCACGGTGCGGCTATCAGGCCATTATCTGCCGCTCGGCACCATCGCCTGGGGCATCGGGCTGTTTTATCTGTTCAGCAAGCTCGAATTCCTCGGCCGCAATGACGGAATTTCGGCGATCCCGCCGCTGTCGATCGGGTCACTGAAGATGCTCGATCCCGGCACGATCTATTTTGCGATCTGGATCGCGGTGCTGATCAGCGCGCTGCTGACCATGAATCTCCTGGACTCCCGCACCGGCCGCGCGATCCGCGCGCTGCGCCGCGGCCACATCGCCGCCGAAGCCTTTGGCGTCCATACGCCGCGGGCGAAACTGCTGGTGTTCATCTATGCCGCGGTGCTGGCCGGCCTGTCCGGCTGGCTCTATGCGCATTTCGTCCGCGCCGCCAACCCGACGCCGTTCGGCGCGCAGGCCGGCATCGAATATCTCTTCATCGCGGTGGTCGGCGGCGCCGGCTATGTCTGGGGCGGCGTGCTGGGCGCCGCGATCGTCGTGATCCTGAAAGAGATCCTGCAGAGCTACCTGCCGATTATTTTCGGCGGCCAGGGCCAGCTCGAAACCATCGTGTTCGGCATCCTGCTGGTGGTGCTGCTGCAACTGGCGCCGACCGGCGTATGGCCGTGGCTGATGGCGCGGTTGCCGCACAGGGGCGACCGCAAGCGGCCCGATACGTCGCTGACGCTGCCGGCGCGGGCCCGCGCGGCCGCGACGCCCGCGGTGCTGCTGCAGATCGACCACGCCCGAAAGCAGTTCGGCGGCGTGATCGCGGTCAACGACGTCTCGTTCGACGTCCAGGCCCGCGAGATCGTCGCTTTGATCGGTCCCAACGGCGCCGGCAAGAGCACGACATTTAATCTGGTCACCGGCGTGCTGACCGCCTCCGGCGGCAAGATATCCGTGCTCGGCAAGAGCATCGACAACGCGCCGCCGCAGGAGGTGGTAAAACTCGGCATCAGCCGAACCTTCCAGCATGTCAAACTGGTGCCCGACATGACCGTGCTGGAGAACGTCGCGCTCGGCGCGCATCAGCGCGGCCATGCCGGCGCGATCGCCAGCATGCTGCGGCTCGATCGCGCCGACGAAGCGAAGCTTCTCGCCGAAGCAGCCCGCCAGATCGAGCGCGTCGGGTTGGGCGAACAGATCAACCAACTCGCCGGCAGCCTTTCGCTTGGCCAGCAGCGCATTGTCGAGATCGCGCGCGCGCTGTGTGCCGACCCGATCCTGCTGCTGCTGGACGAGCCCGCCGCCGGCCTGCGGCATATGGAGAAGCAGCAGCTCGCAGCGCTGCTGCGGCAGCTGCGCGACGGCGGCATGTCGGTGCTGCTGGTGGAACACGACATGGGTTTTGTCATGGACCTCGCCGACCGCATCGTGGTGCTCGATTTCGGCACCAAGATCGCCGAGGGCACGCCGGCCGCGATCAAGGTCAACCCCGAGGTGATCAAGGCCTATCTGGGAGCGGTGGCATGAGTACCTCGACCAGCGCGCTGTTGTCGGTGGCGGACGCCCATGTCGCCTATGGCAAGGTCGAGGCCGTTCGCGCGGTGTCGCTCGAGGTCGCCGACAACGAGATCGTCACCATCATCGGCGCCAACGGCGCCGGCAAGACCACGCTGTTGAATGCGGTGATGGGCATCCTGCCGCTGAAGGGGGCTGCCGGCTTTGCCGGACAGGACATGGCCCGGCTCGACATCGAGGATCGCGTCGCCGCGGGCCTGAGCCTGGTGCCGGAACATCGCGAATTGTTCACCACCATGAATGTCGAGGACAATCTGCAGCTCGGCGCGTTCCGGATCGCCAAGGCCGCGACCGCGACGGCCTTCGAGCGGGTCTACACGCTGTTCCCGCGGCTGAAGGAGCGCCGCAAGCAATTCGCCGGCACACTGTCCGGCGGCGAGCAGCAGATGCTGGCGATGGGCCGCGCGCTAATGGGCGCGCCGAAGCTCTTGATGCTGGACGAGCCCAGTCTCGGATTGGCGCCGATCATCGTCGCCGATATTTTCCGCACCATCGGCGAGTTGCGTTCCAGCGGCGTCTCGGTGCTGCTGGTCGAACAGAATGCGCAGGCCGCATTGCAGATCGCCGACCGCGCCTATGTGATGGAGCTCGGCGAGTTCGTGCTGAGCGGTCTCGCAAAAGACATCGCCAGCAACCAGCGCGTCGCCGCGAGTTATCTCGGCTTCCACCACGAAGGCGAGAGCGCGATTTAGAGCGTCGCTTGCGGCGATGTCGATGACGCGGCACGCAAGGCGTAGATGCGACTTACCAGCGCCGACGAGGGCCGTTGCCGAAACGAATTGATCAGCTGCTTCAGTTCGGCGGGCATCTGTTCATAAGTCGGGAGCGGCGCGGTGTAGCCCTCCGGCAGCAGCAGCGGCGCCAGCGCCGTCGCGAAACTCAGGTCGGAAAGCGTCGGATGATCGCCGTTAAGGAAGCGGCGCCCGTCACCGATGCGGCGGTCCACTTCGTCGACGATGCGGGTGGCCTGCACAAGTGAATCTGCCACCACCTTCGGGTCCAGCCGCAACAACAACGTGAACAGACCGCGCAGCGCGGGGTAGAGCGCCGGGGTCAGCCTCGCTTCCAGCGGCGGAATGCCGCGCACGAAAGGCTCCAGCAGGATGGCGCGGTGCGGCAGCAGATGAAAATAGGCGATCTTCGCCGTATAACCCGCGAGTTCACCGTTGAAGGTCGCCCAGTCGGCTTCGACCTGCGTTCGCAAAGGCTCCTGCGCCGGGATCAGGATTTGGCTGGCGTCACAGCATGTATCGAAATGATCGATGACCGCACGCGGGCCCGTCAGCTTTAGCCGGTTGCCGTAGATCAAGGGGATTTGCCCGGTGCCGCCGCGCAGCACGGCCAAAATCGAAGCCCAGCCGAAGATGTGCCGCTGCTCGCGATAAGGCTGCGCGTAGCGCCAGAGCACGAAGCGCGACATTTCGCTGTCGATCATCGGACCGAAGGTCAGCATCGCGAGTTGTTTGGGGCGGGTCACAGCGGGTCAATCAGATATTCGATGAGCCGGCGTCCCGGCAGAAAGAAATAGCCCCCGCCTTTGGTGGTGACGAAGCGCGGCATTGGGTTGAGGGCGATCGGTCCATCCGGCGACGGCACCGTGAATCCGCAGGCGCCTTTCTGGGCATCGCCGAGCAGCGGATCCTTTTCGCATGTAAGGCCGTGGAACGATGGACTCTTCAGCCAGGTCTGCTGCAAAAACTCGAACTGGCGTTCAATATCCGCGCAGAGGCACATGAAGAAGAGCCCCGGATTCTGTCCCGGCGCGGGGGTGTAGTGACGTCCGATGCGCATGATGCGATGCCTGTTCGAGATCGAGACCTGGTCGGCATTGCCGGGGTCAAGGCTGTCGCGCGGGTTGCCCCGGCGGATATGCGCGCCATAGGGACAGCGGAGTCCTTCGGGATCCTCAGCGCCGAAAAGAAAATCGTTGTCGGGTCTGACTGGCTTGTGCACCGGAGCCGCCCCTGCGGCTGCCCCGGGGACGGTCGCAGCAAGGGGGACCGTGGCGGCAATGGCGGGTTTTGGTGCGGCCGAATTCGATCGGCGTGCCGCCCTCTGGATTGCTTTTGGGTCTGCTCAGCGAACTGACGTCGGTCGATTCCACGACAAGGCCCGTCCGCTGCTTCGCCGCCCGGTCCAGCAACTTCTCCCGATGCTCCGTCGCGGACTCGTAGGGTTGGCGCACCAGCGACGACCCGTCCTTCCAGCGACCGACCAGCTTCGCACCGATGTAATCCGCGTTGATGTAGTAAGGCGGGGAAAGCCGGTTGTTCAGCCGGGAGGCCTCTTGCTCGCAATAGGTTGAGAAGCCGTTCACATCCTGCTCGAGTTCGCGGATCACGAGAAAACTGCCGTTGAAGCCAACGTCGCGCGTCGCGTCGGCGACCGAGCGGGAAAAGTCGTTAGGCGCGCCGAGCAGGGGAAGCTTGTTGCCGGGGTCCGAATTGGGTTCCAGTGTCGGCGAAGGCGGGATGTAACCGCGATTGTCGGGATATCCGAGGATCATCTCGCCGGGTTCAACGATATGGATCGGATCGGCGTTACGCAGGCTCTTGTAAGTGCCGCGAATGACAGGTTGCGACACCCCGTCGGCAAAACCGAATGGTTCGGTCTTGTCTTGCGTCACGGGCTCCAGTGGCACCTCGTGCGGCGTTGGCATCCCGGCGGATTTGCATGCCCGGAGGAAACGCGCCTTGACCTCCTCGACCTCTTCGTTCGATCGGCCATAAATCAAAACGGCCGCGTCCGGCGAATGGTTGCCCCAGCGCCAGTTCGCCGGCCCGTTGTCGCCGATATCGCCCAGAATGCGCGACCGATAGTCTTTCGTCATTCCGTCGATAAAAGCGAGAGGGAATGTCGGGCCGACATATTCAGGCAAGCCCAGCCGCGTGAGACCTCGCCACGACAGGGACAGCGTGATCATCGCGTCCTTGGCCAGGCGGCGGCCATCGTTAAAAGCGATGTCGCCGCTGACGGCCTTGAGCCAGCCGCTCGCCTTGACTCGATCGGAGGGAAGTTCGCAAATCATCGCCCTGCCGAATGGCAGAAAGCCGAGACCGCCGAAGATGAGGCTTTGTATGTCGTTCGAAACCAGCTTCGAGGCCGGCCGCGCCGCGGAGCCGAACAGCGCCAACCAGTTGATCGCTTCGTCCTCGGTCATCACCCCCGACAGGCCGGATCGAATCGCCGCGTTCAACCGGATGCTGCCGGTGGTGATATCGGGATAGGCGCTGTACCAGAAGCGCGTCGGCACCATGCTGTGGCGCGCGAACCGCTTGAAACGGTCACCGTCGGTCGCACCTAGCTGGAACAGATTCGCGGTTTTTGGAAAGCCGACCGTGTTCGACCATATGCCCGTCAACCCTGCATGGGCCTTGGTGATAAAATCCTCGAGATAGCTCTCCCAGCTACCATCGTAATTCGACATGAACAGCAAGTCGCGCGACTTCGGGACGGTTACCCAGCGCGCGAAATGTATCGTGCCGATGTCGGAGAGAAAGCCGGGCTTGAAGTAAGACGTGGCTGCAAGGCCGACCACCCAGAACACCAGCCGGGCGGTAAACCACCGCAGCAGACCCGGCTTGCGCTGGGTGATCGAAATCATGTGGTTTTGAGCGAGCTTGTTCTCGCGCTCGAACATCGCCCGGTTGAGCGACTGCGGCGGCGAGTGCACTTCGACCGAGTCGCTCGCTTCGGCCTTTCGGAGCGCCAAATAGATCACGATCGCGGCGCCCGCAATAACGAAGAGCGCGCCCCAGAGTCCCGCCCAGAATGCAGTCCAGGCTCCGAGCGCGAACGCGCCGACCCAATGCCACATGCCGTCTGTAAGCCAAGCGGCAACCAGCCCGCCGATCAGCGCGGCAAGCAGGACGAGGGCGATCAGGGGCCACAGATACATCGATGCGAATTGGCCAATTCCGGTGACGATAACGCCGCCCAGATTCCCATCGTCGAATGGCGGCGCCGGCGTTGCGGGTTGCAGCGCACGATTTAAATCCGCGTCGGCCGAGATCGCCGCCCGGACCTGGGCGATGCGGGCGAGCGCAGGCGTATCGCCGTGCTGATTCTCGACCTGCGACGCGCATTTGCTGGCCAGTTGCGCCTCGAAATGAATGCGACCGACCGTAAAACCGGGTGTCCCCGAGAACGGCGCCCCGGGATTGCCGAACAGGCCATTGTTGGTCACCACCTTGTGGTCCTTCAAGAAGGCCCCGAGGTCGCCGCCATCGCTCCAGTCGCTCGACAGCATGAAAACAGGCTTCAGCATCGGCCCGAGCGCCGTCAGGATCCGCGCGGTCGCGGCGTCGTCCGTCCCATCGGCGGAAAATTCGAAGACGATGTAGGCGGCCTCGCCGTCCTGCGACCTGACCGCGTGCAAGCTCGCGAAATGCGTCCCGTTTTCGTCGTTGGGCTGGAGCGCGAGCGCATTCCGGACAACGTCGCTCGCCGGATTGCCGAGCACGTCGATCGCCAGCTCGGCTGCGACCAGTCTGTCGAGCGCGAGCGGCGCGACGAAGGTAACCATCGCCTGTGTCATGTCGCCATCCGGTTGAAGGTGACCGGTAGATGGTCGGGGAAAGGTCCCGCCCAGTCGATCGTGCCGACGGATTTGACCCCGCGCCGCACCAGCCTGCCCACCAGCAACGGGATCTGAAACGCGTTGATGTCTCGCCCGGCACAGGGGTGCAGGCCGCCGCCGAAATGCAGATAAGGCCTGGTCGGCCGCGTCGGATTAAGCACCTGCGGATCCGGGAATACCGAAGCATCGAGCATCGCGGCCTGGGTGTAGATATAAATCTGGTCATTGACGTGAATGTCGACCCCGGCGAGCTGGGTCTCGATCGCGGCGCTGCGCAGCAGGATCGGATTGTGCGGCCAGCGGCGCAGGGCTTCCCAGCACCAGCCGTGCAGCCGCGGAAAATTGTCGACGTCGGCGGCGATTCCCGCGGCGAGCGTCTTGTCCTGGCCAATGACGGTCATGATTTTGGCCACACACGTCGCAGTCGTATCGATGCTGCCTACCAGCATGCCGCCCAGTGTACGGCGAACCATGTCGTTACCGGCATCGTCATGCGGGATCGCGGGATCGGCGAGCAACGCACCCATCATATCGTCGCCGTAATGACCGGAGTCGCGCCGGGTCTTGATCTCGTTCAGCAGCCAGTCCCGCAGACAGGGCGCCGCGCGCATCGCGCGGGCCTCGATCGCCTTGTCGTTGGTAATATTGAGGAAGATATGTCCAAAGATCGCCCGCGCGACATCCATGAAACCGGTGACGTCCGGGACCTTGATGCCAAAAAGCGCTTGCGCCGTCGCGGCTGCAATAGGTCTGGCATAGCCGCCGACCGCATCGATCTGATCGCCGGCCGCCGTGACGTGCGCCTCGGACGCGTCGGCGATTTGCTTTCGCAGCGGACCGAGGTCAACCTTCGCCAGGGCCCGGTAGAGCGCCGCGCGCTCGCGCACCAGGGTTTCGCCGCGGTCGAGGCCGAGAACGAAGGGACCATTGACCGCGTCAATCTTTGCGGCGTTGACGGGCCCAATCCGGAACTCGAGGTCCCGCGACAATACTTCCATCGCGTCCGCATGGCGGCCCACGATCACCTTGTCGCCGATACGCAGCGGCTTCTGGGAACAGCTTGAATAGAATGCGAAGGCGCGCGCCGCCAATGCCAAAACCTCGGGTTTGGCCAGGAAGCTCGCTTTGGCGGGCGGCGTCGCGATATCGTCGGGCGTGGCGTCTGTCATGATCAGGCACACTACTTACTGGTATTGGCGCGCAGCAAATCGCTATTGAAGGTGCTTCGGCTCGCTACCGGAGCAGTTCAAATTGTCTGAAGTGAAAGCAGCCCCGATATCCAACGCCATAGCTCCACGTCAGCTTTCGACATCGATGGAATCTTCAAAAAATCAAACCACCAGTATCGTTCAAGACTGCAATAACGTTTCACATAAACTCGAAAAATCATCTATCGGCGACCGCTTCATTGTGCGCAATCTTTAGTTGTTTTGCAAGCGGCCGATGCATTGGATGCAACGACTTTCCAGAAACAGCCCGCACCCTATCTCCCTGCATCCGCCTGAAGAGTGAATTGGATCACAATGAGGTCATGAAAAAAGCCGGCCTCGGGGAGGCCGGCTTCCGTTTTCTCAGACCCGTCGAAAGCAGATCCAGCTTACATCCCGGTCGCCGGCACCAGCACGTACTTGCCGTTCTTCACCGTCAGGATGATGCGCGAGCGGTCGTCGAGGCCGTTGCGGTCCTTGTCGGTGAAGTTGTAGACGCCCTGGGTCGCGGCGATTTCGTGCTCGCTCATGAAGGCCTGGCGGATCGCTTCGCGGAACTCGGGCGTGCCGGGCTTGGCGGTCTTCAGCGCCACCGGGATCACGCGCTCGAGCACCTTGAAGGCGTCGTAGGCATGACCGGCGAACTGGCTGCGGCTGTTGGGACCGTATTTGGCTTCATAGGCGGTGTTGAGCGCAAGGCCGGGCTTCTTGGTCAGCGCGCTGTCAGGCTGGTCCTCGGGATCCATCACCGGACCCGAGGCCATGATCACGCCTTCGGCGGCGGGGCCGGAGATGCGGATGAAATCCATGCTGGCGGCGCCATGGGTCTGGTAGATCAGGCCCTTGTAGCCGCGTTCGCGCAGCGCGGTCTGCGGCAGGCCTGCCGCGGTGCCGGACGCGCCGACCAGCACGGCATCGGGATTGGCGGCGACCAGCTTCAGCACCTGGCCTGCGACCGAGGTGTCGGGCCGCGCGAAGCGCTCCTCGTCCACGATCTGCAGGCCGAGCGGCTCGCCCTGCTTCTTGAGATCGTTGAACCAGAGATCGCCGTAGGAATCGGAGTAGCCGATATAGCCGACGGTCTTGACGTTGTGCGCCTTCATATGCGCGTACAGCACCTTGCCCATGATCGGCACCGGCTGCGGCATGTCGATCGACCATTTGGCGCGCTCGGGCGTGATCGGGAACGGCGCCAGACCGATGTGCGGAATGCCGGCCTCGTTGGCGACATTGGAGATCGCGATCGTCGGTGGCGTGGTCGCCGAGCCCATGATGATATCGGCCTTGGACTCCGTGACGAAACGCCGCGCATTGGTGGTGGCGTTGGTCGAATCGCCGCCGTCGTCGAGTACGATCACCTTGAGCGGCACGCCGCCGATTTCCTTGGGCACGAATTCCAGCGCATTGCGCTCGGGAATGCCGAGCGCCGCGGCGGGCCCGGTGGTCGAGATCGAAATGCCGATGGTGATTTCACTGGTTTGCGCCAGCGCCGGCACGGCCGGCAGCGCCAATACCGCCGCGAGCGCCGCAGCGGACAGAAGAGCCTTTTTCATATATTCCTCCCTGGGTTATTCCGTTGTCTAGATCAAAATCCGGCTGTTAATGCAGCCCCTTCTTTAGGTCACCCTATCGGGCCACCGCTCCGTCTCCGCTTAGATCTTGCGCCTGTTTAGGTCATGCCCGGCACCGAGTTAGCCCTGTTTGAACCGTTCAATGATCTCCGGCGGCATCGGGGCCGATTTCAGCCGCGAGGGATCGTCGGGATGGCGGCCGACCAGCACCCTGGTCTCGAACGCCTCGATCGCCAGCGCCTCGCCCTTGAACACCTTGTGGGTGACCTCGAAGCTGGAACGCTTGAAACTCTCGACCCGGCTTTCGATCGTGATCCAGTCGCCATGGGTGGAGGCGATATGGAATTTCGCCCGCGTGTCCACCATGGGAATGCCGACCAGGCCGTAGTTCTTCACGATGTCCTGCTTGGAGAAGCCGGCGGCCTCGAACATGATCGAGGTCGAATTGTCGAACATCGCGAAATAGCGCGGGTAATAGACGATGTTGGCGGGGTCGCAATCGCCCCACTGAATCTGCACGTCGCGCCGATGGCTGAACATGATGGATGCCCCTCATGCGCCTGACTGTTGGGATTGAAACGCGGCGACGGCAGCGAGCCCCCTCTCCCACCCAACTCGGGGATACCCGAGTTGGGCATCGATATTTGTCGAAGTCGGATAGATCCGACTTCGATGGGAGAGGGTTGGGGTGAGGGGGCACGACCTATCGAGAGGCCGCATCCCCTCACCCGGTTCGCTTCGCGAACCGACCTCTCCCCATGGGAGAGGTGACCCACAACGCACCGCTCGTCGCTGGTGGCTCATCTGTTACTTCGGCGCCATGCGCAGCGAGGCGTCGAGGCGCACCACTTCGCCGTTGAGATAGGCGTTGTCGATCATGTGCATCGCCAGCGCGGCAAACTCGTCGGGCTGGCCCAGCCGGTGCGGGAACGGGATCGCGGCCGCGAGCGAATCCTGCGCTTCCTGCGGCAGGGCGCCCAGCAAGGGCGTCAGGAACAGGCCCGGCGCGATGGTCAGCACCCGGATGCCGAACTGCGCCAGTTCGCGCGCGATCGGGAGGGTCATGCCGACAATGCCGCCCTTCGAGGCCGAATAGGCCGCCTGCCCGATCTGGCCGTCATAGGCCGCCACCGACGCGGTGTTGATCACCACGCCGCGCTCGCCGGCGGCGAGCGGCTCCAGCTTCGACATCGCGGCGGTCGCCAGCCGCAGCATGTTGAAGGTACCGATCAAGTTGATCTTGATCACCTTCTCGAAATCGGCGAGCGGATGCGGGCCGTCGCGGCCGACCACGCGTTTTGCCACGCCAATGCCGGCGCAATTCACCAGCACCCGCGCCGGGCCATGCGCCTTGGCCGCCGCGGCTACCGCGGCTTCCGCGGAAGCGGCGTCCGACACGTCGCAGGCCACAGCTGTGCCCTTGATCTCGGCGGCGACCGCTTCCGCCAGCTTGATGTTGAGGTCGCAGACCGCGACTTTGGCGCCCTGCGCGGCCAGCCGGCGCGCGGTGGCGGCGCCCAATCCCGATGCGCCGCCGGTGACGATGGCGGCCTGATCTTTCAATTGCATGGCTGATCTCCCTTGCCTGGATTGTTGTTCGGTTAAAGCGTAATTGCGTTGGTCGGCGGCGCCGGCGCGTAGAGTTGCTCGATCAGGCTTGCACGGTGATCCAGCACGGCGCGCTGGTTGATCGAACCCTTGTCGGTGACCTCGCCACGGTCGATCGACAGCGGCGTATCCAGCAGTACGGCACGCGTCACCCGGGTCGACGATCCCGTCGAGGTCGCGAGAAATTTTTTGAAGCGCTCGACAAAGGCGGCGCGGACCTTTGGGTCGGACGCGGCGGCGGCGATATCGCCGGGCGGAAGCGAAGGACTAATCAGGCGGCAGCCGTCGAGATCGAGCACCACCAGCGCCGAGATTTCGTCGCGATTGATGCCGGCGATCACCACGTCGCGCACCAGCGGCGCGCAGGCCGCGACAAAGCGCGCGCGCAACGGACCGACGCTGACCCAGGTGCCGCTGGCCAATTTAAAGTCCTCGGCGATACGGCCATCGAAATCGAAGCCGGCATCGAAATCGCCCGGGACAGCCAGCTTGAGCGCATCGCCGAATTTGTAAAAACCTTCCTCGTCGAACGCCGCTTGGGTCAGTTCGGGCTGACGCCAATAACCCGGCGTGACGTTCGGCCCCCTGGCGCGAACGTCGAGTTTGCCGTTGTTGGGAACGAGCTTGGCGTCGTTGCCGAGCACGGGAAGGCCGACATGGCCGGAACGGCTGGTCTCGGGCCGCACCGACATGAAGAACGGCGCCGTCTCGGTGGCGCCGAGGCCGGTCAGCATGGGCACGCGATAGCCCTTCTCCTGCACCGCCAGCTCGTCAAGGCTGTTCCAGACGTAAGGCGACAACGCGGCACCCGAGAAGAACATCGCATGCAGGCGATGAAAGAATTTTTGGCGCAAGCTTTTGTCGTCGCGCAAGTAAGGCAGCAGCGATTCATAGCCCTTCGGGACGTTGAAATACACCGTCGGCGAAATCTCGCGCAGATTGCGCACGGTCTCCTCGATGCCGCCGGGCATCGGCTTGCCCTCGTCGAGATACATCGAGCCGCCATTATAGAGCGTCAGCCCGATATTGTGGTTGCCGCCAAAGGTGTGATTCCACGGCAGCCAGTCGACGATGACCGGCGGCTCGTCCTTGAGGAACGCCAGCGTCTCGCGCAACATCACCTGGTTGGCGCAGATCATGCGCTGGGTGTTGATGACGGCCTTGGGATTGCCGGTTGATCCCGACGTTAGCAGGAATTTTGCAATGGTGTCCGGCCCGATCGCATCGTGGATTTCATCGAGGCGCGGATGCTCCGGCGAGGCCAGAAGATCCGCAAGCATCGTCACCCGGCGGCCTGGCAGCGCGCCGCGCGACGCCGCGATCTCCGTTGCCGCGGGCACGTTGGCCGCAAGCGCATCGGCGAATTTTCCTGCGTCGTCGGCAAACACGAGGCCGGGCGTCAGCAGCTTCATCAGGAAAGCAAGCTTGCCGTAGTCTTTCGAGACCAGCGAATAGGCCGGCGACACCGGGCAGAACGGAATCCCGGCATAGAACGCGCCAAAGGCGATCAGCGCGTGGTCGATCGAATTGCCGGAGAGAATGACGACAGGTTTTTCTGCAGAGAGCCCGCGCGCCAACAGCGCCGACGCGACGTGGCGCGCCGATGTCAGCAGCTGCGCGTAATTGATCGTGCGCCAGCCGCCGACGGCGCTGCGCTCGGCCATGAAGATGCGGTTGGGCTCGACGCCGGCCCAATGATGCAGGCGGTCGGTCAGGCGCACCGGATAATCGCCGAGCGGCATTTTTGGGCGGAGATAGATGGTGCCGTCGTCGCGGCGCTCGACCGACACGTCCGGATTGCCGAACGAGATCGCGCGCAGCGGGAAGACTTTGCCAGCGATGTCGGGCTTCGCGCTCATGTCAGGCGGGTTTCACCTTGGCGGTCTTGCGATCGAGGAACGCCCTGATCCGCAGCTTGGCTTCCTTGTCGCTCTGCGCCACCGTCGCCATCAGCGACTCCATCAACAATCCGGTCTGCGGGTTGGCCTCGGCAATCATCGGCAGCGCCTGCAGCACCGCGAAATTGGTCAGCGGCGCGTTGCCGGCGACTTTAGCCGCCAATTCCATCGCCTTGGCAAGGGCGCCGCCTTCTTCGGTGAGGTATTGGGCAAAACCATACGACGCGCCTTCGGTCGCGGAATAGACCCTGCCAGTCAGCATCATGTCGGTCATCCGGGCAACGCCGATCAGGCGCGGCAGCCGCACCGAGCCCCCGCCGCCGACGAAAATGCCGCGCTGGCCCTCGGGCAGCGCGAAATAGGCCGAGGGCTCGGCGACGCGGATATGCGCGGCGCACGCCAGTTCCAGCCCGCCGCCGATCACCGCGCCCTTCAGCGCCGCGATGACGGGGACGCGGCTGTATTGAATGCGGTCGAACACCCGATGCCACATCTGCGAATGCCTGAGGCCGTCGGTGGCGTCGTGCTCGGTCAGTTCCGACAGATCGAGGCCGGACGAGAAATGATCGCCGATGCCATGGATCACCACCGCGCCGATACCGTCGGGCAAATTGGCAAAGCAATCCTGGATCGCGAGAATGATGCCGTCATTGAGCGCGTTGCGCTTGGCGGGCCGGTTGAGGCCCACCGTCAGCACCGGTCCCGAGATTTCGATCTTGAGCAGCGCCGCCTGATCGGCGGTCGCGGCGGCAGCGGCGTTTCCCATGATTGCGTCCTGTCAAGAATAGTTATGTTTTATAACTATTGGCGCGGGAGTCAATCTCTCGTCGTCCCGGGTCGCGCGAATGCGCGCCAGACCCGTTGGCTCCGCGCAATGACGTCGAGACATAATTCCCCGTTCTCGCGACATGGTTTTGTCCGAGGCATTCAATTTCGTTCGCACCCCTTGAAGAAGAGGGCGCACGCGACCCTCAAGAGAGGGCGCGGGGAAGACCGGGTGCGCGCTGCACCCGCGGTCTCATGTGCACTGTGCATCAAAAAGAATACGCACATGAGCATACAGGTTCAGCGGAAACACTCCGGCCTTCCCTGCGCAATGGCTCTACGACCTATATCGTGCTCTCCCTGGTGAATCGGAGCCTCTTGCCACCATCGCCCCCGGGAGGCGTTAGCCTCCCAAGGACTTGACGCCAGCATTCCGGGCGTCAGGACCACACGACTTAGCCGTACGCATCGATGTCGAACGTCTTGCGACACGATGCGTCCACCGCAGCCTGCCCCAACGTCAGTGACGTGGCCAACGCCCCTCTTGCGGGACAGGATGGACGCATTACGCCGGTGATTTGCGGCTGGGATCAAGTTCTTTTTCCGAAAATCGGAACCAGAGCGAAATCAATGACTTCGTCGTCCCGACGAACGCCTAGTCGTCCCCGCGCACGCGAGGACCCATACGCCGTGTCGTGCATGTCTGGGCAGTGCACTTATTGCCTGTCCTGCGGTCTAATCGAAAAGCTAGGGGTTATGGGTCCCCGCGTGCGCGGGGACGACGGATGGGGATTGGGCGGCCGAAACCGGCTACATCACCTGATGCACGTCGATCACGACGCGGTCGGCGTGGCGGGCGGCGGAGCCGATGAACAGATGCTCCATCAGCCAGCGGTATTTCTCGTGGCCGGTCTCGAATTTCGGCACGGTGCGAAAGTAGATCAGTTTTGGGTCGACCGGCTCGCCGCGCTTCAGCTTCTGCAACAGATCGACCGGACCGAAACGCAAGCCCTTGTTCTCGACATAAACCGTCGCGCCGTCGTCGGTCTCGAAGGCGTATTTGGCTTCGAGTTCGATCAATTCGTTGGGGCGGATGATCTGGAAATCGGCGCCGAACGCGCAGACCTTGCCGCTGATGCCCTCTCCCCTCACCTCGCCGCCGGTGATCGGAATGATGCGGCGGATGCCGCTGCCGATATCGCCCGCGGTGGTGACGGCGCCGATATTGGCGGTGATGGTGAAAACGTATTTGGTCTCAAGAACGGGCGTCATTGGATTATCCAATCATGCGCATCGGCAACCACGTCGCCAGCAGCGGGAACAGGATCAGGATCACCAGCCGGATCAGGTCGGTGACGACGAACGGCAGCACGCCGACAAAGATGGTGGACATGTTGACGTCCTTGATCACGCTCTTGATCACGAACACGTTCATGCCGACCGGCGGATGAATCAGGCCGAGTTCGACCGTCATGACGATGACGACGCCGAACCAGATCGGATCGAAGCCCAGCGCGGTCACCACCGGAAACACGATCGGCACGGTGAGGATCACCATCGCCATCGCGTCCATCAGGCAGCCCAGCACCAGATACATCAGCAGGATCAGGGTCAGCACGCCATAGGGGCCGATGCCGAGGCCGGTCAGGAACGCGGTGACGTTCTGCGGCGTCTGCGTGATGGTGAGGAAATAGCCAAAACACAGCGCGCCGATCAGCACGGTGAAGACGGCCGCCGCGGTGCGCGTCGCCTGCAGCAGCGATTGCAGGATGCCGTCGCGCGTGAGCTTGCCGCGGAGGATGCCGATCAGGAAGGCGCCGACCGCGCCGACCGCGCCGGCCTCGGTCGGAATGAAGAAGCCGCCATAGAGGCCGCCGATCACGAACACGAACAGCAATAGCGGCGACCAGACGTCGCGCAGCGCCAGCATCCGGTCGTGCCACGACGCCTTCGGTCCCGCCGGCAGAAAGCCCGGCCGCGCCACGCCGATGATGCCGATGGTGATCATGTGCATCGCGATCGCCAGCAGTCCCGGCACGATGCCGGCGATGAACAGTTTGCCGATATCCTGCTGGGTGATGATGCCGTAGACCGCGAGCACCGTCGACGGCGGCAGCATGGCGCCCAGCGTGCCGCCGACCGCGATCACGCCGGTGGCAAAGGATTGCGGATAGCCGAAGCGGCGCATTTCCGGATAGGCCACCGCGGAGAAGGTCGCGGCGGTCGCGACCGAGGAGCCCGAGATCGCGGCAAAGCCGCCGCAGGCGGCAATGGTGGCGATGCCGAGTCCGCCCTTCCAGTGGCCGACAAAGGTGTTGGCGGCGCGGAACAGTTCGCGGCTGATGCCGGAGACCGACACGAACGCGCCCATCAACAGGAACATCGGGATCACGCCGAAGGAATAATCCGTCACCGTGCGCATCGTGGTCTGGCCCACGAGCTTGAGCGCCGGCGCAAAACCGGTGAGGTAGCCGAAGCCGGTGATGCCGACGAGGCCCATCGCCATGCCGACGGGCACGCGCAGCAGCATCAGCGCGAACAGGCTGACAAAGCCGATCAGGGCAACGGCTTCGTTGCTCATGCCGCGCTACTCCGCGATCTTGATTTTGGCATCGTGAATATCTTCGGGATGGAAGATCAGCCGATAGGTGCGGACCGCGATCAGGAGCACCGCCGAGACGTCGCCGATCCACGACACCAGGAAGAACGGCCAGATCGGCACCTGCAGATCCATGGTGACGATGTGTTCGGCCCGTGTGCTCACGACCTTGTCGAACAGCGTGTAGGTTTGCACCGTCACCACGAACAGCAGCACCAGCGTCGCGAACACGTCGATCCAGCGCTGGTATTTCGGCGTCGCATTGGCCCAGACCAGGTCGACGGTGATGTGGGTGCCGCGATAGCTGGTGGCGGCGATGCCCCAGAAAATCAGGATGCCGAGCAGGAACTGGCCGAAATTGTAGTAATCGGGAATCGTCACCGCGAAAAACTTGCGCATGAACACCGCGGTGAAGGTGTTGAGCGCGACGATGCCGACAAAGAACGCCGCGATCCATTCGATCGAATCGATGAAGCGGTCCATGAAATTCTTGCGCACCGGCCCAGGCGGGCCGGTGACGACGCCTTCGCGCGTGACTTCCGGAGTGGCGGTCATGGTTGGCTAGTACTTGCTCCATCCTTCATCATGGCCGGGCATAGCCGTCCGTAGGACGGCGTCGCTTCCGCTCGCCTATGCCCGGCCATCTACGTCTTTTCTTCGGTCGAACTCTGTAAAGACGTGGATGCCCGGCACAAGGCCGGGCATGACGGCGCCCTTTGTCTCGACGCTCAGCCTTAAAGCCCCGCGCCGTATTTCTTCAGCGCGGCCTGCAGATCGGCGTCGACCGCGACGGGATCGCCGCCGGCCTTCTTCACCGCCTCGGCCCAGTTGTCGTGCAGCGGCTTGACGGCGGCTTTCCATTGCGCGAGCTGCTCCGGCGTCAGCGGATAGACCTCATGGTCCGGCAAGGCCTTCATCTTGACCCGGCCGTTGGCTTCGAACTCGGTCCAGGGATCGGTGACTTTCGAGGCCCATTCCGGCGTGCAGTGATCGTCGATCACCTTCTTCTGCGCGTCCGACATCGAGTTATACTTGGCGAGGTTCATGTTGTAGGTAAACACCGTGGTGTAGAGCGGCACGTCCATGTGATACTTGACGACCTTGTCGATGCCGAACAGGAAGATCGATCCCCAGGGGAAGGTGATCTCGTCGGCGACGCCGCGCTCGATCGCGTCGCGGGCTTCCGGCGCCGAGGCCTGCACGTTGGTGCCGCCGAACATCTTGACCATTTCGCCGATCGTGCTCTGCGCCGGGCGCACCTTGACGCCCTTGAGATCGTCGGGGATGAGGATCTTCTTCTTGCCGTGCAGCGCGCCGGGATCGTGGATGAAGGCGAAGCAGAGTTTTGTATCCTTCATCTCGGTCGGCGCATATTTGTGATACCACTCGTTCAGCGCCAGCGTGCCCTTCTTGCCGTCGGCGAACACGAACGGCAATTGGCCGGCGGCCGCGATCGGAAAGCGGCCGGGCTGGTAGCCGGGATTGACGTAGGTGATGTCGGCGATGCCGTCGCGCGCCATGTCGTAATGATCGAACGCCTTGCCGAGCTGCTCGGACGGAAACACCGTGACCTTGATGGTGCCGCCCGAAGCCTTTTCGATATCGGCGGCCCAGGCCTGGGTCGCCGGCACCAGCGGATGCGCCGGCGGCACCCACAGCGACACTTTCAGATTGACGGTCTTGTCCTGCGCCAACGCAGGCGTCAGATTCGCACCCGTCACGCCGACGGCCAGCAGCAACGCCAAAAACGCTTTCCTCATCAACATCATTTCCCTCCCGGCAACAAGCTTCAAGGCTCTTTGCGGATATTGTTATATGATATAATTATCATTGCAAGCATGCGGCAGCGACCGCCGGACAAGCCTACAATAGTCGAGGGAGCAAGTATTGCGGACCAAAGTAGCAATCATAGGCGCGGGACCGGCGGGATTGCTGCTGGGACAGTTGCTGCACAGCTACGGCATCGACAACGTGATCCTGGAGCGCCAGAGCCCGGAATACGTGCTCGGCCGCATCCGCGCCGGCCTGCTCGAGGAAGGTACCGTGGCGCTGCTGGATCAAGTCGGCGCCGGCCAGCGCGCGCACCGCGAGGGCCTGGTGCACCATGGCGTCGAGCTCGCTTTCGGCGGCGCGCGTCATCGCATCGACATGCACGGCGCGACCGGCAAGACCGTGATGATCTACGGCCAGACCGAGGTGACGCTCGATTTGATGAACGCCCGCAAGGCGGCCGGGCTTACCACCGTGTACGAAGCCGCCGACGTCAAGCCGCATGATTTCGACACCGATCATCCCCGCGTGTCCTGGATCAAGGACGGCATCACGCACGAGATCGCCTGCGATTTCATCGCCGGCTGCGACGGTTTTCACGGCGTCAGCCGGGCCAGCGTCAATTCTTCGGCGATCCAGCAGTTTGAACGGGTTTATCCGTTCGGCTGGCTCGGGATTTTGTCGGAGACGCCGCCGGTCAGCCACGAGTTGATCTATTCCAACCATGCGCGCGGTTTTGCCCTCTGCACCATGCGCTCGACCCGCCGCAGCCGCTATTATTTGCAGTGCCCGCTCGACGATCATATCGATCGATGGCCGGACGACCGGTTCTGGGACGAATTGAAGCGACGGCTGGACCAGAAGGCGGTCGACGAACTCGTCACCGGGCCATCGATCGAGAAAAGCATCGCGCCGCTACGCAGTTTCGTCGCCGAGCCGATGCGGTTCGGCCGGATGTTTCTGGCCGGCGACGCCGCCCACATCGTGCCGCCGACCGGCGCCAAGGGACTGAACCTCGCCGCCAGCGACGTGCATTATCTGTCGCAGGCCTTCCGGGAATATTACGGCGAAAAATCCTCGGCCGGCATCGACCATTATTCCGCGACCGCGCTGGCGCGGGTCTGGAAGGCGGTGCGCTTCTCGTGGTGGATGACCTCGATGCTGCACAAATTCCCTGACCAGGGCGAGTTCGGCGCGCGAATCCAGCTCGCCGAACTCGACTATCTCGTCAGCTCGAAAGCGGCCTCGACCTCGCTGTCGGAGAATTATGTCGGGTTGCCGTTTTGATGCGCCGGTCCGTCATTGCGAGGAGCGCAGCGACGAAGCAATCCAGTGCTCCATATGCCGCCCCTGGATTGCTTCGCTCCTCGCAATGACGGCAGGGACGTCATTCCGTTTTAAACATCCGCCGAAATTCCGTTTAAAACTTTGTAGGCGATGCAATCACCGCTCGGTTCGCGTTCAATGGTGCAAGCCCTGAACCCCACCGGACGAGCATCGCATGACCAGTCCCGATATTGCCTCCGTTCCCGCAGGTTTCGAGCCGCTGACGCGGCACAGCCCGTTGAGCGATCCCTGGCAACCGCTCTACGCCAAGACCACGGATAAGGCCGTGATCGTCGGACTGCGGCTGGCCACGCCGCACACCAACAGCCGAGGGCTGATCCACGGCGGATTGATCGCGGCTCTCGCGGATGCGGCGATGGGCTATAGTTGCGCGCATCGGATGGGCAACATTTCGTCGCTGGTGACGGTCGGACTCGCCGTCGATTTCACCGGCTCGGCCAGGATCGGACAATGGCTCGCGATCGAAAGCGACGTCCTCAAGACCGGCAGCACGATCTGCTTCGCACAATGCCTGGCGATCGCCGACGATGCCGTGATCGCGCGCGCCAATGCGACGTTCCGCGTGGTACCGAAGGCGCAGTAAGCGGCTTCGTGTCCCGGACGCGATGCAGCGTCCTTACGCTGCTTCGCAGATCCGGGACCCACACAGCCCGGAGGTGGGCCCCGGCTCAGCAGCGCACCGCAAACGCGCTGCGCTGCGTCCGGGGCACAATGCTGTACCTAGCCAAAATGCCAGGCATCGGTCTCGGTCACGAGATCGATGAAGGCGCGGACTTTTGCCGATAACAGCCGCGAGGTCGGGTAGACGATATGGATCGGCAGAGCCGGCTGCTCGAATTTCGCCAGCACGATTTTGAGCCGGCCGCGCTTGAGCGCTTCGGCGGCCTGGTAGGCCATTACCCGGGTCAGGCCGCCGCCTTGCTCCGCGTACTGGATCGCGGCATCGAAACTGTTGGTGGCGAGGCGCGGCGTGGATGCGACGCGGATCTCGCGGCCCTCCTCGACAAAGCGCCAGTCAGGCGCCACGCCGAACTGGATGGTGTCATGCGAGGCGATCGCCTGCGGCGTCTTCGGCTCGCCGCGCCGCTTGAGGTAGGCATTGGAAGCAACCACCATCCGCCGCATCTCGCCGACATGGCGCGCCACCAGCGTCGAATCCGGCAGGTGCCCGATCCGGACCGCGAGGTCGACGCCGTCTTCCACCAGATTGATCATGCGGTCCGACAGCCGTAATTCCGCCGACACTTCCGCGTGGCGCGCCAGATATTTCGACATCACCGGACTGACATGGAGCCGGCCAAATCCGATTGGCGCCGACACCACCAGCCGCCCGCTCGGCCGGGTGCGCTCGCCCTCGGCGGAGCTCTCGGCCTCCTCGACATCACCGAGGATGCGCCGGACCCGCTCCAGATAGCGGGTGCCGACATCGGTCAGCGTCACGGAGCGCGTGGTCCGCTGCAGCAGCCGCGCGCCGAGGCGCTGCTCCAGCGCCGCGATCAGCCGGGTCACCCCCGAGGGCGACAGGCCGAGTTTGCGGGCCGCCGGCGCAAAGCCCTGCAAATCCGCGACCGCGACAAAGGCTTGCATGGCGTCGAGCCGGTCCATGGCATTATTTCATATATTGCAATAATGAAGTGTCAATCCGAATGATTGTTTAAAATTGAGAGAGGCCCATTTTAGTCTGCGAAGGCGGGGATGTCGTTCCCCGAAGCGATCGGAGGATGCTCCATGTCAGACACTCACATCTATTCCAGCGATGTCGCGTTCACCCCGGCGGTGAAGGCGATCCAGACGCGCAAGGGATCGCGCGACGCCTATGCCCATGTCGAGGAAGCCGGCGGCTGGCGCACAGAAGTCGATGAGAAACTTGCCGGCTTTCTGGCGGAAACGAATAGCTTCTTTCTCGCTACCGCCAACGCCGAGGGTCAGCCCTACATCCAGCATCGCGGCGGACCGAAGGGGTTCGTCAAAGTGCTGGACAAGACCACGCTGGCGTTCGCCGATTACAGCGGCAACCGGCAATTCATCACGCAAGGCAATCTGTCGGAAAATCCCAAGGCGCATATTTTCGTGATGGACTATGCGCATCGCCGCCGGGTCAAGATCTGGGGCGAGGCGCGGATCGTCGAGGACGATCCGGCGCTGACGCGATCGCTGATGCCGCAGGGCTACAAGGCGCGGCCCGAGCAGGTGATCCTGTTCAAGATCGAAGCCTGGGACACCAACTGCCCGCAGCACATTCCGCAAAAATTCGACGCGGCGGATGTCGCGCAGGCACTGGCGATGCGCGACGGACGGATCGCCGAACTGGAGGCTGAACTCGCAACCCTGAAGGGCGAGGCGGTCCCAGCGCCGTAGCCTTTGCCGCGTTCCCCGGATGCTGCGCAGCGCGTCGCACTTGCGACGTGGTGCGCCGCCGGTCCGGGGTCCATCCGTGTGAGTGGGTCCCGGTTCTGCGGAGCAGCGCGAAGAGGCGCTGCACCGCGCCCGGGACACCGATGCGCTCAAGCCGCTTGCCTCTGCGCGCCCCAGGCAAAATCCGGATAATGGTGCAGCATCATCCGGTCGACATAGGCGGCGAGATTGTCGAACCGCTCCGCCTCGTCGCGCAATCTCGAGTCGAAGAACGGCGTCAAAATTCCGGCGATAGCCCCGAATGCCGTGGCGTCGACACCGGAGGGTCTGTCACCCATCAGATAGGGCCTGTCGCCAAGCTGCACCGACAGCGCAAACAGCGAGCGGACCGCAAGGTCGACATCGTCGTCCGGCGCGTGACGGCCGAGGCCGCTCAAGAGATAGTTCTCCGCGACCCGGAACTGGGCGTCCTCGCGCAATTTGTCGCGCAGATGCTCGGGCGCACCGTCAAAGAAATGCGTCGGGCCCCTGGCGAAATTGTCAGGATCGACCCAGCGCGCGCCGACCAGCGCCCAATAGACATGATGCTCGATCATCCGCTCGAACGCCCAGGCCTGCGCCCGCTCGCGCAGATCGAGCCCGGCGTCGAAATCGAAGCCATATTTGCGTTCGATATGGGCGCGGATGAAGGTGGAATCGGCAATCCTCTCGCCGCCATCGTCGATATAGGGCAATTGTCCCTTCGGAGAGGCCGGCGGCATCGCCCGCTCCTTGCGATAGGCGATGCCCGCCATCTTCAGCTGGACCTCGGTCTTGGTCACAAAGGGACTGATTTCGGGCAGGCCGAAGCCGGCGCCAAAGCCATAAAGCGTAATCATGCGGATCTCCCGTCGCCAATAATGTCCGAGCCTAGCGACCCCCTGCTGCCACCATGCTGTCAGCATGGCGCGCCTCGCCGGCAAAACGGGCTCCCTGCCAGGCCCGGCGCAGCACGCCCCTCGCCCACCGGGCCATTTGGCGTTGGGCGAAGGCCGAGGCGGCCTCGAGGGCGCGCAAGGCCAGCGTCAGGATGGTCCAGCGCAGATCGCCAGCATCGCAGTTGAATGAGGTCAGATGCGCCAGTACAAAGGTCTGAACACGGCGGAGCGGGTTAAAACCTTGCCGGCCGGCGGGGATGTGAAGAATGGTCATGGGCCAATTCCCTGCGGTTGAGATGTTGCGCCCGGTATAGCCGCCACCTGCTGCCAACATGCTGTCAGCATCCTGCACGGCACCTTGAAAAACGGGACCTCACATGAGACGCGCCGACCGGCTGTTTCAGATCATCCAGGTGCTCCGCCGCACCGGCCAACCGCTGACCGCGGACGCCATCGCCGCTGAACTGGAAACCTCGAAACGCACGATCTATCGCGACATCGCCACCCTGATCGGCCAGCGGGTGCCGATCCGCGGCGAGGCCGGCATGGGTTACATCCTGGAAAAGGGATTCGACCTGCCGCCCTTGATGCTGACGCCGGACGAGATCGAGGCCGCCGTGCTCGGCGCGCAATGGGTGGCGGCCCATGCCGATCCGGTACTGTCGCGCGCCGCGCTGGATCTGATCGCCAAAATCGCCGACACCGTCCCCGAACGCCTGCGGCCGTTTGTGCTGGAGCCGGCCAGCCGCGCCCGGCCAAGCTGGCAGCGCGAGCCCGACCGCATCGACATGACGCGGACCCGGGCGCAAATTCATGAGGGCAAGAAGATCAGCCTGCGCTACCGCGACGAACACGGCCGCGACAGCGAGCGCACGATCTGGCCGATCGCGATCGGCTATCACGAGGCGGTGCGGATTTTGGCGGCATGGTGCGAACTGCGAAAGGATTTTCGCAGTTTTCGCACCGACCGGGTGATCGCCGCCGATTATCTCGACGATCCCTATCCGGAGCGCCGCGCCGCGCTGCGGGCGAAATGGCGCCGCAGCCTGGTCTGGGAACATCCGGCGGATACGTGATTCGCTCGCGCCTGTGCTAAGGCAAGCGCATGGAGACGATCGACCCCGCCACCGACGGACCAAGCCCCTGCCAGGCCTGCGGGGCCTGCTGCGCCTATTCGTCGAACTGGCCGCGCTTCACCACCGAAGACGATGCGGCGCTCGACCAGATTCCGGCAAAGTTCGTCAATGACCGGCAGTCCGGCATGCGCTGCGACGGCGACCGCTGTTCGGCACTGGCAGGAAAGGTCGGCGTGGCCACGTCATGCGGCGTTTACGCCATCCGGCCTGAGGTCTGCCGCACCTGCATGCCCGGCGATGTCGAATGCGGCATGGCGCGAAAGCGGCATGGATTGCCGGTGCTGGAAAGCCTTTAGGCCGTCACCGCCTCGGCGAAATCGTCGTCCAGTTCATCCTCGACCGGCGAGAAGGTCGAGAGCGGCTTGGTCGACAGCGTGATCGGCTTGCGGTGACCGTAGGCGGAAGACGGCGCGGATCGCGCGGCCGGTTCCCGGGACAGCGCGTAGAGGGTGGAACCGACGCGGCCGCCCAACTGGATCAGTTCGCGTTCGCTGCAGCTTGCGGCGATCGAGAGCGCCAGCGAATAGAGATGGCTGCGGCGATAGCAGAACAGCGCCAGCATGGCCCGGACTTCGGAAGAGACGCTCTCTACCAGCTTCGGCAGGCCATTTTCATTGGCGCGATACATCTCGCCCAGCAATTCGTCCCGGACCGGGCAGAAATCGTTCTCAAAGGCGTCGCGGCTCGAAAACATTGCGTTTTCCCCCTACCGTGAGGATGCAGTGCAATTCTCTAACGAAAGGTTAACCAACGGGGGGCGTAGTCGTACGGTGCGGTTGAATCGATATCGCGAATCGGAAACGGCAATGCCGCCCGATACCCGGCGCTACCGCAAGCGAATCAACCGCCGTTGGCGACGATGAAAATCGACAGACCAAAATCGGTCAGGTGGTGCAGCGCCTGATCGACGCCGATCACGGTCCAGAACCAGGGGTGCTCCAGGTGCACATTGAAGGTCGAGGCGCACAGCCCCTTGGCGCGATCGATGGTGATGTGGATGGCGAAATCAATCAGAGCGAGAAACCAGAATCGCGGCGCGATGATCAGGATCAGCACCAGCCCGACCGCCAGATGCACCAGGCAATGCGCCAGCAGCGGCAACGCCCATCCGGTCTTCTGATCCTTGCCGAGCGCCATCCAGGACGTTTGCAGGACGAAATCGGCGATCACGTGCTTGAAGGTGAGAACGAGCATCCATCCGACAAGCGCGCCTACCGGAACCGAGGATGACAGAGTGGGAAACAACAAAGCTGACGCCCTTTGCTGGGACTGATTCGAAACCGCACACCGAAAACGAAATATCTACGACGTCAGCGAAATATCTTCTCCAATCCGGATCACTCAACCGGCACGTCATTTATGACACCTCCGGAGCCGGAATGCACCTCTCGGGAACCCGAAAAACCCCGACTGTGGCCGAACGGCGATAGCCTGCTTGATGCAGACAAGCGCCTCGCAAGGGTTGCGCGTTGCACCATGGGATATTTTCGCAGGACAGAAATTATCGTTCGTTTGTAGACATTTAAGACAGTGCCCGCGCCCTGATCTCGGCGATCGCGCGCTTCAGCGCGACCTGGCGCGGATCGGGTAGGATGGCGGCGCGCGCCTCGGCGATGGCGGCGGCCAGATCGGCCAAAGGCAGCACGCCGTCGAAGGTCGGCTTGACCAGCCCGTCGATGATCGCGTGCCAGTCGGCCAAGCCATGACGGTAGACGCTGCCATAGCCCTGGATCATGTCCGCGGTCTTCACGATCGCTGCTGCGGCCTGCGGTTGTTTTGTCAGCGCACGATCGATCATGTGCAGCCAGCGTTCGACCCAGACCCGCTCCTTGCCATAGCGTATCGAAAACAGCCGCCAGCGCTTGAGCCCGGCCTCGATCTTCAGGCGTCGAAGCCCCCAGCGGCTCGCGGCGCTGTAACGGATCCAGACCGGCGCATGGGTCCAGCCCACCCATTCCAGCACATCGAGCACGGGTTCGGCGGCCACCGCCGGCAACGCGCCGATCAACTCGTCGATCCGGAACCTCCTGCGATCGCCACCTGCTTTGATGGGCGCCAGCGGCGCATCGAATGCCTGTTCGGGGATCGTCAACTGCGCGATCCGGATCGGATCCTCATACGCCATGCGCATGGCCATCAGCCGCGCGATGTCACCGAGCATGGCATCGTCGACGCCAGGCCGTCCGACGAAACGTTTGAGCCGGTCGACATAGAGCTGCGCGTAGCTCGGGCCCTGATAGTCGACCAGCCGCGCGATGGCTTCGCTGACCATTGGCGCAGCGCCGGCCGGCAGGTTTTCCGGCAGCGACGGCACAGGCTCGTCGTCGTCGCCGATGACGTCGGCGAGCAGATAACGAAGCGAGGAGAGCACGCTGGCCAACTTATATCCTCGCGCGTCAGGCCGGCTTCGGCGCGCCGGCTGCCGGCGCGGTCAACTGCGCGAGCCGCTCTTCTGCCTTGGCCAGATTTCTGGAACAGCCGGGCGCTGGAGAGCCGCAGGAAGTAGAAGCCGAAGGCCGGGTTCTGCACGTAGAGTTCCTCGACCTTGCTGTAGCTGACGCTCAGGATCAGGCCGGCTTCGATGCATTCCAGCGATTGGGTGCGCACGTTCGACGGCGACAGCATGCCGAGTTCGCCGACGATGGCGCCGACCGGCAGTTCGATGCCGGATTCGACCAGCCTGAAGCGGCCGCTGACGATGTAGAACAGGTCCTCGGCCTTCTCGTCCTTGTAGAACAGGATCTCGCCCGATGTGCAGTTGCGCTCGGTCATGAACGGCTTCAGCCAGTCCATCGACAGGTCGCTGTTGACGGATTTTTTCACGTCGCGGACCAGCTGCAGCATCTGGTGCAGCCGATAGGAATTCATCACCAGCAGCACGCAGTGCAGCAGGCCCGTGGGATAGTTGTGGGTCGGTATCGAGGAGATGATCAGCACGATGTTGGTGAGGATGCCGAACACCCGCAGCGGGATCATGGTCCGCATCGTGGTCGTGGCCACCACAAAGACCGAAGCGAACAGGGTGCCCGCCGTGCCGGCATGCTCTGCGAGATGTGAGGTATCCATCGGGGTCAACCAAAATTTGAGGCAAAACCGCCGGGCACTCGCCCGGCACGCCAATGATCATAATGTTCGCGCCGGCTTTTGATATACGGGGAAAACGCGACGTTTTGTCGTGAATTCCCGGCAATACCGGCCAAAGTGAAGCTTTGGCGCTCTCTCCAGATCGTTATATCGCAGCACCTATTCCCAAGCCTTTAGTCCAAAGCCTTACGCCAGGCCTGATTCAGAGGCCTATCCCGCCCCTGCCGATAACTCTGTTTTCCGGCCGGTCGTTGACGGCCTCCCCCCGCTTGGGCACTTTGGAAGGACCGGCCGCGCCCGGCATGGCCGCAAGCCCATTTCCGTTCACCGACAGCCCCCTCTTCCGATGTCAAAGCCGCTCGAATTTCCTGCCCTGGCGCAATTTGTGACCGCAACCGCCGGCCGCAACATGACCAAGGCCGCCTATGTCGCCGTGGTGACCGGCGTCGTCCTGATGATGCTGCTCAGCATCGATCCGGCCTATAACGCAGCTGCATGGCTGGGTCGACGCGCTGCTGTTCGCCTGCCTGGTTTTCTTCATCTTCGAATGGGTGGTGCGGCTGCGCCAGGCCGTGCTCGGACATCGGGTGGTGGCCTATTTGCTCTCGATCCGTGGCGTGGTCGACGCCGCCGGCGCGATCGCGATACCGGCGGCGCTGGCGCTCGGCACCAGCCCCAAGACCGCCTGGCTGCTCGGCGTGCTCTGGCTGCTGAAGGTGATCCCGGGCATTCCGGGACTGCGGCAATTGCGCCGGGTGCTGGTGCAGGAATCCGGGCCGCTGTTCAGCGTGCTGGTGATCTTCCTGATGGTGCTGTTCCTGGCTTCCGTCACCGTCTATTTCCTCGAGCGGGACGTGCAGCCGGAGACCTTCGGCAACATCCCCTCGGCGTTGTGGTGGGCGGTCGCGACCCTGACCACGACAGGGTATGGCGACGTGGTGCCGATCACGCCGCTCGGCCGGTTGGTGGCGGCGTTCGTGATGATCTGCGGCCTCGGCGTGTTCGGGCTGTGGACCGGTATTTTGGCGACTGGTTTTGCCGCGGAAACCCGCCGCGACAATTTCCTCAAAACCTGGGAATCCGTCAGCAAGGTGCCGTTCTTCGCCGCGCTCGGTCCGGCGGCGATCGCCGACGTCACGGGCATGCTGCGAACGATGGACCTGCCGGCGCGCACCACGATCATCCGCAAGGGCACGACCGGCGACTGCATGTATTTCATCGCTACCGGCGAGGTCGAGGTCGACCTGCCCGGCAAGAAGGTCAGGCTCGGTGACGGCGCGTTCTTTGGCGAGATGGCGCTGCTCGGCAGCAACCTGCGTTCCGCCAACATCACCACCACGCGGGTCTCGAAGCTGTTGGTGCTCGACCTCGTCGATTTCCGCGTGCTGATGGCGCGGCATCCTGATCTGTCCGAAACCATCGACGCCGAGGCCAGGCGGCGCGAGCTGGAAAACAAATAAGGGAGACCAACATGTCCGACGCCGCCGAGACCGCCTCTACGCCGGTCCTCGAACTCGACGGCGCGCGCGCCACCATCCGCCTCAACCGGCCAAAGCATCTGAACCGGCTGCAGCCCGACGACCTCGAGGCATTGCTGAAACTGTTCGACCGCATCGAGGCCGATCCCGCGATCCGGGTGCTGGTCTTGACCGGCACCGGCCGCGCCTTCAGCGCCGGCTACGATCTCAATTCGGTGGCCGAGCGCGCCACCAGCACGATCGAACAGAACAGCGCCGGCTCGGCGTTCGAGGTCGTCGTCAACCGGCTCGAGGATCTCGGCGTTCCCACCATCTGCCGGCTCAATGGCGGCGTCTATGGCGGCTCGACCGATCTGGCGCTGGCCTGCGATTTCCGCATCGGCCTCGACAGTTGCGAGATGTTCATGCCGGCGGCGCGGCTCGGGCTGCATTATTACAAGAGCGGCATCGCCCGCTATGTGTCGCGGCTCGGCGTCAACAACGCCAAGAAGCTGTTCCTGACCGCGCAGAAGATCAACGCCGCGGAAATGCTGCGGATCGGCTATCTCACCGCAACTGTGTTCTCGCTCGAGGACCTCGACGAAGAAGTGGAAAAACTCGCGGCGATTCTCGCCGGCAACGCCCCTGCCGCGATGCGCGGCATGAAGCGCACCATCAACGAATTCGCCCGCGGCCAACTCGACGAGGAAGCCGCCGACCGCCGCGCTCGCGACAGCATGCGCGGCGCCGAGATCAAGGAAGGCATCAAGGCGTTCGCCGAAAAACGCCCGCCGCGGTTTTGAGTCCCTTCCCTTCTCCTTGTGGAAGAAGGTGGCGCGGCAGCGCTGTGCTTGCCGTTTTAGAACCTTTGCTCGCGCAACCGGCGAAGTCCCGGACAGAGAGGCCAGCTCCACCGCCCGTCAGCTCAGAAAAGTCCGAAACCTGGGTCCGATATGCTGGCGAAATCACCCTTCGGTTGATGTCATTCCGGATTTTTATGTCATAAAAAGCAACCGCCACCGATGAACCGAAGGAATGCTGATCCATGCAAAACCCGATTCGAGTTGCACTTACCCTGCTGTGCCTTTTGATTGCGTCAGATGGCGCTTACGCCGCATCGGGAACGATCGTTGTAAGGTCTCATTGTCCGATCACCGGCGCGACCGGAATTGGCCGCGGAACAACCCTTGGACAAGCCCGAACCGCCGCCATCGAGGCGTGCGTATCGAAAGGCGGCGTGCCCGTCTGTTGCATGAAGCATGCCGACCGGATTTGATCGGGCGCGGCATTCCCGGTGATTCCCCTTCTCGACCGCGCAAGGGTGGGGGGTTAACCACTTGACCAATTTAACTTAAAGGATGCTGGGAGAAGCTCTTTTCTGCTACAATGATGGCAACGGGCTGGTGCCCGCGAGAAGTTTCAGCCGCGTATGCCCATATCCAGCCGTTTTGTCATCAACTCGACGATCTCGCTGCTTCTGGTCGGCTTCCTGGCGTTGCTTGCCATCGTCGGCATGACGATCTGGCTCGGCGAAAACGCACAACGATACGTCGACGAGGCCGCCCGGGTGCGGGACAGCCGGATATCGGCCGTCGAGTTGCGCAGCGCCTTGCAAAGCGCCGAGTCCAGCCAGCGCGGCTTTTTGGTCAGCGGCAACGAAATCTATCTCGCACCTTACGGCAACGCCAAGACGCAGGCCCAGGCCCAGTTCGAACGATTGAAGGCCTCGCTTGCGCCTTCATCGCAAAACGACCGCATGATCAAGCGATTGACGGACGTGATTGGCGAAAAGTTCGACGAAATGGACCGCACCATCGCTTTAAAAGGCGATCTTCACGATGCCGATGCGCTCGCTTTGTTCCGCAGCAACCGCGGCAAGGCACTGATGGACGAGGCCAACGTCTTTCTTTCGAGCATCATCCGGATATCCGATGAGCGGCTGACGACCGGAATCGTCGAACAGCGCCGCAACGCGAGCTGGCTGCGCTGGGTCTCGGTGATCGGCGGATTGATCATCATCATGGTCGTCGGCGGTGTCACCATCACGATTTTCCAGTACGCGCGCGAGATTGGCCAAACCCGCGACGAAGTCCAGGTCTTGAACGCTTCACTTGAACAGCGCGTCAGGAGCCGAACCGCAGATCTGATCGCCGCGCGCGACAAGGCCGAGGTGTTGCTGGCCGAAGTCAATCACCGCGTGGCAAACAGCCTTTCGATGGTGGCCGCGCTGGTGCGCCTGCAGTCCAACGGGATCACGGACAAGGCCGCAAAGGACGCCCTCAGCGAAACGCAAGGGCGGATCGATGCGATATCGGCCGTGCACAAGTCGCTGTACAGCTCGGGCGATGCGCGGTTCGTCGATCTCGAACAGTATCTTTTCGGACTCCTCGGCAATGTCGAGACGTCGATGCGTAACGAGGGCCACGGCGCCTCGCTGCGCTACGATCTGGAGCCGCTGAGATTGAAGCCGGATTTGAGCGTCAACCTCGGGGTGATCGTGACCGAGTGGGTCACCAATGCCTTCAAATACGCCTACCCGGATCGTGCCGGCGAGGTTCGCGTTCATTTGAAACGGCTTTCCGGGGGTCGCGCCGAACTCGTGGTCGAGGATGACGGCGTCGGACGTGGCGTGGAGGGTTCGCCCAAGGGCTCTGGACTCGGGACGCGGATCGTCAGCGCGATGGCGCGAACCATCGGCGCCGAAGTGGAATATTTCGCACGACATCCCGGCACCGGCGCGCGCCTGGCCTTTCCGTCCCCGGTCGAAGTCGGAGAATGGTAACGTGAGAAACGGCCGATTGAGCCAAGGCCTCGGTGTCGTTGCGGTTGTTGTCGCGCTGTCGACGGGAACGGCCCAAACCGGGATCACGCAGGAAGGGCCGCCGGGCATCACCAGACCGGTGGTGTTCCCGCCGTTCAATCCGGGCGCGCCGGACTGTTCGCGCCCGGCCGGTCTTCATAAGTCGCTCACTTTCGCGCAGGACAACGGGCGAAAGTTCATGCAAGGCGTTGCTCGAGGTCTCGAACTCGCAGCCAAGGATCGCGGGCTGACCTACGAGATCGATCAGGCCAACAACGACCCCGCCGTGATGACGGCACAGGTGCGCGACTTCGTGAACTCGAGCGGTGGCGCGCTGGTGATTTCTCCCGTCGACTCGCAGTCCATCAGCCTCGCGATCAAGCAGGCGATCTGGTCCGGCGCCTATGTCGGGGCGATCGTCCCGCCGCCGGCGACGTCGCTTTTGAACGCGCCGCAATACTTGACCGGCAAGGTGCTTGGCGACGAAGCGGCGACCTATATCAAGACCCACCTCAAGGGCAAGGCGAAAGTCGTGCTGCTGACGCACGATCAATTGCAGTTTCTCGCGCCGCGTTTCGCCGCGATACGGGATTCGCTGAAGGATATTCCAGGCGTCACCATCGTGGCCGATATCTCTCCGCTTACCGTCGACGAGGCTGGAGGTGCCGCAACGATGCGCACCGTCCTGCTGGCCGAGCCCGATATCGACGTGGTGCTCGGCGCCGATACGGTGGTGCTCGGTGCACTCGCCGCCCTTCGCGAGGCCGGCAAGGCGCGGCCGGATCAATTCCTCGGCGGCATCGACGGCGAACCCGCCGCGGTCGCCGAAATCAAGTCCGGCGGCCCCTACAAGGCGAGCGTCAGCCTCGCGTCGCCAATCTTCGCCTACGCGATGGGGCAGCACGCGGCCGACTGGCTCGAAGGCAAAAGCATCCCGCAGGCCATGGACATCCTGCCGCGGGCATTGACGCTGCAGAACATCGCCCGCTACGAGGCCGATGTCGCCGATCCAGGATCCGTCTACAAGGATCCGGCGCTTCGCGCGTCATATCTCAAGATGTACGGCAACATATGTTTCGACAGCCGTGCGGATTTCGTCAATTTCCCCTGGTCTTCCGAGCGGAAATAGCACGGGGCTGCCGCGTCGCCCTACTCCTCCACGAACGTCGCGGTATCCGCGACGCTCGCGCTTGACGTGCGGTAGCTGTTGACCTTGTGGGCGTTGTCGGCGAAGCCGAACGAGATGCCGCAGACCACGCGGCGATCGGGCGCGAGATTGAAGTGCTTTCGGATCAGGCCGGACTGCCGGGCCAGCGCCGCCTGCGGAATGGTGCCGAGCCCGAGCGCTTGCGCGGCCAGCATGAAATTGCCGACATAGGCGCCGCAATCGATCGCGCCGTAGACGCCGAGCGCCTCGTCGGTATGGATGATGGCGACGTGCGGCGCACCGAAGAAATTGTAGTTCTCCAGCGCCTGCTTCGCGTAGGCCGCCTTGTCGCCGCGGGCGATGCCGAGCGTGTTGTAGAGCTGAAAGCCGCTTTCGCGGCGGCGCTCGAGATAGACGCCGAGATATTCGCGCGGGAACGGAAAGTCGCCGTCTTCCGGCGCGCCAGAAGCAGCACCGTGCGATAGATCGTCTCGCGAAAACGCTCCTTGGCCGCGCCGCTCGCGATCAGCACCTGCCAGGGCTGGCTGTTGCACCACGACGCGGTGCGTTGCGCCACCCGCAGCACATGCTCGATGGTTTCGCGCGGCACTGGCTCGCGGCAGGAACGCGCGCACCGAATAGCGTTCGCCGAGCAATTCTTCGAGCACGCCGATGCGGTCGGCGGTCGCGTAGCGGGGTTTTGGCATCGTGTTGCTATCCATCATACAAACGCCTTCTGAGTTCGTTCCCCGGATGCGGCGCAGCGCTCTTGCGGTGCGCTGCAGATCCGGGGTCCAGCCGCGTGGGTGGGTCCCGGTTCTGCGGAGCAGCGTTACACGCTGCACCGCGCCCGGGACACGGGTCTACCTTCCCCTGGTCGGGATCTTGTTGAACGGCACGTCCTTGTCGACGCGGATGTCGCCGGGCAGACCCAACACGCGCTCGGCGATGATGTTGCGCAGGATCTCGTCGGTGCCGCCGGCGATCCGCATCGACGGCGAACTGAGCAGCATTTGCTGGAACTGGCCGTGCGGCTTCTTCTTCCGCAGCTCCCGTGAACACGCCGGCCGCGCCTTCCAAATCCATCGCGTAGGTCGCGATGTCCTGCAGCATCGTGCCCGCGACCAGCTTGCCGATCGAGTTTTCCGGGCCCGGGCGTTCGCCCTTTGAGAGCGCCGAGATCGCGCGGTAGCTGGTGTACTTTAAGCCGCTGGCCTTCACCGCCCAGCTCGCCAGCTTCGAGCGCGTCGCGCGGTCGTCGATCGCGGGGCCGTCCTCGGTCATCAGGCTGGAGCAGAACTCGAACATTTCCGGAAAGCCGGTCGCAAGCCGCGCGCCGATCGACATCCGCTCGTTCATCAGCGTGGTCAGCGACACGTTCCAGCCGTCGCCGACCGCGCCTAGCCTCTGCGAGTCGGGGATCACGACGTCCGTAAAGTAGACCTCGTTGAATTCCTGCATGCCGTTGGCCTGCTTGATCGGCCTGATCTCGACGCCTTTGCTCTTCATGTCGAGGAAGAACATGGTCAGCCCCTTGTGCTTGGGCACATTGGGATCGGTGCGGGTAATCAGGAGGCCATAGTCGGAATAATGCGCGCCCGAGGTCCAGATCTTCTGGCCGTTGACGATCCAGTTGTCGCCCTGCTTCTCGGCACGGGTGCGCAGGCCCGCGACGTCGGAACCGCCTGCGGGCTCGGAAAATAACTGGCACCAGATTTCCTCGCCGGAAGCGAGTTTTGGCAAGTAGCGCCGCTTGGCGTCCTCGCTGCCGAACGCCATCACGGTCGGCCCGCACATGCCCTCGCCGATCTGGAACGGCTGCGTCAGCTTGCCGTAGACGCCCTCTTCCTGCTGCCAGATCACCTTTTCGATTGGGGTGGCGCCGCGGCCGCCATACTCCTTTGGCCAGTGCAGGCAGGCCCAGCCGCCCTCGGCCTTCTTCTTCTGCCAGGCCTTGCCGACCTCGACGATATCCTGGTTCTGCAGCCGAATGCGGCCGAGCGAGGACTTTGACAGTTCCGCCTCCAGCTCCTTGGGCGCATGGGCCTCGACCCATTTTCGCGCGAGGCTGCGAAACTCGGCTTCCTGCGGGGTGTCATCGAAATTCATGGCGAACCTCTTGAGTTAAACTCGCTACTCGGTCCTCATGGTGAGGAGGCGCCCTTGCGCCGTCTCGAACCATGAGCTGTGTGGCACATCCTTCGAGACGCCGCGCTTCGCGCGTCTCCTCAGGATGAGGTCTTCTTAACTTCTTCCCTTGGTTGGTATCTTGTTGAACGGCACGTCCTTGTCGACCCTGATATCGCCGGGCAGGCCAAGCACGCGCTCGGCAATGATGTTGCGCATGATCTCGTCGGTGCCGCCTTCGACCCGGGTGCCGGGCGCGCGCAGCAGCATCGCCTGGAATTTGCCGGCGACTTCCGCATCCTCGGGGCCGCTGAGCACACCGGCGGCGCCCTGCAAATCCAGCGCGTAGGCCGCGACGTCCTGCACCATCGAACCCGCCACCAGCTTGCCGATGGAATTTTCCGGACCCGGGCGCTCGCCCCTGGACAGCGCCGAGATCGCCCGCATGCTGGTGTACTTCAGGCCGCTGGCCTTCACCGCCCAATTCGCGAGTTTTGAACGCACGGCGGGATCGTCGATCGCGGGTCCATCTTCCAGCATCAGATTGCTGCAGAACTCGAACAGTTCCGGAAAGCCGGTGGAAACCCCGGCGCCGATCGCACTGCGCTCGTTCATCAGCGTGGTCAGCGACACGTTCCAGCCGTCATTGACCTCGCCGAGCCGCTGCGCGTCCGGAATTTTCACGTCGGTGAAATAAACCTCATTGAAGTCCGATTGGCCGCTGGCCTGCTTGATCGGCCGCACTTCGACGCCTTTGCTCTTCATGTCGAGGAAGAACATCGTGAGGCCCTTGTGCTTGGGCACGTTGGGATCGGTGCGGGTCAACAGGATGCCGTAGTCGGAATAATGCGCGCCTGAAGTCCAGATCTTCTGGCCGTTGACAATCCAGTCGCTGCCGCTCTTCTCGGCCCGCGTGCGCAGACCCGCGACGTCGGAGCCGCCCGCCGGCTCGGAAAACAACTGGCACCAGATCTTTTCGCCCGACGCCAGCGGCGGCAGATATTCGCGCTTCTGCTCCTCGCCGGCGAACGCCATCATGGTCGGGCCGCACATGCCGTGGCCGATGATGAACATGCCGCTGAGCTTGCCGAACGGACCCTCTTCCTGCTGCCAGATCACACGCTCGATCGGCGAAGAGCCGCGGCCGCCATATTCCTTCGGCCAATGCAGGCAGGCCCAGCCGGCATCGGCCTTTTTCTTCTGCCAGGCTTTTGCCACTTCGAGGATGTTGGCGCCCTTCAGCCCGCTGCGGCCGAGCGAGGATTTGCGCAGCTCCTCCTCATATTGCTTCGGCGCGTTCGCCGCGATCCAGGCTTTGGCCTCGGCGCGGAACGCGGCTTCCTGCGGGGTGTCGTCGAAGTTCATGGCGGCTCTTTCGTCGTAGGGGTGGGTTAGCCGAAGGCGTAACCCACCAATTTCATCAAGCGTCTCGTTCGTCATTGCGAGGAGCTCCTGCGACGAAGCAATCCAGTCTTTTCTTGTTGCTCTGGATTGCTTCGCTTCGCTCGCAATGACGGTGATGGGTTTCGCTTCGCTCTACCCATCCTACGGTCATCACTCCTACGCCGCGTTCTTCTTGCGCATGCGCTCGATCAGCGCGTCTTCCCAGTACGACAGGCTGCCGAGACCCAATGCGGTGGCGTTGGCGCGGCGATAGTACATGTGGCAGTCGAACTCCCAGGTAAAACCCATGCCGCCATGGACCTGGATGTTGTTCTTGGCGCAGTGCTGGAATGCCTGCGTCGCGCTGATCCGCGCCGCAGCGGCCGCTTCCGGCAATTCGCCAGCATTGGTCGACAGTGCCCAGGCGCCGTAATAGCAGTTGGAGCGCGCCAGGGTCGCCGAGACATACATGTCGGCGAGCATGTGTTTGACCGCCTGGAACGAACCGATCGGACGGCCGAAGGCGATACGGTCGAGCGCATAGTCGCGGCCCATTTCCAGCGCGCGGTCGGCGCCGCCGACCTGCTCGAACGCCATCAGCACCGCGGCGTGATCCAGCACCTGCGACAGAATGCTCCAGCCCTCGCCGGCCGCGCCGAGCGGCTCGGCCTTGCAGTTCTTGAAGGTCAGCTCGGCCTGGCCGCGCGACGGATCGAGGTTGGTCAGATTCCTGGCCTCGACGCCGCCGGCTTTCATGTCGACCAGGAACAGCGAGATATCGGCATCGCGTCCGCTCGAGCCGGTGCGCGCCGCGACAATGGCAAAATCGGCGATGGCGCCGTCCGGCACCGGCTTCTTGACGCCGTTGAGGCTGCCGCCGGACGCCGCGAGCTTTACATTCTGCGGCGACGGATTGCCCTTGCCCTCGAACAGCGCCAGCGTGCCGATCGCTTCTCCCGCGGCGATCATGGGCAGCCATTTGCGCTTCTGCGCATCGCTTCCGGCCAACAAGATCGCTTCGGCGGCCAGATACACCGTCGACGAAAACGGCACCGGCGCCAGCGCGCGGCCCATTTCCTCGGCGACGACGCAGAGCTCCAGATGTCCCGCGCCCGCGCCGCCGAACTCTTCCGGAATCGCGACGCCGAGAAAGCCCATCTCGGCGAGCCCCTTCCATAAGCTCCGGTCATACGGCTCCTTGCCGTCGAGCACGGTACGCACCGCCTTCGGCGGGCATTTCTCGGCAAGGAATTTCCGCGCCTCGTCGCGCAATTGCTTCTGGTCGTCGGAGAAATCGAAATTCATGGCGTGTTACTCTTCTTCGTAGGATGGGTGGAGCGAAGCGATACCCATCAATGTTTGGTTTGTGGCTGATGGGTTTCGCTGCGCTCTACCCATCCTACGATCTGCGATCAGTTCAGAATAATCACCTCTGCATCCGGCCGCTCGGCATACAACCGCTCAACCAAAGCCGCGCGGCGTTCGAGGCCGGCGCGCTGGTTGATGTAGCCCTTGTCGGTGAGTTCGTTGCCGTCGATCGAGGCCGGCTCGACCATCAGCATCGCGCGCGCGATCCGCATGCTGCTGGCGCCGGTCGAAGATTTGTTGTGCGCCTGCAGGCCCTGCTTCAGGCAAGCCAGCACTTCCGGATGCCGCACGACATCCTCATAACTGGCCTCGGGATTGCCTGCTATCTGGCGGCAGGCGTGCAGATTGGGCCACGCCAACAGCCCGACGAACGGGCGATCCTGCCCCGCGACAAGCGCGTCCTGCACCACAGGCGAGGCGGCGGCGATCGCATCGGTGCGCAGCGAGCCGACATGGACGAAGGTGCCGGTGGTGAGCTTGAAGTCCTCCACCACGCGGCCGGCGAAGATGATGCCCTGCACGGGATCATCCGGGTCGACGAACATTCCGGCATCGCCGATGCAGTAAAAGCCTTCCTCGTCGAACATCGCAGCGGTGAGGTCGGGCCGGCCGAAATAGCCCGGCGTGACGTTGATGCCGCGCAGCCGCAATTCATACTTTGAACCAACCGGCACCATCTTCAGTTCGACGCCGGGAAACGGCAGCCCGATCAGGCCGACCCGTTCGGTGTCCCAATAGGTTCCGGTCGCGGTCGGCGCGGTCTCGGTCGAACCCCAGCCGGTATAGAACACCAGCCGTTCGCCGGTGGCGCGCACCGCGAGCGCCTGCATCCGGTCATAGAGATCGTCGGGCAGCCGCGCGCCGCCATAGGCCATCAAGCCCAAATTCTTGAAAAAACTGCGGCACAGCGCGTCGTCTTTTTCCATCGCGGCGGCGAGCGCGGCATAACCCGCCGGCACATTGGCGTAATAGGTCGGCGACACCTCGCCGCAGATTGCGCAGCGTCTCCTCGATCATGCCCGGCATCGGACGGCCATCATCGATGTAGAGCGTGCCGCCTTCGGTCAGCACCGGATTGAACAGCGCGTTGCCGCCCATGGTGTGATTCCACGGCATCCAGTCCAGATAGGTCGCTTGCGGCGCGTTGGGATCGCGCGGCCGGACCTGCATCATCATCGCCGCATTGGCGCACATCATCCGCTGCGTGTTGATGACGGCCTTGGGCATCCCGGTCGAGCCCGAGGTGAACAGCAATTTGCCAACGGTATCCGGCGTGATCGCCGCGATCGACGCCTCGACGTCTTTGGTCACCGGCGTCGCCGCCAGGTCGGCAAAGGCGATGCTCTCGATGCCGTCGCAGGGCCGCGCGACATGCACGATGGTGACGCCGGTGAGGTCGAGCGCCTTCAGCGCCTTCTCGAACGCCGGGCCGTCCTGCACCATCACCAGCTGCGGCTTGATCAGGTCGAACAGATATTTCAGTTTGACGTGATCCTGGCTCATCAGCGAATAGGCCGGCGACACCGGGGCGGCCGGAAACCGCGCCTGCATCGCGGCCATCGTCATCAGCGCGTGCTCGATCGAATTGCCCGAGAGGATCGCGACCGGGCGGCCGGGCTCGAGCTTCAGGTTCAGCAGGCCCTGCGTCAGCGCATCCACGGTGCGCTTGGCTTCGCCGTAGGACAGCTTGCGCCATTGCCGCTCGGGCCCGGCGCGTTGCGCCAGCCAGACGCGCTCGGGCTCCTGCTCGGCCCATTTCGCCAGCGAGCCCGGGATGCATTTTTCGTAAGGTTTCAGCGGAATCCGCGATTGCAGCACGATCACGCCGTCGGGCCGCCGCTCGACCGCGATGTCGCGCTTCAGCCATTCGATCTTGCGAAAGGCCGGTTTGGTCATCACCGCGGCCGCGTTCCCACTCATATTGCGTCTCCCGGAATTCTGGTCCTTGGCGGACTTTTCGTCTTATCGCCTGATATAGACAGGCTTTCGTTTTTCGAGAAAGGCCCTGACGCCCTCGTTAAAATCTTCCGAGCGGCTGCACAGCACCTGATTGCGGTCTTCCATCGCGATCACGGCCTCGATCGAGCCGGCATCGACGCTCATGTTGAGGCATTCCTTGGACAGCCGCAAACCCACCGGCGAGGCCGTCATCATGGCGTCCAGATAAGGCCCGACCGCGGCGTCGAGCCCGTCTTCCTCGACCACTTCGGAGACGAGGCCAACGGCAAGCGCGCGTTCGGCGTTGATAAAGCGGCCGGTCAGGATCAGTTCGGAGGCCACCGACACGCCGATCAGGCGCGGCAGGAAATAACTGGTTCCGATGTCGCAACCGCCCAGCCCGAGCTTCAGAAACGCGCAGTTCATTCGCATGGATTTTGTCGCGATGCGGATGTCGGCCGCGAGCGCCAGCGCAAAACCGCCGCCGGCCGCCGCGCCTTGCACCAGCGCGATGATCGGCTGCGGGCAACGCCGCATCAGCATCACGATATCGGCGATCCGGCGCTGCGAATCCGAGCGATTCCGTGACGCCAGGCGGCTCCTGCTGCCCGGCGCGCCGCTGCATCGCATGCTTGAGATCGAGCCCCGCGCAAAAATTCGCGCCGGCGCCCTTCAGCACCACCACCCGGGTCGAACGGTCGCGCTGCAAGCCCTGAAAATAATCATTGAGCGCATCGATCAGATCAGGATCGAGCGCATTGAGGTTTTGCGGGCGATTGAGCGTCACCCGGTCGACCCCGTCATGGTGTTCGATCAGCAGCGATGCGGTCACTCAGCGCTCCCTTCTTGGGTGGGTCCCGGCTCTGCGGTGCACCGTGAAGAACGCTGCACCGCGTCCGGGACACGTTCCCCGGATGCTGCGCAGCGCGCCGCTCTTTGCGGCGTGGTGCGCTGCTGATCCGGGGTCCATCGCTATAACTATCTCGGCGCCATGCGGATGGCGCCGTCGAGGCGGATGGTTTCGCCGTTCAGCATCGGGTTCTCGACGATATGCACCGCCAGATTGCCGTACTCCGAGGCGTCGCCGAGCCGCGCCGGATGCGGCACCTGCGCGCCGAGGCTCTTGCGAGCCTCCTCGTTCAACCCCATCAACAGCGGCGTCAGGAACAGGCCGGGCGCGATGGTGTTGACGCGGATTTTCAGGCTGGCGAAATCGCGCGCCGCCGGCAAGGTCATGCCGACCACGCCGCCCTTCGAGGCCGAATAGGCGATCTGGCCGATCTGGCCTTCATAGGCGGCGACGCTCGCGGTGTTGATCACGACGCCGCGCTCCTCGCCAACGGGTGCTGCGGTAGCAAGCCGCTCGGCGAACAGCCGCATCACATTAAAAGTGCCGATCAGGTTGACATTGATGATGCGGACGAATTTGGCCAGCGGATAGACGCCGTCCTTGCCGACGATGCGCTGCGAGCCGCCGATGCCGGCGCAGTTCATCAGCACGCGGGCAACGCCATGGGCGGCTTCGGCCTTGGCCAGCGCCGCCTTGACCTGCTCCTCGTCGGTGACATCGGCATGCAGGGCGACGCCCTTGACTTCCGCCGCGACCTTTTCGGCGTTTTCCTTGCTCTGGTCGAGCACGCCGATTTTTGCGCCCTTGGCGGCCATGGCGCGCGCGGTGGCGGCGCCGAGGCCGGAGCCTCCGCCGGTGATGACAACGGCGATGTCTTTTAGTTGCATGCTTTGGGTCCTTCCCTGGATGTTTTTTGTTGAAATGGCGAATGGCGAATGGCGAGTGGCGAATAGGGGAGAAAGACGCTCCCGATTTCTGTTCCCTATTCGCTACTCGCCATTCGCCATTCGCTACTCCCTATTCGCCTCTTCTCTCAGTATTCCCCCGCAAATCAGCGCTTCCATATGGCGAATGTATTGCCGGCACACTTCGTCGGTGACGGGACCGACGCCGCTGGCGCGCGACATCGCATGCCGTCCGAAAAACAAATGATCGCAGGCGCCGATCAGGCTGGTGTAGAACAGCACCGGATCGATATTGCGGAACTCGCCGGCCTTGATGCCCTGCGCCAGGAGGCGGCGATGGAAATCCAAGCAGCGGCGCGACAAAGAATTTTGACACTTCATCGGCTGCCTCGGCGCTGGTCTCGTGCAGCAGATAATGGATCAGCCGGTTCATATAGGGGAAACGGTGATAGGCCCGGATGATGCCGGCGATGTGCAGCTTGAGTTTGGCCGTCGGCGTGATCGGCTGCGACAGCAGATATTCGAGGTTCGACATTTCGGTCGCCGCATCGCGCGCCAACAGCGCCAGCAGCAGGCCATCCTTGTTGCCGAAATGATATTTCACCAGGGCGGCATTGACGCCGGATTTTTGCGCGATGTCGCTCAGCGATACCTCGATCGAGGAACGCTCGATCATCAAGGCGCTGGCCGCAAACAGCAACTTCTCCGCCGTGGAATTCTTTCCCGCGGGAAGCCGATTTGCCGGTACGCCGGTATTCAACTGTGACGCCATCATCCGCCTGTCGCTAAATCCGCGCGCAGATAAGCCGAAGCTCGACCCGCACTCAAGAGTTAATTGATTGATTGACTAAATCGCCGGCCCCGCTTTTAATCCGGCCCAATCCAATCAACCCCACTTCAAAACAATCAGGGAGAACAGAGATGGCCGAGGCTTATATCGTCGCCGCCGCACGCACCGCCGGTGGCCGCAAGGGAGGCCGTCTCGCCGGCTGGCATCCGGCCGATCTCGCCGCCTCCGTGCTGGACTCGCTGGTCGAGCGCACCGGCGCCGATCCCGCCCAGATCGAAGACGTCATCATGGGCTGCGTGATGCAGGCCGGCGAGCAATCCAACAACATCGCGCGCAACGCCATCATGGCGTCAAAACTGCCGGAAAGCGTGCCCGGCACCTCGGTCGACCGGCAGTGCGGATCGTCGCAGCAGGCGCTGCATTTCGCGGCGCAGGCGGTGATGTCCGGCAGCATGGACATCGTGATCGCCGCCGGCGTGGAAGCGATGACGCGGGTGCCGATGGGGCTTGCCTCGTCGCTGCCCGCCAAGAACGGTTTTGGGCATTACAAAAGCCCGAACATCGAGAAGCGCTATCCGAACATCCAGTTCAGCCAGTTCACCGGCGCCGAGATGATGGCGGAGAAATACGGCCTCTCCAAAGACGATCTCGACCGCTATGCTTTCGAGAGCCACCAGCGCGCGATCGCGGCGACCCAGGCCGGCAAATTCAAGGACGAGATCATCCCGCTGCAGATCACCCGCGCCGATGGCTCGACCGATACCCACCATATCGACGAAGGCATCCGTTTCGACGCCAGCCTCGACGGCATCCGCAACGTCAAGCTGATCGCGGAGAACGGCAAGCTCACCGCCGCCAGCGCCAGCCAGATCTGCGACGGCGCCTCGGGCGTGATGGTGGTCAACGAAAAGGGCCTGAAATCGCTCGGCATCAAGCCGATGGCGCGGATCCATCACATGACCATGATCGGCGGCGACCCCGTGATCATGCTGGAAGCGCCGCTGCCGGCCACCGAACGCGCGCTGAAGAAAGCGGGCATGTCGATCGACGACATCGACCTGTACGAGGTCAACGAGGCCTTCGCCTCGGTGCCGACGGCGTGGCTGAAGACCACCGGCGCGGATCCGGCAAAACTCAACGTCAATGGCGGCGCCATCGCGCTCGGCCATCCGCTCGGCGGCAGCGGCACCAAGCTGATGACGACCCTGGTCAACGCGCTCAAGCAGCGCAACAAGCGCTACGGTCTGCAGACCATGTGCGAAGGCGGCGGCATGGCGAACGTGACGATTGTGGAACGGCTGTAAGGTCTTCGTGTCCCGGACGCGGTGCAGCCTAGCGATGCGAGAGCATCGTCAGGTAACGCTGCTCCGCAGAGCCGGGACCCAGCGGCATCGTGGACCCCGGATCAGCAGCGCACCACGCCGCCGAAGAGCGGCGTGCTGCGCAGCATCCGGGGCACGCAACTCCTCGCATGCGAATGAGTAATTCCTGATGACCCACCCTTCCATCCACGCCCGCACGCAACCCGACAAGATCGCCTATCAGATGGCGGGGAGCGGCAAGGCGATCAGCTATCGCCAGCTCGACGAGTTGTCGAACCAGGGCGCGCATCTCTTCCGGGCGCTGGGGCTGAAGGCCGGCGACCACATCGCGTTCCTGATCGAGAACCGGCTGGCGTTCATGGAGATTTGCTGGGCGGCGCAGCGTGCCGGGCTCTATTACACCGCGATCAGCCGTTACCTGACCCAGGACGAGATCGCCTATATCGTGAAAGACTGCGGCGCCAAACTCGTGATCACCTCGCCGAAATGCGCCGAGCAGATCAAGGGGCTGCTCAAGGGCGAACCCGACGAGCCCGCCTTCTTCATGCTCGACGAGCCACTGCCCGGTTTCCGCTCCTGGGACAAGGAAGCAGCCAGACAGCCGGTGACACCGATCGCGGACCAGGTCGCCGGCTACGACATGCTGTATTCGTCCGGCACCACCGGCCGGCCCAAGGGCATCAAGCGGGAGTCGGAAAACAATCCGATCGAGCAGCCCAATCCGTTCCTGCGGCTGCTATGCGCCGACATGTGCGGCATGAACAGCGACAGCATCTATTTGTCGCCGGCGCCGCTCTATCACGCCGCTCCCTTGCGCTTCAACATGATGGCGATCGTCCTCGGCGGCACGTCGGTGATCATGGAATCCTTCGATGCCGAGGAATTTCTGAAGCTGGTCGAAAAGCATCGGGTTACCCAGTCGCAGCTGGTGCCGACCATGTTCGTGCGGATGCTGAAGCTGCCGGAGGAGGTGCGCAGCCGCTACGACGTCTCCTCGATCAAGGGCGCGATCCATGCCGCAGCGCCCTGCCCGATCGACGTCAAAGCAAAAATGATCGAATGGTGGGGGCCGGTCCTGATCGAGTATTACGCGGGCTCCGAGGGCAACGGCGTCACGGTATCGACCTCGCAGCAATGGCTCACCCATCGCGGCACCGTCGGCCGCGCGGTGGTCGGGAAAGTAAAGATCCTCGACGAGAATGACGCGGAAACACCGATCGGGCAGATCGGCACGGTGTATTTCGCGGATGCGCCGGTGTTCTCCTATCACAACGATCCCGACAAGACCAAGCGTGCCTACAACGCGAAGGGATGGTCGACGCTCGGCGATGTCGGCTATCTCGACGACGAGGGCTTTCTCTATCTCACCGACCGCAAGTCCTACATGATCATTTCCGGCGGCGTGAACATCTACCCGCAGGAAACCGAGGACGTGCTGATCACCCACGCTGATGTCGCCGACGTCGCGGTGTTCGGCGTGCCGAACGAGGAGATGGGCGAAGAGGTCAAGGCGGTGGTGCAGCCGCACGACATGGCGCGCGCCGGCAAGGCGCTGGAAGCCGAACTGATGGTGTTCTGCAGAAAACATCTGTCGCCGATCAAATGCCCTAGGAGCATCGACTTCGAGGCCGAGCTGCCGCGCACACCGACCGGCAAGCTGGTGAAGCGGCATCTGCGCGACAAATATTGGCCGAAGGCGACGGTGAAGATTTAGGCCGTCGCCCTCATCCTGAGGAGCGCGCTCTTGCGCGCGTCTCGAAGGATGGGCCCGAGCGTGCAGCCCATGGTTCGAGACGGCGCTGACGCGCCTCCTCACCATGAGGGCAGTAGATGTGGGCTAGGTCAGCTCCGTTACGCGGCGCGTCGAGGCGATTTCGTCGACAGGCAAGACCGCTTCGGCGCCGGGAACCAGATCCGGCGCAACGACGTGTTGAACGTCTGTGCTGTCCGCCGATTCCGGCCGGCGACTCCTGACAATCATCAGCGCGCAGATGCCGTAGAAGCCAACACCCAGCGCAAACGTCCTGGCGATGCCGAATTCAATCGACAGCGCCATGCCGAGCACCGACGCCAGCATCGAGGTGATGCCGTTGGCGCTCCAGAAGAACGGCAACAGCTCGGCATGGCGGCGCCAGATGCCCAGCCCGAGCGGGAACATCATCCCCATGCAGAACGCCGGCGGCGCCAGCAACAGCACCGACACCAGGATGCGGATGTCGGTGGCTTCCGATCGCGCCCAATGGGTCACCAGCGGGGTCAGCAACCCGGCCGCCGCCAGCGTCACCAGCAACGCCGCGACCCGAACCGCGATCGCGCCCGGCCGCGGCGCATCGGCGCCGACGGTGGTGCTGCCGATGCCGGAAAACAGCAGGATGGTGAACAGCACGACGCTCAGCCCGTAGACCGGGTGCCCGAGAAACACCATCAGGCGCTGCATCTGCGAGATTTCGATCAGCATGAAGCCCATGCCAATCGCACTAAAATAGGTCACGGGCGGCGCCAGGCTCGACAACGGCATGCGCCGCGCCAGGCGGAAGAACGGCAGCACGATGTAGTAGACGCAGGCGCCGAGCGCCAGCAGCACCAGCCATCGGGTCATGCTGATGGCCTGGTTATTGTTGGTCGACACCGACGCACCGCTGGTCAGGAGGTCACCGAGACGCGCGGTATAGAAGAAGAACGGGTTGTCGTCGGTCGAGGCGGCGATGTTTTGCGGCAGCGAATCCAGGAAGGCCTGGTCCGCCTTGTCCGACAGCAATGTCGAGGTGACGGTATCGTAGCTGAGATCGGGCGCGAGCAGAATTTTAAAGCCCTGCGCCGTGAGCCGGCCGCGCGCCGCCTGCCACTGGGCATCGCTGAATGCGTCCGGGCGGGTGATCACGGTGACGATATCGCCGACGTTCAGCGCGACGACATGGCGGGGCAATTCGGCTGATGGCACGCCCCTATGCTGCAACGCCTTGGCCGCGATCGCCACCAGGCGATAGAACTCGTCGGGATGGCTGCTGGCCGTTGTACCAGCGCGACACCGACAACATCCCGCCCGGCTTGAGCGCGCGATAGAAATCTTCCCACGCCTCGACGGTGTACAACCGGTTTTCGGTCAGCGTCAGGCCGCCGGCCGCGGTCGCGGCCCAGGTGTCGATCAGCGAAATCTGGACCAGGTCGTAGCGATCGGTCGAATGGTTGATGTAGCTGCGGGCTTCGGCATTGACCAGCGACACGCCGGGCTGACGGTCGAGATGGCCGGAAAAATCGGCGAACTTGTCGGTCAGCACTTCCGATATTGCGGGGTTGATCTCGATGCCGTGGATCCGGCTGGCGCCGAACACCAGCGCGGAAAGAATGTCGCGGCCGCCGCCGACGCCGACCACAGCCACCTCGGCCGGCTTCTGCACCAGATAGGCGGCGTTGATGACGTCGTCCTTGAGATAAGCGAGCTTGCCGAGATCGCCGTCGAACCGGGTGATCGGCGTTCCCGCATCCGCGTCGATGTCGAGAAAATGCTGATCGATCGTGCCTGCAGGCGTGCGGGCAAGTCCCCAGCCGATCGGGCTGGTTTCTCCGAGCGGTCGCACCCTGACGCGGGAATAGGTGTTCCAGCGCTCGAACAGCGTGTCGTTCTGCTGCTTGCCCTTGGCCCAGAACACGCCGAGATGAGTTTTGCCGGAAAGATCGAGCCCGGTATGCACAAGGGCAATCGCGGCCAGCGTCAGCGCGACGGCTCCGCTCAGGCGCAGATTGCGCGCGTTGCCGCCGCCGCGGATCACGATCCAGCCCGCGCCGGCGGCAAACGCGCCGAGCCACAGCGTCGCGCTGACGGGATCGATCACCAGCAAAACGAAGATCACGCCGAGGCATCCGACCGCGGCGCCCAGCAGATCGGCCGCATAGAGCCGCCCGCCGCCATAGGGCAGGCGGGTCAGCAGCAGCGTGATGCAGACGCCGCCTTCGCTGAATGGAACCACGAAGGCCAATGCCGCCAGCGTCAACGCGACAGGCACATACTGCGCGGGCGCCAGCAGCGGCGAGCACAGAAAGACCACCATCGCGGCCACGCCCGAGGTCGCGAACCAGGTTGCATGGCGTGCGAATTCCTCGCCGACCCGCTCCGGCGAATAACGCTCCGGTTTGCCGTAGACTTCCATCGCGCCGCGGGTCAGGCCGAGCATCGCCAGCGAAATCGCCGCGAACGCGAAATGGTAATACAGCATGACGCTGAAGAAGCGCGTCACCAGGATCTGGTAGGAGAGGACCGCGGCGGCCAGGACGAAAATCGCCAGATAATAGCGGCCTTGGATCTTGGGGCTGGATGGCAAGACGCTGTCCTCAAAACGGGGCGGCGGCCCGTTCGAGGCGCCCATGGCGCCCAAGTTGAACCAAAGGTCCTAACAACCCGTTGAAAACGCTGTTGTCATTGTGCGCTTCGGGTTGTCAAATCGGCGACTTTCCTGCGGGCGGCGGCACCGATCCTGAAAAAAGCGAAAATGACACACCCATGAGCATAGCCACCAATTTCCCCGACATCCCGCTTCCGTCCGCGATCCGTTCGCGTTTTGTCGACGGCATCAACGGCCTGCGCATGCACGTGCTGGAAGCGGGATTCGAAACAAGCGGCCGGCCTTGTCTGCTGCTGCTGCACGGCTTTCCGGAATTGGCCTATAGCTGGCGCAAGGTGATGCCTGATCTGGCGCAGGCCGGCTATCACGTGATCGCGCCGGACCAGCGCGGCTATGGCCGCACCACCGGCTGGAGCGCCGATTATGACGGCGACCTCAGCCCGTTCCGGATGCTCAATCTGGTGCGCGACGCGCTCGGCCTGGTCGCCGCATTCGGCTACGCCAGCGTCGATGCGGTGGTCGGGCATGATTTCGGCAGTGGCGTCGCGGCGTGGTGCGCGCTGGTGCGGCCGGACGTGTTCCGGTCGGTCGTGATGATGAGCGCGCCGTTCGCCGGCCCGCCGGCGCTGCCGTTCAACACCGCGAACTCGCCCGCCGTACAGAAGCACGAAGACCCCGTGCATCGCGACCTCGCCGCGCTGCCGCGGCCACGAAAACATTACCAATGGTACTATTCGACGCGCGAGGCCAATGCCGACATGCACCGCGCGCCGCAAGGCGTGCATGATTTTTTGCGGGCCTATTACCATCACAAGAGCGCGGACTGGAAAGACAACAAGCCGTATCCGCTGCAAGCGTGGTCCGCGACCGAACTGGCAAAACTGCCCACCTATTATGTGATGGATCTGGCGAAGACCATGGCCGAGACGGTCGCCGTTGAAATGCCGTCCGCACCAGCGATCGCCGCCAATCAATGGCTGCCCGATCGCGAGCTTTCCTATTACAGCGGCGAATATTCGCGCACCGGATTCCAGGGCGGGCTGCAATGGTATCGCTGCGGCACGTCAGGCGCATTCGTGTCGGAAATGCAGACCTGGTCGGGCCGCACCATCGACGTGCCCTCCTGCTTCATTGCCGGCAAACAGGATTGGGGCACCCATCAGCGCGCCGGCGTATTCGAGGCGATGCAGACCAAGGCCTGCACAAAAATGATCGGCTGCCATTTGATCCAGGGCGCCGGCCACTGGGTGCAGCAGGAGCAGCCCGTCGAAGTCAGCCGGCTGTTGCTGCAATTCCTGGCGCAGGCCGCCGGGCGGGGCGTCTGACAGTTCGGTTTCAAATCAGGAACCATTCTCCGAACCCCGCGTTGGCGCGTGTCGGGTAATCCGCCCGAAGCACAACGAGGAGGAAAATATGCGGAAGAAAATTGCCGGACTTTTGGGAGCGATGGCGACGCTTGGAGCGTTCAGCGCCGCGCAAGCCACTCCGGCCCCGGCGCCGACGGATGTTCTGAAAGCCAATTCCTTCGCCGACCTGCTGGAACCGATCCCCAACGCTGCCACGCTGCTGCTGGCGGTCGATGAATCCGGCCCCGGCGCCTCAGCGAGAGGAAATGTCCAACTCGCGCAAATGCATCACCATCATCATCACCACCATGGCATGCGCCGGGTCATCCGCCGGATGATGGGACACCACCATCATCACACCACCACCACCATCATTTCCGTCACCACCACCATCATCACCATCACAACTGATCGGTGGCGGCATCATTGCGACGACGACAGCAGGACCGTTCGGTCCTGTTTGTCGTTGTAAGTCAGGGCTGGCGTGCCTTCTCCTTGGCGGCCCGGTGGAGGTGCCGGTAGGTGCCGTCGAACACCGTATCGGTGGACGAGAGCCACTCGGTATCGCCCGAGAGATTCGGCCGGTTGGCATAGATGCGCCGCGCCTGTAGCTCGCGTTCAGCGGATTCCTCTTCGTTCATCGGTTCGAGTTCGAACGGGGCTTCCTCGGGAATCACAATAATCTGGGCAAACGGCTCGTTCGGCCTGAAAATATGGGTGCCTCCCTCGGCCGGCGCCTTGAACACCGCAAAGAACACCATCGGCCACCAGTTGCGCACCAGCGCCGGAACGGCGATCGGCACGGTGCCGGTGGTATCGGTATAGAACCGCGGATGCGGTTCGGTCCGGATCGCCATGCCCTTTGGCACCTTGAGATCGAGCAGCAACTGGTAGGTATAGAAAGTGTCGCCGAAATTTCGAAACGGCGGCCACTGCAGGCCGCCGTCGGGAGCCGGTCCCCAATCCCCTTCCAGAAACAATTTGCCGTCCCTGGTGCTGACATGCAGTTCATTGTCATAGGGATAGAACAGCTCGATGCCGTATTGCGCGCCTTCCGAAAACGGAACGCAGTGCCATACCTGTTCCCGTGAACCGTCGGCGCGCGGTTCGCGCTTGCCGGCCCATCCGGGAATTTCGAGTTTGGTGCGGCGCGGCGCCAGCCGCGGATCGTTGAGACGGTATTTGACCTTTTCCATCCATGCTCCCCCCGGTGGTCCCCCACGACTGGAACTCGAACGGCTGTCCCCCTGAAACGGTTCCATCGGTCGCAGCGGCCGATCCTTTTGACCGCCGTTTGGGTTTGACCGTATTGGAACAAGATACTATATATTTTAGAATTATTCTAAATTGAGAAAGAGCCTCGTTCCGTGAAGAATTTCGCCGATTTGACCGAACGCGAGGTCCTGGCGGTCGCGATCTCCTCGGAAGAGGAAGACAGCCGCATTTACATGGCCTTCGCCGAGGACCTGGCCGGGCGCTACCCGGACTCGGCGAAGCTATTCGAGCAAATGGCCGAGGAGGAAACCGGTCATCGCCACCGCCTTCTCGAGTTGTACGAGCAGCGCTTCGGCCCGAATTTGCCGCCGATCCGCCGCGACAACGTCCGCGGCTTCCTGCGCCGCCGCCCGATCTGGCTGACCAAGAACCTGTCGCTCGACACCATCCGCAAGGAAGTCGAGACCATGGAGTTCGAAGCCGAGCGCTTCTATGTCAAGGCGGCCGAGCAGGCCGAGGATGTCGGCGTCCGCCGGCTGCTCGGCGATCTCGCGGAAGCCGAGCAAGGCCACGAAAAGCTGGCGACGCAGCTGACCGACCAGATTCTCAGCCCGAACGTCCGCGCCGACGAGGACAGGACCCGCCGCCGCATGTTCGTGCTGCAATATGTCCAGCCGGGCCTCGCCGGATTGATGGACGGCTCGGTATCGACGCTGGCGCCGTTGTTCGCGGCCGCATTCGCCACCCACCAGAACTCGCAGACCTTCCTGGTCGGATTGGCCGCCTCGATCGGCGCCGGCATCAGCATGGGTTTTGCCGAAGCGCTTTCCGACGACGGTTCGCTGACCGGGCGCGGTTCGCCGTGGCTGCGCGGCGCGGCCAGCGGCATCATGACCGCGATTGGTGGCCTCGGCCATTCCATGCCCTATCTGGTTCCCGATTCATGGCCGAACGCATTTTGGATCGCGACCTCGATTGCCGGTGTCGTCGTGTTCTTCGAATTGTGGGCGATCGCCTTCATCCGTTCGCGCTACATGGATACGCCGTTCCTGCAGGCGGTGTTCCAGATCGTGCTCGGCGGCGCCATCGTGCTGGCCGTCGGTATTCTGATTGGCGCATCCTAGGGATCATTGCGGGCTTGCAATGATTTCCGCCGCGTATTCGCAATTAGAGCGTTTCTAGCCGCAGAACAGCGTGGCCTTTGCTGAAACCGCACCGCTTCTGGCATAAGAAAAGTCCCGCCTCCGGTTCAAGAGACATCATGACAGATCGATTACAATACGGGACCACCGCCAAGGTGTTCCACTGGCTCATCGTTGCGCTGCTAGTCGTGCAATATCCGCTGGGCTGGCTGATGCCCGACATCCACCGCGGCATGAAGCCCGGCGACGCCATGACCTGGCACATCTCGATCGGGATCACGATGCTGGTGCTCATCGTGCTGCGCTTTGCCTGGCGATTGACCCATCCGGTACCGCCGGAAAGCTCACTGCCGAAGTGGCAGCGGGTGGGCTCGGAAGTCATGCACTGGCTGTTGTATGCGCTGGTGCTCGCGACCACGATCACCGGCTGGCTGTTCGCGTCGTTTCGCGGCTGGTCGATTTCATTGTTTTTCCTTGCTCCGATGCCGATGCTGAGCGCGGGAAACCCCGCGGCCGGAAAAATGATCGATGGCTGGCACCAGGCCATGGAATGGTCGTTGCTGGTGGTGATCGGCCTGCACGTGGCGGCGGCCCTGACCCACCTGTTGGTCCACCGCGACCGCGTCATGCACCGGATGTTGCCCGGATAAAAGCGTTCCCGGGTAGTCGTTATTCCCCGATAGAAGCTATCCGGCGGGCCGCCTTGCGGCCGGCGCCGGAACTGAGCATCATTGCGTCAGGCAGAAAATCCGGGAGAAATGCCTTGGCAAAATCGCAATGGAGTTTTCGCAGCGCCACCGAATTGTCGGCGGCGCTGGCGGCAAAGCAAGTTTCGGCCGTCGAACTGGCACAGGACGCCATCGCCCGCATCGAGCGCCATGACGGCAAGATCAACGCGATCTGCGTGCGCGATTTCGACCGCGGCCTTGAGGCGGCCCGCGCCGCCGACGCCGCACGCAAGCGCGGCGAGAGCAAGCCATTGCTCGGCATCCCCCTGACGGTGAAGGAATCCTACAATGTCGGCGGCTTGCCCACGACATGGGGTTTTCCGGCGCAGAAGGATTTCGTGCCGCCGGAGGATGCGCTGTCGATCTCGCGGGTCAAGGATGCCGGCGGCGTGATCCTCGGCAAGACCAACGTGCCGCTCGGGCTCGGCGACTGGCAGAGCTATAACGAGATCTACGGCACCACCAACAACCCGTTCGATCTCGGCCGCACGCCCGGCGGCTCCTCCGGCGGATCGTCGGCGGCGCTGGCCGCGGGCTACGGTCCGTTGTCGCTCGGCTCCGATATCGGCGGCTCCTTGCGCGTGCCGGCGTTTCACTGCGGCGTCTATGCGCACAAGCCGACGTTTGCGCTGGTGCCGTCGCGCGGCCACACCCCGCCGCCGTTTCCGCCGCTGCCGTTCGACCGCGATCTCGCGGTGATCGGGCCGATGGCGCGCTCGGCCGCCGACCTGTCGCTGCTGCTTGACGTCATCGCCGGGCCGGATCCGCTGGAAGCCGGCAAGGGCTATCGGCTGGCGCTGCCGCCATCGCGGCATAACGAACTGAAAAGCTTTCGCGTGCTGCTGATCGACAGCGACCCTGTGATGCCGACCAACAGAGCGGTGCGCGGGGCAATCGAACAACTTGCAGGCCAACTCGGCAAGGGCGGCGTCACCGTGACGCGCCAGAGCCCGTTATTGCCCGACTTCGCCGCTACCTCGCGGCTCTATATGCGGCTGCTGATGTCGTTCCTCGCCGGCTCGTTCCAGCCCGAGGCCTATGCCGGCGCGCAGGCCGCCGCGGCAAAGCTTTCGCCCGACGACATCAGTCTCGGCGCCGAGCGCCTGCGCGGCATCGCGCTCAGCCATCGCGACTGGGTGATGGCCGATGGCGGGCGGGCGCGGCTGCGGGCGCAATGGCGCGAATTGTTCGGGAAATTCGACGCCGTGATCTGTCCGATCATGCCGACCCCGGCCTATCCGCACGATCATTCGCAGGACCAGGAAACCCGTCGCATCGACATCGACGGCAAGGCCTACGTCTATCCCGACCAATTGGCGTGGCCCGGCATCGCGACGCTGCCCGGCCTGCCCGCCACCGCCATTCCGCTCGGACTGTCGCCGGAGGGATTGCCGGTCGGCGTGCAGATCGTCGGCCCCTGGCTGGAAGACCGCACGCCGCTAAAACTGGCCGAACTGATCGAGCGCGAATTCGGCGGTTTTGTCGCACCGCCGATGTTCGATGACTGAAGAAGGACGGTATCACAACGTCATTGCGAGCGCAGCGAAGCAATCCAGAGTCACAAGGAAAGAATGGATTGCTTCGTCGCTTCGCTCCTCGCAATGACGAACAAAGCGATGAGAGGCAATCATATGAACAAAGACCTCGACGAACTCACCGTGCTCAACCGCGACTACGTCGCCTCGGTGCAAAACTGCGATGTCAGGCGTTTCGACCAGATTTTGGCGCAGGATTTTTATTGCACCAATCCGGACAAATCGCTGGTCGACCGCGCGGCCTTTCTCAAGCAGACCGCCGTGCCCACAGCGATCAAAAATCTGATCGCCGACGACGTCAAAATCCGCATCCTCGGCGATTTCGCCATCATCCATGGCCGCACCAGCTACACCACCGCGGACGGGCTCAAGGCCCACGGCGCCTACACCGATTGCTGGGCGAAGCAGGACGGCAAGTGGCTGGCGGTGTCCGCGCATGTGGCGAGGTAGTGGGATCGTCGTCCCGGCCTCGAGCCGAGACGACGATTAGAATTCACGCATCGAACATGATCACGCTGCGTACGGTCTTGCCGGCCTTCATGGCGGCAAAGCCCTCGTTGATCTCCGACAGTTTCAGTTTGGCGGAGATCCAGTCTTCCAGATGCAGCTTGCCGCGCATGTAGAATTCGACCAGCCGCGGCATGTCGACGCGGAAATGATTCGAGCCCATCGACGAGCCCTGGATCTTGCGCTCGCGCAGGAAGTCAAAACCGTGCAGTTCGATCTTCTGGCCGAACGGGATCATGCCGACGATGGTCGCGGTGCCGCCGGGCGCCAGCATCGCGAACGCCTGCTCCGCGGTCTCCTTGCGGCCCAGCACCTCGAACGAATAATTCACGCCGCCATTGGTGAGGTCGCGCACCTGCTGCACCACGTCGCCGTTTTTGGGATCGACGATGTCGGTGGCGCCGAGTTTGGTCGCGAGTTGCAGTTTTGCAGGATTGGTATCGACCGCGATGATGCGGCCGGCGCCGGCGATCTCGGCGCCGTTGATCGCGGCCATGCCGACGCCGCCGCAGCCGATCACCACCACGGTCTCGCCGGCCTTGACGCCGGCGGTGTTCACCACCGCGCCGTAGCCGGTGATGACGCCGCAGCCGATCAGCGCCGCCAGCTCCAGCGGCATGTCCTTGCGGATTTTGACGATGGCGTTCTCGTGCACCAGCATCTGCTCGGCGAACGACGACAGATTGAGAAACTGGTTGAGCTTTTCCGAACGCGCCCATGACAGCCGGTTGGATTGGCCGGGCAGCATTTTTACGGTCGTATCGGTACACAGCACGGTGCGGCCGGTGGTGCAGTTGTCGCAAGTGCCGCAGAACACCGACAGGCACGTCACGACATGATCGCCGGGTTTTACGTAGTTGACGTCAGAGCCGACCTTTTCGACCACGCCTGCGGATTCATGACCGAGCACCGCCGGCAGCGGATGCGGATACAGCCCCTCCATGAAATGCAGATCGGAATGACAGAGGCCGGCGACGCGGGTGCGGATCAACACTTCACGCGGACCGGGGTTCGGCACGCTGACATCCTCGATCACCAGCGGCTTGTTGACTTCGTGCAGGACGGCGGCCTTCATCGGTGTTTCCTCTTTTGTTTATCTTGTGCATTCAACAAATCGTCGGCGCGCCCCCTCTCCCGGAGGGCGAGGGTTGGGGTGAGGGGTTACGCCCTATCGTTTGGCCGTAACCCCTCACCCGGATCGCAAGCGCGGTCCGACCTCTCCCTACGGGAGAGGTGTGAAGCCTACGCCGCCGAAAGCAATTCGCCAACCTCGACCATGCCGACATCGCGCTCGCCGAGCAGGTGGCCGGTGATGGCGCGTTGCGTCGCATTTTCCGTGAGCCGGAACGGATCGCCCAGGGCGACCCGGTGATCGATCACCAGGCGCGACAGCAGCAGCCTTCGCGCATCGCCGCGCATCTCATGAATCCGACCGCCTTCCCAGGCCAGCACGACGGCGCTGGCGACATGGTACAGAAGGCTGGTGGCGCGGCGCGCCTCGGCCTCGTTGTCGCTGCGGCTCGCCACTTCCCGCGCGAAACCGATCGCGCGATCGGAAAGCTCGCGCAGCCGCGTCCGCCAGGCCTGCGGCACATTGGCGCTGTCGTCGAGCCGGGCATGTAGATCGGCCGCGAGCGCGCCCTCGGCGCCGTGACGGCCGACCGCGCGTTTCAGCGCGTCGATCGCCACGATATTGCCGGTGCCTTCCCAGATCGAACCAAGATGAGCGTCGCGCAACAGCCGCGCGGTGGCGAATTCCTCAATGTAGCCGATGCCGCCGCGCATCTCCAGCGCATCGCCGCAGACCTTTCGGGCATCGCGGGTGGCGCGGAATTTTAGAGTCGGCGTCAGGATGCGCAGCAGCGCCGCCGCGTCCTGGCTGCCCGCCTCGGCGCGGTCGAGCGCGTCGGCGGTGAGAAAGCTCATCGACAGCGCCTGCTCGGTGGCCAGCCCGATCTTCATCAACTGCCGCCGCGCCAGCGGCAAATCAATGATGCGCTGTCCGAACACCACGCGGTTCTTCGCCACCGTCATCGCGTCGTGATGCGCGCGCCGCATCAGCGCGGTGGATTTGACGCCGTTGGACAGCCGGGACGAATTGACCATCTCGGCCATCTGCACAAAACCGCGATCGAGCTTGCCGACCGCGTAGGCAATGGCGCCTTCCAGCTTGATCTCGCCCGAGGCCATCGAGCGGGTGCCGAATTTGTCTTTCAGCCGGACGATCCGGTAGTGATTTTGCGAACCGTCCTCGAGCCGCCGCGGCATCAGGAACAGGCCGACGCCGCGGGTGCCGGGCCCGGCGCCTTCCGGCCGCGCCAGCAGCATTACTACTTCAGCATCGGCATTGGAGCAGAACCATTTCTCGCCATGAAGACGCCAATGGTCGCCATCCGGCACCGCCATCGTCGTCAGCGTGCCGACGTCGGAGCCGCCTTCCTTCTCGGTCATGAACTGGCCGCCTTGCGTGAGCTTGCTCATGTCGGTCTGGGTCAGGCCGTCGAGATAGCGCGCCTTCAGCGCGTCGCTGCCGAAATTGTTGAGCAGCTTGGCGCAGCCATCCGTGACGTTGATCGGACACCCCAAGCCGAACTCGGCCTGGTTGAACAGGAACGTAAAGGCGTGTTTTGCCACCACGGGATATTTGTCCGGCCAGCCCAGAATGCCCTTGCGTACCGACATCGCGTGGATGCCGAATTCGCCGAACGCCGCCTTCTCCAATTCGCGATAGGCCGGGTGATATTCGATATGCTGCGTGTCGCGCCCAAAACGGTCGCGCTGATGCAGCACCGGCGGATGGCGATCGGCCAGCCGCGCGCATTCGTCGAGATGACCGCCGGCGAGCGCGCCGAGCCGGTCGAGATGCGGCTCGATATGGCGAAACAGCGCGTCCGGCAGATGCAGCCGAAGCAGGTCGGTCAGCGCGGGATCGGCGCGATAGAAATTCATGCCCGTTGTATCCGGCGCGAGCAATCCGGGCCGGTCGGCCGAGGCGCTGTGGTCCTGCTTGAGGGCTTCCATTTTCGACTCTTGTTCGTTTTGTCCGGCGCGACCGGTGCTATAGATCATCTACCGATAAAGCAGGCGATCAAGCCGTCAACCGGCATAATTGGAGGACCGCCCCATGGCAGACGGCTATCGCATCATCGGCGCCGAGATGTCGCCCTATTCGGTCAAGGTGCGCTCCTATTTTCGCTACAAGGCGCTCCCGCATCAATGGATCTTGCGCAACGCGGCGAGCCAGGCGGAATATGAGAAATACGCGAAAATGCCGATCATCCCGCTGGTGGTGACGCCTGATGGTACTGGCATCCAGGATTCCACGCCGATCATCGATCGGATCGAAAAACTTCACCCCGAACCGTCGATCCACCCCGGCGACCCGGTCGCGCAATTCGTCTCCGCGCTGGTTGAAGAGTTCGGCGACGAGTGGGGCAACAAATGGATGTTTCACTACCGCTGGGCCCGCGACGTCGACCAGCGCAGCTCGTCCGGCCGTATCGCACGGATGCGCGCACCGAGGGCCAGCGAGCAGGAGCTTGCCGCTTTGGCCGAACAGGTGCGGGTCCGCATGGTGGAGCGGGTTTGGTTCGTTGGCTCGAATGAGCTGACCGCATCCCAGATCGAGACCGGCTTTGTCGACATGCTTGGCCTGCTGGAGCGGCACCTCTCAGCACGGCCCTATCTGTTCGGGGCACGGCCGGCGTTCGGCGATTTCGGCCTGTGGGGACAGTTTTATGAGTTATGGACCGATCCGACCGCGGGCGCCCTGATCGAAGGCAATGCCCCGCGCGTGCTCGACTGGATTCATCGCATGCTTTGGCCGACGGCCGAGGGTGAATTCGAGACATGGTCCACATTGTCGCCAACCCTGATGCCGATCCTGACCGAACAGATCGGCAACCAATTCATGCCCTGGACGCTCGCCAACGAAAAGGCGCTGGCCGACAAACAGGAGGAATTCGCGGTTGCGCTGGGTGACAAGATCTGGATCCAGAAGCCGCAGAAATACCACGCCCGGTCGCTCGGCATGCTGCGCGACAGATATGCCGCCGTCGCCGACAAGACGGCGCTCGATCCGGTTCTGGAAGCGGCGGGTTGCCTTGCCGGATTGGGCGCCTAGATACGGACTCCCGCCCAACGAGGACCGCGCCCATGGAAACACCGAAATACAAGACCGCCCTTATTGTCGGCGCCGGCGAGGGCCTGAGCGCATCGCTTACGCGGCTATTCGCCCGCGAGGGCCTGCGCGTGGCGCTTGCCGCGCGGAAAGTCGAAAAACTCGGCGCGCTGTGCAGCGAGACCGGCGCCACTGCCTTCGCCTGCAACGCCAGCGATCCCGATGAGGTCGAACGGCTGTTCGGCCTGGTCGAGCGCGAGATCGGCGACCCCGACGTGGTGGTCTACAACGCATCGGCCCGGGCGCGCGGCGCCTTCGTCGAGCTGGTGCCGGCGGAAGTGGCGCAAGCCATCACCGTCAGCGCCTTTGGCGGCTTCCTGGTGGCGCAGCAGGCGGCGAAACGGATGCTGCCGAACAAGCACGGCGCGATCCTGCTCACCGGCGCGTCCGCCAGCGTCAAGGGCTATCCGCAATCGGCGCCGTTCGCGATGGGCAAGTTCGCGCTGCGCGGCATGGCGCAAAGCATGGCGCGCGAATTGTCGCCGCAGGGCATTCATGTCGCGCATTTCGTCATCGACGGCGGGATTCGCAGCGCGGCCGGGTCGAGCCCGCCGATCGCCCGGACTCGATGCTCGATCCCGACGCCATTGCCCTGAGCTATTGGAACGTGCTGCAACAGCCGCGCAGCGCCTGGAGCTGGGAGCTGGAGGTTCGGCCGTGGGTCGAGAAGTTCTAGACATGCATGCCACGTCATTGCGAGCCCGGAAGCGAAGCAATCCAGCGCCACGGGAAAAGACTGGATTGCTTCGTCGCTTCGCTGCTCGCAATGACGAATAAAATAACTTGGGGCAAACATGACCAGCGAAACCACCGTCGTCGAGACCGGCACCACCGAACTGCTGTGCGTGATCCGCGACCGCGTCGCGATCATCACGCTGAACCGGCCCGAAGTGCGCAACGCGATGTCGGACAATCTGACGCCGGCGCTGCGCGCCATGATCAAGAGCTGCGGCGAGAATCCCGCAGTCGGCGCGCTGCTGATCACGGGGGCCGGACCTGCGTTCTGCGCCGGCGGCAACGTCAAGGGCATGGGCGCGCATCGCGATCCGAAGCGGCTGGCGATGTCCTTTGACGACAAGGTCGCGGACCTGCAGGAGCGGCAGCGGCTATCTGACCGGCGCGCTGGTCTCGGTGCGCAAGCCGACCATTGCGGCGCTGCCGGGACCCGCGGTCGGCGCCGGACTGGCGCTGGCAATGGCCTGCGACATCCGCATCGCCGCGCAATCGGCCTTCGTGTCGACCGGCTATTTGCGGGTCGGCCTGAGCGGCGATTACGGCATCGCCTGGTTGTTGACGCGGCTGGTCGGAACATCCCGGGCGCGCGAACTGATGTTCACCGCCGACAAGGTCGATGCGGCGCGATGCGAAGCGATCGGCCTCGTCAATCGCGTGGTACCGGACGACAAACTGCAGTCGGAAGCCTTTGCGCTGGCCAAAGCGATGGCCGAAGGCCCGACGCTCGCGCTTCGCTACATGAAGGACAATCTCGACGAGGCGCTGCTGTTCGACTTCGCCACCGCGCGGGATCACGAGGCGGAGCGCCTGACCCGCCTGACCATGACCGCCGATCACCGCGAGGCGGTGCAGGCGTTCATCGATAAGCGCAAGCCGGTGTTCAAGGGAAACTAGGCGTGAGCCGGCGCAGCATTCGCGGCTAGGCGCATAGCGGCGAGGCGCCAGCTAGCGCAGGGAATCTCTTCCGGCTTCCGGTCGATCTCCTTGGTGACACGCACCAGCTTCCAGTCGTCGGGGCTGGCGCCGAACGCAAAGCCTGCCTTGCGGGCAAGGCTCTGCATCGCCTGATTGGAGCGCAGCGTGTCGCCGAGCAGGCGGTGCGCACCGAACGTCGCCGCGCGGCATTCGAGGTTGCGCAGCAATGCCGAGCCGATGCCCTGGCCCTGCCAGCGGTCGTCGATCGAGATGCCGAATTCGAGCGTTTCCGTTTCGGGATGAAAGGCGTAACGCGCTTCGCCGACGATGGTGTCAAAGCCCTCGATGTTCATGGTGGCGATCACGCTGAACTCGTCGCGCTCGCCGACATGGATGAAACGATCGAGCACATTGTGCGGCAGCTCGCTCATCGCACCGAAGAAGCGGTTGTAGCGGGAGCGGGTCGAGAGCGAACGGAAATAGTGCTGCAACTCCTCGGCGTCGCGCGGCTCGACAAAACGCACTTTCACCTCATCGCCGTTACGGGCGCGCAGCACGTCGGAATATTGCTTGAGATCGTCAAGGCGCAGGGTGCTCATGACACACTCCCGAAAGAGAGGAAGTTGGCCGGCGCCCCTCTTCGAGGCGGCGCCGGCGCGCATGATCCGCCAAAGTGTGAGCGGTTTGGCGATTAGATCCATGCGCCATTAAAAGTTAGGAGCGCGACCGGACGCAAAACCGGTAACCACTCTTGCTGGTCGCGCTCCGCCTGCATTCAAGCCCGCCAAAACGGCTTTTCGGTCTCATGCAAGATGTCGCTGCGGGAAATCCCGACGTCGTGCAGGTCGCGCTCGCTCCACTGCGCCAGTTCCTGCCGGTTCCGGATCCGTTCGCGCCAGGTGTGAATCGTTTCCTCGACCTGGGCCCAAAAACCTGAACCATGATGATTTATCATCGGTTGATGCGAATAAATGGACATGTTCATCTCCTAAAGCTAACCTGTTGCAGGCAATATCTGCCCGATAAGGCCTTTCGACAAACGACACTTTGTTCCATCTCAAATGAGATAAAGTCATGTATTCGGACCTGCCAACATGACCAGCAGGCTGCCCTCCCTGAACGGCCTGCGCGCCTTCGAAGCCGCCGCCCGGCACCTCAGTTTCACCAATGCGGCGACCGAGCTGAACGTCACCCAGACCGCGATCAGCCATCAGATCCGGCGGCTCGAGGAGGAGTTGGGAATCCGGCTGTTCGTCCGGCAAAACCGCGCGCTGGCGTTGACGCCGCAGGCGAAGGATTACCTGCCGGGCGTCCGCGCGGCGTTCAACGATCTGCGGCTCGCGACCGACCGCTTGCTGCGCAAGGACGACGATCACGTGCTGACCGTCTCGACCTTGGCCTCCTTGGCGGCGAAATGGCTGCTGCCGCGGCTGTCGGCGTTTCAGGAGGCTCATCCCGGCATTGACGTCCGCATCACCACCTCGACCGCCTTGGTCGATTTCAGGAGCGGCGACGTCGATGCGGCGATTCGCTATGGGCGCGGGCACTGGCCCGGGGTGCGCGCCGACTGGCTGACCGCCGACGAACTGTTTCCGGTGTGCAGCCCGGCGCTGCTCACCGGAAACCGGCCGTTGAGGAGCCCGCAAGACCTCGCCGACCACACGCTGCTGCATACGAGCGGCGTCTATGACGACGACTGGCGGCTGTGGCTCACGGCCGCGGGCCTGCCGGCCGATATTTCCAAGCTGCCCGGGCTGACCTTCGATCTGATCCTGATGACCGTGCAGGCCGCGCTCGACGGTATCGGGGTCGCGATGGGCCGCACGTCCTATGTCGAGGCCGACATCGCCAAGGGCCGGCTCGTGGTTCCCTTCAAGATCACGCTGCCGACCGATGCCGGCTTCTATCTGGTGTCGCCCGAGGGACGCACCGATCCGCCCAAGCTCGCGGCCTTCCGGAAATGGCTCGCCGCTTCGGCGCAGAACAAACCCTGAAAGGGCGCCTGCAAGGGCGCGGGCGCTGCGGCGCGATATTCGTACAATCCGGGTTTTACGGTTGGTGGCACCGTGCAACCGTGGCAGATTGAAAAAAACAGCGGGGTGGGAAGCCTGCGCGCCGGCCGTTTGCAGGGGGGACTACATTTGCAGGACGTCAACACTACCGCACCCGTCGTGCAAGGGAAGACAAAAGCTTTCTGGCCCGAACGCTGGTGGGCGATCGTCGACTACAAGATCGGCATCATTCCGCTGCCGATTTTCCTGCTGCTGTTCCTGGTGATCGGCGCCTTCGCGCTAACCGGCAAAGTGCCGTCCGACATCCTGATGGCGATCGTGCTGCTGTCGATGGGCGGCTTTACCTGCGCCGAACTCGGCAAACGGATTCCGATCATCCGCAACATCGGCGCGGCGGCGATCTTCGCCACCTTCATCCCGTCCTATCTTGCCTTCCATCACTATCTGCCGGACTCGATCCTGAATTCGGTCAAGGACTTCACCAAGGATTCGAATTTTCTCTACCTGTTCATCTCCTGCATCATCGTCGGCAGCATCCTGGGCATGGACCGCGGCGTCCTGATCAAGGGCTTCCTCAAGATATTCATCCCATTGGCCTGCGGAACGGTCGCCGGCGGTATTGTGGGGACGCTGGTCGGCACGCTGCTCGGCCTCGGCGCCTACCACACCTTCTTCTTTGTGGTGGTGCCGATCATGGCCGGAGGCGTCGGCGAGGGCGCGATCCCGCTCTCGATCGGCTATTCGACGATCCTGCACCAGCCGCAAGGCGATCTGTTCGCGCAGGTGTTGCCGCCGGTGATGCTGGGCAGCCTGACCGCTATCCTGATCGCGGGCACGCTGAACTATGTCGGCAAGAAATACCCGCATCTCACCGGCGAAGGCCGGCTGCAACCGGGCGAACACGACGAGCTCGAACGTGAGGAAGACGCCGACCATGACGTCGACGTCGGAACCATTGGCGCTGCCGTCGTTACCGCCGTGACGCTCTATCTGATCGGCGCGCTGGGCCAGCGGTTGTTCGACTTTCCGGCGCCGGTCGCGATGCTGGTGATCGCGGTGGCGCTGAAACTGACGCGGGCGGTCTCGCCGTCGCTGCAGGTCGGCGCCTTTCACGTCTACAAGTTCTTCTCGACCGCGGTAACCTACCCTTTGCTGTTTGCCATCGGCATCGCGTTGACGCCGTGGGACAAGCTGGTGGCGGCGTTCACCCTGCCTTACGTCATCACCATCGTCTCTACCGTGGTGACGATCATCGCCACGGGATTTTTTGTCGGTGGCTGGATGAAACTGTATCCGATCGATACCGCGATCGTCACCGCCTGCCACAGCGGACAGGGCGGCACCGGCGACGTCGCGATCCTGACCGCGGGCAATCGGATGGCGCTGATGCCGTTCGCGCAGATCGCAACGCGCATCGGCGGCGCGGCCACCGTCACGGCGGTGCTGATCGTGCTGAGCCAGATGGGTTAGCGCCCGATCACACCGCCTGAACGGAATCAAGCCCTCCACCTTAGCCATTTTTACGGGTTGGTTGCGCCGCGCAGCCATGGCAGGTTGCCCCTCTAACAAGCAGTCGTCGGCCCGCGAGAAGCTTTCCGCACCGGCATTTTGAAAAACGGGGAGAGAATTCGCGTGTCGCAGACCACCACCACATCCCAGCCGCCTCAGCTCAAGTCGCGCCTCGGCGCCATCCTGCGGGCGACCAGCGGCAATTTCCTCGAACAGTTCGACTTCTTCCTGTTCGGCTTCTATGCCCAGGATATCGCCAAGGCGTTCTTTCCGGCCCAGAACGACACTGCGGCGCTGCTCAACGCCTATGGCGTGTTCTGGCTCGGCGCACTGATGCGCCCGGTCGGCGCCATCGTGCTGGGCTCCTATATCGACCGCATCGGCCGGCGCCAGGGACTGATCGTCACCCTGGCGCTGATGGCGCTCGGCACCGTGGTGATCACCTTCTGCCCGACTTACGCGGCGATTGGCGTCGCGGCGCCGGTCATTGTCCTGATCGGCCGGCTGATCCAGGGGTTCTCGGCCGGTGTCGAATTGGGCGGCGTCTCGGTTTATCTTTCCGAGATCTCGACGCCCGGCAATCGGGGTTTCTACACCTCGTTCCAGTCTTCCAGCCAACAGGTCGCGATCTTCGTTGCGGCGATCATCGGCTTTGCCCTGCGCGAGGCCATCCCAGGCGATACCTTCCTGGATATCGCAGGCGGCATCGCCAAATGGCGCATCCCGTTCTTCATCGGCTGCATCATCATCCCCGTGATATTCGTGCTGCGGCGTTCGCTGGAGGAAACGCCGGCCTTCCTGGCGATGAAAAAACACCCCACGGCGAGCGAGGTGTTTGCATCGGCGACTGCGAACTGGCGCATTGTCGTTCTCGGCATGATGATCGCCATCCTGACCACGACGACCTTCTACTTCATTACGGTATATGCGCCCGGCTTCGGCAAGCAGCTCAACCTCTCGCCGACCGGAACGTTGCTGATAACCCTTATGGTTGCCGTGATGAACTTCATCTGGAATCCGGTCGGCGGCGCGGTATCCGACCGGCTCGGCCGCAGGACGGTGCTGGTGACGATCGCGACCCTGTCGCTGGTGACGGCCTACCCGGCGCTGTCCTGGCTCGCCGCCAACCCGACGCTGGAAAAGCTGCTGGCGGTGCAGATGATGTTCTCGTTCTATTTCGGCACCTACAGCGGCGCGATGCTGGGATGCCTGGTCGAGATCGTTCCGGCGCATGTCCGCACCACCTGCTTCTCGATCGCGTTCGCGCTGGCGGCGGGCATTTTTGGCACGGCGACCCCCTTCGTGGCGACCACGCTGATCAGCAAGACCGGCGGCGACAGGGCCTCGCCGGCCTATTGGCTGATGTTCGGCGCGGCGCTCGGCATTATCGGCGCGCTGACCGTCTATCGCGGCGGCCGGACCGTCGACAACTCCACGCCCGCATAGCCGCCTGCGCGCCACGCGTGATGCAATCGGCCGCGGCCGATTGCATCCGCCGCGCAAATGACGATAACAAGGGCGATGGTCGACTTTACCCGAAAATTCGACGTGCTGGTGATCGGCGGCGGCAACGCGGCGCTGTGCGCCGCGATCAGCGCGCGGCGCTCCGGCGCCTCGGTGCTGGTGCTGGAGGGCGCGCCAAAATTCTACCGCGGCGGCAACACCCGCCATACCCGCAACATGCGCTGCGCCCATGATTCCGCGACCGACATCCTGACCGGCCCCTATACCGAGCAGGAATTCTGGGACGATCTGCTGCGCCTGACCGGCGGCCAGACCGACGAGGAACTGGCCAAACACATGATCCGGGAGTCCAAGGACATATTGGGCTGGGTGGTCGAACAGGGCGTGCGCTGGCAGCCGTCGCTCGGCGGCACGCTGAGCCTGGGGCGGACCAATTCGTTCTTCCTCGGCGGCGGCCGGGCGATGCTGAACGCGCTGTACCTCACCGCCGAACAGATCGGCGTCGAGATCGCCTACGACGCCGAGGTCACCGACCTCGTGATCGAGGACGGCATGTTCCTGTCGGCGACGCTGAAGCAGCCGATCGGCGGCACAAACGAAATCCGCGCCGCGGCGCTGGTCGCGGCCGCCGGCGGCTTCGAGGCCAACATCGAATGGCTCAAGCAATATTGGGGCGACGCCGCCGACAACTTTCTGATCCGCGGCACGCCGTATAATCGCGGCGCGATACTGAAGCTGCTGCTCGACAAGGGCGTGCAGGAGATCGGCGATCCCACCCAGTGCCACGCGGTGGCGATCGATGCCCGTTCGCCGAAATTCGACGGCGGCATCATCACGCGGCATGACTGTGTCGTGTTCGGCATCGTCGTCAATAAGCACGCCGAGCGCTTCTACGACGAGGGCGAGGATATCTGGCCCAAGCGCTACGCGATCTGGGGCCGGCTGGTCGCCGCCCAGCCCGACCAGATCGCCTACATCATCTTCGACTCCAGCGTGCTGACCAGCTTCATGCCGACGCTGTTCCCGCCGATCAGGGCGGACTCCATTGCCGAACTGGCCGGGAAATTCGAGCTCGATGCCGCGGTGCTCGAGAAGACCGTGGCGGATTTCAACGCCGCCGTGCGCCCCGGCACCTTCGATCACACCATCCTCGACGACTGCCGCACCGAGGGGCTGACGCCGCCGAAAACCCATTGGGCGCGCAAGATCGAGACGCCGCCTTATTACGCCTATCCGGTGCGGCCCGGCATCACCTTCACCTATCTCGGCACCCGCGTGAACAAGCAGGCGCGGATGCTGATGAAGGACGGCAAGCCTTCGGCCAACATGTTCGCCGCCGGCGAGATCATGGCCGGCAACGTGCTCGGCAAGGGCTACGCGGCCGGCATCGGCATGACCATCGGCAGCGTGTTCGGGCGGATCGCGGGACGGGAAGCGGCGCAAAATGCACGGAACTAAAATCCTCGAGGAAGCCGACCGGCTGATGACGGTCTGCAATTCCTGCCGCTATTGCGAGGGCCTCTGCGCGGTGTTTCCGGCGATGGAAATGCGCCGGTCGTTCTCCGACGGCGACCTCAATTATCTCGCCAACCTCTGCCACGGCTGCGGCGCCTGCTACACCGACTGCCAGTTCTCGCCGCCGCATGAATACAACGTCAACGTCCCGCAGACCTTTGCCGTCGCCCGCGCCGAATCCTATGCCGCCTATGCCTGGCCGCGGGCCTTTTCCGGCCTGTTCGCGCGCAACGGGCTGGCGATCGCGCTGATCGCGGCCTTGAGCGTGGCGGCGTTCATCTTCGGCTTTGCCGCGCTCAACGACCACGCGGTACTCTACGGCGTCCACACCGGTCCCGGCGCGTTTTACCAATTGATGCCGCACAATGCGATGGCGGCTTTGTTCGGCGCCGCCTTCCTCTACGCGATCGTCGCGCTGGTCATGGGCGTGCGCGCGTTCTGGCGCGACATCGGCGAACCCGTCGGCGAAGCCGGACGCCGGATCGCTGTTGCAGGCGATGCGCGACGCCGGCGAGTTGCGCTATCTCGACGGCGGCGGCGTCGGCTGTTTCAATGAAGACGACCACCCGACCGATCGTCGGAAAATCTATCATCATCTGACGTTCTACGGCTTTGCGCTGTGCTTCGCCGCCACGTCGGTCGCAACGCTGTATCATTATTTGCTGGCGCGCGAGGCGCCGTATGCGTGGTGGGATCTGCCGGTCGTGCTCGGCACGCTCGGCGGCATCGGGCTGCTGATCGGGCCGATCGGATTGCTGACCGAAAAATGGAAGCGCGACCCCGTGCTGGTCGACCAGGCGCGGATGGGCATGGACGTCGCCTTCATCGCGATGCTGTTCCTGACCGCGTTGACCGGCATTGCGCTGCTGTTGCTGCGCGACACATCCGCGATGGGGCCGTTGCTGGCGCTGCATCTCGGCGTCGTGTTCGCGCTGTTCATCACCATGCCCTACGGAAAGTTCGTCCACGGCATCTATCGCTACGTCGCATTGGTGCGCTACGCGCGCGAGCGGCGGATGATGCTGCACGGGGCTGCGGAGTAGGCCTCCTTTCCTTCTCCCCTTGTGGGAGAAGGTGGCGCGAAGCGCCGGATGAGGGGTAGCCACAAACGCTGAGGCTTGTAGCTACCCCTCACCCGTCTCGCCGTCGCTTCGCGACGTCGATCCACCCTCTCCCACAAGGGGAGAGGGGAAGTAAGCGCGCCCCGGAATGACGGTCAGAGATCCACCACCACGTAATCACTCTCGACCGAGACCGACAGCGTTTCCGCCACGTACGGTCCCTTCACCACGGTCGCGCCCGCTTCGACATGCGCGGGATACGCTTTGACCCGAAACCGCTTCGGATCGCAGTAGGACTGGCCGGTGCGGATATCGAACTCCCAGCCGTGCCACGGGCAACGGATGATCTCGCCGAGCTTTGTATATTCGATGGTGCCGGGATCGGTGGATTGCGCCAGCCCGATCAGCGGGCCTTCGCACAGGGCCGCGCCCTGATGCGGGCAGCGGTTCATCAGGCCGAAAAATTCGCCGTTGACGTTGAACACCGCGATCGGGCGCTCGTCGATGGTGAGGAATTTTCTGGACCCCGGCGGCAGTTCTGCCACCGGCGCAACGACATGACGCGCCATATTGCTCTACGCCAATCCGTATAATTTCCGCGCGTTGTCCAGGTAAAACGCCTGCTTGTTGGCGTCGCTGACGCCCGGCGGCAGCACCCGCGACGGGTCGTCGTAATCCCAATGCGGATAGTCGGTCGCGAACAGCAATTTGTCCCAGCCGACCCAGTCAATCACGTCGAACAGATGGTCACGCCTTTCAGGGTCTTCCATCGGCTGCGTGGTCCAGTAGATGTGGTCGCGGATATATTCCGACGGCGGCCGTTTGACGTGCGGCACTTCGCTGCGCATGCGCTGCCAGCTCTTGTCGAGCCGCCATGACAGCGACGGCGCCCAGCCGAAGCCGGCCTCGATCATCACCATCTTCAGGCCCGGGTGCCGCTCGAACACGCCTTCCAGCACCAGGCTCGCCAGCGCGGTCTGCTGGCACTGCGAATGGCCGACCATTTCCTCGATGTAATAGCTCGGCCAGCCCGACGCGGTGATCGGGTTGCCGCCGAAGCCGAAGGCATGGATGCCGATCGGCAGGCCGGCTTCCGCCGCCGCGTCATAGATCGGCCAATAGCGGCGCTGCCCAAGCGGCTCGACATTGCGGCTCAACAGCAGCACCTGGACAAAGTTCTTGTTGCCGGCCCAGTTTTCGAATCTCCGCTGCCGCCGCCGGACCGTCCTCGTTCGCGACGACGATGGAGCCCTTGAGGCGGCTGTCCTTGCTGGTCCATTCCGCGATCTGCCACTCGTTGACGGCGGTCGCCAAACGCCGCGCTGAGATCCTGGTTGCGGATGCCCTGCCCGGTCTGCAGCGGGCACAACACGCCGAGCGCGACATTGTTCGGGTCGAGATGCTGCTGCTGCATGAACGACAGCGAGGAGCCCTGCTGGCCGCCTTCCGGCGGATAGGCGTCGCGCCGCGAGGCATTCGGCTGCGCCTTCGGATAGGGCGGGCCTTCCATCATGCCCTGATAGGGATGCTTGCCGTAGACTTCGAGATGCTCATGCCAGCGCTTGGCCATCCAGGGATAGAGGTCCTTGAGGCCGCCCTTGCGCGCCGGATGGATGTCGCAGTCGGCGATCGCGGTTTTTACGCTGCTCGAGGCGTCGGGCTGCGCGCCGGGGCGGAACTGCATGTTCATGACGTTTGCTCCTCGATCTCAGGGCATCATCTTTTCGGGATCACGCCTGCGCCATTTGCTTCAGCCGGGGGTAGGTCGCGTGCGGGTTGTCGATCATGATCTTGCGGACCAGATCGTCCGATATCCCGTCCGGCAATGCCAAATCACCCTCGAATTGCCAATGCGGGTAGTCGGTCGAGAATAAGAGCAATTCGTCGGACTGCATATGGTCAAACAGCCGATTTAATGTCTCGGGGTCCGGCGGAGCGTCGACCGGCTGCAGCGAAAACCGGATGTTGCTACGCACAATTTCCATGGGCGCCCGGTCCACCCAGGGGGTTTCCATCCGGATGCCGCGCCAGAATTTGTGCAGCCGCCACAGATAAGACGGCAGCCAGGTAAAACCGCTCTCCAGCATCACCATCTTCAGCCTGGGGTGGCGGGCGAATACGCCCTCGACGATCAGGCTGGTCAGCTGGGTCTGGAACGCGGCGGCCTGCGCGACATAATCCTCGATGTGATAGGAGCCCCAGCCGACCGACGTGGGCGGGTTGTGATAATTGCTGCCGGCATGCACGCCGATCGGCAGGCCGAGCCGTTCGGCGGCGGCATAGATCGGCCAATAGGCGCGCTTGCCGAGCGGCATGTCGCCCATCACAAGCATCAGCACCTGGACAAAACGCGGGTCCGCGGCGCAGCGCTCGATTTCGGCCACCGCCTTCTCGACGCTCTGCACGGGGATCACGATCGAGCCGCGCAGCCGCGTATCCTTGTCGAGCCATTCCCTGGCCAACCAATCGTTCAGCGCGCGGCAGAACGCGTCCGCCATGTCCTCGGAAAATACCATCTGCACGCCATACAGCGGATTGCAGATGCCATAGCTGACCTTGAACGGATCGAGCGCCTGCGCCTGCATGTCCGCCAGGCTCGACCCCGGCTTGCCCTTGGAGGGCCGCCAGTCCGGCCGCGAATTGATCGGCGAATTGGCCGGATAGGATTGCGATATCAGGTCGACCATGCCGCGGGTCGTGACCTGGTCGCGCCAATAGTCGTTCATATAGGGCAGCAGGCTGGTCAGATGCGGGACGGCCGGATGCAGGTCGCAATCGACGCCGCCGGCGATCGGGGTGCTCATGACGGTTTCCTCACGATCTTTCCTTGCTCTTATGCGGCATTGAAGCAGTCCTGTTCGCGGCCCGCAACTCGGCAAACGCATGGCCGCATGCTAGAGCCTTTTCGGTTCTGATAAATCAGAACCGAAAAGGCTCTAATTCTAGTTTTGACGCGTTTTCTTCACGCGAACCGGTATCCACTTCGCTCGAAAACGCTATTGGAACGGGCCAACAGCAAAACGAGAGGAATGGCGTCAGATGAAGCAGCTGGTCGCGATCGCGGAAAAAATCGCCGCAAAACTGATCGAGCGGCGTCAGACCATCGCGGTCGCGGAATCCTCGACCGGCGGCCTGATCTCGGCGTCGCTGCTGGCGGTGCCGGGCGCGTCGGCTTATTTTCTCGGCGGCGCGGTGGTCTATACCCGCGACGCCCGGCGCGTGCTGATGGACATTCCCGACGACGCCATGAAGGGCATCCGTTCGGCCTCGGAGCCCTACGCGAAGTTGCTGGCGAGCCAGATGCGAAAACGTTTCTCCACCGATTGGGGCCTGTCCGAAACCGGCGCCACCGGCCCGACCGGCAACCGCTATGGCGATTCCGCCGGCCATAGCTGCATCGGCCTCGCCGGCGCGAGCGCCACGGCGATCACGCTGGAAACGGGCAAAAGCGACCGGTTCGAAAATATGCATGTGTTTGCCAGTACGGCGCTGGAGTTTTTGTTGAAGAGTTTGGAGGGGTAGCGAAGAACGTAGCCCGGATTGAGCGCCAGCGAAATCCGGGGCCGACGAAGCCAGATAGCGAGGCGGCTCCCGGATTTCACTTCGTTCAATCCGGGCTACGATTTACCAACCAACGTCGTCGTCCTCGCCTAGTGCGCAATTGCGCACGGGGCGCGAGGACCCATAACCCCTGGCGTCGGTTGTAAAACAAGACATGGCCTCACTGCTCCACCGAGAACACACGGCGTATGGGTCCTCGCGTTCGCGAGGACGACGAGATGTGAGTCATCGTTCTCGCGACATGGTTTTGTCCGAGTTTTGCAATTGTACTCCGCCCCCGAAAACAGAGGGCGCAGGGAAGACCGGGTGCGCGCTGCACCCGCGGTCTCATGTGCATTGTGCATCTAAAAAAGTCGCACATGAGCATACAGGTTCAGCGGAAACACTCCGGCCTTCCCTGCGCAGTGGCTCTACGGTTTATACGTGCTCTCCCTGGTGAATCGGAGCCTCTTGCCACCATCGCCCCCGGGAGGCGTTAGCCTCCCAAGGACTTGACGCCAGCATTCCGGGCGTCAGGACCACACGCTTTCTCCGTACGCTTCAGCGTCGCTCGTCCGCGCGCCAAAAAGCGCGCGACGACCCTGCCGCGTCCACCGCAACCCGTCCCAACGTCCGTGACGACGGCCGACGTCCCCTCTTTCGGGACGGGATAGGCGCAATAAGCCGGTGATTTGCGGTCGGGGTCAAGCTCTGATTCCGAAAATCGGAACGACCGAAAAACTGAGCGGTTTCAGGTGATTGCCCATCTCGCTATTTTTTCCCATCGCCTTTCGATGTGGTGCATCCAGGCGCTGGCGGAGCATCAGCGAATTTTCTGTCCCCGTGGCTGAGCAATTTTGACCAGACGACGCGCCTGCCTCCGGCTAGATTTGATGCGCGTTGGATTGCCCTGCATCGGGATGCCTCCTGCCCCATTTCCCGATGCAGGGATTTTTTTGGTCCGTTGTGCCGGGAACGCCGGAATCTCAACCGCGGACCGCTGCACTCATCAGTGCGCCGTCCATCCCGGCCAAGCCGGTCCTCTGATGGCGCTTGCGCCAGAAAAGTCGGCGAGATCGCGTGAAGCTCAATGACGTCGCGCGGACGCCTGCTCCTGAGCTGGATTGAAGCCGCCGTGCCTGGCGAGGGAGCCACCCGGATTATCCGCCGCGACATAAAAGGCGATACCGAACGCGGTTACGCTGAGCGTGGCCGCCAGCATCAACAATTCCCGCCTGTTGAAATTGAACACCGTGTTTCCCAACCTCTGATCGGAACAAGCCGCGGCGGTCATGTTGGCGAGATCGACATCGCAGCAACAGCGTCGGCACAAACAGAAGATCGGTCGTCATGGCAAACAAGAAAGTAGGACGTAGATGGCCGGGACAAGCCCGGGCATAATGGGGAGACGCGAAGAGCGTCAGCGAGAGTCCCGTCCATTGCGAGGAGGGCGGGGGTCCAGCGAGAGGACGGACTCCCCCCAACCCCTTGCGGGGAGGGGAAAAGATCCTCAGCGCTCCCGAAACGCGCGCATCAGCTGGTCCTTCAGCGGCTTGACCAGATAGGACATCATGGTGCGGTCGCCGGTCTGCACGAAGGCTTCCACCGGCATGCCCGGGATCAGCTTGACCTCGCCGAGCTTTGCGATCTCTTCGGGCGGCATCGAGACGCGGATGGTGTAATAGGATTGCCCGCTGCGCTGGTCGGTGGTGACGTCGGGCGAGACGCGGATCACCGCGCCGGTCAATTCCGGCGTGGTGCGCTGGTTGAAGGCCGACAGCCGCAGCAGCGTCTTCTCGCCGATCTGCAATTTGTCGATGTCCTGCGGATTGACCTTGGCCTCGACCTGAAGGTCGTCGGCCTGCGGCACCACCAGCATGATGGCGTCGCCGGCCTGGATCACGCCGCCGACGGTGTGCACCGTCGACTGCTCGACGATGCCGTCCTGCGGGGCGCGGATGTCGACCCGCCGCAACTGGTCCTCGGCGGTGACCTTGCGCTCGATGAATTCGCCGATCTTGTCGTTGGTCTCGCGCAGATCCTTGGAGACGTCGCTGACCATGTCCTTGTCGACCTGGATGATCTGCAATTCGGTCTCGGTGATCTTGCCCTTGGCCTGCGCCATCGAGGCCATGTATTGCGCGCGTTCGCCGGCGAGCCGCGCCGCGTCGCGTTCCAGCGTCGTCAGCCGCGTCATCTGCACCAGATGCTGGTCGTAGAGCTGGCGAACGCCGACCAGTTCCTTGTCGACCAGCGCCACTTCCTGGTCCTTGGACTGGGCCTGCGCCACCAGGCCCGCGATCTCCTCCTTCAACTGCGTGACCCGCTCGTGCAACTGCGCCTTCTGTCCGGTTCGGCCTGTGGTGCGGACCTCGAACAGTTTGCTCTCGCTCGCCATCACGTCCCTGACGTCGGGATCGCTCGCATGATCGAGCAGCGCCGGCGGAAAGGTGATCTTGTCGAGGCCCTGCTGCTCGGCCTGCAGCCGCGCGCCACGCGCCAGCAGGCCGTTGAGATTCTTGGTGACGATGGCGAGGTTGGCCTTGGTGACGGTGTCGTCGAGCCGCACCACGACGTCGCCGGCCTTGACGTGGTCGCCGTCATGGGCGCGCACCTCGCCGACCACGCCGCCGGTCGGATGCTGGACCTTCTTGACGCTGGATTCGACCACGATCGATCCCGGCGCGATCAGCGCGCCGGAGATTTCCGCGGTGGAGGCCCAGCCGCCGAGCCCGACCACGAGCACCGCGACCACCGACAGCCCGACGATCAAATGCAGCCGGATCGAGGATTGCGCGCCGGCCTCTTGCGCCCGCATGGTGTCGACCGCGCTCATGATTTCTTGACCCCGCCTTCGCTGACGATCTTGATCGGGGTCGGCGGCGCGACCCGCTGGATCACCTGCCCGAGCACGGTTTCCTTGGGGCCGAACGCCTGCACGCGGCCGTCCTTCAACACCAGCAACTGGTCGACCGCCTCGATCCCGACCGGCCGATGCGCCACCACCACCACGACAGCGCCACGCTCGCGCGCGCCGCGGATCGCCCGGGTCAGGGCTTCATCGCCCTCGGTATCGAGGTTGGAGTTCGGCTCGTCGAGCACGATCAGGAACGGATCGCCGTACAGCGCCCGCGCCAGCGCCACGCGCTGCGCCTGCCCGGCCGAAAGTGCTGCGCCCTGCTCGCCGACCTGGGTATCGTAGCCGTCGCGCATCTTGATAATGAGCTGGTGCACGCCGGCTTCCTTGGCGGCGGCGATGATGCCGTCGGAAGAGGCCTCCGGATCGAAGCGGGAAATGTTCTGCGCCACGGTGCCGGCGAACAATTCGACGTCCTGCGGCAGATAACCGATGTGACGGCCGAGCACGTCCGGCGACCATTGGTCGAGCGCCGCGCCGTCGAGCCTTACCTTGCCGCGGAACGGCTGCCAGACCCCGACCAGCGTGCGCACCAGCGACGATTTGCCCGATCCGCTCGGCCCGATGATGCCGAGGCCGTGTCCGGCCTCGAGCGCGAAGCTGACCTCCTGAACGATGATCTTCTGGTCGCCCGGCGGCACGATGCTGATGGTCTCGACCGACAACCGGCTCGACGGGTCCTGCAGCAGGGTTTGCGCGCTGCGAACAGGCAATTGCTCGAGCAGGCGGTTGAGGCGATGCCAGCTCTGCCGTGCGGCCACGAAACTGCGCCAGTGCGCGATCGCAAGGTCGACCGGGGCCAGCGCCCGCGCGCTCAGGATCGAGCCGGCGATGATGACGCCGGCGGTGGCTTCCTGATGGATCACGAGGTAGGCGCCGACGCCGAGCACCGCCGATTGCAGCGTCATGCGCAGCACTTTTGAAATGGCGCCGAGCCCGCCGGCGACGTCGCTGGCGCGCTGGTGGCCGGCGAGATATTTTTCGTTGGCCGCGCTCCAGCGGCTGGTCAGTCGCTCGGACATCCCCATCGCCACCACCACCTCGGCATTGCGGCGGCTGGTGGCGGCGAGATCGTTGCGGCGCGCCGCGAGGCCCGTCGCCTGCTGCGCCGGCTCGCGCGACATGTATTCGGTGGCCAAGGTCAGGCCGACCAGGATAATGGCGCCGACCAGAGCAGTCACGCCAATCATGAAATGAAAGGCAAAACAGATCGCGAGATAAAACGGCAGCCAGGGCAGATCGAAGAAGGCGCCCGGCCCCATGCCGGACAGGAACGAGCGCACGGCATCGAGGTCGCGCAGCGGCTGCAGCCCTTCGTTGCGCGCGCCCATGATCAGCGGCAGCCGCACCATGGCGTCGAACACCCGGCGATTGAGGATTTCATCGAGCGCGGTGCCGATGCGGCCCAGGATCCTGCCGCGGATCAGATCGAGGATGCCTTGCGCGAGGTACATCCCGCCGGCGAGGATTGCGAGGCCAATCAAAGTCGGCACGCTGCGGCTCGGCAGCACCCGGTCGTAGACCTCCAGCATGAAGATCGAGCCGGTCAGATACAGCACGTTGATGGCGCAGCTCATGACGCCGACGCCAATGAAGGCGTTGCGGCACGTGCGCAGGGCGTCGCCGAGTTCGGAACGCCGGACACCGGAAGCAACTGCCATCGCGCTCAATCTCTAAAAAAATAACTGCGGGAACCCTGTTTTACCGATGTTTCGGCGAATCGTCCACGTAACTCGCGTTAACCTAAATGCCCCAGGCCGGCCCGGCAGCCGCCCGGCCACTCGATTCGGAACCAATCGGCGTCGAATCGCTTGTATCGGCGACATTCACATACATTGGAGTTTATCATGATCCGCCGTTTTATCGGAATAACCGCCCTTGTCGCTGCCTTGGCAGTTCCCGCGCTGGCTCAGGCCCAGGGGGTTCCCGGCGGAGTTGAGCGCGGTTCGCGGGATGGCGAACGCGCGGCCGGCCCGGTTGGCGCCGTGGTGGGTGGTGTCGTCGGCGGCGTGGTCGGCGGCGTCAATGGGGTACTCGGCATCGACGAGCGCCCCCGGTTCCACAGCTATGTCGTCGAACAGCACCGCCCGTCCTACCAGTACCGCGAGGACGTCCGGGTCGGCGCGGTTCTGCCCGAGGACGGCGTTACCTATTACGACGTGCCGCCGGAATACGGCGTTCACGATTACCGCTACACCGTCGTGAACGGCCGCACCGTGCTGGTCGAGCCGCGCACCCGTCGCATTGTCGAGATCGTCGAATAACGATCCGGCCGGAGGATTGAAAAGGGGCCGTCCTGGCGGACGGCCCCTTTTTTTGTAAGTGGAAGCCGAGATCAGAAGCGGCCGCCGCCACGGATCAGCCGCACGATCAGCAGCAGCAGGATGGCGCCGATCGCGGAAAAGATGATCTCGGACACGATGCCGACCCCGAGGTGAATGCCGAGCTGCGGGAACAGCCAGCTCGCGATGAACGCGCCGATGATGCCGATAATGATATCGCCGATGATGCCGAAGCCGGCGCCACGGACGATCTTGCCGGCCAGCCAGCCCGCAACCAGGCCGACGAACAGAATAACGATGAGGCTTTCACCTGACATATACATTTAACAACTCCCCCCTGTTGGTAGGCGCGCTGTCTCTCGCGCACGCAGACGAACCTAGCCACTATTGGCAGGCCTGACTATTCCAATCTCGATTTTGACGGCCGGCATTGCGTTTCGCGCCACGGAATTGTGTCGATTTCAAGCGAAACTTTCGTTCCCCGCCAACGTTATGTTGATATGACACAACCCGATATCTGGTACGTGGCCTTCGGGCCGGACAAAACGGTGAAAACCGACGACAGCGCGGGCACCAGCATGGTGCGCTCGACCCGGACGTTCAAGACCGAAGTCGACGCCAAGCTGTTCGCGATGCAGATCCTGGCCAAGGGCTGGACCGCCAGCGCCGGCACGCTCAATCCGCATCAGCCGAAACAGGTCGTCGGTCCCGGCGACGTGGAGCGCTGGGCCGATCCGGGGCTTAACGGCTAAGGGCGGCCTCGCCCGATTCAGCCAAAATGCACCTCACACTGCGGTCCGGCCCGATCCTGACATCGGGCGGCAGCCGCTCGATGCAGCGGGGCTGGGCAAATCCGCAGCGCGGCGCGAACGCGCAACTGGCCGGCGCCTGGTCGAGCGACGGCGGTGTGCCGGGAATGGTTTCCAGCCGCTGGCCTCGCTTGGCGCCGTGCACCGTGGCGGCCAGCAGGCCCCTGGCATAGGGATGCAGCGGCGAGCGCACGATCTGGCCGAGCGTGCCCTGCTCGATGATCTGGCCGGCATACATCACCGCGACACGGTCGCAGATCTCGATCGCCACCCCGATGTCGTGGGTGACGAAAATCACCGACATGCCGAACTCGCGCTGCAGTTCACGCAGCAGCAGCAGGATCTGGATCTGCACGGTGGCATCGAGCGCCGTGGTCGGCTCGTCCGCCAGCAGGATCTTCGGCTTGCAGGCCAGCGCCAGCGCGATCATCGCACGCTGTCGCATGCCGCCGGACATCTCGTGCGGATAGGCATCGAGCCGGCGTTTGGCCGAAGGAATCCGCACCACTTCCAGCATTTCCAGCGCACGCGCCGTCGCCTCGCGCTGGCTCTTGCCCTCGTGACGCATCACGGTCTCGGCGATCTGCGCTCCGATGGTATAGACCGGATCGAGCGCCAGCGCCGGTTCCTGAAAAATCATCGAGACGGTCTGGCCGCGAAACGCGGAGAGCGCTTCGTCGTCGAGCGCCAGCACGTCGCGCCCCAACACCTCGATGGCGCCCGAAATCTGCGTCCGCTTCCTTGGCAACAGCCGCATCAGCGCCCGCAAGGTCACGCTCTTGCCTGACCCGGACTCGCCAAGCAGGCCGAGCACCTCGCCCTCGCCGAGCGACAGGCTGAGATCGTTGACGGCGTGTACGTTGCGCTCGCCGGTGAAGCGGATATTGAGACCGCGGATGTCGACCAGGTTTGTCATGCCGTTTTCGGCACCCTTGCATGGAAATCGGTGACGCGCTGGAATGCGGCGCCGATCCGCAGCAGGGTCGCTTCATCAAAGGAGCGGCCGATCAGTTGCAGGCCGACCGGCAGGCCGCTCTTGGTGAAGCCGGAGGGAATCGACAGCGCCGGCAGGCCCAGATAGTTGACCGGCCGGGTGAAGCGCGTCAGCCGCGGCAGCACGGCATCGGCCTCCGGGCTGTTGCCGACGTCACTCTCGGCGATGGTCGGCGCCGGGATCGGCGACACCGGTGCGATCACGGCATCGACGCCGGCGGTCGCGGCCACATGCGCCGACAACGCCGGCCCACGCCAGCGCATCGCCTCGAGATAGGAGATCGCGGGAACGGCAAGGCCATTTTGTAATCGCATCAACACCTGCGGGCCGTAATCCTGCGGCCGCTCGATCATCCAGCGCTTGTGGAAGGCGGCCGCTTCGACCGCGAGCACCAATTGGCTCGCCGACGCCAACTGGCGCTGGTCCGGCAGTTCGACTTTGACGATTTCCGCGCCCTCGCGCCGCAGCGTCGCCACCGTCTCGTCCAGCACGCGCGCCACTTCGGGATCGAGATCGTCGACATAGAACGCATTGGGGACGCCGATGGTGATGCCTTGCATCGGCTGTCTGGTCGCGGCCATGTAGTCCGGCAGCGGGCCCGTGATCGCGGTCGGGTCCTCGGGGTCCGCCCCCGCCATCAGGCCGAGCAGCAGCGCGCAATCTTCCGCCGACTGCGCCAGCGGCCCGACCGTGTCCAGCGACTGCGACAACGGCATCGCGCCGGCGCGGCTGACGCGGCCGACCGTGGTCTTCAAGCCGGTGACGCCGCAAAAATGCGCGGGCATCCGCACCGAGCCGCCGGTATCCGATCCCAGCGCGGCCGAGGTCAGCCGCGCCGCGACCGCCGCGCCCGAGCCCGACGACGAACCGCCGGTGATGTGATCGAGGTTCCAGGGATTATGCACGGCGCCGAAATGCGCATTGTGCCCGGTCGGCCCGTAGGCGAACTCGGCCATCTGCAGCGAGCCGAGCCGGACCGTGCCGGCATCCTTGAGGCGTTGCAGCGCCGTCGAGGTCGTGGTGGCGACAAAATCGCGGCGGATTTTCGAACCGCAGGTCACCACCTTGCCGGCGTCGTAATACATATCCTTGTGCGCCAGCGGCACGCCGTGCAGAACGCCGCGCGATGCGCCTTTTGCCAGGGCGGCATCGGCCGCGCCGGCCGCGGCCAGCGCCGCGTCCTGTTCGATCGCCATGAAGGCGTTGAGGCGCGGCTGCCATTGCGCGATCCGCGCAAGACAGGATTGCGTCGCCTCGCGCGAGGAAATCTTCTTTTCCGCGATCGCTTTCGCAAGCGCGACCAGCGTCATCAGGGCCGGTTCTCCGCTCATTTTGAAGCCTTTGTTTTCGAAGGTCCGGCGGTTTGCGCCAGCATAAAGCCCGATGGCTCGAGATCGAACGGCAACGTGCCCGCGACCGGCGCAAAGCCTTCGAAGGCCGGGCCGATCGAACCCGCAATACGGGTGGCGACTTCGGCGCTGACGGGAATGCCGGCGACATCGGCCATCGCCTTGATCTCCTTTGGACTGGGCTTTGTCATATCGCGTTTGCTCCCTCGACTGCTTTCCCGGTTGGCGCGCGGCTATGGCCCGAGCCGGGGATGGCCATATAGCACGCCGCCTGATGACCCATTGTATCGAGCGCCGTCAGTTTTGGTGTGGCATTTGCGCAGAGCGGCTCCGCAAACGGGCAACGGGTGTGAAACCGGCAACCCTTGGGCGGATCAATCGGGTTGGGCGGGTCACCGGAAATCGGCGGCGTCTGCGTCCTGTGGTCCGGATCGGATGACGGCATCGCCGCCAGCAGCGCCCGCGTATAGGGATGCGCCGGCGCATCCCACACCCGGTCGACCGGCCCAAGCTCGACCACCTCGCCGAGATACATCACCAGCACGCGGTCCGAGATGTAGCGGACCACGTTGAGATCATGGCTGATGAACAGATAGGTCAGCCCGAATTCGCGCTTGAGATCGACCAAGAGATTGAGCACCTGCGCCTCGACCGACTTGTCGAGCGCCGAGACCGCCTCATCCAGGATCACCAGCCGCGGCGACAGCGCCAGCGCGCGCGCGATGTTGACGCGCTGGCGCTGGCCGCCGGAAATCTCGTGCGGGTAGCGGTTGGCGAACACTTCCGGCCGCAAACCCACCTTGCCGAGCAGTTCGCGCGCCAGCGTTCGCGCCGCCGCGTCCGCCATGCCGTGCACCTTGGGGCCGAAGGCGATCGATTGCTCGATGGTCAGGCGCGGATTGAGCGAGGCATAGCTGTCCTGGAACACCATCTGCATGCCGCGCCGCAATTCGCGCAGCGAGAGCGCGCGGCCAACGCTCATGCCGTCATAGATGATCTCGCCGGCGTCGCGCTTCATCAGGTGCATCAGGAGCCGCGCGGTGGTGGACTTGCCGCAGCCGGATTCGCCGACGATGCCGACGGTTTCGCCCTTGGCGATGGAAAACGACACGTCGTCGACCGCCCGCACGGTCTTGCGCGCCGAAAACAGATCGCCGCGCACCGGAAAATGCTTGGTCAGCCCGGTGACCTGCAATAGCGGCTGCGCCGCGCCGCCGACATCCTCGACCGGCCTCAGCATCTCGACGGTTGCGGCTGTTTGGTTCATCGCATCAGTTCCGGATATCCATCGCGCTGCGCATGCCGTCGCTGAGCAGATTGAAGCCGATCGACACCGCGAAGATCATGGCGCCGGGCAATGCGGCGACCCACGGATTGACATAGATCGCGGTGCGCAGCGTATTGAGCATCAACCCCCATTCCGGCTCCGGCGGCTTGGTGCCGAGGCCGAGGAACGACAGGCCCGCCGCCAGAATCATCGACACCGAGATCAGCCCGGTGGCGTAGACAAAAATAGGCCCAAGCACATTGCCGAGCATGTGCACGCGCATGATGGTGAGGGGCCCGGCGCCGGAGGCGCGCGCCGCCTCGACGAAATCCATGTTGCGCACGCCGGTGGTGACGCTTTCGGCGACCCGGGTAATCTGCGGCACGAACACGATGGTCAGCGATACGATGGAGTTGGTGATGCCGGCGCCGAGCGCGCCGGAGATCGCGATCGCCAGCAGTACCGAGGGGAAGGCATAAAACACGTCCACCGTGCGCATGATCGCGGTGTTGATCCAGCCGCCGATATAGCCCGCCACGAGGCCGAGCGACGTGCCGATCACGAAGGCGAGGATCACCGGCAGGATGCCGACGACCAGCGACAGCCGGCCGCCATAGATCAGCCGCGACAGCATATCGCGGCCGAGTTCGTCGGTGCCGAGCGGATAGCCCGGCGTGGCAATATGGCGAAGCCTGCGGATCATCGAACCCTGGTAGGGATCGGCAAGCCCGAGCCACGGCGCCAGCAGCGCGGCAACGAAGATGGCGACCAGCACCGCGGCGCAGGCCATGCTGACCTTGTCACGCATGATCCTGCGGCCGACGGTGGTCCAGTAACCGCGCGCCTTGCCGGCCGGAGCAGCCGGCAAACCTATCTCTGTGATCGCGCTCATGAGTTAATCCTCATTGCGTCAGCTCCGCTTGATCCGGGGATCGATCGAAGCCTGCACGATATCGACGATCAAATTGAGGAACACGAAGAACAGCGCCAGCACCAGGATGGTGCCCTGCAGCAGCGGCAGATCGCGCTGGAAGATCGCGGAGTTGAGCAGCAGTCCCGAACCGGGCCAGGAGAACACGGTTTCGATCAGGATCGAGCCGCCGAGCATGTAGCCGAGTTGCAGGCCCATGACCGCGAGCGCGGTGGGGGCGGCGTTCTTGATGACATGGCGGAACACATGGGTCTCGCGCAGGCCCTTGGCGCGCAGCGCCTCGACGAAGTCCTGGCTCAATATGTCGCCGGTCAGCGCCCGCACCGTGCGGGTGACGATGCCCATCGGGATCACCGACGTGGTGATCGCGGGCAAGATCAGATAGCGGATGTGCGCCCAGTCCCAGCCCCAGGCGCTGGAGCCGCCGGGGCCGGCGCCGACGGCCGGCAGCCAGTTCAATTCGACCGAAAAGATGATCACCAGCACCATGCCGAGCCAGTAATGCGGCACCGAAACGCCGGCGATCGCGATTGACGTCGCGACCTTGTCGATCCAGCTGTCGCGGAAATATCCGGCGATCAGGCCGAAGAACAGGCCGAGCGAAAAACCGATCAGCGCCGCCGCGATCGCCAGCGTCACGGTATTGCCGACCGCGCGCAGCACCTCGCTCAGCACGGGGCGTCCGGTCGCGATCGAATTGCCGAGATCGCCATTGACCGCCTTCCACAGCCAGAGCCCGAACTGCACCGGCAGCGGCCGGTCAAACCCGTACGCCACCCGCAACTGGTTCGCCAATTCCTGCGAAGCGTCGGCCGGCAGGATCGCGACCAGGGGATCGCCGGGCGTGATGTGCACCAGCATGAAGCACACCAGCGCCACGCTGATGACGATCGGGATCACATAGACAATGCGGCGGGCACCATAGACGAGCACGGATCACCTTCTTTTTTCCCTTCTCCCCTTGTGGGAGAAGGTGCCTTCGCGAAGCGAAGGCGGATGAGGGGTAGCGGCAGAACGAGAGGCCGATACCCCTCACCCGTCTCGCCGCCGCTGCGCGGCGTCGATCCACCCTCTCCCACAAGGGGAGAGGGGAAGCGGACGCCCCTCGCCTTCACTCCTTACGGCGTCATCGAGATCGGCGAGAAGTCGACGAACCAGCTCTTGGGCTGCACGAAGCCCTTGATCTTCGGACTCAGCGCGCGCGGGCCGACATCGTGGGCGACATAGAGGAAGGCCGCGTCGTCGACGGAAGCAGCGTGCAATTCGGCCAGCAGTTTGTCGCGTTCCGCGGGATCGAAGGTCTGGCGTGCCTTGGTAACCAGTTCGTCGAATTTCGGGTTATTGATAAAGCCCCAATTATTCGACACCGGCGGCGCCATGCCCGATTGCAGGAAGCGCACCATTGCGAAGAACGGATCCATCGCGGCGTAGGTCACGTTGACGGCGTTGGAACCGTTGGCCGACGGATCCTTGGCGCCCTTGCGCCAGTTGGTGAGCAACGTATTCCATTCGATGACATCGAACTGAACGTCGAAATAGCAATCCGCCAGCGCCTGTTGCAGATATTCGTTCATCGGCAACGGCATCATCTGTCCCGATCCCGATGCCGAGGTCTGTACCTTGACCGACAATTTCTTGTTCGGGCCGTAACCGGCCTCCTGCATCAGCTTCTGCGCGGCGGGCTTGTCATACTTGATCTCGAAGCTCGGTTTGCCGCGCCAGGGATGACCCGGTTCGAAGGTGCCGGTCGCCGGCACCATCAGACCGGCCAGCAAGCCGTCCTTCAATCCCTCGCGGTCGATGCAGAGATTGGCGGCCTTGCGCACCCTTATGTCGTTCCACGGCGAGCCCTCGGCCCGCGAGAACTGCCACGGCCAGACATGCGGCTCCTCGTTGGAGTAGATGACAAAGCCGCGCTGCTTGATTTCGGCCACCGCGTCGGGCGCCGGCGCCTCGACCCAATCAACCTGGCCGGACAGCAACGCCGCGGTGCGCGCGTTGGCTTCCGGCATCGGCAACAGCAGCATCTTGTCGACTTTGGGAACGCGGTTCTTATCCCAGTAATTCTCGTTCTTGATCAGCTCGAGCCGCTCACGCGGCGTGAAGGCCAACATTTTCCAGGGACCTGTGCCCGACGCGTCGCGCGCGAACGCGGCCCATGCGGCCTGCGATTTCGCCTTGGCATCGGCGCCTTGCGCGGCATCGTACAGCTTCTGCCATTTCACCGGGCTGGCCATGAACAAATTCGAGAGATTGTAAGGCAGGAAGCTGTCCGGCTCCTTGGTGCTCAACTCCACCGTCATGTCGTCGATCTTGCGGGCCGAGACCAACGTCGGCATGCGCGACGCGGTCAGGCCGACCTGGCTGGCATCGAATTGCGGCGCATCCTGCCTGAGTACCTTGTCGACATTCCAGACCACGGCGTCGGCGTTGAACTCGCTGCCGTCGTGGAATTTGACGCCGGGCCGCAGCTTGAACGTCCATTTGGTCTTGTCGGTGTCGTCGACCTTCCATTCGGTCGCGAGCCCCGGAATCAACGCGCTGGCCTTGTCGGCCGACGACAAGTCCCACATCGTCAGCGCGTCATACATGGTGAGACCGGTGAAGCGATTGCCCTCAAAACCCTGATCGGGCTGGCCCAGCGTGCGCGGAATATCGGCCGCGGTCATGCCGATGCGCAGAATGGTTTCGGCGCCGGCAACCCTCGGCAGGCCGGTGATCGCGGCAATCGCCAGCATCACGACCGCCGTCGCGAGCCGGCTTCCCGTCTTATTTTCGATACGCATGGAATAAATCCCTTTGTGACTTTCGGTGATTATTTCTTATGCAATCGTATGCAACGGGCGTGCCAATGCCCGCGCCCGTTCGCCCAATTGTGATTGTCGTGCCAATCCGTTGCACGGCTGCGCGACAAACGAACGCAGATGCCTAATCTGGCATCAAGCTTGCAGGTTACGCTTCGAATTTTTCCGCTATCCGGTTCAAGGAGCTTAGTAGATGCGCGTCCGAAATTCGATCCTTCTCGCCGTCCTGGCGCTCGCCATCGGCCTCGGCCGGCCCGCCGCGCCGGCGCAGGCCGAAACCGTGGTACGCTACGGCATCTCGATGGCGGATATTCCGCTGACGACGGGCCAGCCCGATCGCGGCGCGGGTGCCTACCAGTTCACCGGCTACACCATCTACGATCCACTGATCTCCTGGGAAATGGACGTGTCGGACCGGCCGGGCAAACTGGTGCCCGGGCTCGCTACCGAATGGAAGGTCGACGACACCGACAAGACCAAATGGCGGTTCACCCTGCGCAAGGGCGTCAAATTCCACGACGGCAGCGAGTTCAACGCCGATGCGGTGATCTGGAATCTGGACAAGGTCCTGAACGACAAGGCGCCGCAATTCGACAAGCGCCAGAGCGCGCAGGTCAAGACCCGCCTGCCCTCGGTCAAGAGCTACGCCAAGATCGACGATTTCACCGTCGAGATCACCACCAAGACCGTCGACTCCTTCTTTCCCTACCAGATGCTCTGGTTCCTGGTCTCCAGCCCCGCGCAATATGAAAAGCTCGGCAAGGACTGGGACAAGTTCGCCAGCCAGCCGTCGGGCACCGGCCCGTTCAAACTGACCAAACTGGTGCCGCGCGAACTCGCCGAATTGTCGAAAAACGACGATTACTGGGACAAGAAGCGGATCCCGAAAGTCGACAAGCTGATCCTGATCCCGATGCCGGAAGCACTGACCCGGACCAATGCGCTGCTTGCCGGGCAGGTCGACCTGATCGAGACGCCGGCGCCGGACGCGGTGCCGCAACTCAAATCGGCCGGCATGCGGATCGTCGACAACATCACCCCGCATGTCTGGAATTATCATCTCAGCGTACTGCCGGGCTCGCCCTGGACCGACATCCGGCTGCGCAAGGCGCTCAATCTCGCGATCGATCGCGACGCCGTGGTCGGATTGATGAACGGCCTCGCCAAACCCGCCAAGGGCCAGGTCGATCCGTCGAGCCCGTGGTTCGGCAAGCCGACCTTCGACATCAAATACGATCTGGCCGAGGCGAAAAAGCTGGTCGAGCAAGCCGGTTATTCCAGGGACAAGCCGCTGAAGACCACCTTCATCATCGCGCAAGGCGGCACCGGGCAGATGCTGTCACTGCCGATGAACGAATTCCTGCAACAGAGTTTCAAGGAAATCGGCATCGACATCGACTTCAAGGTGGTCGAGCTCGAGACACTCTATACGGCGTGGCGCAAGGGCGCGGCGGATCCGAGCAATGAGGGCATCACCGCCAACAACATCGCCTATGTCACCTCGGATCCGCTCTACGCCATCGTCCGGTTCTTCGCTTCCGACCAGATCGCACCGGTCGGGGTCAACTGGGGCGGCTACAAGAACCCGAAGGTCGACGCGCTGATCAACGAGGCCAAGCAGACCTTCGATCCCGCCAAGCAGGACGAGCTGATCGCCCAGGCGCATGCGCTGATCGTCGACGATGCGGCCCTGGTATGGGTGGTGCACGACACCAACCCGCACGCGCTGTCGCCCAAGGTGAAGAAATTCGTGCAGGCGCAGCACTGGTTCCAGGACCTGACGCAGATCGGGGTGGAGTAGATAAGCGCTAGCGCCATTCGTAGGGTGGGCAAAGCGAAGCGTGCCCACCATTCAGCGGCGGAGATCATAAACGGTGGGCACGGCGCTAAGAGCGCCTTTGCCCACCCTACGATTTTATTTCGTCAACAGCGCGAACGCGCCGTTCCAGTCTTGCGGCGGCGGGTTGCTCTGGTAGTCGCGAATCCGCGCTTCATAGAGATTGTAGAGCAATTCGAGCGAATGGGCCTCGTCGGTGCGGCGGCCGCGCTCGATCGCCTCCAGCGCGCCGTCCCAATCGCGGCCGCGATAGCACGCCAGCATCTCGATGGTCAGATTGCGCAGGCGCTGGAAGCGGCCGGACTGCGCGGTGTCCTCGCGGCCGGCGATGGCATAGATCACCTCGGGCTCCTTCTTGCCCTTGACCATGATGAAATCGAGTTCGAGGATCGCGAACTTCTCCTTGACCGCGAGCGCGGTTTTCGAACCGACGATGATCGGAAAGCCGTACTCCTTGGACTGGCCTTCGAGCCGCGATGCCAGGTTGACGCTGTCGCCGAGCACCGAATAGTTGAACTTGAGATCGGACCCCATGTTGCCGACCACGCATGTGCCGGTATTGAGACCGACGCCCACATTGAGCGGGATAAAGGGGCGGCCTTCTTCCAGTGCCTCCTGCTCGCGCACCTGGTTGAGTTCGTCGACACGCTCCAGCATGTCGACCGCAGCTTCGCAGGCATTGAGTTCGTGGACCTTGTCGTCCAGCGGCGCGTTCCAGAACGCCATGATGGCGTCGCCCATATACTTATCTATGTAGCCCTTGCGCGCGAGAATGGCGTTGGTCAGCGGCGTCAGGAACCGGTTCATCAGCGCGGTGAGGCCCTGCGGATCGTGCTTGTAGGATTCCGAGATCGAGGTGAAGCCGCGGACGTCGGAGAACATGATGGTCATCTCGCGCTCCTCGCCGCCGAGCACGAGCTTTTCCGGCGATTGCGCCAATTGCTCGACCAGCACGGGAGACATGTACTGCGCGAAGGCACCGCGGACCTGCTTGCGCTGCCGCTGCTCGCGCACGAAGCTGGAGAAGATCAACGTCAGGTAGACTGCCGTAGTCGACAGTAAGGGATAGGTGAGATCGATCAATAGCCGCTGCTGGCTGTAGAAATACCAGGAAGTGCCGATCACAAGCGTCGCGAACAGCGCGCCGATGGCGACCAGCGCGACCGGCCCGAACATCGGCGCCAGGATGATCACGAGGATGCCGAGCACGATCGCGGCCAGCAATTCCACCACGATGATGGACGTCGGCCGCGACAGCAGGCTCTTGGTCAACGCCGCTTCCAGTACCTGCGCATGGATCTCGACCCCCGGCATCGCCGAGGACACCGGCGTCGTCTTGATGTCGTTCAATCCGACCGCGGACGTCCCGATCAGCACCAGCTTGTGGTCGACCTTGTCGACCGGGATGCTGCCGTCGAGCACGTCGGCGGCGGAGACATAGATCGAAGGATCCTGCCGCGCGAAATGCACCCAGAGCTGGCCGTTGCGATCGGTCGGGACCTCAAAGCCGCGGACGCCGACGCTCTTGATGCCGGTCTGGTCGGATTTGACGATGATGGTCGGCGTACCCGTCACCACCCGCAATATTTCAAAACTCAGCGACGGCATCATCGCGCCCTGCGCCAGCAGCATCATCGGCACCCGGCGGACGATACCGTCGCGCTCGGTCCTGATCGTGAGCAGGCCGCGCCCGGCGGCCGCCTCCTCGAGCGGCTTGACGTTGCGCAACAGGCCCGGAAAATCGAACAGGAAGGGCTGCGGATCCTCGCCGAGCATGGCGATGCCGGTGACCGGAAAGCTCTTGTCGAGCTGTGGATTGACCTCGCCAAGCCCGGTCTCGCCCAGCACCACGCGCGAGCGCTTGATCGCGTCGCCGAGGATCTGGTCGTTGCTCGGCAGCGTCCGCAGCCTGATTCGGGTCGCCTCGTCGAGATATCGCATGCTGTCGGCGACGGCGTCGGGATTGAGGCGGTCGGGTTCGGGAAACAACACGTCGACGGCGATCGCGGCGGCGCCGAGCCTCGACAGGTTGATGATCATGTCGGCGATCCGCGTCCGCGGCCAGGGCCATTGACCGAATTTGGCCAGGCTCTTTTCGTCGATGTCGATGATGGTGACCGGCCTTGCGGTCTTCACCCGCGGCTCGAAGCGCTGGAAGGTGTCGAACACCCGGACCCGCAGCTCCTGCACCGGCGCGGGATCGGCGACCCGCAGCACCGCCAGTCCGAACAGCAGCGCCAGGCAGATCAGCCTCGCAAAGCCGAATTTTCGCGCGAACCAGCGTCGCAATCGCCTCAATCGCTTCATGCCGTCTGGCTATCAGGTTTCGTCATTTTGATCACGCCCGAGCGGCAACAAAGATCGGGATTGTTAACGGCGAATGCATCCATGATCTTGGCGGCGGCGGCCCGGTTGTGCAAATTCTTTCTGGTGAGAGATTTGGCCCGAATCCAGGCCGGCCGCCAGACGGAGTGATGATGTCGAACCCTGATGCCGCCGCTCCCGCCCCAACCGGAAAACACGACCCGATCCGCCTGCTGCTGCGGGCGGGCCGGAATGACGAGGCGATCGTCCGGCTTTGCGGCATCGTGATTACCGGCCCCGGCGACCAGGAGGCGAGGGAGCTGCTGTTCGACGCCTTTTTCCAGAAGCGCGATTGGGCGCCTGCGCTGGTCCTGATCGAGCAACTGGTGCGGGAGCGGCCGGACAACGCCCTGCTGCAGCGCTCCCTGATCGCGACACTGTCGAACATGAAGCGCTTTGACGAAGCGATCCCGCTCGCCACCCGCTACGTCGAAAGCCACGGCGAAAACCTGATGGTGCTCGACACACTCAAGGTCGCGCATTTCTACACCGGCCAGGTCGGCGAGGCGATCCGCTACGGCCAGCGCGGCATCACGCTGCGCGATGAGGAATCGCTGCTCACCCCGCTGCCCTTTGCGCTGTCCGAGCCTGCCGGCCCGCCGAGCGGGAAAAACGTCATTTCCTATTCGCTGTGGGGCAGCGCGCCGTTCTACGGCTACGGCGCCATGATCAACCTGGTGCAGAGCCGCACGGTCTATCCGGGCTGGAGCTGCCGCTTCTATATCGATGCGACGGTACCAAAACCCTGCGCCGATTTTCTGCGCGACAACGGCGCGGACGTCCGCATGATCGAGGACGAATATCCGGGCGTCGGGCTGTTCCAGCGTTTTCTGGTGATGAACGACCGCACCGTCGGACGCTTCCTGGTGCGCGACTGCGACGCGCGGCTGTCGCGGGCCGAGGCCGATCTGGTGGCGCAATGGATCGACAGCGGCCAGCCCTTTCATGTGGTGCGCGACCATGTGCTGCATAATGAACTGATGATCGGCTGCCTGTGGGCGGGGCGCACCGATTGCTGCATCGATATCGTCGAACTGATGCGGCGCTATTTCACCTTCGGGCCGACCGCGAAATACGGCCACGACCAGCGCATGCTGGGCCTGATGCTGTGGCCGCTGATCCGCCAGCATTGCCTGGTGCACGACAAATATTACCGGCTCGACGGCGTCGAAACCCTGCCGCTGCCCGATCTGAACAGCCATTTCGGCGCCGGCCGGCAGAACGTCGAGGCCGTGCTGCAGGAGGTCGAGCAACTCGGGATTCCCAGGGTATTTTAAGGCAGCCGTGAGGCGCTGTTAGACGTGGAAGATGTGCGACGCGTTGGCCTGGATCTGGGCAACGCTGAGGCCCTGGAAGGTGATGCTGTCGTGGTTGCCGAGATCGACCACGGCGTTGCCGTGGTTGTCGGCGGAGAGATGGGCCAGCACATCGCTGGGGCTGGTGATGCCGGTGAAATTGGCGAGCTCGATGGTGTCGCCGGCGTACGCGCCCTGCGCGGTCGTCAGCATCGAGAAGTTCACCATGGTATCGGCGCCGACGCCGGCGTGGAACACGAACTGGTCGTTGCCGTTGCCGCCGACCGACACCGCGACGGTCTGCGACACTGCGGAATTGTTCTGGTCGTGAACCGTGAAGCTCTGGGTCAGTCCCATCAGATGATCGAGCTGGGCGTTGGTGGCCTGGAATTGCCATTCGATCGTGCCGTTGCCCGCGCTCGCGCCCAATGTGCCCAACGCATTCTGGGGCGGCGTCACCGTCAGCTGATCGGTCGCGTTGACGCCCGTCACATGCGTGGTCTCGTCGCTCATTTGCTGGACTGTGTTGGGCGCGCCTTTAACTACCGAGACGTCGTCGATATCCCAATAGCTGTAGTCGTTCTCGGCGGTGAATTGCAGCGTCGACTGACCGGCGGTGCCGACAACGTCAAACGTGTATTCGGTGTAGTGGCTGCCTTGCGGGGCATCGGTGATCTCAGGCACGATCGTCGTGCCATTCCATGTCGCGGTGAAGTTATTATGATCTCCGTTGCCCTGCGGGTCAGCATTGGCGTCATTCATCAGCCAGAAATCGACGGTGTAGTCCTGGCCAGCTGTCGTTGCAACGGTCTGGCTGAGCGTGTCGTCTTCGCCGCCCGTTCCGCCGAACAGCGCTTCATGCTGGCCGGTATGCGGCGCGTCGACACCCCATGTGTCCGCACTGGGACCGACTTCGAAGTCGGTCGGTCCGACAGATGCGCCGCCGACGGTCCATCCCGTCCCATCATTGGTCTCGAAACCGCCATTGACGATCAGATTGGCCGGGGCGAGCGCGTGCGGCGTCACTTCGAACGTCACAGTCGGGTTGATCGCGGCGCTGACGTGGGTGCCGTCGGCGGCCGTGATCGAGAAGTTCGGCGCGGTGGTGGTGCCGTCCTGGACGAACTCGACATGGCCGGCCGCGATCTGCGCGGTGGTGAAGCCGCCGGTCGGCGCGCCCACCCAATGGGTGCCGTCGAAGACCTCGAACTGGCCGCCGGTGACGTTGTTTACCGAGTACAGGAAATCCGACGTCAGGGAATCGGTGATGCCAAAATCGGAATTGGTCAGCACTTCCGTGCCGCCCTGCGCGATGGTGAACGCCAAGCTGGTGAATACCGGCGTGCCGGGCACGACATCGAAGCTGACGGTCGCAGTCGAGGTCCCGCTGCCGTCCGAGATCGTATAGGTGAAGCTGTCCGCGCCGCTGTAATCCGTCGACGGCGTGTAGCTGATGACGTTGCCGTTCAGGCTGACGGTGCCGCCATGCTGGCTGTGTCCGTTGCTGTCGCCGACCGCAGTGACGGTCAGCGGCAATCCATTGGCGTCGACATCGTTGGCGAGCAGCACCGAGGTCGCAATCGAAGTTCCGGTATTCTCGAGGAAGCTGACCTGCGTCGGCGTGCCGCCCCATTCCTCGAGATAGCCCGCGCCAAGGCCGTCGCCCGGCTGGCCGGCATCGGGAGCGTCGTTCCAGCTACCGGTCGGACCGATCTGAAGCCATTGCGTGGCGGCACTGAAACCACCGTTCGGTTCGCCGGGATTCCAGTTGGTATAAGTGAATTGCGTGCCGGCCTCGGGCCCCGTGACCCAGGACCAGACGCTCGCATTGGACAGCATGCCGCCCGGCGGATCGTTGTTGGTTTCGCCGCCGAGCCACGTCGCGCTGAAACCGCCGATCACATGGTTGACGACGAAGCTTTCTTCCGCGGCGCTGGTGATGGTCGCGAGATAACCGCCATCCGCCGCCGAGTTCGCCACGGCGGTCTCGAAGCTGCCGAACGTCCCGACCTCGCGATAATAATGACCGTTGTCGGTATCCAGCACCCAGCCGCTGCCGCTCGGGAGGGAGAACGCGTCGTCATGCGCCACTGGCGGAGTCGGCGTGAAATTGACGGTCGGGCTGATCGCGGCGCTGACGTTGGTGCCGTCGGCCGCAGTGATCGAGAAGCCCGGCGTGGTGTCGGTGCCATCCTGGACGAATTCGACGTGACCCGCCTCGATCTGCTGGGTGGTGAAGCCGCCGGTCGGCGCGGACACCCAGTTGGTGCCGTTGAACACCTCGAACTGGCCGCCGCTGACGTTGTTCACCGAGTACAGGAAATGCGAGGTGTCGGGATCGCTGATGCTGAAATTGGCGTCGGTCAGCACGTCGGTGGCGCCCTGCGCGATGGTCAGCGTCATGCTGCTGAATGTCGGCGTGCCCGGCTCGACATTGATCGAGACCTGCCCGGTCCCGGTCAGCGGTCCGCCGAGCGCGGCGCCGACCTGGTCGTTGGCGGTGACGGTGAGCGTGTCGGCGCCGCTGTAATCGGTGACCGGCGTGTAGATCACGCCATGCGACAGCGCCGTGTCGATCGCGGCCTGCGAACCGAACAGGTTGACGGAGCCATCGTTGTTGGTGATGACGTTATCGAGCCCGGCGGCATTCGCCAGCGACAGCGCGCCATGACCCGCGGCGAGCGTGACCTCGATCTGCGAACTGCCGGCATCGACGTCGTTGACCGTGATACCGTTGATGGTGACCGCGTGATTTTCGTCGGTCGAGACCGGGCCAGGCGACGCGATGCCGACCGTGGGTGCGTCGTCGATGCCGGTCACGGTGACGTTGACGGCTTGCGTGGTGTGCTGGCCGGCCGTGTCGGTTGCCTGGATCGTGAAGGTATCGACCGCGGTCTGACCCGCCGCCAGCGCCTTGACGCTGGCGAGGCCCGGATTGAGGAAATACTGCCAGGTGCCGGTCGTCTCATTGACGTCGAGCGTGCCGTAGGTGCCCTGCAGCACCGACACGGCATTGGCGGTGACATCGCCCGGCGCGGTATCGGACGTTCCGACCGATTGCCCGTAAACCTGGACGCGGGTCCAATCCTCGTTGTCGAAAATCTGGCCCGTAGCACTGAACGAAACCGGGCCGCCGTCGGCGACTTCGGTGCCGTCGCTATTGGTTCCCATTAACTGGAACGACGCCGTGATATGCCCGTTGGTCGCGGTGGCGTTGGACAGACTGAGCTGGATCGCGTTGTCGGTGATTCCCTGCGTCAGGCCGGTCGCGATCTGGATGGTCTGCAGATTGGTCGTCGTCCCGGTCTCGAAATCGATCTCGTTGAGCTGCACGCTCATGCTGCCGTCGGCGTTGTGCACGACGTGGAGGTCGACGGTTTCGGTGCCGGGCTGATCGTTGGTGCCTCCCGTCGAACCGTTGACGCGGTCCGACAGTCGAAGGCCGTAATGGGACGTGCTGTCGGCGGGGTTGTCGAGGTCGTACACCGCGCTGGCGGTAAATGACTCGCCGGAGCGCAGGCCCGCACCAGGCGCCGAGTTGAAGCTGGTGCCGGAAAGGAGCGTGGTATATTGCCCGAAGACAACATCGCCATAGGTCGACGGATTGAGACTGATGCCGACCGCCGCGGCATTGATGCCTTCGAGCTGCGTCGCGCTCGCACCGGCCGCGAAGGTGCCGCCCGACACGGCATAGACGGCATTCGTCCCGTTGCTATCGCCCGCGAAGTTCGGACCCGTCGGCGGGGCTGTTCCGGTAAAGGTGTCGTGGAAGATCGTGGTGCCGCCCTTGACGACCTTCAGGTCCTCGAGGCCGTAATCATAGTTCTCGGGCGCCACGGAGGTGCCGCCGACCACGCTCCAGGTCACGCTATCGCCGCGATCGGGATCGGCCGCGCTCAACACTCCGGACGCGACGGAGGCGCCGGCATCGGCCACCGCGCCAGTCGTGGTGCCGCTGATCGAAGGCAGATCGTCGCTGCCGTTGATGGTCACGGTGATCGGTGTGCTCGCCGTGCCACCCATGTGGCCGTCGTCCACCGTGGCGTTGTAGGTCAGGACCAGCTTGTCGCCCGCCGCCATGAAGTCCAGTGCGCTGTCGGTGACCGAATAGGTCCAGACCAACGAGCCGTTATTGGTGTTGGTACCGTTGGACTGCAACGCCAGGCTGGTCTCGAGCGTCTGGACCGCCGCCAGTTGTGCCGGCGTCAATGTCAGCGTCAGATCGTCGCCTGCCGCGTCCTTGTAGTCGAACGAGACAAACGACGTGGCGACGGTCGGGCGATCGTCGAGGTCCGCATCCGAGAAATTGATGGTACCGGTCGTCGTATCGGTCGCACCGCTTGAGGTGACATTCGGCGCCTCGGTGAGCGTGCCGCCGGTCGCCGTGATCGTCGGCACGTCATTGGCGCCTGTGACCGTGACGGTAACGGTCGCGGTGTCGTGTCCACCCTGATGATCGTTCAGCGTGATCGTCGACGTCACCGTCGCGGTCTCGCCCGCGCCGAGGAAATCCAGCGAGCTGTCGGTGATCGCGTAGGTCCAGTCGATCTCGCCGTTATTGGTATTGGTCACCGGCGTCAGCTGGAACCCACCTTCAAGCGCGTTCGCCTCGAGGTCCGACAGCGTGCCGCCGGTCCATGTGACGGTCTGCGTGACGCTGGCGGTCGGCCGGTCGGTCAGGTCGATATCGGTGAAATGAATGGCGCCGCCGGCCGGCGAGGAGTCGTCCTCCGTGGGCGAACTCGTGACATTGGCAAGTTCGGCTACCGTCGCGGTTTGCGCGGTCTCGCTTGGCGTAAAAGCGGGCGCGTCGTCATTGGCATTGACCGTGATCAGCGTGCCGCTACCGTCGGCGGAGCCGGCGAAATGCGCGTTGCTGTAGTCGCCGACCAGATGCAGGGAGATCGAATGCTGGCCGTCGGTGACGGTCAGGGTGCCGCCGAGATCGCCGCTATCGCTGACATAGGTCGCGGTGGTGCCAAGCCCGTAGCCGAAGGTGCTGAGGTCGATCTGATCCGTCGCAGCGAGCCCAACGATGTTGCCGCCGAAGCTGCCGGTATCGATCTGCAATTCACCGCCGGTGCCGCTGAACGACACATTTTGCGTGTCCGTCGCATTCAGATCGAGCGTCGCGCCGCCGTCGATCTGGATGGTTCCGCCGTCATTCGCCACGCTGTCCGCGACCGAGCCGGTACCGGTGATGGTCAGCTTGCCGCCGGTCACCTCGATCGTGCCGTCATTGGTGACCGCGGTGTTGGTCAGCGTGACGTCGCCGCTGGTCTGCACCAGGCCGTGCGCGGCGACGTTCAAGCCGCCGCCAGTGACGTTGACGCCGCTCAGCGTCGCCGTGTCGCCGGTCGCGCCATGAACCTGGATCACGGCGCCGCTGGCGGTATCGTCGAACGAGGTGCCAGTGACCGTAGAGCCGTCGAGCGTCAGCACCGCATTGGCGCCGAGCGTGACGTCGCCGCCATTCAGCGCCGCATCGCTGATCGTGCTGTCGCCATTGATATCGATGGTGTTGGCAACCGTCTGGCCGCCGGGAAGCGTGCTGAAATTGTGGACGGTGCCGCCATCGATGCTGACGTCGTTCATCGTCACGGTGCCGGCGGTATCGATCGTCGCGCCGCTGGCGGCATCGTCGAACGAAGTTCCGGTGATCGTGCCGTTGTCGAATCCGAGATGGACGCCGCTCTCGATCGTGACATGGCCGTGGTTCAGCTGAGCGTTGCTGATGCCGCTGCTGCCGGTGACGTCGATATCGGCGGCGATCACGCTGCCGCTGGGAACGCTGGTAAACGCGTTGATCGTGCCGGCGTCGATCGAGACGCCGTTCAGCGTCAGCGTGTCGCCGCCGTCGATCTGGATGGTCGCTCCGCCGGCGGTATCGTCGAACGAGGCGCCGGTGACCGTGACATTGTCCAGCGTCAGCGTCTGACTGGCATCGATCGTCACCTGGCCGTTGTTCAGCGCCGCGTCGCTGATCGTGCTGGAGCCGGTAACGTCGATATCGCCAGCGATGACGCTGCCGCTCGGCACGCTGGTGAAGGCGTTGATCGTGCCGCCGTTGATCGTCGCACCGCTCAGCGTCAACGTGTCGTTGCCGTCGACCTGGATGGTCGCGCCGCTGGCGGTGTCGTCGAACGAGGTGCCGGTGACCGTGGTGCCGTCCAGATTCAGCGTGACGTGGCTGCTCAGCGTCACATTGCCGTGGTTCAGATGGGCGTTGCTGATCGTGCTGGAGCCGGTGACGTCGATGTCGCCGGCGATGATGCTGCCGCTGGGACCGGCGGTGAAATCATTGACGGTGCCGCCGTTGATGCTGACATCGTTCAGCGTCAGCGTGTCGTTGCCGTCGACCTGGATGGTCGCGCCGCTGGCGGTATCGTCGAACGAGGTGCCGGTCACCGTGCTGCCGTCCAGGTTCAGCGTGACGTTGCTGCCCAGCGTCACATCACCGTGGTTCAGGGCTGCGTTGCTGATCGTGCTGGAACCGGTGACGTCGATATCGCCGGCGACGATGCTGCCGCTGGGGCCGGTCGTGAAATCGTTGATGGTGCCGCCGTCAATGGTGGCGCCGCTCAAGGTCAGCGTCGTGCCGCCGTCGACCTGGAATACCCCGGCGCCGTTAAGTCCGCCCCGCAGGTACGTTCCGGTCATCGTGCTGCCGTCGAGCGTCAGCGTGACGTTGTCGCTGACGATAAGATGGCCACCGTTGTAGTGAGCATCGCTGATGGTGCTCGAGCCGTTGACCTCGGTGCCGAAAACCAGGGTGCTGTGGTCGGTAATGGTGCCGCCGTCGATGCCGGCATCGCTCAGCATCATGACGCCGTTGTCGTCGATCGTGATCGTGCCGGCGATGTTGTCGACCGAGGCGCCGTCACGAAGTATCAGCCCGTTGAGCGCGGTGATCTCGATGGCGTTCTGATTGGTGACGTCCACATCGTCCAGCGTGACGTTGCCGGCGACCGACAACAGTCCGCTCGGACCGACCGTCAGCGTACCCTTGGTGATCGAGGTGACGCCGTCCAGGGCCAGGGTGGTCGTGGTTTGCTGCGTGACGCCATCGACGTCGATCGCGCCGCCGCCGGTCACGGTGACACCGTTGAGCGTCGCGCCGGCGCCCTCGATGTCGACCGTGCCAGAGTTGGAAAGATCGCCGGCAATCGAGGCGCCGCCCTCAAGCGTCAGCGTCGCGTTGTCGTCGATCTGGATCACGGCGCCGCTGGCGACGGCATCGAGTAACGCACCGGTGACCGTGCTGCCGTCGAGGTTCAGCGTGACGTGGCTGCCCAGCGTCACATTGCCGTTGTTCAGATGCGCGTTGCTGATCGTGCTCGAACCGGTGACCTCGATGTCGCCGGCGATGATGCTGCCGCTGGGACCGGCGGTAAAATCGTTGATGGTGCCGCCGTTGATGCTGACATCGTTCAGCGTCAGCGTATCGTCGCCGTCAAGCTGGATGGTCGCGCCGCTGGCGGTATCGTCGAACGAGGCGCCGGTCACCGTGGTGCCGTCCAGTGTCAGCGTGACATTGCTGCCCAGCGTCACGTCACCGTGGTTCAGGGCTGCGTTGCTGATCGTGCTGGAACCGGTGACGTCGATATCGCCGGCGACGATGCTGCCGCTGGGACCGGCCGTGAAATCGTTGATCGTGCCGCCGTTGATGCTGGCGCCGCTCAGCGTCAGTGTGTCGCCACCGTCGATCTGAAGCACGGCTCCGCTCGCGGTATCGTCGAACGACGTGCCGGTGACCGTGGTGCCGTCGAGATTCAACGTGGCATTGCCGCCCACCGTCACGTTGCCGTGGTTCAGGGTCACGTTGCTGATCGTGCTGGAACCGGTGACGTCGATATCCCCGGCGACGATGCTGCCGCTGGGACCGGCGGTAAAATCATTGATGGTGCCGCCGTTGATGCTGACATCGTTCAGCGTCAGCGATGTCGTTGCCGTCGACCTGGATCGTCGCTCCGCTGGCGGTGTCGTCGAGGCGACGACAGACCGTTGAGCCGGTGACCGATGGCGTTCTGATGGTGACGAAGCGTCAGCGTGACATTGCTGGCCGAGCGTCACGATTGCGACCCGTGGTTCAGCGTGGCGCCGCCGTGCGATCTTTGCTCGAACCGGTGACGTCGATCGTGCCGCTGCCGCTGATGCTGAAATCATTGACCGTGCCGCCGGTGATTTCGGCGTCGTTCAGACGTCAGTGTGGCGCCGCCGTCGACGGTAAGCGTGCCGTTGCCGTTGCCGACCGTCGTGCCGTCGTCAAGGGTGAGACTGCTTCCAACGAGCACGTCGATGGTTTTGTCATTGGTGACCCCGACATGGTCGAGTGTCGCGCGCAGAGGCACCTCTCGACCACCAGGTATCCCGAACTGGCGCCGACCGTCAGCGTGCCGCCGGTGATGCTGGTGCCGCCTTCCAGAGCCAGCGGCGTCGTTGAGGCCTGAACGATCCCGTCGACCTCAATGTCGCCGCCGCCCGTGATGGTGACGCCGTTAAGCGTCGCGCCCGCGACACTTTCAATGTCGAGGGTGCCCGAATTGCTCAGCGTTCCGCCAGACACCGTGACGCCGTCCCGCAGCGTCAGCGTCTGGCCGCCATCGATCGTGATGGTCGTGCCGGTATTGTTGAAAGTATTGTCGAGGGTGCCGCCGCTGATGGTGACGTCGTCAAGGACGGTGTCGCCGACGATCTGGATCGTCGCGCCGCTGGCGATATCCGTGAAGCCGGCGCCGGCCACCGTGTCGTTGGTCAAGGTCAGCGTGACGTTGCTGCCGAGCGTGACATTGCCGTTGTTCAGATGGGCATTGCTGATCGTGCTGGAGCCGGTGACGTCGATGTCGCCGGCGACGATGCTGCCGCTCGGACCTGCCGTGAAAGCATCGATCGCGCCGCCGTTGATGCTGACATTGTTCAGCGTCAGCGTATCGCCGCCGTCAAGCTGGATGGTCGCGCCGCTGGCGGTGTCGTCGAACGAGGTCCCCGTCACGGTGCTGCCGTCCAGCGTCAGCGTGACGTTGGCTTCGACGGTCACATTGCCCTTGTTCAGCGCCGCGTTGCTGATCGTGCTGGAGCCGGTAACGTCGATATCGGCGGCGACGATGCTGCCGCTGGTGGCGCCGGCCGAGAAATCATTTATGGTGCCGCCGTCGATGGTGGCGCCGCTGAGCGCCAGTGTGTTGCCGCCGTCGATGGTCAGCAGGGTGTTGGTGATATCCGTGCCGGTGATCGTGGTCGTGGCCGGCGTGGGCTCCATGCCGGATTCGTTGATGACAAGGGCGTCAGTAATGATGCCGAATAACGGATCCACGTCGACGACTTCGATCGCGCCGGAATTGATGATCTTGCCGCCTGTCAGCGAGACATCGGCAAGCGTCAAGCGCTCGTTGGCATCGACATCGATCGTGCCATGGTTGGTGATCGTGGCCTGCTGGATAGCGGTACCGTCGGTCGTCAGGGTGACGTCGGCTTCCACCGTGGTCTGGCCACCCATCATATCGCCGTTGATGGCGCTGTCGCCGGTGACATCGAGGGTCCCGGTGCTCTTGATCAGGCCGCTATCGATCGTCGTGCCGTTGAGGGTAAGCGCCCCGGTGATGTTGATCGTATAGGCGGGAATGGTGGTTTGCGGGTGGGTGACCACGACGATCGTAACGCCACCGTCATCGCCATCGTCGCCGGAATCCGGATTCGGCACGACAGGTTTTGCCGGATTGGAATGCAGCTGCGGGACGAGGTAGATCGGATTGGCGTAGACGGTTTCGTTGATCAGCGCGTTGCCGGTGCCGCTGACGTTGATCTGGTTGACGTTGTACAGCGTGCCGTTTTCGATCGTGGCGTTGCCGTTGAGCGTCAGCGTGCCGTCGTTGATGACCGTGCCGCCGTTGATCGCCGCTCCGGCGAGCGTCAGCGCGCCGCCCGCATTGATCGCGATCTGTCCGGCATTAGCGATGTTGACGTTAACGTTGAGCGTGCCGCCGGACACCACGATCGTCCCGGTGCTGGTGTTCGTGATCGAGCTGGTGCCGCCGAAGGTGCCGCCGCCCCACAGGCCGATGCCGCCCGAATTCACCAGCACGGCGTCGTTCAGCAGATCAAACGCGCCATCAATCGCCAGCGTGCCCTGGTTGTTCAGCTCCGGGCCAACATAACCTTCCGGGTTGTCGGTGGAATGGTCCTGGATGCTGAACGCGCCGAACACTTCCAGCGAGCTTTGATTGATCAACTCCGGCGCCGAGCCACCGAAATTGTCCATCGTGACGCTGGCCGCCATCGCCGCGCTGTTGATCGTCACCGGGTAGGTCGGCGTCAGACCTTCGAGCTGGTCGGTGATGATGATGACGTCGTCGGCGGCCGTCGGCGCGTTGCCGGTTTCCCAGTTCGCGCCCGTGCTCCACAATCCGTCTGGCGCGGGACCCGTTCCGGTGGTGGCGATCCAAACCACCGCCGGGGTGTCGGTGCCGGTGATCGTGACCGTGATGTCCTGCTTGGCCGTCGCTCCCTGCGAATCCGTCACCGTGATCACGTAGGTCAGCGTCAGAATCTCGCCATCGGGAACGAAGTCGCCGAGCCAGACCGGCAGGTCGGCAAGGCTCCAGCTGACCGATCCCAGGCCGGTGCCGGTGCTGTCGGTCGGAAGGTGGGTCGTGCCGTCGGTGATGGATGCTGTCAGCGCCTGATCGAAGATCGCCAGCGGCGTCGGCGGCAGCGTGAAGGCGGTCGTGATGTTCGTCGTCGGATCCGTCAGCGTGCTTGTCGGATTCGAAACCGAGACCGTGTGGGTGTCGGTGAGGTCGGGATCGTCGAAATTGATGGTGCCGGAGGTCGGCACATGCGCGGTCAGATCGCCACCCGCCACGTTGGTACCGCCCAGAAAAGCGATGGTCTGCGGCACCGCGGAGGTGATGACCGGCACGTCATTGCTGCCGGTGATCGTGATCGTGATCGGCACCGTGGTGGTCTTGATGCTCTGGCTGTAATTGTTGCTGACGGTCACGAGATAGGTCAGCGTCAGCGTCTCGTTGGCGCCAAGGAAGTCGAACGCGGAGTCGGAAATACTGTAGCCCCAGAGCGCCGTGCCGCTGGCCAGGCCAGTCGGATCCTGGGTTATGTTCAGCGCAATTTCCACCGCCTGGACCGCCGCCTGCTCGGTCGGCGTCAGCTGATGGGTAAGGTCCTGATGCTGGGCGTTCTGGTAGGCGAACGACTGGAATGCCGCCGATGCCGTCGGCTGATCGCCGAGATTGACGTCGTGAAAGGTAATGAAGCCGGATGCCGTGTCGGCCTTGGTACTGCCGGTAACGCCGTGCAGCTCGAAGGCATTGCCGGATGTAGCGAAGACGGTCGGCGCCACGTCAACGTGCTGGTTAGTACCGGGATTGACCGAACCCTGGGATGGACCGTTCCCAAGCGTGTTGGTCTGCAGGAACACCGCCTGGACAGTGATGATGTCCGGTCCCTTGAAGGTCTGGAACGGCAGCGGAACGATCGAGTCGGTGAAATGCTCGACGAGCTTGGTGTTGGTATCGGTGTTGCTGAATTTCTGCGTAAACACATCGGTGATGAGTTTTTGCAGTTCGGGCGTCAGCGGACTGTTGGTGTAGCTGATGCCGTTCTGGTTGATGTTGACCTGCTGCCCGGCCCGGTTGACGGTCGCGATCGGATCGAGCGTGGTCTTGTCGAACAGGATGTAGGAACCGGTGGTGCCGTCCGGCTCGACCAGGACCTGGAATTTCGCGTCGGGCAGGCCGTTCTGGTTGGGAACGTTGAAGTCGATTTCGACCAGCACCGCGGTGCCGCGGATGCCCATGGTCGCGACCGGCGTATCGACCTTCATGTCGCCGTGCTTGGCGGTTTCGCCGGCGACAAAGGAAATGGTGCCGGCGACCAGGCTGATCAGCGAGGAATTGTTCGACCCGTTGGGGTCGTAGACCATTTCGTTGAGCACCATCCTGGCGTTCGACGACAGGCCGAACACGGTGCCGTCGATGAAGGTGACGCCGAGCGTCGAGTCGGAGCCGGTGGCGACCACGTCGCCTTTTTCGACGTTGTCGCCGTTATTGAGGATCACCGAGACGCCGTTGCGGATCGCGGTCGCGCTGCCGATGAGCTTGGTGACGTGGCCGATGACATGCGCGACGGCGTCAGGCGCGCCGGCCTGCGCAATTTCGACCTGGCCGGTGAGCGCGTTGACGATGTCGCCGGTGAGATGAGCGCCATCGGGCGACGCCAGCGGATGGCGGTGCTCGCCCTTGAAGTAATCGTGCACGACCAGTTCGCGGTCGGCGTTGGAAAGGATCAGGTCGACGCCAGCGCGCTTGAAGTCGGCGCCGAACAACAGATGCGCGTCCGGAACGATAATGGCATCGGCCGGCGCATGCGTCGACGGATGCTCGACATGCACATGGGAATGCGCAGTGAGGCCGTCAGGCAGACTGGCGTCGAATTTGCCAACGAAATTCAATGGGCCACCGCGAAATGGTTAATACTTGTATAATTTTCTTAGTCTAAGCTTCGCATATCATCAGTAGGTGCGGCGCGAAACCATCTCCTGCTTGTGGAATCGCTGTGTAATCCTGATCACACAGCCAAAGCCATGAAACAATTTGCGTCCAATTTTAAAAACCGAGGTTTTTCTCATCGAATATTCGACTATAGAATCGCCTTGGGTCATCATCGAAAAGTTCCCCCCAGCAATTCCAAGTATAGAATTATACCACAATACTTGGACTATCTTGCGCTTGCGCTGCTGTGCAGGACCCTGCGCCAAATTTCGAGTTAAAGCTGTGATCTGGCTTACAAAAACCGCTGTGCGGTGCAAATTAGCCATACCCGCCAGAATTTGCTGCAAATACAACCGAAATTTGTGCACTTCGGTTTTCACCAGCGTCCGCCGCGCCCCAAAACGGCAGATCCGTAAAATTTTCAGCAATCCCGCCACACGGATTTTAGTCTGTTTTCCGGTTGTTAGGTTCAAACCGCCGCCGTTAAGCCGAATAAAAGCCCCTCCGCGCATCCTCGCCCCTGCGAAATGATCCGGTCACGAGCAGGCCAACTGGCCTCGCCGATGCCCGGACAAGGGGCGTCAGATGGGGTTTTTCGGCCGCGCGCAGGCGTTGCGCGCCATCATAGTCATGTGCCTGGCCTGGTTCGGCCCCGTTGCGGAACTCAAGGCCGCCACGCTGGATCTGCAGGCATCAACGCAAGCGGCCGGCCACTCGGCCGAGCCGTTCGGGCTGTTCGCATCGCCCGTGTCCGAGGGCGGCCTGCGGGAGAAATGGCTTGGCGTCGAGCGCAAGCTGGACGATGAACGGGTGCAGCTTGCGCTATGCGACGGCGACCGCGAACGCTGCGTCTCTCCGGCCGCCTTGCAGCTGCTGGCCATCGTCGACAGCGGCCGCGCGCGCGAAGGCCGCGCCCGGCTTGGCGAAATCAACCGCGCGATCAATCTGGCGATCCGTCCGATGACCGACCTGGCGCAATATGGCCAGATCGACGTCTGGAGTTCGCCGCTCGATACCTTTGCGCACGCCGCCGGCGACTGCGAGGATTATGCCATCGCCAAATATGTCGCGTTACGCCTCGCCGGCGTCTCCGCCGACGACCTTCGGCTCGTGGTGATGCGCGATACCATTCGCGGTGACGGCCACGCGGTCGCCGCCGCCCGGCTCGACGGCCACTGGCTGATGCTCGACAACAACCGCATGGCGATGGTCGAGGATGGCGATATGCGCAACTACCGGCCGCTGTTCGTGCTCGATGAGCGCGGCGTCATGCGATACGAAATGCCGCTGATGGCGGCTCTGCCGGACCGGGATCCGGCCCTGCTGGCGCTCAACCTCGCAAGCGAGCCAACGCCGATTGCTTCGCCCAACTAGCCGGGCAAAGCCATTTACTTTACGCCGCGCCCGTTTAGGCTAATCCCCGGCTGGGGGTTGGTTCATGCGCATCACGTGGCGAGCAATCGCTATGACATTCATCTGCGGTTTGGCTCTTCCGAACGTGCTTGTCGCCGACGATAGCGAGCACGCGGCGCCGGACGTCGACATGTTCGCCTCGATGGCCGGAAAATGCCCCGTCGTGAAAGTCGCCGACCGCGATTTCGCGTGCACCTCGGTCGCGTTCTTTCACAGCCCCGGCGGCCGCTCCAGTTTCACGGTGCCGCTCAACGACCCCGACGACGACAGCCACATCATCACGTTCTCCGGCGACAAGGCCAAACGCGACGCGGACGTCTACGAACTGACCGTCGACCGCATGCTGCTGAAATCCAAGGACCGGCCGAAGCTCGACGGTCTGCCGGTGCCCTCGGTGGTGCTGGCGAGCGGCACCTGCAAGCAGGTCGGCAATTTTGCCACGCAAAAGGTGTCCAGCGTCGCCTGCGCGGCGACCGACGCCAACAACGTAAAATATGAATTCCAGTTCGACTCCGACGGCACGCCGATCCGGGTGATGATGGTCCGCGCCGCAGATCCGGAAGCCGACGAGCGCCGCGCCAAGGCGCTCGCCGCCCATATCGAACAGATCAAATGCCGGCAGAAGGCGGACACCGAGGGCGTACTGCCCCGAGACCGAACCGACTTCATCCTGAAATGTATGGACGAATAATGGGCAAAGCCATGCGATTGCGAACGGCCGGTTGGATACTCGGTTTGGCGATCCTCGCACTGGCCTTCTATGCGCTGAACCGCGGCGTGCTGGTCGGATCGAAGATCGAGACCGCCAAGCTGAGCGACGAATATCCGGTGCCGTTCTACAAGAAACACTGCCGCTATCTGTTCTTCACCGGCATCCAGCAGGTGTGGACCACGTCCGAATCCACCCGCGAGGAAGCCGAACAAGCCTCCTGCGCGGCGCTGAAGCGCGATCCGATCATCCACCGGCGGCATAGAGCTTCCAACCCCTGACGGGGCGTCGGAAGGCGGCGGGACCGCGGGCATTCGCCGCATGGATGGGATTTGCCATCAGCCGTTCACCGCGCCGCAATCTCTTGGGTTCATGGTCCGCCGGAAAACCGGCTGTTCCGAACGCAAGGATGATCCCGCATCATGCAACCTGCCGAGCCAGCATCCGCCCTCGAGGTGCGAGGGTTAACAAAGCGTTTTGACCGCCCGGCGGTCGACGGGCTCGATCTCACGGTTCGATCAGGCGAATTCTATGCGCTGCTCGGGCCGAACGGCGCCGGCAAGACCACGACCTTGCGCATGGTGGCCGGCCTGCTGCGGCCCGACGCCGGTTCGGTATCGGTGCTCGGGATCGACGCGCTGGAAAATCCGGTCGCCGCCAAGCAGATCACGGCGTGGGTTTCCGACGAGCCGATGATCTACGACAAATTGACCCCGCTGGAATATCTCGCTTTCGTCGCCGGCCTCTGGGGCATCGATCCCAAGATTTCCGAATCCTCGGCGCGGGAACTGTTGGACTCGCTCGGGCTCGAGCCGCACCTGCACGAACGCTGCGAGGGATTTTCCAAGGGCATGCGCCAGAAGGTCGCGCTCGCCGGCGCGCTGGTGCACGAACCGCGGCTGATCATCCTCGACGAGCCGCTGACCGGCCTCGACGCGTTGTCGGCGCGCCACGTCAAGGGACTGCTCGGCGAGCGGGTGCGCTCCGGCTGCACCGTGATCATGACCACGCATATTCTCGAAGTCGCCGAACGCATGGCCGACCGGATCGGCGTCATCGCTTCGGGCAAACTGGTCGCCGAAGGCACGCTCGCCGAATTGCGCCAGCAGAACGGCAAGAACGACACCAGCCTGGAAGACATGTTCATCGCGCTGGTCGAGGTCGAGGACGCCGCCGCATGAGCTCGGCCGCGGCGCTGACCTGGTTTGCCCGGCACGAATTTCGGCTGGCATGGCGCGAATGGCTGGCGATGATGACCGCCGGCCGACGCAATCGCAAACGCGCGCTGATCGGGCTCGTCGTGTTTGCCGTGATCCTGCATCTGCCGGCCTATGCCGTGATCGGCCGCTTCACCGGGCTGCGGCTGCCGCTCGACAAATCCTCGCTGATCGTGCTGTCGGCGAGCATCTTCCTGGCCTGGGCCCTGATGCTGTCGCAGGCCATCGAGTCGGTGACGCGGGTATTTTACGCGCGCGCCGATCTCGATTTGATCATGTCGTCGCCGGTCCGGCTCGCCAACATATTCTCGGTGCGCATCGTCGCGATCGCGCTGTCGGTCACCGCGATGGCGCTGTTGCTGTCGACGCCGTTCGTCGACGTGCTGGTGATCGGCGGCGGCGCGCGCTGGCTTGCGGCATTCGGCGTCGTGATCGCCATCGGACTATCGGCCTCGGCCGCGGCGATCGCGATCACGCTGGTGCTGTTCCGCCTGATCGGCCCGAGCCGGACCCGGCTGGTATCGCAGGTGCTGGCCGCCGTGATCGGCGCCGGCTTCGTCATCGCGCTGCAGATCGCCGCGATCCTGTCCTACGGCACGCTGTCGCGCTTCGCCGTGCTGACCTCCGATGCCGCGGCGGCGTTCGCGCCCGGCGCCGACAGCATGGTCTGGTGGCCGGCGCGCGCGATGCTCGGCGACGGCGAGATCCTGCTGATGCTGCTGGCGGTCGGGCTGACCTTGCTCGGCGTGGTGATGGCGCTGTTCTCCAACCAGTTTGCCGAGACCGCCGCGCGCGCTTCGGCCAACGCGGCGCCTGCCTATTCGGCCTCGCGGAAAACCTCATTCCGCACCGGCTCGCGCCAGCAGGCGCTGCGCTGGAAGGAATTCGCGCTGCTGCACCGCGACCCGTGGCTGGTATCGCAGACGCTGATGCAGCTGCTGTACCTGGTGCCGCCGGCGCTGATGCTGTGGCGCAGCTTTTCCGACAGCTCGACCGCGATCGTGCTGATCACACCCGTGATCGTGATGGCGGCGGGGCAGCTCGCCGGCGGTCTGGCCTGGCTGACAATATCGGGCGAGGATGCCGCCGACCTGGTCGCGACCGCGCCGTTGTCGCCCTCGCAAGTGACCCGCGCCAAGATCGAGGTGGTGCTGATCGCGATCGGGGTGATGTTCGCGCCGCTGGTCGCAGCCCTGGCGTTTGCCTCGCCGTTGCAGGCCGCCGTCACCGCCTCGGGCGTGGCAATCGCGACCGTCACCGCGACCGCGATCCAGCTCTGGTTCCGGGTGCAGGCCAAGCGCAGCCAGTTTCGCCGCCGCCAGACCTCGTCGCGGCTGGCAACCTTCGCCGAAGCCTTTTCCTCGATCGGGTGGGCCGCGACCGCGGCGCTGGTGCTGACCATTCCGCCCGCCGCCATCATTACCGCGCTGATGACCATGGCGATCATTGCCATGGCCTGGAAGATCAGCCCGCGGCGCGGCTGAGCTGCGCGCCCTACCCCTTCACCAATTCCATCACTGCCGCGACAAAAGCTTCCGGTTCTTCCTGCGGCAAATTGTGGCCGGCGCCGGGGATCACGCGATGGCTGCGCCCGCCGGTGAATTTTGCCGCACTCGCGCTGCCGTCGGTCGCGGGCGCCACGCCGTCGGCGTCGCCGTCGAGCGTAATCGTGGGCACGCTGATAACCGGCAACGCTGCGAGCCGGCGCTGCAGATCGGCATATCGCGGATCGCCGTCGGCCAGCCCGTAGCGATGTCGGTAGCTATGGATCACGACGTCGACATAGTCAGGGTTGTCGTGCGCGATCGCGGTGCGCTCGAAACACGCCGCATCGAAACGCCAGTTCGGCGACCATTGCCGCCACAGCAGTCTCGCGATCTCGCGCCGGTTGGCGGCAAGCCCGGCCCGTCCGCGCTCGATCTGAAAGTAATACTGGTACCAGTAGGCGGCCTCGAACTGTGCTTTCGCCGGGACCATGGCCTTGGCGATGTTCTGGATCAAATAGCAGTTGACGCTGACCAGCCCAATGCAGCGCTCCGGCCACAGCGCCGCGACGACGCAGGCCGCGCGGCCGCCCCAATCATAGCCCGCGACCACCGCGCGCTTGATATCAAGCGCATCCATCAGCGCGATCAGATCCGCGCCGACCGCCGCCTGCTCGCCCGAGCGCGGCGTCGCCGCGTCGAGGAAGCGGGTTGGCCCGTAGCCGCGCACATAGGGCACGATGACGCGGCAGCCCGAAGCCGCGAGTTGCGGTGCGACGTCGACAAATGAGTGAATGTCATAGGGAAAGCCGTGCATCAGCATCACCGCCGGGCCGTCCTTTGGCCCGTCCTCGTAATAGGCGATGTTGAGCACGCCGGCATCGATATGCCGCAGCGGTTCCAGCCGTTTCGAGGAAGGCCGCCGCGCCGCCGATCGTACCGATGTCAATTCCATCGCAATCACTCCCGGGCAAAACCGTGCCCAAAACCAGGGCAACGCTGACGATCTGTTGAATGCGGATATGATAGTGACCCACGGCGTTCGGCGATACACTATCGTGGCAGGCATCGCTCAGGACGGCACTCACATGTTGCGAACGCTGTTCGCCATTTTCGCGTTGCTGGGCGCCTGGGCCACACCGGCCGCCGCCCAGGAGCCCGAGCGCAGCGAATGCCTCGCGATGGCGAACGCGCCACCGCGCGCGACGCCGGTCAGCCTGCGCGTCGCCGCCAATGCCGGGCAAAAGGCCGACCAAAAAGCCGACGAGGTCGCCATCACCTATGCCGGCCATTCGACCTATTTCATCGACACGCCGGGCGGGGTGCGGATCGCGACCGACTACAGCGGCGCCTACCAGATCGGCCGGCTGCCCGACGTCGTCACCATGAACCGCGCCCATTCGACGCACTACACGCTGTTTCCTGATCCGCGCATTCCGCATGTGCTGCACGGCTGGGGCGACGATGGCGAGCCCGCGCGCATCAATCAGCGCATCGGCGACGTCCTGATCCGCAACGTGACCACCGATATCCGCCGCTATTGGGGCGAGGATCCCGCCGGCGAGATGATCCGGGACGGCAATTCAATTTTCATCTTCGAGGTCGCCGGCCTATGCATCGGCCATCTCGGACATCTTCACGTCCCGCTCGACGACAGCCACCTGGCGGCGATCGGCCGGCTCGACATCGTGATGGTGCCGATCGACGGCACCTACACCATGTCGCTGGACGGAATATCGGAGATCACGAAGCGGCTGCGCGCCTCGGTCGTGCTGCCGATGCACCGTTTTGCGACGCCGCTGGAGGAATTCATGGGCCGGATCGGTAAGCAATTCGCGATCGACGTCCGCAGCGAACGCACCTTGCGGATTTCGCGGGATACGCTGCCGAATACACCGACCGTGATTATTCTGGATGGCGTTTGACGCTGCCGGAGTTATTTTGTGTTGACGCGTTTTCTTCACGCAAACCGGATACCACTTCGCGCGAAAACGCTATAGTAATCCGAGATAACAAAAAGAACACAGGGAGTGAAACTATGAGCGTCAGTACGGCCCCCACGACCGCGAGCGGTCTCTATGCCGATCCGCGCGTTGACTGGCTCGCGCAGTACACCGAGGAAGTGATCGATCCCAAGCGCCCGATCGTGGACCCGCACCATCATCTGTGGGATCGCGGCGGCCAGCGCTATCTGATCGAGGAACTATCCAGCGATATCGCCTCCGGCCACAACATCATCGCGACCGTCTATGTCGAGGCCCGTTCGATGTATCGCGCCGGCGGACCGGAGGAAATGCGGGTCGTCAACGAGGTCGCCTTCGCCAATGGCGCGGCGGCGATGAGCGCCAGCGGCGGCTACGGTCCCGCCGCGATCTGTGCCGGCATCGTCGGCCACGCCAATCTCCTGCTCGGTGACCGCGTCAAGGCGGTGCTGGAAGCCGAGATCGCCGCGGGTCAGGGCCGCTTTCGCGGCATCCGGCACTCCTCGGCGTGGGACGGCGAGGCCGCGGTCGCCAGCATGTACGCGACGCGGCCGAAGGGGCTATTGCTCGATGCCACCTACCGCAAGGGCTTTGCCTGCCTGGCGCCGCTCGGCCTGACCTTCGACGCGTGGCTGTTTCATCCGCAGCTCAGTGATTTCATCGATCTCGCTCGCGCTTTTCCGGACCAGCGGATCATCCTCGATCATTGCGGCGGCCCCGTCGGGCTCGGTCGCTTTGCCGGCAAGCGCGAGGAGACCTTTGCAACCTGGAAAGCGTCGATCCAGGACGTCGCCAAATGCCCGAATGTCGTGGTCAAGCTCGGCGGGCTGGCGATGCGGCTGCTCGGCTTTGATTTCCACGAACGCCCAAAGCCGCCGTCCTCGGAACAGGCCGCCGCGGCGTGGCGTCCCTATATCGAGACCTGCATCGAAGCCTTCGGCCCCGACCGCTGCATGTTCGAAAGCAATTTTCCGCCGGACAAGGGCCAGTGCAGCTACCAAGTGATCTTCAACGCGTTCAAGCGCATCGCCGCGCAATACAGCGAGGCCGAGAAGACCGCATTGTTCTCCAAGACCGCAACCGGCGTCTACAAGCTCAAGCTCGATTGATTGTGGGGCGCGTCATGCCCGGCCTTGTGCCGGGCATCCATGTCTTGGCCGCCTTCGCAACCCGCGATCACGACGCCAGGCTCGCCGCTCGGCGTTCGTCGGCCGGCAGCATGATCTTCTTCAATTTCAAAAACACCCGCAGGGCAAAGCCGAACCACACCGGCTGGGTCTTGCGGCAGAACGCCAGCTTGCGGACGCGGCCCTCGACATGCCATTTGGCATGCGCGCCGTCCTTGAAGAAAATCACGTCGCCCTTCGTGTAGCGGGTCGGCGGCATGCCGTCGCTCTCGATCACGATCGAGCCTTCGAGGATCAGCACGGTCTCGTCGAAATCATAGTACCAGTTGAAGCGGCCTTCGCTGCACTCCCAGACCATGGTCGACGCCAGCCCGTCCGCGCTCCGCGACAACACATGCCATTGCGCGACCGGATTGCCTTCGGTGATCCAGGACGGCTCGATCGGACGCGGCGAGAGAGCGACATCGAGCTTGGTGGTCTCGATCAACGCGCGGGGTATCATGGCAAAACCTCAAACAGATGAATTCAAAAACGGCATGTTATTCAAGGGGATGCGGATGCGCGAAGGTAACCCGCAACGCTTTAAGCTTTCCTTACGGGGAATCTCTCAATCCGCGTGAAACGATGTCGCAGGCGGAGCGTCCCATCGCGACATCGGGAGACGCCGTCGGCCCAATCGACACCTTGTGGCTAAAGGTCTATTAAAAACGAAAACCAGTTTCATCGCCGAAGGAGGACAGCCCATGACCGCAACCCGGCAAAAAGTTGCTCGCGCGCGATTCATCTTCGGCCGTCAAAACCTTCAAGACGAAAAACTTTCGTCTGGCGAGCGGGGTGGTGATGCCCGAGGTGACCATCGCCTATCGCACGCTAGGCACGCTCGCGGCCAATCGCGACAATGTCGTGCTGGTCACCCATGGCAATACCAGCGGCCCGCAGATGATCGATCCCGACGGCTCGGTTGCCGAAGGAAGCTGGCAGGAAATCGTCGGACCGGGCAAGGCGGTCGACACCAACAAATATTTTGCGATCTGCCCGAACATGCTGGGCTCGTCCTACGGTTCGACCAATGGCGCGAGCATCGATCCCGCGACCGGCAAGCCCTACGGGTCGCGGTTTCCCGACATCACCGTCGGCGACATCGTCGCGACCCAGCGCGCGCTGCTGGCCGATCTCGGCATCGAGCGGCTGGTCGCGATCGTCGGCCCGTCCTATGGCGGCTTCCAGGCGTTCCAGTGGGCGGTGAATTATCCGGGCATGATGCGCGGCATCGCCGCTGTTGTCACCGCGCCGGCGGTGCCACGGGAGCGATCGGCGGGCAATGTCGAGCGCCTGCTCGCGACGCTGTCCAAAAATCCTAATTGGAACGGCGGCGATTATTACGACCGCGGCGGCGTGCTGGAAAGCATGATCCAGATCCGCTCGGCAACGCTCAAGACCTATGGCATCGAGACGCGGCTTCGCAAAACCATGTCGGATCCGGACCAGATCGAGGCCGCGGTCCGCGAGGAAGCCGCGCACTGGGCTGAAGGCTTCGAGGCCAACTCCCTGATCATCCTGGCCAAGGCGTTGCGCGGCTTCGACGTGACGCGAGAGCTTTCCAGGATCAAATCCAAAATCCTCTATGTGCTGTCCCGGACCGACAAGCTGTTTCCGCCGGAGCTGGCGCCGACTGTGATGCAGGCGTTCAAGAGTGCCGGCCTCGATGCCGATTATTTCCTGCTCGACAGCGAATACGGCCATACCGCGTCCGGCATCGACGCCGCCAAATGGGCGCCGCGGCTGCGGCAGTTCATGGAAGGTCTTTAAGCGACGACGCTTCAAGCCCACTCGCCCTTGCGGAACACCGGCACCACCCGGCCATCGGCGTGGATGCCGTCGATATCGATCTTGTCGGAGCCGATCATCCAGTCGATGTGAATCAGGCTCTTGTTGCCGCCCTGCGCCGCGATCTGCTCCGGCGTCAGCCTGGTGCCATCGACGAAGCACTTCGAATAGCACTGGCCGAGCGCGATGTGGCAGGCGGCATTCTCGTCGAACAGCGTGTTGAAGAACAACAGCCCGCTCTTGGAGATCGGCGAGGAATGCGGCACCAGTGCCACCTCGCCGAGCCGGCGCGCGCCCTCATCGGTGTCGAGCACCTTGTTGAGCACTTCCTCGCCTCTTGAGGCCTTGGCTTCGACGATGCGGCCGGCCTCGAACCTGACCTGGATATTGTCGATCAGCGAGCCCTGATAGGACAGCGGTTTCGAGCTCACGACACGGCCTTCGACCCGCCGCGCATGCGGCGTCGTAAAAACTTCCTCGGTCGGAATGTTGGCGTTGCAGGTGATGCCGTTGTTGGCGGTCGAGGCGCCGCCCTCCCATTCATGGCCGTCGGCAAGGCCTATGGTGAGATCGGTGCCGGGCCCGGAATAATTCAGCGCGCTGAAGCGCTGGCCGTTCAGCCATTCGGTGCGGGTGCGCAGCGTGGCGTTATGCTTTTTCCAGGCGTCGATGGCACCATCCTTGTCGACACGCGAGGCCGCGAAGATGGCATCCGCCAGCTTTGCCACCGCGACATCCTCTTCGTCATCGGGAAAAACCTGTTTCGCCCAGGATGGGCTCGGATAGGCGACGATGTTCCAGTTGATGTCGAAGGTCACGATCTTTTCCAGCGCCGGCTTGTAGGCGATCGAATTGGCCTTGCTGGCGCGCGCGACCCTGGCCGGATCCTGCCCCGACAGCAGCATCGGGTCGTCGCCGACGATGGCGAGCCGCGCGGTATTGCCGGCAAAGGCTTTCGCCATTCCGTCATAGAGCCAGCTCGCGGCGCGATCGAAGCTTTGGTCGGAACCGAAGCGATAGCGCGACAGCGTGATCGCTTCGTCCGAGAAGATCGGCGTCACCAGCCCGGCGCCGGCCTTGTAGGCGTGCTCGGCGATCCGGCGCACCAGCGGCAGCGCCACCGTCGGCGCGGTCACCAGCAGATCCTGGCCGGCCTGCAACTGCAGGCCCACCTTCACTGCGACCTCGGCCAGCCGGTCGAGTTTTGCGGGGTCGATCGGCGTCGAAATGTGGCGCTGGTGTGCGGTCATGATGGGTCCTTGTGCGGCATCGGGCGTGCTCCAGAGATAGGCGAATCGGCCGCTCGGTTCAACGCCTTGACGCCGCCAGCACGCGATCGACCATTTGCGGCGCAAGGCCGAGATAGTTTTTGGGCGACGTCAGCCGTTCGATCGTGGCGCGGTCGATCCGCTGCGAAACCCTGCTGTCCGCGGACAGCGCATCGGCCAGCGTGATGCCCTTTTCGTTGGCGAGCCGGCAGCAATCGTAGACCACGTCATGCGCCTGCTGGCGGCCGATCTCGGGCGCGAGCCCCATCATCACGGCTTCGGCGACGATCAGCCCGCGGCTGATATCGAGATTTTCCGCCATCTTGTTCTCATCGACGATCAGGCCGCCCAAGGCGAATTTCGCCTGATGCAGCGCGCCGGCGGTCAGCACGAAGCTTTCCGGCAGCGCCATCCACTCGGCATGCCACGGCCCGGTGGCGCGCTCGAAATCCTGCACCATCGCATCCAGCATCAGGCCGGCATGCTGGCGCACGCCCTTGCACGCGGCCAGCATCAGTTCCGACGAAATCGGATTGCGCTTCTGCGGCATGGTCGATGATGCGCCGCGCCCTTTCACGAAGGGTTCATAGAGCTCGCCGAATTCGGTCGAAGCCATGATCATGACATCGAGCGCGATCTTGCCGAGCGAGCCGGTGACGAGAGCGAAGAAGTTGACGACTTCGGCAAGGCCGTCGCGCGCGACATGCCAGGTGGCGACGGGAACGCCGAGGCCGAGTTCCTCGCACAGCGCTTGTTGCACCTCGAATCCCTTGTCGCCGAGCGATGCCAGCGTGCCGGCGGCGCCGGCGAACTGGCCGACCAGTAGCCGCGGCTTCAATTGTTCGAGCCGTTCGGCGTGGCGGTCGAACATCGCCAGCCAGATCGCGGTCTTGTAGCCGAACGTCACCGGCAAGGCCTGCTGCAGATGGGTGCGCCCCGCCATCGGCGTGTCGCGGTAGCGCCGGGACAGGTCGGCGAGGATGCCGCGCAGCGCGGCGATATCCTGCTCGACGATCTCTAACCCCGCACGCACCTGCAGGATGACGGCGGTATCCATGATGTCCTGGGTGGTGGCGCCCCAATGCACATAGCGGCCGGCCTCGCCGCACTGCTCCACCATCTGGTGCACCAGCGGCAGGATCGGATAGCCAACCACGTCGGTCTCGCGGCGCAACAGATCGAAATCAAGCTTCGAGACGTCGGTCAGCCGGGCGATCTCGGCCGCCGCCTCGACCGGAATCACGCCGCAACGCGCCTCGGCCTGTGCCAGCGCGACCTCGACCTCGGCATAGCGGGAGATCAGGCTGAAATCGGAAAACACCTCGCGCATTTGCGGCGTGCCGAAGGCGTCGCGGAACAGGATGGAATCGAGAACGGTGGTCGAGGTCGGAAAGGCGGCCATATCGTTTCCTTGAGTCTGTCGTTTCTTTGGTCAATGCCAGAACGAGCGGCGGCACTGGCGCACCGTCCCGCGGTACCCGATCGATGTATGCTGCATAGCACAAGCCCGATCCGGGGTCCGTGGGCAAGCGGATGCCGGAGGTTTGCTTGCGGAAATGCCGGGGCCAGCGGCGCGACCAGCTCCGGGCTCATCACCCATCCTGCGCCGGCAAAACAATCTGTTGGTGCAGGGGTGAACGAGATTGATCCGGGAGAGAACTCCCCGCATTTTTGCGGTATGTTCGCAGTTTAATTTGTCGCATGCCCGGTCATGCCGGGGTTGTTATGGTATGACTTAAATCATTCATTGGCAGGACCCATGCCTTTTACCGACCTCATCCCGTCGCGGAACCTTCAGATCTTCAGCTACGAAGATATCGATCATTTCAGGACTGGATTCCGCGACACCAACGTAGACATCGTACCGCTCGCCAATTTCAGCGGCGACCTCGGCCAGGCGGTGCTCTCGCTGCCGGGATGCACGATTTATCTGCTGCGGACGTTTCCGCGCATCGTCCGCTCCGCGATCGGAGGCGCCGGCACCCTCTTCGTGTTTTCGCTGCGCGATGCGCCGGCCGTCATATTCAACGGCAAGGAAGCGCCACCATCCTCGTTTACATTCGCGTGCGGTCCTGCCGAGTACCGGGCGGTCGAGCGGGAACCCGGCTACTATGCGGCGATCGCGTTCGCCGCGCGGATGGAAGGCCGGGGTTGGCCGGAAACCCGTGGCGAGTTCCTGACAATTCCGTTTTCGCACGAGATGAAGCTGGCGGTGCGGGCGCAAATCGCCCGCCTATTTACAACGACGTCGCAAAACCCCGACCTGAGTTCGATCCCCGGAGCCGATATCGCGCTGGTCAATTCGTTGCTGGAAACGCTGGATCTGGCGTTTGCCGGCCACCCTTCGGCTGACCTTTCGAACGGGAAACGCAACGGCGCCGCTGCGACGATGCGTGTGCTGCGGACGATCGACGAGTTCGTCGATGCCAATGCGTCGCGCCCGATCTACAGCGAGGAAATCGCCGCCGTGCTCGGCGTCTCGGTGCGCACGCTGGCCAACCTCATGATCCGGTCGAACGACATGAGCCTGCAGCGTTACCTTCGGCTGCGCCGCTTGTGGTCGACCAGGCGCCAGCTGCTGGAGGGTGCGCCGCATCTGAAAATCAAGGAGGTCGCGCTGGCGCACGGCTTCTGGCACATGGGCGACTTCGCGGCGCGATATTACCGGCAGTTCGGCGAGCATCCGTCCTCGACGCAGTTGCGCGCGCGGACGCGGGCTTCGGCTGGCGCGCTGCAACCGCCTCCGCTGCGCGACATCGTCACGCCTGACAGCCCCTGAGGAACAGCGCGACGCAGCTGCGAACCCGTTTTTCGATCTGACGCTTCGACGGCAGCGGCAGGCCGCCGAACACGGCGGCGCGCTGCGGCGCGAAGGCGACCATGCCCAGCAGGAAGCCGGCGGCCTCCTCCGCATCGTGGAGCGCGATCAGCCCGCGCTTCTGCTGCGTGCGCAGCCAGTCCGCCAATGCCGCGACATTGCGCGCCATGCCGTTGCGATAAAACGTCCGCGCCAGATCGGCCTTGCCGGATTCCTGCAGCACCATGCGCTGCAGCGCGATGACTTCCTTGTCGAGCGCGAGATCCGCGCAGGCGAGCAGCGCTTCATACAGCGCCTCGTCGATCTCGGCGTGATCGATCGCCTGCAGATTGACCGCGGACAGGAATCGATCGAGCCGGTCCGAGACCATGCCCTCGAACAGTTCTGCCTTGTTCGGCACCAGCCGATACAGCGTCTTGGTGGAAACGCCGGCCCGGCGCGCCACCGTCTCCATGCTGGTGGCGGCATAGCCGGTTTCCGCGAACTGATGCCGCGCCGCCTCATAGATGATTTGGAGCGTCTCTTCATCCGGACGCAATTGAGGCCGGCCCCGGCAACGCCGGTCTTCGGCCCGGGACTTCCCATCCAGATCGGAGGTGTGATCGGTGTCAGCCATGCTTTTGTATGATGCCTGTCATTCTAAATGATGCCCGTTGCTCCATTGACAGTTCCAATATGGGGTCTATTTTGGAAAATATCAAGTTTCCTAAATACCCACTCCGGGGAGGCCGTCATGACCCAGCACACCACCACCTTCGAGATCGAGCGTCCGGTTTCCGCCGGCGATGCCGTCGCGATTGCCGTGCCGGGCCCCACGGCAACTGTCCGGTTCCGGTCAAAAAATTCAACCTTCGCAAGATGTTGCTGACGGGGGTCGCGCTGACGGCGGTGGCCGGCGCGGTCTGGTATGGCTGGGACTACTGGACCGTCGGGCAATATCTGGTGTCGACCGACGACGCCTATGTGCAGGCCGACAACACCACCATCGCCCCGAAGGTCTCGGGCTATCTGCACGAGGTGCTGGTCGGCGACAATGAGCAGGTCAAGGCCGGCCAGATCGCTGGCGCGGATCGACGATCGCGACTTCAAGGTCGCGCTCGACCAGGCCAAGGCCGACGTCGCCGCCGCCAAAGCCGCGATCGCCAGCAAGCAGGCCCAGCTCGAGGTGCAGCATGCGGTGATCAATGCCGCCAAGGCGACCGTCGAGGTCGACCGAGGCAACCGCGACCTTCGCCGCGCAGGAAAACAAGCGCTACACCGACCTCGCCTCGACCGGCTACGGCAGCGTGCAGAACGCGCAGCAGGCGCAGTCGCGCATCGCCGGCGCCCAGGCCGCGATCGCAGCGCGACACCGCCAACCTCGCCTCCGCCGTCAAGCAGGTGGATCTGCTCAAGGCCGAGATCGTCCAGGCGGAGGCGACGCTGGCGCGCGCGCAAGCCGCTGCAGCATCAGGCCGAACTCAATCTCAGCTACACCACCATCACCGCGCCGATCGACGGCGTGGTCGGCAACCGCACGCTGCGCACCGGCCAGTTCGTGCAGGCCGGCACCCAACTGATGTCGGTGGTGCCGGCCAGCGGCGCCTATGTGGTGGCGAATTTCAAGGAAACCCAGCTCACCGACGTCGCTCGAGGGCCAGGCGGTCGAGATCGCCGTCGATATGTTCCCGGGCCAGGCGCGTGCACGGCCATGTCGACAGCCTCGCGCCCGCCAGCGGCCAGGAGTTCGCGCTGCTGCCGCCGGACAACGCCACCGGCAATTTCACCAAGATCGTGCAGCGCATCCCGGTCAAGATCGCGCTCGACGGCGCCGACAATGCGCCGATCGACGCTGCGGCCGGGCATGTCGGTGATCCCGACCATCGAGACCCGCGAGCCCGCCCCCCGCCGCGCGGCCGCGGTCGCAGCTTCGGAAGCTCCGCAAATCCTAGAGGTTTCAAACGCGCTTTCCATCGAGGATCGTGCCATGTCCCAATCCAGGGTTTCCGTCTCCGCCGCATCGCTTCCGGTCACGTTCGCCCAGCCGGCGCCCGCGGCGGCCGATCCCGAATCGCGCCAGCGTCATGGCCTGGATCGCCGTCTTCGCCGCGATGATCGGCTCGTTCATGGCGATCCTGAACATCCAGATCACCAACGCTTCCCTGCTCAACATCGAAGGCGGCATCGGCACCGGCGTCGACAACGGGTCGTGGATCTCGACCTCGTACCTGATCGGCGAGATCATCGTGATCCCGCTGACCGATTATCTCAGCCGGGTGTTCTCGTTCCGCCGCTACATGCTGGCGAGCGCGGCGCTGTTCGCGGCGTTCTCGGTGGCCTGCGCCTTCACCCATGATCTGCCGTCGATGATCGCGATGCGCGGCCTGCAGGGCTTTGCCGGCGGCGTGCTGATCCCGATGGCGTTCACGCTGGTGCTGACAAAACTGCCGAAACCGCAGCAGCCGATCGGGCTTGCGATGTTCGCGCTGTCGGTGACCTTCGCGCCGGCGATCGGCCCGACCATCGGCGGCTATCTCACCGAGAATTACGGCTGGCAGACCATCTTCTTCGTCAACGTGATGCCGACCGCCGTGATGGTGACGCGCGCTCTATCTGACGCTGGAGCGCGCAGCCGATGCAGCTCAAGCTGCTGCGGGAGGGCGACTGGGCCGGCATCGCCACCATGGCGATCGGGCTGTCGGCGTTGCAGACCGTGCTCGAGGAAGGCAACAAGGACGACTGGTTCTCCTCGCCCTTCATCCTGCGGCTGGCCGATCGTCGCGGCGGTCAGCCTGTCGCTGTTCGTCTGGATCGAACTCACGGTCGAAAAGCCGCTGATCCGGCTGCGGCTGTTGAAGCAGCGCAATTTCGGCTTCGGCACCATCTCGGTGACGATGCTGGGTTTCGCGCTGTTCGGATCGGTCTACATCCTGCCGGCCTATCTCGGCCAGGCGCAGGGCTACAATGCCGAACAGATCGGCGCGGTGATGGCCTGGACCGGTCTGCCGCAACTGCTGCTGATTCCGCTGGTGCCGAAGCTGATGCAGCGCTTCGACACCCGCTACATCGCCTTTATCGGGCTGATCGATCTTCGCCTATAGCTGCTTCATGAACACCGCGATGTCGCCGGACTATGCCGGCGACCAGCTCTGGATTCCCGAACATCGTCCGCGCCATCGGCCAGGCCATGGTGCTGACGCCGCTGACCTCGGTGACCACAGGCGAGCATCGCGCCGCAGGATGCGGCGGCGGCCTCCGGCATCAGCAACATGCTGCGCAATCTCGGCGGCGCGATCGGCACCGCGGTGCTGGCCACCGTCATCACCAAGCGCGAGCAGTTTCATTCCAACATCATCGGCCAGTCGGTGACGCTCGGGCCGCGAGGAGGTGCGCAGGACCGGATCGCGCGAACTGACCGACTCATTTCATGGCCCACGGCGTCACCGATCCGGCGGCGGCGCACCATCAGGCGATCGTCGCGCTCGGCAATGCGGTCAAGCACCAGGCGCTGGTGATGGGATTCAGCGACACCTTTGCGGTGATCGGCGTCGTGCTGGTGCTCGCGGCGGTCGCCGTGCTGTTCACCCGCAAGGCGAAAGCGGCCGGCGGCGCCGCCGCGCATTGAGGGTTCGCTTTCCCCGGATGCTGCGCAGCGCGTCGCACTTGCGACGTGGTGCGCTGCTGATCCGGGGTCCACGGGTCTGGGCCGGGGTCCACGAGTGTGGGTGGGTCCCGGTTCTGCGGAGCAACGCTGCAGGAGCGTTGCACCGCGCCCGGGACACAGACCTAAACCCATCATGCGGCTAGTCGACAATGAAGAGTTTGGCTCCGATCGAAGTTTTGGATCGATGCGCGGCGTCGCCGTGGTCGGAGACCTGATAGCTCATGCCAGGCTTGAGCCTGAAGGTGCGGCCGTCGCGCAATTCGGTGTCGAGTTCGCCCTCCAGCACATAGAGCACGTGACCGCGATCGCACCAGTGATCGGCGAGATAGCCGGCCGAATATTCGACCTGCCGCACCCTGAGATCGCCGATATTGAACGTCCGCCAGATCGCCTGCCCGGTCTCCCCGGGATAGATCACGGGCTCAACTCCGGCCCAATCGGTCACGGTGAACGGCAGTGTCGGAATTTTCATGGAACGGCTCCCTGGGATTTCGCAAATTTGAACGGTCCGGCTGCGTCTATTGCCATGGAAGTGGAATAGTACGTGGCTGCCGGGGTAACGACCTGACGGGACAACGCCGCTTCGCGGCAGCCGACACACACAGGAGACATCGATGGTTGGAGTTGCGCAGGTTTTCGGACGCAAGGCGCTGGTTTTGGGCGCGCTCTTTATGATGACCGCGGGTGCGGCCTACGCCGAGACCACGCCGGTGCGGGTCCGCGGCACCGTGGTAAGCCTCGAAGGCAGCAAGCTGGTCGTGCACCCCAAGACCGGCGATGACATTACCGTGATGCTGAATGACAATTTCGGCGTGGTTGCGGTCGAGAAGGCGTCGATGGCGGACATCAAGGAAGGCACCTTCATCGGCACCGCGACGGTGACGCAGCCGGATTCCAGCCTGAAGTCGCTCGAGGTCGTGGTGTTTCCCGACAAGATGCGCGGCACCGGCGAAGGCCATTACCCGTGGGACCTCGGCGGCTCCAAGAGCATGATGACCAATGCGACGGTCTCCAATGCGGTGAAGGGCGTCGACGGCCAGACCATCACCGTCACCTACAAGGGCGGCGAGAAGAAGATCGACGTTCCCGCCAATGTGCCGGTCGTGACGCTGGTGCCGGGAGCCGACAAGGCGGAGATCAAGCCCGGCGCCATCGTGTTCGTGCCGACGCAAAAACAGGAAGACGGCTCGCTGCATGGCGGCGCGGTGCTGTTCGGCAAGGACGGCCTGACCCCGCCGATGTAAGCTGCGGCGGTTAAACAACGAAGAAACCTCAAATAACGAAAAAACCATGGGTCTGGTCGCGCTTGAGTTGCTCGACCAGACCGTATTCCCAGTCGAGATAGGCCTGCATCGCGCCGGTGTCGACATTGGTGCCTTCATACGGCCGCCGGTAACGATGCGCGGGATCCGGCTTCGGCCACGCCAGCGGCGGCGTCGCCTCAAGCCTGCCGTCATAGCCGCCATCCAGCACATAGGTCTCCCACCCCATCTGCGCCAGCCACGACGCCGTCATGTCGGCGCGGACGCTCCTGTCATCCGTGAGCACGATGCGCGCGCCGCGCACCGGCGCGGCCATGTCGATCTCCTGCACCAATTGCCCGCCGGCGTAATGACGGAAGCCCGTGATGTGACCGGCCGCGTATTCCTGGGCGTCGCGGACGTCGAAGCGATAGAGCGTGCGGCCGGTTTGCGCCCCGAGCGCCGCGAGCTCATCGCCGTCGAGACGCCGCACGCCGGCCCGATAGGCGACGTCGCGCGCGTTAGCCTCGGCGCCCGCGAACGCGCCGATTTCGCCGCGCCGTTGCGAGCCATGCTCGAGCGTTTGTTTGGCCAGGGTCCAGCCGATGGTGCCGTTGCGCAGGGCCCGCACCTTGTTGGCGACACCGGCATTGATCAGCGACTGGGTGCCGATGATCGAGCGGGTGCGGCCGGCGCAGTTGACGATGATGGTGGTCTCGGGATCCGGCGCGGCGCGGCCGGCGCGCAGCACCAGTTCGGCGCCGGGCACGCTGATAGAACCTGGAATGTTCATGGTGGCGTATTCGTCGAACCGCCGGACATCGAGGATTTGCACATTGGCCTTGCCGGCGATCAGGCCGGCCACCTCTTCCGCGCTCAGCGAGGGCGTATGCCGGCGTGACTCCACCAGTTCGCCAAACGCCTTGGCGTAGGAATTGACGTCCTGGAACAGTTCATAGCCGGCGGCCTGCCAGCCCTGCAGTCCGCCGTCGAGCACACGGACATTTGTAAATTCCAGTTGCTTCAAATGATACGCCGCCAGCGCCACCAGCCCCTCGCCGGCATCATAGATCACGACCGGCACATCCTTGCGCGGCAGCCGCGTCTCCGCCTCGAGCATGATCCGGTCGGCCGACATGTTGGCGGCAAACAGCGGATGGCCCGACGCAAAGGCCGCCTCGTGCCGCACATCCAGCAACGCGATTTCATCGCGCGCCAGCAGCGCGAGGCGGACTTGGGCGGCAGTGACGGTGGGTACGGGCATGAAGGACCGATGTGAGCTCGTGATGATGTCGTGTGGGTAGCACTGTGATCCGAAAAACGATCGTCGTTCAAGGGTTGCGTCGTCCCTGCGAACGCACTAGTCGATGCACACATCTCGAAAAGGGACTCAAATACAGACACTTAGGTGACCCTCGGTTTTCACGAAGTCTGCGCGTCGCTGATCGGCGACCATTGATAAGACTCGCGTTTTTATTACTCGGTGGCCAACTCTGAAAAGATGTGTGCATGCCCTAGTGCGAACGCAGGGACCCATAACACCTCGCTGTTGTTGGCGAAGGTATCGACCTGATCGCCAAAGTCGACATCGACGCGGTGTATGGGTCCCGGCGTGCAAGGCCGGGACGACGATGCAGATATGCGTTCTCGTTCTCGCGACAGCACATGCCCGAGGTTTGCAAAGCAACTCCGCCCCCAAAAGCAGAGGGCGCAGGGAAGACCGGGTGCGCGCTGCACCCGCGGTCTCGTGTGCATTGATGCACAAAGAAATGCGCACACGAGCATACAGGTTCAGCGGAAACACTCCGGCCTTCCCTGCGCAGTGGCTCTACGGCCTATATCGTGCTCTCCCTGGTGAATCGGAGCCTCTTGCCACCATCGCCGGCGGATCACTCCACCGACTTGACGCCAGCATTCCGGGCGTCAGGACCACACGACTTAGCCGTACGCGAAAGCATCGATCGTCCGCCAACATGGCGCCTGATGCATCGCGTCCACCGCTCCCCGCCTCGCATTTCCTGACGACTGCGCAAACGCCCCTCTTGTGAGGCGGGATAGCGCGAATAAGCCGGTGATTTGCCGCGGAAGAAAACAGAAATATTTTTTCAGGCAGGGCTGGACCACGAAGCCAAATCACCGGCGCATTGAAAGATTTTGGTATCGTAACCTGCTCCCCTCCCCCTTGCGGGGAGGGGTCGGGGGTGGGGGTGCCACGAGCTCAGTGCTTGGAGCCCCCACCCCTAACCCCTCCCCCGCAAGGGGGCAGGGAGAAGAAGGCGCGCACGCGCGGATAGAGCGATCGAACCCCCCGCCCTACTTCGCGAAGGTCGGAGTCGGCGGCAGTTTTTCGACGTCGCGGGCGTCGTGCTGGATGATGATGGTGGCCTTCAAATTGGCCGCGATCTTTTTCAGCCGCTCGATCGAGGCCACGGTTTGCGCGCGATCGAAGTTGAACGCGGGAACGCCGACGGTATCGAGGTTCTCGCGGAAATGGACCGCGTCGCCCGACAGGATGATCGGGCCCATCTCGGCCAGCTTGACCAGCAGGCTGGAATGGCCGGGCGTGTGGCCGGGCGTCCGCAGCATGATCACCGAGCCGTCGCCGAACACGTCCTTGTCGATCGGCTGCGGCTCGACCTTGCTGTCGCCCTTGATCCAGCTTTCGAACGGCTTGTAGTTGACGCCTTCGGCCGGCTTCGGCGCCGAGATCGCGTCCCACTCCCTGGCGCCGATCAGCAGCGTCGCTTTCGGGAACGAGGCGATCTGGCCGGTATGGTCGGCATGGTAATGGCTGATGCCGACATATTTGATCTGGTCGGGCGTGACGTTGATCTTGGCGAGCTGGTCGACCAGCGAGACCTTTGGCGCGACATTGGGCATCGTCATCGCATGGCCGGTGTCCCACAAGAGATAATCGTCGCCATGCTTGATGATGTAGCAACTGAAGACGAAGGTCAGCTTCAGGCCGGGAAACGCATAGGTATCCGAGAAGCGCTCATTGACGACGACCGGCGGCGGCGAAGTGCCGCAATCCAGCCGGGCGATCGACAAGTCGGCGGCCTGCGCCGGGGTCGCGAGACCCGGCAATGAAATGGCCAGCAGGCTGGCGCCGACGGCGAGTGTGGTCAGTGTTCTGTTCATTGTTTCTTTCCCTGAATGGAGCGCGTCGCTTTTTTGGCACGCGAACCATACACGGATGTGAAGGGCGGCGGAATTAGTCGACGAGGTTGGGATTGATCTTTTTCGCCGCGGCGACGTCGGCATCGCCGCCGGCTTTGTCGCCATTGAGACGCTTGACGAAGCCCCGCCGCAACAACGCTTCGGCGTAGTTGGGATCGAACCGGAGGGCCTCGGAGTAGTCGGCGATGGCGTGGGCATAGTCCTTTTTGTGGGCAAAGGACGAGCCGCGGTTGTTGAAGGCCACGGAAAACCCCGGATTGATGCGGATGGCCTCGTCGAAATCGGCGATGGCGCGATCGAAGTCGCTCTTCTTCAAATAGGCGAAACCGCGATTATTCCAGGCCAGCGCAAAGCCGGGTCGCAGCCGGATCGCCTGGTCGCAATCCGCGATGGCGCGATCGTAGTCCTGCCTGACGAGGTGGACCACATCGCGATTGAACCAGGCCTGCGCGGAAGCAGGATCCAGCCGGATCGCCTGATCGAGGTCGGCCAGGGCATGATCGTAGTCTTCTTTGTTGGTGTAGGCGCTGCCGCGGTTGATCCAGGCGTTGGCATAAGCGGGATCGAGTTTGATCGCCTGGTCGAAGTCGGCAATGGCGCGGTCCTGGTCGCCCTTGTTGGTGTACACGATGCCGCGACTGTCATAGGCGCGGACGTAATTCGGATCGAGCCGGATCGCCGCGTCGTAATCGGCAAGGGCGCGATCAGTGTCACCCTTGGCCTGGTAGGCCAAGCCGCGATTGCGACGGGCGATGGCGTAGGTGGGGTCGAGATCGATGGCCTTGTCGAGGTCGATCATCGCGCGGTCGGGATCGCCCTTGGCGTTCAGGGCCAGCGCGCGATTGTTGTAGGCAACCGCGTCCGCGGGATCGAGAGCGATCGCCCGATCGAAATCGGCGATCGCGCGGTCGTTGTCCTTTTTGAAGAGATACGCCGTTCCGCGGCGGGAAAAGGTAGCGGCGGAGCCGCCGTCAAGCGCGATGGCCTGATCGAAGTCCGGCAAGGCATGGCCGAGATCGCCTTTGCCGGCATAGGCCCTGCCGCGATTGCCATAGGCCGCCGCAAGCTCCCTGCCGGAATAGCTACCGGACGTGATGGCCTCGCCGCAGCCCTGGATTTGCTGGTCGTAGCCAATATCCGGCTTGCCGGTGCAGTTATGGTCTTGCAGGGACCCTTGCAGCGATTCCTGTGGGGATTGCGCCGATGCCGGCATGGCCGCGACAAACGCGGCAAAAACCAAATACGCTGCAAAACGCATCGATCGGCCCTGCTGTCTTTGTATCCGGGCGCGGCCGCACCGTCCTCGTCCGGAAGGCGCGTCTTCGCCGCGTCTCGAGGGAGGCTGCACGGTGATCGCCCAACGTGGGTCTCGCCCGACAGCGCGCAGGTTCAATACTATCGGCCTCCGTTTGTGCTAGTGGACGCACTGCAAGCCACTTTGTTCAGATGACGCAACCGGGACCGGGAGAAACCATGAAGCACAGGCCGATCGCCGTGAAGACGCCCGACGGGCTGACGATCTCCGCGCAGCAATGGGGCAATCCCGACGGCCCCGAAATCCTGTTCATCCATGGTTTTGCCCAGAGCCATTTGTCGTGGATGCGCCAGACGGACAGCGACCTGGCAAAAGAATTCCGCATCGTGACCTACGATCTGCGCGGCCACGGCAATTCCGACAAGCCGGTGGATCCCTCGCGTTACCGCGATTCCAGGGCGTGGGGCGACGAGCTGCAGGCGGTGATGGACGCGGCCGGGCTGAAGCGGCCGGTGCTGGCCGGCTGGTCCTATGCCGGGCGGGTGATTTCGGACTATGTCGCGGTCCACGGCGGGGACAAACTCGCCGGCATCGATTTCGTCGGTTCCTCGATCAGGGCCGATCCGGCGATGGTGGGCGACAATATTACGAACCTGCCGCTGATGGCCTCGGAAGATCTTGTCACCAACATCGAGGCCACACGCAGCTTCGTGCACGGCTGCTTCTCCCGGCAGCCGACGCCGGACGATTTCGAGACCATGCTGGCGTTCAACATGATGGTGCCTGTGCCGGTGCGCAGCGCGCTCGGCGGCCGGCCGCACGACGCCACCGAAATGCTGTCGAAGCTGAAGATCCCGGTGCTGGTGACCCATGGCACCGAGGACCGCAACATCAAGGTCAGCGCCGCGCATTACTCCGCGTCCGTGATCCCCGGCGCCAAACTCTCGATCTATGAGGGCATCGGCCACGGCCCGTTCTACGAGGACGCGCCGCGCTTCAACAGGGAATTGGCGGCGTTCGTGCGGGCGGCGGCGAAGGGGAATTGATCGTTCTCGTCCGCAGCTGCGTTGCTTGCGATTGCGCCACATCGAGGCGCCGTTTATTGATTAAGAAAAACCGGGAGGAAATGATGAGGCGGTTTCGGATCGATCGGGCTGCGCTGCTTGCCGTCATGCTGGCCGGGCTTTGGTCCGACGCCACGTCCGCCGCAACGTTAGCGGACGATGCCGCCGCGGTTTGCAGCGGACTTGCCGGATCGTCCGGAGGCGTCACCATCGACAGCGCAACGCTGCAGGCGCCCTCGCCCCTCTCGGTCGCCGAGCGCGGGCCGACGCCCGCGGGGCGCGTCGTCCCGACCAACCCCGCGTTCTGCAAGGTGCTCGGCTCGATCGCGCCCACCGATCCCAAGGCGCCGCCAATAAAGTTCGAGGTCAATTTGCCGGTCGAGTGGAACGGCCGCTCACTGCAATATGGCGGCGGCGGCTTTAATGGCGTGCTGATCTCGGGGCTTGGCCTGCCGCCGGCCTATCCGTTCGACAAGCCGTCGCCGCTGGCGCGCGGTTTTGTCACCTACGGCACCGATTCCGGCCATGAGAGCAAGCCCGGCGAGCCGCCGCAGCTGTTTGCGCTCAACGACGAGGCGTTCGAGAACTTCTCGCACGTTTCCTACAAGAAGGTGCGCGATGCCGCGGTCGCTTTGATGCTGCGCGCCTACGGCAAGCCGCCTGCAAAAATGTATTTCATGGGATCATCCGAAGGCGGCCGCGAGGCGCTGACCATGGCGCAACGCTATCCGGATGATTTCGACGGCATCCTGGCCCGGGTGCCCGTCATCAACTGGGTCGGCCTGCAACATGCGGGAACGCGTTCCGGACTGGTGACGATGGGCGATGGCTGGATCGACCCGGCCCAGGTCAAACTGGTCGCCGATGCCGTGCGGAAAACCTGCCAGAAGGTCGACGGCGCGGATGATCCGATCGTGCTCAATCCCGTGGGCTGCAAGGCGACCTTCACGCCGGATTCGCTGCGCTGCGCCGCCGGCCAGAGCGGCGATCAATGCTTGACCGATGCGCAGATCAAGGCGATCGACACGCTGCATGCGACCTACAAGTTTCCGTTTCCGCTCGCCAACGGCCTCGACGACTATCCGGGCTGGGGCGTCTCGGGCGAAGACACGCCGCCTTTCGGCCCGACCGGCGGATGGATGGCGTGGTGGCTGGGCGCGGCGGCGCCGGCACAACCGCCGGCGGCGAATAACGGCATCGCCTGGATCTATGGCGCCGGCGGCATTCAATATGTCTTTGCACGCGATCCGCATCTCGACGTTACGACCTACAAACCCGAAGACCACAAGGCGCGGGTGCTGCAGGTGTCGCAACTGATGGATTCGACCAACTCCGATCTCAGCGCCTTCCGCGCCCATGGCGGAAAGCTGATCATGCTCGAACACATGTCCGACTATGCGCAGAGCCCCTATGCCGGCATCCGCTATTTTGAAAATGTCGAGCGCAAGCTCGGCAAAGGCGAGACGGCGGAGTTCGCCCGGCTCTACACCGCGCCCGGCGTCGACCATGTCGGCTCCGGCGCGCCGGCCAATGTCGACATGCTCGGCGTGCTGGTCGATTGGGTCGAGAAGGGCCAGGCGCCCGGCGATCTCGAAGTGGTCGAGCAGAAGGTCGAGGCGCCGTCCTTTGCCGTGCTGCGCGCGTTGCCGCTGTGCCGATGGCCGGCCTGGCCGCATTACAACGGCGGCGACATCAAGAGCGCGGCGAGTTTTACTTGCGCGCCGTGATGCGCGGCTTGCAAGTGCGCGGATTGCGGAGGCAACCCGCGCACCAATCGATCCAGGTACGAAAGCCGCTCAGTTGGTCTTGTAGTCGTCGGTCAGGATCGGCCCGAACAGGACCCAACGGTGGCCGTCGAACTTCATCATCTGGAACTGCTTGTTGATGCGCCAATCGTCCGACGTGGTTGAGACGCTCATGCCCGGCAGCGCGAGGTCGGCCGTGTAGCCCTTGATGTTGGTCGCCTGCTTCATGAGATTTTCGCGCGTAAGATTGTCGCCGCATTGCTTGAGGATCTGCTCCAGCAACTCCGCGGTCGAGTAGCCGTAGGTCGCGATGCCGCTGTTGGCGTCCTCGGCCGGAGCCCATTTCGCCATGAAGGCCTTGTAGCGCTTCATGCCGTCGTCGTTGTCCCATTGCGGATCGAGCGGGTCCTTGCCGTAGTTCACCGAGATGATGTCCTTGGCGTTCTCGAGGCCGGCCGGAACCAGCGTCTGGCTGACCGGGGTGGCGTTGATGTCGAGGATCTGCACCGGCTTCCAGCCCATTTCGGCGGCCTTCTTGATCGCCTGGGCGCCGAATTTCGGTGTGGTGATGTTGTAAAACAGGTCGGCGCCGGACGCCTTCAGCGTCACCATCTGCGAGTCGACGGTCGGGTCGGACAATTCGTAGGATTTCTCCGCGACGATCATCGAGGCCTTGTCGCCCAGCGCGTCCTTCAGTCCCTTGACGTAATCCTTTCCGAGGTCGTCGTTCTGGTAAAGAATGGCGATCTTGGCGTTCGGATAGTTGGCGAGAATGAACTTGGCGTAGATGTGGCCTTCCGCCTGGTAGTTGGGGTTGAAAGCAATCGTCCAAGGGAAATTCTTCGGATCGGTGAAGCGCGTCGCACCTGTCGATGCCAGGAGCTGCGGCACTTTCTTCTCGTTGAGATATTTCTGGACCGCGGCATTCGGCGGCGTGCCGATGATCTGGAAGGTGGTCAGGACTTCGTCGCCTTCGACCAGCTTGCGGACCTGCTCGACGGTCTTCGGCGGGCTATAGGCATCGTCGTACTGGATCAGGTTGATCTTGCGTCCGCCGATCCCGCCCTGCTCGTTGATCATGCGGATATAGGCGGCCTGCACCTTGCCGATGCTGCCATACGCCGAAGCCGGTCCGCTGAGCGGGATGGTCTGGCCGATCTTGATTTCGGTGTCGGTCGCGCCGGTGTCGTATTTCTTCTGAGCGAACGCGGGCATTGCAAGCGCCGCGCCGAGCACTGCCACAAGGACAGCCGTCTTCCCGAACTGAGACATTCCTTCCCTCCCGAAAAATGGCCGCGATACATTGCCGCGCCCTTGTCCGGACAGCCTATCGTAAATCGGAGCACAGCGAAACGGGGGATTAGCGCTTCAATAGGTCGCGCAACATGCTCACAAAGGCGGACCGCCCGATGAAGCGTTCGTTCTCTTCCAGCACCAGGACCTTGACGTCACGCAGCGGCGCCAGATCGGCCTCGTCCAGATCCAGTTTCTGTACGCGATAGGGTACGCCACCATAAAGCGCGGCCTTGCCGTAATAATAGACGTGCAGCCTGGCGAGACAGTTTTGCTCGATCAGGATGCTCCCGGGCAAATGACTGAAACTGTCGCCGACGATGGCGATATCGAGGTTGCGGGCCGGACTGTCGGCGCAGGAAACCGGCTGCGCATAATCGACCTTCGGTGTCAGGTAATTCAGTGGCGGAAAAAACACGTTGAGCAGATCGGCCAATTCGCGGTCCGCGCCGGCCGCCGGCTTTGAAAGCGTGTAGCTGAAGGTGAAAGGCGGCACGATCTCGCGCCCGGCCTGCCTGTTGATTTCGTCGACCAGCCGCGTGGTGGCGAGCGCGCCGCCGACATCGTTCCAGTGCTCGCCGCCTTCCGGAAACAGACCGAAGGGATATTTGTCCTTGGCGGCGTGCACGAGGCTTGCGGCGTCGATGACGTCGATGCCGCCTGCTTTCAGTGCGTTCACATAGGTCGGCAGCAACTCTGCCCGCGCCGCCGGCGTGCTCGGGCACGGCATCTGGTCGACGAAATATTCCGGCGCTTGCGCGGCCTTGGAAGGCGACGTCATGTAGACGAAGACTCCACCGCGCGCGCGATAATAATCCTGGATGTCGCGCAGCTTGGGCAGCATGTCGGCGGCCAGGCGCTCCCCGGTGCCAAGGGTGCGCGTGCAATATTCCTCGATGTAGTACTTTCCGAACAATTGTCCCTTGGCGCCACGCACGACCTCCGGCGCGTCGAGTTCACCGAACAGCCCGTAGCGAATCTGGTTGTTGACGCCGATCAACATCGGGCGGAACAAAAACGCCTTCGTCATCCGCTCGGCGATCGCCTTTTGCAGGCTGCCGTCACGGAAAGCGCTCCACGACACCGTCAGCGGCAACTCTTGCGTAACGCCGTACAATTTGGGACCGACCTTGAGAAGACGGTTCGGCGGCGCGGCCAGATTCCATGCGCTCACCAGCGGCAGCAATAGCACGATCGCAAACATGGCGCGCGGAATCGGAGATTTGGAATTCAGCAGCGGCACGGTCAGAACCTGAAATAGATGAACGGCTGAAACGGCACCGCGAAGGCGCGCGCGAGCGCCAGCACATAGATCACCGTCAATGTGGAAAACGCGGGCCAACGCAACCACGCCCGGTGCCGAAAGCCTTCAACCAGGCGCGGATAGAGCGGCAACGCCGGCAGCAGCGAGATGAGGATTCCGATCAGCATCACCAGCGGCACTTCGGGTGGAATCTCGATCGCCGCGGCCGCAGGTTTAAACCGGAACAACTCGCCAAGGAACGGCATGATGTTGGCGCTGTGCTCGCAGCGGAAAACCGCCCAGCCGACCATGACGATCAACAGCGTGACGATGGTGGCGATTGCCGCGCCGCTTTTCTCCAGCGCCTTGCGCAGGAAGAGCCGATCGAGCGTCAGAAACAACCCGTTATAGGCGCCCCACAGCACGAAATTCCAGGCCGCGCCGTGCCACAGCCCCGACGCCAGGAAACAGATCCAGAGATTGATATAGGTGCGCGTCTCGCCATGCCGGTTGCCGCCGAGCGGCACATAGAGGTAGTCCCGTATCCAGGTCGTCAGCGAGATGTGCCAGCGCCGCCAGAACTCGGTCAGCGATCGCGACACATAGGGACAATTGAAATTCTCGTTGAGGCGAAAACCGATTATGCGCGCCAGCCCGATCGCCATGTCGGTATAACCGGCAAAGTCGAAATAAATCTGCACCGTGAAGCAGGCGAGACCGAGCCACGCATATCCGGTGCCGAGCCCATGCGGGTCCTTGGCGAATATCTGGCTAACGAAGCTGCCGAGCGGATCGGCAATCAGCAGTTTTCGGCCGATGCCGCGCGCGAAGCGCAGGAAACCGACGCCGAGATCGGACCACAGGATCACCGGCGGCGCCTCGATCTGGCTTTTCATCTCGTGGTATTTCAGGATCGGTCCGGCCAGCAGTTTCGGGAAGAACAGCACGAACAGCAGATAGTCGCGTAACGACGCCGCCGGCCGCGAGGTGCCGCGCCAGGTGTCGACCAGATAGGTGATCTTCTCGAACACCACGAACGAAACGCCGATTGGCAGCGCCAGATGCAGCAGCTGAAAGGGCGGGGAGCCGAACGGCGACATCAGCCGATCGAGATTTTCGATCGCGAAGTCGGCGTATTTGTACACGGCGAGAATGCCGAGATTGCAGACAATTCCGGCCGTCAGCGCCAGACGCCGCGTCTGAGGCGGCGTCGGCTCGCCGAGATGTAACGAGAGCGCGTAATCGATGGCGGCGGAAGCCAGCAGCACCAGCACGAAAACCGGCTCGCCCCACACATAGAAGAGCAGGCTCGCGATCAGCAGCGTCCACTTCTTCGCTGATGCGCCGGCCGCGAGCAGATAGAGCGCAAAGAACACGAGAAAGAACGTGGCGAATAAAGGTTCGTAAAACAACATGTTGAATCAAGGTGATGCGGAGACAGCGGGTTGTCCCCAAACCATTGCCCGGAATGACGGAACGCCGCAAGCGCTGATCCGTCCGGTGACGCCGACGGCTCACCCGCATCGTAAGCGTCGCCACGCGTGGGGAGGCGTCAATCCATCTGCCCGCCGTCATTTGCTGACCGCGGCCCCGTCGCCATACCGCCGGCGCCGGGCCGCTCTGTATTTGTAATGCCAGGCGATCTGCGATAGACGCTCCCTGACCGAAGGGGGCCTTCTGGTGTCATTGATGGAAGAGAGATTATGGCGCGCAACATCCTGATCCTCGGAGCCTCCTACGGCTCCCTGCTGGGGACCAAGCTTTTGATGGCCGGTCACAACGTGACCCTGGTGTGCCGAAAGCGGACCGCGGAGCTGATCAACCGCGACGGCACCGAAGTCCGCATCAAACTGCGCGACGAGCCGGCGCACCGCTCGATCTTCTCGCGCGACCTGCCGGGCAAGCTCGATGCCGTCGACGCCGCAGGACGTCGACACCTCGCGCTACGATTTGGTCAGCCTTGCGATGCAGGAGCCGCAATACACCAACCACACCATCCGGGTGCTGATGATCAAGATCGCCGAGGCAAAACTGCCTTGTCTTTCGATCATGAACATGCCGCCGCTGCCCTATCTCAAGCGGATCCCGGCGCTGGCCGACATGGATCTGGAGGAAGCCTACACCAACGCCCAGGTGTGGGCCCGCTTCAAGCCGGGACTGGTGTCGCTGTGCTCGCCCGACCCGCAGGCGTTCAGGCCGCCGGAAGAGGCCGCGAACGTGCTGCATGTCGGGCTGCCGACCAATTTCAAGGCGGCCGCGTTCGCCGACGAGGCGCATAACCGGCTGCTGCGCGAGCTGGAAGCGGACATCGACGCGGTGACGATCGACGGCATGGACGTGCCGGTGAAACTCAAGGTATTCGACTCGTTGTTCGTGCCACTTGCAAAGTGGTCGATGCTGCTGACCGGCAACTACCGCTGCATCACGCTGCACGAACCGAAGGCGATCCGCGAGGCGGTGCACGACGACATAAAACTGTCGCAGTCGATCTACGACCATGTCGATGCCGTCGCGCGGCGTCTCGGCGCCGACCCGTCCGACCAGGTGCCGTTCGAGAAATACGCCAAGGCGGCGGAAAGCCTTTTAAAACCGTCGTCGGCGGCGCGTGCGGTCGCCAACGGCGCGCCGTTCATCGAGCGCGTCGACCTCCTGGTGAAATTGATCTCGGCCCAGATCGGGATGCCCAACGCCGATATCGACCGCACGGTGCAGATCGTCGACCAGCGGCTGAACGAGCGGCTCGAGGCCGGGGAAGCCGGCGAGATCTGATCGATCAGGGAATCCCTTTGGGAGGCGATCGCCATGGCCCTGGAACGGATTCATTTGAGCGTCGCGGATGCCCGCGACCTCGCCGAGGGCGCGCTTCGCGGTATCGGCTACGATGACGAAGCGGCGCGCATCATTGCCGATCACGTGATCGATGCCGCCTTGTGCGGCTATGAATATTCCGGCCTGCCCAAGATCCTCAATCTGCCGGAGAGCGCGCAGTTTCAAGCTACCCCGCCGGCCGATCCAGTTGCTGCGGGAGACCGATGTTTCCGCGGCCTATGACGGCGGCAACAATGTCGGCATGCTCGCGCTGTTTCATGCCGCCGAGGCCACGATCCGGAAAGCATCCGCGCACGGGATGGCGCTGGTCTCCGTGAACGATGCCTGGATGAGCGGGCGCAGCGCCTATTATGTCGAGATGATTGCCAATGCCGGCCTCGTGGCTATCCACACGGCAGCCAGCTCGCGACTGGTCGCGCCGCCGGGCGGCATCGAGGCGGTGCTCGGCACCAATCCGATTGCGATTGCGATTCCGTCATCGCGCGGCCCCATCGTGCTCGACATCGGCACCTCCGCCTTCATGATGACCGAAGTGTTGCTCCGCGAGCGGCTCGGCGAGCCGCTTCCCGAGGGCGTCGCCATCGGGCCCGGCGGCGAGCCCACGACGGACCCGGCGCTGGCACGGCGCGGCGCCCTGCTCCCTTTCGGCGGCTACAAGGGTTTTGGGTTGGCGCTGATGGTGCAGGCGTTGGGCGTGCTCGCCGGATCCGGCTCGGAGCATCCGAACGACTACGGCTATCTGTTCATCGCATTCCGGCCGGATCTGATCGGTCCTGCGGACGTTTTCGAGCGCCGGGTCACTGAGCTGATCGAACGCGTCAAGGCGACGCCGCGCCAGCCCGGCGTCGACGACATCCGCATCCCCTCGGAACGGGCATTCCGCGCGCGCGAACGGGCGCTGCGCGAAGGCGTCGAGATCGATCGGCTTGTATTCGATGCACTGGTCGCGTGGCGCAAGAGGCGAGCCTGAATCGCTACATCGCCAGATAGCGCCGGCGGATATCCTCGTTGGCGGCGAGGCCCGCGGTATCCTGGCGATGCACCACCTTGCCCTTGTCGATCACCAGCGCCTCCTCGGCGATGCGCAGGCAGAAATGCATATTCTGCTCGGCCAGCAGGATGGTGGCGCCGCTGGCGCCGAGTTCGCGCAACACCTTGCTGATGGTGGCGACCACGATCGGGGCCAGCCCCTCGCTCGGCTCATCGAGCAGCAGCACCAGCGGATTGCCCATCAAGGCGCGTGCGATCACCAATAGCTGCTGCTCGCCGCCGGACAGCCGGCCGGCATGGCGCGCGCGCAATTTGGCCAGCAGCGGAAAGGTTTCCCAGACGCGCGGCAGGGTCCAGTCGCGGCGTCCGTCAGGGCCATCCTTGGCCGCGATCGCAAGATTGTCCTCGACGCTGTGCTCGGGAAATACCTGGCGGTCCTCGGGCACGTAAGCGAGGCCGAGTTTGGCGCGCGTATGCGGCGGCGCTGACGTGATGTCGCGGCCGGCAAAGAAGATGCGGCCGCTTTTGGCCGGCACGATACCCGCCAGCGTCTTCATGGTGGTGCTCTTGCCGGCGCCGTTGCGGCCGAGCAGCGCCAGCGTGCGCTTTTCCTGCTAGCGCGAGATCGACATCGAACAGGATCTGGCTCGCGCCATAAAAGGCGCTCACTCCCTCGGCGCGCAACAGGTCGGTCATCCCTAATGCACCTCCGTGCCGAGATAGGCTTCGATCACCGCCGGATTGTTGCGGATATCGTCCGGCGCGCCCTCGGCCAGCACGCGGCCGTAGCACAGCACGCGAATGGTGTTGGCGACCTGAAACACGATGTCCATGTCGTGTTCGATGAAGACCAGCGTCAGCTTGCGCAGTTCCCACAGCCCGCGCACGCGCTCGATCATGCGCCAGCGCTCGTCCGGGCCCATGCCGGCGGTCGGCTCGTCGAGCAGCAGCACTTTGGGTTCGAGCGCCAGCGCGAGCGCGATATCGAGCAGCTTCTGGTCGCCGTGGGACAGGATCGCGGCCTCGACATTGGCGACATGGGTCAGGCCCACCAGCTCCATCACCTCGTCGGCGCGCGCATGCACACCGGGCGGCGGAAAGCGGTGGGACAGATTGCCCCATTGCCCGACATGGGCGGTGACGGCGGCCATCAGGTTTTCCGCCACCGTCATGGTCGGAAAGCAGCTTGCCACCTGGAACGCGCGCCCGATGCCGCGGTGCATCCGCTCCGCCCTGGAGAGACCAATGACGTCCTGGCCGTCGAGCAGCACCTGGCCGGAATCGGCGGGGAATGCGCCGGTGATCAGGTTGAAGAAGGTGCTTTTGCCGGCGCCGTTCGGACCGATCACCGCCGACAGCGAGCCCGAGGGAAAATCCAGCGACACGTCGTCGATCGCCCGCACGCCGCCGAACGCTTTTGTCAGATTTTTGATCTCGAGCTTCATCGCGCGCGTCCGGGAAAAGTGAATTTAAGAAAATCGAGCACGCCGCGGCGCAGGCCGAGGATGGCGATCAGGATCACGATGCCGAGCACCAGCCCCTGATATTCGGTAAAACGGTTCACCACGTCGTTCAGCGCCAGCAGGATCGCGGCACCCAGCACCGGTCCGAGAAAACTGTTGATGCCGCCCAGCATGACGGCAAAGATCGCCTGCCCGGAATTCGGCCAGTCGGCGAGTTCGGGATAGGCGCCGGAGACGAACAACGCCGCCAGCACGCCACCGAGACCCGGCGAAGCCGCCGGCGATGGTGAAGGCCCCGAGCCGGGCCCGCCACAAAACGACGCCGAGGAAGCTGGTGCGGGTCTCGTTGTCGCGGATCATGCGCAGCGTCTGTCCGAACGGGCTTTCGGAGATGTGGCGCAGCGCGAGCAGGCCGAGCACCGCGACGACCGCGCAGAATTGGTAGAGATGAAGCTGCGAGGCGAGTTCGAAGCCGAAGAACTCGCGGCGCGGGATGCCGCCGCGCAGGCCCTGGTCGCCGCCGGTAAAACTCTGCCAGGAGATGATGACGCTGTAGATCAGCATCTGCACCGCGAGCGTGATGAAGGCGAAGTAGTCGGTGGAGAGCCGCACGCAGATCGCGCCGACGCACAGCGCGATCAAGGTGGTGGCCAGCACCGCGAGCACGGCGGCGAGCGGCAGCGAGAGGCTCGGTCATCTGCATCGTCAGCGCGAAGATGTAGGCGCCGAGCCCGTAGAACATGCCGTGGCCGAACGAGACCATGCCGGTGTTGCCGACCAGCAAATTGAGCGAGGTCGCGAACAGCGCCATCGCGCTCAGGCGTATGACAAAGTCCTCGAACGCGGGGCTGCGATGCAGCAGCGGGATCGCCAGCACGACGATCAGCGCCACGAACGCAAACGTGGCATCGCGCAAGGCGGGACGGCCCCTCATGCCCGGCGTCCGAACAGGCCCTGCGGCCGCAGCAGCAGGATCGCGATCATCAGGATGTAGATCAGCCCGTCGGTGAATTTGGGAAAGCCGATGGTGCCGAAGCCACGCACCATGCCGATCAACAACGCCGAGACCAGCGCGCCCGCGATCGAGCCCATGCCGCCGATCACAGTGACGATAAAACTCTCGATCAGGATCGAAAAACCCATGCCCGGCGACAGCGAGCGCACGGGAGCGGCGAGCGCGCCGGCGAGCCCCGCCAGGCCGCCGCCGACGGCGAACACGATCGCGAACAAGAGCGTGGTGTTGACGCCCAGCGCCGACACCATCTGCGGGTTGATCGCGGCGGCGCGCACCGTCTTGCCGAGCCGGGTCATCGAAAGGCCGAGGCCGAGCACGATCGCGATCAGCGCGGCGATGCCGATCAGCACGGCGTAAAACGGCGGCACCACGCCGCCGGCGATGAACAGCGGCGGCACCTGGAACGCCGCCGGCATGCCCATGGCATGGAATTCGGGCCCCCAGACGATCTTCACCAGATCGTCGAAGATCAGCACCACGGCGTAGCAGATCAAAAGCTGCATCAGCACGTTGGAGCCGTAAACGCGGCTGATCAGGAAGCGTTCGAACAGCACGCCGAACAATGCCGTGGCCAGCGTGCCCGACAGCACCGCGAGCATGTAGCTGTCGGTGACGCCGAGCGTGGTGTAGGCGACATAGCCGCCCAGCATGTAGAAGGTGCCATGCGCAAAATTGACGATCTTCAGCACGCCGAAGATCAGCGTCACGCCGGCGGCGACCAGGAACAGCAGCATGCCGACGATCAGCCCGCTGGTGGCCTGGGTGACCACGCAAGCGGGCGTTGTAAGGCAGGCACCGAGCGCGTCGAGGTCCATCGACTCAGATGTACTTCTGCTGCTTCTTCCACTCGGTCTCGAGCTCGAGGATCTTGCCCCAGTCGGCGGCCTTCACATCGACGATGAACGGCTCCTTCGGCGTGGTCTGCCCCCAGCCGATGGCGTAGCCGATCGTGGTGTGGTCCTCGCGCATGGTGATGGTGCCGTCGGCGCCGAACGGCGTCTTGATCTTCATGCCGGTGAGCGCATCCGCCAAAACCTTGGCGTCGAGCGAGTTGGTCTTCTTGATCGCCTCCTCGTAGAACTGCATCGCCACCGCGTTTTGCCACGACCAGTTGGTCGGCCGCTCGTTCCACCGCTTGAGGTAGGCTTCGCCCCATTCCTTGTTGCCGGGCGTATCGGGGAAGGTCTCGAGGTAGCGCGTCGCCGACTGGATGCCGGGCGGCAGGGTCTTGATGGCGGCCAGCACGGGATAGTCGACATTGGGCGTCGCCACCGTCATCTGCGAGAACAGCGCATAGATGTTGCCCTGGTTGACGAACGCCGAGAGGTCGCCGGCATAGAGCAGCGTGAACAATGCCTGCGGCTTGGCCTGGATCAGCTTGGTGATGACTTCGGTGAAGTCGGGCTGGCCGAGCTTGGGCCAGGCATCGGTGATGACCTCGACGTCCGGTTTGAACTGCTTGAAGAACTGCAGATATTGCGCCGTGGTGTCGCGGCCATAGGCGTAGTCCGGCGAGCAGGTCGCCCATTTGTTGAGCTTCTTGGCATCGGCGAAGGCGGCGAGATAGATGCTGCCGGCGACCGCGTCGTGCACGCCCTGGCGCGCGACGCGGAAGGCGGTCGGCGCCCGGATCTTGGGATCGGCGGTCAGCGACGAGGTTTCGCTGTTGGTGTGGATGCAGGCGATGTTGCCGAGATCGCGCACCACTTCCTGGACCGCGAAGGAGGCGGAGGAAGCTTCGGCGTCGACCAGCAGCTCGCAGCCGGTGCTGTTCACCAGTTCGCGCGCGATGCGTGCGGCTTCCTGGGGCTGGCCCTTTGAATCGCGGAACACGAATTCGATCGGCCGGCCGAGAAAGCCGCCCGACGCATTGATACGATCCTGCTCGATCAGCAGCGAGTTGCGCGAGGAGGTGCCGAGCAGCGCGATCGGCCCGGACAGGATGCTTTGCATGCCGATCTTCAGCGTATTGGCCTCGGCCTTGGCCACCCAGGGGGCGGCCAGGCTGGCTGCACCGGCGGCCAACACGGTGCGACGCGTAATGAGCGTGCTCATTGGATCAATCCTCCCATGTACCTGCTGTTGCGGCTCGGTCTTGGACGACCGGCTCTTTCTAATCAGGCTTTTCGAACTCTAGGACGGTGACGGCGCCGTGATCAAGGCGGCATTTGCACACACAGAGCCCCGGGGGAGCCCTTTCCAGCCGTCATCAAGGGCGGTTAGAGTATCCGGATGAAGAAAATCGGCTTTCTCTCGTTCGGGCACTGGACGCCCTCGTCGCAATCGCAGACCCGCTCGGCCGCCGACACGCTGCTGCAATCCATCGAGCTCGCGGTCGCGGCCGAGCAATTGGGCGCCGACGGCGCCTATTTTCGCGTCCATCATTTCGCTCGCCAACTCGCCTCGCCGTTTCCGCTGCTGGCAGCGGTCGGCGCCAGGACCAGCCGCATCGAGATCGGCACCGCCGTGATCGACATGCGCTACGAGAACCCGCTCTATATGATCGAGGACGCGGGCTCGGCCGACCTGATCGCGGGCGGACGGCTGCAGCTCGGCATCTCCAGGGGCTCGCCTGAGCAGGTGATCGACGGCTGGCGCCATTTCGGTTATCAGCCGGGCGAAGGCGAGACCGAAGCCGACATGGGCCGGCGTCACGCGACGATCTTCCTCGATCTGCTGGCCGGCCAGGGTTTTGCCAAACCCAATCCGCAGCCGATGTTTCCAAATCCGCCGGGCCTGCTCCGGCTCGAACCGCACGCCGAAGGCCTGCGCGAGCGCATCTGGTGGGGCGCCGGCTCCAACGCCACCGCGGTCTGGGCGGCCAAGCTCGGCATGAACTTGCAGAGCTCGACCTTGAAGAACGACGAGACCGGAGAAGCCTTCCACATCCAGCAGGCCGCCCAGATCCGGGCCTACCGCGCCGCCTGGAAGGAGGCCGGCCACAGCCGCGAGCCGCGGGTCTCGGTCAGCCGCAGCATTTTTGCGTTGATCGACGATCGCGACCGCGCCTATTTCGGACAAGGCCGCGAGGACGAGGACCAGGTCGGCTTCATCGATCCGCAGACCCGGGCGATCTTCGGCCGCAGCTACGCCGCGGAGCCGGAGGCCCTGATCGAACAGCTCAGGGCCGATCAAGCCATCGCCGAAGCCGACACGCTGCTCCTGACCGTCCCCAACCAACTCGGCGTCGATTACAACGCCCATGTGATCGAAGCGATCCTGACCCGGATCGCGCCGGCCTTGGGGTGGCGGTGAGCGGACGGTCAGGGACCGGAGATCATGGCGATCTCGCAGCCCTCACTCAGACCGTGACGAACGGTCCGGGCTGCGGCGGGTGTCCCGCCGTCACCATGCCGTAGAAATAGCGCGGCGGTTCGTAGAGCTCCTCGGACGTGGCCGGATCGAAGAAGTGGTCGCCGGCGACCTCGTTGCGCACGAAAAACGCGTTGGCGCCACTGAAGCTGCAACCGACCAGACGATATCCCTTCTCGCGTCCCAACCGGGTCAACGCCTCGAGGCTGGCGCCGAAATAACTGGTGCCGTTCCACATCGCCCGGGGATCGTAGGGTACGACCAGCGAGAGCGGCGGCCGCAGGGTCGCGTTGTATTCGATCATGACCACGCGCGGCTTGACCGCCTCGATCGCCTTCCAGACCCAATAATCGTTGCGATCGATGTCGATGCTCAGCAGGTCGATATCACCGGTGACGCCGCCCTGCTCGAACAACGCATTGATATTTTCCGCGTTGATGAACGCCTCCACGGTCTGCAGCCGGCCGTCGTTGACGAAGGCAGCAAAATTCGTGCGGATGTTCGTAACATGCGTCGCCGAGCCGTCGATCCACAGGCCGCGCCAGCCTTCCAGCAGCAGCTTGACCGTGTTGCATTCGACCCCGGTCTCGACGCCGAACTCGATGAAGGTCCGGTTGGTGGTCCCGATCCGGTTGAATATCTCCTGGATGATTCCGTCTTCATCGCACTGCGAGTAGACCTTGAAGCCATGACGCAACAATCGCTTCGGATCGGCGTTGCGCGGCCTGGCGATTTCATCGGCCCAAAACCTCGCCAAATCCAGTTGCAGCGCCTCGTCCGTGCGGCGCGCGGTGTATTCGGCGATTTGAGCAATCCGCTGCAGGATTTGATCGGACATCTCACTCACAGTGCATTTCACCTGCGCCAGACGGTAGAGCGTCCGCCTGATTCGGACAACGAGTGACGCGTATCCTGCCAAGCGCCACAACTTGCCGAGAACAACTTGCCGAGACCTGCGGCAAGCAAGCATGTCACGCGAATTTGCCGGCATGGCAAACGCGGCAGACATACGCGTCGCCACAATCTACCCGCGGGGGTAGTGACATTGTTCCTGATTTGTTCTAGGCTGTGCCGACCGTGCTGAAGGGGCGCGAGTTCTGTCAGGGGGCAAGTTTTCCATGAGTGATGTTCAGGCCGACACCCGCCACCGCGAAATCGTCTTTCACGACGATGATAAGACGCCGCTGTCGTTTGTGATCGAACTTCTGCATTCGGTTTTCAACAAGCAAGTAGCCGACGCCTTCAGATTCACCGAAGCCATTCGGGAACAGGGGAAAGCAAATTGCGGCAGCTATCCCAAGGATATCGCCGACGAACTGCTAGAAACCGCCCGGCAGCGCATCGATGAAGCAGGCCATCCGCTTCGTATCACCAGCCGGGCAGGCTCCGCGGACGACCAGCTATTTGAGACCCGCTGCAAACTCTGCGGCGATTTGTTCAGCTACGGAGTTTCACTGAAAGGCAATTTGACGCCCATCTGCGATGAATGCATGAACCAGATCGCAAGCCGTTTGCCCAAGGTGGTCAACGAGAAGCATTTTGGATATGCCTACCAGGCGCTGGCGTTTCATTTCGCCGGCATTCCGCTCGATCGATTGGTTGCGACCTCGCGAACGTTTCCGGGCCACATGCGCGCCGACGTCCAGGCGGGTATCGATAAATTGTTTTCGGCGCCACTGCGGTTTTTCGGGATTTACGACGAACACCGCTACGAAACGCTGACGTTCGCGGGGCTGAACCGCAACGGCCGCAATGCCTACGGCATCGCGCCGGCGCAGTATCACGAGGTGGATATCGGCGAGAGCGTGCCGGTGAGGTGCCTCGACAACGGCCTGTGGCTGTGCCGGACCGGAAAGATGCGCTACGCCGTCGTGCTGTCTCCGCACCGGGAGCATAGCCGGGCATTCCAGACCCGGATCGAGATCGCAGTGCCGACCGGCGCCGAGAGCGCGGAATTCGTGCAACGCTGCTTTTCCGAACTCGAAAGCGCAGTCAACGAGGCGCGCAGCTATCGCGGCAAGGTGCTCTCGCTGGACGCTAACGACGACTATGGCGGGCGGTCGCGCGGTGTCATGGTGCACAAATTGCCGCAGGTTCCGCGTGACGAAGTCATCCTGCCCGAGCCGACGCTGAAGCTGCTCGATCGTAACGTAATTGATTTCGTCAAGGACCGCCCTCGCCTGCGCCAGCTCGGGCAATCGACCCGCAAGGGCATCCTGCTTTACGGGCCGCCCGGCACCGGCAAGACCCACACCATTCGCTATCTCGCCAGCCATCTTCCCGATCACACCACGCTGGTCATCACGGCGGAGCAGGTCGGGTTGCTGGCTCAATACATGAACCTGGCCCGCCTGCTGCAGCCCGCGATGGTGGTGATCGAGGACGCCGATCTGATCGCCCGCGACCGCAACCAGATGGGGGCCTGCGATGAAGTGCTGCTGAACAAGCTTCTCAACGAGATGGACGGACTGAAGCCGGACGCGGAAATCCTGTTTGTGCTGACCACCAACCGGCCCGAGCAACTGGAGAGCGCGCTGGCGAGCCGTCCCGGCCGCATCGACCAGGCGATCGAGGTGCCGGTGCCGAACGACATCGGTCGGCGAAAACTGGTGCAACTTTATGGCAAGGGCCTGCCGCTCGGCGACGCCATCATCAGCGAGGCCGCGGAGCGGACCGAAGGCGTCAGCGCCGCCTTCATCAAGGAGCTGATGCGCCGCGTGGCGCAGGCCAGCATCGCCCGCGATGGCGGCGCGACCGTTGAGTCAGCCGATATCAGCGAAGCACTGGACGACATGCTGTTCACCGGCGGCAAGCTCAACGTCAAGCTATTGGGCGGCGCGCGCCAGATGAGCGGCGGATGATGGCGATCTTTCTGTGCCCCCCGCGAGTCGCACGTGAGCGCAGACGTTCAATCCGCCTTGCCGGCCGTGGTCTGCTGACCGCGGCCGGGGCGCCACACCGGATCCGGGCGGGACCATAGCGCCTTGTCGCGGATCGCCGCGGCCAGGGCCTCGGCCTGCACGGCCAGGAAGCGCGCGCCCTTTTCGGCCGTGGCGGTGCGCGGATCGCCCCAGGTGCCGGTGACCGGCGCGCGTTCGGAGAACGAGTAGAACCGGGAGAAGCCCGGCGGCACTTTTACCGGGGCGGGAGCCTGCTGCATCGCCTCGTCGAGCTTGTGCGCCTTCACGATATCGCCGGCGACCGCCATCATCACCGAAGTCTCGCCCTCGCAAGCATGCCTGGGTTGGATATCCGACTCGAAGATCGCCGCGATCTTGGCCGGCTCCAGGAACCACGGCGTCGTCGCAACGATCGGAAGATCGTATTTCACCGCCAGTTCGCGCGACGCCACGGCCAACGGGTCGATATTGCCGCCATGCCCGTTGACGATCAACAGGCGGGCAAACCCCAGCGCGCGCAGCGACCGCACGATGCTTTCGAGGATGGCGCGGTAGGCGGCGTAGTCGACGCTGATCGTGCCGCCGAACGGCAGATGATGCTCGCTCAAGCCGAGCCACAGGCCCGGCAGCACAGCGACCGGGACCGCCTCCGCCGCGACCAGCCGGGCGGCCGCTATCGCAGCGGCGCTGGCGCTCGCGGTATCGGTAATCACAGGCAGATGCGGCCCGTGCTGCTCCAGCGATCCCGCCGGCAGGATCGCCAGCGCCCCCTCGCGCGCGGCGATCGCCCGCAAATCCGGCGCGGTCATGCGCGCCCATTCGACTTCAATGCTCATGGTTGATCTCCCGGCGGGATGGGGTTCGGTTCGAACAGGATGATCCTGGAAGTGTCGCTGGTGGGGAGCAACAGATCAAGGCGGTCCAAGCGTCGGCGCCGATCGAGAGTGTCGCGCGGGTCCCGAGACTAAAAGCCAAATAAGCGGCTTGCGGCCGCTCCTAACCAATTCAGGACCGGAAAGGGTGAAAAAATCTGCAGAAGGATCAAAACCATCACGACGCCACTCGCATAAATCACCGCGGCCCATAGCAGCCTTCGGCCGAGCGGCTGATACGGCGGGCCGTCGTCGGCGGGCCAGGCGAACCTTTCCTCCCATGCTTGCTGCGACACATGATCTGGCCGGATTCTTTCCAGCGGCAACCACGCGCGATAGGCCGAGATACCGCGCTGCCTGGCAATCGAATTCCGCAACCACAGGAAGTTGTGCCGTCCCGCAACATCGACGACCCGGCGGAAGGCTACCGCGCACAATGAAAGGATCACCCAGCAGGCCACATAGGTGTACGCGATCATGAACGCGAAAGTCAGCCACGACTTCGTAAACGACTTCACCGTGATCAGCGTCGCGGTAATTCTGACGGTCTCGTCCACGAGGGCATCGAGGCCCTCAAAAATCCTGCCAAAAACCGAGTTGTCGTCGGCGGACTGCAGCAGCAGGATCAAGGCAATCACAGCAGCAAATTGAACCAGCGGAAATCTCAACACCGCACGGAAGGGAACCCAGAGCGTCTTGATCATCGCCGTGACCCTTTGAGACAGCAGCCGCCGCAAGCGGCCTACCGTATCGCATCGCTCATCGCACCTCGCGATTTTTTTGGATTATGCCCGAAATTGCGCCGTCTTCAGTCTCGCCGAAGTTCGGCCAAAGGCACCCAATGTTCGGGATTTGACGTCGTCCATTCGGCGGTACCACCGCACACCGGAAGCCGAACCAGCATGGTTTGCCAATCCGGAACTTCCGCGCGCGGGGTCAGGTTGAGCAAGTCGATGCTGTCCCGCGTGCGCTGGAATTCCCTGAACTCGAACGCGACGACGGTGCCATCCCAGGGATATTCGCGCCAGCTGCCGCCACCCTCATTCTTGATCGAACTCCAGGGCAGGCGATAGACGGTGGCATACGAGAGGCAGTCGGGAAGATCGAGCATTTTGAACACCACCGGCGCGACATTGTTCGCGCTGATGATCAGTCCGAACAGCGTGGTCAAGGCGCCGGCAAGGACGATCAGCCGATTTGAGCCCAGCCAATTTCCGAGCGCCGTGAGGAAAGTGGTGCGCGTGTCTTCCATGATGCGACCCCCAGGCCTGGCTCGCCGCGACGGGCGAGACAATTGCGCATCAACACGCGCCGCATTCAGCCCACGCGGGATGCTCCTGCAAAGCTAGCATGTCATTGAGGGGCGGCCGTGTGAGGTCGTTCACAATTGTCCCGGAAGGCGATTGTGCCGCACTTCAGGAATAGAGCTTGCGGGTCGTCGCACTCTTCTCCGAAGCATCCGGTCCATGAAACGTGCCGAACACGCCATCCAGCGTCGGATTGCTGACGCCAAACCAGTACTTCTCGCTGATGAAGTGGTGGCGCAGATGATACTGCTTGATCCAGCGTCCGAGGCGCGTCCGCGGTTGATAGGGAATGTGGGCGACGTAATGCACCCATTCATAATGCAGGATCGCCAGCATGATGCCGAACAACGCGGAGGCGGAAGCCTCTGCGCCGAAGATGAGCGCCAGCAGGGCGGTGGCGACGGCGAGATTCGGCACCAGAAACCAGATCGGCAGAAACAGCAGATCCAGCCGGCCCGGCTCGACATGGTGGTCGTAGTGGAGACGGTGTTGCAGCCGGCGCGCCAGCGGCCATGACAATGGCGGCGCGTGAAAGGCGAAACGGTGCATGCCGTATTCGCTCAGATAAAACAGCAGCGCACCGAGCGGGATCAGGATCGGCCTTATGCTGAGCCAGCCGAACAGGAAGGCCAGCGCTTCCATGACCACGGCCCCGACCAGCGCGGCAACGCTACTGTGACGAAGAAACACGAGAAGCATTTTCGTCCTCCTCCGAAATCAGCGAGCGGTCGAATGTCGCACGCACCGCCAAGACCTGCCAAGACCTGCCAAGACCTGCCAAGCCTTCAAGTCCAATAGCGGCAACAAAGACGTTCAGCAGGCGGTCATCACCGACAAACAGACCACGGACGAAAATGTTCGTGGTTATGTCCGGAAATGGCGCACCATTCAGAATAAAACTACAAACTCATATGTCATTGAAATATTAGTATAATTTTTGGATCGGGATCGGATGGATTAAGTCTGAGAATTGCCGGGTTGGAATCTCGCAACAGTGGCAGCGAAATGCTTTACAACGAGTCTCCGGTTGAGACACATTGTCGCAATGTCGCGGATATTCTTGAGCCATTCGAGCAAGGACAACGCCGGCGCGGTCGCGCTGCGAGACTGGTTGGCGTCCCAAGGTTGGCACGATATTTTTCTCGATCTCGACCCGCAGCAGGGCATTGCCGCGGGCGCCAAGTGGGAGCAGGAGCTGAACCGGGCGGCGCTCCGCTGCGAGGCCGTCCTTTTTTTGGTCTCCCGCGCCTGGCTTGCATCTGACTGGTGCCTGAAGGAATTCAACCTCGCGCATCGGCTGAACAAGCGGTTGTTCGGCCTGCTGATTGAAGACATTCCGGTCGCCGAACTGCCTGCGACCCTGACCGGCACCTGGCAATTGGTCCCGCTGGCGGCGGGGCGCGACCACATTTCCATAACGGCCATCCTTCCGGGCACGCACGACGAGGTCTACGCGACCTTTTCGAAGGAGGGCTTGGCTCGGCTACGGTTCGGGCTTGAGCGAGCGGGACTGGACGCGCGGTTTTTCGCGTGGCCGCCGGAAGGCGACCCCAAACGATCGCCCTATCGCGGACTGTTGCCACTGGATGCCGGGGACACCGGCATTTTTTTTGGCCGAGAAGCACCGACTATTGAGGTCCTGGACCGCATCCGGGGCATAAAAGACGGAGCGGCGCCGCGGTTTTTGGTCCTGCTTGGCGCTTCCGGTGCCGGCAAGTCTTCGTTCCTGCGCGCGGGCCTGTTGCCAAGGCTGGCGCGGGACGATCGCAATTACGTCATCCTCCCCGTGATCAGGCCTGAGCGTGCGGCGATCAATGGAGAAGCGGGGCTGTTGCGCGCCCTGGAGACGGCCTTCGCATCAAGCGGCTTAGTCATGGCGCGCGCCGATATACGAGCTGCCGTTCAGGGCGGTGCGAAGACCCTCCGCGCGTTTTTGCAGACCGTTGTCGACAAAGCGCTCACGACGCTCGCCCTCGATGAGGCCGGCGCGAAACCTCCCCTACTCGTGCTGTCGATCGATCAGGGTGAGGAATTGTTTCTCACGGAAGGCGCGGCCGAGAGTGCGGATTTCCTTGGTTTGTTGCGAGAGTTACTGGCCGAAGACCTGCCGGCGCTGCTCGTCGTAGTCACGATACGTTCGGATGCCTATGAGCAACTGCAAACCGCGAAACCGCTCGAAGGCGTGGCCCAGCAGACGCTGAGTTTGACGCCGATGCCGCGCGGAGCTTATCAGTCCGTGATTGAAGGGCCCGCGACAAGGCTGAAGGACACCGATCGGCCTCTGTTCATCGATCCGTTGCTGACCCAGGCGTTGCTCTCGGACATCGAAGATGGCGGCGGGCGCGACGCATTGCCGTTGCTGGCTTTTACCTTGCAACGGCTCTATCTCGAATATGGCGCCCGCGGCCGGCTCACACTGCAGGATTACAATGCGCTTGGCCGCATCAAGGGATCGATCGAGGCCGCTGTCGAGCGAGCCTTCGTCGCGGCGGATGCTGATCCCCGCATTCCCCGGGATCGCGAAGCGCGACTTGTTTTGTTGCGCCGCGGCCTCATCCCGTGGCTCGCCGGCATCGACCCGGACACTGGCAGTCCGCGCAGGGTCAAGGCGCTTGTCTCCGAGATTCCGCCGGAAGCGCGGCCGCTGATCGACTTGCTGGTCGAACAGCGACTGCTGTCGACCGATGTGGAAGATGGTAGCGGCGCGCGAACCATCGAACCCGCACATGAGTCGCTGCTGCGGCAATGGGGATCTCTGCAAGGCTGGCTGCGGGAAGATTTCGCAGCGCTTGCGAGCCTCGAGACGGTCAAGCGTGCGGCGCGCGATTGGGAAGCCAACGCAAAAGCTGACGACTGGCTTGCACATCGAGCGGGGCGACTGGAAGATGCCGAGCGCTTGCTGCTAAGGCCAGATCTCGCAGACAAGCTCAATACCACCGATCGCAACTATCTCCTCGCTTGTCGAGAACGCGAAGAGGCTGAACGAAAGGAGAAAACCGAAGCGCTCGAACGCAGGCTCAGGCTGACCAAGCAATTTAGTATCGCCGCAGTGATCGCGGCCCTGGTCATGGCGGCCGGCGGACTTTTTGCCTACATTGAGAAAATCAAAGCTGACACTAATCTGAGACAGGCCCTGATTAATCAAGGTCATTTCTTGAGCCGGGAATCGACCTTGGCACTTGCTAACAACGATCCGGTGACGGCGATCGGTCTCGCCCTTGAGGCTTTGCCCAAGGGCACCGGGGATCAAACGCCATATGCTGCCGATGCCGAAGCAGCGTTGTTTGCAGGAGTGCTGGAACTCCGCGAGAGCCAGGTTGTCTCGGGAGAGCACGCGGCCTTCAGTCCAGACGGCACTCGCATCGTCACCGCTTCCAGCGACAAGACCGTGCGGGTCTGGGATACCGTTACCGGCCAGCAGTTAGCGCTGCTCAAGGGACATGAGGGATATGTGAACAGCGCGATCTTCAGTCCCGACGGCGCGCGTATTGTCACCGCATCTGATGACAACACCGCACGGGTCTGGGATGCCGCTACCGGTCGGCAGGTCGCGCTGCTAACGGGGCACGAATCCGAAGTGCTGAGCGCGGCTTTCAGTCCTGACGGCGCGCGCATCGTCACCGCCTCCAGCGCCAAGACCGCGCGGGTCTGGGATGCCGTTAGCGGCCAGCAGCTGGCGCTGCTCAAGGGACATGAGGGGTATGTGTGGAGCGGGGCATTCAGTCCCGACGGCGCGCGCATCGTCACCACCTCCTTTGACGAGACCGCACGGATCTGGGATGCCGTTAGCGGCCAGCAGCTGGCGCTGCTCAAGGGGCATTTTGGATATATGCGGAGCGCGGCCTTCAGCCCCGACAGCGCGCGCATTGTCACCGCCTCCCGGGACAAGACCGCGCGTGTCTGGGATGCCGTTAGCGGCCAGCAACTGGCGCTGCTCACGGGGCACAAATCCGAAGTGCTGAGCGCGGCTTTCAGTCCTGACGGCGCACGCATTGTCACCGCATCTCTTGATAGGACTGCCGGAATATGGAGCGTCCCGAAGACACTTGAGGAGTTGGTCCAGATAGCAAGAAAGAGAACTCCTCGCTGCCTGACAGCTCAGCAGCGTGAGGCATATTTCTTGCCGCCCAAGATTCCGAGCTGGTGCTATGAAATGAGTAAGTGGCCGCTAAAGCCACGGTCCTGATTTAACTACGTTGATCGCGCTACAGGCCAGCCTTCGCTTCAACACTTGAGATAAATGACTACCGCGCAAAATGGTGCCACCTCTGAAATGGTCGAACAGCTTGGTCATCGATGAATTCTAAAACGAGCATCGAGCTGTCCCCCCGCGATCGTCATCTGTTCGGACCCGGCCCCAAGCGCATCCTGTCGCTCGACGGCGGTGGCGTTCGCGGAGCGGTTACGATCGCGTTCCTCGAGCGTTTGGAGAAAATCGTCGAGGAAATCGAAGGCAGGCCGACGCTTCTGGGGGACTGGTTCGACATTATTGGCGGAACCTCAACGGGTGCAATTATCGCCGGCGCGCTCGCGCTTGGCTACCGTGCGGCCGATATCCATGCCTTCTACAAACAACTGGGGCCGCGCGTTTTCCGCCGTTCGTTCTGGCGTATCAGCGGTTTGCGCGCAAGATTCAGCGGCAGCAATCTGCGCGCCGAACTCGATGGCATTATCGGCGAACGCACGCTGGATTCGCCGGATTTGCGAACCGGGCTGTGCGTCGTCACCAAACGATTGGACACCGGCAGCGTCTGGCTCCTGATGAACAATCCGCGCCTTCCCTATTGGGACACGCCGGCGGATGAATCCTTCATCGGCAATCGGCATTATCGGCTGGCTTCCGTGATCCGGGCCAGCACGGCCGCACCGTATTATTTCGATCCGGAATATATCGAGATCGCCGCGGGCATGCCGCCCGGCCTGTTTATCGACGGCAGTATCAGTCCCCATACCAATCCGGCATTGCACCTTCTGATGACGGCGACCATCCCAAGCTTCGGCTTGGGATGGGCAACCGGCCCCGACAAACTCACAATTGTGTCGATCGGCACAGGCTCCAACAGATTTCGCCTTCAGCAGAGCGAACTACCGAGATTTAAAACTTTCGGAATTGCCATGCAGGCGCTGTCCGGGCAGATTTCAGACGCCGCGCAGCTGGTGCTGACGGTGATGTCATGGTTCGGGCAGTGCCCCACCAGTTGGACGATCAATTCGGAACTCGGAGCACTGGGCGCGGTCGAATCTCCGGGCGCAAATCCACTTTTCCGGTTTCTGCGATATGACGTTATTCTCGAAAATGAGTGGCTCGCGCGCGAATTGGGTGTGAGCTTGGAGGAAAGCGTGTTGCAACGGTACCAACGAATCGATGAACCGGAAAACATTCCGGCCATCTACCAACTGGGTGCCCGCGCGGCCGAGAAGCAAATACTGCGGGAGCATCTACTGCCTGATCTCGCTCCGAAGCCATAAGGAAAAACGATCGTGGCAACAGACTTGCGACCGCCAGCGATCCTCTCGGTAGGTATGACAGGACATCGCAAGATCGCGTCCGTTCCGGGCCGGCTGCAGACCATCGAAGATGATATCGCTAAAATCCTCACATCCTTGGCGGCGGCGTTGCGCGATGCGTCCGACACCGACAAGGCGTTCTTCTCGGCGGATGAGAGCAAACTGCGTTTTGTGACAATGGCCGCGGAAGGGGCGGACCTTTTGGGCGCGCGCGCTGCGGCAAGATGCGGCGTCGATCATGCGTGCATCCTGCCGTTTCCAATGGCCGAATACGGCAAAGACTTCGAGGCCCAGCAACTGACAGCAGCGTCGGAATTCATCGAGTCCGCGTCGTCGATACTTGAACTGCCCGGTTGTCGCCATGAAGAGGCCCGCGCCTATGAACGCGCGAATGAAGTCATCCTGTCGAATATCGATATTTTGATAGCAGTCTGGAACGGTCGGCGAGCGGACGGGCGCGCAGGTACCGAAGACGTCGTTCAGGGCGCGGTCGTACGGAACATACCTGTCATCATTGTCGATCCGGATGACCCCGGATCGATAACAATGCTGGAGGTGCCGGACGATCAGAACCTGGCTCCGCGCAAAGCGCTCGATCTCGGCAGAACGCCATTACCGGGAAGCCTTGATCGTGAAGTGCGCGCGCTGATTTGTCCGCCGCCGGATACGGCCAGCCGGCGCGCTCTGAACGATCTCTATGCGGAGAAACCGCGCGCTTTCGGTTGGCGATATGAATATCGCCTCTTGCTGCGTTTGCTCGCCGGCGATTCGGCGCCGGAAAGCGAAAAGGTCCGTCCCGTTGATACCGCCGTTTCGGAAACCGACGGACTAGCTGCTGACGCAGGTCACTTCAAGAGCGGCCCCTTTGAATCATGCGCGCTTGATCAGAGGGTGCTCATCGACAAACTCGCGAGAGATTACGGTGAATTATTTCGATCCAGCTCAGTGAGCCGATACCTGCTGGGATTCCTGGGCACGCTCGCGTCCAGTCTCGTCTGGTTGCTTTTGCCGTGGCTGACCGGAGCTGCCATCGTCATCAGTGCGCTGGTCAGCGGCATTGTATTGCTCGACTCGACCGTGCGAGGAAGGCGGCGATGGCAAGAGCGCTGGCTTGAATATCGCAACGTCGCGCAGCGCTTGCATTGGTCCTGTCTGCTTCGCTCTCTGGGGCTTGAGATGAGGCCGCAGGCCGGAAACCGGGGCCGGAACAATTCCTCTTGGATCGATTGGTATGCAAATCGGTCGGCGCGCGCCCTTGGTCCTGCGTCGGGTTCGATCGAGTCAGCCTATTTGACCGCTTGCGCAGAACATCTGCAGGACCACATCAAACAGCAAGCGGCTTACCATCGGTCAACATTTCGGAAGCTTAGTTTGCTTGAGGAGAGGCTTGCGCTGATTGGCCGGATCACTTTGGTCGCGTCCATCCTGGTCGCAATTTTGCTTGGAATAACGGTCGTACGCGCCGAGGGCCTCCAGGCTGTCGGCTGGAAAGCGGTAGCCATGCTGCTTCTCACCGTTCTGCCGGCAGCAACGGCAGCGATGAACGGACTCCGCGCCGAAATGGATCTGGTCCGGCTTATTGAACGATCGGGGCAGACGATTGCGCTGCTTTCTCGCGTCAATCGCGCCGTTTCGGATGGCCCTCTCTCGTATGATCGTCTCAGCGCTGCTGCGGCTCGGATGGCCTCGATCATGGATGATGAACTCAGGGAATGGCGGTTTGTGCTGGAAAGCCGCCGCTCACGTGCAGGACGACATAAAAAATCAATGTTCGGATGGCTTTGGCGCCGACGGTCCTAACATCGCTCCAGGGATTCGCAGTATTATTCCGAATGACGGAGATTTGGCGCGCTACGGCCGATGAAGATGGGCAATATTGTTTCGCCGTAGCGCTATGATGGAGTAGCCTAACACACGCTAGAATGCGAAAACGTCTCACCGCCTGCGAATTGCCACTGCGCCATAGGCGGTAATTATCCCGGCGCCGCAGTCGTCTCTTGCGCCTCATGGACGGGTATTAAACATTTCTGGGAATCGGGTCGATGTCCGTTCCTGGGGCTGGACCGGAAATCGAAGACAGGACTCCAAAACGACGCGGTTGACCCTTTGCAGACTTGGGTAACCGAGCAATGTCCGCTTAGCGCGCCAGAAGCGGCCATTCACGAGACGCCTTTCCTCATTGAAGGGTTAAGCCAAGTCCTTTCCAGGCTTCTGATTATACTAGGTTGCGATATCCTGACTGGTCTCCCGGAACGTCGCTCTAAAACTCTCGCGGTACTGCAGCGGGCTCACGCCCAGCCGTCGCTGGAACGCCCCACGCATGCGCTCGGGGGTCGCAAAGCCGCAATCGAAGGCCACGGATTTTAGGGCAAGGTCGGTGGATTCCAGCAGGTTGCGGGCCTGATCAAGCCGGACCCCCTCGATGAAATCGTGTGGTGTCACGCCAAGTTCGCTGACGAACAGGCGCGCGATGCTACGTTCACTGGTGCCGGCGATGACCGCCAGACGTTCGACGGAAAACGGCTCGTTGGGGTGCTCCAGCACATAGGCCTGTACTTTGCCGAGCGGCGTGACCGGATCGCTCATGGGCACCAGTAGCGGACTGAACTGTGACTGTCCCCCTTGGCGCTGCGCTACCACCAGCAGGCCCTTTGCGCACGCCAAGGACACCGCTGCGCCATGATCCTCGCCGACCAGAGCGAGTGCGAGGTCGATCCCCGCCGTTACACCTGCTGATGTCACCAGTCGGTCGTCGCGGACGTAGATACGGTCGTGCTCGACGCGGGCGGTCGGAAACATGGCGGCGAGCTTGCCAGCGCTTTGCCAATGCGTCGCGGCGTTGCGGCCGTCGAGCAACCCCGCATGACCAAGGGCAAAAGCGCCGGTGCAGATCGAGCCGTATCGCTCAGCCCGATTGCCCCATCGGCGCAGCCATTCCGAGGTCGACTCGTCCGCGGCTGCGTCGGGCAGCGCCGGGCCGCCGGCCACCAGCACCGTGTTAAACGGGCGGCAGGCTTCGTCAAAACTCAGGTGCGCCATGAGCAGCATCCCGTTCGATGTACGAACGGGCGACTTGCCCTCGCCGATCAACAGGCAGTTGTAGCCATCGTCATCGGGGACGAACATGTTTGCCGTGGAGAACACGTCGAGCGGTCCGGCCACGTCGAGCGCCTGCACTCCATCATGGATGATGAGGGCGACATCCCGTTTTGTCATTATCGGTTCCATCTGCTGTTCGCGTTCGGCCTGACGCCCGCGATTCCAGAGATCGGCCGCCTGTTTCCGGCAGTTTATCCCACATCGCTGGCAGTTTTTCGAGGGTGCCAATCGTTGCCTAGAGATGCTTTCGCTGCGATCTATGACAGGCCGGACGCAGGGTCCAACGCGCATCAAGAGCAGCCCGTCGGATCCAAACCGGCATCAACTCATCCCGCGGTCGCAAGCCGCGTCGGCCACCCGGATTCACGGGCTGCCGGCGTGCGCCTGCGATCAGGCAAAAACCTACGGAGAACGACGATGAACGCAGTTTTCAATGTGATCTTGGTACATGGGGCTTGGGCCGACGGATCGTCCTGGAGCAAGGTCATCCCGCTTCTGGCAGCCAAGGGCATGACGGTCACCGCTGTGCAATTGCCGCTTACCGGTTTCGACGCAGATGTGGCCGCGGTCCGCCGCGCCATCGCGCTGGCCCCAGGCGATGTGGTGCTGGTCGGGCATAGCTATGCCGGTGCGGTGATTGGCGAAGCGGGCAACGACGACAAGGTGAAACGGCTGGTCTATGTCGACGCCTTCGCGCCCGACGCCGGCGAGTCGGCCGGATCACTGTTCGCCCAATTCCAGGCCGCCCCGCTCGGCGCAGAGATGCGCCCCGACGCCGAAGGGTTCCTGGCGCTCTCGCACAAGGGCATCTTCGAGCTGTTCGCGCAGGATCTCGACGAGGCCGAAAAAGCGCTCGTGTATGCCACGCAGGGACCGGTCAACGGCGCCGCCCTCGGCGGCACGCTCAGCAAGGCTGCATGGCGTGGCCGGCCGACCTTTTACCTGATCGGCGACCAGGACCACGCCATCCCCCGCGCCGAGCAGGAAAAGATGGCCGCCCGCATGGACGCCACCATCGAGCATGTCGATACCAGCCATGTCCCGATGTTGTCCAAGCCAGAAGCTGTCGCGAGTTTCATCCTGAAGGCCGCCGTCTGATCGCCGCACGCCAGGCGCGCATCCCCCGAAAGCTTTCGTCCGCGCGCCTGGCAATCGATCGATGCGACCGCTATCCGCGGCCGCGCCGCATCCCCGCCACAGGAGAGACCGTCATGTCGGCAACCCAGATTATCCGAATTCCTATCCTGCCACTCGGGATAGTCAACGCGCATCTGATCAAAAGCGAAGGCGGCTGTGTGCTGATAGACGCCGGAATTCCCGGCTCCGAACGCAAGATCGAGCGCGCGCTGCACCGGCACGGCCTGTCGATCCAGGACATCCGTCTGATCGTGGTGACTCATGCCCATACTGATCATGCCGGGAGCGCGGCGCGCCTGCGGCAACTGTCAGGCGCGCCGATCCTGGCGCATCAGGACGACGCGGACTTCTACAGCCGGCGGCGGCCGATGACCTATTGTCCAACTGGCTGGGTAGGCGAGCTGTTTTTAAAGACACCGGCCCCGCATGAGCCGTACGAAGGGTTCGAAGCAGACATCACGATGAAAAACGGCGACGCCATGACGCTCGAGAAATTCGGCGTCGACGGGATCGTTCGTCACACCGCCGGTCACACGCCGGGCTCGATTGCGATCGAACTGGCGTCGCAGGACATGCTGGTCGGCGACCTCGTCGCCTCCGGCATCCTGATCGGCGGCATCGCCTTCACCGGTCGGGCCATCCGGCCGCCCTTCGAGGATGACCCGCAAGCCGTCGCCCGCCAGCTGACTCGCATGCTCGATGGCGGCGCCAAGCGCTTCTACATGGGGCACGGCGGTCCCCTCGGAGCTGCCGAAGTCGCGCGGCATGCGCACAAGCTTTCTGCCATCAAGCCGAATGCCTGCGCCATCGGATGCTGCCATCAAGATTCACACTGATCGCGGCGATGTCCGCGCTTACGCACTGCAAGGATCGCACCATGAAAATCGCTTCGAACGGCATTCGCATCCATGTCGAGGACAACGGGGCCGGCGACCTGCCGATCGTCTTCCTGCATTACTGGGGAGGCTCGTCGCGCACCTGGCGCCACATCACCTCCGAGCTAAAGCAGTCCCACAGGACGATCGCGACCGATCACCGCGGCTGGGGACAGTCCGATGCGCCGGCGAGCGGCTATAACCTTACCGATCTTGCTGCGGACGCCCAAGGGGTCATCGACGCTCTCGGCCTGCAGCGCTACGTCCTGGTCGGGCACTCCATGGGGGGCAAGGTCGCGCAGCTCCTGGCCTCGCGTCGTCCGAGCGGACTGGCCGGACTGGTGCTCGTTGCGCCGTCGCCACCGTCGCCCATGCAACTGCCGCTCGAAGCCCGGCAAGGCATGGTCGCCGCCTATGCGAGCCGCGCCAGCATCATCACCACGGTCACGGAGGTGCTGACCGCCAAGGCGCTGAGCGCGGATGACCTCGAGACCGTAGTCCAGGACACCCTCAGGGGCGCGACTTCCGCCAAAACAGCCTGGCCGCTGGTCATGAGCCAGGAGGATATCACCGCACACGTCGGCGCCATCGACGTGCCCACCATCGTGATCGGGGGAGAACTCGACGGGGTGGATAGCATCGCGACCCTCCAGGCCGAAGTGCTGCCGCGCATCCCCCACGCCGTGCTTCATCACCTGCAGGGCACCGGTCATCTATCGATGCTGGAATCTCCGAACACCCTCGCGCAAATCATCCTGGATTTCGCCGGCTCTCTACGCTTTCGATCCAGTGCCGCGACAGCGGCTCAGGCAACGCTAAGCAAGCTACAATGACCGCATAGCGCCAGAGCATAGATGGGACCGCCTGTGCCCCTTCCATATCTGGAGCCATTCTTACGGTGATGGTGATAGTAACGCTGCGGTAACCGATGTTCAGCGGCGTTGATTCCACTGCGAAAATGGCGCGCCCGAAGAGATTCGAACTCCTGACCCCCAAATTCGTAGTCTGGTGCTCTATCCAGCTGAGCTACGGGCGCGTTTTTCGCCTGGCATCCGGGGTTTGAGCGCCCGGGTGGATCCGGGACAGGCCCGGAAAGGTCGCGAAAGAGCGCTTTAGCTACCCGCTCCGACCCCGGTTGGCAAGCTCTGGAAATGCCCTTCCGGCCCGGTCCCGGCATCCGTTTCCCTCATTGCGGGCGTGGCCCGGCGCTCACCCGGAACGGTCGGAAAATCGATCTGCCTGAGTATGCCATGGCGTTTTCGAGCGAAGTTGAGACCGGTTCGCGTGAAGAAAACGCGTCAAAACAAGAATCTAGAGCTTTGGTTCTGATTCGATCAGAACCAAAGCTCTAGGCCCGCGCCCGTTCGTTGCGGACAGAGAGCAGTTCCACCGGCCGGTCGGGTATCGCGATCCGGAAGGTGGCGCCGATGGTGCCTTCGACCAGATGGATCTCGCCGCCATGGGCGCGGACCAGTTCGGCGGCGATCGCAAGCCCGAGTCCGCTGCCGCCGGGCCTCCCCGACGTCTGGAACGCCTCGAACAGATGGTCGCGGGCTTTAGCCGGCACGCCGGGCCCGGTATCGGACACCTCGACGATCGCGACCGTGCCTTCGCGGCGGCCGGTGATCCGGATCTGCAGGCTCGCCGCATCCTCCTTGGGACGACCCTCGAGCGCCTGCGCGGCGTTGCGCACCAGATTGAGCAGCACGCGGAACAGCTGATCGGGATCGGCGTCGATGGTCAGGCCGCGCTCGATCGCGCTGATCCAGGCGATCGACGCATCCGAGGCAAGGCCGGCGGATTCGCGCACCTCGCCCACGACCGGCTCGATCAGGATCATGCGCCGGTCGGGCGCGGCTTCCTGGGCCCGGCCATAGGACAGCGTCGACTGGCAGAACGCGATGGCGCGCTCCAGCGAGCGCATCAGTTTCGGCGCGAAGCGCTGCACCCGCGGATCGGGCACGCTGGCAAGCTGGTCCGACAGCAATTGCGACGACGCCAGCAGATTGCGCAGATCATGGTTGATCTTCGAGACCGCCAGACCAAGCGCGGCCAACCGGCTCTTCTGATGCAGCATCGACACCAGGTCGCGCTGCATGTCGGACAATTCGCGTTCGGCGACGCCGATCTCGTCGCCGCGCTGGCTCGGCACGATGATGCGGGCCGAGCTTTCCGGGTTTTCGTGGAAGCCGACCAGGTTCGCGGTCAGCCGTCGCATCGGGCGCACGAACAAATAATGCAGCGCGAGGTAGACCAGCGCCGCGGTCAACACCGAGATCACCAGCGACAGCCAGAACAGATTGCGCGAGAAGCGGTACATCGAGGCGCGCAGCGGCGCCTCGTCGATCACGGTTTCGATGAACTGCGCGCCGCCGGGCGCCGGTCCCACCACGCGGATGGTCTGGTTGCCGGTCTCCAGCATGATCTCGATCGAATCGACGATCGCCGACCACACCGTCATCGTCCGCATGTCGACATCATGATCGATCGCCGCCGGCAGGTCGGCGCTGGCGAGCAGCCTTCGCTGCTGGCCCATCTTGATGGCGACGGCGCGCGCGCCGATGCTATTGAGGATTTGCCGCGCCAGCGAGTCCGGCACCATGCCCGAGGGTGCGGCGTCCAGCACCAGGGCGGCGGTGTTGGCCGCCGCGAGCCTGTCGTTGAGCCGGTTCATCCGGAAATTGGCGATCGCCGGAACGTAAATCAGGATCTCAGCCAGGATCACCAGCGGAATGGTCAGCAGCAACAGCTTGCCGGACAGGCCGAGCTTGCGCTGCGGCTTCGGCCGCCGCGGTTGTTCGACAGGGGTCTGGTCTCGCGTCTGTTCTTCGGTCGCTGACACGCTATCTGCCTTCACTGGCTGGCATTTTCACGATGCGGCCTACCCGGGAGTCGGTCAAATTACAGTTCGATAATGTCGGCGCGATCAGCCGCTCCGACGGGCGGCCGGACAGGCCGCCTCCAACGGGGAAAACCCCGCAACCGGCCATATATGCATTGCCAAATGCGCCGTTTCAAAGAAACCGGGCTGCGGCAAGGTGCCCGGCCGCCGGCGGCGCCGGACGGCGGGTACCGGAGGATACCGGAAGCCGATGATTTCAGGGCGGTTTTGCCCGGCAGATCGGCGCGGCAAGGGCGCGGAATCGCGGCCTGTGTCGCCGCCTTGGCAAGATTGACGAAAACAGGTCGCTCCCGTATAAGCCGCGCAATTGTCCGCGATGGCCCGGTTTCTGCCGGGGGCGGCTCGTTTGGGCCGTAAATGGCCCATTTTGGGCCTGCCAGCATCGGTGGGCTTATCTCAATTCAAACAGGCTAATTGCCGGTCAGCGGAGAACCACCCGTGAAGCGGACTTATCAACCCAGCAAACTGGTGCGCAAGCGCCGTCACGGCTTCCGCGCCCGCCTCGCGACCACCGGCGGCCGCAAGGTTCTCGCCGCTCGCCGCGCCCGCGGCCGCAAGCGTCTGAGCGCCTGAGCCGGATTTTCCGGAGACCCCATTATGGATCGGCTAAGGCAGCGGGCGGACTTCCTCGCCGTTGCCGATGGCGCGCGGGTCAACAGCGCTGCCTTTGTGGTGCAGAGCCGCCAGCGTGACGATAGCGGCCCGGTCCGGGTCGGCTTTACCGTCACCAAGAAGAACGGCACCGCGACCGAGCGTAACCGCATCCGGCGCCGGCTTCGCGAATTGGTGAAGCGCCTGGACGCCGTATCAATGCGACCGCACAGTGATTATGTGCTAGTCGGCCGTCGTGCCGCCCTGAACCGTGATTTTGCGACCATGCTCGACGATCTCCGCTCGGCGCTTCATCGCCTCGACCGGCAGCCCAAAAGACCCGGTGACGAAAAACGCGCGACGCAAGTCGCTAGCCCGACATGAATGGCGAGACCCTGAACGATGCCCGATAATCGCAACACCATTCTCGCCGTCATTCTGTCCGGCCTCGTGCTGATCGGCTGGCAGTATTTCTACAATGTGCCGCAGATGGAAAAGCGGCGCCTCGCCGAGCAGACCCAGAGCGAACTGGTCAAGCCGGCGCAGCCCGCCGACAACGCCGCCACCCCGGGCGCCGCGCCGGCGCCGCAGGCCAATGCGCCTGCCAATCCGTCTGCGATGACCCAGCCGGCTTCCGCCGCGCCGCCGGTCGACCGCGACGTCGCGATCGCCTCTTCGCCGCGGGTCAAGATCGACACCCCAAGCGTCATCGGCAGCATTTCGCTGAAGGGCGCGCGGATCGACGATCTGTCGCTGGTGAAATTCCGCGAGACCGTCGATCCGGCTTCGCCCGCGATCGTGCTGTATTCGCCCTCGGGCACCGCCGAGCCCTATTACGCCGAATTCGGCTGGGTCTCCGGCAGCGGCGCGGCCGTCAAGCTGCCCGACCAGACCACGCTGTGGCAGCAGGAAGGCAGCAACACGCTGGCGCCGAACAGCCCGGTGACGCTGAAATACGACAATGGCGAAGGCCTGACCTTCCGCCGCATCATTTCGGTCGACGACCGTTACCTCTTCACCATCAAGGACGAGGTCAACAATGTCGGCAATGCGCCGGTCACGCTGTATCCGTTCGCGCTGATCTCGCGGCACGGCACCCCGAAGGTCTCGGGCTATTACATCCTGCATGAAGGCCTGATCGGCTATCTCGGCGACCAGGGCTTGCAGGAATACGGCTACAAGAAAATCGACGACGCCAAGTCGGTCGCCTTCAAGGTCACCGACGGCTGGCTCGGCATCACCGACAAATACTGGGCCTCGGCGCTGTTGCCCGATACGTCAGCGCAGCTGAACGCGCGCTATTCCTCCAATCTGGTCGGCACCGTGCGGACCTACCAGACCGACTATCTGGAGGATCCGCAGACCATTGCGATCGGCGGCACCGGCAGCGCCAACGCCCGGCTGTTCGCCGGCGCCAAGGAAGCCAGCGTCGTCGGCATCAATTTTCCGATCGGCGGCTTCGGCGGCTACAACAAGGAGCTCGGGCTCAACCATTTCGACCTGTTGATCGACTGGGGCTGGTTCTACTTCATCACCAAGCCGATGTTCCTGGCGCTCGACTTCTTCTACCATCTGGTCGGCAATTTCGGCATCGCGATCCTGCTGGTCACGGTGCTGGTGAAGCTGCTGTTCTTCCCGCTCGCCAACAAATCCTACGCCTCGATGGCGAAGATGAAATCGGTGCAGCCGCAACTGGCCGCGCTGAAGGAGCGCTATCCCGACGACAAGATGAAGCAGCAGCAGGAGATGATGGAGATCTACAAGAAGGAGAAGATCAACCCGATCGCCGGTTGTCTTCCCGTCGCCTTGCAGATCCCGGTGTTCTTCTCGCTTTACAAGGTGCTGTTCGTCACCATCGAAATGCGCCACGCGCCGTTCTATGGCTGGATCAAGGATCTGTCGGCGCCGGATCCGACCAATTTGTTCACGCTGTTCGGGCTGCTGCACTTCGATCCGACCCAGCTGCCGCTGTTCGGGCATTACCTCGCGCTCGGCATTTGGCCGATCATCATGGGCATCACGATGTGGTTCCAGATGAAGCTCAACCCGACGCCGCCGGATCCGACCCAGCAGCTGATCTTCGGCTGGATGCCGGTGATCTTCACCTTCATGCTGGCGGGTTTCCCGGCTGGTCTCGTGATCTACTGGGCCTGGAACAACACGCTGTCGGTGCTGCAGCAAAGCTTCATCATGCGCCGCAACGGCGTCAAGGTTGAACTGTTCGACAATATCAAGACCACGTTCGCCTCGAAGAAGGCGACGTAAGCACGTCGTCGATCAGTCGCCACACGACAACCTCATCCTGAGGAGCGGCCGCAGGCCGCGTCTCGAAGGATGGGCCACACAACTCATGGTTCGAGACGGCGCAAGAGGCGCCTCCTCACCATGAGGGCCTAGCCCGCGGTAACCCGGGAAGAGCAGCCGGAATCTTCGCATGACCGACGACACCGATGCGAAGCTGATCGAGCAGGGCCGAAAACTGTTCGCGGGCGACTGGCAATTCTTCTGGGCCTCGCCGTCGGTCGAGACGCTGCCGCCGATGGCGGGCCTCGAGGTCGCGTTCGCGGGCCGCTCCAATGTCGGCAAATCGAGCCTGATCAACGCGCTGACCGGCCGCAATGCGCTGGCGCGCACCTCGCACACGCCGGGCCGCACCCAGGAACTGATTTTCTTCGAAGGCGCGGACAGAGACGGCCTGCGGCTGGTCGACATGCCCGGCTATGGCTATGCGGCGGCGGCGAAATCCAAGGTCGCGTCCTGGACCGCGCTGATCCACAAATTCCTGCAAGGCCGCGCCAACCTGGCGCGGGTCTATGTACTGATTGACGCACGGCATGGCCTCAAGGACGTCGATCAGGACGTGCTGAAGACGCTCGACAAGTCGGCCGTGAGCTACCAGGTGGTGCTGACCAAGGCCGATCAGGTAAAAGCCGCCGACCTCGAAGCGACCATCGCCGCCACCATCGCGGCACTGGCCAAACATCCGGCCGCCTTTCCGGATGTGCTGGTGACATCGTCGCGCAACGGCGATGGAATGCCGGAACTGCGTGCCGCGATGATGCGCCTGCTCGACGAGCGCCGATGATGTCACAGCGCCAGTTCCGCATCCTGGCGATCCTCGCCGCCATCATGGGCGCCGACGGCGTCATCCTGGCCGCCGCCGCCGCGCATCAGCCCGACGCGTCAAGGCTCGCTTCGGCGTCCTCGATGCTGCTGTTTCATGCGCTCGCGGTGCTCGCGGCCGTGGCGCTGGCCGAGCGCGGCATCCTGCATTTCCGGATCGGCATGCTGGCGGCCTGGGGCTTTGTGGTCGCCACAGCACTTTTCGCCGGTGATCTCAGTCTGCGGCAATATGCCGGCCACAGCCTGTTTCCGTTTGCCGCGCCGACCGGCGGCACGCTGCTGATCGCAAGCTGGCTGGCGCTCGCGGTCGCCGCCGCATGGCCTAGGCGAGAGCCGTAGCCCGGATGAGCGCAGCGACATCCGGGACCAACGCCAGCTACCCGGATATCGCTTCGCTCATCCGGGCTACAGAGCGCCGCTTTGCGCCGTGGCCGCCAATCGGATAGAACCCGCCCGATCCCTTTGACCGCGAGACCCCTTTCATGACCGACGCGCCGCACATCAGTCCGCTCGATCAGGCCCGCATCCTGTCCGAAGCGCTGCCGCATATGCAGGAATATGACGAGGAAACCATCGTCATCAAATATGGCGGCCATGCCATGGGCGCTGAGGACCTCGCCAAGGCGTTCGCGCGCGACATCGTGCTGCTGGAGCAGACCGCGATCAATCCGGTGGTGGTGCATGGCGGCGGACCGCAGATCGCGACCATGCTGAAGCGGCTCGGCATCCAGTCCGAATTCGCCGCTGGCCTGCGCATCACCGATGCCGCCACCATCGAGATCGTCGAGATGGTGCTGGCGGGGTCGATCAACAAGCAACTGGTCGGCTACATCAACGAAGCCGGCGGCAAGGCCGTCGGCCTGTGCGGCAAGGACGGCAACATGGTCAGCGCGTCGAAGGCCACGCGCACCATGGTCGATCCGGATTCGCATATCGAAAAGGTGGTCGATCTCGGCTTTGTCGGCGAGCCCGAGAAGGTCGACCTGACGCTCTTGAACCAGCTGATCGGCCACGAGCTGATCCCGGTGCTGGCGCCGCTGGCGACCTCGAAGAGCGGCCAGACTTTTAACGTCAACGCCGACACGTTCGCCGGCGCGGTGGCCGGTGCGCTGAAGGCCAAACGGCTATTGCTGCTGACCGACGTGCCGGGCGTGCTCGACAAGTCGAAGAAGCTGATTCCGGAACTGTCGGTGAAGGATGCCCGCAAGCTGATCGCCGACGGCACCATTTCCGGCGGCATGATCCCCAAGGTCGAGACCTGCATCTACGCGCTCGAACAGGGCGTGCAGGGCGTGGTCATCATCGACGGCAAGACGCCGCACGCCGTGCTGCTCGAACTGTTCACCAACCAGGGCACGGGCACGCTGATCCACAAGTGATGACGCATGCGCCAGCGCAAATAAAAGCCCTGATGGCCGGATTGCTTCCGGCCATCGCGCTGCTCGCGGCCGCACCAGCCCGCGCCGACCTGAAACTCTGCAACCACATGAGCTATGTGATCGAGGCCGCGATCGGCATCGACGACAAGGCGGCGACCGCGACGCGGGGCTGGTTCCGGATCGATCCCGCGGCCTGCCGCGTGGTGGTGCAGGGCACGCTGACCGCCGACCGCATCCTGCTCAACGCGCGCGCGCTTCCCGTCTACGGCTCCTCGCCGATCCCGCAGAGTGGCAACGACACGCTGTGCATCGCGCCCGACAATTTCGTCATCGCCGCCGCGCGGCAATGCCGTGCCGGACAGACACCGGCACCGTTCACCCAGATCACGCCGACCGCGGCCGACGACGGCAATCTGGTGGCCTATCTCGCCGAAGACAGCGATTACGACGACGAGCAGGCGCGGCTCGCCGGCATCCAGCGGCTGCTCGTGATCGCGGGATATGACGCCGCGCCCATCGACGGCGTCGACGGCCCGAAGACCCAATCGGCGCTCGCCGCGTTCCTGAAAAGCCGCGGGCTGACGCCCGATATCGTGCAGTCGCCGAATTTCTTCGCCACCATGATCGACGCGGTGCAGGCGCCCTCCTCCACCGGCCTGACCTGGTGCAACGACACGCCGCACCAGGTGATGGCGGCGGTCGGCACCGACGACGGCAAGACCGTGATCAGCCGCGGCTGGTATCGCATCGCCCCCGGCAAATGCCTGCATCCCGACGTCACCGGCCAGCCGAAGCAGATTTTCAGCTTTGCCGAAGCGGTCGATGCCGACAACCGCACGATAAAACTCAAGGACAAGCCGCTGAACTGGGGCGGGGCGAAAGAACTCTGCACCCGCGAGAGCAAATTCGAGATCAACGAGCAGGGCGACTGCGGCACCCGCGGCCTCGCCTCGGCCGGATTTGCGCCCGTCGACATGTCGAGCGGCGGCAAAACCCTGCGCTTTGCGATACCGCGATGAAAACACCCCGCAATTTTAGCCATGTCGACACCTGGGTGTTCGATCTCGACAACACGCTGTATCCGCATCACGTCAATCTGTGGCAGCAGGTCGACAAGCGGATCGGCGAGTTCGTCGGCGCCCATCTGAAGATCTCCGCCGACGAAGCCCGCGTGATCCAGAAGGATTATTATCGCCGCTACGGCACCACCATGCGCGGCATGATGACCGAGCACGGCATCAGCGCCGACGATTTCCTCAGCTATGTGCATCAGATCGATCATTCGCCGCTCGAGCCCAATCCGGCGATGGGCGCTGCGATCGCAAGGCTTCCCGGGCGCAAGCTGATCCTGACCAACGGCTCGACCGACCATGCCGACGCGGTGCTGGCGCGGCTCGGCATCGGCGATCATTTCGAGGCCGTGTTCGACATCATCGCCGCCGAACTGGAGCCAAAACCCGCGCCGCAGACCTACCAGAAATTTTTGAAACTTCACGGCGTCGATCCGCTGAAGTCGGCGATGTTCGAGGATCTCGCGCGCAACCTCGTGGTGCCGCATCAGCTCGGCATGACCACGGTGCTGGTGGTGCCCGACGGCACCAGGGAAGTGGTGCGCGAGGACTGGGAACTGGAAGGCCGCGGCGAAGCCCATGTCGATCACGTCACCGACGATCTGACCGGGTTTTTGCAGGGGTTGAGCTAGCGACGACCGCCGCGGAAGCCTTGACTCTCCGCCGCCAAATCCCGACAAAAGCCTCGGAATTATCACCGCACTCCGTCCGCTCGCTCAAGGAAATATCGATGTCTCTCGCCTCCCTCGAATCCACCCTCAACGCCGCGTTCGAAGCCCGTGACGGCATCTCGACCGCGACCAAGGGCGAAGTTCGCGACGCCGTGGATCATGCGCTGGAGCTATTGGACAAGGGCGAGGCGCGCGTCGCCGAGCGCGAGGCCAGCGGCAAATGGAAAGTGCATCAGTGGCTGAAGAAGGCCGTGCTGCTGTCGTTCCGCCTCAACGACATGGGCGCGATTCCCGGCGGCCCCGGCCAGGCGTCGTGGTGGGACAAGGTGCCGTCGAAATTCGAGGGCTGGGGCGAGAACCGGTTTCGCGACGCGGGTTTCCGCGCCGTGCCGGGCTCGATCGTGCGCCGCTCCGCCTTCATCGCCCGCAACGTCGTGCTGATGCCGTCCTTCGTCAACCTCGGCGCCTATGTCGATGAATCCACCATGATCGACACCTGGTCGACGGTCGGCTCCTGCGCGCAGATCGGCAAGCGCGTGCACATTTCCGGCGGCGTCGGCATCGGCGGCGTGCTGGAGCCGCTGCAGGCCGAGCCGGTCATCGTCGAGGACGATTGCTTCATCGGCGCGCGCTCGGAAGTCGCCGAAGGCGTCATCGTGCGCAAGGGCGCGGTGCTGGCGATGGGCGTGTTCCTGGGCGCTTCGACCAAGATCGTCGATCGCGACACCGGCGAAACCTTTATCGGCGAGGTGCCGGAATATGCCGTGGTGGTGCCCGGAACATTGCCGGCACGGCCGCTGAAGAACGGCCAGCCCGGCCCGTCCACCGCCTGCGCCGTGATCGTCAAGCGCGTCGACGAGCGCACCCGCGCCAAGACCAGCATCAACGAACTGCTGCGGGATTGATGCTCAAAAATTAATCTCGAACCGGTCGGCGTCGACCGCGACCAATATACCGGGTGACGGGTTTGTTTCGCCGTCCGGAGCGGGCGCGATGGATTTCCTCTGGTATCTCTTCAGCTTCGAAGGCCGCATCAACCGCGCCAAATTCTGGCTGGCGGCGCTGATCATCTTCTGCTGGATGATCTTGCTGGCGATCCTGACCGTCGCCGCGACCGTCAGCCTCGGCGGCACCGCGCCGATGACGATCAATTTCGACATCGACGACATCTTCGGCATCCTCGACCCCGCCTCGTTTCGCGCGCTGTCCTCGACCAATCCGGCAGCCCTCGTCCTCCATTTGATCGGGACGCCGCTATTTGTGTGGGTCTATCTCGCCACCGCGGCGAAGCGGCTTCATGACCGCGGCCGCAGCGGCTGGTGGATGGTTTTGTTCTTTGTCGTTCCAGGCCTCTACGGCCAGTTCGAGGACGGCTGGGCGATTCGACTTTTGTCAGCCTGCTCGGCGTTGCCGCGGGCCTGCTTGACGATAGGCGGCGGCATCACGCTGTATTTCCTCAGAGGTGACACCGGGCCCAACCGGTTCGGATCCGACCCGCTGGAACCGATCGACACGCGTCCGGACTGGGATCAGTTCAGCGAGCTGGAATTCGTACCGCATAGCGCTGGCCCATCGCCGGGAGCCCATGTTAAGCGGGGGCCATGAATGACGCGCTCTCCATCGCCCGCGAACTGCTGCGCTGCCGCTCGGTCACCCCGGCCGATGCCGGCGCGCTTGGCGTGCTCGAAACCATCCTGAAGGCTGCCGGCTTCGACGTACATCGGCTGCGCTTCAGCGAGCCCGGCACCGCCGATATCGACAACCTCTATGCCCGGATCGGCAACCAGGCTCCGCATATCAGCTTTGCCGGGCATACCGACGTGGTGCCCGCCGGCGACGAGGCCGCCTGGAGCCATGGCGCGTTCGCGGGCGACGTCAAGGACGGCCTGCTCTACGGCCGCGGCGCCGTCGACATGAAGGGCGGCATCGCCTGCAGCGTCGCCGCCGTGCTGGATTATCTCGCTTCCCACGGCGGCAAGCCGAAGGGATCGATCTCGTTCCTGATCACCGGCGACGAGGAAGACGTCGCGGTCAACGGCACCATCAAGCTGCTGCAATGGGTGGCGGCGCGCGGCGACAAGTTCGACCATTGCGTGCTCGGCGAGCCCAGCAATGTCGAGGTGCTCGGCGACTGCATCAAGATCGGCCGCCGCGGCTCGCAGTCGGGCACGCTCTATGTCGACGGCATCCAGGGCCATGTCGCCTATCCGCAGCGCGCCACTAATCCGGTGCCGGATATTTCGCGGCTGATCGTGGCGCTGAGCGACGAGCCGCTCGATCACGGCAGCGCGCAATTCCAGGCCTCGAACCTCGAATTCACTTCCGTCGATGTCGGCAACGCCGCCAGCAACGTGATCCCGGGCCAGGCGCGGGCGAAATTCAACATCCGCTTCAACGACAACCACACCCAGGAATCGCTGCGCCAGCTGGTCGAGCAGCGGCTGGCCAAAGCGGCCGGCAACCGGATTCGCGCGCGGATCGTGTGGGAGCCGTCGAACTCCAACGTGTTCGTGACCAAGCCCGGCGCCTTCACCGATCTCGCCGTCGCCGCGATCGAAGACGTCACCGGCCGCAAGCCGGAACTGAGCACCAGCGGCGGCACCTCGGACGCCCGCTTCATCGCGCGCTATTGCCCGGTGATCGAATTCGGCCTGGTCGGCCAGACCATGCACCAGATCGACGAGCGCACGCCGGTTTCCGATCTGGAGAAGCTGACGAAGATTTATCGCGGCGTGCTGGACCGGTATTTTGCCTGAACCGTCGTCACCCGCCACTGAGTCTCGTCTTCGGCGAGCCCGATGACAGGCTCCAGCGGCTGACAACCTAAGTCTCTAATAATCCACCTGCACCAGATACAATCCATCCGGCGGCGCGACCGGCCCGCAGGCGGCGCGGCTGCGTGCGGCCAATGCGGCGGCGAGATCGTCGGCGCTCCAGCGGCCTTCGCCGACCCAGACCAGCGAGCCCACCATCGAACGTACCTGGCTGTGCAGGAACGAGCGCGCCGAGGTCACGATGTCGACGGCGTCGCCGTCCCTGATCACGTCGAGCTGGTCGAGCGTCTTCTCCGGCGATTTGGCCTGGCATTCGGTGTCGCGAAACGTCGTGAAATCGTGCTTGCCGACCAGCCGCTGCGCAGCGGCGTGCATCGCGTCGGTGTCGAGCGGCCGCGGCAGCCGCCAGGCATGGCCGATGTCGATCGCGAGATTGGCGCGGCGGTTGCTGATGCGATAGAGATAGTGGCGCTTCTTCGCCGAGAACCGCGCCTCGAACGTGTCGGGCACCACGTCCGCCGAGATCACGCCGATCGGATGCGGCCGCAGATGCGCGTTGAGGCCATCGCGAAATCGGCCCGGCACGAAATGTCTGGCGATGTCGCAATGCGCGACCTGCCCCAGCGCATGCACGCCGGCATCGGTGCGCCCCGCGCCATGCACGCGCACCGCCTCGCCGCAGATCGCCTTGACCGCGGTTTCCAGCGCGCCCTGCACCGACGCGCCGTTGTCCTGCAACTGCCAGCCGCAGAACGGTCCGCCGTCATATTCGATGAGCAGCTTGTAGCGGGGCATCAGGAAAACCGCATCGGCGGCTTTAGAGGGGTGCCGCGCAGAAAATCCTCCGCCTTCATCGGCGCCTTGCCGGCGCGCTGCAGTTCGAGGATGCGGATCGCGCCGTCCTTGCAGGCAATGGTGAGGCGGTCGTCGAGCAGTTCGCCCGGCACGCCAGAGCGATCGACCTTGACGCAGCGCAGGATTTTCAGACGCGCCGGCGCGCCGTCGAGCGCGATCTCGCACCAGGCGCCGGGAAATGGCGACAGGCCGTGGATATGGCGCAGCACCGCATGCGCAGGCCTGTTCCAGTCGATCCGCGCCTCGGCCTTGTCGATCTTGGCGGCATAGGTGACGCCCTGCTCGCTCTGCCTGGTCAGTTGCAGCTTGCCGCGCTCCAGCGCGCCCATCGCCCGCACCATCAGATCGGCCCCGAGCGGCGCCAGCGCGTCGTGCAGATCGGCCGCGGTCATCGCATCCGTGATCGCCAGGCGCTCGGCCATCGCGACGTCGCCGGTGTCGAGGCCGGCGTCCATTTTCATCACCATCACGCCGCTCTCGGCGTCGCCTGCCATGATGGCGCGGTTGATCGGCGCGGCGCCGCGCCAGCGCGGCAGCAGCGAACCGTGCAGGTTGAAGCAGCCGATTGCGTGGCGCATCGAGGATGGCCTGCGGCAGGATCATGCCATAGGCGACAACCACGGCCGCATCGGCCTGATGACTGCGGAATTCCTCGAGCGCTTCCGGCGTTTTCAGCGTCGTCGGCGTCAGTACCGGGATGCCAAGCCGCCGCGCCTCCTGCTCCACCGGACTCGGCTGCAGCTTCATGCCGCGCCCGGCGGGCTTTGCCGCGCGGGTATAGACCGCCGCGATCTCGTGGCCATGGGCCACCAGCTCCAGCAGCGTCGGCACCGCGAAATCCGGCGTGCCCATGAAGATCAGACGGAGCGGCATGAAATGGAAATTCCTGGCTACGCAGCGTCATCCTGAGGTGCGAGCCCTCATGGGCGAGCCTCGAAGGATGGCACGAGAAACGATGTCGAGCTTATCCGCGCTCTCTTCGACGCTCGGCCGCTCAAGCGGGCCTGCGCAGCTCAGGGTGACGGCCTCGTTAGCACCAACCCTATTCCGTCGCGCGCTTGGCGGCCTTGGAAAACTTCTTCAGCACGCGGTCGCGCTTGAGCTTCGACAGATAATCCACGAACAGCACGCCGTTGAGGTGATCGATCTCGTGCTGGATGCAGGTGGCGAACAGGCCCCTCGGCGTCTTCCTCATGCACCTTGCCGTCGAGATCCGTGAAGCGCACGCGCACCCGTGCCGGCCGCTCGACCTCCTCGTAATATTCCGGAATCGACAGGCAGCCTTCCTCGTACACCGACGTCTCTTCCGACGACGAGATGATCTCCGGATTGATGAAGACGCGCGGCCGCGGCCGGGTTTCGCCGTCCTCGTCGCGCTTGGCGAGATCCATGGTGATCAGCCGCAGCGGTTGGGCGACCTGGATCGCAGCGAGCCCGATGCCGGGCGCGTCATACATGGTCTCGAACATGTCATCGGCGAGTTTGCGGATTTCCGGCGTCACCTTTTCGATTGGTTTGGAGACGAGCCGAAGCTGTTTGTCGGGGAGGATGATGATTTCTCTGATGGCCATGATCCGGCGATTTAAGCTGCTGATTTGCCGGGGTCAATCCGGCCGGTCTGCCGGTTTTCGTATCCCGGTCGCGATTTTTGGCCCAGCGGCGCCGGTCATAAATTTACAATGCATTAACCATAAATGTTCCCTCTTCGTTCGCTTAAAGCCTCGAATCGGATACAAGGGCGCCATGAACGAGATTCTTTTCATGATCGGCGACATGCCGGTTCGCACTGGCATAGCGCTGATCGGCTTCGCCGGGCTCGCTTTGTTGCTTCTCGCGGGCATCGCCATCGTGATCGCCCGCTCCGGCCGCCGCGGCGCCGAATTCGCGATGGCGCAAGCGGTCCGCGCGGACGAGCTGGAAGCGCGCCTGAGCGAAATGCTGCGCGCGCAAAGCGAGGCCACCGGCCGCGTCGATGCGATGGGGCAGACGTCTGGCCGGCCGCCAGGCCGAGATGGCGCGCGCGGTCAGCGAGCGGCTGGATTCGGTCACCCATCGCGTCGGCCAGTCGATGGAGCAGACCACCCGCAACACCATGGACAGTCTGCGCGTGCTGCACGAGCGGCTCGGCATCATCGACAATGCGCACAAGAACCTCACCGACCTGACCTCGCAGGTGACGACGCTGCGCGACGTGCTCGCCAACAAGCAGTCGCGCGGCGCGTTCGGCCAGGCGCGGATGGAGGCCATCGTCCAGGACGGCATGCCGAAGGGCTCCTACGAATTCCAGTACACGCTTTCCAGCGGCAAGCGGCCGGATTGCGTGGTGTTCCTGCCCGATCAGCGCCCGCTCTGCATCGATGCGAAATTTCCGCTGGAAGCGGTCACCGCGCTGCACGACGCGCGCACCGACGAGGAGAAGAAACTCGCCAGCCAGCGGCTGCGCGCCGACGTGATGAAGCATGTCAGCGACATCGCCGAGAAATACCTGATCGCCGGCGAGACCCAGGACACCGCGCTGATGTTCGTGCCGTCGGAATCGGTCTATGCCGAAATCCACGACGGTTTCGACGACGTGGTGCAAAAGGCCTACCGCGCCCGCGTGGTACTGGTGTCGCCGTCGCTGCTGATGCTGGCGATCCAGGTGATGCAGCAGATCCTGAAAGACGCGCGGATGCGCGACGCCGCCGACCAGATTCGCACCGAAGTGCTCAATCTGGGCGACGATCTCGGCCGGCTGCGCGAGCGCGTGATGAAGCTGCAGAACCATTTTTCGACAGGCCAACGAGGACGTCCGCCAGATCCTGATCTCCGCCGACAAGATCGAAAAGCGCGCCGGACGGATCGAGGAGCTGGATTTCAGCAAGACCGCAGCGCGCCGAGCAGCGCCGCGCCTCGTCAAGCCGGCGCGCACCGAACTGTTCCCGTGGCGCGGCGCCGCAAGCTGCAGGCGGCGGAGCTGAACGCGACGAAGCAGTCGCCTCATGCACCTCCTTCTCCCCTTGCGGGAGAAGGTGCCCTGGCGAAGCTCGAAGGGCGGATGAGGGGGTGCCTATAACCGAGAGGCCGCCACCCTCGAGGCTCGTCTACGCTCGCACCTCTGGCGACGGTGCAACGCCGACCACCCCCAGCGGGCCAGCACCGCGCGAATCTGCTAACACCCTTGGCGCATGACAGCGACGCCGCCAGCCCGCCCGAATCCCAACGCCGCGGCGCAGCCGGCGCGGCGAAGCCCACACGAACTCCGCCCTCCTGGCGCGACGCCTTCGCAGTCTATCTGCAGCCGCGCGTGCTGATCGTGTTGCTGCTCGGCTTTCGCCTCCGGGCTGCCGCTGGCGCTGTCGGGCTCGACGCTGCTGGTGTGGATGCGCGAATCCGGCGTCGACCTCAGCACCATCGGGCTGTTCGCGCTGGTCGGCACGCCCTACACCCTGAAATTCCTCTGGGCGCCGCTGGTCGATGCGCTGCACGTGCCGCTGTTCACCCGCGCCTTCGGCCGCCGGCGCGGCTGGCTGGTGTTCTCGCAACTGCTGCTGATCGTGTCGATCCTGCTGCTGGCGCTGACCGACCCGGCGCGCTCGCCGCTGTTCGTGGCGCTCGGCGCGCTGCTGGTGGCGACGACCTCGTCGACCCAGGACATCGTGGTCGATGCCTTCCGGGTCGAGAGCCTGCCGGAGAGCGAACAGGCCGCCGGCATGGCGTCCTATGTCGCGGCCTACCGGATCGGCATGCTGGTCTCGACCGCCGGCGCGCTGTTCATCGTCAGCGCGATTCGAAAGCACGGGCATTCCGCGCGGCTCGGCCTGGATGTGGGGCTATGTGGTGATGGCCGCGATGGTGCTGATCGGCACCGTGCACCGCGCTGGTCGCTACCGAGCCGGAGCAATCGGCGCGCGCGGAAGCCGCGACCGGCGCTGAAACCGCATTCAGCCGGGTGCTGCATGCCGCGATCGGCGCGTTCTCCGAATTCCTCGACCGCAAGGACGCTCTGGGCGGCGCTGGCCTTCGTGGTGCTGTTCAAATTCACCGATGCGTTTTCCGGCATCATGACCGCGCCGTTCGTCATCGACCTCGGCTTTACCCGCAACGACTATGCCGCCATCGTCAAGGGCGTCGGCCTCGCGGCGCTCCTGATCGGCGGCTTTGCCGGCGGCTTCGTCGCGCGGCGCTATTCGCTGGCGGCGAGCCTGTGGATCGGCGGTGTGTTGCAGGCGGTTGCCAATCTGTCGTTCACCTGGCTGGCGCTGGTCGGCGTCAATCATTGGGCGCTGGCCTTCGCGATCTCGGCGGAGAATTTCACCAGCGCCATCGGCACCGTGATCTTCGTCGCCTATTTGTCGGCGCTATGCAAAAATCCGCTGCATACCGCGACCCAATACGCGCTGCTAACGGCACTTGCCGCGGTGGGGCGCACCTTTTTGTCCTCGGGCGCTGGCTACGTGCAGCAGGCCACCGGCTGGCCACTGTTTTTTGCGATCTGTGTCGTAGTCGCCGTGCCGGGCCTGATCCTGCTGAGCTGGCTGCAGCGGCGCGGGCATTTTGATGAATTGGAGCCGGTGAAGGCTTGAGCCACTGCCGTCACCACCCGCGAAAGCGGGTGGTCCAGTATTCCAGAGCGCTTCGGTTAAAAATCAACGGCGCTGGAATACTGGGTCGCCCGGTCGAGCCGGCGATGACGGTTGATCCCTCAATGCGTCACCACGCTCCATTTGGTAACCACCGCATCGGTCATCTGGCCGGCTTCCTGCGAACAGGCGACCTCGTCGACCCTGAGCGAGACTTCCTTGCCGAGGAAATTCTTCAGCTGCGACGCCTGGGCATCGCTGTTGGTGACGATCTGAAAAGTTTCCGGACCAGTCTCGAGGCCACACAGCCCGTTCGTCGTCGGCAACCGGCGCGGCACGCTGGTGACCTGGTAGGTCGCGATGCGCTTGCCCTTCTTGCCGCCGCGCAGCTTCATGACGTTGAGTTCGCCGGTCAGCACATCGCCTGATTTGATCAACGTAGCCGCCTTCGGTGCGGGTTCGGCCTGCTGCGCCCGCGCGGGTGAGAAGGCAGGCGTGGCCATTGCCACCATCGCCACCACAAAGCGCCAGCGCTTGCCGAATCGTCGTTTCGTCATGTCCGTGATTTCCGTCTGGGTTAGAACAGCGTCCGCTGCCGCATCGCAGCGGACAGCGTGCCTTCGTCGAGATAATCAAGTTCACCACCGACCGGCACGCCATGGGCGAGCCGCGTCACCTTGACGTTGGCTTCCTGCAACAGATCGGTGATGTAATGCGCGGTGGTCTGGCCGTCCACCGTGGCGTTGAGGGCCAGAATGATTTCACTGACTCCGCGCATCATGCGCGCGGGCGACCAGCGCATCGATGGTGATATCCTGCGGCCCGACACCGTCGAGCGGCGACAAGGTGGCGCCGAGTACGTGGTAGTTTCCACTGGTCGCATGCGCGCGCTCCAGCGCCCAGAGATCGGCGACGTCGGCGACCACCACGATGATCGAGGGATCGCGCCTTGGATCGGTGCATATCGTGCAGGGATTCTGGGTATCGATATTGCCGCAAATCCTGCAGACCTGGATCTTGTCGATCGCGACCTGGAGCGCCGGCGGAAAGCGGCGTCATCAGCGCCTCGCGCTTCTTGATCAGATGCAGCGCCGCGCGCCGCGCCGAGCGCGGGCCGAGCCCCGGCAGCCGCGCCAGCAGCTGGATCAGGCGTTCGATCTCTGGACCGGCGACCGCAGCAGGCCATATGGATCAGCCGAGCCCCAGTCCCGGGCGGCAGTCCAAGCCCGCCGGTCAGGCTCGCCATCTTTTCCTGCATCGCGGCTTCCGCCTTGCGCCGTGGCGTCACCGAGCGCGGTGACCAGCAGGTCTTCGAGGATTTCGCCCTCGTCCGGCTTGATCAGCGAAGGGTCGATCTTCACCGCCTTGACTTCCATCTTCGCGGTCATGCGCACCGAAACCAGGCCGCCGCCGGAAATGCCCTCGACCTCGACCTGGCCGAGTTCGTCCTGCATCGCCTGCATCTTGGATTGCAGTTGCGCCGCCTGTTTCATCATGCCGAGAAAATCAGCCATCAACCATTCCTCTTGAGATCGCTACTCGTCGTCGCTGTCGGGCGCTTCCGAGGGGTCTTCAGCGCTAGCATCGGATTCCGGCGGCTCGGGGGCAAGCCGGCGCACCTCGACAACCTTGGCGCCGGGAAACCGCGCCAGCACTTCCTTCACCCGCGGATCGGATTCCGCGGCGCGCTCGCGCTGGTTCTTTTCGACTTCCATCTGCGAGCGCAGGGTTGGCTCGCCCGGCTCGTTGGACACGATCGACGGTCCAGCGCCGGTTGGTCCATTGCTCGAGCTTGCGCGAGAGATCGTTGACCAGCGTGCGCGCGGCGTTGCGCTCCATCGCCACTTCGAGGCGGCCGTCCTCGATCCTCACCAGGCGCAGATCAGCCTCGAGCGCCGCCTTGGTCATCAGGTCGCGCTTCTCGGCCGCCAGCGCCACCAGTTGCGGAAAACTGGCGATCCGCAGCGCCGGCGCGGCCTGCGCCTGCGCCGCGGGCTCGATCATCTGCGGTCGCGCGGACGCCTCGGCGCCACTGCGCGGCGGCGATGAGGCTCGCATCGGCGAAGACGAGGCCATCGACGCTACCGTCGAAGCCGGCGCGCCGCGCGGCGCGGCATTCGATGCGATGACCGGCGACGCGTCGCTGTTCGGATCGAGCATCCGGATCGCCTCGTCCGGGGTCGGCATGTCCGCGACATAGGCGATGCGCACCAGAACCATTTCCGCCGCCGCGGCGGGCCGGGTCGCGGCCTGCACCTCGGTGATGCCCTTCAACAGCATCTGCCACATCCGCGACAGCACCCGCATCGACAGCTTGGCCGCGAAGTCGCGGGCGCGCAGCCGCTCTGTTTCACCAAACGCGACGTTTTCCGCGGTGGCGGGCACGATCTTCACGCGGGTAACGAAATTGACGAATTCGGCCAAATCGCTCAGCACCACGATCGGATCGGCGCCGGTGTCATATTGCTCGCGAAATTCGCGGAAGGCGCTGGCGATATCGCCACGCGCCAGCGAATCGAACAGGTCGATCACCCTTGTCCGGTCGGCCAGTCCCAGCATCTGCCGCACCGCGTCGGCGCGCACCGGGCCCGCCGCATGCGCGATCGCCTGGTCGAACAGCGACAGCGAATCGCGCACCGAGCCCTCGGCGGCGCGCGCGACGATGCCGAGCGCTTCCGGCTCGACCTCGACGTTTTCTTTTGCCGCGATGTTGGCGAGATGCTTCATCAGCACGTCGGCCTCGACCCGGCGCAGGTCGAAACGCTGGCAGCGCGACAGCACGGTGACCGGCACCTTGCGGATCTCGGTGGTCGCGAACACGAATTTGGCGTGTTCCGGCGGCTCTTCCAGCGTCTTCAGGAAGGCGTTGAATGCCGCGGTCGACAGCATGTGCACTTCGTCGATGATGTAGACCTTGTAGCGGGCGCTGGCCGGCGCGTAGCGCACGCTGTCGTTGATCTGGCGCACGTCGTCGACGCCGGTATGGGACGCGGCGTCCATTTCCAGCACGTCCATGTGCCGGCTTTCCATGATCGCCTGGCAGTGCACGCCCGGCACCGGCATATGGATGGTCGGTCCCTTCACCGAACCATCAGGCAATTCGTAATTCAGCGCGCGGGCGAGGATCCGCGCCGTCGTGGTCTTGCCGACCCCGCGCACGCCGGTCAGGATCCAGGCCTGCGGAATCCGCCCGGTCTCGAACGCGTTGGAGACGGTGCGAACCACCGCGTCCTGGCCGATCAAATCTTCGAAGCTTGAGGGGCGGTATTTCCGCGCCAGCACCCGATAGGGTTTTCCCGCCTGCGGCGGGCCACCGAGATCGAAGCCGCCCTGATGGTTGCTGTCGGAAGCGCCTGGGACGGCACTGTCGGGCGATTTGGGGGGCGTGCCAGCGTCGCTCATCGATCGATCCGCAATTGAGTGTCTCTCGAAGCCGGCTTGCGGAAACGCAGGAGAATCAAGCGCAGCACGGGTGCCCCGTTTTGGCGCGATTCGCTCGAAAAAACAGGCAGAAAAACAGGTAGGAGACTGACGAGCGACCCGATCCGGACCTCGTTAGGGCTGCTTCCTTCCGGACCTGACCCGGTTGGCGAGTGGCTCGTCCACCGCCAATCTCCCGGTCCCTATTTGGGGCCAAAAGGCCCGGAAAGCAAGCGGGGCCTCGACGCCTGTGGGGCTTGTGCGGAAAGCGGGAAAAGCATTACTTGCCGTCATTGGCCGGGCATAGCCGTCCAAAGGACGACGTCGCTTCCGCTTGCCTATGGCCGGGCCTGACGAAGGAATACAGATGCCCGATTCCGCCTGGTCGCTGAACCCGCAGCTCAAGAAAGACACCATCGACATCGGCGACCTGCCGCTGTCGCGGGTGCTGGTGATCAAGGACGCGCATTATCCCTGGCTGTTGCTGGTGCCGCGGCGGCCGGAAGCCAGCGAAATCATCGACCTCGACGAGGTCGAGCAGGCACAGCTGATGACCGAGATCAGCCGGGTCGGCCGCGCCCTCAAAGACATCACCAAATGCGACAAGCTGAACATCGCGGCGCTCGGCAATGTGGTGTCGCAATTGCATGTCCACGTCATCGCGCGGCGCTCCAGCGACGTCGCATGGCCGCGCCCGGTCTGGGGTGTGGCGCCACCTCTGGAACATGATCCGGAAGAGGTTCAGCACTTCATCAGCGCGCTTCGCCGCAAAATCTGGCTAGGGTAAGTTTCATTCATGTCCGCATTCGATTCCTTTCCGTTGGGCCAGCCGGCCTTCGTCACCCATGTGCTCGATCGCGCCGCGCATCTGCGCAATGACGACGCCAACCTGCTGGCGCTGGAAGGCAAGCCCGATTCCCGCGCCTATGTGGTGCACCGCGACTCCCTGGTCGTGAACAAGGAAAACGGCAGTTCGCGCGTGCTGCTGACGATCGACGAGGCGCTTCAATACGGCGCCAACCCCGGCACCATCTTCCTCGGCCTGCGCGAGGGCGCCGCGATCTTCGGCATGGGGATCGGCGCGCCGGCGGTGGAAAAGCTTCTGACCCGCCAGGACGTCGCCGTCAGCGAATTGCGCGGCATGGCGATGCAGGGCGTGGTGCCGCCGGACCAGCTCTCGGCGATCGCGATGGCGAAGTCGATGGTCAGCTGGCATCAGCGCCATGGCTATTGCGCCAATTGCGGCACCCGCACCGCGATGAAGCAGGGCGGCTGGAAGCGCGATTGCCCGAACTGCAAGGCCGAGCATTTTCCGCGCACCGATCCCGTCGTCATCATGCTGGTGACCTCGGGCGACAAGGTTTTGCTGGGCCGGCAGAAGCAATTCCTGCCCGGGATGTATTCCTGCCTCGCCGGTTTCGTCGAAGCGGCCGAGACCATCGAGGATGCGGTGCGCCGTGAAATCTTCGAGGAATCCGGCATTCGCTGCACCGATGTGAACTACTACATGACGCAGCCCTGGCCTTATCCGTCATCCCTGATGATCGGATGCACCGCGCGCGCGACCAACGAGGACATCATTGTCGATCATTCGGAGCTGGAAGATGCGCGCTGGTTCGACCGCGCGGAGGCCACCTTGATGATCAAAAGACAGCATCCGGACGGTCTTGCCGGGCCGCATCCCTTTGCGATCGCGCATCATTTGCTCGGACGCTGGGTGCATGCGGGGTCCTAGTCTGCTGCATAGCGGGAACCCGGTGACGGCCCGATCGATTGATCCCGGACCTCGGTTCGGTCACGGCCCGGAGCCTGCATGACGGATCCAGGCATGAACTTTCACGATGCCGCGCCGAAAATTCCGCCGCGGATTCTATGTATCGGTATTCCCGTGCGCGACCTGACGTTTCGCATCCAGGAACTGCCGGCACGCGGCTTCAAGGTCAATGCCAGCCATTTCGGGGAGATCGCCGGCGGCAACGCGCTGAACGCGGCGATCGGCATCGTACGGCTCGGCGGCCGCGCCTCGATGTGCGGGCCGATGGGCGATTCGCGCGAGACCACCAGCCGCTATATTTTCGACAAGCTCGCCCATGAGGGCATCGACACCAAACACATCATCCATATGCCCGGCCTGGTGACACCGATCTCCAGCATCATGATCGACCCGAGCGGCGAACGCACCATCGTCACGTTCCGCGATCCGGAGCTGTGGAAGGTCCGGCTGCCCAGCGCCGGCATCCTGCTCGAGGACTGCGATGCCGTCCTGATCGAGAGCCGCTGCGCCGAGTTCTGCACGGATATCTGCGCCGAGGCGCGCCGCCGCGACATTCCCGTGATCGTCGACGCCGACCGCACCATGTCGTTGCGCGAGGGCCTGCTGACGGCGTCATCGCATCTGGTGTTCTCGAGCGAAGCCCTGCAATCCACCGCCGGGATCGCCGACGACGCCGAGGCCCTGAAGAAGATCGCAAAACTGACGCCGTCGTTCGTCGCCGGCACAAGCGGTGCCCAGGGCACGCTGTGGCTCGACGAACACCACAATCTGCAGCAGACCCCGGCCTTCCCGGTGCACACCGTGGACACGCTCGGCGCCGGCGACGTGTTCCATGGCGCCTTTGCCCTCGGCATCACCGAAGGCCAGGACCTGCCGGCGGCGCTGCGGTTTGCCTCCGCCGCCGCGGCGCTCAAATGCACCCGATTCGGCGGCGCTTTTGCTGCCCCGCAACGTGCTGAAGTTGAAGAGCTTTTAGCCCGTGGCGAGATCGCCAACCCGATCCCTTTGGGCCACTAATGGGCTTGCTTTAGAAGAATTTTCTATATATGAGGGATACAGACTCAAAATATGGAAGAAAGTTCTTCTTATGACCGACCTCGCCGTTCACGTCCTTGAGCCCAACCGCCGGCTCGATGCCATCGACCGCAAGATTCTCACCGTGCTGCAGGACGACGCCTCGCTATCGGTCGCCGAAATCGGCGACCGGGTCGGGCTGTCGTCGACGCCGTGCTGGAAGCGCATCCAGCGGCTGGAGGCCGACGGCGTCATCCTGCGCCGGGTGGCGCTGGTCGACCAGAACAAGATCGGGCTCGGCATATCCGTGTTCGTCTCGGTGGAAAGCTCGGATCATTCGGACGCCTGGCTGCGGAAATTCGCCGAAGCGGTCAGCGCCATGCCGGAAGTGATGGAGTTTTACCGGATGGCCGGCGACGTCGACTACATGCTGCGCGTCGTGGTCGCGGACATGCAGAGCTACGATGTGTTCTACAAGAAACTGATCAGCGCGGTGCCGCTGAAGAACGTGACCTCGCGATTCGCGATGGAGAAGATCAAGTCGGTCACGGCGTTGCCGGTGCCGGCGGCGTAAGCGCCGGCGATGCTTAAGGCATTTTCAGTCGGCATCGCCCGCGACAGCGGGCGTTGCTGCATCTCAAGCCGTTTCAGCCGAAGACACCCTCTTAGCGCGACTTATTTCCATACCACCCGCCAAGATCGTAAACGTGGGCTTAACGCTCGATTAGCTTACATTTGATATGCCTGTCGGCCGATATGGAGAAGGCAACAACCCAGGCGATATCCCGCTGGCCGGCCTGGCTGAACGCTACCGCTCTGTTGCTGGCAAGCGCGATCGCCGTTGCGGCGCTCTCGTTGCAGGTCCGCCCCGACACCGAGGTTGTGGCGGTCGTGTTCCCACCTTGGTGGAGCACGCAACATATTTTTGAGGCGGCCGCTTCCGCCAACGCCGCGATCATCAGGACGACCGCGATTGCCGCGGTTGTTGTGGTCAGGCCCGACGATCACGAAGGCATGACCCGTTTGCGCAAGGCCGGCGCGTGGCTGGCAATCGATCCGCAAGCCATCGCGGCCTGTTTTAATCGTACCGGTAGGGGAATTTGAGCATGAACGCCGATTGTAGGGATTTGGACGCATTGCGCGAAAACGCCAGCCGGGCGTCGATTGGCCTGCTCTGGCTGCATGTCCCCGTAGCCCTCACCATCGGAATTGCGCTCGGCGCCGACTGGCTGATGCCGGTGATGGTGGTGCTGGCAATGGCGATTGCCGCGACGCTGTCCTGGCGCATGTCGGGCAACGGTCTTTCGACCAGCCTCGTCGTCGCGGTCGCGCTGATGGGCGGCGTTTCGGTGTTCACGTTCCAGTTGGCCGGACGGCCCTGGCAGATCGACATGCACATGTATTTCTTTGCCGCGCTGGCCTGCCTGGTCGCCTATTGCGATTACCGGCCGATCCTCGCCGGCACCGCCGCTGTCGCCGTGCATCATCTGCTGCTGAATTTCATCATTCCGGCGGCGATCTTCCCCGGCGGCGCGGATTTCGGCCGTGTGGTGCTGCATGCCGGCATCCTGCTGCTGGAAGCCGGCGTGCTGATCTGGGTCGCCCATGAGCTGGCCAACCTGTTCGTGACCACGGCGCAGAAGACCGCGGAAGCCGAAGCTGCCCAAACCGCCGGAGCCCGCGCCGCCGCCGAGCGTGGCGAAGCCGAGGCGCGCGCCAAGCGGGAACGCGATGCCGCGCGGCGCAACCTCGCCACCGAGTTCGAGAGCAAGGTCGGTCGCATCGTCGAGGCCGTCGCCGTGGCCGCCCGCGAAATGCAGGGCATGTCGTCGTCGATGAGCAACTGCAGCGCGCAGGCCGCGCGGCAGACCGCCGCGGCCGCCGCCGCATCGGCCCAGGCTTCGATGAACGTCGAGACGGTGGCTTCCTCCGCAGAAGAATTGACCGCCTCGATCAGCGCGATCGCGCATCAGGCGACGCGTTCGGCCGAAGTCACCGGCAAGGCCGCCGCGGAAGCCCGCCGCACCAACACCGTGGTCGAGGGGCTGGCGAGCGGAACCCAGAAGATCGGCGAAGTCGTCACCCTGATCCAGAGCATCGCCAGCCAGACCAATTTGCTGGCGCTCAACGCCACCATCGAAGCGGCGCGCGCCGGCGAGCATGGCAAGGGCTTTGCGGTGGTCGCCAGCGAGGTCAAGGCGCTGGCCAACCAGACCGCGAAAGCGACCGAAGAGATCTCGACCCAGATTCAGAGCATCCAGACCGCGACCGGCGAAGCCGTCAGCGCGATTCAGGCAATCAGCGGCACCATCGGCGAGATCAATGAAATCTCCAACGCGATCGCGGCGGCCGTCGACCAGCAGGGCGCTGCGACCCGCGAAATCTCGGGCAACGTGCAACAGGCCGCGAGCGGCACCCGCGAGGTCGACACAAACATCTCCGGCGTGACCCAAGCCTCCGGCGAGATCGGCAGCTCCGCTTCAAAGCTGCTGGACGCCGCCACCGGATTGTCATCGCAGTCCGAGCGGCTGAAATCGGAAGTGGATAGTTTCCTGAGCTCGATCAGGGCGGCGGCGTAATTTTCTTCGATCGAATGCCTGAGCCGTCATCACCCGCCACCGGGTCTCGCCTTTGGCGAGCCCGATGACAGGCTCCAGCGGGTGATCCAGTATTCCAGAGCGCTCGTGATCGAATCGAGAAGCTGCGGCGTACTGGATACCCCGGTTTCGCGGGGTATGACGGCGGTAGCGTTGCGACCGCGGCGCGCTCAAATCTTCTGGTTATACTCGCCGACCTCGGGGTGGGTGCGCAGCACCAAATCCATCGCCTCGAACAGGTCGCGCATGCGCTGTTCGGACACCGGGCTTTCGACCACCACCACCAGCTCCGGCTTGTTGGAGGAGGCCCGTACCAGGCCCCAGCTGCCGTCCTCGACCGTGACGCGCACGCCGTTGACGGTGACGAGATCGCGGATCGGCTGTCCTGCGACTTTGTCGCCCTTGTTCTGCATCGCCTCGAAATGCTTCACCACGGAATCGACGATGCCGTATTTGGCTTCGTCCGAACAATGCGGCGACATGGTCGGCGACGACCAGGTCTTCGGCAGCGCGTTCCTCAAATCCGCCATCGACTTGCCGGGCGCGCGGTCCATCATCTCGCAGACCGCGATCGCCGAGATCAGGCCGTCGTCATAGCCGCGGCCGAACGGCTTGTTGAAGAAGAAGTGACCGGATTTTTCGAAGCCGGCGAGCGCGCCGAGCTCGTTGGTGCGGCGCTTCATGTAGGAATGGCCGGTCTTCCAGTAGGTCACCCTGGCGCCCTGCTTCTGCAGCACCGGATCCGTAACAAACAGGCCGGTCGATTTGACGTCGACCACGAACTGCGCATCCTTGTGGATCGCCGACATGTCGCGCGCCAGCATCACGCCGACCTTGTCGGCAAAAATCTCCTCGCCGGTATTGTCGACCACGCCGCAACGGTCGCCGTCGCCGTCGAATCCCAATCCGACATCGGCCTTGTGTTCGAGCACCGCGTCGCGGATCGCGTGCAGCATTTTCATGTCTTCGGGATTGGGATTGTATTTCGGGAAGGTGTGATCGAGTTCGGTGTCGAGCGGCACCACTTCGCAGCCGATCGCCTCCATCACCTGCGGCGCGAACGCACCCGCGGTGCCGTTGCCGCAGGCGACGACGACCTTCAATTTGCGCTTGAGCTTCGGCCGCTTGGTCAGGTCGGTGATGTAGCGCGCCGGGAAATTCTCGTGGAACTGGTAGGATCCGCCGACCTTGTTCTTGAAATCGGCGTTGAGCACGATCGCCTTCAGGCGGTTCATTTCGTCCGGGCCGAAGGTCAGCGGACGGTTGGCGCCCATCTTGACCCCGGTCCAGCCATTGTCGTTGTGGGAGGCCGTCACCATCGCGACGCAGGGCACGTCGAGCTCGAACTGGGCGAAATACGCCATCGGCGTCATGCACAGGCCGATGTCGTGAACCTTGCAGCCCGAGGCCAGCAGCCCCGAAATCAGTGCATATTTGATCGAGGCCGAATAGCTGCGGAAATCATGTCCGGTGACGATTTCCTGTTTGGCGCCCAGTTCCGAGATCAGCGCGCCGAGCCCCATGCCCAGCGCCTGGATACCCATCAGGTTGATTTCCTTGCCGAACAACCAGCGGGCGTCGTATTCGCGAAACCCGGTCGCCTTCACCATCGGCTCGGATTCGAAAGCATAGGTGTTGGGAACCAGCACGGATTTCGGTTTTGGAAACATGCGAATGGCCTCGTCGTGAAACGCTGAAAGCGATGCCCTGAAGGCATAGCGAATGCCGTGGCGGGGCGGAAGGCGGGATTGACGGCTTTGGGAGGATTAATTGCGGCGGATTAACCGCCTGATGGCCTTACTGTTCCAGCACCATCATGCCATTGGCGTATTCGAACCGCTTCAGCCTGGACAGGAACGACAGCCCGAGCAGGTTCTCCGACAGCGCCTCGTCGGGCAGCACCATGGCATCGACATCGCGCACCACGAGGCCACCGACATCGACCATCGCGATCTTCGTCCGCGCCGCCTTGATGGTGCCGTTGGCGGTGATGACGGTCGCATTGTAGTCGCCGCGGCGACGGGCGCAGGCCGAAGCGCGCCGCCGAACTTTCGTTCAGCGCGATCACCGAAGCGCCGGTATCGACCATGAAGCCGATGCGTTGGCCTTCGATCCGGCCGTCGGTCGAAAAGTGGCCGCGGGCGTCATGCGGAATGTTGAGCGTGCGGCCCGAAGCGGGCGCAGCCATAGCGACTGGCGCCGCCATCACCACGGGCGCAGCGGTCTGATGCTGGGAAACCGAGCTGGCCCGCGCCGGCGTCATCCGGTCCGCCATCTGCGCCATGGAGGTGCCGAGGCCGACCATCACAGCGGCAAAAATCACGATGTTACGCATGACGCTACACCCGATACGCGATACTCGATCCGGACAGGCGATATCACCACGTCGGCTGCCAAGCCGCGACTAACAGCTGCGACAGAGGCCGCTGTTTCGGCCAATAGGATGAGGGAAGTGTTAATGGCGCTTTCAAAGTTCGAGAGAGGCGCCAGTTACGTCCCACGCGGCTTGACCCGGCGGGTCGGCATCGCGCTGGCGGGATCCTCGGGCCAGGGATGCCGGGGATAACGGCCGCGCAGATCGGAACGCACGGCGGCATAACTGCCGCGCCAGAATCCCGGCAGGTCGCGGGTCACCTGCACCGGGCGATGCGCCGGCGACAGCAGTTCCAGCACCAGCGGCGATCGCTGCCCTTGGCGATCGAGGGATGGGTGTTGAGCCCGAACAATTCCTGCAGCCGAACTGCGATGGTCGGCCCCTGCTCGGCCTCGTAGTCGATCGCGAGTTGCGTGCCGGTCGGCGCCTCGAAATGCGTCGGCGCTTCCCGCTCCAGCCGCGCGCGCAATTCCCACGGCAACAGCGTCATCAGCGCGTCCGACAGATCGCCGCGTCGAAAAATCCTTCAGCGAGGTTTTGTCGTGGAGCGCCGGCAGCAGCCACGTCTCGCGCTGCTCCGCCAGCGCGCCATCGGACAGATCGGGCCATGACGACGCGCTCGCCCTCGGCCTTGCGCAGGAACATCACGCGGTCGCGCCACTGTTTCGCGGGCTTCGACCATGGCAGCCGGTCGATGCCGGCAGCGATCAGGCCATCGGCCAGCACCCGCGCCGTCTCCGCCGACGGCGTCAAGCGCCAGCGGGGCTTCCGACAGCGTGATCGCATGCAGCGTACGCTTGCGCCGTGCCCGCAACGCCATGGCGGCCCGATCGAACGAAATCTCGTCTGCGGTTTCGATCTCGCTCGGCAAAACGCAGCTCGATGTCGGCCTGGGCGATCGGCGCCGCCAGCAGGATGCGTCCCTGCGCCGCCGTGCCGGTGAGTTCGGCCGACCGCGATATAAGGCGCGCGCGCCAGCGCGGAGGTCTGGTCGACCGCCGCGCCGCGCCCGTTGGCGAGCACAAAGCTGCCATTGCCGCGGTTGCGCGCCACCCGATCGGGGAACGCCAACGCCAGCATGACGCCGGTGCTGGGCAAATCAGCAATAGAGAGAGCGGCGCGTTTCTTCCCCCCTCCCCCTTGCGGGGAGGGGTCGGGGGTGGGGGTAGCCACGGCCGCTGACTCACTGCTTGGGGACCCCCCACCCCGCCCCTCCCCCGCAAGGGGGGAGGGAGAAGAAGCAGCCACCTGCTCGGCCCACCGTCGCGCCAGGCTGCGCGCGCTCCTGGCGCGCTGCGAGCGGTCGCGGCGGAATTGATCGAGCCGGTGCTCGAGATCGACGCTGTCGCCGCCAAGGCCGCGTTCGGTCAGGATGGCGGCGATGTCGGCCGCCTCTTCACCGGCGCCGAGCCGATGCGAATCCACGATCATGCGGGCGAGCCGCGGCGGCAGCGCCAGCGCGCGCAGGCTGTTGCCCTCCGCGGTGATCCGGCCATCGCCGTCGAGCGCGCCAAGCTCGCGCAGCAAGCTGCGCGCCTCTTTCAGCGCCGGCAGCGGCGGCGGATCCAGAAACGCCAGCGTGCCGGGATCGCTGACGCCCCATTGCGCGAGGTCGAGCACCAGCGACGACAGATCGGCGCTGAGGATTTCCGGCTGGGTATAGGCCGCCAGCGACGCCGTCTGCGGCTCGTCCCAAAGCCGGTAGCACACGCCGGGTTCGGTGCGTCCGGCGCGGCCGCGGCGCTGGTCGACCGCGGCGCGCGAGGCGCGCACGGTTTCCAGCCGCGTCAGGCCGATGTCGGGCTCGTAGCGCGGCACCCGCGCGACGCCGGAATCGACCACGATGCGAACGCCCTCGATGGTCAGCGAGGTCTCCGCAATCGAAGTGGCCAGCACCACCTTGCGCTGGCCCTTCGGGGCCGGCGCGATGGCGCGGTCCTGCACGGCCGCATCGAGCGCACCGAACAGCGGCACGATTTCGATTGCGGCGTCGTTGACCCGCTCGGCGAGAAAACTCTGGGTGCGGCGAATTTCCGCGGCGCCCGGCAGGAACGCCAGCACCGAGCCGGGATCGGCGCGCAGCGCCATGGCGATCGCGTCCGCCATCTGCCGCTCCAGCGGGCTATCTGCCTTGCGGCCGAGATAGCGGGTTTCGACCGGAAAGGCGCGGCCTTCGCTGGCGACGACGGGCGCATCGCCGAGCAGCTTTGCCACCCGCGCGCCGTCGAGCGTGGCCGACATCACCAGGATGCGCAGATCCTCGCGCAGCCCGGTCTGCGCGTCGCGCGCCAGCGCCAGGCCGAGATCGGCATCGAGCGAGCGTTCGTGGAATTCGTCGAACAGCACGGCGGCGACATCAGACAATTCCGGATCGTCGAGGATCTGCCGCGCGAAAATGCCCTCGGTGACGACCTCGATCCGGGTCGCGCGCGATACTTTCGAGCCGAACCGGACGCGGTAGCCGACGGTCTGGCCGACCGCTTCGCCCAGCGTCTTCGCCATCCGCTCGGCGCTGGCGCGGGCCGCGATCCGGCGCGGCTCCAGCATGATGATCTTCTTGTCCTGCAACCACGGCGCATCGAGCAGCGCCAGCGGCACCCGCGTGGTCTTGCCGGCGCCGGGCGGCGCCACCAGCACCGCGGCATTGCCGCCAGCGAGGGTGCGCGCGAGTTCATCGAGCACCGCGTCGATCGGGAGGGGGGTGTCGAAACTGCGGGGCAATAATTTCACCATGCGTCATGCCCGGCCTTGTGCCGGGCATCCACGTCTTTCTTGCCGCTGAGAGAACAAGACGTGGATGGCCGGGACAAGCCCGGCCATGACGAAAATAGCGTTGATAGGGCAGCGAACGATCAACCCCGGACCGGCGCGCGGCCGATGCTTTCATAGACAAAGCCGAGCGCGGCCATGTCCTCGGGACGGTAGACATTGCGCAGGTCGATGATGACAGGCTGCGCCATTTCGCGCTTGATGCGCTCGAGATCGAGCGCGCGGAACTGGACCCATTCGGTCACGATCACCAGCGCGTCGGCGCCGCTGGCGCAGGCGTAGGGGTCGTCGCAATATTCGATATCGGGCAATTCGCGTTTTGCCTGTTCCATGCCGACCGGATCGTGGGCGCGCACCTTGGCGCCCATGTCGAGCAGGCCGGTCACCAGCGGGATCGACGGCGCCTCGCGCATGTCGTCGGTATCGGGCTTGAAGGTGAGGCCGAGCACGGCAACCGTCTTGCCGCGCAGGCCGCCGCCAACGGCGCCGGAAACCTTGCGCGCCATCGCGCGCTTGCGGTTGTCGTTGACCGCGAGCACCGCCTCGACGATCCGCAGCGGCACGTCATGATCGAGCGCGATCTTGACCAGCGCGCGGGTGTCTTTCGGGAAGCAGGAGCCGCCAAAACCCGGCCCGGCATGCAGGAATTTTGAGCCGATACGGTTGTCGAGCCCGATGCCGCGCGCGACATCCTGGACATCGGCGCCGACCTTTTCCGCAAGGTCCGCCATCTCGTTGATGAAGGTGATCTTGGTGGCGAGGAAGGCGTTGGCGGCGTATTTGATCAGTTCCGCGGTGCGCCGCGCCGTGAACATCAGCGGCGCCTGATTGAGCGACAACGGCCGGTAGATGTCGCCGATCACCTTGCGCGCGCGCTCGTCCGCGGTGCCGGCCACGATGCGGTCGGGGAACTTGAAATCGCGGATCGCCGCGCCCTCGCGCAAAAATTCCGGATTGGAGGCGATCTCGACATCGGCCGACGGATTGGCCTCGCGGATCAGCCGTTCGACCTCGTCGCCGGTGCCGACCGGCACGGTCGATTTGGTGATCACCACGGTGAAGCCGGACAGCGCCGCGGCGATCTCGCGCGCGGCCGCATAAACGTAGGACAGATCGGCATGGCCGTCGCCACGCCGCGACGGGGTGCCGACCGCAATGAAGACCGCGTCGGCTTCCGCCACCGGGGCCGCCAGCTCGGTGGTGAAATCGAGCCGGCCGGCCTTGACGTTGGAGGCCACCAGCGCATCGAGGCCGGGCTCGAAAATCGGAATCTCGCCGCGCCGGAGCGCGTCGATCTTGCCGGCGTCCTTGTCCACGCAGGTGACATGGTGGCCGAAATCCGAAAAACAGGCGCCGGAAACCAGCCCCACATAGCCCGTGCCAATCATGGCAATCCGCATAAGAAAACCTGCCTGTAATGGTTAATGACGGTCCCGATTTCGGGGCGGTCTTAGATCATTTTGGGCGAATCAGGAACGGCCTGGTTCCAGAAAAGCGGCATGACGTTTGTATGAATAAAGGAGAATGAAACCGATCTGGCCGATGATAGGGCCTGATCGCGCCGAAAAGAGACACCGATGGCAGCAAACGGCACATCCGCCGTGACAGCACATTCCGCCGGCCCGGCGGGCGACCGCGTCGATTGGGTGGATTACGCCAAAGGCATCTGCATCGTGATGGTGGTCATGATGCATTCGGTGCTCGGCGTCGAACTGGCCGCGGGCCAGACCGGCTTCATGCACCTGGTCGTGATGTTCGCCAAACCGTTCCGGATGCCGGACTTCTTCCTGATCTCGGGCCTGTTCATCTCGGTCGTGATCGACCGCGACTGGCGCATTTATCTCGACCGCAAGGTGGTCCACTTCGCCTATTTCTACGTGCTGTGGGTGACCATCCAGTTCGGCTTCAAGGCATCCGGCTTTGCCGCCGAGACCAGCTGGAGCCATGCCGGCTACCTCTATCTGGAATCCTTCATCGAGCCGTTCGGCACGCTGTGGTTCATCTATCTGCTGCCGATCTTCTTCGTGGTGATCAAGGCGACGCGGCGGATGCCGTCGCCGGTGATCTGGGTCGTCGCGGCGCTGCTGGAAATGGCGCATGTGGCCACCGGCTGGACCGTGATCGACGAATTTGCCGCGCGCTTTGTCTACATCTATTCCGGCTATCTGTTCGCCCCTTACGTGTTCGCGCTGGCGGATCGGGTGCGGACATACCCCGCTCTCGCGCTCTTTGGCCTGGCGCTGTGGGCGCTGGTCAATGGCGGGCTGGTCAAGTCAGGGTACAGCGAATGGCCGCTGGTGTCGCTGGCGCTCGGGCTTGCGGGCGCCTGCGCCATCATCACGCTGGGGACGCTGCTCGCGCGCATGCAATGGCTAGGCTTCCTGCGCTTCTGCGGCGAGAATTCCATCGTGATCTACCTCGCCTTCTTCCTGCCGATGGCGACGACCCGGACGCTGCTGCTGCATACCGGGCTTGCGCACGACATCGGCACGGTGTCGCTGCTCGTCACCATCGCAGGCGTGGTGGGCGCGCTGCTGATCTGGTGCGTGGCGCTGGCCGCCGGCGCCAATTTCCTGTTCGAGCGCCCGGCAGCATTCTGGATCGCGCCGAAAAAGCCCCACGCCAAGCTGCAGGCGGCGGAGTAGCTTTTCGGCTTACGCCGTTCCCACATCCACCCACCGTCATCGCTCAGAGATGGGTGATGACGGCGTGGATGCGGGTGATGACGGCTGGTGTGTATTGCGGTCAAAATTCCCCCTCCCGAGGGTGTCATTTCGCGCAAAAATCCTTAAGTTTCGGCCATGCCGAAAACAGCCCCCAAAGCCGCACCGACACCCGTCGCCGTCAAAGCCCTGAAGAAGGGCGACCATGTCTTTCTGGTCGACGGTTCCGGCTATATTTTCCGCGCCTATCACGCGCTGCCGCCGCTGAACCGCAAGTCCGACGGCTTGCAGGTCAATGCCGTGCTCGGCTTCTGCAACATGCTGTGGAAGCTGCTGCGCGACATGCCGCCGGACAACCGGCCGACCCATCTCGCCATCATCTTCGACAAATCCGAGGTCACCTTCCGCAACAAGCTCTATCCCGACTACAAGGCGCACCGGCCGCCGGCGCCTGATGATCTGATCCCGCAATTCGGCCTGATCCGCGAGGCGGTGCGCGCGTTCGACCTGCCCTGCCTCGAACAGGCGGGCTTCGAGGCCGACGACCTGATCGCGACCTATGCCCGCGAGGCCGACGCGCGCGGCGCCACCGCGACCATCGTCTCCTCCGACAAGGATCTGATGCAGCTCGTCACCGACAACGTCAAGATGTACGACACCATGAAGGATCGCCGCATCGGCATTGCCGAGGTGATCGAGAAATTCGGCGTGCCGCCGGAAAAGGTGGTCGAGGTGCAGGCGCTGGCGGGCGATTCCACCGACAATGTGCCGGGCGTGCCCGGCATCGGCATCAAGACCGCGGCGCAATTGATCGTCGAATATGGCGACCTCGAAACGCTGTTGCTGCGCGCCGGCGAGATCAAGCAGCCGAAGCGCCGCGAGGCGCTGATCGAGAACGCCGAGAAGGCGCGGATTTCGCGGCAGCTGGTGCTGCTCGACGACAAGGTCAAGCTCGACGTGCCGCTCGACGAGTTGGCGGTGCACGAGCCGGACGCGCGCAAGCTGATCGCGTTTTTGAAGGCGATGGAGTTCTCCACCCTGACCCGCCGCGTCGCCGAATATTCGCAGATCGATCCGGCCGACGTCATGGCGGATGCGACCAATAGCAGCGGCGCGTCTTCTGTACCCTGCCCCCTTGTGGGGGAGGGCCAGGGAGGGGGGCGACACGGGCACAGTGCCTCCGGCCCCCTCTCCCCAACCCTCCCCCACAGGGGGAGGGAGCGCTCAGAGCGCCGACAAGCAGGACAAGGCCTCGAGCCCCAGGGCACGCCGGTATCGCTCGCCACCGCGCGCGCCGAGGCCGCGCGAAAACTGCCGGTCGATCGCAGCAAGTACCAGACCGTGCGCAGCCTCGATCAGCTGAACGCCTGGATCGCGCGGATTCACGAGGCCGGCCATGTCGCGGTCGACGCCAAGGCCGACAGCATCGATCCGATGCAGGCCGAAATCTGCGGCATCGCGCTGGCGCTCGGGCCCAACGACGCCTGCTACATCCCGCTGGCGCACAAGCAATCCGGCGACGGCGCCGGGCTGTTCGATGCCGGGCTGGCGCCGGACCAGATCAAGGCGGCCGACGCGCTTGCCGCGCTGCGCCCGCTGCTGGAATCGGCGGGCATTCTCAAGATCGGCTTCAACATCAAGTTCAACGCCGTGATGTTCGCGCAGCACGGCATCACGATCCGCGACCACGACGACGTGCAGTTGATGTCGTATGCGCTCGATGCCGGCCGCAACGCCCATGGGCTGGACGCGCTGGCCGATCTGTGGCTCGGCCATGCCACGTTGACCCATGGCGAACTGACCGGCAGCGGCAAGGCGAAACTCTCTTTCGATCAGGTCGCGATCGACCGGGCCACCGCCTACTCGGCCGAGGATGCCGACGTGATCCTGCGGCTGTGGCGGGTCTTGAAGCCGCGCCTGATCGCCGAGCGCATGAATGCGGTCTACGAGACGCTGGAGCGGCCGCTGATCTCGGTGCTGGCGCGGATGGAACGGCGCGGCATCTCGATCGACCGCCAGGTGCTGTCGCGGCTGTCGGGCGAATTCGCCCAGACCGCGGCGCGGGTCGAGGCCGAAATCCAGGCGATCGCCGGCGAGCCGATCAATGTCGGCAGCCCCAAGCAGATCGGCGACATTCTGTTCGGCAAGATGGGAATCACCGGCGGCACCAAGACCAAGACCGGCGCGTGGTCGACCTCGGCGCAGATCCTCGACGAACTCGCCGAGCAGGGCCATGAATTCCCGAAGAAGATTCTGGAGTGGCGGCAGGTTTCGAAGCTGAAATCGACCTATACCGACGCGCTGCCGGAATACGTGCATCCGCAGACCCATCGCGTCCACACCACCTACGCTCTGGCGGCGACCACCACCGGGCGGCTGTCGTCGAACGAGCCGAACCTGCAGAACATTCCGGTGCGCACCGAGGACGGCCGCAAGATCCGCCGCGCCTTCATCGCCGCGCCCGGCCACAAGCTGGTGTCGGCGGATTATTCTCAGATCGAACTGCGGCTGCTGGCCGAGATCGCCGATATTCCGGTGCTGAAGCAGGCGTTCCGCGACGGCCTCGACATTCACGCCATGACGGCGTCGGAAATGTTCGGCGTGCCGATCAAGGACATGCCGGCCGAGGTACGCCGCCGCGCCAAGGCGATCAATTTCGGCATCATCTACGGCATCTCGGCGTTTGGCCTCGCCAACCAGCTCGGCATCGCGCGCGAGGAGGCCTCCGCCTACATCAAGAAATATTTCGAGCGCTTTCCGGGTATCCGCGCCTACATGGACGAGACGCGGGATTTCTGCCGCGCGCACGGCTATGTCGAAACGCTGTTCGGCCGCAAATGCCATTACCCCGACATCAAGGCCTCCAATGCCTCGGTCCGCTCGTTCAACGAACGCGCCGCGATCAACGCGCGATTGCAAGGCACCGCCGCCGACATCATCCGCCGCGCCATGACGCGGATGGAAGAGGCGCTGGCCGAGCACAAACTGTCGGCGCAGATGCTGCTGCAGGTGCACGACGAACTGATCTTCGAGGTGCCCGACGACGAGGTCGCGGCGACGCTGCCGGTGGTGCAGCACGTGATGCAGGACGCGCCGTTCCCGGCCGTGCTGCTGTCGCTGCCGTTGCAGGTCGATGCCCGCGCGGCGAATAATTGGGACGAGGCGCATTGAGCGCTTTCCCTTCTCCCCTGTGGGAAGGTGCCTCGCGGTAGCGAGGGCGGATGAGGGGTGGCTCCAGCACTGAGGCGACCCTACCGTCTCGCCGTCGCTTCGCGACGTCGAGCCCTCTCCCCGGGCGAGGTGAGCGAGCGCCTGTTTCCGCGCCGACGCAATATTCGACCAACATCCGTGCCAATTACGCAATGGCATCGCGGCGCTGCGCGCGCTAGACATAGCAGGTCCCCACGCCTCGCGAGTCCGCCATGCCCCACCTCTCCGCTTTGCTCGGTTTTGCCTTGATCTCGTTCGGCATGGTGCTGACGCCGGGGCCGAACATGATCTATTTGATCTCGCGCTCGATCACGCAGGGGCCGGCGGCCGGGATCGTTTCGCTCGGCGGGGTCGCGCTGGGCTTTATCTTTTACATGCTGTGCGCGGCGTTCGGCATCACCGCGTTCCTGTTCGCGGTGCCCTATGCCTATGACGCTCTGCGGTTCGCGGGCGCGGCCTATTTGCTGTGGCTGGCGTGGCAGGCGGTAAAACCCGGCGGACGTTCGCCGTTCCAGGTGCGCCAGCTGAAAGTCGACGGACCGCGCAAACTGTTCGCGATGGGCTTCGTCACCAATTTGCTGAATCCGAAAATCGCGATGCTGTATCTGGCGCTGCTGCCGCAGTTCATCGATCCCGTTCAGGGCAGCGTGCTGACGCAGTCGCTGGCGCTGGGCTCGATCCAGATCGCGATCAGCGTTTCCGTCAACGCGATGATCGCGCTAGCGGCGGGCTCGATCGCGGTGTTTCTCGGCACGCGGCCGAGCTGGCTGTTGGTGCAGCGCTATCTGATGGGCACCGTGCTCGCGGGTCTCGCCATGAAGATGGCGTTCGAGGCAAGGCGGGCGTGAGTTTCTCCCCTTGTGGGAGGGGAATCCAGCTTCGCTTCCATGCCGCGCTTCGTCGCCGGGCGGGCCATCAGTGTTTCGTACCAGCGTTTGACCTGCGGGAAGTCGGCGAGATCGACCTTGTGGCGCGGATGGCGCCAGGCCCAGCCGAGAATGGCAAAATCCGCCACCGACAATTCGCCGGCGACGAACTCGTGGGTCGCGAGCCGGCGATCGAGCACGCCATAGAGCCTGCGGGTTTCCGCCATGTAACGTTTCAGGCCGTAGGCACGGTCCTGCTCGTTCTCCAGCGCGATGAAATGATGCACCTGCCCCGGCATCGGGCCAAAACCGCCCATCTGCCACATCAGCCATTCCAGCACGGGGATGCGATCGAGCAGCGGTTTTGGCAGGAATTTTCCGGTCTTATCGCCGAGATAGAGCAGGATCGCACCCGACTCGAAAACGCTGACGCGCTTGCCGCCGGGTCCGTCGGGATCGACGATCGCCGGGATCTTGTTGTTGGGGCTGATCTCGAGAAACGCGGGCGCCATCTGCTCGCCCTTTGAGATGTTGACCGGGATCACCTTGTAGGCAAGGCCCATCTCCTCCAGCGCGACGCTGATCTTGCGGCCGTTCGGCGTGTTCCAGGTGTGGAGTTCGATGGTCATTTTTTTGGATCCTCCCGACAAGCGGCATATCCAGTACAGGGAACCCGAAAGCCCGACAAGGCACGACAACCGCCGTTTAATTGGGCTCTCCTGTTCGCCACGCGCTGTTGACGGCGCGATATCGGCGCTGGAATGTGCCCGGCGACGCCGATAGATTGCGCCCCACCCTTAAAGCCCGAGAACAAAATCTTGTCCAAATCAGCCTCCCGCGCCCGCCTCGCCGAGATCATCCGCAAGCGCTCGTTCGGCAGGGGCGAAATCACGCTGGCCTCGGGGCGCAAGAGCGATTTCTACTTCAATCTGAAGCCGACCATGCTCGATCCCGAAGGCGCGGCGCTGCTGGCGGAATTGGCCTATGAAGCGCTGAAGGACGACGGCCTCGACTATATCGGCGGCCTCGAAATGGGCGCCGTGCCGCTGGCCGGCGCGCTGGCGCAGCTGTCCTGGCTCAAGGGCCATCCGATCGCAGCGTTCTTTGTGCGCAAGAAGCCGAAGGAGCACGGCGCTCGGCTGGCGGTCGAAGGCCTCGCCAAGGGCGAGAGCCTTGCGGGCAAGCGCATCGTGATCGTCGAGGACGTCACCACCACAGGCGGCTCGGCGCTGAAAGCCGCCGAAGCCGTCAAGGAGGCCGGCGGCGAGGTCGTGCTGGTGCTGACCATGGTCGACCGCGAAGAAGGCGCCACCGCGGCCTTTGCCGAAGCCGGGCTTGCTTTCCGCTCGCTGTACAAGGCGGCGGAGTTTTTGAAGGATTGATGGGGCTTTCGCCCCCCGACCGAGCGCGTCATGCCCGCGGCTTGACCCGCGGCATCGACGCGCTATGGTGCCGCGTCGCAGAGCCGGTACCCATGTGCTGGACCTGGATCAGCAGTGCAGCGTCGAAGGCGCGCGGCACTGCACCGGGGCAGGAATGGTCACAGCCCCCAAGCATTTTCTTTTCGCCGCCACGGCGCTTGCTCACCGCTCGTTTACCATCCCGAATTAAGGTGAATCAGGGCTGAAGCTCCGGTTTCAGGCGCCCAGGTTTCTGTTGCGTTCGGGTGGAGTTCGCGTTGCGTACACAGTGGAATGAACGGCGCGTGCGGCGCTGCGTAAAACTTGTTACCGCATTGGCGCTGGTCGGCAGCATGACCGTTGCGCCGCGCGCAGCGTCCGCCGAGGGGCTGTTCGATTTCCTGTTCGGCGGCCTGCAGAAACAACAGCGTCAGGCCCCGCCGCAGGCGAGCTTCTTCGCCGATCCGTCCGCCACTCCGCAGCCCGCCCCCGTCCGCACGGCCGGTGGCTCGGGACCCGCGTTTTGCGTGCGCAGCTGCGACGGCCGCTATTTTCCGCTGTCGCGCGGCAACGCCTCGCCGGTCCAGCTCTGCCAGGCGTTTTGTCCGGCGAGCCCCACCAAAGTTTTCTTTGGCAGCAATATCGACGGCGCCACCTCGGCCAGCGGCGAACGCTACGCCGACAGCGAAAACGCCTTTGCCTACCGCAAGGCGATGCGCGCCGACTGCACCTGCAACGGCCGCGATTCCGTCGGCCTCGCCCCGGTCGATCTCACGCTCGACACCTCGCTGCGGGCCGGCGACGTGATCGCCACCACCGACGGCCTGGTGGCCTATTCCGGTGTCAGGCTCGGCAACAACCAGGCCGCCGAGTTCACCCCGGTCGCGTCCTATCCGGGGCTGACCCCCGAAGTCCGCGCCCGGCTTGGCGAGATGAAAGTGGCGCCGGTCAGCGCTGAAATGATCGCCGACGAGGCGCCGTCATCGACGACGGTCGTTGCGCCGACGGCGCTGCCTAAACCGGCGCGTGCCCCCGGCAAGCGCGCCGAGGCGAACTGAGATTCTCCAAAACACACCTCATGGTGAGGAGGCGCGTTAGCGCCGTCTCGAACCATGGGCCGCGAGCGCTGTGGCCCATCCTTCGAGACGCGGCGCAAGCGCCACTCCTCAGGATGAGGGAAAACCCTCACCGCCCGACGATGACGCCGATCACGTTCGGCGCGGCGAGATATTTTTCCTCGATCGCCGCGCGCGCCGCCGCGCGGTTCTCCGGCGTCAGCAAGCCGCGCTTTTCGGCGAGGATCATCCAGCAATAACCCCACCAGTCCGTCAGCATGCCGTTGTCGTCGACCAGGTCGTAGCCCTGCTCGGCGGCGAAGATGCGGGCATGCGCCTCGTCGAGCGTGTCGAGCCAGGCATGGTCGGCGGCGGACAACAAATCGTCGCTGAAATCGTCCGTGGTGTAGCCCCACACCGATAGGCAGACCGCGTTGAATTCGCGGTCGATCTGGTCGTCGTCGACCAGCCTTCGGCGCGAGGCCTGATGCAGCCGCGACAGCGAGCGCGCGAAGTCGGCAATGCGGGTGAGAGCGAATTGATCGAAAGCGATAGTGGACATCTAGTCCTCGAAATCTCTAACAGACCCCAGATATTGTGTCGGCCTTGCGCCGAATCACAATGATATATCAAAGACTTGCTAAAGTGTTCTTAATTTGTTCCTATCATCTGAATTTTGACCACGAAGGGCGGAGGACGGGATGGACGAGGCACAAGCCAGCGAAATCGAGGATCATTTGTGGGATGTCGCCGACGCGCTCGACGAGGCGATCGCCGCGGTGTCCCATCTCCTACCGGCGGACCAGACGCTGTTGACCACCCCACTGGAAAAGCTTTTGGATAGCCTGCATTCGGATGTTTTCCGGCTGGTTTATCAGCAGCATCCCTCGCTAGAGAAGTGGCCTCATAATCCGCCTGCGATCAGCTGCGATCTGCGATGGAAAGAGGTGACGCTGCCGGAATCGATTTCCGAAGCCGATCTCGATGCCGTCATCTTCTCGAAACTCAGGCCGCGACCGCTCAAGGTCGCGAAGGTACTCACCGATATCTGGAAGGTATTCGAAGAACGAGGACTATCGATCGACCATGAGGTCGTCAGCGCACGCATCCGCTGGCTTGCCGATGTCGATCGCATCGAGAGCTTCGGCGACGTTCGCAAATGGGGGCACAGCGAGGTAGCCCTGAAAGGCTGACCTTACAATTCGTCCTCCCGGCCACCGAGCCGGGACCCACAAGCGTCAAAGTTTTCGTGAGGCGGCGCCATAGGCGTGACGCTTTTCATCCGGATCGAACTCCGGGTTTTATGAATGGGGCGAGCTGTCCGGTATGCCTTGAGCGCTGTATGGGTCCCGGCTCGGAGGCCGGGACGACGGGATAAATCAGCGCCCGCCTCTAAACCTCACGTCCCCGATACCAGCCGGTCGCCACAGTAATTGGCGTAGAATTTTCCGCCGCATTGGTGGCGGATCGCGGCGCAGCGGGCGGCGGGGGAGGCGTTGGCGGGGGCGCTGAACGAACAGCTCAGCCCGTCGGCGCTGCGGCCTCCCTTGCCGGCGGCGAAGGCTGCGCTGGAGGCGCTGATGCAGCAGATCAGCAGTGCGGCGGCGGCGATCTCGATGATCAATCTCATGGCCCGGTCCCTCCGTGAAAACCGCGCGATATCGCGGGGTTGTCACCTATTATATCACTAAAGCCCCGTGTCCGGCCGGCGACGAATCGGCCCGGTACTTGCATAAAAACCATGCAATATTGCATCATTGGGACCCGAGCCGGGTTTTGATCGACGTGCAAGGCGCGTATCATTGTGTGAGACTCAGTTTGCGGGGTGAACATTTGCCAGACCCATCTTTCCCGGCCAATTTTCCCGCGCTCGACCAGCCGGTCGACGAACTGGCGCTGATCGAGATCAAGGGCGCGATCCTCGCCAAGCTGCGGCTCGCGATCGGCAAGGAAGCCGGCATGGCCAATCGGCACGATTGGTACAAGGCCGCGGCGCTGGCGCTGCGCGACCGCATCGTGCACCACTGGCTGACGGCGGAAAAACAGAGCTACGACGCCGGACGCAAGCGGGTGTATTACCTCAGCCTGGAATTCCTGATCGGCCGGCTGTTCACCGACGCCCTGAACAATATGGGCCTGCTGCCGGTGTTCGAGGCGGCGCTCGGCGATCTCGGCGTGTCGCTGGCGGACTTGCGCAAATGCGAGCCGGACGCCGCACTCGGCAATGGCGGCCTCGGGCGGCTGGCGGCGTGCTTCATGGAAAGCATGGCGACGCTCGCGATTCCGGCGATCGGCTACGGCATCCGTTACGATTTCGGCCTGTTCCGCCAGATCATCGCGCAGGGCTGGCAGCACGAATTTCCCGACGAATGGCTCGGCTTCGGCAACCCCTGGGAATTCCAGCGGCCGGCCGTGGTCTACCAGGTGCATTTCGGCGGCGGCGTCGAACGCATCAGCGATGCCAAGGGCCGCGAACGCGTGATCTGGCATCCGGGGGAAACCATCCAGGCCGTCGCCTACGACACCCCGATCGTCGGCTGGCGCGGCCAGCACGTCAACGCGCTGCGGCTGTGGTCGGCGCGCTCGCCCGACCCGCTCAAGCTCGACGTCTTCAACTCCGGCGACTATCTCGGCGCCGTGGCCGAGGAGGCGCGCGCGGAATCGATCTGCAAATTTCTCTACCCGAACGACGAAAGCCCGGCCGGCCGCGAGCTGCGGCTGCGGCAGGAATATTTCTTTGTCTCGGCCTCGCTGCAGGATCTGGTGCAGCGCCATCTGGCCTCGGACGGGCAGCTGCGCAGCCTCGCGACCAAGGCCGCGGTGCAGCTCAACGACACCCATCCGAGCCTCGCCGTCACCGAACTGATGCGCATCCTGGTCGACCTGCACAATTTCCGCTGGGACGAAGCCTGGAAGATCACGGTGGCGACGCTGTCCTACACCAACCACACGCTGCTGCCGGAGGCGCTGGAGACCTGGCCGGTCGAACTGTTCGAGCGGCTGTTGCCGCGGCATCTCGACATCATCTACCGCATCAATGTCGCGCATCTGGCGCTGGCCGATGTACACTGCCCCGGCGACGACGATTTCCGCGCCTCGGTGTCGCTGATCGACGAGAAATCCGGCCGCAAGGTGCGGATGGGACAGCTCGCCTTTGTCGGCTCGCATCGCATCAACGGCGTCTCGGCGATGCATTCCGAACTGATGAAGGAGACCGTGTTCCACGATCTCAACCATCTTTATCCCGGCCGCATCACCAACAAGACCAACGGCATCACCTTCCGCCGCTGGCTGATGCTGGCCAATCCGCGGCTGACCGATTTGTTGCGCCGGGTTTGCGGCGAAGCGGTGCTGGATGATCCCTCGCAGCTGCAACGGCTCGAGGCGCTGGCCAGCGACAACGCGTTCCAGCAACAATTCCGCAACGTCAAGCACCACAACAAGGTGGCGCTGTCGCGGCTGATCGGCGAACGCCTCAACGTCATGGTCGATCCGGCGGCGCTGTTCGACGTCCAGATCAAGCGCATCCACGAATACAAGCGCCAGCTGCTCAACATCCTGGAGACGATCGCGCTGTACCAGGCGATCAAGGACGATCCGCAGAACAACTGGGTGCCGCGGGTTAAAATCTTCGCCGGCAAGGCGGCGGCGAGCTATCGCTACGCCAAGCTGATCATCAAGCTGATCAACGACGTCGCCGAAATCGTCAACAACGATCCCGTGGTCGCCGGCCGCCTGAAGATCGCGTTCCTCGCCGATTACAATGTCAGCCTCGCCGAAGTGATCATCCCGGCTGCCGACATCTCCGAGCAGATTTCGACCGCGGGCATGGAAGCCTCCGGCACCGGCAACATGAAGCTCGCGCTCAACGGCGCGCTGACCATCGGCACGCTCGACGGCGCCAATATCGAGATTCGCGACCATGTCGGTGCGGAGAACATCGCGATCTTCGGCCTGGAGGCGATGGACGTGGTGGTGCGCCGCAAGCAGGGGCTGGACGCCACCGACGTGATCCGGAAATCGCCGCGGCTGTCGCGCGCCATCAACGCCATCGGCAGCGGTGAGTTTTCGCCCGACGATCCCGGCCGGTTCGAATCGATCGCGCACGCGCTGCGCTACCTCGACCATTACATGGTCAGCGCGGATTTCGATTCCTATTACGAGGCCCAGCGCGGCATCGACGCGCGCTGGCAGGTGACGCCGGCCTGGACCCGCGCCAGCATCCTCAACGTGGCGCGGATGCCGTGGTTCTCCTCGGACCGCACCATCCGCGAATATGCCGAGGATATCTGGAACGTGCCGGTGCGCGGCACGCAGCCCGCGACCGTGCCCACGGCCCAGCGCGGTGCGACGCGATAACGTCATTGCGAGGAGCGAAGCGACGAAGCAATCCAGGGCCACAGGCGTAGCTCTGGATTGCTTCGCTTCGCTCGCAATGACGGCTAACCTGCCCTTCCCTCAATCTGAGAAATTTCATGCTGGCCCCGGCCAACCACGTTTTCGATGACGCCACCCGGATCATTGCCGGCAACTCCAGCTGGCAGGGTAACGCCGGCGAGGATTATTTTGCCTTTGTTGGCCAGTTCGGCGGGGCAACCGCCGCCAGCATCCTGCGGGCGTTGATCCAGCATCCGGAGCGGTCGGGCGATCCGCTGGCGCTGACGGTCAATTTCTGCGCACCGGTCGTGCAGGGTGAATTCGATCTCGATATCCGCCTGGTCAAGGCCAACCGCTCGTCGCAGCATTGGTCGGTCGAGATGACGCAGGACAAGGCCGGCGTGGTGACGCTGGCCACCGCCGTGTTCGCCGAGCGCCGCCCGTCATGGTCGCACCAGCCGGCACCGTTCCCGCAGGCGACCGCGTTCGAGCAGACGCTGCCCTACGCCAAGATCGCGCTGCCCTGGGTCAAGCAATATGATTTTCGTTTTGTCGAGGGCGAGCCCAGGATCGGCTCTTCGACCAAGACCATTCCGTCGAGCGCATTTTCAAAACTCTGGATCGGCGATCGCACCCCTCGCAAGATCGACGCGCTGTCGCTGATGTCGATGTCGGACGCGTTTTTCGGCCGGATCTTTCATGCCCGCAACGAACTGGTGCCGCTCGGCACGGTATCGATGACGACCTATTTTCACACTTCGACCGAAGACCTCGCGGCGGAGGACATCACGCGGGTGCTCGCGGTCGCCGACGCCAAGATTTTCCACAAGAGCTATGGCGACCAGAACGGCGAACTATGGTCGCCGAACGGACGGCTGCTCGCGACCACGACCCAGATCACTTATTTCAAGGCCTAGGGCGCCAATGGCTGATACCGAAAGCCCGCAACAACCAAGGATCGCGCTGCTCGGCATCCCGATCGAGATCGGCGCCTCGCAGGCCGGCACGCTGATGGGCCCGGCGGCGCTGCGCACGGCCGGCATCGCGCGGGTGCTGGAGCAACTGGGGCACACGATCGAAGACCATGGCGACATCGCGCGGCCGGCGATTGTCCCGGTCGATCATGCGCCGCCCGCCAACGCCAGATATTATGACGAGGTGAATGGCTGGGTCCGCGTGCTCAGCGAACGTGCCTGGTCGATCGCCCGCAGCGGCGCGATCCCGATCTTCATGGGCGGCGATCACTCGCTGTCGATGGGATCGGTCAACGGCGTCGCGCGCTACTGGCAACAGGAACAGAACCGTCCGCTGTTCGTGCTGTGGCTGGACGCCCATGCCGACTACAACACGCCCGCCACCACGCTGACCGGCAATATGCACGGCATGTCAGCAGCGTTTCTATGCGGCGAGACAGGTCTGGACGATCTGCTCGGCGGCGCGCCCCGCGTCTCGATCACGCCGGACCAGCTCGATCTGTTCGGCATCCGCTCGATCGATCCCCTGGAAAAAGAGCTGGTGCGCGAGCGGCGGATCGCAATCGCCGACATGCGCGCGATCGACGAATTCGGCGTCGGCGTGCTGATCCGCCGCGTGATCGAACGGGTAAGAGCGAAGAACGGCGTGCTGCATTTGAGCTTCGACGTCGATTTCCTCGATCCCGCGATCGCGCCCGGTGTCGGCACCACGGTGCCCGGCGGCGCCACCTATCGCGAGGCCCATCTGATCATGGAATTGCTGCACGATTCGGGGTTGGTGCGATCGGTCGATATCGTCGAACTCAATCCGTTCCTCGACGAACGCGGCCGCACCGCGCGCGTCGCGGTCGAACTGATCGGCAGCCTGTTCGGCCTGCAGATCACGGATCGGCCAACGCCAAGCAATGCGGTGCTGCGAGATAGCGAATAGCGAATAGCGAATAGCAGGGAGATCACAGAGGGATTGCTATCTGCAACCCCTATTCGCTACTCCCCATTCGCTATTCGCCTGCTCTTACTCCGCCGCGAGCTTCACTTCCGGCGCGGCGGCGCGGACGTCGGCGTCGACCTGCGCTTCGAACTTGGCGAAGTTCTTCTGGAACATGCCGACCAGCGCGCGGGCGGTCTTGTCGAACTCGGCCTTGTCGGCCCAGGTCTTGATCGGATCGAGGATGTGCGGCTCGACGCCGGGCAGCGAGGTCGGCACCGCGAAGCCGAAATATTTGTCGGTGCGGAAATCGGCATTGCGCAGCGAACCGTTCAGCGCCGCGGTCAGCAGCGCCCGCGTCGCCTTGATCGGCATGCGGCGGCCGGTGCCGTATTTGCCGCCGGTCCATCCGGTGTTGACCAGCCAGCAATCGACGTCGTGCTTGGCGATCAGGTCGCGCAGCAGATTGCCGTAGACTGAGGGGTCGCGCGGCAGGAACGGCGAGCCGAAGCAGGTCGAGAATTCCGGCTGCGGCTCGTTGCCGAGGCCGCGTTCCGTGCCGGCGACCTTGGCGGTGTAGCCGGACAGGAAGTGATACATCGCCTGCGCCGGCGTCAGTTTTGCAATCGGCGGCATCACGCCGAACGCATCGGCCGCCAGCATCACCACGTTCTTGGGGTGGCCGGCGCGGCCGGTGCGCGAGGCGTTGGGGATGAAGTCGAGCGGATAGGCTGACCGGGTGTTCTCGGTTTTCGAACCGTCGTCGAAATCAGGCGTGCGGGTGTTCTTGTCCAGCACCACGTTTTCCAGCACGGCGCCGAAGCGCTTGCTGGCGGCGAAGATCTCGGGTTCGGCTTCTTCCGACAGCTTGATGCACTTGGCGTAGCAGCCGCCTTCGAAGTTGAAGATGCCGTTCTCGCTCCAGCCGTGCTCGTCGTCGCCGATCAGCGTGCGCTTGGGATCGGCCGACAGCGTGGTCTTGCCGGTGCCGGACAGGCCGAAGAAGATCGCGGCGTCGCCGTCGGGGCCGACATTGGCCGAGCAATGCATCGGCATCACGCCCTTTTCGGGCAGATAGTAATTCAGCGTGGTGAACACGCTCTTCTTCATCTCGCCGGCATAATAAGACCCGCCGATCAGGACGATCTTGCGGGCGAAATCGATCGCGACGACGTTCTCGGACTTGCAGCCGTGGCGTTTGGGATCGGCGCGGAAGCTCGGCAGATCGATGATGGTCAATTCCGGCACGAAGCCCTTCAGCTCCGAGGCCTCGGGGCGGATCAACAACGTGCGGATGAAGAGCGAGTGCCAGGCCAGCTCGGTGAAGACGCGGGTCTTGATCCGGTGGGTCGGGTCGGCGCCGCCGTAGAGATCCTGCGCGAACAGCGTCATGCCTTCGGCGTGCTTCAGGAAATCGGCATAAAGCGTCGCGAATTGCTCTGATGTGATCGACTGGTTGCCGGCCCACCACATGTTCTTGTCGGTTAAGCCATCGCGAACCGTGAACTTGTCCTTTGGGCTGCGGCCGGTGAACACGCCGGTGTCCGCGCATAGCGCGCCATCGGAAGACAGCACGGCTTCGCCGGATTGCAGCGAATGCTCGTAGAGCTGCGGCGCGCCGAAATTCCAGTTGACGCCCTTGAGATTTTTTAAGCCGAATTTGTCGGCCCCGAAGGCACCGTTATGCACGCCCGTCTCTTGCACGAAGAACCTCCTCGAACCCGCGTATCTCCGGCGCGAATGCACCAAGCGCGCCTGTCGTCGCGGTGACCCTCAATATAGCCATCCGGCCCCGGTCCCGCGACCTAATACTGATCAACACCGGGCTTGCCAAGTCGATCCCGTGTTATTTGGTTTATGGCCCGAGCGGATTTGATCTGGATCAATTACTTGCTGCAGCGCGGGCCTGCTCGGCAAGCTGCTTGAGCGCTTGCCGCAGCGCAGCAGGCGTGGCGATCCGCTGCGGAAAATCCAGCCGCAGCGTCGAATTACCGGCCTGCATGTCGATGCCATCGGGGTCGCAGCCGGTGCAGCGCCAGTCCGCTGGTTCTGCGCCCAATAGCCGCGTCGCGTAGAGATTCATCGCCTCGCGATGGTCGGCGTTCATGTGCTCGACGGCGCCCGCTTCGGCCTCCAGCAGCGGGCCGGCCTCTGTCAGGTCGGTCAGGAACTGGCCGGGCGTCAGGTCCACGATCCGGCCGAAACCGGCGACCAGATGGGCGCCTTGGGGCCGGATTCGGAAGAACGAAAAATCCTTAAATTCTACAAAGGCTTCCGCCGACGGATGGGCATTGAGGTAGCGCCGCCGCAGGAACGCTCATCGCCATCGCCGGCCTGTTCCGCGGTGCCCGCCAGCATGATCCGGGCACCCTCCAGCGGGTCGCCGGCGGCCCGTTCGTCGAGCATCAGCGACACCCTGGCATCGCCCAGGATATTTTTGGTGTGCAGCGCCAGCCGCGAAATCAGCAAAATGGGCGAGCCGTCGGGGTGGCTCGCGAGGTTGACCAGCGAGCAATAGGGATCGCCGCTGCCGGCCATCAGGGTCGCCAACGCCCCTTGCCGGCTGCGCCGCAGCAGCGACCGGGCCAGCTTTGAAGGGTTAAAATCGGTATTGGGTTGCATCGGTCCTGTTCCGGTATCTCGTTGCAAAACGAGCCTTTTTAAGGCTATTGTGGCACCCATATAAGCTGGAACCAACGCTGCGATTCGGGCGTTTCGCGGAACTCGGTCACACTTCAGCCCAGCTTGCATTGCTCGTTGACCGGGTTCAAAGCCCAACTGTGCGGCGCATCGCTGGATAGCCCCGCCGCTCCAGCCACACGTTTTCGAAAGCAGGCTCATGCCCACAATCGCCTTGGTCGATGACGACCGCAACATCCTCACATCGGTCTCGATCGCGCTGGAAGCCGAAGGCTACCGTATCATGACCTATACGGATGGCGCCTCGGCCCTCGACGGCTTTCGCACCAGCCAGCCCGATCTCGCCATTCTGGATATCAAGATGCCGCGCATGGACGGCATGGAAACGCTGCGGCGGTTGCGGCAGAAATCGGATCTGCCGGTGATCTTCCTGACCTCGAAGGACGAGGAGATCGATGAATTGTTCGGGCTCAAAATGGGCGCCGACGATTTCATCCGCAAGCCGTTCTCGCAGCGCCTGCTGGTCGAGCGCGTCAAGGCGGTGCTGCGGCGCGCGGCGCCCAAGGATCCGACCGCGGTGCCCAAGGAGACCGACGCCAAGGCGCTGGATCGCGGGCTGCTGCGCATGGACCCCGAGCGCCACACCTGCACCTGGAAGAACGAGGCGGTGACGCTGACGGTGACCGAATTCCTGATCCTGCAGGCCTTGGCGACCCGCCCCGGCGTGGTGAAGAGCCGCAACGCGCTGATGGACGCGGCCTATGACGACCAGGTTTACGTCGACGATCGCACCATCGACAGCCACATCAAGCGGCTGCGCAAGAAGTTCAAGGTGGTGGACGACGATTTCGAGATGATCGAAACCCTGTACGGCGTCGGCTACCGCTTCAAGGAAACCTGAGCCGGAAAGCCGTGATCGCGGGTTCCGGCGCGTGCATTGTTAACTGACGGCGCCATCCGTTCGGGATAGGATGGCGCCAAGTACCTTTCGCCAAAGCCGCATCGCAACACGTTCCGAAACAACCCGCAGTTCTGGCCATTGCTCGATCGAACGCAGCCTGATCCGAATTTGAACGACGAGGACAGCTCGCCCCTCGCCGTGGATTCCGCTGCGAGCGACAGCCCGCGCGGCAAGGGCTGGCAGGCACCGCTGAACTGGCTGCACCGCACCGGGCAGTTCTTCCTGGCACTGTCCTTTTCCAGCCTGACGCGCCGGATCGTTTCGCTCAATCTCGCCGGCCTCGTCGCCCTGGTGGCCTGCATTCTCTATTTGTCGCAGTTCCGCGCCGGGCTGATCGACGCGCGGGCGCAGAGCCTGCAGGTATCGGCCGAAATCATCGCCGGCGCCATCGCGGCCTCCGCGACCGTCGATACCAACACCATCACCATCGACCCCGACCGGCTGACCGACCTGAAGAACGGCGAGACCTATGGCGCGCCGGACGATTATTCGGGGCTGGATTTTCCGATCAATCCGGAGCGCGTCGCGCCGGTGCTGCGGCGATTGATTTCGCCGACCAATACCCGCGCCCGCATCTACGACCGCGACGGCGGGCTGATCCTCGACAGCCGCAGCCTTTACGGCAAGGGCGACGTGATGCGGTTCGAATTGCCGCCGCCGTCGGAGGGCAAGCCGGGCCTGTTCGATCGGTCGATGATCGCGGTCCGCACCTGGCTCAATCGCGGCGACCTGCCGCTCTACCGCGAGCTTGGGCCCGACAACGGCAAGGGCTACCAGGAAGTCGCCCAGGCGCTCGATGGCCAAAAGGCCAGCATGGTGCGCATCAACGAACGCGGCGAGGTCATCGTCTCGGTCTCGGTGCCGGTGCAGCGCTTCCGCGAAGTCTACGGCGCGCTGATGTTGTCGACCCAGGGCGGCGACATCGACCAGATGGTCACCGCCGAGCGGCTCGCGATCCTGAAGGTCGGCGGCGTCGCCGCCGCCGTGATGATCATGCTGTCGTTGCTGCTCGCCAGCACCATCGCCGGACCGGTGCGCCGGCTTGCCGACAGCGCCGAGCGGGTGCGCCACCGCATCCGGACCCGGGTCGAGATTCCGGATTTCACCCGCCGCCGCGACGAGATCGGCCATCTCTCCGGCGCGCTGCGCGCCATGACTGATGCGCTTTATAACCGCATCGAGGCGATCGAGATGTTCGCCGCCGACGTCGCCCATGAATTGAAGAACCCGCTGACGTCGCTGCGCTCGGCGGTCGAAACGCTGCCGCTGGCGCGCAACGAGAACAGCCGCGCGCGGCTGCTCGCGGTGATCGAGCACGACGTCAAGCGGCTCGACCGGCTGATCTCCGACATCTCCGATGCCAGCCGCCTCGATGCCGAATTGCAGCGGCAGGACATGGTGCCGGTCGACCTTCGCCGCCTGCTGACCACCCTGACCTCGGTCGCCAACGAGACCAAGCTCGGCCATGACGTCGGCGTCCAGGTCCGCTTCGAGGGCCGCACCGCCAATGATTCGTTCTCGGTGCCGGGCCATGATTCGCGGCTCGGCCAAGTGATCTCGAATCTGCTGGTCAACGCCCAGTCGTTCTCCAACGCCGGCGGCAAGGTGCGGATCGCCTGCCGCCGGGTGAAATCGGAAATCGAGATCGTGGTCGACGACGACGGGCCGGGGATTCGCGACGACGCGCTGGAGCGGGTTTTCGAGCGATTTTATACCGACCGGCCGCACCAGGGATTCGGGCAGAATTCGGGGCTGGGGCTATCGATCTCGAAACAGATCATCGAAGCCCATGGCGGCCGCATCTGGGCGGAAAACCGCCCCGGCCCGGTCAACGCCGACGGCGAGGCCACCGTGGCCGGCGCCCGCTTCGTGGTCCGGCTGCCCCAGCCCGCGCCATGAGCGGCACTGCCGACGCCTCCATCCATGCCTCCGCGGTGCTGGTGGGAACGCGCGCCGTGCTGATCCGCGGGCCCTCCGGGGCCGGCAAATCCCGCCTCGCCTTCGATCTCATCCTGGCCGGGCGAAGCGGGCAGATCCCCTCGGCCGTGCTGGTCGGCGACGACCGCGTGCACCTGTGGGCCAGCGGCGGCCAATTGATGGTTGGCCCGGCGCCACGGCTTTCCGGCCTGATCGAGATCAGGGGCCTCGGCATTCGCCGCTGCGCGTTCGCGGCCGAGGCCATCCTCGGCCTGGTGGTCGATCTGGCGGCCTCCGATGCCGAACGGCTGCCCGCGCCGGAAAAACTCCGAACCCGCCTCCATGGTGTTGAGGTACCGCGAATCCCCGTGGAATCCGGGTTTTCGGCGCTTCCGCTGGTTGTGGCGAAGATAACAACAACCGAAAGTACTGAAACTGCGACCCTTTCGACGGATTGTGCGAAGGGAATTGGTAACCATATGATGCCCAGTATCGCGACCGAATAGACCGGCGCCGACTCCCCTCCGAAGTCCAAATTTCCGGGAGAATCGCGAAGATCCCCTCTTGCGCGGGGGACCTGGATGGTCAAAGTGGCGCGTTCGTGCGGTGCACCAAAAAGCACCCGCGAGGAGTTTCCGATGATTGGTCTAGTACTTGTGACCCATGGGCGCCTTGCCGACGAGTTCAAGGCAGCGCTTGAGCATGTCATGGGTCCACAAAAGCAAATCGAAGCCGTCACGATTGGAGCCGAAGACAACTCCGATTTGTGTCGCAGCGACATTATTGAAGCGGTCAACCGCGTCGATAGCGGCGATGGCGTTGCGATCCTCACCGACATGTTCGGCGGCACGCCGTCCAACCTGGCGATCTCCTGCATGAGCCGTCCGAAAGTGGAAGTGCTCGCGGGCATCAATCTTCCGATGCTGGTAAAGCTCGCCAAGGTCCGCGAAGAGCGCTCGCTTCCGGATGCGATCTCGATGGCGCAGGAAGCCGGCCGCAAATACGTCACCATCGCCAGCCGCGTTCTCGCAGGCAAATGAGCGAAGACGATACGCCGCCCGAAAACACCGGAGCGGCTGTGCCGCCAGGTGCGATCTCCCGTGAAATGCTGATCATCAACAAGCGCGGCTTGCACGCGCGTGCGTCTGCAAAATTCGTCCAGATGGTCGAGCGCTTCAATGCCGAAGTCTGGGTCACCCGTGGCAACGAGACGGTGGGCGGCACCTCGATCATGGGACTGATGATGCTGTCGGCGGGACCGGGAACGACCATCACGGTCTCCGCGGTCGGTGCCGAGGCCGAAGCCGCCATCCTGGCGATCGGCGAACTGGTGGCCGGCAAGTTCAACGAAGAAGCCCCCGAGCCGTAGGCCCGCTGTCGCTCGAGCGTCTATTTCCCCGGCGGCACGATGTAGATTTTCCAGGTCGTCGACGGACCGGCATGTCCGCTGAAGAAGCGCTGCGTGTTCATCACCAGAATCTCCGCATTGGGCGCGTTCGCCGCCATCCACTTGTCGAAGGCCGGCAAGCGGTCGTCCCTGTTATCGAAGATGCCGATGAAGCCGAGCCGCTTTGCCTCTTCGCGCGAGGTCAGCCCCGACGACCAGACTTCGCCCGGCGTGTAGGTCAGGGGATGATCGGGACTGTAGAACGTCATGGGCTCGCCGACCTCGGTGGGCGCGGCGACCACGGCCCAGCGCGAACCAAAACGCTGGTGCCAGGTTTCCGTCAGTTCGCGGGCGAGTTCGGACTTCGCGCTGTAGCCCGCCGCGCTATCGGGATAGTCGGCCACGGTACGCGCCTCGATATAGGGCGCTGCGACCAGTGTCGCGAGCGTGATCGCAAGCCAGACCGCCGTGAGATCGACCAGCGCGATTTTCGGCAGCCGCAGGCGAGGGATCGCCACCAGCGCCAACGGCACCAGGAAGAACAGCGAGATGCCCCAGTCGGTCTTCAGATAGACCATGAACGCCAGCGCGCCGAGCGGCGGCCCGATCGCGACCACGATCTGGGTGATCCAGACATTGAGCGCCTGCGCGCCATTGACACCGGCATTGGCGCCGCGAACCCAGTTGCGCGCCGGCGTCAGCGGATGCCGCCATGCCAGCACCAATGCGGCCAGCGCGACAGGCGCGGCCAACAGCGCTAGATTGTGGCCGATATAGCCGAGCACGAGCTGCAGGCATTCCGCTCGATCTTTCAAAGCGTAGACGTCGCCGGCATAGGTCAGCGGCGCGAAATCGACCTGCTTGAGCCACCACAGATGCGGCGCCATCGCGACCACCAGCGCGGCGATCGCGACCCATGGCGCCGGCGAGCGCAGGAAGGCGAGCCGCTGCGGATGCAAGAGCGCGGCGATCCCGATCGCGCCGATCATGGTCAGCACCCAGTATTTCGTCATCAGCGCCAGCGCCGCAGCGAGCCCCAGCCACAGGCCGGCACGCACGGTGCGCTTCTCGAATGCATTCAGATAGGCCAGTACCAGCAGCGGCAGCGTGACGAGCTGCAGCAGGTCCGGATTGTATTTAAAACCCTTGAAGTTGAAGATCGGATAGAGCGCCAGCATCACCACGACAAAGAACGCGCGGCGCCGGTCGACCACGCGCAGCGCGATCAGCCATGAGATCACCAGCCCGACACTGACGGTCGCCATCGCCAGCCCGTAGGCGGCAAGATTGGTCGCCGGGAACAGGTCGAACCACAACCCCGCGACCCATCCCGATAGCGGCGGATGTTTGCCGTAACCGAGCTGGAATTTCTGTCCCCAGGCGTAGGCTTCGGCGGTATCGAAATGGATGTCCTGCGCGGCCTTCAGCTTGGCCAGGATCGCGGTCCACAGCACCGCATGGGCCACCGCAAACCAGATCACCAGCCTCAGTCCGCCGGCGCGGTCCGACGCGGAGGCCGCAAACCATGCCGCGATCCGACGGACCTTGGATGACGTGAAAACGTACAGTTTTGCGGGTGAGAAACCGGCTAATGACATGGGCGACTGCCTAGCGCGTTTTCGCGCAAAGTGGAATCAGCTTGACGTGAAGACTTGCCCTGAAGACTTGGCTTGAAGATCGGCCACCGGGAGTCTCCAATTGGGCCTGATCTTCTCCGAAAACCGGCTTCCAGTTTTCGGGATCAGGCCGTCCGGAGGGCGCAATAAGGTTGCCGGTTCGGGGTGCGGATGCTATCCCGCGCCCATGACATCCATCCCTATTTCCAACGTCCGCAACTTCGCCATCGTTGCGCATATCGACCATGGCAAATCGACGCTCGCCGACCGCCTGATCCAGATGACGGGCGGCCTGACCGATCGCGAAATGGCGGGCAAGGAACAGGTACTCGATTCCATGGATATCGAGCGCGAGCGCGGCATCACCATCAAGGCGCAGACCGTGCGGCTGACCTATCCGGCCAAGGACGGCAAGACCTACATCCTCAATTTGATCGACACGCCCGGCCATGTCGACTTCGCCTACGAGGTGTCGCGGTCGCTGGCGGCCTGCGAAGGTTCGCTGCTGGTGGTCGACGCCAGCCAGGGCGTCGAGGCGCAGACGCTGGCCAATGTCTATCATGCGCTCGACGCGGGTCACGAAATCGTGCCAGTGCTCAACAAGATCGACCTGCCCGCCGCGGAGCCGGACAAGGTGAAGCAGCAGATCGAGGACGTGATCGGCATCGATGCCTCCGACGCGGTGATGATCTCGGCCAAGACCGGCCTCGGCGTCGCCGATGTGCTGGAAGCGATCGTGCACCGGCTGCCGCCGCCGAAGGGCGATCGTGACGCCCCGTTGAAGGCGCTGCTGGTCGACAGCTGGTACGACGTCTATCTCGGCGTGGTGGTGCTGGTCCGGGTCGTCGATGGCGTGATGAAAAAGGGCGAGCGCATCCGCATGATGGGCACCAACGCCGCCTATGACGTCGAACGCGTCGGCTTCTTTACGCCGAAGATGACGCAGGTCGACGAACTCGGCCCCGGCGAAATCGGTTTCATCACCGCCGCGATCAAGGAAGTGGCCGACACCCGCGTCGGCGACACCATCACCGACGACCGCAAGCCGGTAAAGGACATGCTGCCGGGCTTCAAGCCGGCGATCCCGGTGGTGTTCTGCGGCCTGTTCCCGGTCGACGCCGACGATTTCGAAACGTTGCGCGCGGCGATGGGCAAGCTGCGCCTCAACGACGCAAGTTTTTCGTTCGAGATGGAAACCTCCGCGGCGCTCGGCTTCGGCTTCCGCTGCGGTTTCCTCGGACTGTTGCATCTGGAGATCATCCAAGAGCGGCTGTCGCGCGAGTTCGATCTCAATTTGATCGCGACCGCGCCATCGGTGATCTACAAGATGCATCTGACCGACGGGCAAACCATCGAGATCCACAATCCGATCGACATGCCCGACGTGGTCAAGATCGCGGAGATCGAGGAGCCGTGGATCGAGGCCACCATCCTGACCCCGGACGAATATCTCGGCAGCGTTTTGAAATTGTGCCAGGACCGGCGCGGCGCGCAAAAGGAGCTGACCTATATCGGCTCGCGCGCGATGGTGAAATACGACCTGCCGCTCAACGAGGTGGTGTTCGATTTCTACGACCGGCTCAAATCGGTCTCCAAGGGCTATGCCTCGTTCGACTATCATCTCACCGACTACAAGCCGGCCGATCTGGTCAAGATGCAGATCCTGGTCAACAACGAGCCGGTCGATGCGCTGTCGATGCTGGTGCACAGGACCCGCGCCGAAGGCCGCGGCCGCGCCATGGTCGAGAAGATGAAGGAGCTGATCCCGCCCCACATGTTCCAGATCCCGATCCAGGCGGCGATCGGCGGCAAGATCATCGCGCGCGAGACCGTGCGCGCGCTGCGCAAGGACGTCACCGCCAAGTGCTACGGCGGCGACATCACCCGCAAGCGCAAGCTTCTAGAGAAGCAGAAGGAAGGCAAGAAGAAGATGCGGCAGTTCGGCAAGGTCGACATCCCGCAGGAAGCCTTCATCGCGGCGCTGAAAGTGGATAGCTGAAATCGGCCACACGCGACAGCCGGGTTCCGCTTGATGCGACCTTCGGATGACACCGGTGCGGTTCGTAAAATTACGGATTAAAGGTAAGCACGTCGGCAAATCTTAACGAGTTTCTGGGACGGTCCGAACTCCAGTTTTCGCGGGGATTCGGCACTCCATGTTCAAGCTTCGTTCGATCGGCGCACGCCTGATCCTTGCTATTTCGCTGACGGTCGCCGCGGCCTGCGCCATCCTCGGAACATTCTCGATCATGCAGCAGCGCGCGCTGACGCAGCTCGCGCTCGAGCAGCAGCTCAAGCTGCAATATGACAGCGTGATCGCCGCCATCGAGTACGAGGGCCGCACGGCCCAGGCCGTCAGCGCCACCGTGGCCGCGCTGCCCCAGGTCGGCGACGCCATCCTGAAGGACGACCGCAACGCCCTGATGGCGGTGCTCGGCGGCTCCATGAAGGCGTTGAGCGCCCAAGGCATCGGCTTGATGACCTTTACCCGGCCGCCGGCGACGATTTTCCTGCGGATTCATGACCCCAAGGCCTATGGCGAGGACGTCTCGGCGCGGCGACACACCATCGTGGAGGCCAACCAGACCGGCAAGCCGATTGTCGGTGTGGAGCCCGGGCGCGACACTCTGGCGAATTTCGCGATCACCCCGATCCTGCGCGACGGCAAGAGCATCGCGGTCGCCGATATCGGCGTCGCGTTCGGCAAGGATTTCGTCGACCGCGCCAAGCAGCGCTTCGGCGTCGACCTCGCCGTGCACTGGTATGACGGCAAGGCCTTCAAGACCTTCTCTTCGACCTTCGGTGATCGCGAGGTTGCGAGGCCGGACGAACTCAAGACCGCGCTCGACGGCACGACCTTGCAGCGCGATGCGACCCTGGACGGGCATCCGGCCGCACTCTATCTCGGTCAGATCAAGAACTACGCCGGTAATCCGATCGCGGTTCTCGAAGTGGTCAAGGACACCACGGCCTACGAAGCGGCGGCGGCAAGCTCGCAGCGTAATCTCATGATCGGTACGGCCATCATTCTGGCAGCTGCGGTGCTGTTGGCCTTCCTGCTTGGCCGTGGTCTGTCGCGCCCGCTGCGTGCGATTACCGCGGTAATGGACCGGCTGTCCCGCGGCGAGACCGACCTGACCATCCCCGGCGCCGACCGCAAGGACGAACTCGGCAGCATGGCGGCGACCGTCGACGTGTTCCGCCGCAATATGATCGAGGCCAACTCGCTGCGCGCGGCGCAGGAGGCGGCCAAGGCGCAGTCCGAGACAGAGAAGAAGACCCTGCAGCGCCAGATGGCCGACCGCTTCGAGAAAGACGTCAAGGGCGTGGTCACGGCGGTGGCGCAGGCGACCAGGGACATGCAGCGCGTCGCCGGCGAGATCACCACCAGCGTCAACGGCACCTCGCAGCGCGCCGCTGCGGCATCTTCCGCCTCGGAAGAAGCCTCGACCAGCGTCAACACGGTCGCCGCCGCGACCGAGCAGCTCGCCTCCTCCGTGGCCGAGATCGGCCGCCAGGTCACCCATTCCAGCCACGTCGCCGACGGCGCCGTGACCAAGGCCGCACAAACCACCGAAATGGTGGCGAGCCTGACCGCGGCCAGCGAGAAGATCGGCGAGGCGCTGCGCCTGATCGATGCGATCGCGAGCCAGACCAATTTGCTGGCGCTCAACGCCACCATTGAAGCCGCGCGCGCCGGCGAGGCCGGTCGCGGCTTTGCGGTGGTCGCCGCCGAGGTCAAGGAACTCGCCAGCCAGACCGCCAAGGCAACCGAGGAAATCGCCGGACAGGTCAGCGCGATCCAGTCCGCTACCGGCAGCTGCGTGGCCGCGATCGGCGGCATCAGCGACACCATCCGGGAAATCAGCGGCATCGCCACCACGATCGCGGCCGCCGTCGAACAGCAGGATTCGGCGACCCGCGAGATCGCCCGCAGCGTGCAGCAGGCCGCGGCCGGAACCGGCGAAGTCTCGCTCAACGTCGCCGGCGCAAGTCAGGCCGCCGACCGGTCGCGGGCGCTGGCCGACAATGTGCTGGTCGCATCGGGCGAACTGGGCCAGCACGCCGCGACCCTGTTCAAGAGCGTCGATACGTTCCTCGCCGGCCTGCGCGACGCCGCCTAGCCATCTACCGCTTCTCCAACCCCGATCGATCGGGCTGACGATGGCCCGCCCGTGGTGTTCCCACAGGCACAGTCAAGCGCACGCCGTCCACACGGATGCGCTCCGCCGGCCGCGCCACCTTGATCGGCGGCGGCGGATGGACCACCATGCGGCAGAGCCAATCAAAAGCCCTGGCAAGGGGACAAGGAAACCGATGAACAAGCTTCCGGGCTTCGGACTGATCGAGCGGGCGCGCGCGCTGGCGCCGCTGATTGCAAGCGAAGCCGACGAAATCGAACGGACGCGGCGGCTGACGCCCAAGGTGGTTTCCGCCCTGATCGAGAACGGGCTCTATCGCGTGCTGTTGCCGCAGAGTACCGGCGGCAGCGAGGCGCCAGCTCGAGATCTTCATGCAGATGCTGGAGGAAGTGGCGAAGGCCGACGCGTCCACCGCATGGTGTCTCGGCCAATGCAGCGTCTGCGCCATGACGGCGGCCTATCTCGACCCCGCGACCGCGAAAGAGATTTTCGGGCCGCCAACCGGCATCCTGGCCTGGGGTGCGATCAAGGGCGAGGTCCAGGTCGTGCCCGGCGGCTATCGCGCCCAGGCCGCTGGGATTTCGCCAGCGGCTCGCGGCAGGCGAGTTGGCTCGGCGCCCATGTGCAGGTCGTCGACGCCGACGGCAAGCGGCGGCTGAAGCCCAGCGGCGCGCCGGAAATCCGTACCATCCTGTTTCCGCTGGCGAGCGCCACGATGTACGACGTCTGGGACGTGATCGGCCTCAGGGGTACCGGCACCAATTCCTATTCGGTCGATAATCTTTTCATCCCCGAACGATTTTCCGCGCTGCGCGACGACACCACGGCGCTGCGCGAAAAGGTCCGCTCTATCAGCTCACGACCAATATCGTGTTCGGAATGGGCTTTGCTTCGGTCGCCGTCGGCGTCGCGCGCGCCATGCTCGATGCCACCACCGATCTCGCCCGCAGCAAGAATTCCGCAAGGTCTCAAGGCGATGCACGAGAACAGCGCCGTGCAGGCAGCCCTCGGCCGCGCCGAAGGAAATCTGCGCGCGGCGCGCGCCTATCTCCATGCCACGGCGGCCGAGGTCTGGGGCAAGCTGGTAAACACCGGGAAGTATACCGAAGAAGACCGCGTCGCGCTGCGGCTGGCATCGACCTGGACCATCCATCAGGCCGCCGGCGTGGTCGATGCCGCCTATCACATGGCGGGCGCCACGGCGGCACCAGCGCAAAGTGGCAACGGTAAGGGACATGTCCACATTGCTCGGCATCACATAAACGTGATTCGGCTCGACCTTCATCGCATCCCTGGCTTCGAGTACAGGGATCCTGGTTGCCTTAGAGAGAAGCTCTGGCATCATGCTATGGCGTTTAGGATCGAGGTGCTGAATCAGCACAAACGCCATTGCAATGTCGCTGGGAAGAGCAGCGAGAATTGCCGTAAGCGCTTCCAAGCCACCTGCCGATGCGCCCACCGCAACCACTGGAAATCCCGGCGTGATAGTTTGCAACACCGGCTCTTGCTTCTGGGTCGCGGGCATGAACACCTCTCTCCCGAAAACGTCGTGCTACTGAATATGTAAGTCTCAGGCTACTTAGCAATCAATGCGATTGTGTTTCCTATTTGGAAAAGGCTGCGCGGCTGGATTCAGAAATTCGCAACCACAGCTTTGGTAGAGCACGAGCAAGCCAAAGAAGTCTCTTACTAATCTCCGCCCATAAGCGAGGAAACCTGCGCCAACAAATCAGTCGGATGCATCGGTTTTGTCAGAACGGAAAAAGTGTATCCGTTGTCACTGGCCTTGCTAAGCAGATCTGCCGTGGACGCCTGGCCGGAAAACAGCAGCACCCTCACCTCCGGAGCTGACTTCCTTAAGGTAATCGCCAAATCCACTCCGTTCATCCCGGGCATCTGTACGTCCGTAATCACAATGTCCGGAGTTACGGTCACCGCAAATTCCAGCGCGCTTGCGGCGTCGTAAAACGCGAAGGCTGAAAAATCCAAAACGTCGAAGTATCACCACGAGTGTATCCGCAATCAGGGGTTCATCGTCGACTACGAAAGCAATGGGCAATAGTGGACTCGCGTCGGGAATGATGCCTTTTATGGTCAATTCCTCGACCGGAATGATTTCGAATTTGGTGGGCTTTGTCACGCGCAATACCTCTATCAGCCACTGTAGCAGTGTCTCTTCAATACGGGCTAACTCTTTTGTAGTCTTTTAGATAGTCCAATGCGCGGGGAAAGCGAGAGAATCTCTCCCGGAAACCAGAGCTTTATGCGGAGAAGGGAGTTGTGTTAGGTTAGGACATCGTTAGCATAGCGCGTTGTCTCGATTGGCTGGTGATACTATGGCGAAGCTCAACTTACCGAAACCTGAAATCACGGCGTTCCGATCGATTTCGCAGGCTGATCTTCCGCAAGGAAGAAATGGCAAGCACAAGGCAATCATCTTGCAGATATTGGACAATTTGGAGCAGCTAGGGCCAAACCGGGCGTTGAAGCTCCCTTTGTGGAACTTCCTGACACAAAGGAAAACATCCGATCAGCCCTGAACCGCGCAACGCGCAAGAAAGGCTTGAATGTCGTGACCTCAAGCGATGAAAACTATCTCTATGCTTCGACACCTGAGGAGAAGATAGCCTCCGTCAGCGCAGGAGCAATAAATGGCACCTCCTCTGTTTTAGGACCGTGTCTTTGACTTGGCATTACGCGGGTCAGGAATGAACGAAATTCCTCGTCGGCTCCCCGCGGCAGGAAACCATATTGAAAGCCTCGCCCTTTGAGATCGAAGCCTCCCACCGCTCCGGCACTTTGGGCAACTCAACGGCATCGTGGACTGACTGCCAGCCCCAGCCCTCCATTTGTTGCTGGGTGGTGCCGGTGTGTTGATACCAGCACTGGTTGTACCGGAATAAGCATTTGCTATCCAGCATAACTGCGGGATGGCGTTGGCCAAGTCCTCGCTGTTCTTCGCTTTCGTGCAGCGCTTCTTCGACCTGCTTGCGCTCGGTGATGTCGCGCACGGTCTTGGCAGCGCCGACCACGACCCCGGATTCAGCGCGAATTGGCGAGACCGTCACGGACACATTGATGTGCCGTCCGCTCTTGTCCACGCGCACTGTGTTGTAGTGATCGATGTGCTCCCCACGGCGCAAGTTCTCCACGACGGTTGTCTCTTCGCCTAGGCGGTCGGGTGGAATGATGAGCGTAATTGGCTGGCCGAGGGCTTCTTTGGCGGGATAGCCAAAGAGCAGCTCAGCGCTCCTTATTCCAGCTCGAAATAATGCCGTCAAGGTTCTTACCGATGATGGCATCGCCGGCGGACCGCGGCGGTCCACGTCTCCTCTGCCCGCTTGCGTTGTCACGGTGACATCGCTGGCGGCGCCGAACCATTCGAGGATTTCGCCGTTGGCATCCTCGATCGGGATCGCCCGCGAGAACGTCCAGCCCAAGGTGCCGTCCACGCGCAGGACCCGGTGTTCCAGCTCGAAGATGCTCTTGGTCCGGATGGCTTCGTCGATGGCCGCCAGTACGCGCGGCTGATCGTCCGGGTGAATGTATTCCTGAAGCCAGTCGCGGCTTGGCGCTTCCGTGTCGGCGATGAAATCGCGGCCAGAGCTGGCGCATCTCGCTCCAATCCGGGCTCATGCGATACACCGCATCCGAAGTGGCCGTCACCAGGGCGCGGAAACGTTCCTCGGGACTGGATACGATCATGGCAGGCACTCCGGGCACATCGCATCAAGGGGCGATGTTCCCGGCATCCCGCCTACAACCCCGTGAAGGACGATCAAGGGGGCATCAAGGGTGGATGCCGAGAGTGTCACGCGCTCTTCCATGCTCATCGGGCATATCTCGCATGTCGTGAAGCGATTGAGGAGTTCGAGAGAGCGGCTCAGCGTTTCATCACCAACAAGCAGGCGCGCGGTAGGACGGGAATGTCCCTCTCGCTTCTGCGCCGGAGTTGTCATTGCCGTCTTCGCGACAGCGCATACGAGGAAATGGCGATGTGATCGCGCTGGAGGTGCTCTCTGAATCACGCAGGTGAAAGAGACGTGCGGCTCGATGGGGGAACGCCGGCCGAAGGGAATCATGATCGCCCTTTTGCTTTCGTTGGTTTTCTGGACGTGTCCTGGAGCAGTCCTTTGGCGTTGCGGGTGTGTCCGGTGATAGCGAAGGAATTCCAGAAACTAGCCCAGATTCTTGCATTGAATAGCTGGAAGAGATGGATAGCCGTGTCGGCCGTGGTTCTGGCGATGACGGTAACACTGGCTTCCCAGGCTACGCAGCGCACCAACCGTATCGCGCAGGAGCTGACCTCGGGGCCGGTGGTGACACTCTCGGGAACCTGTGCATCCGCTGACACGACAGGCGAGTGACCTGGGCGAGGAGGCGAGCCCCGGCATGCGGCTGGAG
>CAVOTZ010000004.1:0-177462 GCA_963699465.1 uncultured Alphaproteobacteria bacterium
GAACAGATCTTATCAGGATGTCGCTCAAGCAGTAGCAAGCATCAATAACATAAACAATAACAATAACAACAATTTCAACATTGTATTGGTAAACGGCATCATAAATATTATTCACTTTAGAATAGACTGTAAGTGGCAATAGCAATTAGTCTAATCTAATTAGGTTTTTATTTTCTGCCAACAGCTCCACAAATACCTCTACCGGGAAAATTGTAAAAAAAAGATAACTGACAAAATTTGATTAGTACTGGTTACCCCTAGATTCTGGTGCAATGTGGGATGCAGCGCGTATTCCGAAATAAAAAGTTCGCGCAAAAAAGTAAAATGAATTTCGAGTATAATAAAAGACAAAAAAACTTTTTTCAGACAGAAAGAATTGCGAATTTTGCCAGGGAACCTTTTTGCTTTTTATTTCACAATTTATGGACAGGCCAATAAAAGAGCTTCTCATCTTCCCACAAAATTTGATCTTTAGTTGAAACCCCACTTTGACAGCACTTTTAATTGGCGCATTAATCTCGGCGGCAACAAAGCTATTTAAAAGGAGGATAATTAGGCCCTAAAACTTTCACCGATGAGATTTGCATCTGCTCAAGAGAGAAGAGGGAAAGCGGGGGAAAAAAAAATAGGAGAGAAGAATATAGTTGAAACACTTTTTAGCCGGGGGAAATAGCAAAACTGAGGAAATGAATTTAATTGTCCCGAAGAGAGAGGGGGAAATACGAACGTACTCTTCAGAGACAAAGTGTCTTTCCACCTTCGTCTGCGGCTGTTGCTGCTGCTTCGGTGGTTTATGTTGTTGCGGTTGTTGTTGTTGTTGTTTCTGTTGTGCTCCTGTTGTGACCTTTTGTTGTTGCTGTGGTCGCTGCTGCTGCGGCAACCATCATTTATCTCCCAGTGGTTGCTGCTGCTGCTGCTGCGTGCGGATTTGCGCCACGACAGGAATTCCTGTCCAGCAATGTTTTTGCTATTGGTGCTGTCTCCGTGCAACACCACACTTGAAGGTCGCTGTAGTAACCCACCATTCGGCATTGGTGGCGTTGTAGTGCTCATCATCATTGACCAGGTCTTCTTGTTCTCGTTGGTCCATTGCAAGCCTCCAGGACATGATGGGCGCCGCCGTCGCTGGTGGTGCCCCAGCTATCCTCATCACATCCAACTTGGTGGAAGGGGTTGGTTGAGTTTGATTAGACTAGGGATGCAGTTAGTGTGGTATTGGCTGGTTTTGTTCCACATTTGGTATGGGCATCTGTATGCCTCTGGGACATGGTTCACTCTGTCATCAGGCTGGGGCTCAAGTGCCATCATCCTCCTGTCGCAGTCCCAGAGGCACTGTGGTTTCAGACAAATGGTCTTCCACCAAGTTGGTTCGCGCTCACTGGTGTCGTCCTCGAGAATCGGGATGTCATCCGGCCATGCGTCTCCCGGTCTCACGGTTGGTGCTGATGGTGAAGGTGGAGCTGGTTGACCAGACATTCAGCCTGGGAGGCCTTGGTGGTGATGGCGCCGTCGTCGGCGGAGCCCAGTGTTGGAGTGGCTGGCGCGTTTTGGTGACCTTGGGTTCGTTGTTTGAGTCGTCCTGCCATCAGAACAGCAGGTTGGTGTTGAGCCGGGCGGTGTTTGGCGGAGGTGGCGGTGGCGGCGTCGGCTGAGGCGGCGGATATGGTGGAGCGCCATGGTGTTGCCGGCTTCGGCTAGACTACGTATTGCTAACAGAGAGCGCATCACCAGCAACAACTGGGCCGATTATCCGATCCTCCGCTTCAGCGAGGTGCCGGAGGTGCACGTCGAAATCATCGCGCGACCGGATCTGGAGCCGCTCGGCGCCGGCGAAGCGGCCCATGGTCCGGTCACCGCGGCAATCGCCAACGCCGTGTTCGACGCGATCGAGGTGCGGGTTCGCCAACTGCCGATCACGCGCGACAATCTCATCGCGGCCATGGAATTGACCTCATGAACGCCCTCAACATTCTCAGCGGCGGCGCCGCCCAGGGCCTGGTCGGAAGCCTTGCCGCAAAATTCAAGACGCTGACCGGTTTCGATATCGGCGGCGAGTTCGGCGCGGTCGGCGCAATGGCCGACAAATTGCGCAAGGGCACGCCTGCCGACATCGTCATTCTGACCGCAGCGCTCGCCGCCAGGCTGGCGGAGGAAACGCTGGTGGTCCCCGCCTCGATATCCGATGTCGGCCTGGTGGAGACGGCGCTGGCGGTTCGCGCCGGCGATCAGCAGGTCCGTGCCACCGATGCAGCCACGCTTCGGGCGGCGTTCCTTGCGGCCGATGCCATCTTCGTGCCGGATACCAAAACATCGACGGCCGGGATTCACGTCGCGAAGGTACTGGAGCAATTGGGGATCGCTGAAGCGGTCGCGGCCCGGCTCAAGATCTATCCGAACGGCGCAACCGCCATGCATCAGATGGCGGAGTCCCGCGCCGTAAAACCGATCGGCTGCACGCAATCGACGGAGATCATCAGCACGGAGGGCGTCGAGCTGTCGGGATCGCTGCCGGAAGGCTGCGACCTCGCGACGATGTATACCGCCGGCGTGACGACGCAGGCGGCGCACGCCCGGCAAGCACAGGCGCTGATCGAACTGCTGACCGGCGCCGACCAGCAATCGTTGCGGAGCGCGGCGGGCTTTCTCGGCGCTGCAAAATAGCCTCCGGAAAAATCGCTATTTGGCCAATTGCGTCAGACCGGTCGGCGGCCCGTCGATTCCGGTCCAGCCGCCATCGACGAACAGCGTGCTGCCGCTGACATAGCTCGCGGCGTCGGAGGCCAGATAGGCAACCGCGGTCGCGACTTCGTCGGCGCTGCTCCAGCGATTGAGCACGGTGTGTCCGGCGTAAAGCTTGTAAATCTCGGGCCGCTCGGTGATCGGGCGCGTCAGCGCGGTCTCGGTGATGCTCGGCGCAATGGCATTGACGCGCACCCCGAAGCGGCCGACTTCGGATGCAAAGCCCTTCACCAGCAGGCTGATCGCCGCCTTGGTCGAGCCGTAGACCGCCAGGCCCGGCTCGATGGTGACGGCGCGAACCGATGAGCAGGCGATGATACTGCCGGCCTGTTGCTTCATCATGATGCGGCCGAAGGCCTGGAAGAACCGCACGGTGCCCTTGATATTGAGGTTGATGACACGGTCGAGGTCGGCCTCGGTATAATCGAGGATGGTCTTGCGGATGTTCAGCCCCGGCGTCGTGACGGCGATATCGAGGCGCGGAAACTTCAGCATCACCGTTGTCGCAAGTGCTGCGACATCGGCGGCATCCGCCGCGTCGCAGGTCGCGGCTTCCGCCTGGCCGCCGTTGTCGCGAATGCCGGCGGCGGTAGCTTGGGCGCCTTCAGCTGCCAGATCGGCGCAGATCACCTCAGCGCCAAGCGATGCCAGCGCCTCGGCGGAGGATTTGCCGATGCCCGAGGCCGCGCCCAAGACCAAAGCGGTCTTGCCGGTGAGATCGAAAAGCTTGCGATAGTCCGTCACCACAGCGGGCTCCTCCGTGAAGCAATAATACCCCCTGCCGCAGGCGCATCGCGACGGCGCGGGTGCTGATTTCCGATTTAGCGCCCCCTGGAAATCCAGCCATAGCAGCGCGGCATTAAAGCGCCCTTCAGCTACGATTTCGGTTGCCAATCTTGCATTGTATACTAATATATTACCTGAGTTTGCGAGCAAGCATGCCAAGACGCATAACAGACAAGACAGAACGTCGACCGGCATTGACCGCTCAGCGGCGCGTCGGCCGGCCGCGCGGTGCGACGGCCTCGTCGATGGTCTATTCCGACCTGCGCGCCCAGCTGCTGTCGCTGGAAAGGCGGCCCGGCGAGGCGATCTCGGAGGCCGAAATCGCGCTTTCCTACGGGGTGAGCCGCACGCCGGTGCGCGAGGCCATCCTGAAATTATCCGACGAAGGTCTGCTGGAGATATTTCCCCAATCCGGCATCATCGTCTCGCGCATTCCGGTGACGGCGCTGCCGGAAGCGATCATCATCCGCAAGGCTTTGGAGGAAACCACGGCGCGGTTAGCGGCCGAACGCGCCACGTCCAGCCAGATTCTGGCCCTGCGCACGATCCTGCAGCGGCAGCGCGAAGCCGAAACAGCGAGGGATAGCGAAGGCTTCCATCAGGCCGATGAGGCGTTTCACGCCACCATCGCCGAAATCGCCGGGCATCCCGGTATCTGGAAATTGATTCAGCAGGTGAAGGTCCATGTCGACCGCTACCGCCGGCTGACACTGCCGCAAAGGGGACGGATCGCACAGGTGATATCAGAACACGAAGTCGTCCTGACCGCGATCGAGGCGCATGATGCAATCCGCGCAGGCGGCGCGATGAGCCGACACCTCGAGCGACTGCTCGACAACATCACTGCCACGCAAAGCATCAATCCGGAGTTTTTCGACGAGCGAGGCTGAGAAAAGCGGGCTAAACCAGCCAAAAGACGCAGCCGTCAAAAGAAGCTGCGCGGGAACGCGCACCGCGAGGTGCAAGGGAGGTTAGGTATGTACGGCGTTATGGATTGTTCGCTCTCGGCTGGATCGCCGACCGATGCGCACTAGCGCGATGGAGATCGTGCCAGCCAGTGCGGCAGAGCCGCGCGCGCCGTTTCGCGCCGACACCGCCGTCGGCCGTGAAGTCACGGCGCTGCGGTTTATCGACCTTGCTGCCGAAAGCCTGATCGTTGCCGCCCTGCTCGGCGAACTCGTGCTGGTGCTGGCCAATGTCGCCGCGCGTGTCTATTTCCAGCGCTCTTTCCTGTGGACCGACGAAGTCGCGCGGCTGGCGCTGTCGATCCTGGCCTTCATCGGCGGCGCGGTGGCTTACCGGCGGCGCGATCATGCCTTTGTACGTGTGATCCTGAGCCGCCTACCCTCGCGCGGAGAACGCGGATGCCTGGCGCTCGCCGATATTGTCGTGCTGTTCGTCGCCGGGATCACCGGTTTCGTTTCGATTGAATTCCTCGGCTCCAGCTGGGGCGAACTGACGCCGATCTTCCAGATGCCGGCGGCCCTGATCGCGCTGCCGCTCCCGATCGGAATGGCGCTGTTGATGCTCTACGCCTCCGTCAACCTCAAGCGCGATCACGGCGCCATGGCGCTCGGCGTTGGCGCGGCCTTCGCCGCCACCGTGACGATTGCGGCGCTGACCCGGGACACCTGGCTGCCACTGCTGGGCGACGACGCCGCGATCATCGCCGCGCTCGCTTTGTTTTTCATCGCCATTCTCGCCGGCGTTCCCGTCGGCTTCGTGTTGCTGCTGTCGACCGCCACCTATCTGTGGGGCACGGGAACCGCTTCGCTGGTGGTGTTGCCGCAGACCATGGTCAACGGTACCGGCAATTTCATTCTCCTCGCAGTGCCCTTCTTCATCCTCGCCGGTCTCGTGATGGAGCGCGGTGGCATCAGCATCCGGCTGGTGCGCTTCATCTACGCCCTTGTCGGACACATGAAGGGCGGCCTGCTGCAGGTCACCGTTGCCAGCATGTATGTCGTTTCCGGATTGTCCGGTTCGAAGCCGGCCGACGTGGCGGCGGTCGGCACCGTCATGCGCGACGAACTCGGCGAACGTCACGGCGCGGCGGAAGGCGCGGCCGTGCTCGCCGCATCCGCCGTGATGGGCGAAACCGTGCCTCCCAGCATCGCGATGCTGATCGTCGGCTCGATCACCAGCGTATCCGTCGGCGGCATGTTCATCGGCGGGCTGATCCCCGCCGCCGTGATGGCCATATGCCTGATGATCCTGATTTATGTCCGCGCCCGGGCCAGCGGCACGCCGGGCGCCCCGCGCGCTGGCGCTGGCGTTATTGCCCGCGCGGGTCTCGGCGCGATATTGCCGTTGCTGATGCCGGGCACGCTGCTCGCAGGCATCCTGCTCGGCGTTGCGACCCCGACCGAGATCGCTGCCCTCGCCGTCGTCTACGGCCTGCTGTTGTCGGGCCTGATCTATCGCGAAATGAGCCTGAACGGATTTATCCGGATCGCCCTCGACACCGCCGCCCTCACCGGCGTTTTGCTGTTCATCTTCGCCGCCGCCTCGAGCTTCTCCTGGACCCTGACGGTCGCTTTTCTTCCGCAGCGGCTGGTAGCGCTGCTGCAGTCGGTCGGCGACAGCCAGGCGATCTTCATGATCTGCTCGATCATCCTGCTCATTCTGGTCGGTGTGCTGCTCGAGGGCCTGCCCTCGCTCAACGTGCTTGCGCCGCTGCTGATTCCAATTGCGGGCAAGCTCGGCCTCAGCGAGCTGCACTATGCGCTGGTGCTGATCATCGCGATGGGAATCGGAGGCTTCATGCCGTTCGCCGGCGTCGGATTCTATGTCTGCTGCGCCGTCATGCGTTGCGACATCGAGACCGCGTCCCGCGCGATGCTTCCCTATCTCATCATGCTCATTGCAGGACTACTGATCGTGGCCTTCGTGCCATGGTTCACGCTCGCTCTGCCGCACTATTTCGGCTTTCGCGGATAAGGCCCGTGCCAATACGGGCAACAACAACGGGAGGACACCATATGGACCGCAGAGATTTCCTGAAGACCAGCGCCGGCGTTGCCGGCCTGACGATCGCCGCGCCCTACATCGCCCGCGCCGCAACCGTCACCATGCGCTTTGCGCATTTCGCGGAGGAAGGACACCCGGCGAACATCGCCGCCAAGCAATTCGCAAGCCAGATCGAGAAGCGTACCGACGGCGCGATCAAGATCGCGATCTTCCCGAACAACCAGCTCGGCGGGCCGCCGGAACAGGCGCAGCAGATCAAGCTCGGCACCATCGACATGGGCCTGCCGACCCAGGGCCAGCTCGACAAATATGACAAGGCGTTCGCGACCATCGAACTGCCCTTCATCTTCAATGGCCCGCAGGACGCATTCCCGATTCTCGATGGCCCGGCGATGGATTGGCTGGCGCCGCTTGCGGAAAAGCAGGGGTTTGTGCTGCTGCGGAACTGGGAATACGGCTTCCGAAATGTCACCAACAGCGTGCGCCCGATCAATACGCCCGACGACATGAAAGGCTTGAAGATACGCACGCCGCCGGAGTTGCAAATTCAGGCCTCGATGGAAGCACTCGGCGCGGTCGTCACCGCTATCGCATTCCCCGAGCTCTATCTTGCGCTGTCGCAAAAGGTGGTTGACGGCGAGGAAAATCCGATCGCGGTGATCTACTTCAACAAGATCGCGGAGGTGCAAAAGCATCTGGCGCTGACCCGGCACGTCTACAACAACATGATTCATACCGTCGGCGTCAACAGCTGGAAGCGGCTGACGCCGGAGCAGCAGGCAATCTTCCGGGAAGAGAGCAAAAATTCCGGCGAACTGATGCGCAAGCTGATCGCTGATGCCGAAACAGACCAGATCGACAAGCTCGAAAAAGCCGGCATGCAGGTCACGCGTCCCGATCTGGCACCGTTCCGCGCCAGGATGGATCCCGCCTACAAGCGCATCGCGGAATATGCCGGTGAGGACAACGTCAAGAAATTCCGCGAAATCGTCGACAAATATCATAAGGGATAATCTGGCAGCCCGCGCCCAGACCAACGACAGGAATGGCACTCTCGGGGAGCCGACCGATGAAACGTCGTGATTTTATAAAGGTGAGCTTTGGCCTCGGGGCGGGCCTGGCGTCAGGCGCTGCTTTGCCAGCTTCGGCGCAAGCAAAAGCTGTGTTCAAGGCATCCGACGTTCAGCCGCCCGGCTACCCCACCGTCGTGGCGACCGAGAACCTCGGCAACAAGCTTGAGACGGCAACCAACGGACGTCTCTCTGTCCGGATGTATCCGTCCATGCAGCTGGGCGGGGAGAAAGAGACCATCGAACAGACCCAGATCGGCGCCATCCAGCTTCTGCGCGTCAGCGCAGGGGCCTTGGGGCCGATTGTCGACGATATCAACGTGGTCAACATGCCGTTCCTGTTCCGGAACATGGCGCATGCCGAACAGATGATGGACGGACCGATCGGACAGGAATTGCTCGACAAGATCACGGCCAATGCCAACGCCGGACTGGTCGCATTATGCTGGATGAATGCCGGCGCGCGCAGCCTCTACAACAGCAAGAGGCCGATCAAATCGATCGAAGACGTCAAGGGACTGAAATTCCGGGTGATCGGCAATCCGATTTTCATCGACATGATGAATGCGCTTGGCGGCAACGGCGTCGCAATGGGCTATGATCAGGTCTTCAGCGCGCTGCAGACCGGCGTGATCGACGGCGCCGAAAACAATTCGCCGAGCTACGTCTTCAGCAACCACTACACGGCAGCGAAATATTTCTCTCTCACCGAGCACCTTGTTATTCCTGAAGTGCTGGTGTTTTCCAAGAAGGTTTGGGCAACGCTTTCGCCCGACGATCAGGCCTTGATCAAGAACTTCGCCCGTGAAGCCCAGCTGGAAGAACGGGTACTCTGGAACAAGTACGAGCAGGAGGCGATGGCCAAGGCAAAAGCCGCCGGATGCCAGGTCACCGAAATCGCCGACAAAGGGCCATTCCAGCGCGCGGTCAACCCGGTGTGGAAAAAATATGGCCCGAAGCATCAGGACATGATCAACCGTATCCTCGCCATCACATAGCTAGCCAGGAGCCCCGGGAATGGCCGGATTATTTCGACGGGCGATGGATTGCCTTTATCTGCTCTGCGTCGTCGTCGGCTGCGCCGCGCTGGTGTTGATTTCGGCAATAATCCCCTGGGCCGTGTTCACACGTTACGTCCTGAACAGCGCGGCATCATGGCCGGAACCGATGGCGGTGCTGTTGACCATCGTGCTGACCTTCATAGGCGCTGCCGCGGGATATCGTTTCAACCTGCACATGAATGTCTCGTTCTTTGCCGACAAGCTGCCCGGCAGATTTCGAATCGCGCTCGATCTTGTCGTCCAATTGCTGATGGCGCTGATCGCCGCCTTCATGATCGTCTGGGGCACCAGACTCGTCGAAGTGACCTGGCACAACACCATTGCCGACTTTCCATTCCTGTCGGTCGGCGTCACCTACCTGCCGATTCCCGTCGGCGGGGGTTTTCTGCTGCTTTTCATCATCGAGCGTATCTTCCTCGGACTCCCGCCAGAAGCGACGCCTCAGGAGCTGGAAGTCGCACCGTTCGACTGACCCGGGAAGCGCTTGATGGATATCTTTGTTCTGCTCGCGACCATGCTGGTGTGCTTCCTGATCGGCATGCCCATCGCCTACGCGCTGGCGCTCGCGGCCATTGCCGGCGCGTGGTGGATCGGCATCCCGCTGGAAGCCGTCATGCTGAAGATTTCCGACGGCGTCAGCAAGGTCGCGATGCTGACCATCCCGTTCTTCGTGCTGGCAGGCGCGATCATGGCCGAAGGCGGCATGGCGCGCCGGCTGGTGGCGTTCGCGGACGTTCTGGTCGGGCTTACCCGGCTGCGCGGCGGCCTTTCCATCGTCAACGTGCTGGCGACGACCTTCCTGAGCGGCATCTCCGGCTCCGCCGTCGCCGACACCTCCGCGATCGGCTCGGTCATGATCCCGCAAATGGAAAAAGCCGGATATCCGCGCGTGTTCGCCACCAACCTTACCATCACGTCCTCGGTCCAGGCGCTGCTGGTTCCCCCCAGCCACAACGCGGTGCTGTATTCGCTGGCCACCGGCGGCACGATTTCGATCAGTGCGCTGTTCATGGCCGGCGTGTTTCCCGGCCTGCTGCTCGGCTGCTCGCTGATCGTTCTCTGCCTCGTGATTGCCTATCGCGACAAACATCCGCACGGCCAGACGATACCACTGAAGGAGGCGCTTGGGATCACGATCGATGCCGCCTGGGGACTGGTGACGCTGGTCATCATTCTCGGCGGCATCCTCGGCGGCATATTCACGGCGATCGAGGCCGGCGCGGTCGCCTGCGTCTGGGCCTTCTTCGTAACGATGTTCGTCTATCGCGACTATCGCTGGCGCGACCTGCCGGTGCTGCTGCATCGGACCCTGCGCACCGTGGCGATGGTGCTGACTCTGATCGCATGTGCCTCGAGTGTCGGCTATATCATGGCGCTGACGCAGATGCCGGCGAAAATGACCGCCTTCTTCCTGTCGATTTCCAGCAACAAATACGTCATCCTGTTCCTGATCAATATCCTGCTGCTGGTGCTTGGCACGCTCGTCGACATGGCGCCCTCGATCTTGATCGCCACGCCGATCCTGCTGCCGGTCATGCAGAATTTCGGCATCAATCCGGTTCACTTCGGCATGATCATGCTGCTCAACCTCGGTATCGGGTTGTGCCACCCGCCGGTCGGATCGATCCTTTTTGTCGGCTGCGCCGTCGGCAAGGTCAGCATTGAACAGGTGATGCGGAAAATATGGCCGTTCTACACGGTGATGTTTCTGGTCCTGATGCTTGTCACCTATGTGCCGGAGATTTCGCTCTGGCTGCCGCGGCAAGTGTTGCGATAAACGTCGTCCTCCCGAAGCGGCGGTCGCCTTGCAGAAAAGCAGGAAAGACGCCAGCATGGCTGCCCCGCAATTCATCGGGGCTTTCGTACCTAAAAGGTGCCAATTGTGAAGATCGTCGATCTCAGCCGAGAACTCTACCACCGCACCCCAAGCTATCCGGGCCATCCCCCGACCATCCACGGCGTCTGGAAAGACCACGAAGATTCGCTCGCGGAGTCAGGACACGTGCACGGTCTCTCCTCGATGTTCATCTCCATGGTGGACCACGCCGGCACCCACATCGATGCGCCCAGGCATTTCGGCAAGAGCGGCATCCCGATCGATCAATACCCGCTGGAAAAGTGCATCGTGCCGGGTATCTGCATCGATCTGCGCCATGTCGCGCCGCGCGCCGAAATCACCGCTGCCGATCTTGACACCGCTGTCAAGAAGGCCGGCGTACCGGTGCCCAAGGGCGGCACCGTGCTGCTCTGCACCGGGCATCACGCGCGCACCTTCCCGCGCAAGGAATATGCAACCGATAATTCCGGCGTCAATGTCGAGGCCACCGAATGGCTCGCCCACCAGGGCGTCGTGCATTTCGGCATCGACTCGATGCGGCCGGGGCCCGACGGCAAGGTGAACTTGCTGGTTCACAAGGCGTGTCTTGACCTCGATATCACCCACATCGAAAGCCTGTGCAACCTGGAAGCGCTGCTCGGCATGGGCCAATTCACCTTCATTGGCCTGCCGATGAAATGGCGCGACGGCACCGCCTCGCCGATCCGGGCGGTCGCCGTGTTCGATCTATAGAAGCCCCCAACACCCGAGACAAAAAATCGAGAGTAACGGAGACGACGCCATGGCGCGAAAGCTGATCGACATTTCCGTACCGCTGGAGAACGACGTCCCCGCCGATCCGCCTGGCATTCATCCCGTCATTCAATACAACGATCACCAGCAAAGCCTGCCGCGGATGCTGGGCTTCTTCGAAGGATTGAAAGCCGAGGATCTGCCGGACGGCCAGGGGTGGGCGATGGAGACCGTGCAGCTTTCAACTCACAACGGCACTCATCTCGATGCGCCCTATCACTATCACCCGACCATGAATCGCGGGGAGCGGTCGTGGACCATCGACGAGGTGCCGCTGGAATGGTGCCTGCAGCCCGCGGTAAAGCTGGATTTTCGTCACCTGGCCGACGGTTACGTTGCTACCGCGAAAGACGTCGAGACTGAGCTGAAGCGTATCGGCCACACGCTCTCGCCGCTGGAGATTGTCGTGGTCAACACCAGCGCCGGCGCCAAATACGGCCGACAGGACTATGTCAATTCCGGCTGCGGCATGGGTTATGAAGCGACCATGTACCTGCTCGAGCGTGGCGTTCGTCTTACCGGGATCGACGGCTGGAGCTGGGACGCGCCGTTTGTCTACACTTCGAAAAAATTCGCCGAGACCGGGGATGCCAGCTTGATCTGGGAGGGCCACAAGGCCGGACGCCACATCGGTTATTGCCATATCGAAAAGCTGCACAATCTGGAGCAGCTGCCGTCGACGGGCTTTATGGTGTCGTGCTTTCCCGTGAAGATCGCGCGCGCATCCGCGGGCTGGACCCGCGCGGTGGCCATCATCGACGAATGAAGTCACGACAAGGGTGCCTCTGAATTAACCGGCAATCTTCGCCGACCGCGGCAGCCGATCAGGCGAAACTGCCGAACACCATGTCAATAGGCTTTGACGGTTCGGATTTGCATCGCCGGTTGCGTTGGAACGACGTCAGGCAAATTCATTCCAACAAATTCGGCCTGCGCGGCCTCCGATATCCAGCCGGGCGCCGCGGGCTGAATGATCGCCAACGCGACCAGCGCGACCACGATAAGGACCGGCAGCGCAAACAGAGCGACGTTCCAGTCGCGGTCGGTACGGTTGCGGTTTTCCTGAAATCGACCGAACGAGCCATGCATGAAACATCTCCACGGTGAAAAACTCCACTCCATGGTCGATTAGCCCATGACGGCCCGAACAAATGTAACGTGCCTCACATTTACGGCGATAAAACATCCGGGAAGACCTGGCCGTGCGGACCGCGAAGCGTCTCGGCGTGTTACGCGCCTTCGCTATCCGCGCCTGCTTCGGCCAACGCCTGAAGCGGCGCGGCATCAAGAACAACGATAGCGCCATGTTCGAGGCGAACCCAGCTGCGCCCAGCCCAAACCCGCAACTGCTTGTTGATGCTTTCCCGGGTCATGCCGACCATTTCGCTAATCTCCTGCTGCGTAATGGCAATCGTCCGCCCGCCAGACACGTGCTTGTCCTTTTCAGTCAGACGAATCAGCGCGCCGGCGAGCCGGCCCGGCAGATTTTGCAGGATCACCTGTTCAACCTGGTCGCTGGTCCGCCGCACCCGCATGCACAACAGCTCGATGAATTTCATCGCCAGTTCAGGCTGATTGCGCATGAAGGGCAGAAATTCGCGGCGATCGATCGCGAAGATTTCGCAACCGGTATTTGCCGTTGCGTCGGTCGATCTTGCCTGCCCATCGAGAACCGACATCTCGCCGAAGATCTCACCGGCGCCGATCAAGTTCAGGATCGCATTGCGGCCATCCACGGAAGAGATGCTGATCTTGACCGTGCCGCTGATCACCGCAAACAGACTATTGCCGGGATCGCCCTTGGAAAAAATCGTGGCTCCCCGTTTCAAGGTGGAATGCTTGGCGTAACGGCAGAGCTGGTCGAGCGCCTCGGGAGCGAGATCGCAAAAAAACGGGTGATTGCGCAGGACCGACAGCGTACTGCGCGCCGCGGAGCGGGGCGTTGAACTTTTATCCTGGGGCGCGCCGGTCACGACCATCTGATGATTTGCGTTGTCCGACATCCGAGGGATCACGCTGAATGGCTGAGGATTGTCAATCGGCCGCGGGCGTTATACGCCGGCGCGGTCCGCACGGCAAGAAATGGCTATCATAGTTGGCGTATCATAAGCGCGGTCGGTAAAATTTTCGACCTTCGGTTGGCCTCCTGTTAATCACTAAACTCTGGGGGGCGGCAATTGCCGTCGATGCGAAACCCGAATGACCTGCCGCTACTACGGCCCGGTCAGTTCATTCACTCGATGGCGATGCCCATTTCCTTGATCACGCGCGCATATTTGGCGAGCTGCGCGCGCGTCAGGGTGCCCAATTCCTCCGGGGAACTGCCGCGGACGGCAAAACCCAATTCCTCGAGTTTTTGACGGACCTGGGAATCTGCGAGCGCCTTCAGGACCTCCACATTAAGCCGCGCAACGATCTCCTTGGGCGTGCCAGCCGGCGCCAGGATCGCAAACCAGGAGTTGAAGAAGAAGCCGGGGAGACCGGATTCCGAGACGGTCGGAACATCAGGAAATGACGGCAACCTCTTCTCTGTAGTGACGCCAAGCAACTTGACCTGGCCACCGCGCACCAACGCGGCAACCGTCCCCAATCCCTGAAAAGCGACCGGAATCTGCCCGCCGGCAACATCGGTCGCCGCCTGTGTTGCGCCCTTGTAGGGCACATGGGTCAACGATATCCCGGCCTCCGAGGCGAACATGGCCATCGCCAGATGCTGCGGGCTGCCGGGGCCTCCTGACCCGTAATTGATCCTGCCCGGCGCCGCCTTGGCCGCGGCGATCAGGTCTGCCGCGCTCTTGTAACTGGTCTGGTTGTTGGCGATCAGTCCCCACTCCACGGTCGCGACAAGCGAGACCGGCTCGAAATCCTTCAGGATGTCCCAGCGCATGTTGGAATGCAGGTTCGGGACCATGGTCATGACGCTGTCGTTGAACCCGCCGATCGTATAACCGTCCGGTGCGGCTCGTGCGACCTGCTCGGCGCCGATCAGTCCGGAGGCGCCTGGCTGATTGATGATAACGATCTGCTGGCCCATGTTGTCGGCCATCTTCTGCGTCACGATCCGCGCGGCGACATCGACCGCGCTGGCCGCCGCGAGCGGAACGATCATCCGGATAGGCCGATCGGGATAGGCGGGCTGCGCCATCGCGCCGGAGCTGACAAACAGCGCGAGCGCCGGAACGAACCAATTCAGCAAACGCATAGCGAGTTTCTCTCTGCCAGGGACGGACTACCTTTACGGGAGACCTGCCGCAATACCTATCAAGTAGGATTGCTCTATCGCTCGCGCCTTGGCAATCTGCTCAGACAAGAATTGAAACGCAGGCCGGCGCTTCGACCAGCCGCGGGGGAGAAAACCAATGACCACCCGCAGAACTTTTCTGAAGGGCGCAGCTGCGACCGGCATCGGCTTCTGCAGCTGTGGCATGCTGGAGGCCGCCCGCGCCCAGCCGGGCGCGCCACGCCTGCCGGTCAAGGTCGGCGGCAAGCATGTCAGGACGGTCGACGTTCACGCCCACTGCTATTTCCACGAAGCGATCAGCCTGATGGGCGGTGAGGCCGCAAAGGTGCTGCCGCCGGTCAAAGGAGTGCCTGAGCATTTCATTGTCGTCGAGCAGCGTCTCAAGGAGATGGATGCGATGGCCATCGATATGGAAGTGCTGTCAATCAACCCTTTCTGGTACGGCAAAGACCGCGACACGGCGGCCGCGATCGTCAAGCTCCAGAACGAAAAGCTGGCCGAGTTATGCGCTTCTCGGCCGGACCGATTCGGCGCCTTTGCTTCGCTCGCCCTTCAATTTCCGGATCTCGCCGTGCAGCAGCTGGAAACCGCCATTAAAAAACAGGGGCTGCGCGGCGCCGCCATCGGCGGCAGCGTGCTGGGGACGGATTTTTCCGACGAGAAATTTCATCCGGTGTGGGCGAAGGCCGAGGAGCTGGGCGCGGTCCTCTTCATCCATCCGCAGAGCACGCCGCAGCTGGCGCAGCGCTTCAAGGGTAACGGCTGGCTGTCGAACACGATCGGAAATCCGCTCGACACCACCATCGCCCTGCAACATCTGATCTTCGAGGGAACGCTGGATCGTTTTCCGGACCTCAAGATCGTCGCCGCCCATGGCGGCGGCTATCTCGGCTCCTATGCCGCGCGCGACGACCACGCCTGCTTTGTATCACCGCAGAATTGCAATCCGGACATCAAGCTGAAGAAGAAACCTTCGGAATATCTGAACCAGCTCTATTTCGACGCCATGGTGTTCACGCCGGAAGGACTGCGGCATCTGGTGGCACAGGTTGGCGCAAGCCAGGTCATGCTCGGCACCGACCATCCGATCCCCTGGGAGCAACATCCCGTCGACCACGTCTTCGCCACCACAACCCTCTCCGACAAGCAGAAGGCGGCCATTCTCGGTGGCAACGCGGCCCGGCTGTTCGGGTTGAAGGAAGCCTGAGGCGCGGTCGCAGCCTGCTTACAACAGCTTGCCGTCGGGCCCGAAGAACGGATGCGGACCGTCGAACACGCCGATCGGAATCTGATGCGTCACCACGCTGCCGAATCCCTCGCCCGGAAACCAGCTGTGGAGATGAAACGCCGGCGGTTCGACCTTGAATGACGGCGCCCGCAACTGTTCCAGATCGAGATCAACCGCGTGATTGGGAGCCGGACAGATCGTCGCCGGCACGCCCGCAAACATCGTCAGCGCCGTCCGATGAACATGCCCGGCGGCGACCAGCTGCACACGCGGATGACGCCGGACAATTGGCGCGAAGTCACCTGCATTGATGAGATTCTGGCGATCCATGTGCCAGATACCGGTCTTGAAGGGGGGATGGTGCAGGAACAACAACGCCGGGCGGTCGGTGCAAGACGCCAGGGTCGTATCGAGCCACTCAAGGGTCGACGCATCGAGTTCGCCGTGCGGTTTTCCGGGCACGCTGGAATCGAGCAGCACCAGATCGAGCTCGCCGAGCCCGATTTTCTGATTCAGCGGTCCAGACGCTGAGGCGTAACCCGCCAACGGAAATGCCTCTCGCATCAGCTCGCGGGAATCGTGATTGCCGGGAATGCCGGTAAACGGCAACTCGAGCGCCGTCAGCAGCCGCTTCAGATAGTCGTATTCCGCCGCCAATGGCGTATCCACGAGATCGCCTGAGATCACCACCAAATCCGGTGCGGGTCTGAATTCGTTCAAAACTGCGACACAGCGCTCAAGCGCTTTCGCGGTATCGACGCGGCCATAGGCCAGCGATCCCGGCGGCTTGATATGCAAGTCCGAAATTTGCGCTATGCGCACCGGTTTTGACGACATTGGCCTTCTCTAGCTTGCCGGGGGTAGCAAACGGACCGCGTTCGGTGCAATCAACAGTCCAACTCGTTCGCCGATCTCGACCCTGATCGTATTAGGCGCATCGATGGCAAGAGGCCTATCGGATACCCCACTGACGACGATGCGTTGGCGGTCACCGATGAAACTAATACTGTCAATCGCTCCAGACAGAGGCGCGTTACCTGCCTCGACTATCCCGATCGTTTCCGGACGAATCATCGCGACGGCGGCGGTCGAACTTGTATTGGCTCCGATCGGCTGTCGTCCACCCGTCAGCACCAGATGGCCATTTTCGACCGGCGACTCGATGATGTTGGCGGCGCCGATGAATTCCGCAACGAAGCGGCTGTTCGGCGCGAAATAGATCTCGCGCGGCGTTCCGATCTGAGCGATTGCGCCCTTTTGCATGACGACGATACGGTCGCCAAGTTCCATGGCCTCGGATTGGTCGTGCGTGACATAGATCGCGGTGATGCCAAGCGCACGGAGCAGCCTGTTCAATTCGCCACGCAGGCGGTCGCGCAGCGCCGCGTCGAGCGCGGTCAGCGGCTCGTCGAGTAGCAGGACGCCGGGCCGGATTGCAACCGCGCGCGCCAATGCAACCCGCTGTCGCTGGCCGCCGGACAGCTGGCTGATCCGGCGATTCTCGAGCCCGGTGATATTGGTCAGCGCCACCAACTCGGCGATACGAGCCGCCCGCTCTTCCCTTCCGACGCCGCGGATTTTCAGGCCATAGCCGATATTGTCCGCCACCGTCATATTTGGGAACAGCGCATAGGACTGAAACACCATGCCGACATTGCGCCGCTCGATCGGCACCGATGTCATGTCATTACCGTCGAACAGCACCCGTCCACCCGCATCGGGACTTTCCAGACCCGCGATGATGCGCAGCATGGTGGTTTTACCGCAACCGGAGGGACCGAGCAGAACCAGGGTTTCGCCGCGCGCGATATCGAGCGTGGCGGGCTCAAGCGCTCGCGTACCGTCAGCAAATGTCTTGCCGCAGGTTTCGATACGTACCGAGGCGCCGTGTGCCGCCGTCGCGCTCATCTCCCCTGCCCCCGATCCGCAAACATCTGCATCGCGACGAGCAGCGGAATGATCATCACAAAGAAAATCAACGTATAGGCCGAGGCCACCTCCAGCCGCATCGAGGCATAGCTGTCGGCAAGCCCGATCGGCAGCGTCTTGGTCAACGGCGTGTGCAGCATCCAGGTCAGGTTGAACTCGCCGAGCGACAGGGTGACCACCATCAAGGCGCCGGCGAGAATGCCGGGCACCGCATTGGGAACGATCACATCCAGAAAGCGTCGCGCCGGTGATGCCCCCAGCGATGCCGCGCCTTCGTCCAGCGTCTTGATGTCGACGGTCGCGAATACCGCCATCACCGAACGCACCATGAATGGCATGGTGAAGACAACGTGGCCGGTCAGAATGAAGAGCCACGAGCGGCGAAACGAGCCAAAACCACCATAGGTCAGCAGCAACGCCAGAGCGATCGCGAGACCCGGAATCGCGAGCGGCAAGGTGATGATCTCTTCAATCACGCGCGCCAGGCGACCGCCGCGCGTATGCAGGGCATAGGCCGATGGAACGCCGACGACAAGGGTAACCACAAGGGTAGCGGACGCGATGACGAACGACAACAGGATGGTGCCGGCGTAGAGATCCCAGACCTGGAACACCCATTGCAACGTAACGCCGGAACTGATTCCGCGAAAATAGTTTACTGTGACGCCGGCGGAAATCGACAACATCGCGGGCACCACCAGGAATGCCGCCACGATCAGCGTAAACAGAAGCTGGCCCGTGAAAATCAATCGATCGCGCATGATTTCATCCGGCCGCCGCGACCGTGCTCCCGCTGAACGAACGGGCCAGCGCGAGGATGGCCCAGGCGATGAAGCCCAGCCCGACCGATAACGCCGCCGAGGTCGCGAAATTCGCCGCCAGGGTGAACTCGGTATAGATCAGCATCGGCAGCACATCGATATTGGTGGCCAGCGTAAACGCCGTTCCAAACGCGCCCATCGCGGTCGCAAAGGCGATGGCGCCCGAGGCGACAAAGGCAGGCCCAAGCGCCGGCAGCACGACATCGCGTTGCACGGCCCAGGGAGTTGCACCAAGCGAACGCGCGGCCTCCTCCAGTCCGAGATCGAGCTTTTGGACCGCGGCCATGATCGTGAGAATGACGCGCGGGATCGAAAAATAGAGATAGCCCAGGAATAGCCCGTAGATCGAATAGGCAAACACGATCTTCTCGCCGAACAGGCGGTTCGAGAGATCGCCGACCAGACCCTGGCGCCCGACAAGCAGAATAATCAGGAAACCGATCACCACGCCAGGAAAGGCCAATGGAAACGTCAGCATCGCGATCAACACGGCGCGGCCGGGAAAGCGATGACGCTGCAAAAACATCCCCGCGACCGTCGCAATGACAAGCGTCACGACCGTGGTCGCCGATGCCAGCAGAACTGTGTTGATCAGGGTGGCGCGGTACCGTGGTTCGGTCAGGATGGCGAGATATCCCGCCAGCCCCTGCGGGCCTTCGGTCCCTACTACCACCAGCCGCGCCATCGGCAACAGGAAGAACGCCGTTGTCACCACAGCGAGCGGTAGCAGACAAAGCCAGACGAACGATTTATGCGACATGCGGCGATGTAGCTCTCAATCAAGAGCCGCATCATGCATCAGCGGACCTCGGCGAGATAGCGGTCGACGAAGCTTTTTTGCACGTTTTCCATTTCGCCCCAATCGACCGCCTTGGCGCGCGCATAGTCGCTGTCGGGCAGGAATTTCGCCTTGACGCTCTCGGGCAGTTCGATGGGCCGCGCCGGCCGCAGATAGGCGTTGGTCCAAATCGCCTGCCCCTTGTCTGACAACAGATAGTCCAGCACCTTTTTGGCCTTGTCCTTGTCGGGCGCGTTCTTGACGAGGCCGACGACATAGGGAAACACCACGGAGCCTTCGCACGGGATCACAAATTCAAAATTTCCCTTTTCCGAATATTTGGCGCGATAGGCATTGAAATCGTAGTCCAGCAGAATGGGCATCTCACCGGAAACCACGCGGGCATAAGAGGTCTGTTTCGGAACGATCGGATCGTTCTTCTTCAGCTCCTTGAAGAAATCGATGGCGGGATTGAAATTGGCCGCAGAGCCGCCAAGCGCGAGATTGATCGCCACCGCGCCGACATAGCCGACCGCGGCCGACGACGGATCGAGGTAGCCGACCATGCCACGATAGTCCGGCTTCAGCAGATCCTTCCAGCAGGCCGGCACCGGCTTTCCGCCCAACGCATCCTTGTTGACGAACAGGCCGAGCGTACCGGAGTGAATTGTGGTCCAGTAGCCATCTGGGTCCTTTAAGCCGGCCGGCACCTCATTCCAGTGCGCGGGCTTATAGGGCTCCAGCGCATCCTGGGCCTTTGCCTTCATGCCGAAGGTAACCCCGAAGTAGCCGATATCGCCGACCGGGTTGTTTTTCTCCGCCAGAATTTGCGCGAGCGCCTGGCCGGAATTCTTGTTATCGTGCGGAATATCATAGTTGAGATCGGTCTTGATCGCCTTCAGCATCGAGGCCCAATCCGCCCATTCCGGCGGGCAATTGTAGCAAATCACGTCGGCCGCTTTGGCTGATTGCAACGGCGCCAACAGCGACAGCGCGAGCAAGGCCAGGACAAGACGGGCAGCCTTCATGGAAATAGCTCCGGTTTCAAAGAGGAAATTCCGCGATATCGATTTGAGCATCGACGAAGAACCCAAGTATAGGCTGCGTATGAAGGATTTGCGACGCCCGAATTTGCTGTGCAACAAAATAGAAGCCCGCTCCCCGGGTGGCTCGCTGCGAAAATCACATCAGGATCGAGGGTGGTTGCTCCTGACCAACTAGCCGGCCGCCAACGCCGTCGCCCAACTGAAGTCGTAGTGCGAACTTGTCGCCTTCAGAATAACCGTGGCCGCCAGCACAAAAATGATCTGCAATAGCGTCCTGGTCGTGAATATCTTGTTCAGCAGTGTCATGTGATGCTCCCCCGCCGCCGTATAGGGCATTGGCACGAAAGACACAACGCCACCACACATTCCTGACCTGAAAAACAAAAAGCGCCCGGCGGCCGCGAGGCCACCGGGCGGAATAATGAGCGCAGCTTCACGCCCAGAGACAGTGTGTTTCAGACGTTTATATCAGCAGCTATCCCCTCACACGATAGACTTCCGCCAGTACAGCGTGTTCAGCCACGCCCAGGGTTGTTGCGGTCGGTACAAGCGATAACCGGCACGGATGAAATTGTTCGCGGAAGCGACGTTGTCGGTGGTATCAGAAACCACGAAACTCCAACCGTTGCGGCGAACCCGCAATTCCATGGCCCGCATCAGGCGCAGTTGCAGGCCCTGGCCACAATGCTTTCGCACCACGCCCACACGGGTAAAATATCCGGCATTGTAGGCGTGCGTCGATGGAACCACACCGGCAAAACCAATCGGGAGCGCTTCGCGGAAAGCAAGCCACCAATGGCCGTGATCGAATTCGGGAATCCGGGCGCTATCAAAGAACGTCAGCCGGTGGAGATCCGTCAGGGTCTCCACCACCTCCTCGTCTTGCCCGTCAACCTCGCGAATCCGGTACATCGATTATCCTCAAGATGGCTTGCTCTGCAGATATCGCGTTGCCAGCCGACCTGACTTGCTGAATGATACCGCGATGATGATCCGGGATGCCGTTTCCGAGGACGCGCCGGCCGCCTGCGAAACCATGCGGCGATCGATCGCAGAGCTATGCACTGCCGACCACAACGATGACCCGGAAATTCTGCGGCGATGGTTGAGCAACAAGACCCCGGAAATATTCAGGACATGGATCAAACCTGAAAATTCTCTTCTGGTCGCAATCGAGGATAGCGATGTCCTCGCCGTGGGCTGCGTCACCGACGCCGGCGAGATCACGCTGAATTACGTGTCGCCGGATGCCCGCTTTCGCGGCGTCAGCTCCGCACTGCTGGGCGCGCTCGAAAGCCGTGCGATGGGGCGCGGCAACACGCGATGCACGCTTGAGAGCACCGAAACCGCCCGGCGATTCTACCTCGCCAGAGGGTATTCGGAAAACGGACCCGCCGGTGCCAAATTTGGCACGGCAGGCGGCTATCCAATGACAAAACGCCTCGAAATCACCTGAGGCATCGTTTCGCCTGCTCGATTTCCTTATCGGAAAACCCCTTGGCCCGCGCCCAGGACTCCACGGCCACCACGCCATATTGAGCCACGGCTTTCTTCACCGCCCAGCAGGGAATGGCGTGCGACGGGGGTAATATCTGCAACCCCGCAAGCACAATGACAGCAATGATCATTTTCCGAGCACGACCTTGACCCCGAGCCACACGGCCCCGACAAAGCCCGTAACGATGATCGTTATCGCGGCCTTGAACGTATAGCTCTTCATCCCCCGGAAAATGACCAGGCCATCGCCCGGCGTCTCGATCTCGTCGCTGAAGACCTTGAAACGATCACCGAGACCTAGCGCGGCGATCTTGTTCTCGATCAGTCGCTTGCTCGATTGCGCCAGCGTGCGCTGCGCCTCGCGGATGCAGACCGCGAGCGTGCCGCGCTCGGCCTGGCAGGTTTCCATCAACAGCTCCGCGAAAAAATGCGATTTTCCCGAGCCGCGTCCACCGAACCCGCCCTTGTAGCGGGCGGGTTCCAGCAGGGGCTCAAAGATCTTTGCCGTCGGAATTTTCAGGACTGACAATGACACGCTCAATTCGGTGGATCAGCTCCAGCGCACCGCCGTCGCCGTTCTGCAGGGATTGCGGGGGCTTGCCCCAGCCGCGATCAAGGATTGCATTCGCCGCCGTGACGCGCGCGGCGGCGACCGAGCGGATTTCAGTGATGGCTCTGGGCATCTGGATTTCCTGCGCCGCGAACGAGCGTGGCGCGCCGGGTAAAGTTGCGAACGTTGGCGCTCATGACAGTCCTTCCCAGACGATGATCGTGACCAGGCCAGCCAACGCCAGCGATATCAGATAGGCCGCCATGTTGGTCTCTCCTGCCTGGCTTAAGAAAAATTGTGCGGCATGACCGGTGTGGCGCGATCATTTCGGGGCGCGAACGCCCTATCCCTTGCGGGGCCGCGTGCGGTCGTGGACGAGACGACCGCGGCCGGCGCGTTCGCGCGCACCGGCTAATCAAAGGGTTCGGACGGCGACACGCTAACGGCGCCTGGGGCGACGGTGGGGGGTGAAGCGCCGTGACGTACGGCCGCCGTCCGATTCGAAATTCCAAATGAAAAAACCCGCGGCCGGTTTCCTGGCGCGGGCTTAATTCTTGCGATGATGGATATAAGCCGGTGATTTGCCCGACGCGTCAAGTCTCGAAAATCGGACGGCGGCGGCGGTTGAAAACCGTCTCTGATCAAACCGCCAAATGAAAGGCCCGCAACCTTTCGGCTTGCGGGCTGATTTCTCCGACGATCGACATAAGCCGGTGATTTGCCCGACGCGTCAAGTCTCGAAAATCGGACGGCGGTGACGGTTGAAAACCGTCTCTGATCAAAACCGCCAAATGAAAAGCCCGCAACCTTTCGGGCTGCGGGCTGATTTCTCCGACAATGGACATAAGCCGGTGATTTGCCCGACGCGTCAAGTTTCAAAACCGGACGGCGGCGGCGGTTGAAAACCGTCTCTGATCAAAACCGCCAAATGAAAAGCCCGCAACCTTTCGGCTTGCGGGCTGATTTCTCCGATGATCGACATAAGCCGGTGATTTGCCCGACGCGTCAAGTCTCGAAAATCGGACGGCGGCGACGGTTGAAAACCGTCTCTGATCAAAACCGCCAAAAAACCCGCAAACCTTTCGGGCTGCGGGCTGATTTCTCCGACGATGGACATAAGCCGGTGATTTGCCCGACGCGTCAAGTCTCAAAAAATTCGACAGCCGTCACGCCGCTGATTTTCAATCACAGCTTTATGCCGGTGTTTTTCCGTCATTGAATATTTTTATGCACACATAAATGCGGCCTCGCGGCGCAGAGCCGATCATTGATCTAATGACTTGATTTGTAGGACATATTTTGCTGGGATGTTTTGGGCTGAGGTGATGTGATGAAGTGGGCAAAAGAACGCGACGTTCTGATCGCGCAAACAAAGGCATTCGTTCAATCGGTAACGGGCCGAAGGCCGGATAATACGGTTGAGTCGACTTCCGTTGAAATGAATCGAACCGAGCCGGTTCGGACTGATTATTCCGGTTTCACGCCGCGATCGGTTCCGGCCGAGTCGATCGAGAAGCTCGAGCAAACCGCTATCCCGGTGGTAGAAGCGCCTCCTGTCCGGGTGCTTCCGCACAGCGAAGTCCGAAGGGAAATCCAGAACCGGGTCGCGGCGTTTCAGGCGCATCAACATCGCTTCCACCGCGAGCGCGAGGCCTATTTCAAATCGGTTTTGATCAAGGTGCGCTCGGCGATTGAAAACGGCCCCGACGCGCCCTCGGCGTAACCGGCACACCGCCTACAGGAATACCGCTACGGTCTGTCCGTCACACATCGGCCGGCACACGGGGCTATTTGTTTAAAAACGACGACTTCACATTAAGGCTGCGCGAATTCAAACCCGTCATCATCCCGTCCATCTGATCGGTTCGAATGGAGGATGTCCGATGTATTTCGCGGCCGCCGTGCTCGCCGTGCTGGCTGGTCTGTTCTACGCCGCCGGCAACCATGAAATCGGCAGTTGGGGCGTCGAGATGTGCCGATACGGCAGCACATTTTGCGACAGCCCGTCTTATGTCCTGGCCGCCGCCATTCTTGCTGGACTCTGGGGCGGGTTCGTCAGCATCCGCTGAGGCTGCAGCGCGCGCCTATTATGGAGCAACGTCGTTCGCGGGTTGCGCGGGCTTCGGTCCGGGAGGCTCCGGTTCGATCGCCGGCTTCGCCACAGTCGGCGTCACCTTTGCGCCGGCCGCCTGAGCCGCCGCGGTCGTGGTGCCGTAATTGATCAGCGCCGTCCTTAAATGCGGCTTGTTCCACGGACCATGATCGACCAGCAGCATCGCCACGATACCAAACACCGCGACCGCCATAGCGACGACAAGAGGACCATGGATCCTCGGTATCTTTCGCATCGCAGTCTTGGCTATTGCATGAGCATCGGTCATTGCACAAACCTAGTGGAGTGAAGCTGTCCAAAATAAATCATGACGGCGGCGAAGGTTCCCGGTTCGCGACGTCATTAAAACCGTCTGCTTGCGGGGAACAACTTCGCAAGCAACTCATTCGAGCGGGATTCGCGCAAAAAAATGGCCCGCCTCATGGCGGGCCTTTTTTGCCTGATTGGTCCGTGACCGGCGCGCCCCGATAAGTCACACCTTGAACAGTTTTGCGTAGCGCGCCTTGATATCCTCGCTCTGCGCCAGCACGGCCGCCGGATCGGATTTGAGCAATTTCAGCGAGGCCAATGGCGGATGGCCGGGCTTTTCCTTGACTTGCGAATGGAACGACCGAAGCCCGTAATTGTCGACCAGCAGTTGCTGCCCTTCAACGCTCAGATAGAAGCTCTGGAACAGGCGTGCGGCATTGGGATTGGGAGCGCTGCGGAACACGCCGGATGGCACGATGATGAGCGGCGCGCCTTCGGCGGGATAGACTACCTCGACCGGCTTGCCCTCGTCCTTGGCGAGCAGCAGGTTGTAATCATTGCCGTCGGCCATCACGGCGCGCTCGCCGAGCAGCAGTTTCTTCGGCGGATCGGCCGCCGACTGCACCTGCATCACCTTCTGTTTGGCGAGACTCTCGAAATACGACCAGCCGAGATCGCGCGACAGCACGAAGGTCGCTGTCATGATCGCGCCGGAATAGCCGGGATGCGCCTTGACGATCTTGCCCAGCCATTTGGGGTCGAGCAGGTCGGCATAGCTTTTGGGTGCGTCCTCCGGCTTGACCAGATTGGTGTTGTAACCGATCGCCTCCATCCAGGCGCAGGACGTCGCGTAGGTCCCATCCGGGTCGAACTGATCCTTTGGAAAGTATTTGGCGACGTCATCCGGCAAATAAGGCGCCAGCCAGTCCTTGCTTTTCCAGTCCAGATAATGCGCGGGGTCGGTGCTGTTGGCGACATCGACCGCGTCGATGCCGCTGCCCTGCTCCTGGGCGATGCGCTGGTAAATCCGCTCGGCGCCAGAGCGCTCGACGCGGACCGCGATGCCCGGATATTTTGCCTCGAACGCCTTGCCCAACCGCTCCGCGACATTGAGCTCCAGCGCGGAATAATAGGACAGCTTGCCTTCTTTGCGCGCGGCCTCGATCAGTTCGGGCGTCACGCTGGCCGGCGGCGGCGGTGCAGCCATCACCGGTTCGGCGAACACGGCGGTCGCCGCCAGCGCGGTAGAAGCCTTCAGCACCTCGCGTCTGGACCATTGTCGATCGCGCATGGCGTCGTCATCCCCGGTTGCGCCACCTTTGCAAGAGGTTTTTCGCGGCGGCTTGTGGTCCATGATGACCCGAAACGTTTGGTAACACCAGTTCCGAAGCGAGCGAAAACCGGCGGGTCCCGGTTCAGATTGGGTTCAGATTTCCAGCCATAGCTTTCGCCGGGGCTGCACTAACAGGAGAAAACATGATCTTGAAGCCTTTAATAGCGGCGATGGCGATCGCTATCGGAATTTCAGCTACGACAGCGATGGTCGCAACGCCCGCACACGCCCAGAGTAACGTCGAGGCGGAAATGCTCGGATTCCACCAGCTTTGCGATAAGGGCGATCGGAAAGCCTGCGTCCGCTTCGGCATCCTGATCGGCAAGAACGAGCAGCGTCATGCGGACTGGCGCAAGTCGCATGCCGAATGGTTCTGGTGGGAAAGATAATCTTGTAAATCCGGAGGCCGCCTTAGCTGGGCGGCCTCCTCGTTTTGCCGGCCGCGCGGCTGACGGAACTTGCGCCGCAGTCTGGCATTGCCTGCTGTAGACCCTTGCGCCCAATTTCTCCTCGCGACCGCGCATCGGCCGGTCAGGATTTGCTTGATCGCGGGGGCAAAATAACGATTGTCGTTGTCAACTCGCGTCTGCTGATTCAACTTAATTCCCAAGCACCCAGGCATTTGATGGCCGAACCCAGCCGCCCGGAAGTCAAGAAGCCTCGCAACATCGTGCTTCGGTTGCTGGGCCCGGGGCTGGTGACAGGCGCCGCGGATGACGATCCGTCGGGTATCGCGACGTATTCGCAGGCCGGCGCCCAGTTCGGTTACGGCCTGCTTTGGACGGTATTTCTCACCACGCCTTTCATGATCGCCATCCAGCTCGTCAGCGCCCGGATCGGCAGGGTCACCGGCAAGGGCCTCGCCGCCAATGTCATGGAGCTGGCGCCGCGTTGGCTGGTGCTCGGGCTGATCTTTCTATTGGTTGCCGCCAACACCTTCAACATCGCGGCCGATATCGCCGCGATGGGTGAATCGCTTTCGCTGGTGATCGGCGGCCTCGATCACGAACATGCGCTGATCTTTGCCGCCACCTCCACCCTGCTGCAGGTCTTCGTCCCCTATCGCCGCTACGCGCCGGTGCTGAAATTCATGACGCTGACGCTGTTCGCCTATGTGGCGACAGCGCTGACCGTGAAAATTCCGTGGAGCACCGCGCTGTTGGCCGCAATCTGGCCCAAAGCCACGATCAATACCGACTATTTCCTGATGGTGGTCGCCGTTCTCGGCACCACCATCAGCCCCTATCTGTTTTTCTGGCAGGCTTCCCAGGAAGTCGAGGAAATGAACCTGGGCAAGATCCGTCGGCCGCTCCGCGAGCTGACCCGGGGCGGCTCCACCGAGCTTGACCGCATCGGGATCGATACCACAGTGGGAATGATTTTCTCCAACGTGATTGCGTTTTCCATCATCCTGACGACCGCCGCGGTGCTCAACGCCGGCGGCATCACCAACATCAATTCGGCAACCCAGGCGGCCGAGGCGTTGCGGCCGCTGGCGGGCAATTTCACCTTCCTGCTGTTCGCCCTCGGAATCATCGGCACCGGAATGCTCGCGATCCCGGTACTGGCCGGCTCGGCCGCTTACGGCGTATCCGAGGCATTCGGATGGCATGCAACGCTCGAGGCCAAGGCCCCTGACGCCGTCGGCTTCTACACGATCATCGCCGCCGCTACCGTGATCGGGTTCGGACTTGGCTTTACCGGCATCGACGCCATCCACATGCTGGTGTGGAGCGCCGTGCTCAACGGCATCGTCGCGGTGCCGATCATGGCGATGATGATGGTGATCGTCGCCAATCCACGGCTGATGGGCCGGTTCAAGGCCACCTCCTGGTTGATCGCGCTCGGCTGGGTCGGCACGGCGCTGATGGCTTTGGCCGTCGTCGCCTTGATCGGGTCATCCGTGACCGGCTAGGCATCGCGTGATAGGGAACGCGATGACCAGCGATCCTTTTGTCATATTGCCAGCCGAGCACCGCGACGCCGCGCGCGCCGTGCTGGTCGGAGCCTTTGGCGCCGCCGACATCGGCGTGATTGCGCCTGTGACGGGCGGAGCATCCGGCGCCCTGGCCTTTCGGATCGAGATTGGCAATCGGCGCTATCTGTTGCGGATGGAAGGTCCTGCCAGTCCGCTGCGCAATCCGCACCAATACCTCTCCATGCGCATCGCGGCCGAGGCGGGGATCGCGCCTGTGATCTACGGCATCGATGAGGCGGCCCGCATTGTGGTGATGGACTTTATCGAGGAGCGGCCGCTGGAAACCTATCCGGGCGGCGCTGACGGGTTGGCACGGGCCTTGGGAACGATGCTTGCCCGCGTGCAGAAAACTTCGCCCTTTCCACGATTTGTCGAATATCCCGACATCGTTGCGCGGCTATGGGCCCATGTGTGCCGGACAGGACTCTTTGCGCCGGGAGTGCTCGATATCCATACCGACCATCTCGCCGGGATCGGCGAAGCCTATGTATGGGACCCCGCAAAATCGGTTTCAAGCCACAACGATCCCTTGCCGCGCAACATCCTGTACGATGGCAAGCGCCTTTGGATGATCGACTGGGAGTCCGCCTATCGCAACGATCCCCTCGTCGACGTCGCGATCCTGCTCGATAGTTTCGCGCCCTCGCCGGAGCTCGAGGCAGTGCTGCTACAGGCCTGGCTTGGCCGGGCGCCGGATGAGATGCTTCGCGATCGGCTCAATCCGGTACGCGCCCTCACCCGGCTCTATTACGCCGGCGTTCTGCTCAGCGCTTCCGCGGCGGCCTCGTGGACCAGCGCCGATACTGATCTGACAGCACCGAGCGTTGCCGAATTTCGGCAGGCGATCCGCCACCGACGACTCAGGCCCGGTACACCCGAGACCAAGCATGTTCTCGGAAAGATGTACCTCGCCTCGTTTTTGACGGGCAGCATACCGCCTGGATTTGCCGCAGCCGTTTGAGCCGGCGCATCCGACGGTGACAGCGATCACTTATGCTCGAAGTGCCACGCACAGTCCCAATCCCCGGGTGGCGGATTTGCTGCAAAATCTTCCACTCGCTTGACGAAGACTTGTGCGGGTTGATCACCGGGGACGGCTTCGAGCGCCGCACGGAAGGCAATCCGTGCCTGGTCCCAGCGGCGCGCGCGATAGGCCGCAAGTCCCTCGGCATAGCGATCCCGCAGCACGGATTGCGCCGGTGTGAGTTCGCCCTTGCCGGCCAGGATATCGAACACCGTTTCGGAACGGGTTTGACCGGCCACCACCAGCCGGTCCACCTCGCGCGTTTCGATCGCATCGCCGGCGGCGGCCTTCGCCAACTCGGAAATCAGGCAGCGGCTGCCGTAGACCTTGTTGGCGCCGACCAGCCGCGACGCCAGAATTCACGGCATCGCCCATCACGGTGTAGCTCATCATGAATTCCGAGCCGATGCTGCCGACCAGGACCTCGCCGGTCGCGATGCCGATGCGCACGTCGCATTCGGAGCCGGCGGCGCGCACACCGAGCAATTCGGGTAGTTCGGTCCGCAGCGCCGCGATGCGGCCGAGCATTCCAATCGCCGCGAGGCTTGCCAGCCGCGCGTCCTCGCCATTCTCGGTGAATGGCGGTCCCCAATAGGCCATCACGGCATCGCCGATATATTTGTCGATCACGCCGTGATGGGTTCGAACCTGCTCCGACATCGCGGTTAGGAAGTGGTTCATCACCTTGACCAGGCCCTGCGGGGTCATGCCCTCGCTCAGGCTGGTAAATCCCTTCATGTCGCAGAACAGAACCGTCATCACGCGCCGCTGGCCGTCGGTTGCGGCCAGCGCCGGACGATCCACCAGTGTCTCCACCACCCGCGGATCGATGTAGCGGCCGAAGGTCTCCCGCATCTTCTCGTTGCGGCGCAAGCGCGCGACCATGGCGTTGAAGGCCGCGGTCAACTGTCCGATCTCGTCCCGCGTCGTGATGTCGATCGATCCGTCGAGCTGCCCCGCCTCCACGGCACGGGTACCTTCCAGCAGCCGGCGGACCGGCCGCGTGATGCCGGAGCTGACGAACATCGAGAACGTCAATCCGAGGATCGCGGCCAGCGCGGTCAAAAGAGCCGATATCGCGATGTTCTTCTGCTGATCCCGCATCGTCAGTGCGGCATCGCTACGGACCTGCGTCATCATATCGGCGCGAATGCCATCGATCCTTTGATTGAGTTCGTCACGCAGCGTATCGATGCGGGCGAGGCTTTTTCGGATTTCCGCGAAATCCTGGGTTTTGGCTTCCAGCAGCGGAAACAGCCGGTCGTGTTCTTCGTCGAGATAGCGCAGGACGTCCTTGTTGGTGTCCTCGATCCGGCTATCGATCCGCCCCAGCGCGGCATTGTCCGATTCAGTGGTGAGGTCATCGATGATGGCGTTGATCAAAACATGAATGGCGCTGGCTTCCTTGCCGATGGCAACACCGGCCGCTTCATAGCGCTGCTTGCGCTCGGCGAAACCGTCCTCGTCGGGCGGCGACTGCATCTTGGCGATGACCATCCGGCGCAACTCGAGCGACCGCTCAAGCGAATCCGCCTGCATCCGCGCCAAATGATTGTTGGCCTCGAAATATTTCGTCGTCAGCTCATCGAGCTGATGGGCGACTTTCCTGGTCAGCTCCGTCGACAATGCCGAGACAATGACCATGAGGACGATCAGCCCGACAGCGATGCCGAGGATCTGCCTTCTAATCGACGACCGCATCATTGATAGCCCTGCTCCCGGCGGTCAGCAACAACACTATCTGGGACAATGTCGACCCCGCGGCGATCCTGCAATGGGCCGCCCCCGGTTGCAAGGATGCAACCTTAACGCAAGGTGAAGCGGTCGGTCGCGGCGGCGACCCAGGCGGCCGGAGTCGCTCGAACAGCCGATTCGACCCCGCTCAAATCAGAGCTTGGCGTCCACCTTGGCCGGCTTGGTCGAGTTCGAAATCCTGGGGAAAACAATATGCAGAGCACCGTGAATATGAATTGGATGAGGGCAGATTAGATCGCCTAAATCGAAATCTGCCGCCCGATCTCGACGACCTGATCGGACGGAAGACTAAAGAAGTCGCTGACGTGAATGGCGTTGCGCTCCATCACGGCGAAGAAGGCCTCCTGCCACGCGGGCAGGCCCCCGCCGTCCTCGCGGCCGATCACCGTCTCGTGGCCGACATAATAGGTGACGTCGTCGAGATCGACGGTGCAGCCCAGCGATTTGCCCGCGGCAAGCAATTCGGGAATGTGAGGGCGTTCCATGAAGCCGAAGCGCGCTTCGGCGTGCCAGAAATTCGGTACGATCTCCTCGATCGTGATGCGCTGGCCGGACACAAGCCACGGCACCGGCAGGATCTCGACGCGCAGCACGAACAGATGTTCGTGCAAGGCGCGGTTATGCCGGACATGCCACTGCATCACCGGTGGCGTGTCGCGCTCGGCCCGGGTCAGGAACACGGCGGTGCCCGGCACCCGCGGAATGTTTTTAGCCTGGATGATCTGCATGAACTCCGGGACCGGAATCAGCTTCTCGTGCATCCGCGCCACCACCGCCGCCCAGCCGCGGTGCCAGATCCACATCACGGTGTAGATCGCAATGGCGAGCAGCAACGGCACATAGCCGCCGTCGGCGATCTTGGTGAGATTGGCGAGGAAGAAGGCGCTGTCGATCACCAGGAAAAACGCCGCCACCGCGCCCGCCGCCAGCAGATTCCATTGCCAGATATCGCGCATCGCGATGAACAGCAGCGCCGACGTCATCAGCATCGTCAGCGAAACCGCGATGCCGTAGGCAGCGGCCAGATTGTCCGATTTGCCGAAACCGATCGCCAGGCCAACGGTCACGATCATCAACAGCCAGTTGACGACGCCGACATAGATCTGGCCATAGCCTTCCGACGAGGTCTGCTTGATCCGCAGCCGCGGCAGCCAGCCGAGCTGGATCGCCTGACGCGTCATCGAAAAGGCGCCGGTGATGATCGACTGGCTCGCGATGATGGTCGCGATCGTCGCCAGCACGATCAGCGGGATCAGCAACATCGGAGGGCACAGCCGGAAGAAAATATTGCCGTCGGTCGGCGTACCCTCGAGCACCATCGCCGCCTGCCCGGCATAGTTCAGGATCAGGCTCGGAAACACGATCGCAAACCAGGCGAGTTTTATCGGTCCCCGGCCGAAATGCCCCATATCCGCATAGAGCGCCTCGGCGCCGGTGACGCAGAGAAACACCGCGCCCAGCACCAGGAAGCCGGTCACGCCGTGCGAGAACAGATAGGTCAGGCCATAGACCGGATTGAGCGCGGCAAACACCGCCGGATGCTGCACGATGCCGGAAATCCCCATCAGCGCGATCGCCGCGAACCACAGCAGCATCACCGGGCCGAAGAAGTGCCCGATCCTGGCCGTTCCCTGCGACTGGATCGCAAACAGCGCGAGCAGGATCACGACCGCCGCGGGCACCACATAGGGCTGCACCGCAGGCGTCGCCATATTGAGGCCCTCGAGCGCCGACAGCACCGAGATCGCCGGCGTGATCGCACCGTCGCCGTAAATCAGCGCGGCGCCGAACAGGCCGAACGCCACGATGGTCGGCCGCTGCTGTTTTTTGACGCCCAGCAACGCCATCAAAGCGAGGATGCCGCCCTCGCCGTCATTGTCGACGCGCATCGCGAACAGCACGTATTTGACCGTCGTGATGATGAACAGCGTCCACAGCACCAGCGAAAGCGCGCCCAGCACCGTGGCCGGATCCGACGGCGCTTCGGCCGTACCGAGGATGGTCTTGAAGGTGTAAAGCGGGCTCGTTCCGATATCGCCGAACACGATACCGAGCGCCGTCAACCCCAGAACCGGCAGGCTGCCCTGCGGCGGCTGCCGCGCCTCGTTGCCGACTTCGTCAGTTGGATTTTCGCTCAATGTGTTTGCCGCCTGGTCCCAAAACAATTCAACAGCCGACCCGCCGGAAAGGTCCATAGCACCGCCGGCCGAGATTGGCGTCAGAGAAATATCGCTTTGCTTTGCGACAGCCAAGCGACGCGGGCCCGGCTACCCGATCGCATTGCTGCCGGGCGTGATCTACTGGTAGAAATCGACGGCAACCGGAATTCAAGGTCATTCCCGGACCAGGAAATCTGGTAAGGTGACGCGAGGGACACGAAAATGGAAACCGAAAAAACCGCCGGCATTCTCGGTGCCATCGTCGCGCTCGCGGTACTTGCCGCCGCATTCTACTTTGTACCTCCCGGAAGCAGCAAATCGGCCAAGCCGGCAGCACAGCCAGCTCCCGTCGCGCCGGCTGCCGCGCCGGCCCCGAGAGGTCCCGTGATCAAGGACATCCCGCAGCAATAGGACCGACCTGGTCCGGTCATACCAGGCCCAGTTCGGCCGGCTGCGCGCCGGCAAAAATCCGCTGAACGCTTGCCTGCTCCAGCCCGAACATGTGCTGGAAAAGGCCGGCGAACATCGCGCGATAGTCGGTGAGAACCGGATAGTCGCGGTTCTGAAACAGATGGGGCTGCTCGACCTTGATCTGCTCGCCGACGATCCGGCCGCCATTGATGCCGCCGCCCATCACCCAATAGACGCTGCCATGGCCGTGATCGGTGCCGCGGTCGCCGTTCTCGCGGAACGTGCGGCCGAACTCGGAGATCACGACGACAACGGTGTCGTTCCAACCGGCGGGCCCGATCTCCTCGGCAGAATCCCGCCAAACCGCGGCCGAGCTCGCCGATGCGGTCGGCCAGATAGCCGGTCGCGGCGCCCTGATTGACGTGGGTATCCCAGCCGCCGACATCGACAAAGCCCAGATTGAACTGCTCGCGCATCAGCCGGCCGATGCGCCGCGCGGACAATTCAAAGCCGTGCGGCGACACCGCGCCGCGATTGGCCGCCGTCATCTCTTCGGAGATCGCGCGATAGACGTCGTCGCGAACCCGGAAGCCTTCGGACACCGAGGTCGCGAGATCGCTTTGCGCATACATCTCCTTGATCAGCCTGGCCTGGCGATCGTCGACGCCGGGCTTGCCGACATTGTTCAGCGCGATATTGGGGATCGGCGACTCGCCGCGGAAGGTCAGCGGCAATTGGTCGGTGAAGGCGATCGGCTTGGCGCGCGCCAGCTCCGTCGCGAGCCGGCCATGAAGCCGGAGCGATAGTCGCGCGTGCCGCCGACGGCCTGGCCGAGCTCGATCGTGTCCTGGGTTTCGAAATGGCTGCGCGTCAGGTCGTCCGAGTGCCGGCGAACGGCACGAAGGCGATCTCGCGCTTGCCCCACAGCGGATAGATGCTGTCGCGCAACGCCGGATGCAGGCCCCAGTCGGCGTCCAGCGGCAGCGCCGCATTGGGATTGCCGGCGTCGGGTTTCGCGATCGCGAGCGTCGGCCGCGAGCTGTAGTAGAAGTCGCTTGACGATCGGCATCACGATATTGGCGGCGTCGTAGGCGCCGCGCAAAAACACCACCAGCAGCCGCGCGTCGGTCGCGGGCGCGGCCCAGACGCGGCCGGCCGACCGTCATCGGAGCCAGCGCTGCAAAGGCCTTGATCAGATCGCGGCGGTTCATGGTGCGATCTCTCTTCCGGTGGCGGTTAGCGCATGAACTCGGGCGAGGACAGGAACAGCGTGTTCCAGTCCTGCGGCGAGATGGCCTGGTCCAGCGCCGCCAGCGTGGTCGGGCCAAGCGTCTGCCGCAATCCGTTGAAGTAGAGCGCATTCTGCATCAGCGGAAAGGCCGGCTGATCGACCGCATTCGGCCCTTCCGGCTTGAACAGGCCGGAGGAATCCGAACCGATCTGCCGGGCGATCTCGAACCGCGTCATCATCTGCCCGGCCCGTTCCAGACGCCGACGATCATGGCAATAGCCGTCCGGCGTCTCGTGATTGAACAGCCCCTCGCCCAGCCGGTTGAGCCAGTTCTGGATCGGCTGCGTGTTGAGGATCACCTTGTCGTCATAGGCGAGGCGCACCGCGGAGAGCACGTAGTGCACGGGGTCCTTGAACTTGCGCGGGCTTCAGCGACGCCGCGAACTCCGGCGCATGGAACATCGTGGCCAGCACGCGCGGCGATATCGCCGTCGGTGCGCTTGAACGTCTGCGCCATCCGCTCGACCAGCGCCTCCGGCGGATTGTCCGAGACGAAATACGTCGCGATCTGGCGCGCGAGATGTGGTGCGCGGTCGCGGGATGGCGCAGCAGGATGTCGAGGGCCTCGTCGACCTCGGCGAGCCCGCTGCCCTTGATGGTCTGGCCGAGGAAAATCTTGTCGCCGTAATCGTGGCGGGCCGGATTGAATTCGAACGCGCCGTCGCGCACCAGCTGCGACTTGCAGTTCCGGCTTGAGCTTTGGATCTTCCGGCTTGAGGTCGATGCCGACGCCGGTCAGGATGCGCGCCAGCTCCTCGACATCGTTCTGGGTGTAGCCGGAGCCGACGCCCATGGTGTGCAGTTCCATGATCTCGCGGGCGTAGTTTTCGTTGATGATGGCCGGCCGCGTTATCGGCATTGTCGAGATAGCGCAGCATCGCCGGATGACGCAGCGTCGCGCTCAGCAGATCGCGGAAATGGCCGAGCGCGAGCGGCCGGATCGCGCGGTCCTCGTAGTCGCCGACCAGCATGCGGAGGTTGGCCTTGTACTGATGCACGTTGAAATGGTTGAACCAGAACCAGGTCATGCGCTCGCGCAATTGGTCGGGCGCATAGAGCGCGCGCAGGATGCTGCGCGCCGCAGCCTGTTTGGCCCGGTCGTTCATCGCCTGCTGGAACGCCTGCTGCGCGGCCTTCTTCTGGTCGGGATCGACGGTCTGGTTGGCGGTCTTGCCCTGCTGTTCGAATTCGACGGCGATATCGAACGGAAATTTGTGAACGCCGGGCATCGCCTCGATTTGCGCCTGGGCGCGCTCGGGCAACGGATTGTCCGGTCCCGGGTGCAGTTGTTCGGAAAGCCAGCGCTCGGTGCCGATCGCCTGCAGATGCGCCGCGCTGGACGCACTGATGCCCCATGTCAGTCTATCCAGCAGCGCCATGTCGCGCGGCGTGAGCTCGGCGGCCTGCACGGCGGCCATGTTCAAGAGGCCGTTCATCGCGACCAGCGCGGCGGCGCAGGATGCCGCAGCCCTTGCCCGGCAACGCCCCGGCTTGTTTCGATGGCCTGGTTCAATCATCGATCTGACAATCTGTGTGGACGCTGCGAGTTCCCGCGACCAATCTGACCGAATCCGCCTGAATAGGCTCTGAACGAAATGCATAGAAATGATGGCGGCGGCGAATGTTCCACCGGCGCGAGGCTTACGCCAATCTTACAGGTTCTTTTGCAGGTTGGCGCCGGTCCGCCTGCGACGGTCATGCTGGGTATCAGGCAAGTGCATTTTTAGAGCGGACGCTGCAGCTCTCCGAGGTCCCAGAACAACCCGGCCATCAAATTCAGCGCCTCCTCCGTCACGGAGAGCAGGATGTGCTCATCGGGCGCATGCTGGGAGCAGCCGGGATAGGAATGCGGCAACCAGATCGTGGGCAATCCGAGCACGTCGGAAAACACGTCGTTGGGCAACGAGCCGCCAAAATTCGGCAACACCGCGGGCTCCTTGCCGGTGGTCTGCCGGATCGAGTCCGCCGTCCATTTGATCCAGGGATTTTCGAGATCGGTCCGCGACGCGGCAAAACTCTGGCGCGGCGCGCACCTTGACCATGGCAAGCCCGTTTTTGTCGAAGTGCCGCTGGATCGCCGGAACGACCTTGTCGATATCAGTGCCCACCACGAAGCGAAGCTGCAGCACGGCGCGCGCAATGCCGGGTATCGCATTCGCGGGCTTGTCGATATTGCCCGAGGACATCGCCAGCACCTCGAGCGTGTTCCAGGCATAAAGCCGCTCCGCTGGCGACAGGCCATCTTCGCCCCAGTTCGGCGACAGTGCCGGCTCGTCCGCCGTCGGCTCGACCTTGACGTCGGCGAGCATGGCGCGAATCTGGTTCGACAGCCGCGGCGGCTTCATTTCCTCGAGCAACAGATGGCCCTGGCGATCGACCAGCGAACCGATCGCGCTGGCGAGGATGGTCGCGGGGTTGGCCAGCACACCGCCCCAATTGCCGGAGTGATGGCCGCCCTCGCGCAACTCGACATCGAGGTGGATCCTCAGACCGCCGCGGCAGCCCAGAAATATCGTCGGGCGGTCGGCCGACAGCCGCGGCCCGTCGGAGCCGATGAACACGTCGGCGGCGAGTTCGTCGCGGTGAGCAGCACAGACCTCGGCCAGCTCGGGCGATCCGATCTCCTCCCCCATCTCGATGATGAACCTGGCGTTGAAGCCGAGCTTGCCGCCGCGGGCCTGATGCACCGCGCGCAGCGCCGCCAGGTTGATCGAGTGTTGCCCCTTGTTGTCGGCGCTGCCGCGGCCATAGACGCGATTGCCTTTGGTGGTCAGTTTCCAGGGATCGAGATTGTCGCGCCATTCGCCCGCCATGCCGTCGACGACGTCGCCATGGCCGTAGCTCAGGACGGTCGGCGCCGCCGCGTTTTCGATGCGCTCCGCCAGCAAATAAGGTCGTTTGCCTTTGGCCAACTCGACCAGTTTCGTGGTGAAGCCAAGCTCCGAAAGCATCGGCTTCAGCCCCTCTTCAAGATAGGCGCGCAATATTTCTTCCCGGCCGGCGTTCTGACTTTCCGTGGGATAGGCAACCCTGCGGCCGAGTTCGGCCAGAAATTCGCCGGACTGAAAATGCTGGCTGACGCGGTCGATACTGTCGGTTCTGGTCACGGTTACTGATATCCTGGCTTGGCGTTGCGATGACGGCGCAGCGTATTCGAACAGATACGGTCAGGTCCACGACTGATTGGCCTCGCCGTAGCGTCGTAGCCCGGATGAGCGAAGCGACATCCGGGGCGGCGATCCTCGCATGTCGCTTCGCTCATCCGGGCTACGGGCATACCTGCTCGTTCTCGCGACAGGCTTTTGCCCGAGGTTTGCAAGATCGCTCCGCCCCCAAAAGCAAGGGCGCAGGGAAGACCGGGTGCGCGCTCAATTAGGAGTCGCTGCGCTGGCTCTGCTTATTGGCATCATAAACGGAGTATCCCAATCGCAGAACTTGAAGCCTCGAGTGGGATATCTAATACCGAGTATCGTCGGGACTGCCTTCGCCCAAACGGCACGACCGACCAATAGCGCTCCGCCAGCGGAGGTCCAAATAGAAGACTGTCTGAAGCGAGATTCAACCGTGTCGCAACAAATCATCAGAGGGGTCTTCGGCATTCTGCCTGACGATCGATGGTTTGTTGTTGTTAGCTCAAATCTTGCAGTCCAGACGGCTATCAGCGACGTCCAGGCGATACAGCGAACATATTCTGGTAAGTTTCAGGCAAAAATTTGCGGGCCGGTTGGCGGAGATAGTCGGTATCGCGTGGTGATCGGCGAGAATCTCACATATGAAGCAGCAAAAAAACTTGAAGCCGATGCTAAGGCAGCTGGTCTGCCAAACGATACCTGGGTGTGGAGCCCACTACAATTGAGTCCCTCATAGCGTCACCGCCGGCGAATTGCGGCTGGATGGCGATGCGCGCTACGGATGTCGGAACCTCGTTCAGCAACCCTTTTCGCAGGCCGGATTTTTGACGTCGGGCCGGGGATCGCCGGTGAACATTTCGCGGTTCGGCATCTTGATCGCGCTCAGCGTCTTCGCGTCGAGCGTGGCGTCCGGCGGCAACAGGCCGTTCATGTTGAGGATATAGGCCGACACCGCATAGACGTCGTCATTGCCGAGCGACTGCGGCGCGTTCTGCGGCATGGCGCGGCGGATGTAATCGAACAGCGTCGGCGCATAGGGCCAATAGCTGCCGACGGTCTTGATCGGCTTTGCGGTGGCGATGGTGCCCTGGCCGCCGACCAGACGGTCGCCGACGCCGCCCTCGCCCTTGCTCGCCATGGCATGCCGCGCATTGCTGCGCGAATACCTCGCGGCCATGCGCGACGGTGCCGCTGCCCGGCGGCAGGTTTTCGCCGTTGCGGCCGATATCGATATTCCAGCCGGCGATTTCCGCGTCCGTCGCGGCGCGCCCGATGCCGTAATGGCCATGACGTTTGGCGCACAGGCGGGCCAGCCCAGCGCGAGCAGAACCGGCACAACAAGCGAGATCACGCGTTCGCATTGGTCACCTGCCCCTGCGCGTCGATGCGCCACGGCTGGATAGCGTTGTTGTGGTAGAACGAGTTTTCGCCGCGCACCGCGAGCAGTTCGGCGAAGGTCGGCTGCACATAGCCGGTCTCGTCGATCGCGCGGCTCTGGATCACCGCCGGCTGTCCGTCCCATTGCCAGGGCAGCCGGAAGCGGGTCAGCGCGCGCGTCAGCACCGGGTCCTGCAAGGCCGCTTCCTGCCAGTTCTTGCCGCCATCGACCGAGACGTCGACGCGCCTGACCTTGCCATGCCCGCTCCAGGCAATGCCCGTGATCTCGCAAAAACCCTTGTCCTTGAGCTTTTGTCCGCCGGACGGCCGGGTGATGATGGATTTCGCTTCCATGTAAAAAGTGAATTCACGCGCCGTGCCGTCCGGCATCAGGTCGGTATATTTCGAGGTCTCCTCGCGCGAATAGGCCGGCTCGGTCACGGCCTTCAGCCGGCGCAGCCATTTCACGTTCATGTTGCCTTCAAAACCCGGCAGCAGCAGGCGCAGCGGATAGCCTTGCTGCGGACGCAGCCGTTCGCCGTTCTGGCTATAGACCAGCATGGCATCGTCGAGGCATTTTTCGATCGGGATGCTGCGCGTCAGTGCCGCGGCATCGGCGCCTTCGGCGACCAGCCATTTGGCCTCGGGGCGAAGCCCGGCTTCCTCGAGCACGAGTTTGAGACTGACCCCGGTCCACTCCGCGCAACTCAGCAAACCCACCAGGTCGGATGCGGTCTTGCCGTACGGCTTGGTGTAGACCGGATTGCCGGAGCATTCGAGGAAGTGAATCCGCGATTGCGACGGAAAGCGCCGGATATCCTCCATGGTGAAGATCATCGGGCGATCGACCAGCCCGTGCAGCATCAACCGGTGCTGCTCCGGATCGATGGTCGGCACGCCGCCGTGATGGCGTTCGTAGAACAACCCGTTCGGCGTAATGATGCCGTCGAGATCCCCGATCGGCGTCCGCCCCGAAGCCGAAATATACTGCGGCAGCTTGTTCGAGATGTTCTTGACGACGCCTTTCTCGAACGGCGACGGCGTGCCATAGGGCTGGCTGCCCATGGGATCGCCGGGCGCCTTCATCCATTCCGGAATGTTCGGCGGCACGTTGGACGCAGCGCCTTCGGCGGATGCCGGTGCGCCGGCGACGCCACTGATCGCAACACCGCCCAGCAGCGCGCTGCCGTCGCGCAACATTTGCCGGCGCGACAACGCCGGTTTCGCCTCGGCATCGCCGAGCTCGGTCGGTTTGGCTGCCATTTCTTCCTCCACGCCTGGCGGTGACGGCTGTTGTGGCCCTTACGGGGCTAACGGCATATGGCCATATTTGCTCGCCGGGCTCAACGGCCTGCCTCACGGATTGGCTGCAAAGCAGAGAACCTCCTTGCAAAATCCGTCATCGCCAGGGAACAAACCTCCCGACCTCGCATTGCTACTGCGAGGCCGCCACCCGCCGTTAAAAGCGGCGCTGACGCGGATAGCCAAAGGTCTTCACGGACCCGCTGTGCAAACACGCGCACGCGCAGATAGCCAAAGGTAGCGGCCTCATTAGACTTTTGCGACCTTTGCGATTTTGCGATTTTTGCAACGAACCTGCGGAAAGCCTGGGATGAGCATGGAGCCGCCGTCAATGCCGCCGCAACCGGGCGTGGCCGAGCGCGCCATCGATGCGGCGACCGACGTATCCCGCACCATCACGGAGGTCACCGCGACGCTGCGCCTCGCAGTCGATCGCCTCGGCGACGCCATCGCCGCAGCCCGGCAACCGGGACAGCCGCTCTCGACCATCAGCGCCATCACCCGCGAAGCGCCGCTGGCGAGCCTGTTCGTGGCCTTCCTGTTCGGCGTAGCGGTCACGCGCCGGCGCTAGCGCCAATCCCCAAATCCTTGTCGCCTCGGCAGCCATACCCTTTAAATCACACGCACCCTGCGCGCCGTGTCGTGCCGCGCAGGGTGCGCCATGAGATCGCGAGCGACGTTGGAGGCACGTCCCCGCCATCCCACGTCCCTAGGCCCTGACCTCCTGGCGCTGGAACACGACATAGCCGGCCACGAACAGCACGATCGTGCCAGCGATCAGGCAAACCGTTTGCGGCCATGCAATCATCAGGCTTTGACCGAACGGCAGCGGCGCGCCCATCACCGCGCCACGCAACTGGTCGAGAAACACCGGGCCGAGCGACCGCGTGGTGGGCGACAGCACCGCCAGCATCGCCTCCCCGAACAGATGGTTTGGCGACAGCCGCGACAGCGTCTGCGCCCAGATCGCGGTATCCGGCGTGTCCAGCCCGAGCATGGCATAGCGCGGATCCGGCGGCGCGATCACCTGCGCGATCGCCGGCGCCAGCATCGGCCACAGCACGGTCAGGAACAGCCAGATGCCGAGCGCGACCAGCGCGGCGGTAGCCGGCGAACGGAACACGATCGACAGCAGCATCGCCAGCGAGAGCCAGACGCCGGCATAGAAGACCGCGATCACCAGGAACGCCAGCGAGCGCGCGATCTCCTCGCCGCCCGGAGGTACGCCGAGGAAGATCAGGCCGAGGCCGATCACCAGCAGCCACAGCGCCACCAGGCTGATCGCGAGCGTCGCCAGGCCGGCCAGGAATTTTCCCATCAGCAGCGCGTCGCGATAGATCGGCTGCGCCAGAATCCGCGACAGCGTGCGCCGGTTGTGCTCGCTGTTGATCGCGTCGAAGCCGAGTCCGATCGCCATCAGCGGGATCAGGAATCCCAGATATCGCGACAAAGGACGGCAGCGGCGCGCGATCGACCGTGAACAGCCGCAGCAGCAGGAACGGATCTTCCGCCGTGTTCTGCCGCAGACTGTCGATCGCGCCGTAAAGCGCGGCCAGCGCCGTCAGCACGATCAGCAATTCGAGCACCAGCATCCGCGCGCTCGATAGTATTGTCGGCCAGTTCCTTGAGCGCCACGCTGCCAAGGCCCTGGAAGGGCGAACCCTCACGCCGCATGACGCGCTCCCCCTGTATGTTCGGTCTGGCCCTGGAAAGTAGCGGGCATAGATCGCCTCGAGGCTGGGCTCGTCGACCGACAGCCGCCGCAGCGACCCGTTGGCGGCGACCACGGCTCGGCCGCGTCCGGCCGCACGTCGCGGTCGGCGGTCATGCGGAAGCGATCCTCGCCCAGCGTCTCGACACCGGTCACGCCGGGAATCGTCGCAAGCCGCCGCGCCAGCCCCGCGCCGTCGGCTTCGACCTCGACCACAAAGCCGCGCGCCGAGCACCTGGCGGGCCAGATCGGCAACCGTGCCCATCAGCACGATGCGGCCGGCCTGGAACAGCGCGACGCGGTCGCACACCCGCTGCACCTGATCGAGCAGGTGCGACGACAGCAGCACCGTGACGCCTTCGGCCTTGAGTTCACCGATCAGGTCCGAGGAATTCGAGCGTGGCCTGCGGATCGAGCCCCGACGTCGGCTCGTCGAGGATGGCGATCTCGGCCTGCTTGATCGATGATCTCGGCCAGCCCAAGCCGCTGCCGCATGCCGCGCGAGAACGTCGCGACGCGCTTGTCGGCGACATCGGACGAGCCGCACCCGCGTCAGCGCTGCTGCGATGCGCCGCGCCCGTTCCGCCGGCCCAAGACCCATCAGCTTGGCGGTGTAGGCGAGGTTTTCGCGCGCCGTGAGATGATCGTAGAAGCCGACCGAGTCAGGCAGATAGCCGACCCGGCGCTTGACCTGCAGCGGCGAGCGCGCCGGATCGTGGCCGAGCACGCTCACCTCGCCCGAGATATCTCGGTCAGGCCGAGCATCATCAGGATCGTGGTGGTCTTGCCCGCGCCGTTCGGGCCGAGCAGCCCGAAGACCTCGCCGCGGGCGATATCGAAGTTGATGGCATCAACGACGCTGATCCCGCCATAGCTCTTGGTGAGACCGCGCGCCGCGATGACGATGTGCCGGCCGCCGCGGCGGTGCTGTCCGCGCTGCTCATCGCCGTCCAAACCTCGCAACCGCACCCAGCATCAGCAGCAGTGCGACGCCGATCACGCCGGCGCCGGCCATTCCCCACACCGTCGAGGTCGCGACCGTGACGCGGAACTGGCCGGATGCGTTCTCGCCGCGCGAGGCGGCGCGGATCGCGGTCATGTAGTCGCCGGCCAGCGACTTGTCGCTCGGCGTGACCAGCGCCTGCACCTCGGTGTCCTTGCCCGGCACCAGCCGGTCGATGGTGGACGGCTCGAACGTGACCTTCCAGCCGGTCGGCGCGGTCGCGGCCAGCGCGACATTGTCGGCCGGCGCGGTGCCGCTGTTGGTGACGACGATCGGGATCGAACTTTGCTCGCCTGCGACCGCGGTCGCGCTCAACAGCCCGTCACGGCCGGCGACCTGGAGCTGCGGCTGTCCGACCACGTCAAGCGCGACCTCGGTCCTGGCCGAAGCATCCTCGGCCTTGACCGTCACCTGCACCGGGAAATGCCCGGCGTCGATCGTAGAGGGCGGACGCACCTTCAGCTTGATGTCCTTGGACTGGCCGGCATCGATCGGAATCGAGGAAAGCTCCTGGGTGCCGTAGGCCTCGGTAAACGAGGTCTCGAAATTGGCCGGCGCGTTGGCGGCGAAGCTCGCGGTCAGATTGCGTCCGCTGTCGTTCTTGATGGTGAGGGTGTATTCGAAATTCGACTTCGGGCTGCCGCGCAATTCCGGCAGTTTCGACATTCACCGTCAGCTTGGCCGGCAATTCCTTGGCGAGCGCGACATCGACCGGCAATGTCGCCTGGTTGCCCTGCCCTTCCGCCTTGATGGTCAGGGTCTGCGCGTTCAAATTGGCGTTGGCCGGAATGTCGAGCCGAAGCTGCAGCGCGACGCTGGCGTCCGGCGCCGGCATCGCGGCGGCGACCGGCTGTCCGCCGCCCAGGATCGTCGCGGTCCAGCCGCTCGGCACCCCGGTTGACCGAGAGCTGATATCGCTGCGGCCCGAGGCCGTAATTCTGCAACCGCAATGGAATGTTCGAAGTGGTGCCGGGCCTCACCGTGACCGCGGGATAGTCGGTCATCAGATAAAGGCCCTTGATGTCGCGCGGCGTCTCCGCGGCGTCAACATTCGAGGCCACGAGGGCGACAGCGAAAGCGAAGGGGGCGAGATAAACCGCTCGCATCGGAACACTCCTGCAATGGCAGAGGAAAAGATATGTCGCCGTTCGGCCTGACCCGACCGAAACCGCGACGGCGAAGAGTGCGGCGAGTTAGCGAGCCGATCGTGACGAAAAACGGCACAGCGCAATTACGAGTTAGTGAGGTCGGCTAGGAAATTAGTCTAGACCGGCGGACGTCCGCTGCACGGGTCCGTACCAGAGTATGAACCAACCGATTCGATTTGCTGCACAGCAGCATTGACCCGAATTAATTTAACCGGGGCCGGTTCGCTATCGACTAAGAAGCGTTGTACACCATCTGGTGAGTCAAACGTGATCGAGGAACGCCATGAAGCGGGGAATAGCCGTCCTGGTCTGTGTCAGCCTGCTCTCGGCCGGCCTCTATTTCGCCATGGTCAAATGGGGCATCCAGCACGAGACGCTCAATTTGTTCGACGCGTCGCGGCAGCGGCCGGTCTCGGTGGACCTCTCGGTGCGGCGCGATTACGAGATGAAGGCCGAAGACGGCTTCTGGAAGCTGCCGGTCGCGATCATCAGCAACGGCAACACCGTCAAGGCCACCGAGTATACCTTCCTGGCCAATGTCCTCGCCGCGAGGGGCTATCTGGTCGCCAGCATCCAGCAGGATCTGCCGACCGATCCGCCGTTGATGACGATACCGGGCAAGCCGTATGTCGGCCGCCAGGGCCTCTACATGAAGGGCGAAGCCAATATCCTGTTCGTGCTGGGCGAGCTGAAAAGCCGCTACCCGAACGCGGATTATGATCATTTGACGCTGGTTGGACATTCCAACGGCGGCGACACCGCGATGTACTTCGCCATGGAGCATCCCGATATCGTCACCAAGGTGGTCACGCTCGATAATCTGCGCGTTCCCTTTGTGCTCGACAAAAAGATGAAGATCCTGTCGTTCCGCTCCAACGACCCGAACTTCAAGACCGATCCCGGCGTGCTGCCCAGCGCACAACAGGCCATCAAGGACGGCATCAACATCGTCAAGACGCCGTTCCAGCACACGGAAATGAGCGACCGCGGCCCGGATTCCGTCAAGGAGAAGATCCAGTCCACGCTCGATCAATTCCTGGGCGGCGCCAGCTCCAGCGAATTGTCGCCGAACAACACCGACAAGCCGCTGATTTCCAACCCGCCTTCCCCGGCGCCGGGCGCACCGACCCTGCCCCCTATCGTTGCCAATCCGCCGGCGGCCAGTCCCGACCATTCCGGTTCTTAAGGCCCAACCCGGCTTTCAGCGAAACCAACCGAGCAGTCCCTGCACAGCCGCGGCTAACTTCGCTTGCCCTCCGCTGACTGCGGCGTAAGATTGTGGCGATCAACGCGCCGACAAGAGCGCTATCAGGCACAGTCAGGGAGGGACCAATGAGGCTTGCGTATTTCGCGTTTGCCGTGATGGCGCTTGCCGTGGGCGCTACGCCCGCCGCGGCCCAGGAAAATGTCGGCGTCAAGATCGGCGTTCTCAGCGACATGAACTCGCTCTATGCCGACATCACCGGCAAGGGAACCGGCGTCGCGGCGCGCATGGCGGCGGAGGATTTCGGCCCGGTGCTCGGCAAGCCGGTCGAGATCGTCACCGCCGATCACCAGAACAAGGCCGACATCGCCTCAGGCATCGCGCGGGTCTGGTACGATACCGAAGGCGTCGACATGATCACCGATGGCGGCTCGTCGGCCGTCGCGCTCGCGGTCGAGGACGTATCCCGGCAGAAGCAGAAGCTCGTGCTGTTCAATGGTCCTGCCAGTTCCGACATCACCGGCAAGAATTGCTCGCCCTACGCGGCGCATTGGAACTACGACACCTACGCGCTTTCCACCGTGACCGGCTCGGCAGTGGTCGCGCAAGGCGGCAAGAGCTGGTTTTTCATCGGCGCCGATTATGCATTCGGCCACGCGCTCGAACGCGACACGGCCGCGGTCGTCGAGAAGAACGGCGGCAAGGTCCTCGGCGCGGTTTATGCGCCGCTCAACACCGCGGACTTCTCGTCCTTCCTGTTGCAGGCCCAGGCCTCGAAAGCCGATATCATCGGCCTCGCCAACGCCGGCGGCGACACCACCACCGCGATCAAGCAGGGAACCGAATTCGGCATCACCAAAGGCGGACAGAAATTCGCGGCGCTGTTGATGTTCATCACCGACGTGCACTCGCTCGGCCTCAACGCCGCGCAAGGCCTGCAATTCACCTCGGCATTCTACTGGGACAAGGACGACCAGACCCGCGCCTTCTCGCAGCGCTTCATCAAGCAGGTCGGGCACATGCCGACCATGGTGCAGGCCGGCGTCTACAGCGCAACGATACATTACCTGAAAGCCGTCAAGGCACTCGGCAACAAGGACCCGCTCAAGGTCATGGAGCAGATGCGGGAAACCCCGATCAACGATTTCATGACCCATGACGGCAAATTGCGGATCGACGGCCGCGTGCTGCGCGACATGTACCTGCTTCAGGTCAAGAAGCCCGAGGAATCCAAGGGGCCGTGGGACTATCTGAAAATCGTCGAGACCGTGCCGGGGGACAAGGCCTACCGCCCGCTCGGCGATGGCGGCTGCGCGCTGGTGACGGCGGCAAAGCAGTAGCACCGAGCGTCTTGCCGGCCCTGCACGGCCTTTTCGCGGTGGACCTTCGGTCCACCGCCCGCCCGCTGCCGTTGCCGTGATTTGCCGCGACATCGGACAAGCCAATCGGAAAACGTCAAGAGGTCATGAATTTACAATCACGCAGGAATATATCGATCAAGTTAGTTGCCGGCTCTTTTACGCAGCGGAGCGGCAATGCAATTCGATCCGGTTTTCCTTTCGCGGTTACAATTCGCCTGGGTGATCGGGTGGCATATTTTGCTTCCGGCCTTCACCGTCGGCATGGCCGCATTCATCGCGGTGCTGGAAGGCTTCAATTTTTTTACCGGGCGCGACGTCTACCTTCGCGTTTCGATGTTCTGGATCAAGATCTTTTCCATCGCCTTCGGCATGGGCGTCGTCACCGGGATCATCATGCCCTTCCAGTTCGGCACCAACTGGAGCCGCTACGCGGATGCCACCGCGAACGTCCTCTCGCCGCTGTTCGCCTATGAGGGCCTGACGGCATTTTTCCTCGAAGCGGCGTTTCTCGGCGTGCTGTTGTTCGGACGCAAGCTGGTGCCGCGCTGGGCGCACTTTGTCGCGGCGCTGATGGTCTCGCTTGGCACCCTGTTCTCCTCGTTCTGGATCCTGGCGGCCAACAGCTGGATGCAAACGCCGGGCGGCTTTGAGCTGATCGACGGCCGCTTCTTTCCAAAGGACTGGCTGCAGGTCATCTTCAATCCCTCGTTTCCCTACCGGCTCGGCCATACCGTCGTGGCGTTTTTCATCACCACGGGTTTTGTCGTGCTGGGTACCGGCGCCTATCTCCTCAAGCGCGGCAAGTCTCCCGAGGAAGGCCGGACCATGGTGTCGATGGCGCTGTGGCTTTTGACCGTGCTGGTGCCGCTGCAGATCTTGCTCGGCGACGCGCACGGGCTCAACACCCGCGAACACCAGCCCGCCAAGCTGGCGGCGATCGAGGCGCGCTGGGAGACTGGACGCGGCATTCCGCTCACGCTTTTCGGCATTCCCGACGAAAAGGCCGAAGCCAATCACTTCGCGATCGAGGTGCCGTATCTCGGCAGCCTGATCCTGACCCACGAACTGGATGGCGAGGTCAAGGGCCTGAAGGACTTTCCCGCCGACCAGCGGCCGCCGGTCGCGATTCCGTTCTTCGCGTTTCGCATCATGGTCGGTTGCGGGCTATTGATGCTCGGCGTTGTCGTGCTTGGCGGGTGGCTGCGCTGGCGTGGCCGGCTCACCGACACACCTCTGTTTCTCCTGCTCTGCCAGATCATGACGCCGATCGGGTTCTTTGCGGTCATCGCCGGATGGACGGTGACCGAGGTCGGCCGCCAGCCGTGGACGGTGTACGGGCTTTTCCGCACGGCGCAGTCGGTTTCGCCCTCCCTGAGAGGCTCCGACGTCCTGATCTCGCTGCTCGCGTACATGGCCGTGTACCTCTTCATGTATCCCTCGGGCGTGCTGTTGATGTGGCGCGCGGTGCGTCAAGGGCCGGCGGCGCTGGATGAGTCCGATTCGGCCATCGAGGCCGGACGGCCCAAGGCTCCCGTGCTGGCCGGCGCCGCCGTTAGCGGAGGACCGCCGCGATGAACCAGGTTCTCGACTTCGTTCCGATCTGGACGCTGATCCTCGGAATGGCGGTGTTTTTCTATGTCCTGCTGGACGGTTTCGACCTTGGTGTCGGCATTCTCTTTGGCCTTGCGCCGGACACCGAAGCCCGCAACACCATCATGAATTCGATCGCGCCAATTTGGGACGGCAACGAGACCTGGCTGGTGCTCGGCGGGCTTGGATTGCTGGCGGCGTTCCCGGCCGCCTTCGCCATCATCATTCCCGCGGTTTATTTTCCCATTCTGGTGATGCTCCTGGCGCTGGTATTTCGCGGCGTGGCCTTCGAATTCCGGTTTCGCGATGCCCCACGCAAAACATTTTGGGATCGCGCCTTCAGCTATGGCTCAGGTATCGCCACCTTCGCGCAGGGCGTGGTGCTCGGCAGCTTCATCCAGGGATTTGAAGTCGATGGCCGGGTATTTTCAGGTCATTCCTTCGACTTCCTGACGCCGTTTTCGGTGATGACAGGCGTCGCCCTTCTGTTCGGCTACGGATTGCTCGGTGCCGGCTGGCTGATCCTCAAAACCGAGGGCGGGATTCAAAGCGCCGCGCGCCGTCACGGCCGCGCCTGCCTGATTGGCGTACTGACAGCCGTCGCAATCGTCAGCATCTGGACGCCGGTCGCGAATCACGCCGTCGCCGCGCGCTGGTTCAGCTGGCCGAACGTGCTGATCCTGGCGCCGGTGCCGGTCGCAACGGCGGCAGCCGCATGGATGACATGGCGCGCGCTGGGGAGCCGGGCCGAAGTGCTGCCGTTTGCGGGGGCGATTTCGCTGTTCGTGCTGTCCTATCTCGGCATCGCCATCAGCCTGTTCCCGATGATCGTGCCGTATCATTTTACGCTATCGGAGGCCGCCTCCTCGGATCGGACCCAGGCGTTCCTGCTGGTCGGCACACTGGTGCTGCTACCGGTGATCCTGATGTACAGCGGATGGTCCTATTGGGTTTTTCGCGGCAAGGTGCGGTCGGACATCGGTTATCACTGATCCGCTGCTCGGACCCCCGCTTTGCGGCGGGCCTCCGTCACATCGAAAATCTCGCCCTTGTGATCGCATTTTGGTGACACCGTTATTATCTCAGTCGTATCTTTTGATCATTGGTCAGAAGGTTATGGCATGGGCAAGGAAGAAAAGACCGACGCCGAACTGGAGGACATGATCCTGCAGCGTCTGGTGATCGGCGGGGTGTTCGTGTCGGTCCGCCGGGATCCGATGCTGGGCTGGCGCCCCACGGTCGTTACCGCGCCCAAACACGCCAAGAATGCGCAGGAGCTCGCCGACAAGATCGCCGCGGAGTTGCGCAAGAAATATACCCTGAAGCCGTAGCGTCTGCTGGAACCGGCCCATTGGAACCCGGCCGAGATAGGGCCGCCTTCCAATTAGGTCCGGAATCGGACATAATGATTCGGGGGTTGAGGTTCTCGAATGGAATTGCTTGCATTCGCCTCTTGGAACGGTGAGGTACCATGCTGCGATCACCCCGGCCGACGCCGACATGCACGAGGTTTCAGGCCACTGTCGAGATGCCTTGCATGAAATGCGGCGAACCGATGAGGCTCGCGCTGATCGAGCCCCGGAACCCAGGCTTCGACTTGCTGACCTACCAGTGCATCCCCTGCGATGCCGGCGAAAGCTTCCTGAAAGCGATGTAGACCGCCTCAAGCTCGCACAATCCGACCTGCGCCGTCGATGGTGCCGGCTGAAGGATGCGGGTGGTTATTGGCCGGTGATTTGCGTCGGCGCTTTTTGGAAGATCCCGGCGCCCGAGACCTGAGACGCGATCAGGAATGCGGCCACGACGGCCGGCACGCTGATCAGCCTGAGAATTTGATCCACCGAAAGCATTGCTTGCGTCCCCCAGGACAACTGCCGAGAAGTGCTCCGAAAGCCGTTTCAATCCGCCGTTTGTGCGACCTGCTGACTGGTCAACACCCGATCGGAATAGGTCGCCCCACCGATTGCGATCAGAGCCAGAATTGAAATGACGGCCAACGTTTGCATGGCTTAACGATCGTTTTTGATTGTGGCCAAAAACGTCAAAGCCTGGATCATTTTCGAGACGATCAAGAGAACAATCGTGGCCGCGGCAAGGCTACCGCGCTCAGGCGGTATTCCCGGCATCGATCGTCATCACGGAGCCCGTAATATTACGGCCTCCGTCGCCGAGCAGGTATTCCACCATGCGGGCGACATCGTCGGTGTCCGGCAGCCGGCGCAGCGCGCTCCGGCTCGCGATCCGTTTGCGCTGGTCGTCCGACAGGCTCTGGGTCAGTTCGGTGTCGATGAAGCCGGGCGCTATCGCATTCACGGTGATGCCGAGCTTGCCGACCTCGCGCGCCAGCGATTTTGTAAAACCGGTCGCGGCCGCCTTGGTCGCGCCATACACCGACAGGCCGTTATAGCCGGTGCTGGCGATGATCGAGGACATGTTGATGATGCGCCCGGCGCCATCGGCCATCATCTGGCGCACGACATATTTGGTCAGGATCACCGGCGACAGCACGTTGAGCCGAAGCAACGCCTCGATCTCGCTGTTGTGCATGGTGGCAAGCAGTCCCTCGGTGCCAATCCCGGCATTATTGACCAGGCCATAGATGGCGCCGAACTCGTCGCGCAGCCCCTTGACGAAAGCCGGAATGGCCTCGATCTCGCCGAGATCGAACGGCCTGAAGTGAAGCAGTCCCCTGCCCTGTTTCACGGCTTCAGCGACCGCGGCTTTCAGCTCGTCGCCTTCGCGCCGCGCTACCGCGATCACATGATAGCCTGATGCAGCCAGCCGCCGCGCGATGGCGACGCCGATGCCGCGGCTGCCTCCGGTCACCAGGACATTATGCATCGTGGCGGGCCAATTTTCCGGCCGCCGTAATATCGAGCGCCGCGACGAATTTTATCACAGCCGGCACCTTGTGCGGCGCCAGCGACGCCTTGCAATCCGCCAATATCCGGGCGCGGATTTCGTCGCCGCGGCCGGCGTCGACATTGTCGGCCAGAATGACGTCGGCAACCACGATGCCGCCGGTGATCGGGCTGCGCCGCGATTTTGCGCGCGACATCCGCACTTCCGGCTGCCGGTTGATGACCGCCTCGATTTCCTCGGGATGAACCTTGAGGCCGCCGATATTGATGATGCCGCCGCGGCGTCCGACGAAATGATAGCGGTCGCCGCGCAGTTCCACCATGTCGCCGGTATCGACGAAACCGTCGCTATCGGTCAGCTCGGCGGCCTTGCGGCCGACATAGGCGTGCGCCGTGCGCTTCGAGCGGATTCGCAGCGAACCGTCTTCCACTTTCATCTCGACGCCGTCGCGGTTGGTACCGACGATGTCGGCGGGAAACCCTTCGCGGCCGTCGTTGACGGCAAAGCCGACACCGGCCTCGGTCGAGGCATAGGCATGGCCGACCGACGCGGCCGGAAAGGCATCGCGCAAGCCATCCAGCACGGCCTGGTCGGCGATCTCGCCCGACAGCCGGACGTAACGCGGCGTAAAGCTCGATGTCGCACCGCTCATCAGCAATTTGCGCCAATGCGAGGGCGTGCCCGAAATATGCGTCACGCCCCGCGCCTGCAGCCGGGCGACGTGATCGGAAAGCGCCTCGCCGGGGCTCGACAACACCATCGAGCCGCCGCCGACGATGGCGCGCAGGAAGATCTGAAGGCCGCCATAGCGGCGGATGTCATAGAAGGTCGCCCACACCGCGCCGGCACCGCGCGTGCCATCGGCGACGATCGCGCCGGTCAGTGCTTCCAGGGTGTGGCCGACGATTTTGGGCACGCCCGACGTGCCCGAGGTCAGCATCAGCCATTCCGTCGCGCGCTCGGTCCTGGTCGGGGCCGCGGCCCCCATCGGCGGTCCGGCCGGCACGATCAATTTTACATCGGAAGACGCCCATCGTTCCGGCTGGTCGGTGACGACGGCATCGATGTCGGCATCCTGCATCAGGCTCTGCAGATGATCGGCGTTGAGATCGGGCGGACACAGCAGCATGCGCCGGGCCACGCCATCGACCTCGGTCATGACAAGTCCGGAGATCAGCTGATCGGATACCGCCATCAGCACCGACCGTCCGGACAGTTCGCCGAGCCGGTTCGACAGGCAGCTATGCCGAAGGAAATCGGTCAGCGAGACGATCCGTCGCGCATCCGAAATCGTGCGGCCGGTCAGATCCGGGCCGAGATAGTCACGCAGCGCGAAGCTTTCACGCGGGGACATTTTCATAGGCCTTGATAAAGTCGCCTACGGTGAGAGGAAACGCCGCGTCTTCCGCGATGGTAAACGGATCGACACCGAGATCGTCTTCCAGCCGCGCCACCAGGATGGCAAAGCCGAGCGAATCGAAGCCGGTTTCGTGCAGCGACAGCGCATCGTCGAGCGGCGGCAGCGTGACCTTCTGCTCCTCGGCGATCTGCCGCATCGCCGAAATAATCCTTAACCTTACCGACATGGATTGGTTCGCTTTCTCGTTAAATTGCGAAGGCCCATCATAGGGCGCAAATGTGAAATATCTCCGGCTTGCAACGATCTTTTAGCTGCGTTGGTAAACCGAAGCTCGCCACTTGCCATAGGCTTTGCGCGATGGCGGAAAGCGATACCTGCTCAGAGCCGGATCGAGCCATCGACGATGCGCGCGTAGGCTCGTTCATCGATCGGGCGATATTCACCGGACTTGGGTTCGCGAAAAAACAGCGGATCCGTCACCTGATGCGGGTCGAAACCATCGCGAACCAGCTGATGCTTCTTCTGCTTGAAGGTTTCGGTGCTATCCAGCGCGGTGCAAATCCGGATCATCACCGGGCAGGCGTACACCGGCAGGCGTTGCGCCAGGCGGCTGGCAAATTCTCCGATGTCGAAATGGTTGTCGATCACGATCGCGGCCATTCCGGCGCGGCCATCGCTGCCTGGAATTTCCACGCCATAGGTGGTTGCTTCGGTAACCCCCGGGCAATCCGCCACCGCCGCGTTCACCTCGGAAGTCGCGACGTTCTCGCCCTTCCACCGGAAAGTATCGCCGATCCGGTCGACGAAATGGAAATAGCCCTGCTCGTCAAGCCGCATCAGGTCGCCGGTGCGAAACCAGGCGTCGCCTTTTGTCATTACGTCGCGCAACACCTTCTTCTCGGTCTGTGCCGCATCGGTATATCCCTCGAAGCGACCGCCGCCTTCATCGGCGGTTCCGATACGCCCCACAGCTTCACCGACCTCGCCGCGCGCACAGGCGATGCAAAGCCCATCCGCGTTGCGAACGGGGGTGCCAAGTTCGGGATCGACCTGAACGATCGCCGCGGGAAAACGATGCGCCAATAGCGGCGGGATTCGGCCGATCGCGCCGGGCTTGCCCTCGACATTGTAGAGCGAGAAGTTGCCTTCGGTCGCCGCATAGAACTCGAGAATGCGCGGAATGGCGAAACGCGCCTGAAAGGCTTGCCAGATGTCGCCGCGCAGTCCGTTGCCGCAGATCAGCCGCAGCCGGTGTTGAGTTTCAAATTCGGAGTGCGGCGCTTTCAAGAGATAGCGGCAGAGCTCGCCGATATACTGGAATAGCGTGCAATCCCAGCGCGCGACCTCGCTCCAGAAATTTGCGACCGAGAATTTGTCCGACAGCACCACGGATGCGCCGACGCTCAGCATGCTGCAGGGCGCGACGATGCCGCCGACGCTGTGGAACAATGGCAGGCAATCGTACAGGCGATCCTCCGGCGTGGCGCCGGTGAGCCCCGCGAACCAGCCGCCCCAGTTCAGAATACGGCGATGGCTGATGCTGGCGGCTTTCGGCAGGCCTGTGGTGCCCGAGGTGTAGATCAGCAGCGCACGGTCGTTGATGGTGACCGCGCCCCGCTCGGTCGTATCAAGGGGGCGACCGTCCATCCGATCGAGGATATCGTCAAGAACCGTACCTTGATCGCCGGTATCGAGCTCGGCGTGGCCATCATGGAACCAGATCTTCGGTATCCGGCTCAAATACGGCAGCGCGGTCTCGAATACATCGGCGAGCTCCGCTGAAAGCACGACATGATCGGCCTCCGCGACGTTGATACAATGCGACAGCGACAATCCAACCAGCTTGGTATTGATCAGCGCCGCGACGCCGCCGACTTTGGTGATGCCGAGCCAGGCCGCGACGTAATCCGGCCGGCTTGGCATGAACAGGCAGACGGCATCAGCCGGCTTGATTCCCGCCGACAGCGCCCAGCGCGCATAGCGGTTGATCCGTTGCGCCAATTCCGCGTAGCTGAAGGTCTCGCTGTCCGACAACAGCCCGGGTCGATCCGGCTGCCGCGCGGCATGATCATCGATGATGTCGGCAAATAATCGGTTCGGATTGACCTCGATGCGGGAGGTCAGCTCGATGGCCTTCAGCCAGCTCTTGGCGGCCGACGGTTTTGCCGGCTTCGGCTGGTCTGTCGCTGGCTCGATAATGCCTACGCTCATCGTACGAATGGCCCGTGGATCGATCCTGTGGCCTTGTATAACCTTGCTTGGCGGATCAGGGGTTAACCAGCAGAGTTAAGAGCGGCTTGCTTTGCCGTTAATCCCGCCGGAACCAAAAAGAAACGAACCCCGAGGAAACGAATGCGCCATTGCCTCGCATTGCTCATGATTGCCTTCGCCGCATTGTCATCCACCCCGGCCGATGCGGAAATATTCCCCGACCGGCCCATTCATATCGTCGTTCCCTTTCCCGCCGGTGGATCGAACGACGTGGTGGCGCGCTTTCTCGGTCAAAAACTCTCGGAGATCTGCGGCCAATCCGTCATCATCGACAACCGCGCCGGCGCGGGCGGCAATGTCGGCGCCGAATTCGTCGCGCGGTCCTTGCCCGACGGCTATACCTTGCTGCTGACGGCGCCACCGCCTCTGGCCGTCAACCCCTCGCTTTATCCGCATCTGGCGTTCGATCCGGCCACGGATTTTGCGCCGATCGCGCTGGTCGCTTCGGTGCAGATCGTGCTGACGGTCAATCCCGCCGTCAAAGCCAAAACCGTGGCCGAGCTTGTCGCGCTGGCCAAGGCCTCGCCCGGCACGCTCAATTTCGGCTCCTCGGGTTACGGCTCGACCAATCATCTGGCCGGCGAATTGTTCAAGAGTCTCGCCGGCATCGACATCGTCCACGTGCCCTATCGCGGCGCCGCGCCCGCCATGAACGATCTGATCGGCGGCCAGATCCCGATCCTGTTCGACAACATGCCGGCGGTTCAGGCGCAAGCGCACGCCGGCAGCCTGCGCGCGCTGGCGGTTGCCGGTCATGCGCGATCGCCATTATTTCCGGAATTGCCGACCATGGAAGAAGCCGGCGTCGCCGGCTTCGAGGCGTCGTCATGGTTTGGCCTGGTCGCGCCGGCCAGAACGTCGCCGGCCGTTTTGAAGATACTGACCGATGACGTCATGAAGGCGCTCGGCGATGCGGATTTTGCACGCAAGCTTTCCGACGTGGGCGCCGAGCCGGGGTCGCTGTCCGGCGCGGCGTTCGGCGCATTCCTGCATGCAGATACCAAAAAATGGGGCAAGGTGATCAAGGATTCAGGCACCATGATGCAGTGAGTTATTTCAAAAAGCCATTTCAATCGTCATTGCGAGGAGCACTTGCAACGAAGCAATCCAGTCTTCACTTGTGGCTCTGGATTGCTTCGCTCCGCTCGCAAGGACGACGAGGCGAACGTCCGCATTATCGCGACATGGTTTTGCCCGAGGCTTGCAAATTAGTTCCGCCCAAAAGAGAGGGCGCAGGGAAGACCGGGTGCGCGCTGCACCCGCGGTCTCGTGTGCAATTGTGCATCACAAGAATGCGCACACGAGCATACAGGTGAAGCGGAAACACTCCGGCCTTCCCTGCGCAATGGCTTTACGACTTATGCGTGCTCTCCCTGGTGAATCGGAGCCTCTTGCCACCATCGCCCCCGAGAGGCATTAGCCTCTCAAGGACTTGACGCCAGCAATCCGGGCGTCAGGACCACACGCTTTCGCCGTGCGCGCCATATCACTCGCCTTCTGACACCACGCGCCCATCGCTCCCCGCGCCCAACGTTTCGTGACGGTCGACACGCCCCTCTTGCGGGCACGGGATGCACCATAAAAGCCGGTGATTTGCGTCGGCGTTCAACAAGAAAAAACTGCGACATTTTGGCACGACGGGCAAATCACCAAATCGGTGTTAAGCCTTATTTGGTGGACGCACCGCGCTCCGCGTCTTACGAAGGGTCTTCTTCAGCCGTGTAGGTGAATTTGTTGTCGGGGCGGTAACGGCGTGAGAAATCGATTAGCGTCTCCGGACTGTTCGACCAATTGCTATATTTAAATTCGGTTTTGAGGATCGCCGGAGCGACGGTAGCGAGCTGATCTTCCGGCCAACCGCCGACTTTTTCGGCTACCGCAGAGATGATCCGAATATCCCGAGCTTCATCATTATCGTCGAACACGAGACTTTTCCATCGCGCCGGATGGTCTGCATTGTCGACGACGAAACCTCCGATAACAAGGCCAGGTGGTTTTCTTAGTTTATCCTCTTTCATACCCCGGCAATAGGGCATCACATCGATCTTGCGTCGGTCTCTCATTGCGGCAGCAACGTCAAACCCGAATGCGTAGCGCAGGTCCTCGCCCTCGAAAAAATCCCAGGCCTTAGGGCACAGGTAACTATCCATCAGGACGAGGCGATTATCCGCAAGGCGAAATGCCAGGGCGAGTCCGAGCACCTCATAACAGCCGCCGAGCGTTTTAATCCATTCGCGCGGCCTTAGTTTCTGCCTCACCACGAATGCGGAATACTGCCTTCCCTGCGTCTCGATTGTAACGTTCAAACGATAGGTTAGAGTAGAGGTGCAAAACGGGCTGAAACTATTTGGTGGCGCGCGCTCATAGGCGGTCACGCCGGCGTACAGCAGATAAAGCGGCACTCCAACGATAGCGAGGCCAATCATGACGTTCTGCAGGTAAGTGAATGCTGATGACCGCATGGGTTATTCGCCTTCGCGGACCTGGCCGGCGTGCTTTCGCGACGCAATCAATAGCGGCAGGTTGACTTGAAAGTCGTGTTCTGCGGCCGCTGCCGCCGCGGCATCGCCCGGAAATTGGTCCAAAAACGCTTGCCGCGCCGGCGCACATTTTTGAAGCAACGCATGTTCGATGTCGGAGGGGTCGTCGCGGCGGTGCGGCCATCGTCTCGCATTCAAATGGAGACAATCGGCATAAGATTGCAGCGCCCTGTCTTTCATTTCCTTGGTGGGATGGCTCCATCTATAGTTCTGCACGGTAAATGCTCCGACTTGACCTACGGCGATCGGAACTATTACTGCGGCCGCCCCTAACGCCAGGACGGGAAGCAGAACGATTTTGGTAGAGGGAAAAAAGTAGATTGCGCCCAAGATCAATAACGCAGGCGTTAGCACCATCGCCAGGGGCAGCGAGGCGAGAAGCCCTTCGCCGCAATTCCCTCCGGCTCCGCCGCCCTGACAGAAGATCATGGGACTGAAGGTCAGGAATGCGAAGAAAGCGGCGGCCCCAAGCAGGATCGCCACGCATTTTGCGAGGACGTTCAGCACATCGAACATGTCAAATATCCTTTTGACAGTTCGATTGCACCAGAACAGGATTAAATCGAGGTGTCCGCCTGAGGAGAAATTTATAACCTCATATCCTCTTGGTTGAGCGGGGCTTAATTCTGTTGCCGCAAATGAGCAGAACAAAAAAGCCGACGGTCACTCGGCGCGGCGGGTCGCTGATCTCTATCGCGGGATAGTCGATCAACGCCGGACAAATGCCTGTCGTGTTGCCGGTCCCTTAACCATGCCGTTCGCCCCGCATCGGCGCGGTCTCTCGCATCATCGCCATCGCGGCGAGGCCAATCGCGGTGGCCAGCAGCATGTACCAGGCCGGCGCCAGCGCATTGCCGGTGACGTGAATGAGCCAGGTCACGATCAGTTGCGCGGTGCCGCCGAAGGTCGCGATCGCGACCGCATAGATGGTCGCGAAGGCGCCGCCAACGCGAAATACGCCGGTGATTTGCCGTCGATTTCAACAAAGCGGGGTGCGACAAATTAGCACGACGGGAAAATTGTCACTTCGGTCAGGTCATCGACTGCAACAAGCGCGGCCGAAAAGTCGTCGTCTCCGAAGTAGGCGCTACGCGAGATCAGCACTGGAATTCCAGCGCGCGACGCCGAAACCAGACCAATGCCGGAATCCTCGATCGCGAGGCATTCCGACGCGGAAACATTCAATCGAGACAGCACTTCCAGATAGACATCTGGAGCTGGCTTCTTGTTCGGCACCTCGTCACCCGCGACAATCGCTGCAAACTGGGCCGCCCAGTTCTTACCCAACCCGGACGAGAGCAACGCATCGATATTGCCACGCGAGGTCGTCGTCGCAATGGCCAGGCGCTGACCGCGTGTCGACGCCGCGGTCAACAGATCCTCGACGCCCGGACGGAGTATACAGCCGCCACTTGCGATCAAATCGGCGTAAATGGCTGTTTTGATCCGGTGGAGTTCGTTGACCTCGGCGTCCGAGAGCAACGAAGCCCCTCCTCTCTGGCGTTCGAAGGCCCGGATCCTTTCCTTACCGCCCGCGACCCGAAGCAAGTCCTTGTAGACGACGCGATCCCAGCACCAATCGAGGTTGGCTCTCGCGAAGGCGGCATTGAATGCGCGGCGATGAAATTCCTCCGTTTCGGCCAGCGTACCATCGACATCGAAGATCAGCGCCCGCGACCGAACGATGAGTTGCCTTGCTCGATCCAAGCGCGAGCCTGGTGACGCGAGCGCGTCGCTCATACGCCCTCCCTGAAAGTTGCGCCGAGTTTTGACTTCGGTTGGAGGTCTCTCGAGGAATGTTGATGTTTTCACGAGACCGCGTGCTCGCTGTATCTCAGCAGGCAGATCGAAACCACCATGATCAGTATCAGGCCTCCGAGTACGGCCAATTCCAGCATGGTGGAGTTGAACAGCGCCTGCGTCTCCTGGGTCGATTTTCTCGGCTGGCTGACCTGCGATGATTCGAGCGTGATCACCAGCACGCGTCGGATCGACGCGATCAGTCCTACGATCAAAAACGGTTCGCACACCAGCGTGCCGGATCGAAAGGAGACCCGCACGGTATGAAGTATTTCAACCACCATGAGTACGAAGAGCAGCCGGTCGATCGTGAGGACAAGTGAATTCGCGTTGATGTGTTCCTGCACGTCCTGCCAGAGCGAGACAGCGGCACTGCCGATACCCAGCAATGCGGTGAGCGCAAGCAACAGGCCCAGAACCAGGTAGGCAAATACTTCAATCCTGAGGAATGCACGGCTGGCCAGTTTGCCGATGCGCGTGGCGTCCTTGTCGGTAAGCTCGTCGCCGTCCATCCTCGTGCCGCTTTCGCTGATCCGGTCTGTCGGGGTTTCAGTGTAACTTCACGGTGGGCGCCGGTCGGGCGCCTCGCGCGAAAAGACCGAGCAATGTACGGCCTCGGCCATGCAAGGCGGCCTCATGCATTTTATAGAGGGAGCGATACATCAGACGTGCAAGGTAACCCTCGACCATGAAACTGCGGCCGATCAGCGAGCCCATCAAGCTGCCGATCGTACTGTATTTGCCGAGCGACACCAGCGAACCGAAGTCGCGGTATTGAAATTCCTGCAACGGGCGGCCGGCCAACAGATGGCCGAGTTGCCTGACCATGAAATCCGCCTGTTGATGCGCGGCCTGGGCACGCGGCGGAACGTTTTGCGGAAAACCCGGGCGTGGACACGCGGCGCAATCGCCGACCGCAAAAATATCATCATCGAGTGTCGTCTGCAGCGTGGGCCGAACAGCCAACTGATTGATGCGGCTTGTTTCGAGCCCCGCGATGTCGGCAAGGAAAGCCGGCGCCTGTACACCGGCCGACCAAACCACCAGTTCGGACGGAATGATCTCTCCGTCGGAAAGCTTGACCCCGTCCGCCAATACCTCGGCGACGCGCGCCTTCGTGCGCACCTCCACGCCCAATTTTTCAAGCAGGTCTTGCGTTGAAGACGAAATCCGTTCCGGCAGCGCCGGCAGGACGCGGTCGGCGGCCTCGATCAGAACAATTCGCAGATCGCGGTCGGGGTCGATCCTGTCGAGCCCGTAGGCGATGATGGCGCGTGCGGTGTGATGGAGTTCGGCCGCCAACTCCGTGCCGGTGGCGCCAGCCCCGATAATAGCGACATGAAGCTGGCCCGGGCGAACGGGCGTATTTTGACTTTGCGCGCGGACGCAGGCATTCACCAGCCGGCGGTTGAAGCGGCTGGCCTGCTCGGGGGTTTCGAGCGGCACCGCAAATTGCTTCGCGCCCGGCGTTCCGAAATCGTTGGTCACGCTGCCGACAGCAATAATCAACGTGTCGTAGCCGAGCTGCAACTCCGGACTGATTTCGCGCCCTTCGTCATCCACCGTCGGCGCGAGTGTGATTTTTTTGGCGGCCCGATCGAGACCGATCATCTCGCCATTGCGGTAATAAAAATGGTGCCAGTGGCCCTGCGCCATGTAATTCAATTCGTGCTGGGAGCGACGAAGACTACCGGCGGCGATGGAATGCAGCAGCGGTTTCCAGATATGAGTACGACTGCGATCAACCAGCGTAATGCGGGCTTGCTGGCGGCGACCAACGCTCTCGCCGAGCTTGGTCGCCAGTTCGAGCCCCGCGGCGCCACCACCCACAATGACGATGTGGCGAAGGGAATTATCCATGATGGAAGCGGTCTGATACAGGGTCACCCAAGAGCATCCGCATGGGATAGCATCCAAATCCCATTTATAAAAATATCTAATATTAAGGCGACCCATAGGAAAAACTTATGGAAGGAAATGATCCCGCTTACCGGAAGAAGTCATCAGGATTGCCTGAACTTGATGGGCCGGCGGAGAGCAAGGCCGCGCGCCAGTCGCTCAAGGATAACGCGATATGCCGATGCCAATCGCGATTTTATCAGCTAGATTTCTGGCGTCAGCAAAGTCCCTGCGAGTGTCGATGATCCTGAAATCCTGTCTGGTGGAAGCTGCGGCCCGGCTCAGAACTTATGCATCCAATGACCAGCCACTCGCGGCAGCGGGCAACAAGGTCGCCCTGGTGCTGGCGGGCAATACGCCATTTTATCCGATGTACGTGGTCGGCCTGGCCGGAAGTGGGGGCATGCCGGCGCTGCTGATGACGCTATTCTCATTTCCGTTTTTTGCGATGGTCCCTGCGATCTCGCGTCGTTACCCATTGCTTGGCAGGGCGACGCTGTCGCTGGCCGGATCAGTCAATACGGTGTTCTGCACATGGCTGCTCGGTGAAAGGTCCGGCACCGAGTTATTTCTCATCCCCTGCATTACACTCGCGAGCCTGCTGTTCGGCACCGGCGAGCGTATCTGGATGCTACCGTTGGCGGCGCTGCCGCTAGCGGCCTATATCCTGTTGCATGGACATTATGGCTCACCACCACATCTCTATCAGGATGCCGCCTACGCCTCCCTGTTCTCGATGAATGCAATCAGCGTGGGTACGCTATCCATCTTTCTCGGGATCGTTTTTTCGGGGCTATACGCTGGACCGTCGAAGCGCGCGAACTAGAACGACGGAGCCATGCGAAGCAAGCTTCGATCGACGACTCGACGAGGCGATTAGCCAGCCGCGCGGGACACGCACTAAAAGCCGGTTATTTACCGCCGCGTTCAGAAATAACTTCGACGCGAGCGGTCTGTAGCCCGCACGAGCGAGAGCGAATGCGGGATTGCAGTGAAGACCCGGATGTCGCAAGACTCATCCGGGCTACGACCGCACCGGCGCGGTCTCGCGCATCATCGCCATGGCGGCGAGTCCGACCGCGGTGGCCAGCAGCATGTACCAGGCCGGCGCCAGCGCATTGCCGGTGACGTGAATGAGCCAGGTCACGATCAGTTGCGCGGTGCCGCCGAAAGTCGCGATCGCGACCGCGTAGATGGTCGCGAACGCGCCGCCGCGAATGTTCTGCGGCAGGCCTTCCGCCAGCGCCACATAGAACGCGCTGTAGGGAAGGCTGCCGACCAGCGACAGGAATCCGAAGCCGCCGAGCAGCGCCCAGGCGCTTTGGGTGTCGACGATCCACAGGAAGATCGGATAGGTCAGCAGCAGCGCGGCGAGCTGCGGCCACACCATGACCGGCCAGCGTCCGACGCGGTCGGCCAGCCAGCCGCCGCCGAGCGCGCCGACGATGCCGAGACCGTTGCTCACGACCGAAGTCGCAAAGGCCAGACTCGGTCGCCACATGCAGGGTGTTCTCGGCATAGGTCGTCATGTACTGGCCGACATAGGTGATGATGGTGCCGCTTGCCAGCACCATCAGGCCGAGCACGATGATGCGCGCGTTGGCGCGAACAATGGCGAGATGTTTGCCGCCGGCCTGCTTCAGATGTTTCCCGGCCGCGTCCAGATCCACCGTCTCCGGCAGGCCGGAGCGCAGCCACAGTCCGAACGGCAGGCATGTCGCGCCGATCAGAAAGGCGATCCGCCAGCCCTAGGAATCCAGCGCCGCCTCGCTCATCGACCGCGTCAGCACCACGCCGACCAGCGCGCCGATCGTGGCGGCGATTTCCTGGCTCGCGGGCTGCCATGAAACGGCAAGCCCGCGCCGGTTGGGCGCTGCTGCTTCCATCAGATAGGCCGTGGTCGGGCCGACTTCGCCGCCGAGCGAAAATCCCTGCACCATGCGCGCGATGATCACGATCGACAGGCGCGGCGATGCCGATGGTGGCATACGAAGGCGTCAGCGCCAGCACGATGATGGCGGACCCCATCATGGCAAAGCTCAGGATCATCGCCGGACGCCGGCCCGCCCGGTCCGAATAAGACCCGATCACGATCCCGCCGATCGGCCGGGTGACAAACCCCGCGCCAAACGTCGCCAGCGACAGCATCAGGCTGGCAAATTGGCTATCGGAGGGAAAGAAGGTGTGGCCGATCTGGATCGCGAAAAAGCTGTAGGTGATGAAATCGTAGAACTCGAGCATGTTGCCGATGGTCACGGCCAGCGTTCCGCGGCCAATGATCGTTTTTGATTCGGGTGCGGCGATCGAGGTTTGCGAGGAATGATCCGCCATTTGCCCTGTCCGTCGGAAACCGTTGCCATGCCGCATCGCGTATTGATAAACCGGGATGCGGAAATCGTTCCGCACGCTGCGAGCGTACAGGCAACATGCCGTAATTCCGGGCCAGGGGAAACACGCCGATGGCGATCTTTCGTCCCGCAGCGCTGGCCGTTGCGGCCTTATTCTTCGTTGGTGGAGCGGGAGCGGCTATGGCCTTCGATATTGAGGCGCACCGGGGCGGTCGCGCCCTGTTTCCCGAAAACACGCTGCAATCCTTTGCCAACGCGCTTTCGATGGGCGTCAACACGCTGGAGCTGGATATCGGGGTCACCAGCGACGCCGCCATCATCGTCTCGCACGAACGCAAGCTCAACCCCGACCTCGCCCGTGGGCCCGGTGGCGGCTATATCGCGCCGCCCGGCACCCCCTTTGTGCAGCTATCGCTCGACGAGGTCAAAAAATACGACGTCGGCCAGATTCGGCCGGGCAGCGCCTATGCGGCACAGTTTCCGGATCAGCATTCGGTGCCGGGCACGCCGATCCCGACCCTGATCGAGGTGTTCGACCTCGTCCGCAAATCCGGCGATAAGGACGTGCATTTCAACATCGAAACCAAGATCGATCCCAATCACCCCGAGGAATCTCCCGACCCGCAGCGCTTCGTCGGCCTGCTGCTCGATCTGCTGCAGCAGCAGAAATTCAGCGACCGGGTGATGGTTCAGTCGTTCGACTGGCGGACGTTGCAGCTGGTGCAGCAACAGGCCCCTCGCATCCCGACGGTCTATCTGACCTTGCAAAAGGGTTCGAGCGCGACAAACTCCCTCGACAGAGCAACGGAGTGGACCGCGGGCTTCAATCCGGCGGACTACGGCAAATCGCTTCCCCGCACCATCAAGGCCGCGGGAGGCGCGATCTGGTCGCCCTATTTTCGCGACGTCGATGCGGCGCTGGTTTCCGAGTCTCACCAACTCGGGCTCAAGGTCGTGGTCTGGACGGTGAATACGCCCGAGGACATCGCGCGGATGATCGACATCGGCGTCGATGGCGTCATTTCCGATCATCCGGATCTGTTGCGCAAGATCGCGGCTGACAAGGGCATTGCGCTACCCGCCGGGCATCCCGTGACGCCCTAAGCCAAACGTCATTTAGCTATGCTGCGAGAGACGCCGGCAGCGACGCTACGGGCAAAGGCCCGATCTCCTCGGGAGAAGAGATCGAGACCCTTGCATCAGCTAATTCCAGTACAGCCCGCGTCGGCTCAACCCGGCATCAGGACGGTATTGACGACGTGGATCACGCCATTCGACTGATTGACGTTCGGAATGGTGACCCTGGAGACGCCGCCCTTGGCGTCGACGATCGAAATACTGCCACCGCTGTTGCGGACGGTGAGCTGCTCGCCCTCGACCGTCGTCAGCGTTTTGCCGTCGGTCAGATCGGACGCCTCGAGCCTGCCGGGCACCACATGATAGGTCAGGATCTTGGTCAGCGTCGCCTTGTTTTCCGGCTTCACCAGCGTCGCAACCGTCCCCTTCGGCAACTTGCCGAACGCGGCATTGGTCGGCGCGAATACCGTGAACGGTCCGGGACCTTCGAGCGTATCGACCAGGCCCGCGGCCTTCACCGCCGCGACCAGCGTCGTATGATCCCTGGAGTGGACGGCATTGTCGACAATGTTCTTCGATGGGTACATGGCGGCGCCGCCGACCATCACCGTCTTCTCCTTGGCCGCGACCGGTGCGACGAAGGAACCCGATATCATGAGCGCCGCGACGGCGCTCGCCAAAACCAGCGGAATGCGATTGGACATCAACGTCTCCCTTGATTGACTGAGCGGCCGCCGGAAATCCGGCAGCCAAAACGCAGCTACGCACACCGCTGAGATCGGTGGGTGCAACCTCGTCAGCCAAAGTTACGGAGCGTGATTAAATTGGTTTCAGGGATGTAAAAAACATCCGCGGCGCCGCGCACGCAAGATGAACTGCGCCGGACGCGACGGCGATCTCATGTTCTTATCAACGCGGCTGATCTTGCGGTACGGTAGAACCACGGCTTCTCCATAAGTTTATAGCGACTATCATCACCACACCGTGCGGCGCACCCCAATTCCTGCCATACTTGTCAGTCGAACAATCGGAGTCGCGATGATCAGCAGGAGAAGTTTGCTTCTTTCGGCCGCGGGTGCAGCCGTGAGCTGGCCTGGCGCGCGGCTGATTCCCGCGGCGCAGGCCGCTCCCGCCTATCCCGCGCAGCCGGTGCGATGGGTCGTACCCTACACCGCGGGCGGAGCGACCGACGTCCTGTCGCGCTTGATCTGCCAATATCTGTCGGATCGGCTGGGCCAGCCGTTCATCGTTGAAAACAAGCCCGGCGCCGGCAGCAACATCGGCACGCAAGCCGTCATCAATTCGCCGCCGGACGGCTATACGCTGCTGCTGACCAGCACCGCCAACGCCATCAACGCGTCGTTCGATCCGACACTGCCTTACGACTTCGCCAAGGATATCATTCCGGTCGCGGGCGTCGCCCGCATACCGCTGGTGCTGGTGGTCAACAACGAGCTTCCGATCCACACCGTCGCGGAATTCATCGGCTACGCCAAAGCCAATCCGGGCCAGCTCAGCATCGCCTCGTCCGGCATCGGGACCTCGCTTCATCTGTCCGGCGAACTGTTCAAGGCGATGGCCGGGATTCAATTCACCCACATCCCGTATCGCGGATCGGCTCCCGGCCTGACCGACGTGATGTCGGGTCATATCCAGGGCATGTTCGACAACGTGACGTCCTCATTCGAATTCGTGCGGACAGGAAAGCTGCGCGCGATCGGCGTCACCACCCGCGAGCGATCGGACACCATGCCGCAGGTGCCGCCGATCAGCGATACGCTGCCGGGGTTCGAAACCAGTTCGTTCTACGGCGTTGGTGCTCCGCATGATACGCCGCGGCAAATCGTCGATCTGCTCAACAGGCAGATCAATGCGGCGCTCGCCGATCCCGCCATCAAGGCGCGGCTCGATGAACTCGGCGCGATTCCGATCGCCGGCGACGCCAACCAATTCGGCGCGATGCTCGCAGCCGAGACCGAACGTTGGCGCAAGGTGGTGGCGATGTCGGGCCAAAAGAAAGAATAGCAGTCCGAAGTGCGCACGGATGCGCTGGATACCACCGCCAGGCGGCCGAACCTGTCTATGCCAGAAACCCATATACAAATCCCTGCCGGCTGGTACCGACAGGGATTGGGGGAAAGATGACGAACGGCGGATGGCTTCATCCGGTGGCCCGTCAAGGACCCGCATAACAATTAAAGTCCACGACGAAAATCTGCGCAAGGCGATTTTGTAGGCAACCAATCGTTAAAACGGCGGATTATTCACCCCCTGGTGTCGAGCGATACGCCGAGCTGATGCGCCTTGACCGCGGTCGCGCCGACCGTCCGCTTCAACGCCTTGGAAATTCTGGCAACGCCGACTTTCTTCTTCGCCAGCGATTTCAATTCACGCACATCGGTCGGGGTCCATGCGCGCCTGACGGACTTTTTCTTCTTGGCCATGTCGGCTCCTGTTTTTTGAGAGCGCGCTTGTACCACACCAAAAAAAATTAGCAACGCAACGGCGATTGCGAGAGGTTGAATTGCAAGTAGCGTGACGGATATGCATCGAAACTAAAGTTTTGATGCGTCCTTTGCCGCGGACATGACGTTGCCGGTAATCTGCCGCATGTGTTCGCCGGCGTTGGTAAACTGGCTCCTTAGAAATTCCGATTGAATTTGCAGGGCTTGCTGCAGGTCGGTGGCATGAACCAGCTTGCGTGCATGCTCGAAGGCCGCCCTCATGTTCTGCTCGGTAAAGGTCAGCGCCTGCTTTGACATCTCGGTGCCCGGCGTCGGTATCGACGTCACCGATTTGTTGGCGGCATCGAAAAACATTCCGAACGCCTTTTCCGCCTGATCGATGGTCTTTTCGACCAGATCGCGCAACTCTGCCGGGACTTCCAGCTTGGGTTCCATCATTTCATATTCCTCCGTTGTCAGTAAACCTTATCACATTTCTGCGGCGCCGTCTTAGCTAGTATCCTTATTGTAAGCCGGTCCTATCGGGTATAGCCTTGCTTCATTGCAGGCTTCCGCAAGTCTATGGCCATCCCATGAGACTTCGTCGTGTAGCAGCACAGGCCGTCGTCGCGCTTTTCGCGACCCTCGCATCCGCAGCAATTTGTTGTGCCGGTTGCGACGCGAATGATTTGCTTAATGGTCTTGCCAACGCCGCCGAGTTGATCGGGTCGAATTGTGCCACGGCCTGCGCGGACTGTGCCGGATGCGGCGTCAGCGCGGCCATCGCGGGAACGCTTGGCGGCATCGCGACCGACGCCGGACAGGGCGAAGTCAATCAAATCTGCAGCGCCATCCAGCAAGGGCTCAAAAGCGCCAATTCCGGAACGGATGACGCCAATACGCTCGCCAGCCTGCTCACCCAATATGGTGTATCTGCGACCGTCGCCCAACAGCTCGCGCAGCAACTGGCCGGTGTAGCCGGTGCGCTGGGCGTTGCCGGCTGCGGCTGCGCGATCGAACAAGGTGTAGACCAGGTCGGCAACGATCTCGGCGCATGCATTCAGGACGCGCTCTGCTCGCTCGATGCGCTGATAGGAAGTCCCTGCTCGTGCACCCCGCCGCCGCCGGTCCAGGCAAATTGCGCGCTGCCGGCGACCGGATGCGGATATTTCGACACTGATCCTCTCTGCCAGGGCAACAATACCATCATCAGAGGTCCCGCCGGCTACGAGCCGGTCACCAGCGTGACGACGAATTCCGGCACCTATGTGTCGATCGGCGGCAACTCCTCCGATGGCAACGGCCATTGCTCGGCCGTCGATTACTGCTTCTGTCCGGCGCCGATGCAACCAACCTGGCTCCAGGACACGGCGTATGACAGCTCGGGTCAGTTCTACATCTTCACCTGCCTTTGTCCCGGCACCACCGCGGCGGTCGGTGGCATTCCGGTTTGTCTGTGCGACAACACCAACCAGCCCATGCAATCGCCCGGCAGCCTGTTCGGCATGTGTCCACCGCTGTCGTGCGGGGCCGGACAGGTCAAGATCGACAACAAGTGCGTGGCGACCTGCAGCGACCCGACCGAGATCATGCTCTCCGGCGGCCAATGCGGGCCGCGTCCGATGTTTGGCCGTCCCGGCATGTTAGGCGGTAGGCACAGCACGATGATTTGGCACCAATGAAAATGGAGTGACCATGACGCTTCGAATTTCCAGCAGGTTCGCTTCGGCGATTGTTGCCGGTTTCATCCTGCTCGCCCCGCAATACGGCCGTAGCCAGGATCTGCGATCGGAGATCGATGCGATCATCAAGGACTATCTGGCGACCCATCCGGAAGAGGTTACGCAGATCGTCAAGAACTATCTGGTCCAGCACCCGGAAGTCGCGGGCGAAATCCTTGCCGGGCTTCTCAAGCGGCGCCCGCAGGCTGCGACGGCAGCGGCCACAACGGCCAACCCCAAGCTGGTCGCCGATCGCGATGCCGCGGTGACGCAGGATTTCACCATTCTGTTCTCGTCGCCTCACCAGGTCACGCTTGGAAATCCCGCGGGCGACGTCACGCTGGTCGAGTTCTTTGATTACAATTGCGGATACTGCAAGCGCGCGCTTGGCGACATGACGGGCCTCTTGAAGTCCGATCCGAAGCTCAGGATCGTGCTGAAGGAATTTCCGATTTTGGGACCGGGCTCGGTCGAGGCCGCGCGGGTCGCCATCGCGGTGCGGATGCAGGATCCGGCGGGGCAGAAATATCTCGCGTTCCATCAGGCGATGCTCTCGGGCCGAGGTCCGGCCAACAAGGACTCCGCGCTGGCTGCCGCCAAGGATGCGGGCCTCGACATCGCCCAAATCGAAAACGACATCGACAGCGCCGAAGTAAAGGAGACGCTCGACGAAAGCGCCAAGCTCGCGCGCGAACTGACCTTGAACGGCACCCCGAGCTATGTCGTCGGCAAGGACGTGATGGTCGGCGTGGTCGGCATGGCCGCGCTGAATGAAAAGATCAAGGCGGCGCGCGGGCTGTAACGCCTCGCCCAACGCGGTCTCCTTGCCAGCGTTCCTTGAAGGCCCGCGCCCTGCCGGGTGCGTTCATCTTGATGAATTCTGCCTCCAGGGGCCGGTTACGGGTGACAATGGCGCGGCGGGCGATTACTACCGATATGTTCCAAATCAGCATCAAGGGCTGCCGGTAGCTAAAGGACCCCATGGATTCCCTTTCCCCCGTCAGAGAACCGCACGCCGCGCCCCCCTCGCGCAAAAAGCGGGACCGGTTTTCCTTTTTCGTTCTGTTTGCCGGCATATTCGTTTTCATCGCCGCGGCAGGCGCGCTCTACTTCGCGCTGCGGCCGGAGACCCTGCGCATTGCGGTCGGCCCGTCGAACAGCGACGACCAAAAGCTGATCAAGGCGCTGGCGCAGACCTTCGCGCAACAACGCATGGCGGTCAGGCTCGCGCCGATCCCGACCACCGGGCCGGCCGAGAGCCTCGCGCTGCTGGGCGCCGACAAGACCGACCTCGCGGTGGCGCGCGCCGACCTCAATATGCCGGCCGATGCGCAATCGGTGGCCATCCTGCGCAAGAACGTCGTCGTGTTGTGGTCACCTTCCGGCCTGCCGGCCAAGGGCTCCAAAAAAACGCCGGCGCCGAAGATCAAGAGCCTCGACGAACTCGCGGGACATCGTCTCGGCATCATCGGAACGACGCAGGCCAACGTGACGCTGCTGCAGGTCATCCTGAAGGAATCCGGCATCGATCCGGACAAGGTCGCGGTGGTTCAGTTCGCGGTCGATCAAATCGCCCAGATGTCGCACGACATGTCGATCGACGCCTTCATGTCGGTGGGTCCGCTCGACAGCAAGATTACCGCGGAGGCGATCGCGGCCACCGCCCGCGAGCGGGGCGAACCGAAATTCCTGCCGATCGACGTCTCCGAAGCGATCGCGCAGAAGCATCCGCTCTATGAGTTCGAGGAGATTCCCGGCAGTACCTTCAGTTCGTCGCCGGCGCGGCCGGACGACAAGATCGAAACCGTCAGCGTCAATCATCTCATTGTCGCACGGCGGGCGTTGTCCGAGACCGCGGTCGGCGCATTCACACGGCAGTTGTTCAGCGTCCGGCAGGCGCTGCAGCGGGAATTGCCGGGAGCCGCCAACATCGCGACGCCCGACACCGACAAGGACGCCGCGCTGCCGGCACATCGCGGCGCCGCCGCCTATATCGACGGCACGGAACGCACCTTCCTCGAGAAATACAGCGACTATCTCTGGGGCGCGATCTTGCTGTTATCCGGTCTCGGATCGGCCGGCGCCTGGTTCCGCAGCTATCTGAAACGGGACGAAAAGGCCGAAAACATCGCGCTGCGCGACCGGGTGCTGGCGCTTTCGGCACTGGCGCGCGACGGCAATTCTGCGGCTCAGCTGCGCGATATGCAGCATGAAGTCGACGCCATCATCCGCCAGACCCTTGAAGCCTATGATGACGGTGCGATCGAAGAAGGCGACCTCTCGGCGTTCGGCCTCGCGCTCGAGCAATTCCACCGCGCGGTGGCGGACCGGCACGAAGCGCTGGATCAGGCGGATTCGGACCAACCAACCGCTGTCCAGCCGGGTTCGGCCCAACCTGGCCCGGACCAGGTGCGCTTGCGCAGCCGGTAATAGCCACGTCCCCAGGCCTGCTGCCGCCGCGATCATGACGACCCTGCATGCCGTCCAATAAAACGGCAGATTTGACGGGAATAAAGCCGCAACATCGAGCCGGGGTGTTCGGGTTTCCGAAACCATCGCGGCTGGTTCCCGCCTCGTGACGCACCGCGGAAAGGCGTTCCTTCCCGGCCGGAACCATTCGGTAACGATCGGGGTTGATAGTCGCGGGGGCACAACACAGGTGGACACCATGCAATTGGGGTACTTACAGCCGTTTTCGTTTCAGGTCGGACCGCGCCCCGAAACCAAAGTGACCTCCGTGCGCCATGGCGTCACCGAAATCGTCCTCAGCGATGGCCGCCTGGTGCGCGCCACGCTGCACATCAAATCGGTCAAGGCCGCCCCCAGCAAGCCCGGTGGCGTCGAGATTTCCTATAGCGTGATCGCCGAAGTCATGACCGCGCCCGACAGCCCGATTGCCGCGGTGCACGAAACCATTCAGTGACGCCGGCCATTCTGCCGGCAACCCCGTCATCTTGAGGGGCGGCGGCGCATAACCGAGCGCCACCGGTCTCCAATCCCCCGCCTCCCTTGCCAAGTCTGCCCTTGCCAAGTCTGCCTTTGCCAAGCCTGCCTTTGCCGGAGGACTCCCGGTCGAGTTCCCGGTAAAGTCGCCGGCTTGTTGCAGGATTTTGCCGAGGCGACGCATTCATGATCGATACCCCCGTGTCTCCGGCTTCGGACACCGCGAAGACGGCAAAGGCCTTTGGCTGGCCGATGCTGCGCTCGCTGCAGGGATATCAGCCATCCTACCTGACGCACGATCTGGTTGCCGGTCTCACCCTCGTCGCCATCGCGATTCCCGAGCAATTGGCGACGTCACGGCTTGGCGGGTTCTCGCCGCAGATCGGATTCTTCGCATTCCTGGCGGGATCGCTGGCGTTCGCGCTGTTCGGCAGCAACCGCTTCCTGTCGAGCGGCGCCGAACTCCACCATCACGCCGATCTTCGCAGGCGGTCTCGCGCTGCTCGCTGTGTCCGGTTCGCCCGACTATGTCGCGCTGGCCGGCGTGCTCGCGCTGCTGGTCGGCCTGGTGCTGGTGGTCGGCGGCATTTTCCGGCTCGGCTGGATCGCCGACCTGCTCTCGATCCCGGTCACCGTCGGATTTCTCGCCGGCATCTCCGTGCATATCCTGATCTCGCAACTGCCCGGAATTCTCGGGCTGCCGACGCCTGGCGGCCCGATGCTGCAACGGCTGGCAACATTGGCCGGACAATTATCGCAAACCAATCCCTTCACGCTCGGCATCGGGTCTTGCTGTGTTGGCGCTGGTGACGATTTCCGAACGCATCGACGTCCGCATTCCCGGCGCGTTGATCGGCCTGATCGGAGCCGCCGCCGCGGTCGTCCTCATCGGACTTGAAAGCCGAGGCGTTGCGGTGCTCGGCAATATCCCCGCGGCGCTGCCGGCCCTCGATATCCCGGACATTCCGATCGGCCGATGGCTGCAACTGGTGCCGCTGGCCCTGATCATCGCCATCATCGTCATGGTGCAGACCGCGGCGACGACGCGGTCGTTCGTATCGGACAAGAACCAGCCGCCCGATGTCGACCGGGATTTTATCGGCGTCGGCGCCGGCAGCATCCTGTCGGGCCTGATCGGTGGATTTCCGGTCAATGCCAGCCCGCCGCGCACCGCGATCGTGGCGGAGACCGGCGGAAAATCGCAGCTCGCGGTTCTGATCGCCGCCGCGATCGTTCTGGGATTGCTCGCCTTCGGCGGCTCGCTGCTGCGCCACGTGCCGCAGGCCGCGCTGGGGGGCGTCCTGCTGTTTGTCGCGATGCGGATTATCCGCGTCAACCAGATCGTTGCGATCTCAAGGCAATCGCTCGGCGAATTGCTGCTGGTGATCGCGACCGCCGCTGCCATCATCGTGCTGCCGATCGAACAGGGGGTTGCGATCGGGATCACGCTGTCGCTGCTGCACGGCATCTGGAGCAACACCCGCGCCCGCGTCACGGTGTTCGAACGGGTAGCGGGCACCTCGATCTGGTGGCCGTCCAACCCGCATATTCCCGGCGAGACCGAACCCGATGTCGTGGTCGCGGGCTTTCAGGCGCCGCTGTCGTTCCTCAATGCCTATCATTTCCGGCGCGATGTGATGGCGCTGCTGCAATCCTCGGCGCAACAGCCGCGCCTGATCGTGCTGGAGGCAACCGGCATTGTCGAGATCGACTTCACGGCAGCCCAGGTCCTGAGCGATACGATCAATGCCTGCCGCGCGCTCGGCGTAGGCTTTGCGATCGCGCGGCTGGAGTCGGCGCGGGCCCAGCAGGCGATCGAGAAATTCGGCATCGATGCATTGATCGAAACCGGGCAGCCGTTCCACAGCGTCGAGGAAGCGATCCGCGCCTATCGCGAGGCCAAAACCCAACCCCCAACGGATCGGCCTTTAAAGGGCTGATCTCGTCTCAGACGTTCTCTCGAAGCTGCATCTCGACCAGCGCCATGGTCTGCAACGTCCTGACGTCGCGCTCGCCCTGTTTTGCGGTGCGCAGAATGCTTTCTGCCAGGGTTTGCACGTGCTTGGAGCTTACCGGATGCGGCAAGGTGGCAACCGCCCGTTCGAGCGCCTGCTGCATCACGTCGATCTGATCGGGCGCAAACGCAGCGTTTGAAAAATCCTTCATTCGCAACTCCAGATCCAAATGGCAGGACGTACTGTGGGTCAAGCACCTGCGTTGCGACAGGTTCCGGAGAACACGGGAATTTCAGTCCACCGTGAGCGCCAATGGAACCCGCCGCCGCAGGATTTCAGCGGTATTACCGGAACGGTTCTTATTTCCCGCCGTTTCCTGAGTGCCAATTGCGGAGAGAGCGGCGATGAAAATCAACACAACCTCTTATCTTGCTGGTGTCGGTTCAGTGGTGGCGGTGCTGTCGACCGGATTTGCCGGCGGCTATTTCCTGGCGAACCCCACTCACGTTAATCCCCCGAACCGCTTGCAGCGCCTGGCGGCGGAGGATCACACCGCGCCGGCTGCGGCGAAGCCGGAGGCCGTCGCCGCCGCAACTCCCGCCCCCGTTGCGGCGCCGGTGACTCCCGGTGCGGCACCTGCCGCAGCCGCGACACCGGTCGTGCAGCAGCCAACCGTGCAGCAAGCCGCTGCGCCGCCGACCGTTTCGCCCGCCGAAACGAAGGCCCCTGAGGAAGCCAAGGCCCCTGAGCCGGGGCGCACCATCGCCGCGCGGGAAACCATCGTGCCCGCGGCTGACAAACCGGATGCCGAAAAGACCAACACGCAGAAGGCAAGCATCGACAAGGCACGCGCCGACGAGCCGAAGCTTGCGGAACGGAAACGGAGCGACGCAAGGAAGTTTGCCGAGCAGCAGCGCAAGCAGCGCGAACTCGAAGTTGCCACCGTCGCGGTCCGTCGCATCATCCACGGCCGCGATGCACCGGATATCGTGATCCGTGACCGCGATGCGGATGTCGTCGTCGAGAACGATCCGCAGCAAGCACCCGCCCCACAGATGCCGCATTTCAACCTGTTCGGTCAGTGATGCCGATCACCTTTGCACATTGATGCTTGGGTTCCGTCAGCCGGGGAACACCTGCTGCGACTGCCGCTTTTTTACGCGATAAAATCGCTGTGTACCTGGGAACGTAGATCAGCTTCTCCGGTTTTGAGTTGCGCGTTGCATACCAAAAAGGAGAATCTTCATGCGATCCAAACTTGCACTCCCGGTCATCGTAGCGGCCTCGCTGGTCGGCACGACCATGATCGCGTCAGCCCAAACGCAACCGGCGCCGGGAGCTTCCAGTGAAGAGAGTGGCGCGCCAGCCGCCTCCGGCACCAAGATGAAAACCAAGAAGGTGACGTCCAGCAAGGCGAAATCCGGCACCACGACGGGAATGAGCAAGAGCAAATCGCCCAGCGGTCAAGGCGATATGGAGACGGGTGCGGGCAGTAACGGCACTGCCAAGTAACGGCAGCGTTCGCGCAGAGCGATCCCGGATCAAAATCCGCAACAAGGCCCCGGCGCGATCCGGGGCCTTTTTCAGTTCAGTTCAATTCCGGATGCGCTGGGGCGCGGCGGACTTTTGCAGGATCATCGCGACCACGGCATCGATGATGCCGGTGATGGCGATGCGCCGATAGGCCCAGCGCTCGTCCGAATCGGGAACCGCGATCACCATGGTGGCATTGGCCTCGAACAGCAGCAGATCGCCATTCGGCGCCAGTCCGAAATCGACGCCGGCATAGTCGAGGCCGAGCGCGTCGCGGATCCGCTGCAGCGCGGTCATCGCGGTTTGGCCGAGCACCGCCGGCATATCCTGAAGGAAACGCGCCTCCTCCGAGCGATGGTCAGGCTTGTCGGCCATGTCGGAGGTGAAGTAGTGCACTTTCCAGTTCCGCGATATCGCCAGATGCAGCGGATAGATTTTGCCGCCGATCATCATCACCCGATATTTCCGTGCACTGCCGTCGCCACCCCGGGCGTCGAGATATTCGATGACCAGCAGTTCGTCTCCGGGCAGGCCGCCCGCCGCTGCCGCCAACTCCGAAGCGCGTTCGACCAGGATGAAATTACGTCCGGTGTGGTAACCGGGCGAGCGCAGCAGCAGCGGAAATGAAAAACCGAGACCTGCCAGCGTAGCGGCGCCATCCGGGCCGGCGAGCCGATTGCGCGCGACCGCTATTGTCTGCGGGGTCACCACGCCGGGCAAGGCGCCGAGCCGGTTCGCATTATCGATCCGGCCGGTTTTCATCACCGCGCGGGGATCGTTGATCACAGGCGCCGTCGTCCGGTCGATCAGGCCAACGGCCGCTTCAAGGGCGGGCCCGCAAAGATCCGCATCGCCGATGGTGTTGAAAATCAGTTGATGCGGCGGCAACGCGATCCCGGGGTCGAGATAGTCGGTGACGATCACCGAGGTCAGAAACGTGCAGTCGTCCAGCACCGCCGCGGTCGGAATGTTGCCGCCGCCCGACGATACCAGTTGCAGCAGTGTCACCGGCGCCCTGGTGCCGCGGTAGGCCAGGGTCGAGACCGCGTGGTCGCGAAAGCCTCGCTGGAAATGACGCCGGGCGCCGTCGCGGTCACCGATGTCGGAGAGCACCGCGCCCAATCCCTGATGCGCTTCGGCGTGATCCGGATCGACCCGCAGCACGGCCTCGTAATGTTCGCGGGCTTCCGCGTGGCGGTTGGCGCGCAACAGCAGATTGGCGAGGTTGACGCGCGCCATCGGGTTTTGCGGATGATGCAGAATTGCCTCGGCATAGACCCGGCAGGCGGCATCAATGGCCCCCATCTGGGTCAGCAGCGTTCCGAACTCGTTCAGCGCGCTGAAATTCTCCGGTGCCCTCTGCAGGATGCCAACAAAGGCCTGCTGCGCTTCCTGCCGCCGGTCCAGCGCGCCCAGCAACACCGCGCGCTCGACCTCCGTCGCCACTACATCGCCTGCGGCGGCGCGAACCGCCAGCAACTCGTCGAGCTGACGCAGCCGCGCCTCCTGCGCCAACCGCGGCGCCCAGCCGCGCTTGTCGGGAATGTCAGGCGAGGCCGTCGTTTTTGGCTTCAGTCCGGTCACGATCTCAGCAGGTTGAGGCGCCCGGTTTCGATAACCCGGCAGGCCGTTCGGATGGGCTTTCAAGGGACGTACTATCGGCTGATTCGCGGGCCGTCCGTATCGGCAAAATCGAGGGCATCTTGTCAGGCCCCGGCTGGAATTACCCAATGTTTCCAGAGCGCCGGCCGAAACACCGGGAAGCATGTCGGTGTCCGGCACAGGCCGCAGCCCGGGCTTTGACAAGACTTTGTTTACCAAAAATCTTCATGGTTCGGTTACCTTCACTAACACAGGCGTAATTTCCATGACCGTAAGCGCGATGCCCGCCTCTGCCCCGGGCGCCGATCCCGAGGAAACTTTGAAGAGCACCTCGGCCGCGCACTGGCTGCGGATCGGGCAGGAACACTACGCCGCCGGCCGGAATGACGACGCCTTTGCCGCGTTCCAGCTTGGCCTTGCCACCGTCGAGGCCCAGCCCGCCGGCAGCACAGCGGTCGAGACGGTCGCGGAGCTGCATTCCAAGCTCGGCAACGCCTGCATGGTGCGGGGCGACCTCGGATCGGCTGCCGCCAACTACAAATCGGCGTTGCGGCTGATGCCGGGACTGACGGCGTGCTGGTGCAACCTCGGCAACATTCTCGTCCAGACCGGCAAACCCCAGGACGCCGTCGCCTATTACATCGAGGCCCTCAAGCTCGATCCGCGCCACTGGGCGACCAGGACCAACCTGGTTCAGGCCCTGACGGCCACCAAGCAATACATCATCGCCAAGGCGCTGCTGCTGGAGCTGCTCGGCGAACGGCCGCAGGAAGCCGTGCTGCGCCATCAGCTCGGCAAGGTCCATTACGAGCTGGAGGAAATACCGGACGCGGTTAAGTGCTTCGAGCAGGCGATCGCGCTCAATCCGCGCGACGCCGACAGCCTGTACTGGATCGGCGGCATCAAGCAGCGCTCGGGAGACGATGCGGCCGCCCAGGCCGCCTATGCGCAGGCAGCGAGGATCCAACCCTTGATCCGGCGGCCGGCGATCAAATCGCCGGCGGATTTCCGCGTGCTGGCGCTTTATGCCCCGTTCGGCGGCAACACGCCGACCGAATATCTGTTCAAGAACGCCAACCATGACACCGATACGCTTGCCCTGTTCGAGGACAATTCCTACGACCCCGAGGCCCTCGGGCAAGGCATTGATATCGTCGTCAACCTGATCTCGGATGTCGACCAGGCCGGCGCCATGCTGCCGCTCGCGGCCTACCTCGTCGAACGGCTCGGCAAGCCGACCATCAACGACCCCCGTAAAATCCAGCGCACCACCCGCGACATGGTGGCGGAATTGCTGACGGGAATCGAAGGCTGCCGAATTCCGAAAATATCGCGCCAGCAGGCCGGCACCGAGCTCTCGGTCGAAAGCTTGCGCGCCGCATTGCCGCAAGCCGCATCGATCCTGGCGCGGCCGGTCGGAACCCATGGTGGCGACGATTTCGACAAGATCGACGGCGCGGAGGAACTGACGGCCTATCTGGCCAAGCCCGCCGAGACCGACCGCTATTTCATCGAATATGCCGACTATCGCTCGGCTGACGGGTTCTTCCGCAAGTATCGCTTCATCTTCGTCGACCATCAGGTGCTGCCCTATCATCTTGCGATCTGCGACGACTGGAAGGTGCACCATGTCAACACCGACATGGCCAACCAGAAATGGATGCAGGACGAGGAAGCCGCATTCCTGAACGATCCGACGCTGGTCTTCAATGAAGGGCATTACCGCGCGCTCCAGGAAATTCAAAAGCGTATCGGCCTGGAATATTTCGGCATCGATTGCAGCATCGACACCACCGGCGAACTGCTGGTGTTCGAGGTCAACGCCTCGATGCTGGTACACGACGACAACGCCGAATTCCCCTACAAGAACCCGGCCGTCTACCGCATCAAGGCGGCGTTCGACGCGATGCTGGCAAGGTTCGCCAAATCGGGCGGCTGAGGCCGCTGACGTGAGGCGCCACGATAAACCCTCATGGTGAGGAGGCGCGCGAGCGCCTTCCGGACGATGCTTCGCATCGCCGGGAGAACCATGTGCCACGGGTCGTGCGGCCATCCTTCGAGACGCGGCGAAGACGCCGCTCCTCAGGATGAGGGTGCCGAGGCAAACGTTGCGCGGAAGTTGCCTGAATTAGCTCGGCGCGGAATCCTTACCCAGCATCCTCATCGCTTCCTGCACCGTCGTCATGAACTGCGCCGGGAAGATGATGGTGGAATTTTTCTCGACCGAGATTTCCGCCATGGTCTGCAGCGTGCGCAGTTGCAGCGCGACGGGGTGCGCCGTGATGATGTCGGCGGCCTCGCCGAGTTTGACGGCGGCCTGGTATTCGCCTTCGGCGGCGACGATCTTGGCGCGGCGTTCGCGCTCGGCCTCGGCTTCCTTGGCCATCGCGCGCTGCATGTTGTCGGGCAGCTCGATATCCTTGATCTCGACCGCCGTGACCTGGGTGCCCCACGGCTCGGTATGGAGATCGATGACGTTCTTGATCTGCTCGTTGATGCCGGCGGTGTTCGACAGCAACTCGTCGAGGCTGAAGCGTCCGACCACGTTGCGCACGGTGGTCTGGCTGATCTGGCTGATCGCGTTGTAGACGTTCTCGATCGCGATCACCGCCTTTTCGGGATCGGTGACATGATAATAGGCGACCGCCGCGATATCGATCGAGACGTTATCCTTGGTGATGATCTTCTGCGACGGAATCTGCATGGTGACGGTGCGCAGCGAGATTCGCACCATCTGCTGGAACGGCACGAAGATCATCGTCAATCCGGGCCCGCGCACGCCTTCGAACTTGCCGAGGAAAAATACCACGCCGCGTTCATATTGCTTCAGTACACGCAGCGAAACGAGGGCGTAGATCACGACGGCAAAGAAGAGAAAAGGAATAATTTCCATGATTTCCTCGCTGGTTATTCATCAATCTAACATCAACTTCTCTATCGCAATGTGAGGCGGCGCACAGCGCGCATCGATTTCTTTGCCGCGAACTAGCAATAGATCCAGTTGCACCCGATCAGGCGGATTCGGCGATAGACGACATAGCGCCGCCTTGGAGCCGACGCGTGGGTCTCCCGATGAGCGTCATTTGCAGCCGCGATGCGCCGGAAGAACGCGACCGATTCGGGAACGCGCAGGGCATCGGGATCGACCTGCTGTGCCCGCAACCGCAACGTCACCGCTTTTTCCAGATTGGGCGGACCGAGCATACCGACTTCATACATGTTAGCGAGGAAGCGCAGCGCATATCCGTTATTGAGATCGGCGGCCTGCTGAAAATATTGCGCGGCCATCGCGTAATCCTTCGCTACGCCCTGGCCATTGAAATACATGTTGCCGATCATCTGCAAGGAGTCGGCGTTGCCCGCTTCGACCGATTTCTCCAGCCAATCGAGCGCTTTGACGAAATCCCGTTTGACATAGACGCCGCCGATATAGGCCCCGCCGAGGCTTTCCATGCCGACGGGAGAACCTGCGGCGGCCGCCTTGCTATAGAGTTCGAACGCCTTCTGGTCGTTCTTGACCACGCCAAGACCCTTTTCAAAGCAATAGCCGAGCGCGTTGGCCGCTTCCGGCACCGAATCGGCGGCGATCGTGAAATGGCGCGCGGCTTCAATGAAGTTCTTGGTATAGAAATAGGCCTTGCCGAGCGCGAACTGAAAATGCGCCTCCCCGGGTTCAGCCTTCAGCGCAGCCTCGCAAGCTACAACCGCCCGGTTCCAGTCGACGGGCGGAGAGGTCGTGCCGGGTTCCGGCGGCGCGGTCAGGCGATCGCACTCGCGGACGATGTCGGGCAGGTTGCCAGCGCGTATCCCCGTTGCCTCTGAGATCGCAGGCACCGGCATCGCCGCGACTTCCTTGTTCACGGCAGCGGGCGCCGGCTCTTTGCTCACAGGAGCGGGATTGGGCTGGCTGGTTGCCGTGTTGTTGGCGGCAGGTGGCCCCGCAAGATAGACATCTCCCACCAGCGACGAACTATCCCATGGCGTCTGCCGGCGATCGGTCGCCGCCAGCACATCGCCCCGCACCCGCGAAATCATCTGCCTCACTTCGAGGCCCGGCGTGCCCACATGTTTCAGCAGCGCCGCCGTGAATGGCGAATTACGTCCCGCGCCGTCGAGTGCGACATTGTTGGGTTGGGTAGAGTAGACGATCAGCGATCCCTCCCCGGTCGCATCGACGCGACCGAGGCCACGCGTGGTCACGCCTCGGCCGCCGCGCGCGAGCTTCTCGGCAAATGGATTGTTACGGCAGGCATCCAGGATAATGACGTTGGTGCGCCCGGTCGATTCCATCTCCTGCTGGATATCGTTGAGGTTGATGGTGTTGAAGCGCACGTCGGTGGCGCTGTCGATTTTGGCATCGACCGGCAGCAAATAGTTCTCGCCATTCATTTGCAGACCGTGCCCGGCATAGAAGAACAGCGCGACATCGGCGCCACGCAGGCGCTCGGAAAAATCGTGTACCGCTCTCGCCATCACCTCGCGCGTGGCGTCGCGTTGCTCGATCACCTCGAAGCCGACTTTGCGAAGTGCCTGGGCGAGATCGGCGGCGTCATTGGACGGATTGTCGAGCGCAGGGACGGCCTCGTATTTGGCATTGCCGAGCACCAAGGCGAGGCGAGTTCCTGCGCTTGCCGGCGATAAAATCGCGCCAGGCGACCCCAGCAAAACAAGCACGATGAGAAGTCGAAGCAATTTCAACACTGCCTCCCGACATTCGCCACGGCCGGCATGAAATGATCCCGGCGGCGCTCGCCGCGGAGATTGCTGCCCGGCCTTCAATTTGGCAATGAATAACACGCGATCATACGGGTCGAAACTTCGCCGAAAACAACTCTAGGCAATGCCCGCCGCAGCCGTCATCGTCTTCACCGCGTCCCTGTATCTCCGGCTTCCGGCGATCAGTTCGCCGTTGTCCATGCGGAGATTGAAATCCCCGCCGGGACGCGGTTCTATCGCAATGACGCGATTGAAATTGACCAACCGGGTCCGGTGCACCCGCCTGACGCCAAACGGCCGCAACCTCATTTCTTCCGCAGCGAGCGTCGCGCGGATCAAGTAACTTTTGTCGCCGAGGCTGAATTCGACGTAATTGCCGGCTGACGATACCGTCACGATCGCGCGCGGATCGATGCGGACGGCGGTGGTGCCGTCGCGAAGCCAGAGATGCGGCTCGTCCGCCGGCGATGTTCCCGCCTCCGCTGCCGGGCTGGTGGGCTCGACGGTTTTGCGGTCGAACAGCCAGAATGCGCCGCCAAGCACCATCGCCCCGATGATCTCGCGGCGAAAATCATACGGACCCTGGGCGAACCAGTCGAACGTGTAGGTGCCGCCGACAATGCCAAAACTCAATTTCCGGATCGGGATCAGGATCGCGATGTGGGCGACGGCGTAGAGCGAGGCCAATAATGACGCCAAGGCGAGCCTTGTGATCCAGCTCCGGCAGCGGCCGACCAGATGAACGCCGCGCCTAAACAGCGGCAGCAGCGACAACGTGCAGATGACGCTGGTCGCTTCAAAATAGCCTGGCCGCAGCAGGCTGTAGGGCCCGCCCCGCTGCGCCGCGTCATGGGCGCCCGACAGCGTGCTGACCACGGCGTTGGTGAGAATCAGCAGCGCCAGCCAGCCATAGGGGGCGAGCGAATTGGCGGTCGGCCCGCTCTGGAAACGGCTCGTCACCGCGCCGCGTAATTCGTCCCAGAAAGCAAGCCGCTTGCCCCGCGACACCTCGACCGCAAGGTCTTCTCCGGTTTGGATGAGGCTCTTCGGTGCGGTCATGATTAGTCTGCCAGCCGAGGGGATCGCACACCGGGTACTGGAAACGCCCGCAGTCCGGAAACCGGCGTCACCGAACCATGGGTCGGGAGTGTCGGAAATCTAACCTGCGGGCACAGGTTTCGCAATTTGCGGGATGGAAGCCGGGTGTTGCCCCGCGGCATCACCGATCGACAGGAACGTTGAAAATGCGCATGCCAGTCTTCGCTGTTATTTGCCTGATGGCGGCAACTTCCCCCCTCGCCGCCGGTGAAGCGCCCGGAACCGTCGGAAATTGGCCGGCCTATGCGGGCGATGCCGGAGGGAGCCGCTATTCGCCGCTGGACCAGATCAACACGGCCAATGTCTCGGAGCTCAAACCGGCATGGGAAATTCATACCGGGGACGTTTCCGACGGAACCGACGGCCGGTCGAAGAGCGAATTCGAGACCACGCCGATCGTGATAGCCGGCACGATGTATCTCACCACCCCCTTCAATCGCGTGCTCGCGCTCGATCCGGAAACCGGACGGGAGAAATGGAATTTCGACCCCAAGATCGACCTGCGTCAGCATTACTCCGAGGGCCTGGTAAATCGCGGCGTGGCATTTTGGCCAGGTCCCGAGGGCGCCGACGGCGGCGCCTGCCGGCAACGGATTTTCCTCGCCACGATCGATGCGCGGCTGTTCGCGCTGGATCCGGCAACCGGCCATCCCTGCGCCGATTTCGGCAACGCCGGACAGATCGATCTCAGGGACGGCATCGCCAATATCACGCGGCGCGGCGAATATGAGGAAACCTCGGCGCCGGCCGTGATCGGCGATCTCGTGATCGTCGGCTCCTCGATCGCCGACAATGACCGGGTCGACAGCCCCGATGGCGCGGTGCGGGCCTTCGACGCGCGCAGCGGCGCGCTGCGCTGGAGCTGGCATCCGCTTCAGACGACGCTCGCACCGACCGGGGCCGGCAATGTGTGGTCGACCATTTCGGTGGATGCGGCGCGCGGCCTCGTGTTTCTGCCAACCGGCAGCGCGAGCCCCGACTATCACGGTTTCAAGCGCCCGGGCGACAACAAATGGGCCAATTCCGTGGTGGCGCTGTCGGCGAAGACAGGCGCGTTGGTCTGGGGATTTCAATTGGTCCATCACGATCTCTGGGACTATGACACCGCCGCCCAGCCGGTGCTCGGCATGCTCGATCGCGGCGGCGCGCAGACGCCGGTGGTGATTGCCGGCAACAAGACCGGCCATCTCTTTGTCCTGAATCGGGAGACCGGCATGCCGGTGTTCGGCGTCGAGGAACGCGCGGTGCCGAAAGGCGATGCGGAGGGCGAAGATGCATCGCCGACACAGCCGTTTCCGCTGGCGCCACCCGCGCTCGCGGCCTCTCATCTGACGGCTGACGACGCGTGGGGCATCAATGAGCAGGAACGGGAAGCCTGTCGCGCCCGGCTGGCCAAACTGAGATCGGACGGCATCTTCACGCCGCCCAGCGTGCAGGGAACGGTCGCCTTTCCCGGCAATCTCGGCGGCATGAACTGGAGCAGCGGCGCGTTCGACGAGGCACGGCAGATTTTTGTCACCAACATCAACAATCTTCCGATGGAAGTTCACCTGATCCCGCGGGACCAGTATAAGCCGGCGGAAGACGCCGCGCGGCAGGGCCAATTGCGCGCCGAAGTTTCGCCGCAACATGGCACGCCCTACGGCATGAGCCGCGACGTGATCCATTCGCCGCTCGGGGTGCCCTGCAATCCGCCGCCCTGGGGCGAGTTAGTCGCGGTGGATCTTGCCAAGGGATCGATCCGATGGCGCGTGCCGCTCGGCACCACGGCTGACATGGTGAAAGACCCTGCCCACATCATCGCAGGCACGCCCAATCTGGGCGGCCCGATCGTGACCGCCGGAGGCCTCACCTTTATCGCGTCCGCAATGGATAATTATCTGCGCGCCTTCGATACCGGGACAGGCGCCGAACTCTGGAAAGGACGCCTTCCCGCCGGCGGCCAGGCGATGCCGATGACCTACCTTGGCCAAAGCGGCAAGCAGTTCGTCGCGATCGCAGCCGGCGGCCATGGCAAGCTCGGCACCAAGCTCGGCGATTCCGTGATCGTTTATGCGTTGCCCTAGCAATCCGCTGCGCCATCAACCCTTATGCGATGCGACGCCGAAAACCCCGGCCTCGGCCAGCTTGGCGATACGGCTGTCATCATAGCCCAGCGTCTTGCGCAGCACGTCGTTGGTGTGCTGGCCCAGCAACGGCGCGGCCACGGGATCGACGATCGACGTCAATCCCATATTGAGCGGCGATTCGATGTTGGGAATGGTGCCCGCTGTCGGATGCGCGATCTGGCTGAGCCGATGCCGCTGCCGCACTTCGGGCGAATTAAAAGCCTCCTCGATGGTGCGGAGATAACCGACCGGCACGTTGGCCTTTTTCATCTTCGCGATCCAGTTTTCGCGGGTGTCGCCCTTGAAGATGCCGTTGAGCAGCTGGCGCAGTTTCTCCTTGTTGAGGGATCGCGCCTTGCGGTTGGCGAACAACGGATCGGTCACCAGATCGGGCCGATCCAGCACGTCGACCATCAGGCGCTTGACCAGCCGGTCGTTGGCGCAGGCCATATAGAACGGACCGTCGGACGATTTATAGATGCCCACCGTCGGCGAGCCATTCGGGGAATTGCCGAACCGGCTCTGGTTCACGCCTGTGATCAGATAGGTCATGCCGTAGAATCCGGTCATCGCTACCGCGATATCGAACAGCGCGACCTCGACATGCTGTCCCTTGCCGAGCCGGTCGCGGGCGACCAAGGCCAGCAGGATGGCGTTGCAGGCCGACATTCCCGTCGCCATGTCGACAATCGGGAAACCGGTGCGAACGGGCGGGCCGTCCGGAAAGCCGTTCAGCGACATGAAGCCGCTTTCCGCCTGCGTGATCGGATCGAAGCCCGGGCGCGCGGCGAACGGCCCCTTGCGGCCGTAGGCCGAGATCGAGCAATAGATCATCCTTGGATTGGACGACACCACCGACTCGTAATCCAGTCCGTATTTCTTCATCACGCTGGCGGAGAAATTCTCCACCACCACGTCCGCCTTGGCGATCAGTTCGCGCGCGACCTCGCGCCCTTCCGGCTTGGTGAAATCGATCGCAATGCCGCGCTTGTTGCGGTTGAGGCTGAGGAAAGCCGCGCTCTCACCGCCGATTTCCGCGTGTTCATAATGACGGGTGTCGTCGCCACCGTCGGGATTCTCGATCTTGATCACCTCGGCGCCGAAATCGGCCAGCGTCTGCGTGCAGGCGGGGCCGGCGACGACGCGGGTGAAATCGACCACCAGCAGGCCATCCAGCGCGGTCGGTTCGCCCTTTGCGCGCGGCGTGCGTTCCGGCAATTGCGGTCGGGTGGTCATGTCAGGCGCTTCCTGTTGTTTTTGGGTCTTCGGGCCGCAGGTTAGCCCCTGCTCCAAGCGATTTTACGGGTTATTGCGCAGGCTCTACAAGGCCTGCTTCGTCATGGACGCCATTCGGGGGCATCGTCGCCACGCGAATATCCCGCGCTGCGGACATGGCTTTTCAGGTCTCGCCGCTTGCCCTCAACATAACGGGCGCCCCTAACCCACATGAGCCAACGGGTCGCGCAAATGCGCGCCCGATGACAGGCTCAGCGATATGCGGGATCGCAGAAGACCCAGATGTCGCTTCGCTCATCCGGGCTACAGTCTTCCCGGAAAATCGGGATTGCCGTAGGGATAAAACCGTTTCAGGTCGAGATTCTCGTAAGGCAGTTTGTCGAGGCGGACCGTGCCGAGAAACGGTTCGGTCGGCTCGACCAGCAGGATCGTTTTGGCAAAACCGTTGTCGTGAAACCCGCGCCTGAAATGCACGCGCGACTTGATCGCCATCACCTCGAAGGCGCCGATGTCGAGCCCCAGATTCCGCAGCGAGAACGGCTCCATGATCTGGACCAGATAGGTGCTGAGAACGAGGACGTTGCCGTTGCCGAACGCGATGACGACCCAGAACTGGCCATGGCCTTCGACGGCCTTGAGGATCGTGCCTGTGATCCGCACCGGTTCGCCCGCGGATTCATCGACCAGCCCGCCGATCGCCAAGTCGAAAGCATCGCCGGCCTTGACGCCGCGTGCCTTGAGCTCGGCGGTCGCCTTGGCATCCGCGATGGTGGCGATCAGGGTGTTGGACAGATCCTGCGCGACGATCTCCCGCAACAGCCAGGTCGCGGAGCCCGAGCGGTCGCTGTGATCGGCCAGCACGACCGGGGTCTTGCCATCCCGTATGGCCTGCTTGGCCAGCGCGACGCCCTCGGGGATGGTGTGCACCTTGGTCGAGTTCAACAGCGCCTCGCGGTGACGCCAGGCCATCTCGGCCATGTCACGGCCGATCTTGGCCGCGAGTTCCGGATTGCCGTTGCTGAGCACCTGGATGGTCATGCCGGCGTCGACCGCGTCGGCAAAGGGAAAACCGAAGAACAAATTGATGTAGACATCCGGCTCGGTCGCTTCCCAGACCAGCGCGCGCTGCACCAAATCGCTCCATGGCGAGGCGCCGGTCCATTGCAGCACGGTCGGCGAGATGATCGGCACCTTTATCGTCACATGCGCTGGCTTGTAGTCACCCCGGATCGCGCGCACCAGCGTGCGGGCCGCGCGCTCGCCCTGCAGATAGCCGTCATAATGCGGGAAATATTTCACGGTGAACGCCATGTCGGCGTATTTCAAAAACGCCTCGTCCTCATTGCCGTGCAGGTCGAAGGTCGCCGCGATGAAAGCTTTCGGACCGACGACCTCGCGCACCCGCCCCGCCAGCTCGGCTTCCGGCCGCGCCACGCCACGCACGCCCATCGCGCCGTGAACACAGAGATAGGCGCCGTCGAACGGGCCACTGGATTTGAGCTCGACGATCATTTTTCCGACGAAGGTTTCGAAGGCCTCGTGCGTGATCCAGCCGGAGCCGGTGCCGGTTCTCGGCCATAACGGCGACTCGATGCCGACCAGTTCGACGCCGTCGAACTCGCGCGCCATCTTCACGAAGCCGCCCATGTAGTTTTTGGGGTCATACTTCAGCAGCGCCTCGCCTTTGGCCGGCGAGCCCGGATAGGTAAAGTCCGCAAGCGTGGTATCGTTCTTGAGAAACGTCACCGTCTCGTGCGAGAAATGCAGCACGGCGATACGCATCGATCGGCTATCCATGACCGGCTATTCTCCCTTTGCCTTCATGCAACGACATTGTTGACGAGAAGCGCTGATACGACAAGGCCGCTACGTTCCCCAGATGCTGCGCAGCACGCCCACTTTGGCGTGATGCGCTGCTGATCCGGGGTCCAAGCGCTATGCACGTGGGTGGGTCCCGGTTCTGCGGAGCAGCGCCGAAGAAGCGCTGCGCCGCGCCCGGGACACGAGCTTAACCCGCGATGCGCGAATCCGCGATGTCACCTGCAATTCGGAATTTGCGCCCCTGGAGACGTACGCATCGACGCCGCGACATGCATCACCAGCGCGTCAAAAGCCTGCTTTTGTGCGGCCGGATATTCGATCACCAGGTGGTTGATGACCTGATCCTTGCACGACAGCATGGTCTTTCGGTAAAAAATCACCGCGCCGCGGGTACCGGAAATGACGGCCTGGCGCGCGCTTTTGCTTCGGTAGGTAACGGTCTCGCCGTCGTGCGCCCGCTGCTCATCCGCGGTCACCTGGCTCGCCGGCGTATCATCGGCGTTGAGGATCCCGGACACCGTGATGGTGGCCGCACCGTCGGGTGACGAGAACACCAATCCGTCCATGTTGTCCGGTTCCCGGCCGGCCTTCCAGTCGGACGGCACATCGGCGCTGACGCCGAAGCGGGCATTGCGATAGGTGCGATAGCCCTGCTCGGCTTTTACCGGGCAAAGCGCCGCGACCGCCGCGACGACAAACGCGGCGCAAAGCCATTTTAGCCAAGCTCGGTCCATCATCGTCACCATCGCCTACACCGGCGACGCAGGCTCGCCGCGCGAAGGCGGCGTCTTCAGGGCCAGCGCCATCCGGCGGTGATGGATCAGATTATCGAGCCGATGTGCCGCCGCGATCAAGGCCTGGGCTTCCGATGCGCTTTCCTCACGATCGCCGGATCGTGCCAGCTGGTTACGCAGAATGGCGTCGACCTCCTCCTCGATCGCGGCGAGCTCGGTTTCCTCGTCGGTCTTGCGGATCCGCCCCGGCAAACCGCACAGCGCGTCCAGTGTGGTTTGCGAGGGATCGAGCGGCCGCACCCCGAGGAAACGCCATGCCGCCGCGAATGCAGATGCCAGGGCGCCCAGCACCATCGGTGTCAGGTAGATCGCATTGCTGTAGCGATCCATGAAACTTTCCTCGGTGCCATTGTAGAATGCCGCCGCGCCCGGGTGGATCGCGATATAGGCGTCGGAATCGGTGTCGGGCGCGGCGATCCCGGCCAGCAGCGGCTGCTCGCCGATCAGGTCGCGGCGTACGCTCATCAATTTCTTGGCGAGCTCGGCGACCAAGGTGGGACTGAGATGCTTGTTGGCGACCAGATAGAACCCGACCCTCAGGGTGGTGACGTCGTCATCCGGAACCGGCGGTGCGCCGCGCAGCGTGCCCTTGGGAATATCGAAGCTTTCGTAAGGGCCCTTGACCTCGGCGATCGCGCCGGCGAAGTCGATCGGTATCAGGACCGGCGATGAGTTGGGACTCTCGCGAAACAGGCCCTTGACGAAGGTCAGATAGCGTTCGTTCAGCGGCATCACCAGCAACAGCACGCTGACTTCCTTGGTCTGAATGGCATTGCGCGCATCCAGTGGCGTGATGTCCTTGAAGGTGACGTTGGCGCGGCCGAGATCGTATTCCTTCTTCAGGACCTCGACGACGCGATGATTGATCTCGCCGCCGACCACGCCGACGGTATGGTCGCGCAATTTGGCGATGCTGGTGATCGGCGATCCCGGCGGCGCCACGATCATCACCACGCCATGCGCGGTCAGCGCGACCGCGCGGGCTTGCTGCAGGTCGCCGACGTCGGCCCGCACCACGGCGAGATCGGCGGTGCCGGCGTCGAATGCCTTGGCTGCATCGAGCACGCTGCCGGCGTTCTCGACCTTCAGCCTGATCCGCGCATCGGTGGTGGCAAGGCGGCTGGCGATCAGCGAGGCGACCTGCTTGGCCTCGCCGTCAAGCGAACCGACAGCGATGGTCAGCGTCTTCGGCTGCATGTACAGCCGGTATGAGATCAACCCGGCACCGGCGAGAATGCAAACCACGCCCGTCAGCAGGATGGCGCGGACCCAGAACGGCAGGGTTATCTGCAAATTTTTCATAAATCTCCGCCGCAACACCGATTCTGGGCCCCAGTGTGTCAGATATCGGTATCGCCGGGCAGCACCCGGGTTCGAAAAATTGCGGTGATGGACCGGAACATCCGGGCGCGGAATTCGCCTCCGAAGCCCTGGGCCTGCGGCGGGGCGCCGTTTCCGGTCCGGTCCGCCGCAGCCCCGGATATGACGGAGGCCGCAACCGCGTGGCCGGCGCGGCCTGTTCGCTTCGCGCCGCCACTTCTCAAGTGACCACGCATACGCGAGAACGACCAGGACAGCGCGTGATATCGCGACCGTGACATCGTCTTCATCGAACCCTCCATCGTCAGGACAATGGTTGGTGGAGCGCGGCGAAGCCGCCGTTCGAATCGGATCGATTACAAATAGGCAATGACGTTGCGATCGGCGGACCCGATTCATTGCGGGAAATTCATGAACGTTGATCGGTATTAAACCTCGGTAATGCACCGAACCGGACTGCCGCCGACCGCCTCCAACCAGCGTTAGGAGGTGAACATCATGAAACTCGTTTCTGCACTTATCGGTATCGCCGCGCTTGGCGGCGTTGCACTCTCAGTCGTTCCGGCGTCCGCGATGCCTGCGGGCGTTGGCGCGACCGCATCGGAAACTCCCTACGTCCAGCAGACGGCCTATGTCTGCAACGAATGGGGCCATTGCTGGCATCAGCATAATTACGGCGGCGGCTACTACCATCCGCACTATTATGGCGGCTGGGGCTATGGCGGCTGGCATCATTGGCACCACTGGAATCAGTGGTGACATCAGGAGACCACATCACGAGAAAGGGGCTTCGGCCCCTTTCTTTTTTCATCGCGTCGACTGGCCTGCGGCGCCGGGCCTTGGCTCGACGGCCGCTAACGCCAGAACTTCCGCAATGCCGCCGCCAGTTCATCGGGACGCTCCAGTGGAAAGAACAATTTTGCGTCCTTGAGCTCGACCACTTCACGCACCCCCGGGATGGTGTCGCGCAGCCAGCAGGCCCAGTCCACCGAAAAGAACTCGTCGCCCGTCCCCCATACGATCAAGGTCGGCGCCTCCAGCTTTCGCAGCAGTGGTTCGATGGCGACGGTCTGCCTGTTGTCGAACGCGGCAATGAAGCGCTCGAAGTTGCGCGTCGCTTGCTGCGATTCAAACAACGGCTCGAGCCAGATCTTAAAAATCCTCCGGCAACAGCCAGTCTGGATGTTCAAAGCCGACCTCAAAACTGGCCCTGGCAAAGGCGAGATCGCCGAGCATGCGCTGACCGACCGGGCCCAGACCACCCTCTTTCGCGAGCCTGCGCAGCGGCTCGGCCTGCTTCGGCGGCCAGTTGTCGTGGATATCGCCGTTGGTGAGCGTCAGGCTGTTGACGCGCTCGGGATGGCGGGCGGCGAAAATCTGGGCGATCGCGCTGCCGCTGTCATTAGCGACGACGTCGACCTGGTGCAGGCCCATCGCATTGCAGAACGCAACGAGCATCTCGGCTTGCGCATCGAAGCTCAGATCCTGGTCGGCGCGGGCCCCGGTCTTGCCGTGAGCGAGAATGTCGATCGCAATACAACGCCTGATATCGCCAAGCCGCTCGATCACCCGGTCCCAGAGGTGACCGTTGAGGAATACGCCATGAACGAAAATCGCCGCGGGGCCGTTGCCGGTCTCCCGATAGGCAATGTTGCCGAATTCGGTGGCGGCATATTGATAGGTGTAGGCGGGAAGCGTCACTCGGGTCAGCATTTGGTCGCTCCTTTGGGTTGGGAAGATCAGGAAATCGCGGGCGGGCAGCCGCGTCGGCGCGCGGCCCCGAAACCTTTCCAGATCGGCGGCTTGTGAATAGGATGTGCGCCCAGGCGATTTGCCCGGGGATCGATTTACATAATCCAATTATGTTAGATTGTTGGATTATGTCAAGGAATATTGAATGCCGAAATCGCGCAAGGAGCAGAATATCGAGGCGACCCGCGCCGCGCTGATGACCGTGGCGCGCAAGCATTTCGCGCGTGACGGCTACTCCGGGGCGGAAATCGGCCAGATTGCCGCCGATGCCAGGTTGACGACCGGCGCGGTCTATCACCACTTTGCCAGCAAGAAGGGACTGTTCATCGCGGTGGCCGAAGATTTGGAGGCCGAGATACTGGCGACCGCAGCGGCGACCAGCAACGACGATCCCTGGCAGCGGCTGCGGCTCGGCTTCGAGAAGCTGATCGATCTATGCGCCTCGCCTGCCGTGCAGCGAATTGTATTTGTGGAAGCGCCGCAAGTGGTCGGACCCGAAGCCTGGCGCAAGATCGAACTGCGCTACGCCTTCGGAGCGCTGCGCACCGTTCTTGCGGCGTTGCGCGAGGCAAAGATCATAAAACCCTACCCGATCGACCTGGTCGCGCGCACGTTGCTGGCGCTGTTGCACGAGACTTCCGCCGAGGTCGCGCGCTCCAAGCACGATCCGGAAGTCCGCGCCCAGGTCAGCGATCTCGCGACCGGCGTATTCGATGCCCTGCTGCTGCGCTGAGGCGCCAGCGCCTATCACTTGATATTCAGCGACGGGAAAACCGCTGCATCACTGCTGCTTTTCCCAGAACGACAGCAGGCCCTGTGACGCCGAGCCGCCGATCACGCAGGGTATGCCGATCGCGACCTGCCCAAGCGCTGCCGCCGAGACGCAGCCCAGCGCCACCGCGCCGACGCCGACCTGTCCCCAGAAATCGAGGTTGCGCCGGCTGTCGGAGCCTTTTGTCTTCAGCTCCTCGACCGCGGCGAGCGCGTCCTTGCGGACGGCGGCAAGCTGCACGGTGTCGGCGGCTTCGATCACCTCGGCCAGCGGCGCCTTGACCGGCGCCGGAGCGTTTGCCAGTTCGCCGCGCAGATACTCGCGAAGCCCCTGATCGCGCACCGCGTAACTCGCCAGCGTATAGCGCGCCATGCTGCCGACCGTCAGCTTGTCGATGGTGTCGCGGCTCTTGCTCCACGGCAGCATCGAAATGATGCGCTGGACCGGAACATGCGAACCGGTGGCGAAATAATATCCCCACAGCGTATCCAAGAGATCCTGGCTGTTGGCGAACGTGATCTTGGTGTCGATCTTCTTTTCTTCCTTGGCAAAGGGGTTGTGGGTGAACGTGCCACGCAACTTGTCGAGCATGCCGGGTTTTGTCTCTTCCAGCGGGATGTCGTTGAGGGTCGGCAGCGTGCCGGCAAGATAGCTGTCGATCATCACCTTGCGGCCGGGCATTTTTGGCTCGATCCGGCGCAGCAGGTTGCGCCAATCGGGCAGGCCCGAATAGGCGATGGCGCGGACGATCACCCATTCATCTTCCGGCGCGACGGGGAAGAAACTGGTGACGAGCTGCTCGGCCTTGGCAGGGTTCGAACCGATCGCGCCGGCAATAAAGCCGAGATAGATGCCGGCGTTCTCCGGCTCCTTAAAGGTTTGCGCGTGAAACAACACGCGCACCGCCGCCGGAACGTGAGCGTAGTCCGGCTTGGCGCGATAATTATAGATCCATTGCTGGACCACGCCGAGCGAGGCGCGCGGATCGATTTCCGGCGAGATCGCCGCATGGGCGCCGGGAACGACACCAGGAAAAAGAGGAGGAACGAGAAGAGACAGCGCGGTAACGAAAGCAACGGTACGCATGTGATGCTCCCAGGACGCGTTTCCGGCTTGCTACCTTTCGCAAGCGAGAGACGTTTTCGGCCAATTTAGTTAGTGGCCATTTGAAGCGGCACTACGACGAATCTTAGTTCGACCGGATCGGCACCGCGTCGAAATTGTGGCGGCGTTAACGATTGGCCCGCAACTGACCTTGGCGCCGACATTGTTTTGCCCTGCGCGGGCAATTGCATAGGCTCAGCTAAACCATAGCGTTTTCGAGCGAAGTGGACGCCGGTTCGCGTGAAGAAAACGCGTCAAAACAAGAATCCGAACTGATGCAATCAGAACCGAAGCTTTGGAGACAGGCGGGATGTATGCGTAAACCCGTGGTGCCGGCGCAACGTGGCCACTGGCCGCAGATCGCGGGCGCGCTGCTTGCGGCGGCGATGGCAGTTTTTTCTTCAAGCAGCCATGCCGGCGAAACCATCGACGTCGTGGGCAATCGCCGCATCGATACCGAGACCGTCCGCTCCTATTTTCATCCCTCACCCGACGGACATTACGACGCCGCGGCGCTCGACGACGCGCTCAAGGCGCTGCTGGTGACCAATCTGTTCGACAACGTCACGATCGACCATCCCGGTCGACGGTTGGTGGTGCACCTGACCGAAGCCAAAGTGATCGATCGCGTCGCTTTCGAGGGCAACAAGAAGATCAAGGACGACGCGCTCAAGGCCGTCGTCGAGTCCAAGCCACGCGGCCCGCTGCAGCGCGCTTTGGTACAGTCGGACGCCGAACGTATCGCGGAAGCCTATCGTCATGCCGGGCGCGACGACGTCAGCGTGGTGCCGCAGATCATCGATCGCGGCAACGACCGCGTCGATCTGGTCTACGAGGTGACCGAAGGGGCAAAGACCACCGTTCGAAAGATCAACTTCGTCGGCAACCAGGCCTTCAGCAGCCGGCAGCTCGGCGCCATCATCAAGACCTCGGCCACCACGATGCTGAGTTTTCTGACCGGCGGCAATGTCTACGACCCCGACCAGATCGCGGCCGATCGCGAACAAATCCGGCTGTATTATCGCAGCAAGGGCTATGCCGAGGCCAGCGTGACCAAGGCCAGCGCCGAATACGATCCCGCACAAAAGGGTTTTGTCGTGACGTTCGCGATCGACGAAGGTCCGCTCTATCGCTTCGGCGACATCACGCTTGCCTGCGACGTACCCGGCGTCGACCCCGAAAAGCTGCGCCGCCTGCTGCTGATCAAGACCGGCGCATTGTTCGACGGCAACGCGCTCGACAAGAGCAGCGAGGTCATCGGCACCGAACTGGCCAAACTCGGCTTTCCCTTTGCGCAGGCGACCGCCCGCGCCACCAACGTCGCCGACGCCCGCCGCGTCGATATCGCGCTCGCCATCAACCAGGGCCCGCGCAGCTATGTCGAGCGGATCGATATCCACGGCAATACCATCACCCGCGGCTATGTGATCCGGCGCGAGTTCGACATCGCCGAAGGCGACGCCTACAACAAGTCGCTGATCGATCGCGCCGAGCGACGGCTGAAGAATCTGAACTATTTCAAAACCGTGAAAATTTCGACCAAGCCGGGCTCCGCCTCGGACCGGGTCGTGCTCGACGTCGAGGTCGCCGAGCAGTCGACCGGCGAGTTCAATATTTCCGGCGGCTATTCGACCACCGACGGCCTGCTCGCCGAGGTCAAGGTCGGCGAGAACAATTTTCTCGGCACCGGCGACGTGGTGAAGGCGTCCGTCACCTGGGGCCAATACGCGCAAGGCGTCGACCTGGCGGCGTCGGAGCCTTATTTTTTGGGTACCAAGGTCGCGGCCGGGGTAGACCTTTTCTACAAGATAACCGATTCCAGCCCGTACCAATCCTATGGCACCAACAGCTATGGCGCGACGATGTCGCTGGGCACGCCGATCAACGAGCAGATGGGCGTGTCGTGGCGCTATTCGATCTCGCGACAGGACGTGACAATTGATCCGGCCGAACTCGCCGGAACTCCTTCGCTGCCGATCCAGCAAGCCGCGGCTCTCGGGTCACAATGGGTCTCCGCCGTCGGCGATACCGTCAAATACAGTACGTTGGATAACAACAAGCTGCCGACCAGCGGCATCAGTGCGCAGCTCAGCCAGGATCTCGCCGGCCTCGGCGGCGACGTCAATTTCCTGCGCACCACCGCGGATGTGCGCTACTACCATGCCATCAACGACGATCTGGTCGGCATGGTCCGCGCCCAGGGCGGTTACATCGCGCCGTGGGGCGGCCAGCAGGTTCCGCTGATCGACAGCTTTTTCGGCGGCCCGTCGATGGTGCGGGGATTTGCCCAGAACGGATTTGGACCGCGTGATCTCACCCCCGGCTCGACCATGGATAATGTCGGCGGCAGCATGTATTGGGCGACGACCGCGGAACTACAGAGCGCGATCCCCGGCGTGCCGCAGGAATACGGCCTGCGGGCCTCGGCCTTTGTCGATGCCGGCAGCGTATTTGGTTACGGCGGCCCGACGACCTTTTCGGGCCAGTCGATGCAACTCGCCAACGCCAATGTCCTGCGTTCTTCGGTCGGCGTCGGCCTGACCTGGGGCTCGCCGTTCGGCGCGCTGACCGTCAGTTACGCGGTGCCGGTGACCAAGGCGGCCTACGACGTGGTGCAGCCCTTCAACTTCACCGCCAGCCCGTTCTGAACCTGGTTCGGCATGAACCGGTACGCGGCGAGCCGCGACCAATAATCGTGCAATCAAGGCCACGCCTGATGCACCACGCTTCGGCCCTGCCGACGGCGCGTTTACGTTCATTCAGAAAGGGACGACTGCATGTTTCACCCGCGCGGAAAATTGAAGAGCGCTGCTCTGGCGGCGTTGATCGTAGCAAGTGCGTCGGCTTCGCAAGCGCAGGAGAACAAGGTAAGGCTGTTCAAGGTCGTTACCGTCAAGGACGAGATCGTGATCGGGCTTTCCGACGACGAGATGAAAGCGCTCGGCGGATCGGACGCCAGCGCCGTCGCGCACGCGCTGGCGCAGAAGGGCGACATGATGGTGTGGCAATACAACGTGCATCGCGGCCCCAACGGCGACATGCAGCAGGCCCCGACCGCCAAGATCGGGCTGCTCGCCAACGCGTCGCTGCGCGTCGAGCCCTATACGACGCCCTACGCCATCGTACCGCAACAGTAGGAGCGGATAGCGCGCGTTGCCGGCAACTCCATTTCGAGAATATCGCTACTCGGAAACGCAGGCCCAGGCGGTGGAAGATGCGAGCGAAGCCCTGTAGCCCGCGAGGCAGGACGGTTTTGAGGCCAACAGCCAGATGCCGTAGAGCACCACGACCAGCGCCACGCTAAATCCCAGCCGCAGTTTCATGCCCGTCTCCCGCTACCTCACCGCCGTCACCCGGCGCAACCCGGGCGACGCCGGTGATTTTGCTACGCCTGCTTTGCCCGCTTCTCGGTCGCGAATCCATAGGCCAGCGCCAATCGGTCCAGGCATTCGCGGAGCCGCTTGGCAAAATAATCCATCCAGCGCTGACCGCCCAGCCCTCGCCGCTCGACGATCTGCTCCATCGTCATGCCCAAAATCAGCACCTCGTGCACCAGCGCCGAGCCGTCGGCGCCGAGCTCGCGCTCGATCCGGTTCAGACGCAGCACGGCCTTGCGCTGGCCCTCGGTGATCGGTTCGCGGAACTGGCCGCCATCGACATATTCCCTGGAGGGATCGACCGCCTGCGGACCGCGCTCGGCCTTCTCCCAATCGTTCTGGAACGCGCGTCCGCCCTGATATTGCGCCTCGTCGATCTGGCGGCGCGAGTGCAACCTGGCCAGCGGATCGTTGCGCAGCGAGCGCAGCGTGACGATCTTGTCGCCGGGATCGAGCCCGAGCGGATCGTCCACCTCGACGGAAGCGACCTCGGCATTGCGTGGCAGATCGCGCGACCGCCGGTCGTGCGCCTTGGCCGGGTCGTACGGTTTCCTGCGTTTTGCCCTTGCCATCTTCAATCACTCCCCTGCAAAGCTGAATCCGGATATTTCCGCGTCCGTGCCTTGATGTGGCCTCGACGAGCGGCCGTGCCGAAAGCGCGTTCCCGCACGGCGTCGGGATTTTGCGTCAGGTGAAAATGCGCATGGCAGTAGCTCGAGCCCTTGCGTTTCGGACGCCCGCAAAAGCTGATGGCCTCGCCCGCCTCGTCGCCGCCATAGGGATATCGGCAATCGCCGGGCTCGAGCTCGAGCAGCGACAAACCGCGCGGATCGACCTCGGCGCAGCGCAGTCTCGGCATTTCCCTGGGATGAGCGAGCCGCGCCAGCCATTTGGCGAGCGCTTCATGGCTCTTGACCATTCTGTGGAGGTTCGACAACTGGGCTTTCGGTAGCATTGGAGTCACCTGCTCCGGCCGCTTGGTAACGCCAAGCCCGAGGCGCCTGGCGCGCCCGATCACGGCACATCGGGAATAGTGCGTCTTGAATTTCGCGTTGATCGCCCGCGCGATCTCCGCAAATGACATGCCCATGGCAAAATACTTCCGCAGCGCGTCCGAATGCGCGGGCGCCCAGTTCGAGGGTTCCATGCTTTAACCTGCCGTTGCCGTCGCCCACGGCACGACGTTTGTTCGACTATTCCGAATTAAATGTCAAGCTTGATTCCGATATTCGGAATTGCTATTGTTCTGCAATTCGGAAATATAGCTTCTGCAATTCGGAAGGGAGCGACAAATGGTGGACGTCAAGTCGATTTTGCGGGGACTGGAAAAGCCGGGCAAAACCAAGGGGGGGCTGGCGAAGGCGATGGGCGTTCGCCCAGGCGCGGTCTCCGAGCTGTTTTCGGGGATTCGCCTGGTCAAGGCGTCGGAAATCCCCCTGATCGTGGAGTATCTTGAGCTGGATGCGGTTCCGATCATGGGGCGGATCGGCGCCGGCGCGGTGATCGAGCCGGAACATGAACAGGTGCCGCCGGAAGGCCTCGGCGAGATCCACCTGCCGTTCCCGATCGCGGAGGAAACCATCGCTTTCGAGGTTTCAGGTGATTCCATGCTGCCGAAATACGAAAACGGCGACATCATCGTGGTCTACCGCGAGCAGCGCCACCCGGTCTCCAGCTTCTATGGCGAGGAGGCCGCGGTGCGGCTGAAGACCGGCGAGCGCTACCTGAAAACGGTCGAACGCGGGAAATCTCCCAGCGTCGTCAACCTCATCAGTTTCAACGCCAAGCCGATCAACGGCGTGAAGCTGGACTGGATCGGGGAGATTTGCCTCACCTTGCCGCGGGGGCAGATCGCGCGGATGCGGTCCAAGACCGCCCGGTCCCGCAAAGGGGCCAAAAGCAAGTAAGGCAACCGGGTGATTCGCCGGAATTCGGGGTTCCGATCCGGCGGATGCGCCCGATTCCGTTTTTCGGAATTTTTTGCTTGACTTGTTTCCGTTTTTCGGAAACAATGACCGGCATGCAATATTTCGTCGTGATGATCGATTATGGCCGGCGTGGACGCGAGGCCATCGTCGATCCCGAGATTACCCGCCGCGAAGTGATCTGCCGCGTGGCATCCGGCGAATACCGGAACATCAGCTTCATCCACGAGATCGCCAATTCGACGGTCGAGGACATCACCGCCGACATCCTGGCGGAAGCCGCGCTGCCTGAAATTCCAACCACGGGCGTGGATTTGCAAGCCAACCGTTTCGACCATGCCCGCGACCTGCGCAAGCACGAGGATGTGTGAAGGAAGCAGCCTCTCTCCATGTCGTCCCTGCGAACGCAGGGACCCATAACCCCTGGCCTCTCGTTCCAGGAGAATGCTGCAAAGCGGTCCTGAACAATTGACGCCAGGGGTGATGGGTCCCGGCTCCTTATGCGCAATTGCGCATCGGGGCACGGGACGACGGCGGTGGTTGGCTCGCCGCCTGCCCTAGCCCTTGCTGAACTTGGCTTCCATCGCCCGCCGCGTCTTGACGGTTTCGTCGTTGCCGTCGATCTCGACGTCGCTCCAGCGCACCACCGCGCCGTGCGCGATGGCGTTCTTGAGTTTGACCCGGTGGGCGAGGCCGATTGGCAGCGCGCCGGCCGCAAGGCTCGCCGCGGCCGGCATCAATTTGCCCCACACGGTGTAGCCGCCCTCGCCGTCCAGCATTTCGCCGGCACGCAACGCCCGCTTGGCGACCGCCACGGCGTCGCCGCGAAATCCGTGCGGCTGCCCGGTCGGCTCGCCGCGCAGCGCCGCCGAAAGGATCGAGATGTTCAGTTCCAGTCCGATCAGATGATAAGGCTTGTACATCGCGGCATAGCGCCCGCTGGCGTCGGTCTTCAGTCCGTATTGTTTAAAACAGTCCGCAGCGTAATCGTTCGGCGCCTCCAGCACGACATAGACGCCCCAGCGCAGATCCCGGAACACCGGGCGACCGTCGCGCTCCAGCGACGAGACCACTTCGACCACGCCGGATTTTTCCAGCACGCCACCCTTGTCGGTGGGGCGCATGATATGCGGCAAATCGTCGACGCCGCAGGGCGGAAACAACAGCCCGCCGCTCGGCACATCGAGCCCGCAGCTGTTGGCGATCGCGGCCATCTCGATCGCGGATTTGGTGCCGTCCAGGAAGGAATTGAACATCTGCGGGTTCATGCCGGCCGACTGCGCCTCGCCGGCGGTCAACCCGTAGTGGCTCCAGACCCCTTCCGGCGTCACGTCGTGATAGGCCGGCAGATATTTGGTGCCCTTGCCGGCCGCGACGACGCGAAATCCGGTGGCGCGCGCCCAGTCCACCACCTCCGATGTCAGCGCCGGCTGGTCGCCATAGGCCAGCGAATAGACCACGCCGGCCTTGCGCGCTTCGTCGGCGAGCAGCGGTCCCGCCAGCACATCGGCTTCCACATTGACCATCACGATATGCTTGCCGGCGGCAATCGCCGCGCGGGCATGGCGGATGCCGACCGCCGGATTGCCGGTGGCCTCGACGACCACCTCGATATCGCCGGCCACGGCCTTGGCGCCATCGGCGGTAAAGGTCGTCGCCGCGATCCGCTCCGCATCCCAGCCCACGGTGCGGCAGGCCTCCCGCGCGCGCTGCGGATCGAGATCGACGATGACGGGAACCTCAAGCCCCGGCGTATGCGGCACCTGCGACAGGAACATCGAACCGAACTTGCCGGCGCCGATCAGCGCGACGCGAACGGGTTTTCCGGCGGCGCGGCGGGCATTGAGCAAATGATGCAAATTCATGGGGCGATCCAACCGCTATTTTATTCGTTGGATCGCAACCAATCAGTGCTTGAGGGTTTTTGCAAGGAAGCTTTTGGCGCGTTCATTTGGTCCGCCAGACCGCATTCCCACCCGCCCTCCGCTGGCCTTTTGCGGAATCCTCGACTAGTTTTGCCAGCGCTGGGGAAAAGACAGAAAATGCAGGCACGTAACCTGACGATCCGCTTGATACGGCTTGCGATGGCCGCGGCGCTGCTGGTTCCGTGCCTGCTGTTTTCCTATGCTTCCTGGGTCGGCTATCGCAACGCCGCCGCGCTCGCCGATGAACGGCTCACCCGCTCGCTCGACGTGCAGCATGAGGAAGCCCTCAAGGCATTCCAGCTGATCGACCTGACGCTGGGCAACGCCGCCGATCTCGTGGCGGGAATGTCGGACCAGGACATCCGCAGCAACGAGCCGCGGCTGTATCTGGAGTTCAAGAAGTTCACCGACGCCATAGCGGTCGTGCAGTCGGTCTGGATCTACGACAAGGACGGATACGCCATCGTGTCCTCCAGCGCGCATCCGCCACCCTCGCAAAGCTATGCCGATCGCGACTTCTACCAGGCGCATTTTCATGCCGACGTCGGCACCTATTACGGCCAGATCTACATCTCCCAGTTCAACGGCCAACCCTTCTTCACGGTCAGCCGGCGCCTGAGCCACGACGGCGCTTTCGCCGGCATCGTTGAGATTTCGGTGCTGCCGAGCAATTTCCTCCACTTCTACTCGACGCTCGCCTACACCGAGGGCCTGCAATACGGGATGCTGCGCAGCGACGGCATCTTCCTGGCGCGATATCCGGCAGCGCCGGCGGCGTCCGCCAAGGCGCTCGACGCGCAGACCGGCTTTCGCCGCACCATCGCGCAGACGCCGGAAGGCGGCCTTTACACCGCGCTGTCGCCGATCGACGGGGTCGAGCGGCGCTTTGCGGTGCGCCGCTTCGGCACGACGCCGGTTTATCTCACCGCCGGCATCGCCACCGCCACGATCCGCCACGAATGGATCGCGGCGATGTCGGCGCATCTGATCTTCGGCATTCCCGTGACCCTGATCCTGTTCCTGACGCTGCTCGCGGTGTTGCGTCGAACAACGCGGCTTTACCAGGAGATCGACCGGCGATCGCTCGCCGAGGACGCACTACGGCAATCGCAGAAGCTGGAAGCGATCGGCCATCTGATCGGCGGCGTGGCGCACGATTTCAACAACCTCTTGACCATCATCATCGGCAATCTAGAGACCGCGCAGCGCCAGCTCGCAACCACGGCCGACGGCGCGCAGGAAAAACTCGCCCGCCGCGTCGACAACGCGATGCACGGCGCGCAACGCGCGGCGACCCTGACAAAACGGCTGCTGGCGTTTTCCCGCCAGCAACCGCTGAGCCCGGCCGCGCTCGACGTCAACCGGCTCCTGAACGGGCTTTCCGATTTCCTGCGCCGCGCCATCGGCGAGGAAGTTTCGCTGGAAATCGTCGGCGGCGGCGGTCTGTGGCCGGTGGAAGCCGACCCGACCGAACTCGAATCCGCCATCCTCAATCTCGCGGTCAACGCCCGCGACGCGATGCCCGAGGGCGGCAAGCTGACCATCGAAGCCAGCAATTCCTATCTCGACGAGGCCTATTGCGCGCGCCACCCCGATATCCAGCCCGGGCAATACGTCCAGCTCGCCGTCACCGATACCGGCTCGGGCATGAGCAAGGATGTGGTCGATCGCGCCTTCGAACCGTTCTTCACCACCAAGGCTTCCGGCCATGGCACCGGGCTCGGCCTCAGCCAGGTCTACGGTTTCGTGAAGCAGTCCGGCGGCCATGTGAAGATCTACAGCGAGGTCGGCGAAGGCTCAACGGTCAAGATCTATCTGCGCCGCTTTGCCGGCAAAGCCGCGGCGCCGGAAGAACCGAGACCCGAGAAGGCGCCGGGGCGATCCGGCGAATGCATCCTGGTGGTCGAGGACGACGCCGACGTCCGCACCTATGTCACCGAAACGCTCGCGAGCCTCGGCTATGACGTGCTCGATGCCGCCGGCGGCGACGATGCGCTGCGCCTGATGGACCAACACCAGGCCATCGTCCTGCTGCTGACCGACGTGGTGATGCCCGGCATGAACGGCCGCAAGCTCGCCGAAGCCGCGCGCGCGCGCCGGCCCGGCATAAAAGTCCTGTTCATGACCGGCTATTCCCGTAACGCCATCGTGCATCAGGGACGGCTCGACCCCGGCGTCGATCTCGTTCAAAAACCATTGAGCAGCGATCAGCTGGCCGCGACGGTGCGGCGGATACTTGATGCGTAGGACCTCGTCATTCCGGGATGCGCCTCTTGGCGCAGGCCCGGAATCCATAGCCCCTGTGATCGTGTTCTGTACGAAGCGGCATCACTGCAAAAACATCACCGCAGGGGTTATGGATTCCGGGCTCGCGCTACGCGCGCCCCGGAATGACGAGAGGAGAACCCAATCGACTCTTACCCCTACTCCGCAGGTTGAACCACCCCTGTGACATCGGGAGCGCGGGCGCGGTAGGTGGACAGGCCGATCAAGCCGACGGCGGCGGCGAAGAAGATGTAATAGACCGGCGCCGCCTTGTTGCCGGTGGATTGGATGAGCCAGGTATTGATGAACGGTGCCAATCCGCCGAACAGCATGACCGCGAAATTGTACATCAGCGACGCCCCGGTCGAGCGCACGCCGACCGGAAAGATCTCGGTCATGAAGGCCGGCATCGGCCCGGCCAGCGCGCCCAGCAGCAGGGCAATGAGCTGCAACTCCCAAAGACCGCCGGTGGTCGGCGCAACGGTCAGGCGTTGCAGCACAAAATAGAACAGCACGCTGTAGACGATCAGCGCCGGGACGATCACCATGCGCCGGCCGATCCGGTCTGACAGCGCGCCGAACGCCATCGCGGCGACGGCATTCACGGTGCTGACGATCAGCAGCCCCATTTGCGCATCGAGGAGCCGCAGTTTCAATTCGGAGACCGCGTAGGCCGGCAGAAAAACCGCATTGACGTAATTGATCGCGGTTCCCGCCGCGATCAGGCAGAACGAGGCGATCAGTTCACGCGGATGGTTGGCAAACAGCTCGCCCAGCGTCGTCTGCTTCTTCGGCTGCGCACGCGCCGCCCGCTCGGCGAGATAGGCCTGGAATTCCGGGAACTCGTCGACTTTCTGGCGCAGATAATAGCCGATCGGCCCGATCAGAATCCCCAGGATGAACGGCACGCGCCATCCCCAGCTCGCAAACGCGTCCGCCGAGAGCCCCAGATTGAGGCCGATCGCCATTGCCGCGCCCAGACTGAACGCGAGCGATTGCGACACCATCTGGAACGAGCCGTAGAAGCCGCGCCGGCCGGGCGGCGCGAATTCGATCAGCATGGCGCTGGCGCTGCCGAACTCGCCGCCCGCCGAAAATCCCTGGATCAGACGCGCGGCGAGCAACAGCAGCGGCGCGGCGACCCCGATCGCGCCATAGGTCGGCAGAAAGCCGAGCAATCCGGTGCCGAACGCCATCAGCGTGATCATGACGACGAGCGCCTTCTTGCGCCCATGCTTGTCGGCATAAAGTCCGAACACCAGCCCGCCGATCGGCCGCGCGGCGAAGGCGATCCCGAACGTGGCGAAGGTCAAGAGCAGCGACGAACTCGGATTGTCGGCAGGAAAGAACAATTTGCCGATGATGCCGGCGAACAGCCCGAACACCGTGAAATCGAACCATTCCAGCGCATTGCCGATGGTCGACGAAATAACGACGCGGCGGCGCATCTGCGCCATGACTTCAGATTTCATGGCGTCAGATTTCATGGCTCCGGGCTGCATTCTGGTCCCCTTCGTTTCTGCCGGCATCCGCCGGATGCTCTTGTGGCCTAAAAACAATCAAACTCGATTTCGCGATTGTTGGAAAGGGTTTTGGCGCGGCAAGGGATGTGTCCGCTTTCGGCGCGCAGAGGACATGGCCGGGCCGCCTCCTCCTGTAGCGTCTGCTCCTCTGCGCACCTCACCGGATGCAGAAGACTGCGGCGTTTCCCGGAAGCTGGCGAAAATTCACCCGAGCGCTATCGGCAAATACCCGGCACAGGTTTTGGATTGACACCGCGCCGCGCTTGGCGCCAAGATTGTCACAAGGTCGATACACCCGCCGCCTGCGCCCTTCGGGGATGGTGAACGTATCAATTCGATCCACCCCTCGCCATTGGCGAACGGGTCGGCAAGGCAGGCCCCGATCTTTTCCGTTCGCCGGTGAAGAGGTCTTCTCATGCGCGATTATCGCGATGCGAAAGCAATGGCGCGTTCCCTGCGCGACGCTCTCAGTGCCAGGGCTCTGCCGACCACTTACAGCGAATCCCTGGAATTGATCGCGAAAGCGTTCGGCTACGATAATTGGAATATACTGGCGGCCAAGATCGATGCGGCCCAGCCGCGTGCCGACGTGCAGAAATCGGCCGAGCACGGCAACCTCCTCCGTTGCTCATTCTGCGGCAAGAACCAGCATGAGGTCCGTAAACTGGTGGCTGGGCCCGCCGTGTATATCTGCGACGAATGTGTCGACCTGTGCACCGACATCGTCGACGACCAGTTGCTTCGCCTCATTGAAGGCGACGAGGGCAGCGCTCGCGCGATGTCCACGGACAGGCTGCTGCACTATGTGGAGCACGCTCACGGCATGGTGCAGCGTATTCGGTCAGCGCTACAGCGTATCGAGAGGGTGCTTGCGCTTCGGGAGAACGCAGGGGCAGCGGATGACGAGGAATTGGCGTCGGCAAGCTTCGCTGAGTTGAAGAACAAGACGCCTGACCAACTGCTCCTCATGCAGAAGCTTTCGCAGGATCAGCTGAAGCGCTACGAGCAGGCGCTACGGACGGCAACGCCCGTCATGAACGAGCGAACCCAATAAAGCCGGCCAGCACGCGCATACGCCCTAGGCGGCGTTCCGGCGGCGCGATAATATCGCGCATCCGGAGGCTGGCAGGGTGCGCATGTGAGACGGCGGGAGTTCATCGTAGGTCTTGCCGCGCTCGGCAATGTTGGCCGTGCACGCGCGCAAGACCACATCCGTCGGGTCGGGGCGCTGATTACCGAGCCGGACAATAATCTCGAAGCGGTGCTCAAGCAGAGCGGCTGGGTCGTCGGCCAGAACCTGCGGGTCGAGTATCGCATCACGCGCGGCGACACCGATCTCTCACGTCAATACGCGCGCGAGCTGATCGCGCTGCAGCCGGATGTCGTGTTCGCGCAGACCAACACGTCGATGGCGGCGCTGCAGGCCGAGCATTCGACCATTCCGACCGTGTTCGCGATGGTCAGCGATCCCATCGGGATGCATTACGTCGAAAACTTCGCAAGGCCCGGCGGCAACGTGACGGGTTTTACGCCCTTTGAACCTTCGCTCGGCGGCAAATGGGTTTCGCTGATCAAGGAAGCGGTACCCAACGTCGAACATCTGGGCATCGTGTACAATCCCGAACCGGGCAACAATTCCCAGGCCTTTCGCCAATCGATCGACGAGGTCGCCAACAGGATGGGCATTAGCTCGATCGAGACACCGAGAGGCGATGGTTCCGACATCGATCGTCTGATCCGCGCGCTCGGAAACAAACCGAACAGCGGGCTGATTTTCCTGCCGGATGGGGTCACCTCGGTCCGGCGCGTCGAGCTTGCCGTCCTGGTCGCGCAGTGCAAGCTACCCGCGATCTATCCCCTCAGCTATTTTTGCAAGTCGGGCGGCCTGATGTCGTACGGCGTGAGCATCAACAAGATTGTCGCGGGCGCCGCCTCCTATGTCGACCGCATCCTGCGTGGCGCCAACCCGGCCGAATTGCCGGTCCAGGCTCCGACCGAATTCGAGTTCGTCGTCAATCAGACCGCCGCGCGACAACTTGGCCTGCAGCTATCGCCTGCGATTCTCGCCCGCGCCGACGAGGTGATCGAATGACCCCGCCCAGATTGTTGTTTTGACGCGTTTTCTTCACGCGAACCGGTATCCAACTCGCTCGAAAGCGCCTTATGGCAAAACCCGCAAGCGTTTGCTTCACGATCCGTCTTCGACAATTTCCCGTATCTTGCGGGCAAGCGCGTCGATTTCGAACGGCTTGGCGATGACCTGCATTCCCTTGTCCAGATGCCCGTTGCCGACCACGGCATTCTCCGCGTAGCCGGTAATAAACAAGACCTTCAATTCCGGGCGCCCCTGGCGGGCGGCATCGGCAATCTGGCGGCCGTTCATGCCGTTCGGCAGTCCGACGTCGGTTATCAAAAGATCGATCCGCACGTCCGATCGCAGAATACGCATCGCAGAGGGGCCATCGGAAGCCTCGACGACGGCGTAACCATGTTCTTCGAGAACCTCGGAAATCAGCATCCGGATGGTCGGCTCGTCGTCGATGACCAGCACGACCTCGCCATCGCCCGCGGGCTTGGCTTCAGCCGATACGACGGAGGCTTCGTCTTCCTCGGCGTTGCGATCGTGCCTGGGTAAATACAGGCACATCGTCGTTCCCTTGCCGAGTTCCGAGTAGATACGGATCTGTCCGCCGGACTGGCGGGCAAAACCGTAGATCATCGACAGGCCGAGCCCGGTGCCCTGTCCAAAAGGCTTGGTCGTATAAAACGGCTCGAACGCGTGCGCGACGACCGCCGGCGCCATGCCGGTTCCGGTATCGGTGACGCAAAGCGAAACATACTGGCCGGGCGACAACTCGCGTTCCTTCGCCGCGCGTTCGTCCAGCCATTTGTTGGCCGTTTCGATCGTCAGGCGGCCGCCATCCGGCATCGCGTCGCGGGCGTTGAGGCAAAGATTGAGCAACGCGTTGTCAAGCTGGTTAGGGTCCACCAGCGTCGACCACAGTCCTCCGGCTCCGACGACTTCAATCTGGATCGACGGGCCGACGGTCCGGCGGATCATTTCCTCCATTCCGGCGATCAACCGGTTGACGTTGGTAGGCCTGGGGTCGAGCGTTTGCCGGCGGGAGAACGCCAGCAGCCGGTGGGTCAGGGCCGCTGCGCGTCTGACCGCATTCTGGCTGGCCGCGATGTAGCGATCGACCACGTCGAGCCGGCCCTGGGCCACGCGGGCCTCGATCATCTCGAGGCTGCCGCCGATAGCGGCCAGAAGATTGTTGAAGTCATGGGCAATGCCGCCGGTCAGTTGCCCCACCGCTTCCATTTTTTGCGATTGCCGCAGGTTCTCTTCGGCTTCAGCGCGTGCGCCGACTTCCTGGTTGACGCGCTCTTCGAGCGTGGCCGCAAGACCGCTCAACTCGTCGAGCCGTGAACGGGCCTCGTATTGACGGCGACGGCCGCGTATCGCGGTTCGAACCACGCTCGCCAAAGTGGTGGGATGGAAGGGCCGCTCCAGAAAGGCAACGTTACCCAGCACTTCAGCCAGCCGCGCGGCTAGCGGATTCTTTTCGGGACCGCCGCCGCGTTGCGTCAAGACCACGATGGGAAAGTCCGACCATGGCGGCTGACGCGACAGCAGGTCCGAGAGAGGCCGCAGATCAGCTGTTTTCAGCGCCTCGTCGGCGATGATGGCAAGGCCGGCGCCCGCCGCTATTTGTTCGCAAAGCAAAGGCAAGGCGCCGGCGGGTTCCGCGACAAATCCCGCCTCGAGAAGAATCTTGGCGGCAATCGCGGCATCGCGCCCCAGCGGCGCCAGGATGATTGCTCGCTCCGACAGGATACCGGCGTCTGTCACTTGTCTATTCTGTCCATCAATATCTGCTGATCGCCCGTGTAATTCGGCACGCCGCGCAGGACACCCTGGAATGCGGCCAGCGGCTCGCCCATCGTGAGGCCGGAATTGGAAATACTGAATTCCCTGATCGTCGTTTCATGCATGCCGATGCGTTTCTTGATCACGGAGACCGCGCGACGCACCCTGCCCGTTGCTTCGAAATAGCGCAGCAGGATGACGCTGTCGGCGAGATAGGTTACGTCCACCGGCGTCTGCATGTCGCCCACCAGCCCATGCTGGGCGACCGTCATGAAGGTCGCCGCGCCCTGGCGGTTGAGGAATTGCAGCAGCTCATGCATATGCAGAATGAGCGAGTTTTCCTCGGGCATCGCGGCCTGGTAGCCGTTCAGGCTGTCGATCACGACCGTCTTGATCTTCTGCTTATCGACCGTACTTCGGACCCGGTGGGCGAATTCGCCCGGCGAAAGCTCGGCCGCGTCGATTTGTTGAAGCACGATGTTGCCTTTGTCGCGTTCGGCCTGCAGATCAATTCCCATCACTTTCATGCGGTCGAACAGCAGCCCCAGTTCTTCGTCGAAGATGAACAGCGCGGCCTTCTCGCCTCTCGCGATGGCGGCCATCACAAAGGTCATCACGATGAGCGATTTGCCGGTGCCGGCGGGGCCGAGAACCAGGGTGCTGGAACCGGCCTCGATCCCGCCGCCCATCAGGGCGTCGAACTCCTTGATGCCGGTCGAAAATTGCGTGCGCGCGAATCTGGTCACATGCTCCGCCGCCACCAGCCGCGGGAAGACGTTGACGCCGCCGGTCCTGATCGTGAAATCGTGAAAACCGCCGCGATAGCGTTGCCCGCGATACTTCAGCACGCGCAAGCGCCGACGCTCGGCGCCGTAGGCGGGCGCCATTTCTTCAAGCCGAATGACCCCGTGGGCGACGCTGTGAACCGTCTTGTCCGCGGCTTCCGAGGTCAGATCGTCCAGCATGATCACCGTCGCGCCATGACGGGAGAAGTAATGCTTGATGGCGAGGACCTGGCGCCGGTAGCGCAGCGAACTCTGGGCCAGCAGGCGAATTTCCGAGAGGCTGTCGAGCACCACGCGCGACGGCTTGACGCGCTCGACAGCGTCGAAGATCTGGCGCGTGGTTTCGCCCAGCTCGAGGTCGGATGAATACAGCAGGCTTTGTTGCTGCTGCTCGTCGAGCAGGATCTCCGGCGGGATCAGTTCAAACACGTCGATCTCGGGGCCGAGCGTCCAGCCATGGGAAGCCGCGCCTTGACGCAGCTCGGCGTCGGTCTCGGACAACGTGATGTAAAGCGATTTTTCACCCGCCTTGGCGCCCTCGATCAGGAATTGCAGCGCGAGGGTGGTTTTGCCGGCACCGGGTTCGCCTTCCACCAGGAACAGATGTCCGCGTGAAAAGCCGCCCTGCAGGATATCGTCCAGGCCCGACACGCCCGTCGCCGCTTGGTTGGCCGAAGAAGTCATTTCGCGATCCTCTGGTTCCCGTGAAGCGACGCATCTGGATTTTGCAAGGGTGGCCGGGCCTCTTCCGCTGTTGAGATCGACGTTCGGTATCCGCGTGGCTTGTTCGGAGCAGCCCGGATGCCAGGTACAATCTCGGCACGAGCCTCGCCTGGATGGGCTTTGTTGACGTGAAAACACTGCCGGAAAGCTCGGCCAAGCCGTCGAAAGCTCCGGCAATCCCGATATGATCGGCCCTGTAAAACTTACCCGGCCCGCAACCGTGACCTCCCAACCCTCTGTTAAAGCACAAGCAAATCAACGGTTCCACGGACGGGCACTTTTTTGGGCCCGGGCCTGCGCCGGCCATCCACGTCTGGCTCCGCGAACATGATCCGTCATGCCGGGCATGACAAAAACGCAGGCATCACCGCGTCAGCAGGCGTCGATGCCTTGAAACGACCTCCTGGCGCGGCCGCCCTACAGCAGCAACACGGTCGATCCCGTGGTCTCGCGCATTCCGAGATCGGCATCGGCCTCGGCCGCGTCATTCAGCGGATGGATCTGACGCACTGTCATCGCCACGCTTTCGAGATAGACACCCATCCGGGTGCGCGACCATCGGATTAGACCGGCCATACCTAAGGGTAGGTCGCTGAGGTTTTGCAACTTATTCGCGACATCAATCGGGTCCGGGACGAAAACAAAGCCGTGTCCGGGTACGCGCAACAATGCTAACTTTCGCGCCGTCGGGAGATCCGAAGTGATTAACTCAAGGGCAGGCCCGGGAGTGGAGTTATCTTCACAATTCAGCGCGAGCGGAATCGGTGAGCTTGAGGTCTTGTCGCAGGATGGCGGGTTCGTCCTTGGCCGCGGCTGGCGTGAGGGCGCGGGAGGCGGGCGACAGGATGTACTGATCGTACTCCCGACATCGCAGCAACCGGCGCTGACTGCTCTTGATCGCCTTGCTCACGAATACTCCTTCAAGGATGAGCTGGACAGCACCTGGGCGGTGCAGCCGCTCGAGCTTGTGCGAGATCGCGGCCAAAGCATCCTGGTGCTCGAGGATCCCGGCGGCGTGTTGCTTGGCGAACTGCTCGGCGCGCCGATGGAAATCGGACGTTTCCTGCGCATCGCCATCGCCGTGACCGCGGCCCTTGCCAAGGTGCACCAGCGCGGGCTGATCCACAAGGACATCAAGCCGGCCAATGTCCTGGTCGACACCGCGAGCGGCGATGTTTGGCTGACCGGTTTCGGAATCACCTCACGCCTTCCGCGGGAACGGCAGCCGCCTGATCCTCCCGAAGTCATCGCCGGCACCCTCGCCTACATGGCGCCCGAACAGACCGGACGAATGAACCGGTCGATCAACTCGCGCAGCGACCTCTATTCGCTCGGCGTGACCTTCTACGAAATGCTTACCGGAAGCCTTCCCTTCACCGCTTCCGATCCGATGGAATGGGTGCACTGCCATATTGCGAGGCAGGCGCAGGCGCCCAGCAAACGGGCGAACGGAATTCCCGAGGCCATTTCCTCGATCGTGACGAAACTGCTGGCGAAGACCGCCGAAGAGCGTTATCAGACCGCCCCTGGAATCGAAAGTGATCTGCGTCGCTGCCTGAACCAATGGCAGTCGCATGGCCGCATTGATCCATTTCCCCCGGGCACGCACGACGCTTCGGACCAGTTGCTGATCCCGGAGACGCTCTACGGGCGGGAGTCCGAGATCGCCACCCTGCTGGCGTCCTTTGAGCGTGTCGTTGGCGGAGGCAGGCCGGAACTGGTTCTCGTTTCCGGCTACTCCGGTATCGGCAAATCCTCCCTTGTCAACGAACTGCACAAGCCGCTCGTCCCGCCGCGAGGCCATTTTGCATCAGGCAAGTTCGACCAGTACAAGCGCGACATTCCCTATGCGACCCTCGCGCAAGCCTTCCAGAGCCTGATCCGTCCTATCCTGGCAAAGAACGAGGAAGAGCTTGGCCGTTGGCGCGATGCGATCCGCGAGGCGCTTGGTCCGAACGGTCAGCTGATGGTGGATCTCGTCCCCGAGCTGAAGCTCATCATCGGCGAGCAGCAGCCGGTTCCGGAACTTCCCCCGCGGGATGCGCAAAGCCGCTTCCAACTGGTGTTCCGTCGATTCATCGGCGCATTCACGCGGCAGCATCCCCTCGCCCTCTTCCTCGACGATCTGCAATGGCTCGATGCGGCCACGCTGGATCTGATGGAGGATTTGCTGACGCATCCGGACGTCAGGGATTTGATGTTGATCGGCGCCTACCGTGACAACGAAGTGGCCCCTGCGCATCCGCTGATGCGCAAGCTGCAGGCGATCCGCGGGGCCGGAGCCATCGTGCACGACATCGTGCTGGCGCCGCTGACGCGTCACGACCTCGAGCAGTTGATCGCGGATTCGCTTCGTTGCGAGCCTGGACAGGCCGGCCCGCTGGCGGCACTGGTCGAGGAGAAGACCAGCGGCAATCCATTTTTCGCCATTCAATTCATATCGGCGCTGTTCGAAGAGGGATTGCTCGTCTTCGATCATGTCCAGGGAGCGTGGGGCTGGGACCTCGATCGCATTCACGCCAAGGGTTACACCGACAATGTCGTCGACCTCATGGTGGGCAAGCTTGTCCGGCTGCCCGGCGAGACGCAGAAAGCACTGCAGCAGCTTGCCTGCCTCGGGAACAGCGCCGACTTTGCCACGCTCCAGATGGTCTACCAGGATTCCGGCGAGCAGATGCATGGGCAGCTCTGGGAAGCCGTCCGAACCGGACTTGATTTTCCGATCGGAAGATTCCTACCGGTTCCTCCATGACCGCGTGCAGGAGGCGGCGTACTCGCTGATCCCAGGGGAATTGCGGGCAGAGATGCATCTGCGCATCGGCCTGTTGATGGCCGCACACACGTCTGCCGATAAACTCGAGGAGAGCATCTTCGAGATCGCCAACCAGCTCAACCGCGGCTCCGATCTGATAACCTCGACCGCCGAGCATCAGCGCATCGCGGAGTTGAATCTGATCGCGGGCAGGCGTGCGAAGATTTCGACGGCGTACGCCTCGGCGCTCAGATATCTCCGCGCCGGACGCGCTCTGTTGAGCGACGAGACATGGAATCGCAATTACGACCTGGTGTTCTCGATCGAGTATCTGCTGGCCGAATGCGAGCTGCTGACCACCGATATGTCCGGCGCGGAAACCCGGCTTTCGATGCTGGCCGAACGGGCCAAAAGCGCTCACCACATCGCTCTCGTCACCCGGCTGCGCCTGACGCTCTACGACTTTCTGGGGCGCAGCGACCGCGCCGTGGAGGTGTTCATCGAATATGAGCGAGGTCACGGCAAGCACTGGTCGCCGCATCCCACCGCCGAGGAGGTTGCCCGGGAATACGATCGAATCTGGTCTTTGCTGGGCACCCGGCAGATCGAGCAACTGGTCGAGGTGCCCCTGATCACCGATCCCAATCTGCTCGATGTTCTCGATATTTTCAACGAGATCGTGATGCCGGCGATGTTCACCGACGAAAACCTTCACGCTCTCGTGGTTTGCCGGATGGTCTGCCTCAGCCTCGAGCACGGCAACAGCGACGCCTCCTGCTTCGCCTATGTATCGCTGAGCATGCTCGCCGGACCGCATTTCGGAAACTATGACGCCGGATTCCGGCTCGGCAAGCTGGGTTACGATCTGGTGGAGAAGCACGGCCTGCATCGCTGTCAGGCGCGCGTCTATTTGCGCTTCGGCAATTGCATCATGCCGTGGCGTCAGCACGTCAAGACGGGGCGCGAGCTGTTGCGGCGCGCGTACGACGCTGCGAACCGGATCGGAGATCTCACTTTTGCGGCCTACAGCTACCACTATCTGCTGACAAATCTTCTCGCCACCGGAGATGAACTGACCGAGGTGCAGCGCGAGGCCGAGACCGGCCTCGCGTTCACGAGCAAGGTCGTGTTCGGCATCGTCATACTTGCCATCACGACACAGCTTGCGTTCATCCGTTCGCTTCGCGGCCTGACGGCGACGTTCGGTTCGCTGAGTGACGGTCACTTCGAGGAGGATCACTTCGAACGCGAATCATCTCGTCATCCGGCGTGGGCGCTGGCGGAATGCCGGTACTGGATCCGGAAGCTGCAAGCGCGTTTCCTTGCAGGGGAGGACGCGTCCGCGATCCAGGCATCGTCGAACGCCGAACGGCTGCTCTGGACGTCGCACTCCTTCCTTGAAGTGGCGGAGTATCACTTTTACAGCGCCCTCGCCCGGGCCCGGGCTTTCGATTCCGCGACCGAAGTCGCGCGACAACAGCATTTCGAGGCGCTCGCCGCCGACCACAGGCAGCTGACCATATGGGCGGAGAATTGTCCGGAGAATTTCGAAAACCGCGCGGCACTGGTCGGCGCGGAAATCGCGCGGATCGAAGGCCGCGACCTCGACGCCATGCGGCTCTATGAGCGGGCCATTCGCTCGGCCCGCGAGCATGGTTTCGTGCAGAACGAAGCCGTGGCCTGTGAGGTGGCCGCCCGGTTCTACGGCGCGCTCGGCTTCGAGACTTCCGCCAACGCCCATCTGCGCCATGCAAGGCGCTGCTATCTTCGCTGGGGCGCCGACGGCAAGGTACGGCAACTCGATGGGCTTTATCCGTATTTGGCGGCTGCGGAGGGACAGCATTCGGCGGCCATCATCGCCTCCGAGATCCAGCAGCTCGACGTCGCGAGCGTCGTGAAGGCGTCCCAGGCGCTGTCCGGCGAGATCATGTTGCCGAAATTGATCGAGCAACTGATGACCATCGCAATCGAGAACGCCGGCGCCGATCGCGGCCTTCTGATCCTGCCGGCCGCAGATCAATATCTGATCCGGGCGGAGGCACGCGCGACCGACGACCGGATCGAGGTCACGATCCGCGAGGAACCGATCAGCCGGATCGCCTGTCCCGAATCCCTCGTCCGCTACGTCATCCGCACCGCGGGAAAGCGTGATTCTCGATGATGCCTCCAAACCCAATTTGTTTTCCGCGGACGACTATCTGCGCGACCGGCAGTCGAAGTCGATGCTCTGCATGCCCCTGATCAAGCAGCGGGAGCTGACCGGGATTCTGCTGCTCGAAAACGCGCTGACGTCGCACGCATTCACGGCGGGCAGGATCGCGGTGCTGGAACTGCTGACGGCGCAGGCGGCGATCTCGCTGGAGAACACGCGTCTCTACGGCGATCTGCAGGAACGGGAAGCAAAGGTCCGCCGCCTGTTCGACTCCAATATCATCGGGATATGCATCTTCGATTTTGACGGCCGCCTCATGGAGGCCAACGATGCGTTTCTCCGCATGGTGCAACATGACCGTGACGACCTGTTGTCGGGTCGCATGCGCTGGACGGACCTGACACCTCCCGAATGGGCTGGCGCCGACGAACGGGCCCTGACGGAAGTCGCGGCGACCGGAACCTGCGCGCCTTACGAGAAGGAGTATTTTCGAAAAGACGGCAGCCGCGTGCCGGTGCTGATGGCCGGCGCCAACTTTGGCGAGCGTCAGCGCCAGGGCGTCGCCTTTGCCCTCGATTTGACCGAAAAAAAGCGCGCCGAAGCCGAACTGACGCACGCCAACCGGGTTGCGACGATGGGCCAACTCGCCGCCTCCATCGCCCACGAGGTCAACCAGCCGATCGCGGCCACGCTTTTGAATGCGGCAAACGCCCTGCGCTGGCTCGACCGTGAGCCGCCAAATCTGGGAAAAACCAGGCAGTCGATCGACCGGATCGTCAGCGACGGCAAGCGGGCCACCGATATCGTGAGCCGGATCCGCGATTTCTCCAGGAAAGCGCCGGCACAGCAGGAATATCTGGAGCTCAACGAAATTATCCTGGAGATTACGAGACTGGCCCGCGTCGCGATGTCGGAGCATGGCGTTTCCATGACGATGCAATTGTCGGAGGGGCTGCCGCGCATCTTCGGGGACAGGGTCCAGCTGCAACAGGTGATCCTGAACCTGGTCATGAACGCCATCGAAGCGATGAGCGAGGTCGGGGATGAATCGCGCGAATTGCTGATCGGCACCGGCGCCACCGACCCGGACGGCGTAGTCGTAACCGTGAGCGATTCCGGCTCCGGACTGCCTCACGCCAACCCCGCGCGCATCTTCGAGGCTTTCTATACAACCAAGTCCGCCGGCCTCGGGATGGGGTTGTCGATCTGCCGCTCGATCGTCGAGGCGCATGGCGGCCGACTATGGGCGACGCCGAACCAGCCTCGCGGCGCCGTGTTTTGCATGATGCTGCCGATCGGGGAAAACGGCGCCCGTCACGGCCCGCGTCCCGGGACGACGTAACAAGGTCGCGACAGCATCTCCGCGAACGTCCTGGCGAAGCTATGCACGTCGCCCGGCCATCGCGCCGAGACGTAATTGCGATCGCGCACCACAAACGCCGGCGTCGGATTATCCAGTGTGTCGCGCTGCAGACCCGAGGTCTTGCGACGATAGTCTGGATCGTCCTTCGGCACATCGCGGAAATCTTCGGGACGCGCGAGCGCGCGCGTCACTTCCTGCTGCACCGACATGAAACCTTTGGGCTGTCCGTCCTGCTCGAGATAGGTGCGGTAATAGTCCGGATCCCAGAACCGCATGATGCGGGCGAGCGACCAGGCGCTGTTCTCCAACGCCCAGGTCAGCGCCGTGGTTTGACAGCCGTAAAGCACCGAACGGCCGGTACGCGGCGAGATGCTGCGCGCGGCCAGCAGCACGCCATGGCAGATCGCCGCCGCGGGCTTTCCGCTGTCGAAAAAGCCAACGACATGGCGCTGCAGGACTTCGCTCTCGAGATAGTCGCGCATCCCTCGCGCGCGATGGCCGCCGGGTAACAGCAGCGCATCGAACTCCGCGGGCGTAACCGCATCCCAGCGCTGCGGCGCCGCATAGTTGGGATCCGCGATCATCTGCGCATAAGCTTGTCGCGCATCGTGGTTGGCGCGCAGCAGAAGCCCGACCAGAGGAAATTTCCGCAACAGCGGTATCGCGCCCCAGGGATCGAGCCCCTGTCCCGTCAGCATGATGTCGTCGGCCGCAGCAGGCTGGCCGTCCGGCGTCGTGAAATCGACGCTGTGGCCGGCATCGATCAGCACGCGCCAGCTCACCGCCGCTTCGCTGGGATCGAAATCCCGCGCGGGCAGCGGCATAAGGACGCGTGACATGATTCGAATTTAGACCAGCAGCACGGTCGATCCCGTGGTTTTACGCGCGGCGAGATCGGCGTGGGCCTTGGCCGCGTCCTTTAGCGGATAGGTCTGGTGCACCTCGATCTTGACCGCACCGGATTGCACCACCTCGAACAGCTCCTTGGCCATCGCGACCAGGTTTTCACGCTTGGCGCCGTAGGTGTTCAGCGTCGGACGGGTGACGTACAACGAGCCCTTCTGCGCCAGCAGGCCGAGGTTGAGCGGCTCGACGTTGCCGGAGGACTGGCCGAACAGCGCGAGGAAACCGAGCGGCGCCAGGCAATCCAGCGATTTCAGGAACGTGTCCTTGCCGACGGAGTCGTACACCACAGGCACCTTCTTGCCGCCGGTGATCTCGTCGACGCGTTTTACGAAATCCTCGCGGGTGTAGACGATGGTGTGGGCGCAGCCATGCGCCTGCGCCAGTTTTGCCTTCTCGTCGCTGCCGACGGTGCCGATCACGGTGACGCCGAGATGCTTGGCCCATTGCGCCAGGATCAGGCCGACGCCGCCGGCGGCGGCATGCAGCAGGATGGTTTCGCCGGCCTTGATGCGATAGGTCTGGCGAATGAGATATTGCGCCGTCAGCCCCTTCAGCATCATCGCCGCCGCGGTCTTGTCGTCGATGCTGTCGGGCAGTTTGATCAGGCGATCGGCCGGGATCAGCCGGGCCTCGGCATAGGAGCCGATCGGGGCGGCGCCGTAGGCGACGCGGTCGCCCGCTTTGAGATCGGTGACGCCGGAGCCGACTTCCTCCACCACGCCGGCGGCTTCGCCGCCGAGGCCGCTCGGCAATTGGGACGGATACACGCCGGCGCGATTATAGATGTCGACGAAGTTCAGGCCGACCGCGGTGTGGCGAATCCGCGCCTCGCCCGGCCCGGGCTTGCCGAGCTGGACCTCCTCCCAAACCAGAACCTCGGGGCCACCGGTCTTATGAAAACGGATCGCATGTGTCATGGCGTTACTCCTTGAGCGTTATTGAAAATGAAAATCTGAACGGCGCGATTACACCGGTTCCTTCTGCTTCCTCGCGGCCTTTTCCAGCACATCGAGCACCGCGTCGCCCATCTGCGCGGTCGACAGTTTCTTGGCGCCGGCTTCCGCGATATCGGCGGTGCGCGCGCCGTTCGCCAACGCCGCGCTGACCGCCTTCTCCAGCAGGTTGGCATCATCAGGGCGGTCGAGCGTCATGCGCAGCATCATGGCCAGACTGAGGATCGAGCCGAGCGGATTGGCGATGCCCTTGCCCGCGATGTCGGGCGCGCTGCCGTGCACCGGCTCGTACAGCGCCTTGCGGCGGCCGTATTGGTCGACCGGACCAAGCGAGGCCGACGGCAGCATGCCGAGCGAACCCGACGCCATCGCCGCGCAATCCGACAGGATGTCGCCGAAAATGTTGCCGGTCACCATCACGTCGAACTGCCGTGGATCGCGCACGATCTGCATCGCGGCGTTGTCGACATACATGTGGGTCAGTTCGACGTCGGAAAACTCGGCCTTGTGCAGCGCGATGACTTCCTCGCGCCACAGCACGCTGGTCTCCAGCACGTTCTCCTTGTCGACCGAACAGACCTTGTTGCGGCGGGTGCGCGCCAGCTCAAAAGCGGAGCGCGCGACGCGGCGGATCTGGTTGGTGGTGTATTGCTCGGTATTGAAGCCGCGGCGCTGGCCGTCGGGCAGCGTTTCGATGCCGCGCGGCTCGCCGAAATAGATGCCGCTGGTGAGTTCGCGGATGATGACGAAATCGACGCCTTTCAGGACCTCGGCCTTGAGCGGCGCCGACGCCGACAGCGCTGGGTTGGCGACGATCGGGCGCAGATTGGCATAGAGATCGTATTTGCTGCGCATCCCGAGCAGGCTGCTGGCCTTGCGCGCGGCAGGCGGCACTTCCTTGGTTTCCGGGCCGCCGGTCGCACCCCACAGGATCGCGTCCGCCTCGTCCATGATCTCGACGGTGTCCTCCGGCAGTACCTTGCCGGTCGCCAGATACGGGATCAGGCCATACTGCGCCTCGCGCGCGGTGACCGGCACGCCGCGATTGGCGACGAACCAGTTGAGCACGCGGTGCGACTGCGCCGTCACCTCGGGGCCGATGCCTTCGCCGCCGACGACGGCGACCTTGAACATGTTGGAACGCGTATTCATACCTGTTTTCCTGTAAAATGAATCCAGGGCCGCTGAGCAGCGTCGGCGGCCTGGAATGTCCTGATTTCGTCGTCGCGCCGCAACGTCTGCGCGACCTCGTCCAATCCTTCGAGCAGACCGTCGCGGCGGCGCGGATCGATCTCGAAACGATGCGTCTTGCCGATCGGCGAGGTGATCGTCTGCGCCTCCAGATCGATGCCGATTCGCCCCGCGCCTTGCGTCAGTTCGACTTCGGCGGCGAGGCCGTCGACGATCTCCTTGTCGACGATGATCGGCAGGATGCCGTTCTGGAAACAATTGGCGAAGAAGATGTCGCCGAAGCCCGAACCGATCACCGCGCGAATGCCGCGCTCCTGCAGCGCCCACACCGCGCCTTCACGCGAAGAGCCGCAGCCGAAATTCGGCCCGGTGACCAGGATCTCCGCCTCGCGGTAGGGTTCGCGGTTGAGGATGAATTCCGGGTTTTCCGACCCATCGGGCAGATAGCGCAGCGAGCCGAACGCCCATTTGCCGAGCGTGCCGCGGATGCCGTTGCCGACCAGCCGCTCGATGCGGATGATCACGTCGGTGTCGATGTTGGTGCGCATGATCGGCGCGGCGATCGCGCTCAGTTTTGTAAACGGCTTTGGCATCTCAGCGCTCCATCGTTCGCACGTCGGCGATCGCGCCTGCGATCGCGGCCGCCGCCGCACTCGCCGGGCTGGCCAGATGGGTGCGCGCCCGCGGCCCCTGGCGGCCGATGAAATTGCGGTTGGAAGTGGAGACCGAGCGCTGCCCGGGCGTCACGACCTCGCCGTTGGCCGCCAGGCACATCGAACAGCCGGGCTCGCGCCATTCGAAGCCGGCCTCGGTGAACACCTTGTCGAGCCCCTCGGCCACCGCGTCGCGTTTGACGGTTTCCGAGCCCGGCACCACCCAGGCGCGGACGCCGGGCGCGACTTTTCGCCCGCGCGCGACTTCCGCCGCGGCACGCAGATCGCTGAGGCGGCTGTTGGTGCAGGAGCCAATAAAAACCCAATCGACCGGCGTGCCGGCGATCGGCGCACCGGCCTTCAGCCCCATGTAATCGAGCGCGGTTTCCAGCGCGGCACGCCGCGCCGGGTCTTCGACCGTCGCGGGATCCGGAATGTTGCCGTCGACGCCGATGACATGCTCGGGGCTGATGCCCCAGGTCACCTGCGGTTTTATTTTGGTGACGTCGATCGTGATTTCCTTGTCGAACACGGCATTGGCATCGCTCGGCAATTGCTTCCACGCCTTGAGCGCCCGCTCCCACATCGCGCCCTCGGGCGCGTAGCGACGGCCCTTGACGTATTCGTAGGTTTTGTCGTCGGGCGCGACCATGCCCATCTTGGCGCCGAACTCGATCGAGAGGTTGCAGATGGTGAAGCGTCCCTCGACCGGCAGGTCGTGGATCGCGCTTCCCGCGTATTCGACGGCATAGCCGGTGCCCGCAGCGACGCCGGCATGGCCGATCAAGGCGAGGATCATGTCCTTGGCGGTAACGCCGAGCGGCAGCTTGCCCTCGAATTTGACGCGCATGGTTTTGGGACGGCGCTGGATCAGCGTTTGGGTTGCCAGCACATGGGTCAGTTCGCTGGAGCCGATGCCGAACGCCAGCGCGCCAAGGCCGCCATGGGTGCAGGTGTGGCTGTCGCCACAGACGATCAGGCTGCCGGGAAGGCTCAAGCCCAGTTCGGGCCCGATGACGTGGACGATGCCCTGCCCGGGCTCATCGACATCGAACAATTGAATGCCGCTCGCCGAGGTCTCCGTCCGCAGCGACCCCAGCAATTCCAGCCCGATCTTGCTGGTGCCGGCGCGGCCCGGCGCCGACGAGATAGCGTGGTCGGGCGTCGCAAAGGTCAATTCCGGGCTATGGACTTTGAGATCGCGGCTCTTGAGGTCAAGCAGCCCGCGCGAGCCACCGAGATCGTGCAGCAGATGACGGTCGACATGCAGCAGGTCGGTATCGTCGCTGACGCGGAAAATGACATGCTGGTCCCAGATCTTGTCCAACATGGTACGGCCGGGTTGTTCCAAGGCAGTTGCTCCCTTTTTGAAGAGTGCCGGCGGCACGAGCCGCTGACGCCGTTTGGCACGGCTTGTAATCCCAGTTCTTGTAGTGCCATCAAAGCACAGCAGGTCACCCCGCGGCTAGGGCCGGATGCGGCAGATGCCACCTGCAAAATCGGCCGGGAGATCGGGGCAAACCGTCGAACCATGCCACGCGTGGGCGCGTCTCACCTTTATGTGACACTTTTCGGCCGCGATCGGAAATAATACAGCCACACGGATGTTTCCTATTCGGAAGCGTAAAATCCCGGAGAGATGCACGATGCCGATAGCCGCCTTGAGACGTGAGGCCGCTTTGGTATCGCTGGCAACGTCGCTGCCTCCCCACGTGTTTTTGCAGAAGGACGTTCTCGCCGCGGCGTGGCAGGTGTTCGGCTCACGGCTGCCGCAATTCGAAACGCTGTCGAGCATCTTTTCCAACACCGGCATCATCAAGCGCCACGGGGTAAAGCCGTTCGAATGGTATCTGGAACGGCGCGGCTGGCCGGAAAGGACAAAAGCCTTTCTCGAAGGCGCCGAGGCACTGTTCATCGACGCCACTGAGAAGGCGCTCGCAAGCGCGCAGCTCTCGGGCGCCGACATCGACACCGTGGTGACCGTCAGTTCGACCGGGATCGCAACGCCGAGCCTGGAGGCGCGCGTCGCCGGCCGCCTGGGATTCCGCTCCGACATCAGCCGCGTGCCGGTGTTCGGCCTCGGCTGCGCCGGCGGCGTATCGGGCCTGTCGATCGCGGCGCGGCTTGCCGAAGCGCGGCCGGGCAGCAACGTGCTGCTGGTCGCGGTCGAGCTATGCTCGCTGGCGCTTCGGCTCGACGAATTGACAAAAGCCAACATCGTCGCCACCAGCCTGTTCGGCGACGGCGCGGCCGCGATGATCCTGCGCGCCGGCGACGGCGGCGCGACGACCATCGAGAATTCCGGCGAGCATCTGTGGCCCGACACGCTCGGCATCATGGGCTGGAATGTCGACCCCGAAGGGTTTGGGGTGATCTTCCAGCGCACCATTCCGGATTTCGTCACCGCCCATCTCAATCCAGCGGTCGTGCAGATCCTCGCCAACATGGGGCTTTCGCTGGCCGACATCGATCGCTTCATCTGCCATCCCGGCGGCGCGCGGGTGATCAACGCGCTGGAGACCGCGCTGACGCTGCACCAGGGCACGCTCGACCATGAGCGGCAGGTGATATCAGACTGCGGCAACATGTCGGCGCCGACCGTGCTGTTCGTGCTGGAGCGCGCGCGCAACGCCGGATTGCCGCCGCGTTCGCTGCTGACGGCGCTCGGACCCGGCTTCACCGCAAGCTGCGTCGCGCTGCGGCACGCCGCTTGACCTTGGCCGAACTCATTCTCGCTCTGGTCACGCTGCAGCGGGCCGGCGAGCTGGTATTCGCGCAACGCAATACGCGCCGGCTGCTGGCGCGCGGCGCCATCGAGCTCGCGCCCGGACATTATCCGCTTGTTGTCGTCGTGCATGCGAGCTGGCTGATCTCGCTGTGGCTGTTCGGACGCGATCAGGACGTCAACACGCTTGCGCTTGCGGCCTATCTCGTGCTGCAGGCTTTTCGCTTCTGGGTGTTCCGGACGCTCGGCGCGCGATGGACCACGCGGATCATCGTCGTCCCGGGAGAGCAACTGGTGTCGGCCGGTCCCTACCGATTTCGTGTCGCATCCGAACTACGCCGTGGTGGTCGGCGAGATCGCGCGTGCTGCCGCTGGTGTTTTACCTGCCGTGGATTGCCGCGATCTTCACGATTCTCAATGCCATGGTGCTGGCGATCCGCATCCGCGCCGAAAACCGCGCACTCGCCGAGTCGCGGCAGACCACGCTGGCCGGCACATCATGACGCCGCCCGAGGAAACCGATCGCCCGCGCGCCGCCATCTGGCTCGGCTTCATCCTGATGTGCCTCGGCATGTTCATGGCGATCCTCGATATCCAGGTGGTCGCGACATCGCTGCCGACCATCCAGCACGCGCTGGCGATCGCGCCCGATGCGATCAGCTGGATTCAGACCACCTATCTGATCGCCGAGATCATCGCGATCCCGCTGACGGGATGGCTGACGCGGGTGATGACGTTGCGATGGCTGTTCGTCTCCGCGGTCACGCTGTTCACCCTCGCCTCGATCGGCTGTGCGTTCAGCGCCGGTCTGGCGATGCTGGTCGGCTTTCGCGCGGTGCAAGGCTTTGCCGGCGGCACGCTGATCCCCGCGGTGTTCTCCGCCGTGTTCCTGCTGTTTCCGCTGCGCCTGCATCCGATCGCCACCACCATGGCCGGCATCATGGCCGTGCTGGCGCCGACCATGGGACCGGTGGTCGGCGGCTGGATCACCGAAACCTACTCATGGCACTGGCTGTTCCTGATCAACGTGATCCCCGGCATCATCGCGGCTTCCGCCACGCCCTTGCTGCTGCCGCGCGACAAGGCCAATATCGCCGATCTCGCCACGCTCGACGTGGTCTCGCTGGCCTCGATGGCGGTGGCGCTGGCGGGCCTGGAAATCGCGCTGAAGCAGGCGCCGCGACAGGGCTGGCTGTCGCCGTCCTGCGGGCTGCTGCTGCTGTTCGCTATCGCGGCCGCAACGCTCTTCGCGCTGAGAACACTGAAAGCAACCCACCCCGTGGTCGACTTGTCGACGCTGCGCCTCCGCCCGTTTGCGATCAGTTGCGGCTTGAGTTTCTGCCTCGGCGTCGGGCTGTTCGGCTCGGTCTATCTGATGCCGGTGTTTCTCGCCTTCGTCCGCCGCCATGACGCTTTCGAGATCGGAACCATCATGCTGGTCACTGGCGCAGCCCAACTGGTGGCAGCCCCGATCGCGGGCCTGATGGAAAGCCGATACGACCCGCGATGGCAGTCGGCTGTCGGGTTCGGCCTTTTCGCGATCGGGCTCGGCGCCGGCGCATGGCAAAGCCGGGTCGCGGATTTCGACGAGATGTTCTGGCCGCAAATCCTGCGCGGCACAGCGATCATGTTCTGCCTGCTGTCGCCGACGCGGCTGGCGCTCGGCGCTCTGACGGCGGCGCAGGTGCCCGACGCCAGCGGGCTGTTCAATTTGATGCGCAATCTCGGCGGCGCGATCGGCATCGCGCTGATCGACACCATCCTCTATGGCCGCACCGCCGGGCACGCCGAAGCGCTGCGCGACCGGCTGTTGGCCGGCGACGTCACGGCGGCGCAGGCGATCGGCCTCGACGTGCAATTGTTCACCCACCGGCCATCAGGCATGACCGACGCCGCGGTCGAAGCCTATGTGCGTCCGATGGTCGAGCGCGCGGCGTTCGCGCTCAGCACCAACGAGGCCTGGGCGCTGCTGGCCGGCGTCGCGTTGGTCGGGCTGTTGCTGATTCCGTTCGCCGGCGCGCCACCAAGCGTCGTGGCGGACGCGGATCAAAAGCGTTCGTCAGACTAGCCTGACCCGCGGCTCGGGACGGCCGATCGCGCCGACATCGAGCACGAAGGTCCGGCCGTGATGGGGATCGGCAGCCCTCGCCGGCTGGTCCATTCCCTCACAGGCCGAGGTGACCAGCAGCCGATCAAAATTGCGGCCGACGAACACCGGGCAACTCGGCTGCTGCGCCGGAACGCGGATGCTGCGCACGCGCGTCCCTTCCGGCGTGTAGGCATCGATGCAACGGCCGCCCCAGCGCGCATTCCAGATCAGCCCTTCGGCATCAACCACGGCGCCATCGAGGCTGCCAGCCTGGCCGCGATGGTCGTAGAGCGCCGCGGGATTTCCAATCGGCGCGGCGGTCAGGGGATCGATGGCGACCCGGTACAAAATGCCTTCGTGGCTGTCGGTGAAATAAGCGGTCGCGCCGTCGACCGAGAAGCAGATCGCGTTGGGAACGCTGATCCCGGCATAAAGCCGGTGCAGCTCGCCGCGATGAAAGCGATAGATCGCACCCGCGCCCGGTTCGGCGTTGCGGCCCATGGTGCCGATCCACAGCGCGCCGCAGGGATGCACCCGCCCGTCATTGGAGCGAGTTAAGGCATTATCAGCTTCGAGCGCAGCGTGAAGCGTCAGGCGGCCGTCGCCGACGTCGCGGACGTAAAGGCCGTTTTCGCTGGCGAGCAGTTGCTGCGTATCGTCGATGAACGCGACCATGCTCGCCATCACCGGAAGCGCATGCGCCTTCACTTCACCGGTCGCGAGATCGGCCTGCAACAAATGGCGATCGAGAATATCGACCCACCAGGCGGTATCGGTCGCGGCGTCATAGCTCGGACCCTCGCCGAGATGGCAATGGCGGTCGTGCAGCACCGTGGTCGCGACCTCCTCGATTCGATCTTCCATGGCAGTCCCTCTCAGCCTGCGGAAAACCGGTAGCGCGAGACGTGACGATAGGTTTGTCCGGAATCGAGCCGCGCCGACGGAAAGTCAGGACGGTTCGGCGCGTCCGGATAACGCTGCGGCTCCAGGCACAGCGCGTCGAACTGGCGATGGGCGCGGCCATATTTGCCGATCACGCTGCCGTCGAGGAAATTGCCGGAATAGAATTGCACGCCGGGCTGATCGGTCCACAGTTCCATGGCGCGGCCGGACCCGGGGTCTTCGATCCGCGCCGCCAGCCGCGGTTCGCCGACAACGCCGCCGCGCAGGCAGAAATTGTGGTCATAGCCCTGCCTGATCCGGAGCTGCTCGTCGGCATTGCGGTTGCGTGCGCCGACGCGATGCATTTGGCGAAAATCGAACGGCGTTGCCTCGACCTTTGCCGGTGCGTGCAGCGGAATGCCGTCAGGGGTGACCGGCAAATAATCATCCGCCGATATCGCGAGGCGATGATCGAGAATATCGACGCCCGCTTCCACGCCGGCGAGATTGAAAAAACTGTGGTTGGTCAGGTTGACCACGGTCGGCCGGTCGGTCACCGCGGAAAAGGCGATCGACAGCTCCATGCCGCTGGCGATGCTGTAGGTGATTTCGGTTGCAAGCTTGCCGGGATAGCCCTCCTCGCCATCCGCGCTGACATAGGACAGCGTGACGAAGGGCGCGGGCTGTTCGCCGAGCGCCACCACCGTCCAGGGCTTGCGGTCGAACCCGTTGAACCCGCCATGCAGCGCATTGACGCCGTCGTTGGCCGGCAATTGAAAATGCTGGCCGTCGAGTTCGAAGCGGCCGCCCGCGATCCGGTTGGCGTAGCGCCCGACGGTCGCGCCGAGGAAGCGGCGCACCGCGAGATAGCCCCCGAGATCGGCGCGGCCGAGCACGACATCGCCGAGACGCCCGGCCCGATCGGGCACCAGAAGAGATTGCAGCGCCGCGCCATAGCCGATGATTCGCGCCTCGAAGCCATTATCGCCGAACAGCCGCACCATTTCGATCGCGGTGCCGTCGGGCAGATGGCCGAAAATCTCGCGCGCGACTCTTTTGGTCGGTTGCGCCATGTTCAGTCCTCACAAGCTCAATCTTCGCGCAAACTCAATCCTCGAAAGCTTCGACGTCGCGGCGCCGGCCGAGCATGAAGGCGTCCGCGACATGGACCAGCGGCGACAGATCGACATCGGAAACGCCATTGGCGATCAGCTCGGCGAAGTGGCGGTAGAGCGCCGGATATTCCGCCTTCTCGCCATCGACCAGCGTGCGCTCGCCGTGGATCAGCCGGCGGCCGCCGGCGCCCAGCGTCAGCCGCCCGGCGTCGGTCTCGATGTGCATGTGCCAGATTTGCGGACCGGTCTGGCGCCAGTCGAATTCGGCCCGGATCGGCACGCCGGCCTCATCGGAAAAGGCAAGATCGGCCGCGATCGGCGCCGCCCGGTTGCGCGGAAACGACAGTTCCGAACCGGTGAGAAAGAACGGCCGCGGCAGGATGCGCGTCATGATCGAGAGCGCATTGATGCCGGGGTCGAACACACCGATCCCGCCCGGTTCCCAGATCCAGGCCTGGCGCGGATGCCAGACCCTGACGTCTTCCTTCCATTCCACCACGACGGATTTGATCTCGCGGTCGGCGAGGAAGGCGCGCGCCGGTTCGACCGCCGGCGCAAAGCGGGAATGCCAGGCCGCGAACAGCGTTCGCCCGGTTTGGCGCGCCTCCGCGATCAGCGGCGTCAACTCGCTGATGGTGGCGCCCGGCGGCTTTTCCAGCAGCACATGCTTGCCGGCCTTCAACGCCGCGGCCGCCATCGCGTGACGCGCCTGCGGCGGCGTGCAGATCGCCACCGCATCGATCTGGTGTTTGCTCGCGAGCATTTCGTCGAGCGTCTCAAAATGCACGACGCCGTCGATCGAGCCGTTCGGATCGGCGACCGCGGCAAGCTCGATGCCCTCGGTGCTTGCGAGCGCGGGGACGTGCTGGTCCCGGGCAATCTTGCCGGCACCGACGAGAGCGACACGAATGGCTGTCACGGCAAACTATTCCCGCATTCGAACAATGGCGCGCCAGAGCGTTTCCCAGCGAAGTGAATACCGGTTCGCGTAAAGAAAACGTATCAAAAGAAAAATCCATTCGGTTCTGATTCTATCAGAACCGATAATGTCCCAGGATACTATTTTCCCCAGCGCAGCACCAGCGGGCCGAGACGGTTCGCGATCTCGATCAAGCCCGACCGGACCGCCGGATGCAACGGCTGCAGCGGCAGGCGCACGGTTTCGTGCTTGATAACGCCGCCCTCCTTCATCAGCGCCTTGCAGGCGATCAGGCCGCACTGCCGGTTCTCGTAGTTGATCAGCGGCAGCCAGCGCTGATAGGCCGCGACCGCCTGCTCGCGGCGGCCGCGAAAATGCGCATCGGTGATCTGCCTGATGCCATCGGGATAGCCGCCGCCGGTCATCGCGCCGGTCGCGCCGGCGTCGAGGTCGGCCAGCAAGGTGATGGCCTCCTCGCCGTCCCATGGCCCCTCGATCGCCTCGCCGCCGAGCGCGATCAGTTCGCGCAATTTGCTCGCGGCCTGCGGCGTCTCGATCTTGAAATAGGCGATGTTTTGCAATTCCCGCGCCATGCGCGCCAGGAATGGCGCCGACAGCGGCGTGCCGGCGACCGGCGCGTCCTGGATCATGATCGGGATCGAAATCGCGTCCGAAACCGTGCGGAAGAACTCGAAGATCGCGGCTTCGCCACCCGGATGGTCGCGCCGTGATAGGGCGGCATCACCATCACCATCGCGGCGCCCGCGTCCTGCGCGCGCCGCGTACGTTCGGCGCAGATGCGCGAGGCGAAATGCGTGGTGGTGACGATCACCGGCACGCGGCCGGCGACATGATGCAGCACCGCGTCGAGCACCTGGTCGCGCTCGGCGTCGGTCAGCACGAACTGCTCGGAGAAATTGGCGAGGATGCAGAGCCCCTGCGAACCCGCATCGATCATGAAGTCGACCGCGCGCCTCTGACCGTCAAGGTCGAGCCGGCCTTCGCCGTCGAACACCGTCGGCACCACGGGGAATACGCCCTTGTAAGGCCGCCGACCCTGGGAGCTTGTCATGATCACCCTCCTCTTCTTTTTTCAACACAGGGTAGCCAGGCGTCAGGTGCCGTCAATCGGCCGCACCATGACGGCGCAGGCCATTATAGATCACGCTGGTCATGGCCGCAGCCGCAGCCTCCGGATCGCGCGCGGCGATGGCATCGACGATCTGTTGATGGGTGGCGAGCGTGACCTCACGCTCCTTCTCCTCGGTCGGCGCGCTGAGCCGGAACGAGGCGCGCAGCGCGGCTTCGATCACGGCACCGATCGAACGCATGAAGGGGTTGCCCGAGACGGTTGCGACATCGAGATGCAGCCGCAGATCCGCGTCGGCGAATTCCAGCGTGTCCGAGGCAAAGCTACGCATCCGGGCCACGCTCTCGCTCAGGATTGCGATCGACTCGTCGGGCCGGCGCTCGGCGGCCAGCGCCGCGGCGCGCGGCTCCACGGCAAGGCGGATATCGGCGAGATCGCGCAGGAACCGCTTGTCGATGCCGGCCTCGAGGTGCCAGCCCAGCACATCGGGATCAAACATGTTCCAGGCCGAGCGTTCCCTGACCCTGGTGCCGACGCCGGCCTTGGAGTTGAGCAGCCCCTTGGCCGACAGCGTCTTGACGCTCTCGCGCAACACGGTGCGCGAGACATCGAACATCGCGGTCAGCTCGGCGTCGCGCGGCAGCGAGCTTCCTTCCGGATAACGGCCGGCGACGATATCGAGACCAATGGTTCGGGTTACCTCCAGCTGGCTGGAATGGCCGCGGCCTGGCGGAATCACGACAAGAGGGGAGATCATGGCGTTGCCTCGGGAGTTAGGCTGGTCGGCCGCTTGGCAAGCCGCACCAGGATTTGCTGGAAGCCGATGAACGCAAACAACAGCAAGCCGGTCACGATCTTGGTCCACCAGCTCGACAGCGTGCCGTCGAAAGTGATGTAGGTCTGGATCAGGCCCTGGATCAGAAGTCCCATCAGGGTACCGAACATGAAGCCGGCGCCGCCGGTCAACAGCGTGCCGCCGATCACCACCGCGGCGATGGTGTCGAGCTCGACGCCGACCGCGGACAGCGCATAGCCGGCGGCGGTGTAGAACGAGAACACGATGCCGGAGAGGCCCGCCAGGAAGCTCGAGAGCATGTAGACCCGCACGATGGTTGGGGCGACGCGAACGCCCATCAGCGCCGTCGATATCCGACTGCCGCCGAGCGCATAGACGTTGGTTCCGAACCGGGTGAAGTGCAGCACGACCGCGCCGACCGCGAATACCGCGAGCATGATGTCGGCGATCAGCGGCAGCCGGCCGCCGCCCGGAAGATAGATCGTGAAGCGGCCGATATCGGTATAGAGCGGCGCGTTGATCGGGATCGATTCCGTCGACATCAGGAAGGCGGCGCCGCGCGCCAAAAACATTCCGGCCAGCGTGACGATAAACGCCGGCATCTCGAAATAATGGATCACCGCGCCCATCGCCGCGCCAAACAGCAGGCAGATCACCAGCACGACGGCAAAGGCGATCAACGGCGGAACACCGAGCCGCCCGATCGCAATCGCGAGGAAGACGGTGGTGAATCCGATCACCGATCCGACCGACAAATCGATGCCGCCCGAGATGATGACGAAGGTCATGCCGACCGCGACGATGCCGAGAAAGGCGTTGTCGGTCAGGAGATTGGCGACCACGCGGGTCGAGGCGAAATGCGGAAACTGCAGCGAGCAGAGAATGAACCCTGCGATAAAGACCGCTGTCGTGACGAGAACCGGAAGCAGACGGCGCATCAAATCGTCCTGTTCCGGTTGAACCAGTGACCGAGACCGGCGACGCGCGGCGACTGTAACAAGAGCACCGCGATCACGACCACGGCCTTCACCACCAGATTGAGCTCCGGACGGTAGCCGCTGAGCAGGATACCGGTGTTCATGGCCTGGATGATCAGCGCGCCCAGCACGGCGAGGATTACGCTGAAGCGTCCGCCGAACAGCGAAGTGCCGCCGATCACCACCGCGAGGATCGCATCGAGTTCGAGCCAGAGGCCGGCATTGTTGGCGTCGGCGCCGAGAATGTCGGCAGCCGCGATCACGCCGGCCACCGACGAACACAGCCCGCACCAGACATAGGCGGTTATGGTGACCGCCCAGGTGCCGATGCCGGCGAGTTCACTGGCGCGGGCATTGGCGCCGGTGGCCTCGATCAGCACGCCGAGCGCGCTGCCGCGCACCAGCAGCAGCGTCAGGACCAGCATGCCCAAAGTGATTGCGACCGGCGCGGGAATGCCGAGCACCGACCCGTTGCCGAACCAGGCGAGCTGCGGCGAGCTAAAGGTGATGATGCGGCCCTCGGTGATGAGCTGGGCGATGCCGCGGCCCGCGACCATCAGGATCAGGGTCGCGACAATCGGCTGGATGCGCAGCACCGCGACCAGAAAACCGTTCCACAGGCCGCACAACACGCCGACGCCGAGCGCGGCACCGAGCGCCAACGGGACCGAGTGGCTGTCGACCAGGCTTGCCGCCACCGCGCCCGCGATCGCCATGACCGCGCCGACCGACAGGTCGATGCCGCGCGTGGCGATCACCAGCACCATGCCGAGCGACAGCAGCGCTACCGGCGCGCCGCGATTGAAGACGTCGACCAGGCTGCCGAACAGCCGGCCATCCTGCAGGCGGATGTCGAAGAACTGCGGCGAAACCAGCCGGTCCGCCAGCAGGATCGCCAGAAACGCCAGGATTTGCGGCGTGCCGGTGCCCGGCAATCGAAGTGGCCAACGAAACCGCATCGCGCTCATCTTTCCCTAGGCCACATGCGGCGCCTCGGCGGCAATCGTCGACAACACAGCCGGAACCGTGATGGCTTCGCCGCTTAACGTGGTGACATGGGCGCGATCCCTGAGCACGACGATTTTGTCGGCATAAACAGCGACCTCCTCGATCTCCGAGGAGATCACCAACAGCGCGAGACCGTCGGCGCAGAGTTGGCGGATCAAGCGAATGATTTCGGCATGGGCACCGACGTCGATGCCGCGGGTCGGCTCATCGAGGATCAGCAGGTTCGGTTTGGTGGCGAGCCAGCGCGCCAATAAAACCTTCTGCTGGTTGCCGCCCGACAATAGCCCGATCGGCCGTTCCGGATCGGCGGGGCGGATATCCAACAGCGTGATGAAATGGCCCGATATCTCGTCCTGCTCCCGTCGCGACAGCGGCCTGGTCCAGCCGCGCCTTGCCTGCAGCGCCAGCACGATGTTCTCGCGCACCGACAATTCGGCGATGATGCCCTCGGTCTTGCGCTCCTCCGGGCAATAGCCGAAGCCAAGACGGATGGCTTCGCGCGGCGAGCCGATGTGGACGCTCTTGCCGGCGACCTCCGCCGTGCCGCTATCGGCGCGCTCCGCGCCGAACACAATGCGCGCCGTCTCGGTGCGGCCCGAGCCGAGCAGGCCGGCGAGCGCCACCACCTGCCCGCTTCTCAAGTCGAGGTCGAACGGCGCCACATAGCGCCGCTTGCCGAAACCGCGGAACGAGGCGTACGGCGTGCTTGCGTCGTCAACGGTGCGCTGTTCGCGGTCGGCGGTGACCTCCGAAAGCTCGCGCCCCAGCATCATGTGCACGAGGTCGAGCCGCGGCAGCGCCGAGGTCTCGCGGCTGCCGACCAGCCGACCGTTGCGCAGCACGGTGATGCGGTCGGAGACGGCATAAACCTGATCGAGGAAATGGGTGACGAAGACGATGCCGATGCCGCGGCCGGCGAGCTGGCGCATGATGCCGAACAGGATCTCGACTTCATGGGCATCGAGGCTCGCGGTCGGCTCGTCGAGGATCAGCACCCGCGCCGACAGATCGACCGCGCGCGCGATCGCGACGAGGTGCTGCACGGCGACCGAATATTCGCCGAGCGGGACGCCGACATCGATCGAAAGCCCGAAGCCGCGCAGCAACGCCGCCGCGTCGCGGCGCATTTGCCCGTCGCGCACCAATCCGAACCGGGTCGGCTGCCGGCCGAGATACAGGTTTTCGGCGACGTTGAGATTGGGCAGGAGATTGACCTCCTGGAACACGGTGGCGATGCCGGCCTTGACCGCCTCCTCGGCATTTTCAGGCATGATCTCGGCGTCATCGAGCCTGACAATGCCGGCGTCGCGCTGCACCACGCCGGTAACGGCTTTTATCAGTGTCGACTTGCCGGCGCCGTTTTCGCCCAGCAGCGCGTGGATCTCGCCGCAACGCAGCGTGAAATCGACGCCATCGAGCGCGCGCTGCCCGAGGAAACTCTTGGTCAGGCCCGTGACCTCAAGCAGCGCACGAGCCTGTTTCGAACCCGAATCCATCACCGGCTTTCCGACCGCCGCTTCAGGGCGCGGCGCAATGGCTGAGGCCGGGCAGACCCGGCCGTGCCCGTCATGAATGCGATCCCGGTCCCGATCAGTAACCGAGACCTTTCTTGCTGTCATAGATCTTCTGCGGATCGTCGGTCGGCGTGTAGAGCTTTGACTCCGTCTGGATCCATTTCGGCGGCACCGTGCCCTTGTCCTTGTAGGCGATCAACGCGTCGAAGGCCGGGCCCGCCATGTTCGGCGTCAGCTCGACGGTGGCATTGGCCTCGCCGGCCATGAAGGCCTTGAAGATATCCGGCACCGCGTCGATCGAAACCACCAGGATGTCCTTGCCGGGTTTGAGGCCGGCTTCCTTGATGGCCTGGATCGCGCCGACCGCCATGTCGTCATTGTGGGCGTACAGCGCGCAGATGTTCTTGCCGCCGTTTTCCGCTTTCAGGAAGCTCTCGGCGACTTCCTTGCCCTTGGCGCGGGTGAAGTCGCCGGTCTGGCTGCGGACCACCTTGATGTTGGCGTGCTTGGCGATGGCGTCATCAAAGCCCTTCTTGCGATTGGTGGCGACGCTGGCGCCGACGGTGCCTTGCAGTTCGACGACGTTGCAGGGCTTGTCGCCGACCTGCTTGGCGAGCCATTCGCCGGCCACCGCGCCTTCGTGCACGCTGTCGGAGGTGACCGCGGTCAGATACAGCGACTTGTCGGCGGTCTCGACATCGCGGTCGAGCAGGACCACCGGAATCTTGGCGTCCTTGGCTTCGCCCAGCACGGCGTCCCAGCCGGTGGCGACAACGGGCGCCAGGAAGATGGCGTCGACACCCTGGGCCACGAAGGAGCGGATCGCCTTGATCTGGTTTTCCTGCTTCTGCTGGGCGTCGGCGATCTTGAGCGTGATGTTGCGCTTCTGGGCCTCGCTCTTGGAGACCGAGGTCTCGGCCGCGCGCCAACCGGATTCAGAGCCGATCTGCGAGAAGCCGACGGTCAGACCCGCGGCAACGGCGCTGGTTGCCATCAACGGCGTAAGCGCAATGAGGGCGGTGGGGAGAAATTTCTTGAGAGTCATGACTGGTTTCGCTCCCTGACTGTTGTGAGCCGCCGTCCGGCCTCTTCGGGCAGGATCGTCGCAGGCTAGCGATTCCTGCCATAACTGCCTGGCGTTGTATAGCGGATTGTATTATTAGTATGACTAATGAATTCGGACGTTGTGCGATGCGGCTTCCGGCTGTGGTCGCGTGAATGACCAAAATCGAGCGTCACCGCGACCAGGACTCCGCTACACTGCGCCAGCTTCGGCGGAGCCATAACGCCGCCACAAGGGAACCCGCGGCGATAGATCTGACGTTTGCCGGCCGCCGCATCGCAGTTCGCGTGCATGCGTGGTGCACCGTGAAATCTTTGTAACCTGCATGAACATCCAGCCTCGCTTGCGCGACGCATTGCTTGAACAGAACGTCGTACAGGCCTGAAATTCTGTCCGATTATTAATGCGATAATCGCTGTTGGAAGCTTCACCGGCTGCCCCTGAGCCGTTGCGAAATCTTGCTCAAAACGCATACAATGATCGGCCCGTCACGGTTTGTTTGAGCGACCTCACGCCGACCGGCAGCCACGCAACACAGAGGCCTGGAATGAACGAGAACTCAGTGATGGAACGTTCATGAACCAACCTATCAAGCCGCCCCAGGAAGCCACCCCTCAGGTAGCGCCGCGGCGCGAAGCTGACCCGTTTGGTCCGCCGCCGAAGCGATCGGCCTGGCGGCTGATCGCGACATGCCTTGTGCTGCTTTTGGTCGTCGCCGCCGTCGTCTGGTGGAGCAAGCAGCAGGCAGCACCCGAGCAGCAGGGACGCGGCGGCCGCAACGCGGTACCGATGTCGATCGTGCCCGAGACCGTCGGCAAGGGCGACATCGGGATCAAGCTCAATGCGCTTGGCACCGTCACCTCGCTCGCGACCGTGACCATCCGCAGCCAGATCAGCGGCTATCTCCAGAAGGTCGATTTCAAGGAAGGCGACGAGGTCAAGAAAGGCGACCTGATCGCCGAGATCGACCCGCGGCCCTATGAAGCCATGCTGGCGCAGGCCAACGGCAATCTGGCGCGGGACCAGGCGTTGCTGAAGGGCGCGCAGGTCGATCTGGCCCGCTATCAGGGGTTGGCTACGCAGAATGCCGTGCCGCACCAGACGCTCGACACCCAGGTGGCGCTGGTCGCGCAGGACCAGGGTACGGTGGAATTCGATAAAGCGGCGGTCAAGTCGGCTGAAGTGAACCTGCAATACACCCGCATCCTGTCGCCGCTCGACGGCCGCGTCGGACTGCGCCAGGTCGACCAGGGCAACTACGTAACGCCGGGCAACTCCAGCGGCATCGTCGTCATCACCCAGTTGCAGCCGATCAGCGTGCTGTTCACGGTGCCGGAAGACAATCTGCAGCCGATCTCGAAGCGGCTGCAGAGCGGCGCGGTGCTGCCGGCTGCCGCGCTCGATCGCGGCGGTGGCAAGAAGATCGCCGACGGCACCCTGCAGACCTTCGACAGCCAGATCGATCCGACCACCGGAACCATCAAGCTGCGCGCGCAATTCCCGAACGAAACAAAGGCGCTCTATCCGAACCAGTTCGTGAACATCCAGTTGCTGCTCGATACCCACAAGGACGTCACCACGATGCCGACCGCCGGCGTGCAGCGCGGCGTGCCCGGCACGTTCGTCTATCTCGTCAATTCCGACGACACCGTCTCGGTCCGCAAGATCGAGCTCGGCGTCACCGATGGCGACCGCGTCGAGGTGCGCTCCGGATTGCAGCCGGGCGACAAGATCGTGGTCGACGGCGCCGACAAGCTGCGCGACGGCGCCAAGATCAACGTGCGGGCCGAGGCGCCCAATCCCAACGCGCCGGCAGCGGCTCCGGGCGCTGCTCCCGGTGGCGAAAAGGCCGGCAAGAAGCGGCGCTCTGAAGGACAGAAACGAGACGGACAGAAACAAGACGACGGACAGAAGCAATGAACCCGTCGCAACCGTTCATCCTGCGGCCGGTTGCGACCACGCTGCTGATGATCGCCATCATGCTGTCGGGCTTGCTGGCGTATCGATTTCTGCCGGTCGCCGCGCTGCCCGAAGTCGACTACCCGACCATCCAGGTGCAGACCTTCTATCCCGGCGCCAGCCCCGACGTGATGACGTCGTCGGTGACCGCGCCGCTGGAAGTGCAGTTCGGCCAGATGCCGAACCTCAACCAGATGAGCTCGGTCAGCTCGGCCGGCGCTTCCGTGATCACGCTGCAATTCGGGCTGACGATCTCGCTCGACGTCGCCGAACAGGAGGTGCAGGCCGCGATCAATGCCGCCGGCAATCTGCTGCCGTCCGATCTGCCGGCGCCGCCGATCTACGCCAAGGTCAATCCGGCCGACGCGCCGATCCTGACGCTGGGATTGACCTCGAAGACCATGCCGCTGACCCAGGTCGAGGATTTCGTCGACACCCGCCTGGCGCAGAAGATCTCGCAGCTTCCCGGCGTCGGCCTGGTCAGCATCTCCGGCGGCCAGCGCCCGGCGGTGCGGATCCGCGCCGACATCCGCAAGCTCGCGGCCTATGGGCTGAACATCGACGACCTCCGCACCACGCTCGGCAACGCCAACATCAATACGCCGAAGGGCAATTTCGACGGCGCGATGCGCGCCTACACCATCAACGCCAACGACCAGATCCGCAACGCCAGCGACTACAAGTCGCTGATCGTCGCCTACAAGAACGGCTCGCCGGTGCGGCTCAGCGATGTCGGCGACGTCGTCGACGGCGCCCAGAACGACAAGCTCGGCGCCTGGATGAACCAGACGCCGGCCATCATCCTCAACATCCAGCGCCAGCCCGGCGCCAACGTCATCGCGGTGGTCGAAGGCATCAAGACGCTGCTGCCGCAATTGCAGGCAGCACTTCCGAGCGCCATCGACCTCAACATCCTGACCGACCGCACCGTGACCATCCGCGCCTCGGTGCAGGACGTCGAATTCGAACTGTCGCTCGCCGTCCTCCTGGTGGTGCTGGTGATCTTCGTGTTCCTGCGCAACGCCCGCGCCACCCTGATCCCGAGCCTCTCGGTGCCGCTGTCGCTGGTCGGCACGCTCGGCGCGATGTATTTGTTCGGCTTCAGCCTCAATAATCTGTCGCTGATGGCGCTGACCATCGCCACCGGCTTCGTGGTCGACGACGCCATCGTCGTGATCGAGAACATCTCGCGCTACATCGAGGAGGGCGAGGCGCCGCTGCAGGCGGCGCTGAAGGGCTCCGCGCAGATCGGCTTCACCATCATCTCGCTGACGGTGTCGCTGATCGCGGTGCTGATCCCGCTTTTGTTCATGGGCGACGTGGTCGGACGGCTGTTCCGCGAATTCGCCATCACGCTGTCGGTCACCATCCTGATTTCCGCGGTGGTGTCGCTGACCCTGGTGCCGATGGCCTGCGCCAAGCTGCTCAAGCCGGAAACCGAGACGCATGAGAACGCGTTCCAGCGCTACAGCCGCGAAGGTTTTGACAAGATCATCGAATATTACGGCCACGCGCTGAACTGGGTGCTGGATCGCCAGACGTTTGTCCTTTTCATCGCGCTCGGGACCTTCGCGCTGACGGCCTATCTTTACATCGTGATTCCCAAGGGCTTCTTTCCGCTGCAGGACACCGGCGTGATCCAGGCGATTTCGGAAGCGCCGCAATCGGTGTCCTACGCCGCGATGGCGGAGCGGCAGCAGCAGCTCGCCAGCGTCATCCTGAAGGACCCCGAGGTCGAGAGCCTGTCGTCGTTCATCGGCGTCGACGGCACCAACAACACGCTCAACAGCGGCCGCATCCTGATCAACCTGAAACCCTATGACGAGCGCAAATCCGGCATCACCGCGATCATGCAGCGGATCAAGGACGCCACGGCTTCGCTGACCGGCATCAGCCTGTACATGCAGCCGGTGCAGGATCTGACCATCGAAGGCACCGTCAGCCGCACCCAGTACCAGTTCATTCTGCAGGATGCCGACCCGGCGCAACTGGCCGAGTGGGCGCCGAAACTGGTCGACAAGCTCAACAGCCTGCCGCAATTCTCCGATGTCGCCAGCGACATCTCGGCCTACGGCCTGTCGGTGTACGTGCAGATCGACCGCGACCAGGCCGCGCGCTTCGGCATCACGCCGGCCACCATCGACAACGCGCTGTACGATTCCTACGGCCAGCGCATCGTGTCGACGATCTTCACCAACTCGAACCAGTACCGCGTGATCCTCGAGGCCGATCCGAGCCTGCAGACTTCGCTGGGCTCGCTCGACTCGATCTATCTGCCCTCCTCGGTCGGCGGCGCGCCGGTGCGGCTGGATGTGATGGCCAAGATGCGCACCGAAACCGCGCCGCTGCAGATCTCCCATCTCGGGCAATTCCCCTCCGCCACCATCTCCTTCAACCTGGCGCCGGGCGCGTCGCTCGGCGAAGCGGTCACCGCGGTGAAGCAGGCGCAGCTCGACATCGGCCAGCCGCTCGGCGTCATCACCAGCTTCCAGGGCGCGGCCCTGGCGTTCCAGTCATCGCTTTCCAATCAGCTGTTCCTGATCCTGGCCGCGATCGTCACCGTCTATATCGTGCTCGGCGTGCTGTACGAGAGCTTCATCCATCCCATCACCATCCTCTCGACGCTGCCGTCGGCCGGCATCGGCGCGCTGCTGGCGCTGATGGCCGCGGGCAACGATCTCACCATCGTGGCGATCATCGGCATCATCCTGTTGATCGGCATCGTGAAGAAAAACGCGATCATGATGATCGACTTCGCGCTCGACGCCGAGCGCAACGAGGGCAAGCCGCCGCGCGAGGCGATCTACCAGGCCTGCCTGCTGCGGTTCCGGCCGATCCTGATGACCACGATGGCCGCGGTGCTCGGCGCGCTGCCGCTGATGCTGGGCACCGGCGCGGGCTCCGAATTGCGGCATCCGCTCGGCATCTCCATCGTCGGCGGCCTCTTGGTCAGCCAGCTGCTGACGCTGTTCACGACGCCGGTGATCTATCTCTGGTTCGACCGGCTGGCGGTGCGGTTCGCCGGCCGCACCCGCGAGACCGGTCCCGCGAGCGAATTGAACTGAATGGCGAACTGAATCATGGGCCCCTCGACACCCTTCATTCGCCGGCCGGTCGCAACGACGTTGCTGACCTTCGGGCTTGCGGCGGCGGGCGCCGTGGCGTTTTTCAAATTGCCGGTCTCGCCGCTGCCGCAGGTCGATTTCCCGACCATCTCCGTGCAGGCACAGTTGCCGGGTGCGAGCCCGCAGGACGTCGCGACCACGGTGGCGAGCCCGCTCGAGCGCCATCTCGGCCAGATCGCCGACGTCACCGAGATGACCTCCTCCTCGGCGGTCGGCACGGTGCGCATCACGCTGCAGTTCGGGCTGAACCGCGACATCGACGGCGCCGCGCGCGACGTGCAGGCCGCGATCAATGCGGCTCGCGCCGATCTGCCGACCAGCCTGCGGAGTAACCCGACCTACAAGAAGGTCAATCCGGCCGACGCGCCGGTCATCATCCTCACCCTGACATCGGATACCGCATCGCGCGGCGATCTCTACGACGCCGCATCGACCGTGCTGGCGCAGAAGCTGTCGCAGGTCGAGGGCATCGGCGAAGTCGGCGTCAGCGGCAGTTCGCTGCCCGCGGTGCGCGTCGACCTGATTCCGCAGGCGATCTACAAATACGGCATTGGGCTCGAGGACGTGCGCGCGGCGCTGGCGAGCGCCAACGCCCACAGCCCGAAGGGCGGCATCGACGTCGGCGACCAGCGCTACCAGATCTATTCCAACGACCAGGCCAACAAGGCCGTCGACTACCAGTCGCTGATCGTCGCCTACCGCAACGGCTCGGCGGTGCACCTTTCCGACGTCGGCGAGGTCACCGACGGGGTGGAGAATTTGCGCAACGCCGGCCTCGCCAACGGCAAGCCGGCCGTGCTGATCATTCTCTACCGCCAGCCTGGCGCCAACATCATCAGCACGGTGGACCGGGTCAAGGCGCTGCTGCCGCAATTGCAGGCCTCGATCTCGCCCGCGATCGAGGTCGGATTGGCCGCCGACCGCTCGACCACCATCCGAACCTCGCTGCGCGACGTCGAACGCACCCTGATCCTGGCGGTGCTGCTGGTGATCGTCGTGGTGTTCGCGTTCCTGCGCAACCTGCGCGCCACCTTCATCCCGGTCGTCGCGGTATCGGTCTCGCTGGTGGCGACCTTCGCCGCGATGTACCTGATCGGCTACAGCCTCGACAATCTGTCGCTGATGGCGCTGACGGTGGCGACCGGGTTCGTGGTCGACGACGCCATCGTGGTGCTGGAAAACGTCGCCCGCTATGTCGAGCAGGGCCTGTCGCCGCTGGAGGCCGCGCTGAAGGGCGCCAACGAGGTCGGCTTCACCGTGTTGTCGATGAGCATCTCGCTGATCGCCGTGTTCATCCCGATCCTGCTGATGGGCGGCATCGTCGGCCGGCTGTTCCGCGAATTCGCCGTGACGATCTCGATTGCGATCATGATATCGCTCGCGGTTTCGCTGGCGACCACGCCGATGATGTGCGCGGTGCTGCTGCGCAGCGAGGCCGGGCAGAAACATGGCAGGCTTTATCGGGCCAGCGAGCGCTTTTTCGAGGCGATGCTGGACCTCTACCGGCGGTCGCTGACGTCGGCGCTGCGCCATCCGGCGACCATGATGCTGATCCTCGCCGTCGTGTTCGGTCTCAACTTCTATCTTTACAACATCGTCCCGAAAGGCTTCTTCCCGCAACAGGACACCGGGCGAATGATCGGCTCGATCCAGGCCGACCAGAGCATCTCGTTTCAGCTGATGCAGCAGAAGCTGGCGCAATTCGTCACCATCGTCAAAAAGGATCCCGCGGTCGAAGCCGCCGTCGGGTTCACCGGCGGCGGCCAGACCAATTCCGGCTTCATGTTCGTCTCGCTCACTCCGATGAGCGAGCGCAAGATTTCGGTCGACGGCGTGATCGCGCGACTGCGGCGGGCGCTGTCGGTCGTGCCGGGCGCCACCCTGTTCCTGCAGGCCGTACAGGACATCCGGGTCGGCGGCCGCGCCAGCAACGCGCAGTATCAATACACCCTGCAATCTCCCACGCTGGAGGAGCTCAACGAATGGTCGCCGAAGATCGCGGCCGCGCTGCAGCAGCAAACCACCGTGCTCGCCGACGTCAACAGCGATCAGCAGAACAAGGGACTGGAATCCGATCTGGTGATCGATCGCGACGCCGCCGCGCGGCTCGGCATCACCGTCAGCCAGATCGACAACACGCTGTACGACGCATTCGGCCAGCGCCAGGTGTCGACCATCTATGTCGCCCGCAACCAGTATCATGTCATCATGGAGGTGGCGCCGCGTTACTGGCAAAACCCGGAAACGCTGAAGGACGTCTATGTCTCGACGTCGGGCGGCTCGGTCGGCGGCTCGCAGGCCACCAATGCCGTGGCGGGAACCGTCGTCGCTTCGGGGGTTTCGACCAACTCCGCCAATGCGCAGGCCGCGCGCAATGCCGCGACCAATTCGATCGGCGCCACCGGCAAGGGCGTGGCCTCGACCGGCTCGGCCGTCTCCACCAACCAGGAGACCATGATTCCGCTGGCCCAGGTGGCGAGTTTCAAGCAGGGAGCGACGCCGCTCGCGGTCAATCATCAGGGGCTATTGGTCGCCAACACCATTTCGTTCAACCTGCCGCCCGGCGTGTCCTTGAGCACTGCCGTCTCCACCATCGAATCCACCATGAACAGGATCGGCGTGCCCGCGACCATCCGCGGCACGTTCCAGGGCACCGCAAAGGCGTTCCAGGATTCGCTCAGCAACCAGCCTTATCTGGTGCTGGCGGCGCTGGTCACGATCTACATCGTGCTCGGCGTGCTTTATGAAAGCTACGTGCATCCGCTGACCATCCTGTCGACGCTGCCGTCCGCCGGCGTCGGCGCCCTGCTCGCCCTGATGGCGTTTCACACCGAATTCAGCATCATGGCGCTGATCGGCGTCATCCTCTTGATCGGCATCGTCAAGAAGAACGCCATCATGATGATCGATTTCGCGCTCGACGCCGAACGAAGCCGCGGGCTCAGTTCCTTCGATGCGATCTATGAAGCCTGCCTGCTGCGGTTCCGGCCGATCATGATGACGACCATGGCGGCGATGCTCGGCGCGCTGCCGCTGGCGATCGGCATGGGCGAAGGCGGCGAACTGCGGCAGCCGCTCGGCATCGCGATCGTCGGCGGCCTTGCGCTCAGCCAGGTGCTGACGCTCTACACCACGCCGGTGATCTATCTCTACATGGACCGCCTCCGGCTCTGGAGCCGCGGGCGGCGCGGCGGCAGTACTGCGACTGTAGCCCGGCTGCAACCGGGCGAATAAATGTCAACAGCTCCTTCCATGACAGACCTAGCGCTTGGCCGGTCCCTGTGCGATGCCGGTATCCTATGAGTGAAGTTGCGCGCAGGTCAGGGGCTCTACCAGAACGGCGCCGCGGCATCAGCGTCGCGCCGGCGCTCGCCGTCCTGCTGCTTGCGCCTGGGCTATCCGGCTGCATCCTCGGCTCCGAACGGCCCGAACTCAATGTCGAGGTTCCCGCGGCCTACCGCGAAGCTCCAAAGCGTTCGGTCGATGCCGCGGTGCCCGCGCTGGACTGGTGGCGCGGTTTCCGCTCGAAAGAGCTGACCACGCTGATGGAGGACGCGCAGGTCTTCAACCTCGACATCGCGGTGGCGCTCGCGCAGGTCGTCCAGGCCGACGCCCAGGTCGGCGTCAACGGCGCGCCGCTGTTTCCGTCGATCACGGGAACGGCGACCGCCGAGCAGCAGAAGACCTCGACCGCGACGGCTGGCGGAGGTGCAGGCACGGGCTTTACCGGGGGCGGCTCGACGTTCTCGACTTACAATGTGGGCCTCACCGCCAGCTACATGATCGACTTCTGGGGCAAGAACCGCGCCACGCTTTACGCGGCCGAGGAAAGCGCGACCGCCGCTCGTTATAATCGCGAGGTGGTGACGCTGACGACGCTGGTCACCGTCGCCAACACCTATTTCCAGGTGCTGGCCGCGCAGGATGAGCTGCGCGTGGCGCGGCGCAACCTCGCCGCCGCCGAACGCATCATGACGCTGATCAACCAGCAGTTCGCCGGCGGTACGGCCTCGCAGCTCGACGTATCGCAGCAGCAGGCGCTGGTCTCCACCGAGCGCGCGGCGATTCCGCCGCTCGAGGTCACGTTGCGGCAGAATATCGCCGCGCTGGCGCTGCTGGTGGCGCGCGCGCCGGCCAATTTCAACGTCAGCGGGGGCGCGCTGACCTCGATCGTGGTGCCCAGGGTAACGCCGGGAATGCCTTCGGAATTGCTCTATCAACGGCCGGACGTCCGCCAGGCCGAGGCGCAGCTCGCCTCCTCGAATTTCAGCGTGGAATCGGCGCGCGCCGCGTTCTTCCCGCAGATCCAGCTGACCGCGAGCACCGGCGTGCAAAGCGCGGCGCTGGCGGCGCTGTTCGGACCCGGCGCCTGGTTTTACACGCTGTCGGCCGGGCTGACCCAGCCGCTATTCGATGGCTACCTGCTGGAGAGCCAGTTGAAGCAGGCCAAGGGCGTGCAGCTACAGTTCCTGCAGGCCTACCGCAAGGCGGTGCTGTCGGCCTTCGCCGATGTCGAGAAGGCGCTGGTCGCGCTGTCGCAGACCGAGCGGCAGGAGCGGCTGCAGATCGAGGCGGTCAAAAATTCGCAAAAGGCGTTCGACGTTTCGGAAACCCAGTTGCGCGCCGGCACCGTCAATTTGATCACCGTGCTGCAAACCCAGCAGACGCTGCTCACCAACGAGAACACGCTGGCGCAGGTGCGGCTGACCAAGCTGTTGGCCGCCTCCAGCCTGTTCCAGGCGCTCGGCGGCGGCTGGACGCCCGACGGCAAACTGGCCTCGGTGCAAACGCCAGAACAAGCGCCCGAGGTGCCGCAATGAGCCGCTCCGCCACCGGGACAATGCTGCTCGCCGCGGTCGCGATCTGGACCGTAGCGATGGCGACCGCGACGCCCTCGCTCGCCCAGGCGCAATGGAGCAATAATACGCCGCTGGCGTTCGGCATGAATGTCGAGGAGGCATCGGCGGCACTGGGCACGACGCTGGTGTATGTCCGGGGACGGCCGGGTGACGAAATGTTTCTGGCATTGCCCAATGTCAAAGGCAGCGCCTTGTCGGATCGCAGGGACGGCCTCTATTTGCAGTTCCGGCGCGGCAAGCTCGAGGGCTGGAAGGGCGATTGGGGCACCAACCACCCGTGTTGCAGATGATGGCGCGGCCGATGGACAAGATCAGACTGAGCAAATGGATCGTGGCGGCGGCCCTGATCGCCTCGACGGGCGCTGCGCCGGCGCAGAGCGCGCACCAGCCGTTTTTGCAAAGAGATGTGCCGTCCACTGCCTGGTATTACGACAACCGCGACGACGGCAGGGACTTTCAGAACAACGGCTTCTTCCCCGGCGATTTCGCCGCCCATCCGCCCAGCACCTGGATTGGGGCTGCCGGCATCTTCGGCTTCACCCCGTCGGGCGGGTCGCATTTTGGCCCGATCTATTGCACGCGGCGTTATCGCTCCCACAACCCGGCGCCGGGGTATTTCCAGGGCGATGATGGGGTATGGTATCGCTGTCAGCGATAGCCTCGCCGCGTCGAGCCTTGCGGGGCCGCTCGGTATTACGAAAAAGTAATAGTCCTCGCGAATTCATGAGAACTAAGTGATTGGAAAGCCTTCTCTGCCAATGGCAGAAGCTGGCGGCGCGAGTTTTGCACGTCTGAGCCTTGAACGTCTGATCCCAGCAAGAATATCGCCGTTCGCGATCGATCGAGAAGCGCGTCCATGAATGCCATTGTCAGAATTGCGCTGGGGCGGCCCTACACCTTCGTGGTGCTGGCGCTGCTGCTTCTGATCATCGGGCCGCTGGCGGCGCTGCGCACGCCGACCGACATCTTTCCCGATATCCGCATCCCCGTGATCGGCGTGGTCTGGCAGTACACCGGCCTGCCGCCCGACCAGATGTCGGGCCGCATCACCACCCCGTTCGAACGCGCGCTGACCACCACCGTCAACGACATCGAGCATATCGTCTCGAATTCCTATAACGGCTTTGGCATCGTCAAGATATTCTTCCAGCCGAACGTCGATATCCGCACCGCCAATGCCCAGGTTACCGCGATCTCGCAGACGCTGCTCAAGCAGATGCCGCCGGGTGCTACGCCGCCCTTGATCCTGAACTACAGCGCCTCCACGGTGCCGATCATCCAGCTTGCATTGTCGGGCGAAGGCCTCACCGAGCAGAACCTCGCCGACATCGGCATCAACCAGTTGCGCACGCCGCTGGTGACGGTGCCCGGCGCCGCGATCCCCTACCCCTATGGCGGCAAGCAGCGGCAAATCCAGATCGACCTCGATCCCTCCGCGCTGCAGGCGCGCGGCCTGTCGGGCCAGGACGTCGCCAACACGCTGGCCGCGCAGAATCTGATCACGCCTGTCGGGACCGAGAAGATCGGCAATTTCGAATACACCGTGCAGCTCAACAACTCGCCGCTCAAGATCCAGGAGCTTGGCGACCTGCCGATCAAGACGGTCAATGGCGCCATGGTCTATGTGCGCGACGTCGCCACCATCCGCGACGGCAATCCGCCGCAGACCAACATCGTCCATGTCGACGGTAACCGCTCGGTGCTGATGATGGTGCTGAAGGCCGGCTCGATCTCGACCCTCGATATCATCGCCGGCATCAAGCAGAAGGTGATCGACGTCAAGAATTCGCTGCCGGATGCGCTGAAGATCGGCTTCATCGGCGACCAGTCGCTGTTCGTGCGCGGCGCGATCACCGGCGTCGCGCGCGAAGGCATCATCGCCGCACTTTTAACCAGCGTGATGATCCTGCTGTTCCTCGGCAGCTGGCGCTCGACCATCATCATCGCGACCTCGATCCCGCTTGCCGTGCTCGGCTCCATCATCATGCTGTCGGCGATCGGCGAGACGCTCAACATCATGACCCTGGGCGGACTGGCGCTCGCGGTCGGCATATTGGTCGACGAAGCCACCGTGACGATCGAGAACATCAATTACCACCTCGAACAGGGCAAGGAAGTCGAACAGGCGATCCTCGACGGCGCCAACCAGATCGTGGTGCCGGCCTTTGTCTCGCTGCTATGTATCTGCATCGTGTTCGTGCCGATGTTCTTCCTGTCCGGCATTGCGCGCTTCCTGTTCGTGCCGATGGCCGAAGCGGTGATGTTCGCGATGGTGTGGTCGTTCATCCTGTCGCGCACGCTGGTGCCGACCATGGCAAAATACCTGCTGCATCCGCACGTCCACCATGACGGCGACCTGCCGCCGCCGCGCAATCCGCTGGTGCGATTCCAGCGCAGCTTCGAGGCCGGCTTCGAGCGATTCCGCGCCGGCTACCGCGATCTGCTGGCGCTCGCGCTGATGCACCGGCCGACGTTCATCACCGGCTTCGTCGGCGTTGTCGCGCTGTCGTTCCTGCTGGTGCCCTATCTCGGCCGCAACTTCTTCCCGTCGGTGGATGCCGGTCAGATCCTGATGCATGTGCGGACCCAGGTCGGCACCCGGGTCGAGGAAGCCGCCAATCAGTTCGCCGACGTCCAGAAGGCGATCCGCAAGATCATTCCGCCCGGCGAGATCGAGACCATGGCCGACAACATCGGCATGCCGATCAGCGGCATCAACATGACCTACAACAACACCGGCGTGATCGGCCCGCAGGACGGCGACGTCCAGATCAAGCTGAAGGAAGGCCACGAGCCGACCGAGGGCTATGTCAGGCTGCTCCGGGAAAAGCTGCCGGCGCAATTCCCCGGCCTGAGCTTTGCGTTCCTGCCCGCCGACATCGTCAACCAGATCCTCAACTTCGGCGCGCCGGCGCCGATCGACCTCGAAATCCGCGGCGCCAACCTCGAGGGCAATTTCGCCCATGCCAACAAGCTGCTGGCGAAAATCCGGCGCATTCCCGGCGTCGCCGACGCCCGCATCCAGCAATCGGCGCGCAGCCCGACCTTCAACGTCGATGTCGACCGCACCCGCGCGCAATATGTCGGGCTGACCGAACGCGACGTCGCCAACAGCCTGGTGGTCAACCTCGCCGGCAGCTCGCAGGTCGCGCCGACCTATTACCTCGATCCCAACAACGGGGTGTCCTACTCGATCGTGATGCAGACGCCGCAATACCAGCTGGATTTGCTGAGCTCGCTGGAGACGCTGCCGATGACCGCGCCCGGCGTGCCGACGCCGCTGATCCTTGGCGGCATCGCCAATATCACCCGGACCACCTCCAACGCCGTGGTGTCGCAATATGACATCCAGTCGATGGTGCAGATCTACGCGACGCCGCAAGGCCGCGATCTCGGCGCGGTGGCATCCGACATTCGCAAGGTCGTCAACGAGACATCAGGCGAATTGCCCAAGGGCAGTTCGGTGGTGCTGGTCGGCCAGGTGCAGACCATGGAGAACTCGTTCTCGGGGCTGTTGTTCGGATTGCTCGGCGCGGTCGTGCTGATCTATCTGCTGATCGTGGTGAACTTCCAGTCCTGGTCCGACCCGTTCGTGATCATCACGGCGCTGCCGGCGGCTTTGGCCGGCATCGTCTGGATGCTGTTCACCACCCGGACCACGCTGTCGGTGCCGGCCCTGACCGGGGCCATCATGTGCATGGGCGTCGCCACCGCCAACAGCGTGTTGGTGATCAGCTTTGCCCGCGAGCGCTTCGCGGAGCTGGGCGATCCCATTGCCGCGGCGCTCGAGGCGGGCTTTGTCCGAATTCGCCCGGTGATGATGACGGCGCTGGCGATGATCATCGGCATGCTGCCGATGGCGCTCGGGCTTGGCGAAGGCGGCGAGCAGAACGCGCCGCTCGGCCGCGCGGTGATCGGCGGGCTGGTTTTTGCCACCGTTGCGACCTTGATGTTTGTCCCGGTTGTGTTCAGCATGGTGCACAAGAAGCGCGAGGATGACGACGCGGCGGCCAGGCCGCTGTTCGAGGGCTATCCCCGCGCCGCCGAGTGACCAAAAGAACAAGATCGGGAGAAACTACCATGGCTGGGAACTGCAAGGTGCGCAGCGTCGAAACGCTGTCGTGCGACGCCGGTTGGCGCAACTACCATTTCGTCAAGATCACCACCGAAGACGGCGTGGTCGGCTGGAGCGAATTCGACGAGGGTTTTGGTTCACCCGGGCTCGGCACCGCGATCGAGCGGCTGGCGGTACGCGTGGTCGGACAAAACGCGCTGCAGCATGAGCGGATCTACGCCGAACTGTTCGCGGCGACCCGCCCTTCCACCGGCGGCCTGATCGCGCAGGCGCTGGGCGCGATCGAGAACGCGCTGCTCGACGTCAAGGGCAAGGTGCTCGGCGTGCCCTGCTATGAACTGCTCGGCGGCAAGATCCGCGACCGCATCCGGGTCTACTGGTCGCATTGCGCGACATGGCGCATCAACCATCCCACCTGGTACAAGCCTGGGATCACCGACCTCGACGGCGTCAAGGCGATCGGACGCGAGGTCCGCGAGAAGAAATTCACCGCGCTGAAGACCAACATCTTCACCTATGACGGCGGCAAGCCGAAAGGCTGGCGGCCGGGATTCGGCGTGCCGTTCGAACCCGAGATCAATGTCGACCGCAGGGTGCTGCGCGATCTGCGCATGCATCTGGAAGCGATCCGCGATGGCGCCGGTCCCGATGTCGACATCCTGCTCGACCTCAATTTCAACGCCAAGACCGAAGGCTATCTGAAGATCCTGCGCGAGATCGCCGACCTCGACATGTTCTGGATCGAGATCGACAGCTTTTCCCCGGAGGCGCTCGGCTATATCCGCCGCCAGAGCCCGCATCCGATCTCGTCCTGCGAGACGCTGACCGGCCTGCGCGAGTTCCTGCCTTACTTCAGGGAACAGGCGATGGATGTCGCGATCATCGACACGCCCTGGAACGGGGTCTGGCAGTCGATGAAGATCGCGGCCACCGCCGAAGCCTGCGAGGTCAACGTCGCGCCGCATAACTTTTATGGCCATCTCTGCACCATGATGAACGCGCATTTCAGCGCGGCGGTGCCGAACCTGCGGATCATGGAAACCGACATCGACCGGCTGGCCTGGGATCACGAAATCTTCACCCATGTGCCCGAGATCGTCGACGGCCATCTGGTGATATCGGACCGGCCCGGCTGGGGCACCGAACCCAACGAGGAAGGCTTGCGCGCGCACCCGCCGAAAGGCAAAGGCGGCTTGCTGACCTACGGGCAGAAGAATTGATCTAGTCTAGGCGTCATTTCACTCGTTCGTCACCACGAGTTTCAGCGATAGCGATGCGGCGGTCGCGGCGACCATGATCGCGGCCACCGCGGCAAGCCCGAAGGCGTAGGAGCCGGAAAACTCCCGCAGCCAGCCCATCATCGAGGGACCGGCAAAGCCGCCGACGGTGCCGATGCTGTTGATGAAGGCAAGGCCACCGGCGGCCGCGACGCCGGTCAGGAACCGGGTCGGCAAGGTCCAGAACACCGCCCGCGCCGCCGATACGCCGATCAGCGCCACGCTGAAGCCGATCAACGCCAGTCGTCAGCGATCCCGACAGGATCGGCGCGATCAGGCCCACGGCGCCGAGCAAGCAGGCGATCGCGAGGTTGACGAGCCGGTGGCCGATGCGGTCGACATAGCGTGCCCACACGATCATGCCGATCGAGGCGAACAGATAAGGGATCGCCACGGTCCAGCCGATCGCGAAGTTCGTGAGGTGATACTCCTTCAGGATCAGCGGCAGCCAGATGCCGATGCCGTAAGAACCCAGCGTGAATCCGAACTGGATCGCGGCGAGCACCAGCACGCGAACATCGCTCAGCGCCGCCAGCAGCGAGGCACGCGGGCGTTCGCGCACCTCCGAGGAGAGCACATGGCGCAATACGCCGCGCTCCTCCGGCGTCAGCCAGACTGCGTCCTCAGGCTTGTCAGCGAGCAGATGCAGCGTCAGGAAGCCGAGCGGGATGCAGGGAATGCTGACCAGGATGAACAGCCATTGCCATCCCGCCAGTCCCCAAATGCCGTCCATCTGCAACAGCATGCCGCAGACCGGGCCGCCGATCAGCGCGGATGCGGGAATCCCGATCAGGAACCAGGCCAGCATCCGGGTGCGGTATTGCGCCGGAAACCAGGCGGCGAGGAAGAACGTCACGCCCGGGAAGAAGCCGGCTTCCGCGACGCCGAGCAGAAATCGCGCGGCATAAAAGCTGTTCGGTCCGATCACAAAGGCGTTCGCCGCGGACACAATCCCCCAGCTGATCATGATGCGGGCGAGCCAGCGTCGCGCGCCGAAGCGATAGAGCAGCAGGTTGCTGGGTATCTCGAACACCGAATAGGACAGGAACAGGATCCCGCCGGCCAGTCCGAACTGGCTCGCCGATAGCCCCAGTTGCTGGTTCATGGTCAGCGCGGCGATGCCGACGCTGGTGCGATCGAGATAGTTGAAGAGATAGCCGATCGTCAGCAGCGGCACGAAGCGCAACGCGGCCTTGCCAATGGCGCTTTGCAATACGGCTTCCGTTGCCGCTGCATCGGGCGAGGAATCGCGCGTAACGCCTTGCAGCGACGGTGCCATCAGCCGTTTCCTTGCCGTATGAGTTTTCTGGTTCTGGTTAAAGTGCAGGATGCCGGCGCGCGCAGCGAACATCAACCGTCGCAGGCCACGGCGGCTACTTCCTGAGATATTTCTTCAGGTCCTTCGGGCCGGCCGACCTCGGCGGTAGTCGACCGACATCGGCTGTTGATCCCGGATCAGCCCCAGCACCCTGGCGTCCGAGCGCCTGCCGAAGCGGAGGCCTTTTTCGCAGCCGAGATTGCACCTTGCCGTTGGGTGAAAGGCGATGATGGGGTCGAGGGAAGAGCCGGCGCAGCGATTGGCACGGCACCGGTCATAGGCCCAGATCGTGCCGTCGGGGGCGACGGCAACGCCCGCCGTCGATCTCCAATTGCGGTCGTCCGGAAGGGGCGCGAAACTCAGGCCACGCTGATAGGGGATCGGGGGCGTCGTTGACGCAAGGAGAACTCACCTGGGCCCAAGCGGGCTGCCAGGACGGACAGTGAAAACAGGCGCAAACCCACCCCGACTATCCGTCCCCTCAATGCAAAAGGCCCCTTGCGGGGCCTTCGACACTTATACAGCGTCCTTTGCAGCCTTGACCGGGCGCGCTCTGACGATCTTGCGGGCCGGCTTGGCCTTGAAGGTCATCGCTTCACCGGTGAAGGGATTGGTGCCCTGCCGGGCCTTGGTGGCGGGCTTCTTGATCACGACGAACTTGGCAAATCCCGGAACCAGGAAGACGCCGGACTTCTTCAGCTCCTTGTAGCCGACGGTCGCCAGCGTCTCGAGCACGCCCTTGACGTCCTTCTTGGCTACTTCGGTTTCGCCGGAGATCTTCTCGATCAGCTGCGACTTGGTCATTTGTACTGCCATTTTGTCTCCTGTTGGTTTGATTCGTGTCGTGCGACAGTATTTCGAAATCCTCCGCGGAAAACCGCGGATGCCGCGATCTGCACAGCTTTTGTTGCTGCAAAGCCCTATTTTCCGGCCGAATCTGGATATCGAAACGCGGCGCCCCTTGGAAACTAGGGGGTTCCAGTGATTTGGGCCAGCGGGAAGCTGCAAAAACCGCCTAAAACGGCAACCGTTTCGCATCGCGATACTGGTTGAGCTGCTCGCGGATCATTGCAATCCCCCGTGGGGCGGCGCGTGGCGGCACATGCCGTGGACACGCCAACCGGCGTGACGCGGCAGCGCCGCGGCGATCGGACCACCGGTTGCGCCGGTCGGACCGACCGCAAGTGCGACCTGTTCAGGCATCAAGGCCCCCCTCTGCGAGTTTTTTGTTTTGACGCGTTTTCTTGACGCGAACCGAGACCACTTCGCTCGAAAACGCTATGGCCAACTATTCCCGATTACGTTTGCGAGGCAACTGCGGGCAATGGCGTGCATTACAACGCGTTCACGTCGGGAACATCTGCCGCGGCGGTTCGTTTTCTCGACAACGCAATCAGGAAACCAACACATGACAAAATTGAAAATCATCAGTGCGGCGTGCCTCGTGGCAGCGCTGGCAACTGCGTCGCCGGCAATGGCGCGTGGCGGACATATGGGCGGTGGACACATGGGTGGTGGTCACATGGGCGGCGCCTTCCATGGCGGCGGGTCGCACTTTGCGGGCGGCGGCTTTCGTGGAGGCCGCGGCGGCTTCGGGCCTGGCATCGCCGCAGGCGTGTTAGCTGGCGCCGCTATTGGCGGTCTTGGCTACGGGTACTATGGCGATTCATACGCTTACGACTACGGCGACAACTACGCCCCCGCCCCCTACTACTACAACAATAGCAACGGCTTCGTTTGCCAGCCCGGGACCTATTTCCGTGGCGAAGACGGACGCACGCATCTCTGCCAGTAGCAGAGCCGAACACAGTCGGAAAAAAGGCGGCCAGATCGGCCGCCTTTTTCATGCCTTTGCGAAACGCGAACCGGACCCAACTCCGCTCGAAAACGCTATGGCGTCCCGACTATTTCCGATTATGATTTACGAGCCAACCGTGCGGCTCGCGGTCGATGCGGTCAGGTCAAGAAACATCCAGCTCGGCAATCCGTTTTCGTCAATGCAAATCGGGAGAAGCAATGATGGCAACATTGAAGATGATCGGCGGCGCCTGTATCGCGGCCGCGTTGGTCGTGGCCTCGCCGGCCATGGCGCGCAGCGCGCGCGGCGGACACTTCCATCACCACGGTTTCGCGGCGAGCGTCATCGCCGCCGCCGCGTATGACGGCTTTACCTATTATGGCGGCTACACCCCGCGCGGCGAGAATTACCCTTATTATTGGGACGCTGGCTACGTTCCCGAACCGCATTACGGCTATGGCCAGTTCGCCTGCCAGCCCGGCACGATCTTCTTCGGCGAGGATCGCCAGCGGCATTTGTGCGAGTAACAGGCACTGGCGCAAAACACCAAAAAGGCGGCCCGATCGGCCGCCTTTTTCGTTGCATCGCCATTCATTGCGGCTGCGGCTGACGCGCGGCGGGCTTGCGCTCGATCGGATGGATGTCGATCTCACGTAGCCGGCCCATCCGCAGCACATCCATTTGCAGCGAGCGGTCGATCCGGTCGCGATCCAGCGTACGGATCAAATCGTCGACGCCGTTGATGTCGATGCCATCGAGACGGATCACGACGTCGCCCGGCAACAGCCCGGCCTGCGCCGCCGGCGTGTCGGGCTCGATCTGCATCAACAGGGCACCCATCTTGTTGTCGACGCCGGCCAGCACCGCATGCCGGCGCGGGACCGGCGCGCTCTGGCCGGACACGCCGATATAAGCGCGCCTGACATAGCCGTGGCGGATGATCTCCGACAGCACGAACTGCGCGGTGTTGCTGGCGACCGCGAAACAGATGCCTTGCGCGCCTGAGATGATCGCGGTGTTGATCCCGATCACCTCGGCATTCGACGACACCAGCGGGCCGCCGGAATTGCCGGGGTTGAGCGCGGCATCGGTCTGGATCACGTCCTCGATGGTGCGACCGTTGGCGGAGCGGATCGAGCGCCCGAGCGCCGACACTACGCCCGCGGTGACGGTCGATTCAAAACCGAGCGGGTTGCCGATCGCCACCACCAGCTGGCCGCGGCGCAGGCTCTTGGAATTGCCGAGCGAGGCATAATGCAAATCGCGCACGCCATCGGCGCGCAACAGCGCCAGATCCGTGTCGGGATCGACGCCGAGCACGCGCGCATCGGTGACGATGCCCTCGATGTCGCGCAGCCTGATCTGCTTCGAGGTGCCGACCACATGGCTGTTGGTCAGCACCAGACCGTCGGGCGAAATCACGATGCCGGAGCCGAGCCCGCCACGTTCGCGCGCTTGCGGCACCTTTGGGCCGGTCTCGACCCGCACCACTGCGGGGCCAATCCGCTCGGTGACGTCGATCACCGCATTGGAATAGGCGTCCAGCAACGGCTGGTCGTTGGCTTGGGCAGGTTTAGGGGTTTCCGATGACGAGAAATCATCGATCGTTCGGGTAAAATCCAACATAGCTAAATCCTCTGGGGAGAACAGATGGTGGCCATGTTTTGCGGTCGCAAGAGCCTGACGCCACCCCTGCCCCGGCGCGCCGGCCGGGTCAGATCAGCGAAAAACGCATCGTCGGGGGCCTTGTCCGGCGTGCGTCTCGTCAGACCCGGATCCCGGATTTTGCCGCCTCCGCGGCCTCCACCGCCGTGCTCCGTTTGGTGGCGATCGGGAGGATTTTTGCCCACCACGTGGGCACAAGCGCCCGACAAATGCGCGGTCAGGCGGCTTAAAAGCCATCTCCGCACGGTTTTGCGTCCCTCGGGCCGTGGCATACAAGTTGCGTAGGCTAACGCCGATGCAGCCGTCTCCCGTCCAGTTGAGCGTTCGAAACGTCCGAAAATCCTTCTCCAGCAAGGCCGGCGACGTGCGCGTGCTGGACGATCTCTCCTTCGACATCAACGCGCGCGACTTCGTCAGCATCATCGGGCCCAGCGGCTGCGGCAAGACCACCATCTTCAACATCATCGCCGGCCTGATTGAGCCCGATTCTGGCTCGATGCACTATCTCGGCACGGAGATCGAAAGCCTGCGCGGCCGCGTCGGCTACATGATGCAGAAGGATTTGCTGTTTCCCTGGCGCACCGTACTCGGCAACGTGCTGCTGGGTCTCGAGACCCGCGGCGTCGACCGCCACGAGGCCGAGGGCAAGGCGCGGGAATATCTGAGGGGTTTTGGTCTCGCGGGGTTCGAGAACGCCTATCCCAAGACGCTGTCCGGCGGCATGCGCCAGCGCGTGGCGCTGATCCGCACCCTGATCATGGACCCCGACATCCTGCTGCTCGACGAGCCGTTCTCGGCGCTCGATTACCAGACTCGGCTTTATCTCGAAGGTGTGCTGAAGGACGCGGTCGAGACCTATCACAAGACCGTCATCCTGGTGACCCACGACATCGATGAAGCCGTGGCGCTGTCGAAGCGCGTCGTCGTGCTCAGCGGCCGTCCCGCCCGCGTCAAGATCGTCCACGACATCGATATATCAGCCACCTCGCCGATCGCGGCACGAAGCGACAGCCGGTTCTCCGGTTATTTCCACGCGCTCTGCGCCGAACTCGACATCCAGACCGAGAAATCCGCGTGACCTTGACGCTGCCAGGCGCACCTCCCGTATCCCGGCGCAAATCCCGCGCGGCGCAACGCCGTGCCGGTTTCGACACCGCGCTCGGCCGCGCGGCCTTGCAAGCGCTCGCGGTGATCGGCTTTTTCGCGTTGTGGGAAATCGGCGTGCGGATGGGCTGGATCTCCGCCTTTCTGGTCGGCTCGCCGTTCGGAATCTTCGCCGACGGCTTTAAAATGATCGCGAGCGGCGAACTATTGTCCGACACCTGGTACACGCTGTTCGAGGCCATACTCGGCTTTATTATCGGCACGATCTTTGGATCGCTGTTGGGACTGGCGCTGTGGTATTCGGCCTTCGTGGCGCGGCTGGTCGAGCCGTTCATCGTCGCGATCAACAGCGTGCCGAAGATCGCGCTGGCGCCGATCGTGGTGCTGTGGTTCGGAACTGGCCTCGTTTCCAAGGTGATGCTGTCGGTGTCGCTGACCGCGATCGTGGCGTTGATCGCCGCCTATCAGGCGGCCAAGGACGCCGACGTCGATCTGCAGTCGCTGTTGATCTCGATGGGCGCGGACAAGCACCAGGTGTTCTTCAAGGCCGTGGTGCCGTCGACCCTGCCCTCGATCATCGCGACCTTCCGGATCAATATCGGCTTCGGCTTGGTCGGCGCCGTGGTCGGCGAGTTCATCTCGTCGCAGCGCGGGCTCGGCCACATGATCTACAACGCCTCCAGCCTGTACGATCTGAATGCCGTCTGGGTCGGGCTGTTCACGCTGATGATCATGGGATTCGTGCTCTATTACGTGATCGATATCGTCGAGCGTAGGAGTTTGCCCTGGAAGCAGGCGAATACGACCCATCAGATTCAGGTCTAGAACTTCATATCGAAACCCCGGAGATTTCAGATGTCGTTGCCCTTGCGTATTGCCCGCGCCGCCGCGCTTGTATTGATGCTGCTGGCGACGCCAGCACTTGCCGAAAACAAGAAGGTCGTGCTGTCGCAAGCGTTCCAGTCGATGCTGTATCTGCCGCTGTATGTCGCGATCGACGAAGGCTTCTTCACCCAGCAGGGTATCGACCTCACCAAGGAGACCGCCGGCGCGCCATCCGTGGCGCTCTCTGCCGTGATCTCGGGCAGCGCCCAGTTCTCCATCCACGGGCCGGAATGGACCGCGATCGCCGCCTCCAAGGGCGCGCCGGTTGATATCATCGCCAATGTCGTCAACGGGGCTGCGGTATGGATCGCGACCGCGCCGGACTTCAAGTTCGACAGCATCAAGGACATCAAGGGCCAGAAGGTCGTCACCGGCCTGATGCCGACCACCAGCACGTCGCTGTTCATCAAGCTGCTCAAGGAGAACGGCATGGATGCCAAGACCGACGTCGACATGATCCAGGTCGCGATCGGCTCCGAACCCGGACCGTTCGTCGCCAAACAGGCCAATGTCGCCGTGATGTACGAGCCGGGCCTCGACCAGGCGGTCGCCAAGGGCATGAAGGTCGTGCTTGGATTTCCAAAATCCTACGGCGCCTACGCCTTCTCGGCGGTGACGGCGCGAAACGATGTCGACCCCGACGTCGCCCAGCGTGTCGTCAACGGCATGGAAATGGCGATGCGCTTCATGGCCAAGGAAGAGGCCAAGACGGTGGAGATCGCGAAAAAGGAATTCCCGACGCTCGATCCGATCGTGGTCGAAGCCGCCGTCAAACGCATGATCGCCGACGGCGTCTATCCCCCGAGCGTCGATATTACGGCGGACGCGCTGAAAGTGTCGATGGACACCCAGATCGCGCTCGGCAATCTGGCGAGCCAGCCCGACTACAAATTGTTCGTCGTCAAAAAATTCATCGAACCGGCGCTGGCGATGAAATAGACTAAGCCCCGACCACAAAAGTCCGTCATGCCCGGCCTTGTGCCGGGCATCCATGTCTCTGGCGATTCGCCGCAAGTACGACGTGGATGGCCGGGACAAGCCCGGCCATGACGGGAATTAGATTCCGTCTCTGGGTACCTGGCATGACCGATCCGATCGCACGCTCCGTCCCTCCCTCCGGCGCCGGAGTGCTGGAACTGCTGCGTCTGTTCGCAAGCGATCAGGCCGCCGCGGATCGCTACGCAGCCACCTGCCTGGAGCGGGCAAAAGCTGTCGAGCCCAAGCTCAGAGCGTTCGAAGTCCTGCCCGCCGATACCGCGCGGCGGCCGGGCCCGCTGTCCGGCATTCCCGTCGGCATCAAGGACATTATCGCGACGTCGGACATGTCGACCACCAACGGTTCGCCGATCTACCGCGATCATATCCCCGCCGCCGACGCCTGGGTGGTCGAGCGGTTGCGTAATCTCGGCGCCACGATCTTCGGCAAGACGGTATCGACCGAATTCGCCTGGCGGCATCCGGGACCGACGGTCAATCCCTGGAACAGCAAGCATACGCCCGGCGGCTCGTCATCGGGCTCGGCCGCCGCGGTCGCCGCCGGGATCGTTCCGCTGGCGCTGGGCAGCCAGACGCTGGGCTCGGTGGTAAGACCCGCTGCCTTCAACGGTGTGGTCGGATTCAAGCCGAGTTTTGGCGCCGTTCCCCGCATCGGCGTGCACCATCTCAGCCCGTCGCTCGACCATGTCGGCTTCTTTGCCCGAAAGGTCGACGACGTGGCGCTGGCACTGTCATTGCTGGCGGGTTCCAGCGACCGCGATCCGCAGGGGCAGCCGCTGCCTGCCTTCACGGTCGATATCGACAAAGGATTACACCCGATCGCCAACCCGCGGCTTGCCGTCGTGCGCTTCGCCAAATGGTCGAAGGCTGAACCCGAACAGCAGAAGGTGTTCGTCGCGACAGTCTCGACGCTGCGCAACGCTGGTGCTGTGCTCGAAGAGCTTGAACTCGCCGAACTCGATCGCGCCAATTGGGACGCCATCAACACCATCCTCGCCAGCGAAGGCGCCGCAATCTTCGCGGACCTCGTGGCGCGCTTTCCCGATCGCAGCAGCGATCATTTGAAGTCGCTGGTCGCAACCGGCAGGGCGCACTCCGCGATCGACTATCTGGCGGCCAAGGCGGTGCAGGACAAATTACGCGGCGCCTTTACCGCCGACATGTCAGGCTATGACGCGGTGCTGACGCTGCCGGCCTTCGGCGAGGCGCCGCTCGGGCTGCACTACACCGGCGACGCGGAATATTGCGCGCCTTGGACCCTGCTCGGCGTGCCCGCCCTGTCGTTGCCTGCCGGCTTCGGCAAGAATGGCCTGCCGCTGGGTATCCAAATCGTTGGTCCCTATCGGCAGGATCATCGTACGCTTCGCGTCGCCAAATGGATCGAAAGCACGCTGGCGTTCGATCCCGGGCTTGCGCCGGTTCGATAGTCGCCGGTTCGATAGTCGTCAGGCAGCCTTCCTGGTTTCCAGATCGGCTTTCCACTGCCCGAGCGCGGCCAGCGAATTCATCTGCGCGCGATGGCTGAACGCCTGCTGTCCGGCGGGGACATTCTCGGCCTTGCCGGACCACGCCTGCTGCGGCGCCGCCTGCAGCGCGCGGCCATAGGAGAAGGTCAGCTTCCACGGCAGACCGCCGAGCCGGTTCATGGCGTCGAGATGGGCGGTCGCCTCCTCATCGGATTGGCCGCCGGACAGGAACGCGATGCCCGGCACCGCCGCCGGCACGCAATGTTTTAGCATCCGCACCGTCTTCTCGGCGACCTCCTCGACCGTGGCCTGTTTTGGGCATTTCTTGCCGGAGATCGCCATGTTCGGTTTTAAGATCATGCCTTCGAGCGCGACGCGCTGGATCCGCAATTCCTGGAACACCTTGTTGAGCACGCGGGTGGTGACGTCGTAGCAGCGGTCGATATCGTGATCGCCGTCCATCAGCACTTCCGGTTCGACGATCGGCACGATCTGCGCCTCCTGGCACAGCGCCGCGTAGCGCGCCAGCGCGTGCGCGTTGACGTGGATCGCCGTCATGCTCGGAATGTCCTTGCCGATGTCGATCACCGCGCGCCATTTCGCGAACCGCGCCCCCTGCTTGTAATAGGCCGCCAGGCGCTCGGCGAGTTTGTCGAGGCCGACGGTGACGAGTTCGCCGGGACAAGCCGGCAGGGCTTGCGTGCCCTCGTCGACCTTGATGCCGGGGATGGAGCCCGCCTGCTCGATCAGTTTTACCAGAGGCGTGCCGTCTTTTGCCTTTTGCCAGATGGTCTCGTCATAGAGGATCACGCCCGAAATGCATTTCGACATCGCTTCCTTCGAGCGGAACAGCATCTCGCGATAGTCGCGCCGCGTCTCCTCGGTGGATTCAACCTTGATCGCGTCGAACCGCTTCTTGATGGTGCCGCCGGATTCGTCCGCGGCGAGAAGCCCCTTGCCCGGCGCCATCATCGCGAGCGCCACCTTGTTGAGGTCGGAAAGATTCATCGTCGTCTCCCGGAAATGCTGGTTTTGGCAATTTAGAACGCTTGAAGCGGCGATTTGTTGCAGCCGCAGCATAGCAAACTCGGCCCTGCGCTCAAGCGCGGGCGGTCGCCGTTTGGCCGATCACGCCGGCTGATCCGACTTCACCGCAGCCTGCTTGCGCTGCTTGAGCCAGTTCTCGAACCGCTGCACCACCACGAAAAACACCGGCACGAACAGCACGGCAAGGCAGGTCGAGGCGAGCATGCCGGAGAACACCGTGATGCCGATCGACTTGCGGGCATTGGCGCCGGCGCCGGTGGCGAGCACCAGCGGCACCACGCCGAGAATGAAGGCAAAGGACGTCATCAGGATCGGCCGAAATCTCGCCCGCGCCGCTGTGACCGCGGACTCCAGCAGCGGCTTGCCGTCCCGCCCATGCAGTTCGAGCGCGACCTCGACGATCAGGATGGCGTTCTTGGCGGACAACGCAATCAGCAGGATGATGCCGATCTGCGTGTAGAGGTTGTTGTCGATCCGCAAGCCCGACAGCACCAGCATCGGACCCAACAACGACAGCGGCACCGCCAAAATCACCGAGATCGGCGCATACCAGCTCTCATATTGTCCGGCGAGCACCAGATACACCAGCAACAGCGCAAGCCCGAACGCCCAGTAGATCTGGCCGCCGACCGCCTTCTCCTGGTACGACATCGCGGTCCATTCATAGCCCGTGCCCGGCGGCAACGTCTTGGCGGCGATCTCCTCCATCAGCGCCATCGACTGGCCGGAACTGTAGCCGGCGGCCGGCAGACCGATGACGGTCGCGGACGGATAGAGATTGTAGAGGCTGATCAGCGAAGGACCGACCGACGGCTTGATGGTCGCCACCGTGCCGAGCGGCACCATGTCGCCCTGGCTGTTGCGCACCATCATGTTCTGGATATCGCGCGCCGTCAGGCGATAAACCGCATCGGCCTGGGCATAGACCTGGAAGGTGCGGCCGAATTTTGTAAATTGGTTGACGAAGCTCGAGCCGAGATACGACGACAGCGTCGAGAAGATTTGATCCGTCGTGACGTGCAGGGTCTGGGTCTTGATGCGGTCGACCTCGACATCGAATTGCGGCACCATCGAGCGGAACGACGAACTGACCCGCTGCAGCGCGCTTTGGGTCTGCGCATCGGCGACAATGGTGCTGGTGATCGCCTGCAATTTGCCGAAGTCGGCATTGCCGTCCCGCAACTCCACCTGCATGGCAAAGCCCGCGGCATTGCCGATGCCCTGGATCGGCGGCGGCGGGACCACCAGGATGCGCGCTTCCGGAATCACCGACAGCTTCTCGTTCAATCCGACGAACAGCGAACGCAGATCCTGACCGGCGCCGCGCTCGCTCCACTCCTTCAGGATCAAATAGGCGACGCCGGCATTGGCGAGGCTCGACGAGTTGTCGAGCGCCGATATGCCGGCAATGCTGATGACCTGATCGACGCCCGGCACCTTGCTGGCGATTTCGCCGACCTGACCAAGTACGTTCTGGGTACGATCGAGCGCGGCGCCGTCGGGCAGTTGCACGGCCACCAGCAGATAGCCCTGGTCCTCGATCGGAATAAAGCCGGTCGGCACCCGCGACAGCCCGTAGCCGCTGACGCCGATCAGGATCAGCGCCAGGATCACGCAGACAGCCGCTGTGATTGGTCATGCGGACCGATCAGCCGGCCATAGCCGCCCTCGAGGCGGTTGTAGACCGAGTTGAACCCGCGGTAGAAAAAGTTGCGCTGTTCCGGCGGCGCCGGCCGGCGCAGCCACAGCGCGCATTGCGTCGGCTTCAGCGTCGCGGCGTTGATGGCGCTGAGCAGCGCGGTCGCGGCGATCACCAGCGCGAATTGCGAGTACATTCGCCCCGTCAGTCCCGGCAGGAAGGCCGACGGCAGGAACACCGAGATCAGGACCAGCGTGATGCCGATGATCGGCGCGAACAGCTCATCCATCGCCTTGATCGCGGCGTCATGGCCGGACATGCCCTTTTCGATGTTGTGCGCGGCGCCTTCGACCACCACGATGGCGTCGTCGACCACGATGCCGATCGCCAGCACGATCGCGAACAAGGTCGACAGGTTGATGGTGAAGCCGAGCGCCGCCATCGCGGCAAACGCGCCGATGATGGTCACCGGCACCGTGGTGGCCGGCACCAGCATCGCGCGCCAGTCCTGCAGGAAGACCAGGATCACGACGAGGACCAGCAGGCCGGCCTCGATCAGCGTCTTGTAGACTTCATCGATCGACGCCGAGACGAACTTGGTGGTGTCGAACGGCGTGTCGTATTTCACGTCCTGCGGAAATGCCTTGGCCAAGCTCCGCCATCTTCTTCTCGACCGCCTGCTCGACTTCGAGCGCATTGGCGCCGGGCGACTGGAACACGCCGATGCCGGTGGCCGGCTTGCGATTGAGCGAGAACATCTGGCTGTAGGTCTGGGCGCCGAGCTCGACATGGCCGACGTCGCGCACGCGGGTAACGTCGCCATTGTTGCCGGTCTTGACGATGATGTCCTCGAACTGGCTGGTGTCGTCGAGCCGCCCGTTGACGTTCAGCGTGTACTGGAACGCCTGTCCCGGAGGGGTCGGCGGCATGCACCGACCTGCCCCGCGGTGACCTGCTGGCTCTGCTGCTGGATCGCCTGGATGACGTCCTGCGGCATCAGCCCGCGCACCTGCAGCTTGTTCGGATCGAGCCAGACCCGCATCGAATACTGGCCGGCGCCGAACACCGTCACATTGCCGACGCCGGGCAACCGCGACAGTTCATCCCGGATGTTGATGGTGGCGTAGTTGCTGAGGAACAGACTGTCATAGGTCGCATTCGGCGACGTCAGCGTCACGAACAGCAGGATCGCGGTCGATTTCTTCTGGACGGTGACGCCCTGGTTCTGCACCGACTGCGGCAGCGACGACAGCGCGCTCGACACCCGGTTCTGCACCAGCACCTGCGCGAAATTGAGGTCGGTGCCGATCTTGAACGTGACGGTCAGCGTATAGGTGCCGTCGGCGCCGCTGTAGGACTGCATGTAGAGCATGTCCTCGACGCCGTTGACCTGCTGTTCGATCGGCAGCGCCACGGTATCGATCACGGTCTTGGCGCTGGCGCCGGGATAGCGCGTCGTCACCTGCACCGTCGGCGGCACCACGTCGGGATATTGCGCGACCGCGAGGCCGAAACAGCGCACACCCCGCCGATCAGGACCATCAGGATCGCGATGACGTTGGAAAGGACCGGGCGTTCGATGAAGAATTTCGAAATCATGCCAATTCCCGCTCGTCCTATTTCGCCGACGCGGGCGGCTGCTCGATGTTCTGCAGTTGCGGATCGACCTTCTGGCCGGGGATCGCGCGCAGCAGGCCGGCGATGACGACCCGGTCGTCCGGCTTGAGGCCGCTTTCGATCACGCGCAAATCGCCGTCGAGCGGCCCGGTCTGCACCTTGCGCTGCTCGACCACATTGTCGCCGTTCACCACCAGCACATAGCGACCGGACTGGTCGCTGCCCAGCGCCACGTCGGGCACCAGCAGCGCGTCTGCCTGCTTGTCGAAGGGAACGCGGACTCGGACGAAATATCCCGGCAGCAGCACGCGATCGGCGTTCGGCAGCACGCCGCGCACCGCGAGCGTTCCGGTCGACTGATTGAGCGTCGGCGCAGACATAGTCGAGCTTGCCCTTGTGCGGATAGCCGGCTTCGGTCTGCAGCCGACCTCGATCGGCAACTGTTCTGAGATCGCTCGCGGTCAGACCCCACGCTTGGCGGCCTCGGCCCGGACCCGCAGCACATCCTGTTCGCTGACGTTGAAATTCACATAGATCGGGTCGAGCTGCACGATGGTGGCAAGCTGGGTCGGCGACGACGCGCCGACCAGTTCGCCGACCGAGACCAGATGCGCGCTGACAATGCCGTCGAACGGCGCGACGACGTTGGTATAGCCGAAATTGACCGCCGCGATCTTGGTATTGGCCTGCGCCTGCTGCAGATTGGCCTGGGCGTTGTCGCGGGTGGAGGTGGACGTATCGAGGGTCGCCTGCGAGACGGCCTGCCTGCGCGACCAGATCTGACCTGGCGCTTGTAGTCCGCTTCGGCCTGCTTCAGCGAGGCCTGCGCGCCGGCCTCGGCCGCCTGCGCCTGCTCGAGTTTCAGCTTGTAGGTTTCGGGCTCGATCGTGAACAGCGTGGTGCCTTCTTTTACAAAGGCGCCGTCCTGATAGTTGATCGCCTGCAGCACGCCCTGCACCCGCGCCACCAGGTCGACCTGCTTGATCGGCGCGGTGTTGCCGGTGGCTTCGAGATACCGGGTGACGCTGCGCTGCACCGGCACCGCGACATCGACCTAGGGCGGCGGCGGCGGCACAAAGGCGTTTTGCTCGCAGCCGGCCAACAGCAGGACTGACAACGCGATGACGGTCATGCCGGCGATACGGCGCCGCGCCGCGTTTGATCGCTGTCAGCGCGCCCGGCGACCGGTTGATGCCTCAACCCTGGCTTCATCCCTTGCCCCAATTGATTGACCACGCGGGCCGGCCCCGCGATGGGAACTCATAACATAATCCACCGATCGTGGAACCCGAAAGCATCGGGGCGCGGGGCCGCCGCCGCGCCCAAGGCCTCCCATAAATTTGCAACTGGTACGGGAAAACCGTTTTGATATCCTGACGGGCCGGGTTATCTAATGGGGGGAGCGAAGGCTTGCGATCCGAGGACGATATGACGCTTTTGTCGGTGGAAAATTTCGCGGCGGTTGCAAAACAATCCTATGACTCTCGATCGGAGAGGCCAGCCTGCCGCTGACCCTGGTCGAGGTGCAACCATTGCCTGTGACCCCTTATCCCGGAGATGATGCGAGCGCCTTTTTCCCTGCTGTTTCGCACGGCGTCGCAGCCGGTGCTGCCGCAAAAACTCTATAATCTGAAGAACGAAAAACTCGGACGGCTGGAGATATTTCTGGTCCCGGTGGCGCGCGACCGCGAGGGCGTGCTGTACCAGGCGGTGTTCAACTAGGCATATTTTAGGGGCCTTTTTCTAAGGGGGCTTTTTAAGGGGGCTTGTTCTAAGGGAGCTTGGCACGCCACAGCATGCGCTGGTGAAATCCTTGCCGCGTCCGTCCGCCTCGAAACCAGCCTGCGATAGAGTTTTTCCGCCCGCGCGTTGGTTCCTGCGACTTGCAAATCGATCGCCGCGAACCCCGCCTCGATCGCCGCCGCTTGGGCCCATTTCAGCAGCACTGAGCCTAGCCCCTGCCCGCGCGCCTCGGGCAAAAAGCCGATGTCGATCACGTGCCAGACCGGCGTTGAACGGCCGAGATAAAAACCGCCCGGGCGCCTTCTCGCCGGACGGCAGCGACTGCTCGACGATCCAGAAGTCGGCGCCGGCAAAAGCGTGACGAAATGGGCGCGACGAAATTGCTGGTGCAGGAAGGCGTCCTTTTGCGGCTGCGACCACGGCACCAGCGCGGACTCCTCGGCCCGAAAACTCAAAACAGCGCCTGCTCGAACGGCTGGTCGCCTCGGTCGAGGCCTGCAGCGACAATCCCAGCGCGGCCCGCCCGGCGAAATATCAGCGGCGTCGCGCCGTCTCCCGTTCCCGGCTTGCGCGCCGCCTCAGCCATGTTTCGGCAGCCCCTCGACCAGCACGCGCATGTTCTCGCTGTAATCGATCGGAACCACCACGAGATGCACGCCCTTGCCGTCGAGCGCGGCCTTCAGCGTCGGCAAAAACTCGGCGGCCGATTTGACCCGCGTCCCCGTCGCGCCATAGGCCTCGGCGTAGGCGACGAAATCCGGATTGCCGAATTGCAGGCCGAAATCCGCAAAATGATCGGCGGCCTGCTTCCATCGGATCATGCCATAAGCGTGGTCCTCGAGGATCAGCACCACGACATGGACCCCGAGCCGGACCGCCGTCTCCATCTCCTGCGAATTCATCATGAAGCCGCCGTCGCCACAGACGGCGAGCACTTTTCGTTCCGGATGGATCAGCGCCGCCGCGATCGCGGAGGGCAGCCCCGCGCCCATCGTCGCCAGCGCATTGTCGAGCAGCAGCGTGTTGGCGACGCTGGTGCGGTAATTGCGCGCGAACCAGATCTTGTACATGCCGTTGTCGAGCGTCACGATGCCGTCCGGCGGCACCGCCTCGCGGACGTCATGGACGATGCGTTGCGGCGTCAGCGGAAAGCGGTCCTCGGTGGCACGTTCCGCCAGTTTTGCCAGGATTTTTTCACGCAGGCCCAATAGCGCGGCGGCGTTGGGCAGTTTGCCCTCGAGCCGGCCCGCGAGTGCGGCGAGGTTGGCGCCGACGTCGCCGACGATCTCGGCCTCGGGAAAATACACCTGCTCGACGGTGGCGGGCGTGGCGCCGATATGGACCACGCGCGGTCCCTTGTCGTTCATGATGAAGGGCGGCTTTCTCCACCGTATCGTGGCCGATGGAAATGATCAGGTCGGCCTGGTCGACCGCCTCGTGAATCCAGTCGCGCTCCGATAGCGCCGCGGTGCCCATATACAGGTTGGAGCCCGCGTTCACCGCGCCCTTGCCCATCTGGGTATTGAAGAAGGGAATCCCGAGCCGGCGGACGAATTGCGACAAGGGTTCTGCGAGTCGCGGGCGGCTCGCGCCGGCCCCCAGCATCACCAGCGGGCGTTGCGCGGCAGCAATCATTCCGGCCGCGCGGTCGATCGCGACCGCGGGCGCTACCGCCAACTCGACCGGATGGGCATGGATGATCTCGGCCTTGGCCTCATCGCGGGCGACATCCTCCGGCAGTTCGAGATGCACCGGGCCGGGGCGCTCCTGCTGCGCCACCCGAAAGGCGTCGCGCACCAGGGTCGGAATGCTCTGCGCCGAGACGATTTGCGTCGCCATCTTGGTCAGCGGCCGCATCGTGGCGACGATGTCGACGATCTGGAATTTGGCCTGTCGGCTGGTGTGGATGGCCTTTTGCCCTGTGATCATCACCATCGGCATCCCGCCGAGATCGGCATAGGCGGCGCTGGTGGTGAGATTGAGCGCGCCGGGGCCGAGCGTGGTCATGCAGACCCCGGCGCGGCCGGTCAGCCGGCCATAGGTCGCCGCCATGAACCCGGCGGCCTGCTCGTGCCGGGTGATCACGAGCTTTATCTTCGAGCCGCGCAACGAATTCAGGACGTCAAGGTTTTCCTCGCCGGGAATGGCAAAGATATACTCGACGCCCTCGCTTTCGAGCGCCTTTACCAGCAGATCCGATCCCTTCGTCATCGCGCACTCCTAAAAGACGTTGTTGCTCTGCCTTTTCAGTGCGCGAGGATATTATCTTCTGGTGTTAGCCGCAGGCCTTATCCCACCTTGCGCCGCGGCAGTTTCCAGCCGGGACGCGCGAAGTGACAGGTGTAGCCGTCCGGATAGCGCTCGAGATAATCCTGGTGCTCCGGCTCGGCCTGCCAGAAATCGGAAACCGGCGACAATTCCGTCACCACCGTGCCGGGCCACAGCCCGGAGGCCTCGACGTCGGCGATAGTGTCGCGGGCGACCTGCAGCTGTTCCGGGCTGGTGTAAAAAATCGCCGACCGGTAGCTGGCGCCGATGTCGTTGCCCTGGCGGTCGCGGGTGGTCGGATCGTGGATCTGGAAGAAGAATTCCAGCAGATCGCGGAAGCTGATGACGCGCGGATCGAACACGATCTCGATCGCCTCGGCATGGCTGCCGTGGTTGCGATAGGTCGCATTCTTGACCTCGCCGCCGGAATAGCCGACCCGGGTGGAGATCACGCCCGGCTTGCGGCGGATCAGATCCTGCATTCCCCAAAAACAGCCTCCGGCGAGAACGGCGCGTTCGGTATTGATGGTCATGGGTTTCTCCATTTTGGCCGGGACCGGGTGGACGAGAGTAGCATAAATTTGCCGGACATCGAGCCCGCTGGGTGACTTCTGTCCTGCCGGATTCGTGATCGGGAACTCTTGCACAAGTCCGGGCCAAGTCCGGGCCAAGTCCGGGCCAAGTCCGGGCCAAGTCCGGGCCAAGTCCGGGCCGGGCTTTGCTGGCAGCATGAATTGCGAGGATTGCGTGGCCGTAGTATCGAGAGTTTTCCATGATTTTGGCCCGCGATCGCGATCGCGGACCTGGCCGGCGCGGCGCCTGCTGTCGCGCTGGATGCAACGAAGCCGGCTCCCGCGGCCCCAGCGCCGGCCGAACCGGCGCCGGGGACAGCCGGACACCGTTGCGGGTTTGCCGAGTCGCGAAATAAGCATGCGAGCCCGCGCCTCATCCCGTGCCGTTAAGGCGCGACGGACGCGTAGCAACGCGCGCCCCGTTATCGCTTGGGCGTATTGACTCCCGCAGGATGGGGCGGACTTGTTCCTAGGGAGCATCAGGGCGGCCGTGACAAAATCGATTGTCGACACCAGCGATGAAGCACGGCGCTGGTTGACCTTGCTAAGACTGGGCGTCGCCGTCGCGGCGTTTCAGCGAGAGTTTTGATATTACTTTCGCATCATCACCATCACCATCACCATCACCATCACCATCACCATCACCATCACCATCACCATGGTCGCAAACATTATCTCGCTTGCAATCGGATTTAGCTTCAATTTTTCGATGTCAACTTTTTATTTTTCCGGCGTCCGCACGCATCTTAAAGATCACGGATTCCTGAAATTAGCCTTGTCAAAAACGCGGACGCCGCGGTCTCGTTGTGTGCGGCGAAAGCGCAAACAGCAGCACGGCGACGATCAACACCCCAAACCCGATCTCTGGAAGAAAGCCAATCATTCGATTTCCGCAAACCGTATATTTGAGGGCCGAAATATTGGCGCGATGAATGTGCCGAGGCAAGAACTAATTAGCAGCACACCATCCCGTCATTGGCGCGAACCAGGTCCTGGTTAACGACTGTGCTGAAGATAGGCCCTACGGCCATCACCCAATGTAATCTGAGAAGGCGCTAATCTGAGAAGGCCACGGACGACTGACCGTCGTGCCGGCATCGCAGGTCGATGTAACGCCTCGTTGCCGTTCCCGGGGCATCGCCCGCTGTATCAACATATAAACTGCCACCGGCTAGCTGTGCGTCGTGCGGGATACCGTCGCGCTGATGGATGGCGTCTTTGCTCATTGGAAGCTGACCCAGCGCAACCACGAAGCCATGCGGATAATTTTTCCGAATTGGGGCTGGAAACGCGGACGCAAACGGAAATAAACCCCTTCGTGGTAAACTATGTTTTTTGACAGGATCTTCAGACTTACCTGCCCAGATCATTTGCGGTTACGTCCGTTTTCGGGAGATTTGTCATGCTCAAGGAACGCATCAGCGCACGAAGTCTCGCTGAGATGATCACTGCGAAAATCGGAGTGTCCGGTTTGGAAATCGCTGTTCGCGAGGATCATGCCTACGGGTGGCAACCCAATGTAGTTGCCGCGCCGGGCGACCTGATCGGATATCAGCGGCGCGCGGAAGAAATTGCCCATCGGCTTCGCGTGCAATTCGATTTGTGCGATTGATCTGATCACGTCATCACCGCTATTTTAGCGCCGCTAAGTTGTGACGCATTGCGGGTTGTGCCGGCGCCATCTTCTGCTTTCGCGCGCTGCGTTCCAAGTCCTTGTGTGAGGGAAGGCGGAGCATGCCTGACCCGCAGCTCCGCGACCTTCAGCCATTGCCAAGCGCGACGGCTGTGGTAGAAGCCGCGCGCCCTCAACCAAGGAACCAATGATGCCGGCTAAGAGGAAAAAACCAACACGACGGCCGTGGATTGCTTCAGATTTGCGCGATTTCAAGTCTCTGGCCAAAAAGAAGATCGGTGTTGCTAAGATTGCAAAAGCACTGAAACGCACCGCCGGCGCCACCGCGGTGAAGGCGCACCAACTGGGAATTTCGTTGTCCACGCGGGACTGACCGGCCCAGACTTTCGTGTCGCGCCCGCAATTGGCCGTCACGTTGCCCGAATTGGAATTGCATTCTTAGCTCATCGGTTGCGCTGCGCCGATTTGAACCCCATGACTTCGTCCCGCCTCATCTCTTGCCAACATGGAGTTGGGGCGGCCTTTTAACCTCAGCTCGCGATGATCGGCCATGACCGTTCGCCTGTGATGTAGCCTCAACCCGAGCCGGCGAGACCAGGTCTTGAAGCCGGATCTCTGTTTCGCTCCGCGTGCAGTCAGCCGGGGTTGATCCATTCCTGCAGCCGGTGCCTGATCGAGGCCTACTTGCGCGTGGGTGGCGTGCCATGCACCCTTCATCACCGCCCGGGAGGCGCTACGCGGCTGCCGCGAGGTCGCCGAATTCTTGATCCTGGTCGGCGACGCCTGGGACGGAAGCTATAATCCGCAAGTTCCGCCGCATTGTTTCGGCGAGATGGAAACCGGCGTGCCGCATCGGGCATGCAACCGGCGGCCCGGCGCCAGGGTCGTTGCGCCACTGGCTGCCAAGGCCGTGCGCGCTCGGCAGGCACATCGGCACCATCCAGACGCGCCATTCTCCAGGCGGGTGACGACTTCAGGAAACCAACATTTGGCGGCAGCGCGGTAACAAGATGTCAGCCTGTTTTTTTCTTCTCGGACGAGGAGAAATAATCCCCACAGGATGCGATACTTGGCGAAGGTGGCGAGATCTTTGCTCAGCCTACCACTCGGCCGTAGGCGTTGTTGATCCAATCCACCGTTCGTTCTTCCGCAGTTTCGCTGGCTCTCTTAATATGACCGCCGATATCACCCGAGCCGCAAGTTATCCGCGGACATCTTGCCGTTGCGGCCCGCGACCAGCTCGTAGCTGACACGGGCCCTCTTCGGCGAGGCCGGTGTAGCCCGCCTTCTCGACTGCTGAGATGTGCACGAACGCGTCCTGGCCGCCGCCCTCAGGCGCAATAAATCTATGCCCCTCGGTCATGTTGAACCACTTCACCGTCCCGATCGCCACGTCAGTCCTCCCGATCGAATTTGGCGATTAAACTCTAGTTATCGGGCAACCCGACGACAAGAAAAACCCGTCGGCGCGGGTTTGGCTGCCGACCCTGGTCGGGCCGCGCCGATGGAACAAAGCGCCTCACTTGATACCGGGGTTTCGGAGCATGATAGGCAGCCTGCCCTACGTTGGGCTTAGGAGACTAATCCGAAAAGAGGCTTCGCGAAGCGACCTGCCTGTCCGCAGCGCGGGACCAAATTCGATGTTGTTGTGGACCACGACTGCAGCTCCTGGTCGCTTCGCAAAAACGGCCCCAAGGGGTTGAGATCCTGGAGCCGTTCTCGTGAGTACCCGACCCGGGGTTGGGAGTTGAGATCGGGCGTAGTGAAGAGGCCGTCGATTCGTGTCCTAAATTCGAGTCCCCGTGGCCTAATTTCGACGACAGCTGGATCGCATCCAGACTTGCTCCGGCAGATGGGTGCCGGTGAAAGCAGTTCGATGCGCTCGACGGAAGCCCCCTACCATCCCGACGGCCACAGGGCCGCCCGGCGCAATATCGCCCGGAGCGACCGGTGGGGCGTTGGGACTGGTGTCGACGCGATCATCCTGGGGTCTGTAACGGTATCTCGACCGGAATGGTGGGGTCCGACGTTACAATCTGCACTCTAGCGAGGTCGCTTGGCGGTGATGATGACGCGCCAGGGCGGGACAAAGCACCAGGTCACCAGCACCACTGCAACTGTCATAGTTCTCATGGTCGGTTGCTCGACAAGCGGCAGACCAACGCGCTGGGCATCACTTCCAGCGCCGCGGGTCCTGATAACGGCGCGGCTCAAAACAGTGGCCCCGGCTCGAATTGGGGTCGGGCGCCGGGCTAGCTGCGGCATTGACGTGGTCGACGAAACCATTTTCCGACGGGACGAAACCGTATCGGGCACGGCATGAAGACGGCCGGAAACGAACAACGGGCAGGATCCACACGATGATCAACAACGGAGTTGGGTCACGTCAACATTGCTTACCCTCATCTACCGCGCGTTTTGCAAAGCCCGCTTGGCGGAGATGCGCAAGCAACACCTCGCGATGGTCGGCTAAAGGCGCTGCTGGTGGTTGATTTCAACAAAGCAACGGGGATTTCAGATGCGCAATACGATCTTGATCGCTGCGATCGCCATTCTCTCGACAAACGCTCACGCAGGCCCGTCTCGAGGGCTTAGTCTGGCTACCAACGAAGATCCGACGCTCCAATCAACGCAAAGGGCCAACGCCGCGGCGCCGGCCGCAGCTGTTGAACCGACGCCATCGGCGCCAACGTGCGCCGCCGCGCCAGTGCAGGCTAACCAACCCACAGAGCGGGCCAAGCCAAAAAAACAGCACATGACGACTGAAGTCCGCGTAATCTACGAGCTGCATCGGTACGGGATCTATTGGTAGCCGCAGCTACCGGCCAGGCTGAAAATTGGCCCGGGCTCGATTAAGGTCGAAGTCCCGACTTGACGCCCACCACAGACCAGGCTCAGGGGTGCAGCGGATTGCCGACTGCGAACCAGATGGCCAGACCAATCGCGGTCAATACTGCGATGTACGGAATCGCTGCGCGCATTCGTTACGATAGCACAAGATCATTGGCGCAAGACGTATCAAACGAACGTCGCGGATCGTCCCTACTGCTTCGATCGGAAGGCAAACCAAGACATCGAGGTGATTGTACTTGGACAAACGCGCCAATCGTCCGGCCCCTCAGGCAACCCGAGAACACCAGCAAATTTGTGGTGTTGAAGCCTACCACAGCGGCTACAATTCCTCGCGTAAGACAAACAATCGACGAACAGGTTGATCGGGCGGGCGACCCTTGAGGTATCACAATTTTACCGGAAAGCTCGGTGATTAGCGGGGATAATTTTGTCCAGCGCCCTGCGCAGCCTTTCGTTTTGTAAATCGGGGCTCAAGATCGACAGCATTACCTTGGCAAATCATTGGAGGCGGAAATGCTCGTTCGCCCACGCGATTTGGCAGACCGGCTGTCTCACCCACAGCCACCGACGATAATCAGGCTACCGATTGAAGCTGCCCGCCGGAAAGCTCGCGAAATCGTCCATCGGTCTGCGCACGCAGAGTACGCAACTGTTGTTGAAAACTGGCGGCAGCTCCCCGATGGTCGGATTGAATTCACGATACGACATCTGCCGACCCCGATTGACGGCATCTGATTTACGTACCCCTGCAGCAAACGCATCGCTGACCCAGATCGATCGAGCGAAGTCTGCCGGGCAAGGTATGGCATTCCTTCCTCAGGGCCTGCGAGAGGATTTGTGACGAGCAGCTGGCCTACAGCACTGTTGTGGGGCGTAGCCATCATCGCGGTGTTGTTCGCTGTGGTTGAGGCACTGGGCATAGTGCGTTCCCTATGGCTCCCACAACGTCTTGAAATAGCCACCCTGAAATTTCACGTCCTAGCACCAAAACCTGGTGGTGCCACGCGGAGTACATCCCTGGACCGTGAGATCCGTCGGCCAGTATCAAGACTCGCTAGTGGACGCCGTAAAGCAATACATGATGGACTCTTGGAGCTCCTGAACCTGGCGAAGCCAGGTGCCCAAGCAAAAGTCGCGTTCCGGAACCTTGTATGCGGTGCCTTAGTCGTTCTCTTCCGACGACGCCCACGGCGGCTTCGGTCCCGAGAGCTTCTCTTCTCGCTTCAGGCCCCGGATGTATGCGGTCGCTCTTTCGGCGACGGCAGGCTCCAAACCGGTTTCGCCGATCCTGCGTTCGATCAACTCAAGGTCCAGCGGTCGTTGCGCATGGATTGCCTCGACGAACCTCTTGTCCCTATCGTCCAGCCGAGCGACCTTGGATACGATGAGGTCTTCGGCAGACGGCGCCACACCGGTCACGGTCCGACCTTCGACCTCCGTCCGCACCTTGACCGCCCGGCCTTGCCACCCGTTCGGAAGCTTGGCCGTCGTCTCATCGACACCGTCGATGTAGAAACCGTGCGTGCGGTGGAATTGGCTCTCGGATCCGAACAGTCCGTCAATGTGTTCCGACGCGATTGGACGCACGCCGTCGCGAGTACGCTTGGCTTCCTCGACTTCCCAAGTCTTCGCATTCAGGGGGAAAGCATCTATTTCCGGCGACTCTCTCGGCCGCCTCCGGAGCATCGGGCATGGAAGCCAGGATCGCCTGGCTGCCGACGACGAAAACTGTGTCGGTCTTGAATTCATAGGCAAGGGCCCTGACGACTCTGAGCAAGTCGTCGAAAGTGCGTAGCTTCTTGTCCTGAGACATCAAGGTGCCATAAGGGAAAGGGTCTGACGCGCACTTAAGCCGCGCTGGACGACCCTTCTCGCTGCCCTTCGCAAACGAATTCCTCATGTCATAGTCGCCGAAATGAACCCCTTCGGCGAGGTAGAACGGCGAGGAGTTGCGCAGCCTGACCATCTCCCGATCGCGGCTGATCAGCTTCAAGGCAAGCTCCCCGGCGGGTAGCGCAAGCAGATGCTGCCATTCGCGCACGAACGGCCAATCGGCGAACTGAGCCGCTTGGCGGGCATGAGCTACTTTGGCCTTGTCTACCAGGGACGGGTCGCGACGGAGCCTCCGCACGATCAGCCGATGCATCATCAGCTTCGCGGCGTCCCCGACCACTCCCTCGTTCAATCCGTCACTCATTTCGCAAACCGTTCTCGGCCCCTGAGACGGGAATCCCGCAAGGCGCACCATACCGCAAATTCGAGGCTCTTTGCAGCCACCGCCACTTGATTGGTTAATTCGCCCAGATCGGCCGCGCCTTCAACAGTCGCTCCGACCAAAATCCGATTGAAAGCCACGCCGTCGCTGGCGGGGCTTTTGTGTTTCAGACCAGGGGACCTGCTTTGCCCCCGTTAGGGGGCAAACTCGTCGGGGACGAACTATGCCCGCTGCCACGGTGATGTATGTCGGCTATTGCGATCCGGTATTTTTTCGCGATATCGCATTCATGACACATTGGCCAACTTCCTTGCCGTCTCAACTTGGTCGGCGATCCGGTGACGATTGCCCTTGCGCGAGAGAGACGCTGCGACCTGAGCGCGCGGTGATTGGCTGCGTGATCTGGCATCACGGAACTTGTCCCAAATTGCATTTCATCGTTGATAGGGCGATTTCCTGGTCGTCACGCGTGACCTGTCACGGGTGACGCCCCATTGGCGACGGCCCCCCGTTACATACCCCGAAAAGTAACGTTTAATTGGAGCCGTTTTCCGCGTCGTGATCGACTTCCGCAGGCACAATGTTCCGAAATGTATTTTACCGGTAAAATACATTACAGACTGAACTTGTCACTTGAGCGTGGTTATAATGCGAACATTCGCGCGGTCATCGAGCATCTCACAAAGGGTGATGCAGCCTGCGCCAGACGCACACCCGCCTTCCCGCCCCCGAGCCCTGTCTGTCGTGATTTCCCGCCGGCCGAGCTGGCGGTTAAATCAAATGGAAAGCGCTGGCATGCGTCTGCAGCTCCGCGACGGTTACGCCTTTTAGCGTAATCGTGTCATGGGCAACATCCATGATCACTGTGTCATGACCGGAATTGGCCGACTGTGCGCTGGCCAAAATGGCCGACACGCTTGCAAACAGCGCATGGCTGATATCGATCGCGTCCTGGGTAACGTCAAAATCGCCGATGGTTGCGCTTTTGAAGTTGTCGTTGAACACGAAATTGTCCTGCCCACCACCGCCGAAAATTGTGACGCCGTTACCGACGTTGACGAAGGTGTCGTTTCCAGTCGTGCCACTCACTGTCTGGAAGTTGGACATATTGGCCGCGGGGCCGGCACCGACGAGGTTTATGGTCAGAGGCTGGGCGGCCGAGTTCGCAGAGCCATTGTTGACTTCAGCGGTGTAGGTGATCGACAGCGTGTCACCAGCCTTCAAAAAATCCAGATCCGCACTGGTTGGATCGTAGGTCCAATCCAGAGTTTGCGATCCACCGTTGGAAGTCACCGTGTCGAACTTGATGTTGTCGGCCGCAACCAGCGCGCCGAAATCCACATGGTCCGGCAAAGTCGTTGAACCGTTATATTCGACCGTGGCATTGCCGGTGACCGACGCTGTCAGCGTGTCGCCAAGGTTCGGCTCATCGACGGTGAGGGTACCGATAACCGGCCCGGCAAGTTGGGCATGGACAGATCCGGCTGAAATATTGTCGATCTCAAATGAGTTTGTGCCGCTTCCAAGAACGACGGTATTGAAAGACGCTAAACCGGAAAATTCCACGTACCCGTTCGATGAAAATGAGCCTTGGTTCCCATCTGAAAACAGCGGGCTCACCTCAGCGCCAGTGTAATGAGCGACGAGGGTTGTTCCGTTGTAGAAATCGATTGTATTACTAGGATCGACCGAACCCCAATAAAGGCCAAACGAGTTTTCTTCGCTGGCAAAAGTGATGGTTTCCGTTCCGCCAGCGCCAATGCTCAAATAGTGGGTCGCATCGGTCCCCCCGGCAAAGGTCCCACATAGGGAGCTGCCGTGACATCGGCGAGCGAGCCGCAACGACGCCCGCGTCTCCCGAGCCGGAGAAAGTAGCATTTAGCGCTTCGCTGAAGAAATCGCCATGGCCGGCTCCGTTATTGGACAGGGAACCGGTCGTTTGGGCATCAAACGTCTCGGTATGAAGGCCTAACGAATTGGTATTGACGCCTTGATCCAGCACGGTCGGCACGCCGGGATTGTTTACGACACTGATCGCCTGGGTCGGCGGATCAGTTTCGCCCAGAATGGTCGGAGCGATATCGGTGCCGGTAATCGTTACGTTGAACGGTTCGGTAACCAAGCCGCCGTGACCGTCGTCGACGGTGGCCGTGTAGGCTAGCGTCAGCGTATCGCCAGCGCCGAGGAAGTTGAATTCGCTGTTGCTGATGTCGTACGACCAGGTCACCACCCCGTCATTGGTATTGGTCGCCAGCGGCGTCAGCGAAGCGAAGCTTCGACTGCCTTGATGTCGGCAAGCTGTTGCGACGAAAGTGACGCCGTGATGTCGGCATGAGAGGCGTTCTGGTAGTCAAACGAGGTGAACTGCGTACTACCACGGGACGGTCCGTCAGATCAACGTCGCTGAAGGCTATTGTGCCACCGACATGATCGATCGTGCTGATTGCTGGACGCCGGCAGTTCGGTCAATGCACCGCTGGTTGCCGAGATCGTCGGCGGATCGTCGGTACCCGAATGGTCACGGTAAGTGGCTCTGTTACCAAACCGCCGTGACCGTCGTTTACAGTGGCGGTATAAGTCAGCGTCAACGTTTCGTCGGCGCCGAGGAAATTGAACGCGCTGTTGACGACGTCGTACGACCAGACATCCGAACCGTTATTCGCGTTGCTCGCAGATGGCGTCAATGTCAGCGAGGATTCGACGGCCTCGACATCAGCGAGCTGCTGAGGCGTGAGCGTTGCGCTAATGTCGTTGTGAAGAGCGTCATGGTAGCTGAAAGAAGTGAATTGCACGCTTACAGTCGGCCGGGCTGTCAAATCTGCGTCGGTGAAGGTGATGGTGCCGCCGGCATGATCGATCGGAGTTGCTGGAAGCCGGCTGCTCGATAAAGGCACCGCTGGTCGTTGCAATCGTCGGCAGAATGAGGCCGGTAATCGTTATCGCGATCGGGGTAAAAACCGCCGCGTTGTCCGGGGCATAGTTGCTATCGACCTCTGCCACGTAGTTCAACGTCAGCGTTTCGCCGGGGGTGAGAAAGCCAAAATGAATATCCCCGACGCTGTACGTCCAGGAACCGAGCCATCGTCGGCGTTTCTGCGGCCGGCGTTACCGCTATCGAGGCTTCGACTGCCGCGATCTCGGCGAGCTGCTGCGACGTCAGCGAGGACGTGATATCATTGTTGCTGGCGTCCTGCATGGTGAACGAATTGAACGTCACCTTGACGGTCGGAAGATCGCCAGCGTTG
>CAVOTZ010000005.1:0-68078 GCA_963699465.1 uncultured Alphaproteobacteria bacterium
AGAGCAACTGTGTTGGAAGTAGAACGGTGCTCGGCCGTGCTCAAGGCTGGCGCAAGCGCGCCCCCGCCTGCGGCGGCTGACGGCCTTGACCCCGTCCGCTCACCGGTCAGATGGCTTTGCAAGCGCTCGGTCGCAGACCGAGCGCGATCAGGTGCGCTCGCTCAGCTCACTGCGTAACGGCTGGGATCCCATTTTTGCCGGCGCGCAATCATCGTGTTGAGGATCACGATCAGTTTGCGCATGCAGGCGATGAGCGCGACCTTTGGCTCCTTTCCCTTGGCGATCAGGCGCTGATAGTAGACCTTCAGGACGGGATTATTCCGCGTGGCTGCGCCGACACAGGGCATGTAGATAGCGTTACGGACCCAGCGGCGGCCTCCCTTGATGTGACGTTCGCCATGGCGCTTTCCGCTGTCGTCGTCATAAGGGGCGACACCGATCAAGGCCGCGGCGATCTCGTCGCTCACCTGACCAAGCTCCGGCATCCCTGCAACCAGGTTTGCGAACTCGTCTCGGCGAACCCCGGCACACTCTCGATGATCTCGGCGCGTTCGGCAAAATCCGGCACGGACTTGATTTTGGCGCAGATGGCGGCCTCGAGCTTGGCAATCTCGCTGGCCAGACTCTTCAAAATGTGGGCACGCGCTTTTTGAACCAATCCCGGCGCAGCATGCTCACTTTGGCTGACCAGGCGCATCCTGACATCAATCAGACCTAGGCGCGCCTTCACCAAGGTCTGCAGTTCCTCACGGGCGGCATCGTGCTTCTGAGCCGGCGCATCGCTGAACGTCTCGGCGAACCAGGCGATCATCTCGGCGTCGATCGCATCGTTCTTGGCCAGCCGTCCGGCCGACAACGCGAAGCTGCGGACCCGTTTGGGGTCGACAATCCGCACCTCGATGCCGGCCTCGCGCAACAACTTGGCCCAGACGCGCTCGTAACCGCCACTTGCCTCCATCACCGCCTTGCCAACTTGGTGCTTGCGAAGCCAGCCAACCAGCTTGCGGTGGCCCTGTACGGTGCTGGGGAACGTCTGCCGCAATGCATGCGCACGAACGCACGCATCCACCTTGTCCTTGGCGACATCGATACCCACGACAACGAGATCTTTTTGTGCCATCATCCACTCCCTTCCTTGCTCGGTTCGGGCTCGAAGCCCTTGCAACTGTTCGGGTTGAGGAAGACACCGGAGCTGTCCCTCGCTCTTTCACAGGCTCTGTCGCCTTTGGGCGCAACGGGCTCAGTTCCAGCAACGGGCGGTTCTGATGCAACCGCCCGTTCGCACATTCTGACAGATTTTCAGGAACAAGGGCGCAGGGAAGACCGGGTGCGCGCTGCACCCGCGGTCTCATGTGCATTGTGCATCACAAGAAATGCGCACATGAGCATACAGGTTCAGCGGAAACACTCCGGCCTTCCCTGCGCAGTGGCTCTACGGTTTATACGTGCTCTCCCTGGTAAATCGGAGCCTCTTGCCACCATCGCCCTCGGGAGGCGTTAGCCTCTCAAGGACTTGACGCCAGCATTCCGGGCGTCAGGACCACACGCTTTCGCCGTACGCATCGGTGCCGTTCGTTATCGGCACTTCCACGTCCACCGCATCCCGTCCCGCGTTCGTGGCGATCGCGAGCCGCCCCTCTTGTTGGGACGAGATACGCACCATAAGCCGGTGATTTGGGTCGGGGAGTCAAACATAATTTCTGAAATTAAGAAACTATCTAAAATCAACGAGTTGACCGTCCCGGCAGACGGCTGGGCGACCAAAGGCCGTCATTCCGGGATGCGCCAATTGGCGCAGACCGGATTCATACCCCCCTGTGTTGATGTTTTTGGTGACGACGTTTCCCGCTGAACATCAGCACCGGGGGTATGGATTCCGGGCTCGCGCTCCGCGCGCCCCGGAATGACAAAAATCAATTGTGAAACTTCAACCCATCCACGATCTTGTCGATCACCTTGCGCTCGGCGCGCATCGCGAGGCCCACGAGATTGAGCTCGGCGCGGATCACCGCTTTCACCACCTCGCGGTTGGCGGCGTCGTGGGTGGTCTTGAACATGTCCTCGGTATAGACGGCGGGTTTTACGTTGCGCGCCAGCGCGCGTTCGAGCGCGCGGGCGAGCGCCGGCCGGTCGGCGCCGTAGATCAGGATCGGCTGGCCGATCAGCGACAGATATTTGGTGCCGGAGCCGTCCTCGTAATTGTCGCCGATACATTCGGGAAACGACGCGGCAATGCCGCCGGCGAGGAACGCGGCGACGTTGAGCTTCTGCCAGGCTTCCAGATCGGTCCGGATCACGACCGCGATCTTGGTGTCGAATTGCATGAGGTCTCCAGCGGAAATGACATCATTCCGGGTTCGCGCATCAGGCGCCCCGGGAACGATCATCAATAAAGTCGGCTGTGCTGCGAAAAGCTAGCCCCTTGCATCGCAGGCCCAGGCGCGGATCACGCATTCCTTGCCGCCGAACTCATAGCACTTGCGCGTCGCTTCATTGAGCGAACTGGAAATATGCGGCTCGACCGCATAGCCGTGCGGGCCGCAGGGGTTGGCCATGTCGATCGACAGCGCGGCGCAGGCGCGCTTGATGGTCACCGCGGTGCATTCGCCCTTGCATTGCTTCAGCGCGGCGGCGCGCGCGCCGGCCTCGCCGGCATAATCATAGGACTGGCCATAGGCGCCGCATTTGCCGATCGCGAAGGCGCCGGCGGCGCGGGCCTGATTCGTGAATTGCGTTACCGCCAGCGCCACCGTTAGCGCGAAAACGAAAACTGCGCGGCGCGGCAATTTATTGAAACACTTCAAGAGTCCCTCCCCCGAGGCGATGCGGGCAGGACGCTAGCGCAGGCTTCTTTCCACTTGGTGAACGGGAGGCGTTCGTCATGCCCGGCCTTGTGCCGGGCATCCACGTCTTTCTTTGGCGCCAAAGACGTGGATGGCCGGGACAAGCCCGGCCATGACGAAAAAATGCGAGCGGTGCATGAAAAAGGATGGTGAGCACGGCGCAAGGGCGCCTTTGCCCACTCTACGATCCGCGGCTTTTCCTCTTACGCCAACCGCTCCGGCTGACGCCGGGTCTGGCGGGCGGCCGCGAGCGCTTCGGGCGTATCGATGTCGAGGAACGCGCCGTGGCCTTCGACCGCCACTTCGACCACCGCCTCGACGTGTCTCGCGATCAAATTGCGGGCGCCGATATCGCCGTCGAGCGTCATCAATTCCTTGAAGAAGCGGCGCGACCACAACACCGGATTGCCGCGCTTGTTGTCGCTGACGGGCAACGCGATCAAATGGCCGCGATCCGGCGCGAAGGCCTCGATCAGGCGGTCGATCAGTTTTGCGTCGATCAGCGGCATGTCGCCGAGGCACACCACCGCGCCGTCGGCGTTTTCCGGCACCGCCGCGATGCCGGTCCTGACCGAACTGGCCAGCCCCGCGGCGAAATCCGGATTGCGCACGAATTTCACCTTGAGCCCGGCCAGCGCCTTCTCGACCTCGGCGGCCTGATGTCCGGTCACGACGGTCACGCTGGAGGCCTTCGAGCCCAGCACCTGCTCGGTCACGATCCGTACCATCGGCTTGCCGCCGAGTTCGGCCAGCAATTTGTTCGGTCCGCCCATCCGGGTGGAACGGCCGGCCGCGAGAATTACGGCGGCGATATCGCGGTTGCCTTCGGAGCCCTGCGGCTTGCGCGGCTGCGGCCGGGTCACGATCTCCATCAATAGCCCGCCGACGCCCATGCCGGTGAGATCGGCGCGCGTCACCTTGAGGCCCGCGAGCAGCCGCGTCAGCACCCAGTCAAAACCGTTTTCCACCGGCGAGCGCGCACAGCCGGGCGCGCCCATCACCGGAACGCCGCCGGCGTTGCCGATCAACAAGCAGATTGCCGGGATCGACCGGCATGCCGAAATGCTCGATCTCGCCGCCGACTGCTTCAAGCGCCGCCGGAATAACGTCGCGCCGGTCGGCGATCGCGGATGCCCCGAACACGATCACCAGTTCGGCGCCGAGGCCGAGCAATTCCCTGATCGCGGCCGCCAGCGCCGCCTCCTCATGCGGCACGCGGCGCTCGGCAATGATCGACGCGCCAGCCGGCGCCAGCCGGTCGGCGGTGACGCGCAGGGTTTTTTCGATGACTTTCGGCGCCAGGCCCGGGAGGATCGTGGAGACGATGCCGACGCGCTTGATCTTGTAGGGCGCGACGCTCATGCGTCCGGTGTCGGCCGCCGCGACCGCCCGCTCGCACAGCGAGGCTTCGATCCCGAACGGCACGATCTTGACGGTCGCGATCATTTCGCCCTGCACACCGCCTTGAAAGCCGGCAGCGTCGCAAAGGTGATGGCTTCGTCGACGCGGTTGATGCCGTCGACCGCGGCGCGGTCGACCACCAGCACGCCCGCGCGCGCCGCAAACAGGTTGGAGCGTCCGGTGAACGCGCGCTCGACATCGACGCCGTCGCCGGCAATGGCGCGCGCGATGCTGCCGGCGGCGACATCCTCGGAGACATCGCCGTCCTCGAGCCGGACCACGACGACTTCCTTGACGCCGGCTCTGTTGAGGGCTTCGACCTCGTTCGGGCCGACCGTGGTGCCCTTCTTCAGTACCAGCGATCCCTGGCGCAGGGTGTGGACGGTGACACCGCCAACCGCGTCGGCCGGACTGGCGGGACCGAATTTCATGCCGCGTTTACTTTCGTGTCGTTCGCGTCCGCTTCGCGTCTTCTTTGGGCAGCCGCAGCACCGCGGTGATCTCGGCCATGATCGAGACCGCGATCTCGGACGGCGACACCGCGCCGATATTCAGCCCGATCGGCGCGTGGATGCGGGCGATGTCGGCGTCGGAGGCGCCCTGCGCCCGCAAGCGTTCGCCGCGCTTGGCGTGGGTCTTTCGCGAGCCCAGCGCGCCGATATAGAAGCAGTCGCGCTCGAACGCGTGCAACAATGCGGGATCGTCGATCTTCGGGTCATGCGTCACAGCGACGAACGCGGTGTAATGATCGACATTGAGCGGCGGCAACGCCACATCGGGCCAATCCGCGATCAGCGGCATGTCGGGAAACCGCTCGGGGCTGGCGAACGCCGTGCGCGGATCGATCACCGTGACATCGTAGTCCAGCGAGCGCGCCAGCGGCGCCAGCGCCTGGCTGATATGGACGGCGCCGATGATGACGAGTTTTGCCGTGGGCGCGTAGACATTGAGGAACAGTTTCTTGCCGCCGGCTTCCACCATGCCGCTGGTGCCCATGCGCAAATGTTTTGACAGTTCGGCGCGCAGCGGATCGGCGGCGATGTCTTTGGCCTTGACCAGGCGCTGCTCGCCGTTGGCGGGATCGAGCACCACGATCGCCGGCCGCCGCGCGGCGCGCTCGGTATTGAGTTGTGCGAGCGTCTCGGGCTTCACGGCTAACCGACTTTCTCGACGAACACCCGGATGGTGCCGCCGCAGGACAGTCCGACGTTCCACGCCGTCTCGTCGGCGACGCCGAATTCGAGCATTTTGGGCTGGCCGCAGGAGATCACGTCGAGCGCCTCGGTGACCACGGCGCCCTCGACGCAGCCGCCGGAGACCGAGCCCAAGAAGGTGCCGTCGTCGTTGATCACCAGGCTCGAGCCGGCGGGGCGCGGCGCCGAGCCCCAGGTCTCGCACGACCGTGGCCAGCGCCACGCCGTGGCCGGCCTTCTGCCAGGCTTCGGCGGCCTGCAGGATATCCTCGTCGCGGTTGAGCATGGGAGCCTCTTTCGATCTGCCGTTTAGGCCGCGGGACGGATTGCGCTGCGGTGGTGCGCCGCCATCGGGCGACGATAATGCGGCAATCAGCCCCTCAATTGAACTCAAATTATGTACCGGGCGGAATTCGTCAACGTGCGGCAGCATCATTTTGATGCCCTGCGCCTTGGCCTCGAAGCCGCCATAGCGCAGCAGCGGGTTGAGCCAGATCAGGCGGCGGCACGAGCGGTGCAGCCGGTCCATCTCGAACGCCAGCCGGGCATCGGCCTCGCGCTCCAGCCCGTCGGAGATCAGCAGCACGATGGCGCCCTGCCCGAGCACGCGGCGGCCCCACAGCTTGTTGAAACTGTGCAGCGAGGTCGCGATCCGGGTGCCGCCGGCCCAATCCTCCACCGTCAAACTGCAGCTCGCCAGCGCCTCGTCGGGATCGCGCGCCCGCAGCGCCCGCGTCACATTGGTCAGCCGGGTCCCGAACAGGAACACCGAGACGCGCTTGCGGGCATCGGTGATGGCGTGCAGGAAATGCAGGAACAGGCGGGTATATTCGCTCATCGAGCCGGAAATATCGAGCAGCGCGACGATCGGCGCCGGCTTGTCGATCAGGCCGAGGCGATGGATGTCGATGATGTCGCCGCCGGTGCGCAGGACCCGCGCAAGGTGCGGCGCATATCGAGCCGCAGGCCGCGGGCATCCGGCTGGTAGCGGCGGGTGCGCAATTCCGCCTGCGGCAGCCGCATCTGCGGCGATGGCGCGCGTCACCTGCGCGATCTCCGCCGCGCTCATCTGCGCGAAATCCTTTTTCTGCAGGATTTCCTTGTCGGACACCGAGAGTTTCAATTCCTGCTCCTGGGCCTGCGGCGCCTCGCTCATCGAGGGCTGCGCTAAGGCTTCCTGGACCCGGCGCGAGGCCGGCGGCGGTTTCTTCTTCGCTTGATCGGGCAACGGCACCGAATCCAGCATGTGCTTCCATTCCTCGGCGGCGCGGAAGAACAGGTCGAACGCCTGGCGGAAAATCAGCGCGTGCTCGTGGCGCTTGACGAAGATCGCCTGCAGCGTGGCGAAAACATCGGCGCGGTTGCCGATCTCGATTACCTGCAGCGCATTGAGCGCATCGATCACCGCGCCGGGCCCGACCGGCAGCCCCGCCGCCCGCAACGCGCGGGCAAACCCGACCACGTTGTCGGCCATCTGCCCGGTCGGCGGATTGAGGTGGTTGATGGCCATGGCTGATAACCCCCTGTCGTCATTCCGGGATGCGCGAAGCGCAGGCCCGGAATCCGTACGCCCTGCAGGGGTTATGGATTCCGGGCTCGCGCCAAGTGGCGCGCCCCGGAACGACGTAAACGTCAGTTCTCGCTGGTCGCTTCTTTCAAAACCTTTTGCAGATTGTCGCCCTGCATGCGCGCGATGTCGTCCTGGTATTTTAATAGCGCCCCCAGGGTGTCGCCGACCATTTGCGGCGTCAGCGAGCGGGCGTCGAGTTCGGAAAGCGCGGTGGCCCAGTCGATGGTCTCGGCGACGCCCGGCGACTTGTAAAAATCCTGGTCGCGCAGCGCCTGCACGAATTTGACCACTTGCTGCGACAGCTTTGCCGAAATGTTGGGAACGCGCGACTTGACGATCGCCAGTTCGCGCTCGGCCGAGGGATAATCCACCCAGTGATACAGGCAACGTCGCTTCAGCGCGTCGTGGATTTCGCGGGTGCGGTTCGAGGTGACGATGACGATCGGCGGCTGCGGCGCCTTCACGGTGCCGAATTCGGGGATCGTGACCTGGAAGTCGCGAGAGGATTTCCAGAAGATACGCCTCGAACGCTTCGTCGGCGCGGTCGAGTTCGTCGATCAAGAGCACCGGCGCGCCGGCCGTGTCCGGCTCCAGCGCCTGCAGCAGCGGCCGCTTGATCAGGAAGCGCTCGGCAAAGATGTCGCTGGAGAGCTGGTCGCGATCGGTATCGCCGGCGGCTTCCGCCAGCCGAATCGCGATCATCTGCGAGGCGCTGTTCCACTCGTAGACCGCGGAGGCGACATCGAGGCCTTCGTAGCATTGCAGCCGGATCAGCTTGCGTCCCAGTGCTGCCGACAGCACTTTGGCGATCTCGGTCTTGCCGACGCCGGCCTCGCCTTCCAGAAACAGCGGCCGGCCCATCCGCAGCGCCAGATACGTCACCGTCGCCAGCGAGCGCTCCGCCAGATAGCCGCGCGAGGTCAACAGCTCGAGCATCGCATCGACGGAAGTGGGTAACGCCGATGCGCTCATGACAAAGCCAATCCGGATGAGACGGGTTTCTTCACCGTCACGCTTTGGCGGTCGCGGCTTCGACGGCACGGCGCGCCAGCACCCCGATCAAATGCGCGCGATATTCGGCGCTGCCGTGCAAATCGCTGTTCAAGCCGTCCGCCGGCACGCTCAGGCCGTCGAGCACCTTGGGCGAAAAACGCTTCTTCAGCGCTTCCTCGAACGATTCGACGCGGAATACGCCATCGGCGCCGGCGCCGGTCACGGCGACCCGCACATCCGACGGCCGCTTGGCGACGAACACGCCGACCAGCGCATAGCGCGAGGCCTGGTTGCGGAATTTGACGTAAGCCGCCTTCTTCGGCAGCGGGAACATCACCTTGGTGATGATCTCGTCGCTCTCCAGCGCGGTGGTGAACAACCCCTGGAAAAACTCTTCCGGCTTCAGCTTGCGCTTGTTGGTGACGATGGTGGCGCCGAGGGCCAAGCAGGCGGCGGGATAATCCGCGGTCGGGTCGTTGTTGGCGAGCGAGCCGCCGATGGTGCCCTTGTGGCGCACCGCGGGATCGCCGATCAGGCCGGCAAGTTCGGCCAGCGCCGGGATCGCCTCGCCGACGATGGCGGAGTTGGCGACATCGGCATGCTTGGCGGTGGCGCCGATCACCAGCGAGCGGCCCTTGATCTCGATGCCGTCGAGGCCTTCGATATGGGAGAGATCGACCAGATGCGGCGGGCTCGCCAGCCGCTGCTTCATGACAGGCACCAGGGTGTGGCCGCCGGCGATCAGCTTGGCGTCTTCATTCTTGATCAGGAGATTGGCGGCCTGCCGCACGGTTTCCGGACGATGATATTTGAATTCGTACATTGAAAGACTTCCTGATCGCGGTCGCGAAGGGTTTTACAGGGATCGCGCGTTAGGCGAGATCGGATTTGGCCATCGCCTTGGCGCCGGCCGCGATCGATTGAACGATGTTCTGGTAGCCGGTGCAGCGGCACAGATTGCCTTCGAGCTCTTCGCGAATGACGTGATCGCTGAGGTCGTGCCCCTTGCGATGAACCAGGTCGACCGCGGTCATGATCATGCCGGGGGTGCAGAAGCCGCATTGCAGCCCGTGATGCTCGCGAAACGCTTCCTGCATCGGATGCAGCGGCGCGCCGTCGGCGGCCAGGCCCTCGATGGTCCTGACCTCGTGGCCGTCGGCCATCACCGCCAGCGTCGTGCAGGACTTTACGGCTTTGCCGTCGAGATGCACGACGCAGGCGCCGCATTGCGAGGTGTCGCAGCCGACATGGGTGCCGGTCAGCCGCAGGTTTTCGCGCAGGAACTGGACTAAAAGGGTGCGGGGGTCGACATTGGCGTTAACGGGGTTGCCGTTAACGATCATGGAAATCTTCACAGTGGTCTTGGCCATCAGGTCTCTCTTGTTCTGCACCGCCGCATATCGACGGAACAGCCGATTAAAATCGCTTCAAAGCGCATAATATGGGCCATGGCGGCAATGAGCAACCTCACCGGCCGCATGGCTTGATATGACTTAAGCGGCAGCCGGCCAGGCGGTCAGCCGGAAAACGAGCCCACAAAACTAGCCTTGTACCGCCTTGGCGAAATTCGCGAAAAACTCGTCGGCCAGTTTCTTGGCCGAGCCGTTGATCAGCCGCTGACCGAGCTGGGCCAGCTTGCCGCCGATCTGGGCCTCGACATCATAGGACAGCAGCGTGCCGCCGTCCTTGTCCGCCAGCGCCACCGTGGCGCCCCCTTTGGCGAAGCCGGCGACGCCGCCCTCGCCTTCGCCCGAGATCTTGTAGCCGTTGGGCGGATCGAGGTCGCTGAGTGTGACCTTGCCCTTGAAGCGGGCCGACACCGGCCCGACCTTCATCTTGGCTGTGGCGCGAAAGCCGCCATCTTCGGTTGCCTCCAGTTCCTCGCAGCCGGGAATGCAGGCTTTCAGCACCGCCGGATCGTTCAATTTGGCCCACACGGCCTCGCGCGGCGCCGCAAGCTGGACTTCGCCGTTCATTGTCATGGCCATGGTCGGTCTCCCGGTTCGCCTATCGTCTCAGGCCTCAAGTAAAGCACGGCTGCCGCAAAAGGAAGGGGACCAAGGGATGGCAGCCGAGGCATATTCGAGGGGCGCGGCAGGATTCGCCCAAGGTTATTTCCAGCCCTTGCTGGAGGCAGGAGAGGATGATTAGGTCGCGCGCCATCATGAGTACCGCTTTCTCCCCCCTGCTCGCGCCGATGCTGTCGAGCGCCGCGATGCGCGCGATTTGCGACGATGTCGCATGCCTGCAGAACATGCTGGATTTCGAGGCCGCGCTGGCGCGCGCCGAAGCCGCTGTCGGCATCATTCCCGCCTCCGCGACCGGACCGATCGCAGCCGCCTGTAAGGCAAAGGCGTTCGATCTCGCCGCGCTGGCGGAAGCCTCGACCCGATCCGGCAATCTCGCGATACCGCTGGTCAAGGCGCTGACCGCCTCGGTCGCCAGGGCCGATCCGGAAGCCGCGCGCTACGTGCATTGGGGCGCCACCAGCCAGGACGTGATCGATACCGCTTCGATGCTGACGCTGCGCGCGGCGATCGATGCGCTGTCGGCCGATCTCGACCGCGCCATTGCCGGTTTTGCCGGCCAAGCGCGCAAGCATCGCCACACCGCGATGGTCGGGCGCACCTGGTTGCAGCACGCGCTGCCGATGCCGTTCGGGTTAAAACTGGCGGAATATGCCGCGGCGCTGAATCGCTCGCGCGCGCGGTTGCGGCGATTGCGCGCCGAAACGCTGGCGCTGCAGTTCGGCGGCGCGGCCGGCACGCTGGCCGCGCTCGGCGACCACGGCTGGCGCGTCGCGGAAAAACTCGCCGTCGAGCTTGATCTGCCATTGCCCGAGGCGCCCTGGCACACCCATCGCGACCGTTTTGCGGAAGCCGCCTCCGTGATGGCGATCATCGCGGGCACCTGCGGCAAGATCGCCCGCGATGTCTCGCTGCTGATGCAGACCGATGTCGGCGAAGCCTTTGAGCCCGCGGGCGAAGGCCGCGGCGGGTCCTCCGACCATGCCGCACAAGCGCAACCCGGTCGCGGCCGCAACCGCGCTCGCCGCCGCCACCATGGCGCCGAATCTGGCGGCGACGATGTTCGCCGCGCAAGTGCAGGACCACGAACGCAGCGCCGGTCCCTGGCACGCGGAATGGCCGACATTGCCGAGCCTGCTGCTGGTCACCTCCGGCGGCCTTGCCGCCATTGTCGATATCGCCGAGGGGCTCGAAGTCGATACGCAAAGAATGCGCGCCAATCTCGACACCACGAAGGGGCTGATCATGGCCGAAGCCGTGACGTTCGCGCTGGCCGAGAAGATCGGCAAGAGCGACGCCCATCATCTGGTGGAAGCCGCCAGCAAGAAGGCCGTCGCCGAGAAGAAGACGCTGCGCGAGGTGCTGACGGCTGATTCGCGCGTGACGGTAAAGCTGGACGCGCAAAAACTTGCAGACCTGTTCGAGCCGATGGCCTATCAAGGCGTTTCGCAGGCCCTGATCGACCGGCTGCTTGCGTCGCTCGATAGCTAACGAGGAACACACGATGCCGATGATCGACGCCGACGGATGCCTGCTCAACGTATCCGTCGAAGGCCGCGACGGCGGGCCGACCTTGATGCTGTCGAATTCGCTGGGCTGCACGCTGCAGATGTGGGAGCCGCAGATGAAGGCGCTCACGCAGCTGTTTCGCGTGATCCGCTACGACCGCCGCGGCCACGGCAAGTCCGGCGTGCCGCCGGGCCCCTATTCGATGGAGCGCTTTGGCCGCGACGTGCTGGCGATCCTCGACGATCTCAACATCGACAAGGTGCATTGGTGCGGGCTGTCGATGGGCGGCATGGTCGGGCAATGGCTGGGCGCCAACGCGCCGGAGCGGTTCGACTCGCATCATGCTCGCCAACACCGCCTGCTACTATGCCGATCCCACCAACTGGCACAATCGCATCAAGGCGGTGAAGCGAAGGCGGCCTCGCCGCCGTCGCCGATACCGTCATCGCGGGCTGGCTGACGGCGGATTTCCGCGAGCGCGACCCGCAGACCACCGCGAAGCTGAAGGCGATGCTGCTCGCGACCCCTGTGGAAGGCTATCTCGCCTGCTGCGAGGCACTGAGCACGCTCGACCAGCGCGCGCTATTGCCCGAAATCAAGAGCCCGGTGCTGGTGATTGCCGGCCGCCACGACATGGCAACGCCGCTTTCGGCCGGCGAACTGATCCGCAGCAATATCCCGCGCGCCAGCCTGACGATTCTCGATGCCGCGCATATTTCCAATATCGAACAGTCGCACGCCTTCACCGACGCGGTGGTCGGCTTCCTGACGCAACGCTAACCAGCGTCATTGCGAGGAGCGAAGTGACGAAGCAATCCAGTCCTATCTTGCGGCCCTGGATTGCTTCGCTTCGCTCGCAATGACGGGAGGGAGATTTTCAATGGACGACCAGAAACGCCGCGACGCCGGCATGACCCAGCGCCGCAAGGTGCTCGGCAACGAATGGGTCGACAAGTCGATCAAGAACCGCAACGCGTTCAACACCGACTTCCAGGACATGATCACGCGCTATGCCTGGGGCGAGATCTGGACCCGGCCGCATTATGACGAGCGCACCCGGCGCGTGCTTGTGATCGGCACCATGGTGGCGCTGGCGCAATGGGACGAGTTTCGCCTGCATGTGCGCGCAGCGCTCACGGATGGCGGTTTTACGCCCGACGACATCAAGGAAATATTGCTGCAGCAGGCGATCTATTGCGGCGTGCCGGCGGCCAACCACGCCGTCAAGGAAGCCTCAGCGATTATCCAGGAGCTGGGACTGCTTAAGTGATGGGTTGTTCGCAGCCTGCGGCCGGGGAGCTTCGAACACCATCACGATCGCGGTACCGAGCAGCATCAGCAATTCGGTAGCGTGCAGCTTCAGCGCCGCGGTCTCGCCGACCTGTGATGCCATCATCATGCTGGCGAAGCTGATCACGCTGCCGATTGCAAGCGCCATCGCCAGCGCTTCGTTGCACCCGCCGCTTTTACGGATCGAGGGGCGGGTCAGCAAAATCAGGAAGATCGCAAAGAACGCCACCACGGTCAGTTTGCCGAGCGCCAGCAGCCAGGCCAGCCGCACGGTTGCCATCCCCGCCAATTGCAGATGATCGCTGACGAACAGCGCGACCGCGATGTTCGGCCGCTCATAGAAGCCGTGGATCGGCGAAATGATGATCTTGAACGCGACGATGGTCCAGGTCGGAATGAAGTAGGACGCCAGCAACGCGCCGTTGAATGAACTGATCCGCCAGTTGGTCGACATGCCGCTTCCCGCTGTTCCGCTGCGGCCCCGAGGCGCTTGCGGCTTTGCGGGCGAGGTAACGTGCTTAAACAGCGTGCGGCAATTTAAACCCTTTGTTTACCTTAACCGGCGGATCGGCGGACCGGATTACCTTTTGAATGGCGCTCCGCGGCGATCGCACCCACAATCGTCATGGCCGGACTCGATCCGGCCATCCATCTTCTTCGAAAAAATGATGGACCCCCGGGTCAAGCCCGGGGGTGACGTGGAGTGGTGGCGCGCTGCGCTCGCCCTCCCAGACAAGAAAAATCCCGCCTTGCGGCGGGACTTTCCTGCTCTCGCTTCGGGGTCCGGGGAACGACCCTAGCGATCCCGTTGCGGGGTCTGGCCCTGACGGTTCGGATCCTGTTGCTGCTGGCCCGGCTTCGGCCGCCGCCCTGCTGCTGGCCGGGCTTCTGGCCCGGGTTCTGGTTCTGTTGGCCCGGTTGATTCTGCTGGCCCGGCTGGTTCTGGTTGGACATCTTGAGATCTCCGTTGTTGAAACGTAGTCCGGGACAACTCGCAGGATGCGCCAATGGTTTCGCGAGAGCCCGAGTTCCCTGGGGATCATTGCGTGGCGGATGCATGGTGCTGATGTGGCAGGGGAACCTGCCCCGACGACCTTTCCCAAAAGTATCCCTGTACAACGACGTGCGGCGTCGTCCCGCACTGTTGCCGCCCCGGGGTTCCCGCTGTTAAATGACCCCACGCGCCGTTCCGGCTGCCGGGGGCCATCGCCGCGGAAGTTGTTGGGGTGCGCATCTTCGGCAAACCGGGACCGCTTTGCCGGAAGATGCACGAACAGCGGCAGCGCATGGACTATTTCGCCCAGCAACTCATCAACGGCATCGTGCTCGGCTCGATCTATGGCCTGATCGCCATCGGCTACACCATGGTCTATGGCATCGTCGGCATGATCAATTTCGCCCACGGCGACATCTTCATGATCGGCGGCTTCATCGCCCTGATCACCTTCCTGCTGCTGGTCTCGTTCGGGTTCACCGCGGTTCCGGTCATCCTGCTGATCGTACTGCTGGTGTCGATGGCGATCACCGCACTTTACGGCTGGACCGTGGAGCGCATCGCCTATCGGCCGCTGCGGCACTCGTTCCGCCTGGCACCGATGCTGTCGGCGATCGGCATGTCGTTCGTGCTGTCGAATTTTTCGCAAGTGGCGCAAGGCGCGCGGGTCAAGCCGGTGCCGCCGATCATCACCGGCGGCTACACGCTGCTGGAGCAAAGACGGCTTCGTGGTGCGGCTGTCCAACGTGCAGATCATCGTCGTCGTCACCACCATCGTGCTGCTGGCCCTCTTCACCTGGCTGGTGTCGCGCACCCGATTGGGCCGTGACATGCGCGCCTGCGAACAGGACCAGACCATGGCGGCGCTGCTCGGCGTCGACGTCGACCGCACCATCTCCATGACCTTCGTGATCGGCGCCGCGCTCGCCGCCGTCGCCGGCATGATGTACCTGCTGTATTACGGCCTGGTCGATTTCTTCATGGGCTTTGTCGCCGGCATCAAGGCGTTCACCGCCGCTGTGCTCGGCGGCATCGGCTCGCTGCCCGGCGCGATGCTGGGCGGGCTTGCGATCGGGCTGATCGAGACCTTGTGGTCGGCCTATTTTTCGGTCGAGTACAAGGACGTCGCGGCGTTCTCGATCCTGATCATCGTGCTGATCTTCCTTCCGACCGGCCTGCTCGGCCGGCCCGAAGTCGAAAAAGTCTGACGGGCGGCGGCGTGGCAACACCCCTCGACGCCCGCTTCGCGCGCTCCGGGTGTCGCGTTCATCTTCAAGAAGGCGCTGATCAGCGCCCTGGTCGCGCTGGTGCTGTTCTCGCTGATGATCGGCATTCGCACCGAGGCCGGGCCGACCGGGCAATTGATCTACTGGACCAGGTTCGGCGATCTCGCGAGCCTCGTTGCCATCGTGTTCGGCGGCAGCATCGTGATGGAATTGCTGCGGCAATGGTGGGGCCCGGTCGGCACCGTCATGGTCATTCCGCCGCCGCTGCAATCCGGCCTCGTATTCGCGCGAAAACTGATCGCGCCGGCGCTGTTGATCTTCGCCTTGCTGGTGCCGGTGATCTTCTACGACCAGCGCTACATCCTCGATCTCGGCATACTGGTGCTGACCTATGTGATGCTGGGATGGGGACTGAACGTCGTGGTCGGCCTCGCCGGCCTGCTCGATCTCGGCTATGTCGCGTTTTACGCGGTCGGCGCCTACTCCTACGCGCTGCTGGCGACCAATTTCGGGCTGTCGTTCTGGATCTGCCTGCCGCTCGCCGGAATCCTCGCCGCATTGTGGGGCGTGATGCTCGGCTTTCCGGTGCTGCGGCTGCGCGGCGACTATCTCGCGATCGTCACTTTGGCGTTCGGCGAGATCATCCGGCTCGTCATCACCAACTGGCAGAGCCTGACCGGCGGCCCGAACGGCATTGGCGGCATTCCGCGGCCGAGCTTTTTCGGTATTCCGCTGACCGCAGGCGATGACGGGCTGGCAGCAAAACTCGGCATCGAATTCTCGCCGACCCATCGCATCGTGTTCCTGTTCTATATCATCCTGGCGCTGGCGCTGTTGACCAATTGGGTGACGATCCGCCTGCGGCGGCTGCCGATCGGGCGCGCCTGGGAGGCGTTGCGCGAGGACGAAGTGGCATGCCGCGCGCTCGGCATCAACATCACCACGACCAAACTGACGGCGTTTGCCACCGGCGCGATGTTCGGCGGTTTCGCCGGCGCCTTCTTCGCCACCCGGCAGGGTTTTATCAGCCCGGAATCCTTCACCTTCCAGGAATCGGCGCTGGTGCTGGCGATCGTCGTGCTCGGCGGCATGGGCTCGCAGCTCGGCGTCGCGCTCGCCGCGCTAACCATGATCGGCGGTTTCGAGCTGTTTCGCGGCCTCGAACAATATCGCATGCTGGTGTTCGGCGTCGCGATGGTGCTGCTGATGATCTGGCGGCCGCGCGGGCTGATCGGCCATCGCGCGCCTACCGTGTTCCTGCGACACTCGCAGGCGATCTCATCCGACCTCGTCAAGGAGGGACATGGATGAGCGGCGACCGCATTCTCCACGTCCATGGCCTGACCATGCGGTTCGGCGGCATCGTCGCCGTCAACGAATCTGTCGTTTGACGCGGAGCGGCGCCAGATCACCGCGCTGATCGGGCCGAACGGCGCCGGCAAGACCACCGTGTTCAACTGCATCACCGGTTTCTACAAACCGACCGCCGGCTCGATGCGGTTGACCCACGACAACGGCGCCGAGATCCGGCTCGAGCGGCTGAACGATTTCCGGATATCAAAACAGGCAAAAGTCGCGCGCACGTTCCAGAACATCAGGCTGTTTCCCGGCATGACCGCGCTGGAAAACCTGATGGTGGCGCAGCACAACGCGTTGATGCGCGCCTCCGGCCTGACATTTCTGGGCCTGATCGGCGCGCCGTCGTGGCGGGTTGCCGAGAAAGCCGCGATCGATCTGGCGAAATTCTGGCTCGATCGCATTGGGCTATTGGATCGCGCCGACGACGCCGCCGGCAATCTGCCCTATGGCGACCAGCGCCGTCTCGAAATCGCGCGCGCGATGTGCACCGGGCCGGCGTTGCTGTGTCTCGACGAGCCGGCCGCCGGGCTGAACGCGCGCGAGAGCGGCGCGCTAAGCGAATTGCTGCTCTCGATCCGCGCCGACCAGGGCACCTCGATCCTGCTGATCGAGCACGACATGTCGGTGGTGATGGAAATTTCCGACCGCGTCGTGGTGATGGATTACGGCGTCAAGATCGCCGAGGGCTCGCCTCGGGACGTCCGCGACGATCCCAAGGTGATCGCGGCCTATCTCGGCGTCGAGGACCAGGAAGTCGCCGCCGTCGAGCAGGAGCTCGGGCTGTGAGCGTCTCTCCACACGTTTCCCGGATGCGGTGCAGCGTGCAACGCTGCTCCGCTGGTCCGGGATCCATTTCGCTCCATCTTCTGGGTCCCGGTTCTGCACAGCGGCATTTCATGCCGCAGTGCGCCCGGGACGCGAGGGCGTTCAGATGAGCGGGCCGCTGCTCGAAATCCGCGGGCTGCGCGCCGCCTACGGCAAGATCGAAGCGCTGAAAGGCGTCGACATCGATGTCGGTCCGGGCGAGATCGTGGCCTTGATCGGCGCCAACGGCGCCGGCAAGTCGACCCTGATGATGACGATCTTCGGCAAGCCGCGGGCGCGCGCCGGGCAAATCCTGTTCGACGGCCGCGACATCACCCAGCTTGCGACCCACGAGATCGCGCGTTTGCGGATCGCGCAATCGCCGGAAGGGCGGCGGATTTTTCCGCGCATGAGCGTGGCGGAAAACCTGCAGATGGGGGCCGACGCGACCGACACCGGCGAAACCGAGCGCACGGAGGCGCTGGAGCGGGTGTTCGCGCTGTTCCCGCGGCTGCGGGAACGCATGACCCAGCGCGGTGGGACGCTGTCCGGCGGCGAACAGCAGATGCTGGCGATCGGGCGCGCCTTGATGAGCCGCCCTCGCCTGTTGATGCTGGACGAGCCGTCGCTCGGGCTTGCGCCCCTGATCGCGCGGCAGATTTTCGATGCGATCCGGACCCTGAACCGGCAGGATGGCCTCACCGTGCTGATCGTCGAACAGAACGCCAATCATGCGCTGCGACTGGCCCACCGCGGCTATGTCATGGTCAACGGCCTGATCACGCTGAGCGGAACCGGCAGCGAACTATTGCAGCGCCCCGAGGTGCGGTCAGCCTATCTGGAAGGCGGACGGCACGTGTGACGGGGCGGGTCAGCTTCCGACTGCGGCAAGAAGCAGCTAATAGACCTTGGATTTGCCTGAAAATTGCCGGTGACTTCGCGGTAAAATCAGCGGACAATAGCCGTGATTTTCGAACCCGGCCGTCCGCCGGGGACTTCCCGTAGCGATCATCCGCGAGGAGACCTCATGAAATCGTTGAAACTCATCGGCCTGGCATTCGGCGCAACGCTGGCACTGTCGACCACCGCGCTGGCGCAGGACACAACCATCGCAGTGGCCGGCCCGATGACGGGCGGCGAATCCGCATTCGGCCGCCAGATGAAGAACGGTGCCGAACAGGCGGTAGCGGATATCAATGCCGCTGGCGGCCTGCTCGGCAAGAAACTGGTACTGGATGTCGAGGACGATGCCTGCGATCCGAAACAGGCGCGCTCGGTCGCCGAGAAAATCGCCAGCGCGAAAATTCCGTTCGTCGCCGGCCACTATTGCTCCTCGTCGTCGATCCCGGCGTCGGAAGCCTATGCCGACGGCAACGTCCTGCAGATCACGCCGGCCTCCACCAATCCGCAGTTCACCGAGCGCGGCCTCTGGAACGTGGCGCGGGTCTGCGGCCGCGACGACCAGCAGGGCACGGTCGCCGGCGACTACATCGCCAAGGCCTTCAAGGGCAAGAACATCGCCATCCTCAACGACAAGACCACCTACGGCAAAGGTCTCGCCGACGAAACCAAGAAGGCGCTCAACAAGGCCGGCATGACCGAGAAGCTGTACGAATCCTACAACAAGGGCGACAAGGACTTTAACGCCATCGTCTCGCGCCTGAAACTCGAGAAGATCGACCTGGTCTATGTCGGCGGCTACCATCAGGAATCCGGCCTGATCCTGCGCCAGATGCGCGACCAGGGCCTGCAAACGGTTCTGATGGCGGGCGACGCGCTGGCCGACAAGGAATATGCTTCCATCACCGGCCCCGCCGGCGAAGGCACGCTGTTCACCTTCGGCCCCGATCCGCGCAACAAGCCGACCGCCAAGTCGATCGTCGAGACCTTCAAGGCCAAGAACATCGATCCCGAAGGCTACACGCTCTACACCTACGCCGCGATGCAGGTGTGGTCGAACGCGGTGAAAAAGGCCGGCACCACCGATCCGAAGAAGGTGATGGCCGCGATCAAGGGCAACGCCTGGGATACCGTGATCGGCACGCTGGAGTTCGACTCCAAGGGCGACATCAAGCAGCTCGATTACGTCGTCTACAAGTGGGACAACAAGGGCGGCTACACCGAGATCAATCCGAAGGGATCATAAGAGCCGGATCATAAACCCAAAGCGGGTTCCGACATCAAACGCCCCGGTTCGCCGGGGCGTTTTCTTTTGCCGCGAGCTGCTTTATCGGGCTGCGGCCCGAGACGGCCGGGACGACGCCCTTGCCGCTTCGATGGCGCGCACAAGATCGTTGGGCCGGAACGGCTTCTGCAGGCACACGACGTCGGAATATTCCGGCGCCGAAGCAACGAAGTCGAGCGTCGTCATCCCCGATATCGCCACGACCGGCAGATTCGGGATCCGCTCACGCATCATCCTGATCAGATCGAAGCCGTTGGTTTCCTGCAGGAAGATATCGACGATGGCGAGATCGAAGCTCGAATTCTCAAACGCCTTCAATCCAGCCGCCGCGCTATCTGCTTCCACGATCTCGAAATGGTGCACCCGCAGCACGATGCCGATCATCGCGCGAACGTCGGCCTGGTCGTCGATAACAAGAATGCGGGACATGATACGAGACCTTGGATTCACCCGGGGATCGACGGCTTCAAGTCAGCCTATATCGAACTTCTGTCACCGGCCGGAGCGCTCCCGACATTATTCGGTCTGTGGGTAAAGATGCGGTTACCTGCCCTCAGTTCCATGCAAGTACAATGTAACCTTGGATTGAGTTGTTTCCGCGGGCTTTGAAACGACGCGGGAGACCGGCGGCGGTCCCTTTCACGGGGTAAGCTTCGCTCAAAAACGCTATTGGCCTATCGACTAGATATGGCGCTTCAACGCCCGCGCTACTATGGTGCGACGCCGTTGTGCGGGGGCTCCGGGTGCAGGCAGTTGACGACCACAGTCTCTTCCTCTCGACCATGCCGGCGACCAGCCGCGATCGTTCGATCGCGCTTGCCGTGGTCGGGATCTCCCTGGTCCTGTTCCTGTGTGCGGTGCCGTTTGCCGGCATGCCGCTGGCCCAGATTCCGGGCTTTGTCGGCAGCTATCAGTTCGCGCTCGCGATCAACGATCTGATCACCGCGGTGCTGCTGTTTTCGCAATTCGCGGTGCTACGCTCCTGGGCGCTCCTGCTGCTGGCCTGCGGCTATCTGTTCACCGCGGCCGCGGCGATCGCCCACGCCCTGACCTTTCCGGGGTTGTTTGCCCCGACTGGATTGTTTCACGCGGGATCGCAGACCACGGTCTGGCTTTACATGATCTGGCATGGCGGATTCCCGCTGTTCGTGCTCGGTTACGCCTTGCTGAGAAACGAAGGCGGCCCGCGCATCAACGGATCGGTCGGGCGGGTTGGGCTGGTGAGCGTTGCTGCTGTCATAGCGGCGATGACCGCCATCGTCTGGATCGTCACCGGCGGCCATGACCTGCTGCCGACACTGCTGAGCGGAGGGCGCTACACCTCCGTGATGATCGGCGTGGTGTCGGCGGTATGGCTGCTCTGCCTCGCGGCGCTATTGCTGCTTTGGCTGCGGCGGCCACATTCGCTGATCGACGTCTGGCTGATGGTGGTGTTGTGCGCGTGGCTGTTCGACATCGCATTGTCGGCGATGGTCAACGTTGCGAGATACGATCTCGGCTTCTATGCCGGGCGGATCTACGGCCTCTGCGCCGCGACCTTCGTGCTCGCCGTGCTGCTGTTCGACAACGTCGCACTTCAGGCCCAGTTGTCCAGCCTGCTCGCAAAGCTGAGCCGCCAGGCGGCTTCCGAAAGGGAAGAGCACAGCGAACGCGAGCGGCTGTTCAGCGCGGTGATCGAATCCTCCCACGACGCCATCATTCTCATGACGCTGGACGGCACCATCACGAGCTGGAACAAGGCCGCCGAACGGTTGTCGGGATTTACCGCGGCGGAGGCGATCGGCAATAACATCGACATCGTCAATCCGCCCGAGATACGCGTCGAGGAGCGCCCGTTGCGCGCCCAGATCGCCCGGGGCGAAGCCGTCGAACATCACGACACCGTGCGCTTGCACAAGGATGGCAGCCGGCGGGACATCTCGCTGGTGATCTCTCCGATCAAGTCCTCGACCGGCGAGGTGGTGGGAGCCTCCGCGATCGCGCGCGACATCACCGCGCGCAAAAGCGCCGAGCGGGCGCTGAGCCAGGAGATCGAGGAGCGGCGGCGCATCTTCGAGACCTCGCAGGACCTGATCCTGGTAACCGACACCAAGGGAACCTTCGTCCAGGTCAGCCCCAGCTCGATGACCATCCTGGGCTATCAGCCCGCGGAAATGATCGGGCACACCGCGGTCGAATTCATCCATCCCGACGATCTCGACAGCACGCGCAACGAAATGCGGCTGGCGCGGCGCGGCCGGCAGATGCGCAATTTCGAGACCCGCTACCTCCACAAGGACGGACACGCGGTGACGCTGACCTGGATGGGAAACTGGTCGGAGCCGGTGCGGCGGCATTTCTTCGTCGGCCGGGACCTGACGGAAAAGCAGGCCGCGGAAGCCCAGTTCCGCCAGGCCCAGAAGATGGAAGCGGTCGGCCAGTTGACCGGCGGCATCGCCCACGACTTCAACAACATCCTGACCGTGATCACCGGCACCATCGGAATCCTGGCCGAAGCGGTCGCCGATCGCCCCGAACTCGAGGCCATCGCCCGGATGATCGACGAGGCGGCCGACCGCGGCGGCCAACTGACAAAACATTTGCTCGCCTTCGCCCGCAAACAGCCGCTGCAGCCGCGCGAGATCGACATCAACAATCTGGTGCTGGAGACCGTCAAGCTGCTGCGTCCGACGCTGGGCGAGCATATCCAGATCGACCCGTTGCTGGCAGCGGACACCTGGCCGGCGCTGGTCGATCCCAACCAGCTCACCACCGCGATCCTCAATCTGGCGCTCAACGCCCGCGACGCGATGCCAGACGGCGGCAGCCTCGCGATCGAAACCAAGAACACCTATCTCGACGAGGCCTATGCCGAGATGAATGCCGAGGTGATTCCGGGTTGCTATGTCATGATCGCGGTGAGCGACACCGGCGCCGGCATCTCGCCGAAAAACCTGGAGCGGGTGTTCGATCCGTTCTTCACCACCAAGGAAGTCGGCAAGGGCACCGGCCTTGGGCTCAGCATGGTCTACGGCCTCGTCAAGCAATCCAACGGCCATATCAAGATCTACAGCGAGGAAGGCCACGGCACCAGCGTCAAGATGTATTTGCCGCGCGCGACCGGAACGGAGCAAGGCGCCAGCGAAATGCCGGCATTGGCGACGCTTCAAGGCGGACACGAGGCGATCCTGATCGTCGAGGACGACGCGCTGGTGCGCAAATATGTCGTGACGCAGATTCGCGGCCTCGGCTACACCACGCTGGAAGCCGGCAACGCGGTGGAAGCCCTCGCCATCATCGACAGCGGTGCCGTGATCGACCTGCTGTTCACCGACGTCATCATGCCCGGAGCGATGAACGGCCGCCGGTTGGTCGACGAAGCCTTGAAGCGGCGGCCCGGAATGAAGACGCTGTTCACCTCGGGCTATACCGAGAACGCCATCGTGCACCATGGACGGCTGGACTCCGGCGTGCTGCTATTGGCAAAACCCTATCGCAAGCCGGAGCTGGCCCGGATGATCCGGATGGCGCTCGACAATGGACACCAGGCTTGAAAAATCTCCTCACTGACATCGCCGGCGTTCGCGTCGGCCATGCCGACGATGCCGCGCTCGGCTCCGGCGTGACCGCCGTGATCTTCGATACACCGGCGATCGCCTCGATGGACGTGCGCGGCGGCGGCCCCGGCACCCGCGAGGGCTCGCTGCTCGATCCCGTCGCCACGGTCGAGCAGATCCACGGCATCGCGCTGTCGGGCGGCTCCGCATTCGGGTTGGAGGCCGGCGGCGGCGTGCAGGCCTGGCTCGCCGAACAGGGCCGCGGCTTCCGGGTTCGCGAGGCCGTCGTTCCGATCGTGCCCGGCGCGATCTGTTTTGATCTTCTCAACGGCGGCAACAAGCAATGGGGCCGGTTCGCGCCGTATCGCGAGCTCGGTTACGCCGCAGCCAGCGCGGCCGCGGACAGCTTCGCGCTCGGCAGCGTCGGCGCCGGACTCGGCGCGACCACCAGCAATTTGAAGGGCGGCCTCGGCTCGGCCTCGGCGACGACGCCAGGCGGCGTCAAGGTTGCGGCGCTCGCGGTGGTCAACGCGGTCGGCAGCGTCACGGTCGGCGACGGCCCGTGGTTCTGGGCGGCGCCGTTCGAAATCGGCGGCGAATATGGCGGGCGCGGATTGCCGCCGGCGTTCACGCCGGACATGCTGGCGATGCGGCTGAAGGGCGCGACCAATGCGAGCGCCGTCGGAGAACACCACGCTCGCGGTGGTGGTGACCGATGCGGTATTGACAAAATCGCAGGCGAGAAGGCTGGCGATGATCGCGCAGACCGGATTTGCCCGCGCGATCTATCCGGTGCACGCGCCGCTCGACGGCGACGTGGTGTTCGCGGCTGCGACCTGCGAAAAGCCTGTCGATCCGCTGGTCGGCCTCACCGAACTCGGCATGGTCGCGGCCAATGTTACCGCGCGCGCGATCGCGCGCGGGGTTTATGCCGCAACCGCCCTGCCCTTTGCCGGCGCGCTGCCGGCCTGGCAGGATCGTTTCGGGTAAATTTTCAGTGCGCTCACGCAGCCATCGACATGGTCTGGCCGTTGCGCTGCATCATCTGATCAAGTGAATTGTACGACCATGCCGCATTGTTTGATGCCAGCGAGATCGTCGGCAGCGACGACTTGTCGATTGGCGTCAGCGACGCCACGCTGAGGCCGCCGCTGCTACCCGTGGACGTTGAGGACGAGGACGAGCCCTGCAGCGCCTGAAGCAGCGGATCGGTGCTGGAATTGCTGGATCCACCCGAACTTGCGGCGTGGTGATGGCCGTGATGGCCGCCGCCCTTGCCCTTCAATGCCGCCGACAATTCGCTGAGGCTGACATTGCCGTCGCCGTTGGTGTCGAGTTGGTTGAAGACGCTGTCGGCCTGCGCGGTATTGGTGCCGCCGGCGCCGAGCGCGTTTTCGAATTCCGATTTCGAGATCTGGCCGTCGCCATTGCCGTCGATCTGCGAGAACAGATCCTGCAGCGCGGCCGACTGGCTGGTCGGTGCTGATGTGGTCGTCGTCGTCGACTGGCTTTGCGCCGCCAGCAACGTCTGCATGGTCGCCGGGGATATCTGCGAACCGCCGCCGGAAAATCCCGTGGTGCCGGTCGCGCCCGAAGCCTGGCCTGACATGTCGAAAGGCAGTGCAAAACCGGTGGAGGAAGCACTCGACTTGGTCGAGGAAGTCTTGGTCGAGGAAGTCGCCGACGAGGTCAGCGATTGAATTGCGTCGATCGCGCTCGACGCGGCACCCGCAGCAAAGAACATGGCCAAACTCCGAAACACGCCGCCCGATGCGGCTTACCCGTTCACGGTGACTGTCCAGCAAGCGGCGTGCCACGATCAAAAGCCCGATAAAACAGCGGCTTTTTGGAACGCGAACGGCAGAGTTCCCGGCAATAGGTGCCGCCCCGGGGCACCACAAGGCAGAATTTGCCCGCTGGCCTGCCGCATCGACAGCCGGCCTCGCGCGCGCCCGGCGGTCGCATTGCCCCTGGGCTTGGCGCATGTTAGGCGAAACCGGTTTCCTGCGCTGAAAGCTTCGCTTGAGGAAAACGCACATGTCCCAGCAATTCACCCCACGTCCGCTGATCATCGCGCCATCGATCCTGGCGTCGGATTTCTCCCGGCTGGGTGAAGAGGTGCGCAGCGTCGATGCGGCGGGCGCGGACTGGATCCACCTCGATGTGATGGACGGGCATTTCGTTCCGAACATCTCGTTCGGTCCCGACGTGATCAAGGCGATGCGGCCGCACTCGAAGAAAATCTTCGACGCGCATTTGATGATCTCGCCCTGCGACCCCTACCTCGAGGCGTTCGCCAAGGCGGGCTGCGATCACATCACGGTGCATGCCGAGGCCGGCCCGCATTTGCATCGTTCGCTGCAGGCGATCCGATCGCTCGGCAAGAAGGCCGGCGTCTCGATCAATCCGGCAACGCCGATCTCGGCGGTGGAATACGTGCTCGACATGATTGATCTGGTGCTGGTGATGTCGGTCAATCCAGGCTTTGGCGGCCAGGCCTTTATTCGCTCGGCGCTTGGCAAGGTCGGCGATCTCAGGGCGATGACCGCCGGACGCCCGATCGACATCGAGGTCGACGGCGGGGTTGCGCCCGACGTGGCCGCCCAGCTCGCGGCCGCCGGCGCCAATGCCTTCGTGGCCGGCTCCGCCGTGTTCAAGGGCGGCACCACGGAAAGCTACAAGGGCAATATTTCGGCGATCCGCCACGCGGCGGCGCTCGCGCGTGGCGAGGCGGTTTAGGGCCGGATTGCGCGCAGTTCGTTCAGCGCTTGCGCGGGGGCTCCAGGCCCCTCAGCAGCAGCGCCAGCAACGCGTCGAACCGCACCGCGAGGTCGGGATCCTTCCAGTCCTCCGAATGCGCGGGATGATAATAGCGGCAGATGCCATCCAGGATGGCGCGGGCCGATGCCTTGACGTCGGTGACATCGAAGGCACCCTGCTTGACGCCGTCGGCCACAATGCCGGCGATCTGGTCGGCCAGGGCTTCCTTGTGCGCTTTGACCACCACGCAGGCTTCATTCGCCAAGGTCAGGTAGGTCGCGAACATCTCGGGGTCTTCCAGAACCTTCTTCTGTTTTGCCAGGCATAGCGTGCGCAGCCAGCGTTCCAGCCGCGCCGGTGCCGGGCCGGAGCCCCCGGCGATCTCGGCCAGCGGCGCACTGACGCGCTCGAGCCAGCGCTTGGCGACGGCCTGGCGCAGCGACTGCTTGCTCGGAAAATGCCGGTAGACGCTGCCGTGGCTGACATCCAGCGCACGGGCAACATCAACGACGGTGGCTTTCGCAAGCCCGAAGCGGCGGAGAACGTCTTCGGTCACCTCAAGGATGCGTTCAGGCGTTAGAACCACAACTTCGTTCATGCGAACTCCGTAGGTTTTGTGCTGTTTACTTAGGGGCTCTCAGGCACCACTTAACTTAACGGGCGAGCTTCTCGGCTTGCGCCGCCAGATGACGGGCGACCTGGATATTGAGCCATTGCTGGATTCTGGTGGTCAAATAGAGGATTTCGGCGGTCATGACAGTTTCTCGGCGAGGTTTTTTAGCTAGTCCCCGCGTATTCGCGGTGGCTTGAAAGGGTTATAGTAGTCGCGCTAACAGATTTCAATATCTGTCAGTCAATATTCCGTGAGGAATTTCGATTATTGCGCTTACTTGGATACCTCTTTGAACTTCCTGAAGCCCGAGTTGTTTAGCCGTGGCTACTCTGTTACATCACGGCGTAACCGCTAAAGAGCGCGCCATGATCCCCCGCTATACCCGTCCGGAAATGGCTTCCATTTGGGAGCCGCAAACCCGTTTCAAGATCTGGTTCGAGATCGAGGCGCATGCGGCGGACGCCCAGGCCGAGCTCGGCGTCATCCCCAAGGAAGCCGCCAAAACCATCTGGGCCAAGGCCAGGGACGTCACCTTCGACATCGCGCGGATCGACGAGATCGAACGCGAAACCAAGCACGACGTCCTCGCCTTCACGACGCATCTGGCCGAGATCGTCGGTCCCGAAGCCCGCTTCGTGCACCAGGGCATGACCTCGTCGGACGTGCTCGACACCTGCCTCAACGTGCAACTGACCCGCGCCGCGGATTTGCTGCTCGCCGACATCGACAAGGTGCTGGCGGCGCTGAAGAAGCGCGCCTTCGAATACAAGATGACGCCGACCATCGGCCGCTCCCATGGCATCCATGCGGAGCCGGTCACGTTCGGATTAAAGCTGGCCTATGCCTATGCGGAATTTTCCCGCGCCCGCGAGCGGCTGATCGCCGCCCGCAAGGAAGTCGCGACCTGCGCGATTTCAGGCGCGGTCGGCACCTTCGCCCAGATCGACCCGCGCGTGGAGGCCCACGTCGCCAAGGCGATGGGCCTGGTACCGGAGCCGATCTCGACGCAAGTGATTCCGCGCGACCGCTACGCGATGTATTTTGCGACCTTGGGCGTGATCGCCTCCTCGATGGAGCGGCTTGCCACCGAAATCCGCCACATGCAGCGCACCGAGGTGCTGGAAGCCGAGGAATTCTTTTCCGAGGGCCAGAAAGGCTCCTCGGCGATGCCGCACAAGCGTAACCCGGTGCTGTCGGAGAATCTCACCGGCCTCGCCCGCATGGTGCGCGCCTATGTGGCGCCGGCCATGGAGAATATCGTGCTGTGGCACGAACGCGATATCTCGCACTCCTCCGCCGAACGCATGATCGCGCCCGACGCCACGGTGACGCTCGACTTCGCGCTCAATCGCCTCGCCGGCCTGATCGACAAGCTCCTGGTCTATCCCGCCAACATGCAAAAGAACCTCGACCGGCTCGGCGGCCTCGTGCATTCGCAGCGGCTGTTGATGGCGCTGACGCAGAAGGGCGCCAGCCGCGAGGATGCCTACAAATACGTGCAGCGCAACGCGATGCCGGTATGGCGCGGCGAAGGCGATTTTCTCACGCTGCTGAAAAAAGACCCCGACGTGAAGAAATATCTCAGCGATGCCGAGATCGAGGCCAATTTCGATCTCGGCTACCACTTCAAGCACGTCGACACGATCTTCAAGCGCGTGTTCGGCGCGGCGTAAGGCGGACGCGATCGGTCCGCTGCGCCGCCGGGTCTTTACTGACAGGTGATGGTCAGGCAGCGCCGATAGCTGCCCAATGCCCGTCATGCCGGCCCGCATGATCGCGGCCATCAAAACAACCAAATGATAACCGGAGATCGGTTAGGATCACACCGTGGCAGCACCTCCGACCATCCTCATGCTCGATTCCGGCCTCGGCGGCCTCACTGTGCTGCGTGAGGTCGTCAAGGTGCGCCCGGATGCGCACTATACTTACGTCGCCGACGACGTGTTTTTTCCCTACGGCCACCACAGCGAGGAAGAGATCATCGCGCGCGTGGTGCCGCTGGCCGGCGAGCTGATCGCCGCGCACCGGCCCGATCTGGTGGTGATCGCCTGCAACACCATGTCGGTCTCGGTGATGGCGCCTTTGCGCGCGGCCTACCGCGAGCCGTTCGTCGGCACCGTGCCGGCGATCAAACCGGCCTGCGCGGCGTCGAAAACCAGGCGCGTGTCGGTGCTCGGCACCAAGGGCACCGTCAAACGCGAATACACCCAGGCGCTGATCCGCGAGCATGGTCAGGGCTGCGAGGTGACGCTGGTGGGCTCGCCCGATCTCGCCTCGCTGGCGGAGGCGGCCTTGAGCGGCACTGATGTCAGCGATGCCGCGATTTCAGCCGAAATCATCCAGTGCTTTGTGGGCCTTGGCGAAGACGCTTCGGCCCGGACCGACACCGTGGTGCTGGCCTGCACGCATTTTCCGCTGCTGCTCGACCGGCTGATCAAACTGGCGCCGTGGCCGGTCAACTGGATCGATCCCGCGCCCGCGATCGCGCGGCGTGTGCTGGACCTGCTCGGCCCCGCCGGCCGCGAAATGGATTCCGCCGGCGCCGAAATGATCTTCACGTCGGGACGACCGCATACGCTCAGTCGCGCGCTGATGCCGTTTTTCGGCGGCCGCGTGCCGGCCTGAACGGCCTGCTTTCCGGCGTCACCCTCCACTGCTAGGCTTGCGTGAGCGAACCCGCCGGACGGAGTTTTGAGCGTGACCACCGCAACGCCTGCGCCGCTGAACCGTCTTAAAAAACTGTGGCGCGACGGCCGCCCGACATTCGGCGCGATCGCGACCATTCCGAGCATCCAGACCGTGCAGATCATGGCGCGTTCCGGCCTCGACTGGATCATCGTCGATCTCGAGCACGGCCCGATCGACCTCGGCTCGGCCCACGGCATGATCGTCGCGACCTCGGGCACGCCGTGCGTGCCGCTGGCGCGGATCGCCGCCAACGAACCCTGGCTCGCCAAGGCGCCGATGGATCTCGGCGCGCTCGGCATCAATTTTCCGATGATCTGCAGCCGGGCGGACGCCGAAAAGGCCGTGCGCAGCGTGCGCTACCCGCCGCATGGCGACCGGCTCTGGGGACCGTTTCACGCCCCGTTCCGCTGGGGCGTTTCGATGCCCGACTACATGGCGACCGCCGACGACGACATGATCTGCATGGTCACCATCGAGCATGTCGAGGCGGTCAAGCGCATCGACGAGATCATGGCGGTGCCCGGCATCGACGTCGCGGTGATCGGCCCGGGCGATCTCGCGACCTCGATCGGCAAACGCGGCCGGCTCGACGATCCCGAGGTGGTGGCGCTGATGGCGCAGGCCGAGGCCGGCATCCGCAAGAGCGGCGTTCCGATCGGTGGCGCGGCGCGCAGCGCCGAACAGGCCAACCAGATGATCGAGCGCGGCTATGTCGCACTCGCGCTCGGCTTCGACTGGTCGCTGTTTGCTCGCGGGATCGCGGTCAGCTTCGAAGGTATTAAGCGTTAATCGGCGGCGTGTGCTTTTCGCTGCCTCCCGGGACTGCTATAGCGTTTTCAAGCGAAGCATGCCCTCGGACTTGATCCGTGGGTGGATACCGGTTCGCGTTAAGAAAACGCGTCAAAAACAAAAGCCTCGCGCCACAGGGAGAAAAACAATGATCAAGAAAATTCTGCTCGGACTGGCCGTGGCCGCTTTCGCGTTCACTGGTGCCGCAAGCGCTCAGGGCATCAAGCGCACGCCGCTGCAAAAGATCGACTTTCCGGAAGGCTATACGACCGTCACCGCGATCGCCGAAGTACCGGCCGGCGGCGCAGCCGGCCGGCATAGCCATCCCGGCATCGAAACCGGGTATGTGATGGAGGGCGAACTTACCCTCGTAATCGACGGCCAGCCGCCCAAGGTGCTCAAGGCAGGCGAGTCCTATCAAATCCCGGCCGGCGTCATCCATGACGCCAAAGCAGCCGACAAGCCTTTCAAGGTGCTGGCGATTTACATCGTCGACAAGACCAAGCCACTGGCCACGCCGGCGCCCTGAGCGGGGGGTCGGGTTGACGCGTATTCTTCAGATGAACCGGCGTCGCTCGAAAACGCTCTAAAGCGACAGAACGAACTGCCCGCGGGGGAGTTCGTGTTATGTGACAGTCCGGTGGACGGAAGCCTCCGTCCACCGGTCGGCTGTCGCGGGACCTGAGCGGAGCCATGCGCGGAACAGCCCGAAAAATCACGCTGCCGCGCCGTTTCGTCGCCGACCTCATGCACGCATCGATCCGCGTGCCCTTTGTTTCGCTGCGGCGAAACCTCGACATCGGTGAACTCCTGAGCGCCCGCGCGCTTGCAGCCCAGCCTCCCGGCTGGGCCGCGATCTTCGTCAAGGCGTTTTGCCTGGTGGCCACGGAGCTGCCGGAGCTGCGCAGGCTGTACGTCAAATGGCCGCGGCCGCATTTTTATGAACTGCCGCGCAGCGTCGCCATGGTGGCGGTCGCGCGGGTCGAAGGCGGCGAGGATTGCGTGCTGCCGCAAAAGATATCGCTCAGGGAGCACGAGGCGTCGCTGCTCGAAATCGAACGGCTGATCCGGCATGCCAAGGAGGCGCCGGTCGATCAGGTGCCGGCGTTTCGCAAGATGTTGCGGATAACGTCGCTGCCGCTGCCAGTGCGGCGCCTGCTCTGGCTGGTCGGTCTCAATGTCGGGCGCCAGCGCGCCAATTATTTCGGCAGTTTTGGCGTGACCTCGGTGTCCGCCTATGGAGCGGGTGAATTGCTTGCCCTCAGCCCCGGGCCCTTCGTGCTGACCTACGGCGCGGTCGAGCCCGACCAGACCATCGATGTGCTGATTCGCTGGGATCACCGGGTCACCGACGCGGCCCTGATCGCCAAGGCCCTGACCCGGCTGGAACAGGTGCTGAACACCGAAATATCGGCCGAATTGCGCGGCTATCGGCCCCAGGCGGGGCCAAAACCGATCCGGGTGGTCGCCACCTGACCTGCCCCGCCGCCGAACCCCGGGATTGCGGCCGATCGGTCACAAAATCCGGCCTTATCGTTTGACAGAACAGCGGTTTCTCCCTAGAAACCGCCTGCTCGCGGGCCGGTTTCGGCCCGCGTTGCGTTTCGCGACCCGTGGCCACCCCTTCAAGCTTAAGGGGCGGGCCTGTCGGCTCCGGGAAATTCCCGGCGCACAGGAGGGCGCGTCTCCTCAAAACTCAAACTTAGAACGAGGACGCGATGACTAAGCGCAGTGAGGCGAAATACAAGATCGATCGCCGTATGGGCCAGAACATCTGGGGCCGCCCGAAGAGCCCCGTCAACCGCCGGGAATACGGTCCCGGCCAGCACGGCCAGCGCCGCAAGGGCAAGCTCTCCGACTTCGGCGTGCAGCTGCGCGCCAAGCAGAAACTGAAGGGCTATTACGCCAACATTTCCGAGCGCCAGTTCCACGGCATCTATGTCGAAGCCAGCCGCCTCAAGGGCGACACCGGTGAAAACCTGATCGGCCTGCTCGAGCGTCGTCTCGACACCGTGGTCTATCGCGCCAAGTTCGTCGCCACCATGTTCGCCGCGCGCCAGTTCATCAATCACGGCCACGTCAAGGTGAACGGCCGCCGCGTCAACATTTCGAGCTACCAGGTCAAGATCGGCGATTTGATCGAGGTCAAGGAATCCTCCAAGCAGCTCGCCGTGGTGCTGGAAGCCAGCCAGCTCGGCGAGCGCGACGTGCCGGATTTCATCGAAGCCGATCACTCCAAGATGACGGCGAAGTTCACCCGCGTCCCGCATCTGTCGGACGTTCCGTTTGCCGTGCAGATGGAGCCGCATCTGATCGTCGAATTTTATTCGCGCTGATATTTCGGCGTACCGCCAATATCAAAAGGCCCCGGTTTTGCCGGGGCCTTTTTGTTTGCCGATTAATCAGACGACTATTGCAGATCATCAATCTTGTTAAATCGCCATCGCCTTTTTGGCCGCCTGTGCAAGGAAACCCGAGCGCGTGAATCCCTCGCGTTCGGCATACCGATCGATTTGATCCAGCACATCGGCAGGCATCGTCACGTTGATGCGAATGCTTTTTACTTCAGTTGCAGGCGCTGCGATCAGAACTGCAACGCCATCCATGTTTTCTCTGACGCTCATTATTTCTTCGAGGGAGGACGGTTCGGGCGCGGCTTCGCCGTCCTCAGCCAAACCCTCGAGATGAAAGGCCAAAGCTTCAGCAGCCAGCTTGCGGGCTTCATCCAAGTTACTGCCTGCGGTGATTACGCCTGGAAGATCTGGAAACGAAACGCCGTAGTCGCTATCGGCGTCTTTGTGGATCAGGGCGATGTAGTGTTGCATATTACGCTCTCCAGCGTGGAGGTGAGCCTCAGTGGCTCTGCTCACGGAACCGGCTTGGCTCCCATTTTCACATTCAGGTATTGCTAGCGTAGTTTAAGTTCGGCTTGTTTTTCGATGCTCCTCAGCGTGCCGATCGGGATGTCTCGCTTGGGGTGAGGAACCGTCACGCGGCCGGGCTTGGCCGGATGCTTGAACTGGACATGGCTTCCCCTTTGGGCGACCTGAACCCAGCCGTTAGCTCGTAGGGCCGAAATGATGTCCCTCGAATTCATGTATACTTATACACACTAAGTTGGCTGATATCAAGTGTATAAATACACACTGGAATCCGCAGCCAAGACCATCCACCGCAACGAAGAGCCATAAGAGCCCCCATGACCTACACCCCTCCCCCACGCGATCCCAAGGCGGCCCCGATCCGGATCAATCTGCTGTCGGACACCCAGACCCGGCCGACGCCGGCGATGCGGGAGGCGATGGCGCGCGCCGAGGTCGGCGACGAGCAGATCGGCGACGATCCCTCCACCAACCTGCTGTGCGAGCGGGTGGCCGACCTGCTCGGCAAGCAGGCTGCGGTGTTCATGCCGTCAGGCACCATGTGCAACGTCGCCGCGACCTTGTCGTATTGCCGGCCCGGCGACGAAATCCTGGCACAAGAGAGCGCGCATATCCTGGCCCGCGAAGGCGGCGCGCATGCCGCGCTCGGCGGCTTCCAGATCACCGCGCTGCCGGGCGCTGATGGACAATTCACGCCGGATACGTTTCGAAAAGCGCTTCACCCGCGTACGCGCTACCAGCCGCCGCAGGTTCTGGTCAGCGTCGAGCAGACCGCCAATATCGGCGGCGGCACGATCTGGAAGAAATCCGATCTCGATGAGGTCGTCAAAATCGCGAAATCGAACGGTCTCGCCACCCATATGGACGGCGCGCGGCTGTTGAATGCCTGCGTCGCGACCGGGATTTCCGCGCGCGACATGGCGGCGGGCTGGGATTCGGCGTGGCTCGATTTCTCCAAGGGATTGGGCGCGCCGGTCGGCGCCGTGATCGCCGGCTCGCGCGATTTCATCGACGATGTCTGGCGCTGGAAGCAGCGCCTCGGCGGTTCGATGCGCCAATCCGGCATCTGCGCCGCGGCCTGCGTGCATGCGCTCGACCATCACGTCGATCGCCTCGCCGACGATCACGCCAATGCGCGGGCGCTGGCGCGCGGGCTGTCGCAAATTCCCGGTGTCGAGGTGCAGCAGCCCGAAACCAATCTGGTGTTCTTCGTTCCCGACAAATCGGGCGTCAGCGGCGCCAAAATGGTCGAGACCCTGCACCAGCGCGGCGTGCTGCTGGCGATGATGGATGGCCGGATCCGGGCCTGCACCCATCTCGACGTGACGGCCGACATGATCGAGGAAACCGTCGGCCTGGTGCGCGAGATCGTGCGCGCCGCTTAGTCATTTCTCCAGCGCGTCATAGACCAGCGTCTTCAACTCGGTCTGGATCCGTCCGCGCTGCGACGGCGTCTGCATCATGCAGATCAGGAACATGTCGTCTTTGGGGTCGATGAAGAAGAAAGTGCCGGCGACGCCGTCCCAGCGGTATTCGCCGATCGGCAGCCGGGTGCCTGACGGCTGCATGGTTCGCACCGCAAAGCCGAGGCCGAAGCCGCTGTCGGCGCCGGGAAAATAGAAACGGTCGCGCGCGATGTGCGTTTCCGGCCCGATGTGATCCGATGTCATCAGCGCGATGGTCTCGGTTTTCAGGTAGCGCCGGCCGTCCAGCGTGCCGCCGTTCAGCAGCATTTGCGCGAATCGCGCATAGTCGCCCATGGTCCCCACCATGCCGGCGCCGCCGGATTCCCAGCGCCGGGGCTGCATCGGATCGTGGATCCCTGCGATGGGGCTTCTAAAGCGATCGCCCGGCATAGGCTCGGCGATCAGTGCGCGCTTGGTCTGGTCCTGGACGTAGAAAGCCGTCTCGCTCATGCCGAGCGGATCGAGCAACCGCTGCTTTTCGAACTGGAACAGCGATTTTCCCGAGGCCACCTCGATGACGCGGCCGAGAATGTCGGTGGAATGGCCGTAATCCCACAGCGTCCCGGGCTGTTCCTGCAGCGGCAGTTTTGCCAGGCGCGCGGCGAATTGCGCGTTGTCGAAATCGCCCTCGAACAGATCGGCATTGGCGTAGAGTTTGCGCACCGCGCTCTCGCCGTAGAAGCCGTAGGTGATCCCCGAGGTGTGCCGCAGCAGGTCCTCGATGGTGATCGGGCGCTTTAGCGGTTCGAGCGTGAGCGTGACCTTTCCATTGTCGTCGCGCTTTTCAACGCCGACCTTCACGTCGGCGAAATCAGGAATGTATTTCGACAGCGGATCGTCAAGCGCGAGCCTACCGTCTTCCACCAGCATCATCGCGGCGACCGAGGTGATCGGCTTCGACATCGAATAGAGCCGGAAGATGGTGTCTTCGGTGATCGGTTGCTTGCTCTCGACGTCGCGCACCCCGAATTTTTCATCGTAGACGGGGCGGCCGTGCTGCTGGATCAGGACGATGGCGCCGGGGATCTTGCCGGCGGCAACCTCGTTACGCATGTAGTCGCTGACCCGCTCGAGTTTCGCCGGCGAAAAGCTCGATGGCGCGGCAAGCGGTTGTTCGCCATGCACCGCCGCCGAGAGGCCCCACGCGATCGCGCCGACCGCAAGCGCCAGCGCAAGGCAGTCCCGGCGTACAAAACCGTCAGTTCTCCATCGCTTCATAGATCAGCTGCTTGACGACCTTCTGGATACGCTGCCGTTCCGACGGCGTCTGCTCCATCAGCACGAAAAACATGTCCTGCTTGCGGTCGACGACAAAATAGCAGCCGCTGGCGCCGTCCCATTTCAGTTCGCCGAGCGAACCCGGCGGCGGCGGTTTTGCGTTGCCGGGATCGGTGCGGACGCCAAAGCCAAGGCCGAAGCCAAAACCGTCACCGGGGAAATAGAAATAATCGCGTTCGACGCCGGAGCCCGGGCCGATGTGATCGGTCGTCATCAACTCGAACGCTTTCGGGCTGAGATACTGCTTGCCGTCGAGTTTACCGCCATTGAGGATCATTCGCGAGAATTTGGCCCAATCGCCCGGGCTGGAGACCATGCCGCCGCCGCCGGATTCCCACTTCATCGGCGCATCGGCGTAGCCCGTGAAGCCGACCCTGAAATCGCTGTCGTTCGACACGGGCATCGCGATCAAGCTCTTCTTCCCGGGATCGGTGACGTAAAACGACGTATTGGTCATGCCGAGCGGATCGAGCAGGCTGTCCTTTTCGAATTGCAGCAGCGACTTGCCGCTGACGATTTCGATGATGCGGCCGAGAATATCGGTCGAGTGGCCGTAGTCCCACAGCGTGCCGGGTTGCTCGGCCAGCGGCAGCTTCGCGATACGCTCGGCGAATTCGGCGGTGGTGAAGTCACCGTCGTAGATTTTGGCAGCAGCATAGGCCTTGCGGACCAGGCTGCTGCCATAGAAGCCGTAGGTGATTCCAGACGTTTGCGTCATCAAATCCTGGATCGTGATCGGGCGCTTGAGCGGAACGAGTTCAAGGGTCTTCTCGCCATTGTCGGCCTTCTTCTCGACTCCGACCTGGACCTTGCCGAAAGACGGGATGTATTTCTCGACGGGATCGTCGAGCTTCAACTTTTTCTGGTCGATGAGGATCATCGCGGCGACCGACGTGATCGGCTTGGACATCGAGAAAAGCCGGAAGATAGTATCGTCGGTCATCGGCATTTTGGTCGCGGGGTCGCGGACGCCGAAGAACGCGTGATAGACCGGCTTGCCGTGCTGCTCGATCAGCAGCACCGCGCCGGGAATCTTGCCGGTCGCAACTTCGTTTCTGAAGAACTCGCCGATCTTCTCGAGCTTTTGCGCGTTAAAATGCGCGCCGGCGGGAATATCGAAGGTGCCCTCCGCGCGCGCTTGCGCGGCGGCCAACAGCAACAGCGCGCTGCCGGCCAGCGCGCCCAACATGTGACGACAATTCATCAACCCCTCCCAGGACCAATGGCCGCGGAGTGTAGCGGCCGGCTCAGTCGGCACAAGGGCCACTGACGCCGGCCAAAGCGGCTTCATGCAGCTTGGCGCTGTCGTTCGAGAAGCAACAAAAGATGACTTCCGTCACATCAGGCGCCGCTGCCAGCGCGTCGGTAACGGTAGTAACCGCGATGCCGGCGGCGCGGTCGGCCGGAAAGCGATAGATGCCGGTCGAGATAGACGGAAACGCCACCGAGGACAGACCGTGTTTCTGGCAGAGTTCGATAGAGCGTCGATAGCAGGACGCCAGCAAGCCAGCTTCGCCGAGGCCGCCGCCATTCCACACCGGCCCAACCGTATGGATTATATGACTGGCCTTAAGCCGATAACCTTTGGTGATCTTGGCGTCGCCCGTCTTGCAGCCGTGCAACATCCGGCACTCGAACTCTAATTCCGGGCCGGCGGCCCGATGGATCGCGCCGTCCACACCACCGCCGCCGAGCAGCGAACTGTTCGCCGCGTTGACGATGGCGTCAACGCGCAGCGTGGTGATGTCGGCAACGATGACTTCCAGCCGGGCCGAGGCCGAGCTGGCGCGCCGGGAAAATCAGGCAGAGGCCGCAGCAGCGACGGTGACGCCCTTGTCGGCGAGCAGTTGCTGCAATTCACCGGCCTGGAACATCTCGCGGATGATGTCGCAACCGCCGACGAACTCGCCCTTGACGTAAAGCTGCGGAATGGTCGGCCAGTTCGAATAGGTCTTGATGCCGTCGCGCAGGTCGGCGGATTCAAGAACGTTCAGGCCCTTGTAGCCGACGCCGACGTGATCGAGGATCTGGACCACCTGTCCGGAAAAACCGCACTGCGGAAATTGCGGCGTCCCCTTCATGAACAGCACGACGTCGTTCGATTTCACTTCATTGTCGATGAATTGCTCGATGCTCATATTGTTTCCCTTCGGGGCATATCCCCCTGCGGCACAGCCGTCCGGACCCGGCCCGTTCAACCCGTTACTGCCATATATGTTACTCCAAACCGTTGTCCAGCCAAAGTAAAATGGCGGGGAGCTGGCATGCGGGGCGTTGCCGCAACCGTATCTATGGATAGGCCCGATAGACGACGAGTATGATTTTTTCGGATCGGCCGGGAGGCTTTTATCCTGTCCGGTAGTCCCTATCTAGGACAGGCCATCGGGGGAACCGGTCGGCCAGAGGAACGTTTCTCTACCGAACCGGAGACCGCCGTGACGAACCCAGCATCCGCTGCGGCCACCCTTGCCGCCCCTTGCCCGTCATTGTTTTCGGATTCCGGCAGTTCGGCCCAAAAGCTGGTCGAGGCCTTCCTTGGGGTGCGGGAGGAGACCGAGCGCCGCGCCGCTCCGCTTTCACCCGAGGACCAGCTGATCCAGTCGATGCCGGACGCCAGCCCGGCGAAATGGCACCGCGCCCATACCACGTGGTTCTTCGAGCAATTCCTGCTCGGCGAACACAGCGCCGGCTATAAGCCGTTTCACCCCGACTATGCCTTCCTGTTCAATTCCTATTACGTCAGCGCCGGCCCGCGCCACGCCCGCCACCAGCGCGGCCATCTGACCCGGCCGAGCACTGAGGAGGTCTCCGCCTATCGCCGGCATGTCGATGCCGCCGTGGTGAAGTTTTTCCAGACCGCCGATGAGGACACCTTGGCCAGGCTCGGGCCGCTGGTCGAGGTCGGCCTCAATCACGAGCAGCAGCATCAGGAATTGATGCTGACCGACATCCTGCACGCCTTTGCGCAAAACCCGATCCCGCCGGCCTACGATCCCGCATGGCGCTTTCCGGCGTCAACCACCGGCGGCGATCGCTGGGTTAGCCTCACCGAGGGCATCCACTCGATCGGCCACCCCAGCGACAGCTTCCATTTCGACAATGAAAAGCCCGCGCATCGCGCGTTGGTCGGGCCGGTCAAACTCGCGCGCAACCTCGTCACCAATGCCGAGTGGCTCGCCTTCATGGCCGACGGCGGCTACGACACCGCGACCCTGTGGCTGATGGACGGCTTTGCGGCCGCGACCAACGAGGAATGGCGGGCCCCCGGCCACTGGCGAAAGGTCGACGGAGAGTGGCAGGTCATGACGCTCGCCGGCCTGAAACCGGTCGAGCCGGACGCCGCGGTCTGCCATGTCAGCTATTACGAGGCGGATGCATTCGCGCGCTGGAGCGGAAAACATCTGCCGACCGAAATGGAATGGGAAGTCGCCGCCCGCGCCGGCCAGCTCAACGACGCCTTCGGGATCGTGTGGCAGTGGACCCGCAGCGCCTACGCCCCCTATCCGGGCTACCGCGCCATCGAAGGCGCGCTCGGCGAGTACAACGGCAAGTTCATGGTCAACCAGCTGGTGCTGCGCGGCTCCTCGCTTGCAACCCCGCAGGGTCACAGCCGTATCACCTATCGCAACTTCTTCTATCCGCACCATCGCTGGCAGTTCACCGGACTGCGGCTCGCCGACTACGTCACCTGATTACTTGCTAGATCCAACCGCGCCGGGAAGCGCGTCCAGGAGATCGTCATGAATATGCATTCCACCGCGTTATCCGAAGCACATCTGCCGGATGAGCAGACCACCGCCTTTGCGCGCGATGCAATCGAGAATTTGTCGCAGCGGCCAAAACGGCTGTCGCCGAAATATTTCTACGACGCCGCCGGATCGGAACTGTTCGAGGCGATCACGCAGTTGCCGGAATATTATCCGACCCGCACCGAGCTCTCGATCCTGCGCGACCGCGGCAACGACATCTCGGCGATCATTCCGAAGGGCGCAGCTCTGGTCGAATTCGGCGCCGGCGCCACCACCAAGGTGCGGCTGCTGCTGGAGAACTGCGCCATCGGCGCCTATGTTCCCGTCGATATCTCGGGCGACTTCCTCAAGGACCAGGCCGACGCCCTGCGCAAGGATTTTCCCGATCTCGATGTCTATCCGGTGGCGGCGGATTTCACCACGCCGTTCGCGCTGCCGGCAGCGATCGCCGGCATGCCGAAGGTCGGATTCTTTCCGGGCTCGACGCTCGGCAATTTCGAGCCGCACGAGGCCTGCGCCTTCCTGCGCAGCGCCCGGGAAATTTTGGGCGAAGGCGCGCAGATGATCCTCGGCGTCGACCTCGAAAAGGACGAACGCGTGCTGTACGACGCCTATAACGACGCCGCTGGCGTTACCGCGCGCTTCAACCTCAATGTGCTGGTCCGCATCAACCGCGAGCTCGGCGGCAATTTTGACCTGTCGGCCTTCACCCACCGCGCGATCTACAACCGCGAGCGGCATCGCATCGAGATGCATCTGATCAGCAAGAAGCCGCAGACCGTGCGCATGCTCGGCACCAGCATCGCCTTCCGCGCCGGCGAAAGCATCCATACCGAGAGCAGCTACAAATACAGCATCGAGCGCCTCACCGCGCTGGCGCGCGGCGCGGGCTGGACGCCGCGGGAATCATGGACCGACCAGGCCGGGATGTTTTCGGTTCACGCGCTGGTCGCTTCCGACTGAGGTTTTGCGGCGAGCGAAACCAATTCCCACACCGCGACCGTGATCATGATCGCGGACGTGGCGATCGACAGCAGCAGCGGCGACAATTGCCCGGCGAACCAATAGAGCACGCCGAGCGCCACGATGCCGGCGCCATGCGAGAGCTGCAGAAAGCCGCGAAACGTCTGCTTGAACAGGATGGTCCCGACCAGGAACAGCAACGGGCCGCCGATCGCGCACAACGACGTCCGTAAGTCGGAATGGCCCTCGGGATGCGTCAGCACCAGATCGTCGGCCACCGCCGAGACGATGATGCCGGCCACGATCGGCATGTGCAGATAGGTGTAGGCCAGCCGCCCCAGCCGGCCGGGTTCGCTGGATTTCGAAATCTGCTCGGAGCCGGCTTCGGCGCCCTTGTGGAAATAGATCCACCACATCGCGATGCTGCCCAGCAACGCCGACAGGAAAGCCGCGACATGATCCGCGGTCCAGGGCAGTTCGGCAAAGGTTGCACCCGTAACGACGATGGATTCGCCGAGCGCGATGATAATAAAACCGGCGCTGCGCTCGGCCATGTGGCCGCCCTCGATCATCCAGTCGGCGACCGACGAGGCGCCGTATTTCGGAATCCAGAGCCGCACCGCCGGGGACACATATTCGATCGCGAGCGCGACCGCCCACAGCCCCAGCCGTGTCTGCCCTTCGGCAAATCCGCCCGATATCCAGAACACGGCTGACACCGAGAGCCATGTCAGGATGCGCAGGGCATTCAGGCGCGCCGCGGTCCGGTGCCGCGGCGTCGAGACCAGCAGGAAAATCGTGCGCCCGACCTGCATCGCGCTGTAGGCCAGCGCGAACCAAAGTCCTCGCGATTCGAAGGCCTTTGGAATCGAGGTCGACAGCACCAGTCCACCGAGCATCAGGCCAAACAGCATCACGCGAACCGGCGTCCGTTCGGGGTCGAGCCAGTTGGTGACCCAAACCGAGTAGACCCACAGCCACCAGACGCCGAGAAACAACAGCGTGGTCTGCAGCGCTCCGAGCGGGGTAAAGCGGCCGAGCAGCGTGTGCGAGATCTGCGTCACCGCGAACGCGAACACCAGGTCGAAGAACAATTCCGCATAGGTGACGCGGCTATGCTGGTTCGGCACCAGCGGACGATACAGCGCGCCGCGTGGCTCGTCCCCTGCCATGCCCCTGACCCAGCCTTCCCCGACCTAGCCTTCGGGGACCCCGGTCTGCAGCGCCAGCGCGTGCAGCACCCCGCCCATCTGGCCCTTGAGCGACTGATAGACGATCTGGTGCTGCTGGACCCGGGATTTGCCGCGGAACGAGGCCGAAATCACCGTGGCGGCATAATGGTCGCCGTCGCCGGCCAAATCGCGGATCGTCACCTCGGCGTCGGGAATCGCTGCCTTGATCATCGATTCGATCTCGCGGGCGTCCATCGGCATCCAGATATTCTCCAGCAGGGCTAAGGGGCTACGAATCTTGTCCGGCTCGCGCGACCGTGACGGCCAAACCTAGCGCGGGTACCCTTCTAGGTCACGCTTTTCGGCACTATATTCCCGTTTCAATCGTTTTAAATCCTGGATCAAGTCCGGCCGATCACAACGGGCTGACCGAAAAAGGCGCAAAATCATGAAACTCCCGGGCCCCGACCACCCCATCACCATTACCGCGAACCCCAAGCGTATCCGCGTCAGCGCCGGCGGTGTCGTCATCGCCGACACCACCCATGCGCTGACCCTGAAGGAAGCGAGTTATCCGGCAGTGCAGTATGTGCCGCGCAGCGACGCCAACATGGCCCTGCTCCAGCGCACCGAGCGCACCACGCATTGCCCTTACAAGGGCGACGCCAGCTATTACAGCGTCACAGCGGACGGCAAGACGCTGGAAAATTCGATCTGGACCTACGAGACGCCGTTCCCGGCGATGGCGGAGATTTCAGGCCATCTGGCGTTCTATCCCGACAAGGTCAAGATCGAGGAAGTGGCGTAGTCCGTACTCGTCAGCGCGAGCGCTAACTTCATCGTCATGCCCGGGCTTGTCCCGGGCATCCACGTCTTACTTCCTTGTTGGCGCCAAAGACGTGGATGGCCGGGACAAGCCCGGCCATGACGACGGCTGGGGATATTGCTCCCGCTACACCCTGAAGATCGTAAGCCCGAGGATCAGCAGCACCAGGAAGATCACGACGAAAACGTAGAACAGGATGCGCGCGACATCCGCGGAGGCCGCCGAAATGCCCGTAAAACCGAGGATACCGGCGACGACCGACACCAGAAAGAAAATCAGCGCCCATTTCAGCAGTGTCACGGTCCATTCCCTCCAGTTTCGCGCCGCGATAGCGGCGGCGCCCAAATGACGCCGACCTAACTTCGGGCGGCGGAACTGGTTCCATCGGCCCCCGGGACAGCATGATTAGTCAATCCCGGATCGGCTGCGCGACGTAGGTTTACCAGAAGATTGGGCCTTGCTGAATCGGGTTCCCGGCGGCAACATTGCCCACGATAATGCAGCCGGGGCGTGCATGACGTCGATCTCTCATTCGGATTTCTCAGCGCGGGCGCAGGCGGTGCCGAAAGCGACCACGCGCAATTTCGCGTTCGACCGCGCGCGCAGCTTCCTGACGCTGGTAGTGGTGCTGCACCACGCGGTGATTCCCTATACTTATTTCGGGCATACCGACCCGAAGACGTGGATCGGCTTCGACGTCGTGGTCACCGCCACCGACAGTTTCTTCATGGCGGCATTCTTTTTCCTGTCGGGCCTGTTCGTGTGGCCGAGCCTGTCGCGCAAATCGACGGCAACCCATCTACGCGACCGCCTGATGCGGCTCGGCCTGCCGTTCGCGATCGCCGCGGTCACGGTCATTCCGCTGGCTTATTATGCCATCGCGCTCCGGCACGACCCCGATCTGACTTTTGCCTCCTTCTGGTGGAAAACGGTGACGGTCGGACCGTGGCCGAGCGGTCCGATCTGGTTCGTCTGGGTGCTGTTCGCCTACGATCTGGTGGCGACGCTGTTGCACCTGATATCACCGAACCTGCTCGATCCGATCAACCGCCTGTCGCAGCGATGCTTCGAGCATCCGGCAAAATTCTTCCTGTTCCTGTTCGCGGTCACCGCCATCGTCTACGTGCCGGCGCTGATCTATTACAGCCCCAATCGCTGGTTCGAGTTCGGGCCGTTCTCGGTGCAGGCGAGCCGTATCCTGTTATATGCGGCCTATTTCTTCATCGGCGCCGGCATCGGCGCCGCAAATCTCAATCAAGGCGTCCTGGGCGCGGATGGACGGCTGGCGAGAAGCAGCTGGGGCTGGATCGTCGCCACCCTCGTTCCCTATGCGCTGATGTGGGTGATGATCTACATCAAGCATGAAATTCTGGGCAATCCGCCCACCCAGCCGGTCTGGTATCTCGCGATCTACAGCCTGCTGCTCACGGCTTTCAGCGCCGCGATCCTGTTCGCCATCCTCGGGTTTTTCCTGGGCACGAAACGTCCCTGGAACATGCTCGACCGGATGCAGGCCGATGCCTACGGCATGTTCCTGGTGCACTATCCGATCGTGCTGTGGCTGCAATACGCGATGTTCAATTACGACCTGTCCGCGATCGTCAAGGCAACCATCGCTTTCGTGCTGACGGTGATCTTCAGCTGGGCGGTGACGGCGGTGCTGCGCAAAATCCCCGGCGCCAACCACGTACTTTAACGGACCAATTCATCGCCGAGATTGGCATCAAACCTGCATAAATTGCTGCAGGGAGAGGCGTGTCCAAGGAGGCTTGAAGCACCAGCTCGAAGGACACACAATGGGATTATCGGCCATTTTGATCGCGACCGCGCTCAGCCTCACCATGCTCGTCGCGGTCTCTGATTTACCCTAGCTGGCGCCGGCCATGTAGGCGGGAAACCAGCCTTCAAAACCGGCCTTCAGCGCGGCGATCGCAACAGGCGTTTCACCTGCGACGACGATGGCGTCGCCGCCTGTGGTGCCGATCCGCGCGCAGGGCACGCCCGCGCCCTTCATCTTGGCCAGCACCAGACCGGCGTCCTGCCCGGGCACGGTGACGATGTAGCGCGCCTGGTCCTCGCCATACCAATAGGCATGCGGCACGATCGAGGCCGGCGCAGCCAATAGTTGCGCGCCGATGCCGCTGGCCATCGCCATTTCCGCGAGCGCCACCAGCAATCCGCCATCGGAGATGTCGTGCACCGCGGTCGCCGTGCCCGCGTGGATCATGCCGCGCACCACGTCGCCATTGCGCTTTTCAGCCCCGAGATCGACCGGCGGCGGAGCGCCCTCCTCGCGGCCGCAGACGTCGCGCAAATAAACCGACTGGCCGAGCCAGCCCTTGACGTCGCCGATCAACAGGATCGCCTCGCCCGCGGCCTTGAATGCCAGCGTCGCGGATTTGGTGAAGTCATCCAGCAGGCCGACGCCGCCGATCGAGGGCGTCGGCAGGATGCCGCGGCCGTTGGTCTCGTTGTAGAGCGAGACGTTGCCGGACACGACGGGGAAGTCGAGCGTGCGGCAGGCTTCCGCGATACCCTTCAGGCAGCCGACGAACTGGCCCATGATCTCGGGCCGCTCCGGATTGCCGAAATTGAGGTTGTCAGTGATCGCCAGCGGCCGGCCGCCGACCGCGGTGATGTTGCGCCAAGCCTCGGCCACCGCCTGCAGGCCGCCCTGATAGGGATCGGCCTCGCAATAGCGCGGCGTGACGTCGACCGTCAGCGCCAGCCCCTTCGGGCCGTCCTCGATCCGCACCACCGCGGCGTCGCCGCCGGGACGCTGCACGGTATTGCCGAGAATGACGTGGTCATATTGCTCCCAGACCCAGCGCCGCGAGCAAAGCTCCGGCGTGGCGATCAGTTTTTCCAGCGCCGGCATGATGCCGATGGGCGGCTTGACGTCCTGCGCGCGGATGGTCGGCAATAGCGGCGTTTCGACATGCGGGCGATCGTACAGCGGCGCCTCGTCGCCGAGCTCCTTGATGGGCAAATCGGCCATCACGTCGCCGCCATGCTTGACGACAAAGCGCTTGCTCGGCGTGGTGTAGCCGACGACCGCGAAATCCAGCCCCCATTTGCGGAAGATCGCCTCGGCCTGTTTTTCCTTTTCCGGCTTGAGCACCATCAGCATGCGCTCCTGGCTCTCGGAGAGCATCATCTCGTAGGCGCTCATGCCGGCCTCGCGGGTCGGCACCGCGTCGAGATCGAGATCGACGCCGAGATCGCCCTTGGCGCCCATCTCCACCGCCGAACAGGTCAAGCCCGCCGCGCCCATGTCCTGGATCGCGATCACGCAATCGGCTTCCATGATCTCGAGGCAGGCTTCCAGCAGCAGCTTTTCGGCGAAGGGATCGCCGACCTGCACGGTGGGGCGCTTCTCGGCGGAATCATCGTCGAATTCGGCCGACGCCATCGAGGCGCCGTGGATGCCGTCGCGGCCGGTCTTGGAGCCGAGATAGACGATCGGCATGTTCACGCCGGAAGCCGCCGCGTAGAAAATCTTGTCGGTATCGGCAAGACCAACCGCCATCGCGTTGACCAGGATGTTGCCGTCATAACGGGTATGGAAACGCACCTGGCCGCCGACAGTCGGCACGCCAAACGAGTTGCCGTAGCCGCCGACGCCGGCCACCACGCCGGAAACCAGATGGCGGGTCTTGGGATGTTCGGGCGCGCCAAAGCTCAGCGCATTGAGGCAGGCGATCGGGCGCGCGCCCATGGTGAACACGTCGCGCAGGATGCCGCCGACGCCGGTGGTCGCGCCCTGATACGGCTCGATGTAGCTCGGGTGGTTGTGGCTCTCCATCTTGAACACCACCGCCTGGCCGTCGCCGATATCGATCACGCCGGCATTCTCGCCCGGCCCCTGGATCACCCATGACGCCTTGGTCGGGAGCCCGCGCAAATGCAGCCGCGAGGATTTATACGAGCAATGCTCGTTCCACATCGCGGAAAAAATCCCGAGCTCGGTGAAACTCGGCACCCGGCCGATCAGCTTGAGAATGCGCTCGTACTCGTCGGGCTTGAGGCCATGGCTGGCGACGAGTTCGGGGGTGATTTGCGGCTGGTTCATGAGGCCCTTATTAGGGAGATCGGAGGGGAGCGAAAAGGCCTTTTATGGCGCAATTTCCTGATGTCCAGAGCTTTGCGGGTGCACCGGCAGCCCTTCGGATTTGCACATCGCGGATAGATCGGATTTAAGTCGCAAAACCCTCCTTTGAAGGCTCAAATCGCGTGGATGACGTCAGCAAAACCGCATACCGCCACGACCTCGGCCTGGATGTCGCGACCGAGGGTGAATTCACGGGTTGGCGGAACTGGACCCGCGACAATTTCGAAACCCATAACGGGCCATTCTGGCACCGCACCGAGGACGACGGCAGCATCCGTTGCGCGTTCCGGGTCGAGAAGAAGCACCTCAACGGCTCCGCCAAGAACGTCCATGGCGGCGCCTTCATGTCGTTTGCCGATTATTGCCTGTTCGCGATCGCCTCGCCGATCCTCGAGGGCCCCGCGGTGACGGTGTCGTTCGGTTGCGAGTTCCTCGACGCCGCACGGGAAGGCGAACTGATCGAAGGATCAGGTGAAGTCACCCGCGCCGGCGGCTCGATGATCTTCCTGCGCGGCATCCTGAAATCCGGCGAGCGGCCGCTATTCACGTTTTCCGGTAGCATCAAACGGGTGAAGCCGCGCACGCCACCCGCAACGTCTACCTCCGGCTAGCCGGAGTATGCGGATTTGAAACTGGAGAATCCGCCGCAAGCAGAGTTGCCGGAGAACATTGCCGAGATCGAAGCCGGCATCGCGCCGGCGCCGGCACCCGACCCTGCCAGTTCGGCAAAGGCCGCGCACGGCTGGCGCGACTACGCGCTGCTGCTGATGCTGGCGTGCTGCTGGAGTTCGACCTACCCGCTGACCAAGATCGGCCTCGGCTCGATCCCGCCGATCACCTTCATTTCGGCGCGCTCGCTCACCGCGGCGCTGTTCCTCACCATCATCCTCACGCTGCGCGGCATCCGCATTCCGACCGATCCCAGGGCATGGAAGCTGTTCGCGTTCCAGCAGACCATCAATTCGACCATCCCGTTTTTGATGATCACCTGGGCGCAGCAGTTCGTGCCGGCCTCGAGCACCGTGGTGCTGGCCTCGACGACGCCGATCTTCGCTTTCGTGATTACCTGGGCCATCACGCGGCACGAGCCGGCCACGCTGATGAAACTCGCGGGCGCCGTTCTCGGCCTGGCCGGCACCGCCGTGATCATCGGTCTCGACGCGTTGTCAGGCCTCGGCCACGACATTTTGGCAGAGCTGCTGATCCTGCTCGCGACGGTTTCGTTTGCCTGCGCCACGATCTTCGGGCTTCGGCTATCGGACTACGATCCGATGGTGGTGGCGGCCGGATCGCTCTGGTTCGGCGGCACGCTGCTGTTGCCGGTGTCGCTGATCGTCGATCACCCCTGGACCTTGCACCCGACCACGCAGGCGCTCACCGCCACCATCACGATGGGAATATTCTCCAGCGCGCTCGGGCTGATGCTGTTCTATATGTGCCTGATGCGGCTCGGCACCCTCATCACCAATGCGCAAGGCTACCTGCGCATTCCGATCGGGGTCGGCCTGTCGGTGCTGCTGCTCGGCGAAACCGTACCGCCGAATCTCGTGCTCGGCCTTATACTCGTGATGGCGGGCGTCGGCGCGATGACGATTCCAAGCGGCGGCTATCGAAGTTTGATCAGCCGGTTTCGCGCGAGCTGAGGACCTCGGAACTCGCCTATTGTCCGCTCGCGAATTACTGCCCTCGGAGGACGAGATGGACGTTATTGAAGCGATCCACGGGCGCCGGTCGGTACGATCCTACGATCCCAGGCCGGTCGGCCGCGAGCTGATCGAAAGCGTGATCCTGGACGCCGCGCAGGCGCCGCCGCCGTTCCGGGGACAGGTCCCCTGGGCCTTCAATGTCGTTGAAGGCGTCGCGCGGATCGCGGCCTATGGCGCGCGGGCGATCGACTACACCAGGAATAACCGTCCGGCCGGAACTGGTAGGGACTGGCTCGAACGGCCCGGCTTCAAGATTTTCTGGGATGCGCCGGCGCTGATCATCATTTCCGGACCGGTCGGCGACTGCTGCCGTGCCGGCCAGAACCTGATGCTCTCGGCCCATGCGCGGGGATTGGCAACCTGCTGGGTCGGCTCGCCGACGTTTTGTCTCGACACGGAAATCAAGGCCGAGCTGGGCATCCCTTCAGCGCTGACGCCGGTTGCAGTGTTTTGTCTGGGTTATCCCGCGGCGATTCCGGAAGCTGCGGTCCGCGAACGTCCGGGCATTATCTGGCAGCCCGAAAGCTAGAACCAACCGCCAACATTTACGCCGCCGCACGCTCGCTCGGCATTTACTTGATTCCGACCAGCGTTAGATCGACAAACCACGATTGCGGCGAGACAAAACCCTTTACCTTCGGGCTCATCGCGCGCGGGTTGAGGTCGTGAACGATGTAAAGCCAGGGTGGATTGTCGACCAGACGTTCATGCGCCTTGCGATAGGCCGCCGCGATCACCGCGGGATCCGTGGCTTCGGCAATCGTTTTGAGCGCATCCTCGAACGCGTCGTCCTTCCATCGCTCGAAATTAAAGCCGTTCGGCGAGAAGTTGGCGGCTGCGAAATAACGCGCCATCACGCCGGCATCCGACGATGGCGAACTGATGTTGAGCACCATGGCGACCTTGCAGGCTTGGACTGTCGGGCGTGGCGCGGGCCGCCGTCAACAACACCTGCCATTCGATCACGTCGAATTCGACATTGACGCCGCAGGCCTCTTTCAGATTTTGCTGCAGGAATTCGTTCATCGGCAACGGCAGCATCTGGCCTGAGCCCGAATTGGAAATCATCGCCTTGAACGACAGCGGTTTCGCCGCGGTGTATCCGGCCTCGGCCAGCAGCGCCTTGCCCTTGGCGGGATCGAACTTGTAATGGTTCACCGGTGATCCGAACTCGGGATCGCTGGTCTTGAGCCAGCCGACCGAAGGCTCCGCTGTGCCGTTGAGCAACGACACCAATCCGTCCCGGTCGATGCAGTAATTCAGGGCCTGGCGAACCCGGACATCCCTGAACGGGCTGTTGGTCGCGCCGATATTGTAGAACCATGGCCAGACATGCGGGTACGAGCCGGTGGTGATGGTGAAGCCTGCCGATTTCAGCGAATCGATGCCGTCGGGCGGCGGCACCTCGATCCAGTCGACCTGGCCGGAACGCAAGGCGGCGAGCCGCGAATTGGCTTCAGGAATCGGCATCAGGACGACATTGTCGACCTTCGCCATCTTGCTCGCATCCCAATAACCGTCCCAGCGCGCGAGATCGGCCTCCTGGCGGGGCACGATTTTGGTGATGCGAAACGGCCCAGTGCCGGCCGCCGGCAAGGTCGCGACCTTGGCCCAGTCATGTCCGGCCTTTTCAAACGAAGCGGGCGAAGTGAACAGAAGATAGACCGCCATATAGGGAAAATAAGATGCCGGCTTCGTCGTGGTGATCGCGACCGTATTGTCGTCGACTTTCCTGTAGCTGCCCATCAGCGGCACGCGCGCCCGCGACATCGCCGAACTCGGCGCCTCGAATTGCGGGCTTGCATTGTTGAAATAGCGATCGAGATTCCAGATCACGGCATCGGCGTTGAAATCCGTGCCGTCGTGGAATTTCACTCCATGACGCAGATGGAATATCCAGGTCTTGCTGTCGGACGGATCCTGCTCCCACTTCTCCGCGAGGCCGGGGCGAAGCGGCGCCAGCCGGTCCGTTCGGGTCAGATCCCACAGCACCAATCCTTCAAAGATCGGATAGCCGAGGAAGCGCATGCCTTCAAAGCCGTTGTTCGGCAGTCCCGTCGCGGTGGGAATATCCGACGCCGTCATGGCGATGCGCAGCGTGGTTTCGGCCGTCGCCGCGCTGGACGAAAGGGCCGCAGCAGCGAGTACAAACGTGCAGAATGCCTTGCGAATGAGCATGATATCGCTCCCATCAATGGTCACAGGAAACTCAGCAAGTTTCAGGCCAGCCGATGGCCGCGTCACCGCGGGCGATCGTCCACACCGATCTGTGACGGCGTGACGGAGACGAACGGCTTCACCCCCGGATCGCTTCAGGGGAGCCGTTATTCGTAACGTTTTTGAGAATTTAGGCCGCGTGCGCGAGATGCGCGACCAGGCCCGCGAACAGGCCGCGGCCGTCGGTGCAGCCCATGATGGCTTCGACGTGGTTTTCCGGATGCGGCATCATGCCGAGCACGTTGCCGCGCTCGTTGACGATGCCGGCGATCGAATGCGCCGCGCCATTGATATTGGCGCGCTCGTCGACCACGCCGTCGGCCGAGCAATAGCGATAGAGCACCCGCCCCTCGCCTTCGAGCCGCTTCAGCGTCTCTTCATCGGCCTCGTAATTGCCCTCGCCATGGGCGATCGGCACCCGGATGACCTGGCCGGCATTGTAGCCGCGGGTGAACGGCGTATCGGAGCGCTCGACCCGCAGATGCACATCGATGCAGATGAATTTTAGCTTCGCGTTGCGCATCAGCACGCCGGGCAGCAGGCCGGACTCGCACAGGATCTGAAAGCCGTTGCAGACGCCGAGCACGAGGCCGCCGTCGGCAGCAAAGTCGCGCACCGCGTCCATCACCGGCGCGCGCGCGGCAATGGCGCCGCAGCGCAGATAATCGCCGTAGGAAAATCCGCCGGGCACCACCACGAGATCGGTGCCCTCAGGCAGCGCGGTCTCGGCGTGCCAGACCATCGCCGGCTCATGGCCGGAATCAGTTTCAACGCGCGCGCCATGTCGCGCTCGCGATTGATGCCGGGAAAGACGAGGATGGCGGATTTCATCGATCACGTGCTGCCTAGCTCAAAATTCAACCCGATAATTCTCGATCACGGTGTTCGCCAGCAGCTTGTCGGCGGCGTCTTTCAGCGCCGCCTCGCGCCTTGGCCTTGTCGGAGCCCGCCAGCTCGATGTCGAACACCTTGCCCTGGCGGACGCTGGCGACGCCATCGACGCCGAGCGATTTCAGCGCGCCTTCGATGGCCTTGCCCTGGGGATCGAGGATGCCGGTCTTCAGCGTAACGGTCACGCGTGCTTTCACAGGAACTGACCTCAGCTCTTCACCAGCACCGGCCCCGAACCCACGGGGCGCTCGTTTTCCATCAGGATGCCGAGCCGTTTTGCCACTTCGGTGTAGGCTTCCAGGAGGCCACCGAGATCCCTGCGGAAACGGTCCTTGTCGAGCTTCTCGTTCGACTTGATGTCCCACAGCCGGCACGAATCCGGCGAGATCTCGTCGGCGACGATGATTCGCATCATCTCGTTCTCGAACAGGCGGCCGCATTCCATCTTGAAATCGACCAGCCGGATGCCGATGCCGAGAAACAGCCCGGTCAGGAAGTCGTTGACGCGGATCGCCAGCGCCATGATGTCGTCGATCTCCTGCGGCGTGGCCCAGCCGAACGCCGTGATGTGCTCCTCGGAGACCATGGGGTCGTTGAGCTGGTCGTTCTTGTAGTAGAACTCGATGATCGAGCGCGGCAACTGGGTACCTTCCTCGATCCCGAGCCGCTGCGACAGCGATCCCGCCGCCACATTCCGCACCACCACTTCGAGCGGCACGATCTCGACTTCGCGAATCAGTTGCTCGCGCATGTTGAGGCGGCGGATGAAATGGGTCGGCACCCCGATGTCGTTGAGGTGCTGAAACAGGTACTCCGAAATCCGGTTGTTGAGGACGCCCTTGCCCTCGATCACCTGGTGTTTCTTGGCATTGAACGCGGTCGCATCGTCCTTGAAGTGCTGGATCAGGGTTCCCGGCTCCGGACCTTCATACAGAACCTTGGCCTTGCCTTCATAAATGCGGCGTCGACGGCTCATTGGGATGTACCGTGTGTTGTTGAAATCCATGAATTTGGTGTGCTCCGGATGACAAGGGATGCGACCCACGACGGAGCTGCCGTGAAGGCTAAGAACTTGAACGTGACGACCGAAAACAGAACAAGAACCGAGCCTGCAGGCAACCTATCCGATTGGCCCCCCCAGTACAATCGATCCGGGCCTGGGGAAGCCGAGTTTTACCCTCTTGCTGACGGCATTCCGTCCGTTGTTTTAACGATTCTCTATGGTTATCTAGGCATCCGGGCGCGCTGCCGCCAGTAGCCACCCGCGCCGCCCTCGCGCCCAAGACCGGAACCTGGCCATGACCACATTCGACAAGCGCGAAGAGGGTTTTGAGAAGAAATTCGCGCTCGACGAGGAGCTGAAATTCAAGGCCGATGCGCGCCGCAACAAGCTGTTGGGCCTCTGGGCGGCGGAGAAGCTCGGCCTGTCCGGCGACGCCGCCACCGCCTACGCTAGGGAAGTGGTCGCCGCCGATTTCGATTGCAACCGGCGGCGCGGCCGGCAAAGTGACCACCGATCTTGCGGCCAAGGGCGTTGCGCTGACCGAGGCCGAGCTTCGCGCTACCATGGATCGGTTGATGGCGGAGGCCATCGCCCAGGTGAAAGCGGGAAAGTGAGAAGGGTCGCGAATGGCGAGTAGAAAGCCTTCTCCCCTATTCGCTATTCGCTACTCACTATTCGCCTACCCCTCCTTGAACCCGTATTCCGGCACATTGCCGCTGGCGCCGTAATATTTGTACGGCAGGAATTTGCCCGACATCGTGATCTTGACCCGATCGCCCTTGGGGTTGGGCAGGCGTTCCATCACCATGTCGAAATCGATCGCCGACATGATGCCGTCGCCATACTCCTCCTCGATCAGCGCCTTCCAGGCCGGGCCGTTGACCATCACCAGTTCGTAGAAACGATAGATCAAGGGATCGGTCGGCGGCATCGGCATGCCGCGCATCGGCACCTCGTTGAGCATCGCGGTTTCGGACTTCGACAGCCCGAACAACTCGGCGGCATTGGCGGCCTGCGGTTTTGTCAGCTTCATCTGGCCGAGAATGGCGCCGACGATCAGGACTTCGGAATAGCCGCCGATTTGCTCGCAGATATGTTTCCAGCTCCAGCCTTTCTCGCGCTTGATATCGAGCAGCTTTTCAGTGAGGTCGGATCGTTTCATGGGCGTTCTCCCGCGTGGTGGTTGCATGATTTTGCACGCAAGTAGCGTGCCAAATCAGCCGGGGAAGGCACTGATATCCAACGGGATTTTGCAGGTGATTTTTAGGGAGACTGCTGCATCCCGGCTTCGAGCCGCGCCAATTCGGCCGCGACATCGGCCTCGATGCCGGCCGCGGTCATTTCGATCACCCGGTAGCCGCGCTGCTCCAGCCAGGCCCGCCGCGCGGCGCGGTCGCTGGCGATCAGATCGCTCTCGGCCGGATTGATCAGCTCGATCGCGATGCGGTGCACGAACGACACGAAATCGGGGATTTGCCGTCCCACCGGCGTCTGCCGCTTGAACTGGCCGGCAAAGCGGCGGTCGCTGCTCAGGGCCTGCCACAGGATGCGCTCGGCATCGGTCGGATTGCGTCTCAATAGCCGCGCCAGCCCGCGCACGGTGCCGCCGGCCTCCGATGGGTGGATGCCCTGGCCGTGCTCGGCGAGCAGCGCCCGCAGCCGCGTCGCCTGTTCGCCGTCGAGCACGCCGCCCTTGGCCGGCCCCTTGCGGCCTTCCGCGATCGCCATCACCACGCCGTGCAGCGTGTGCATGTCCTGTTTGGTCGGATCCATCCGCGTAAATATGTTGCGCAGATTGACCAGCATGGTGTCGCGCTTCTCGGCCGGGCGCAAAAATTCGACCTTGTCGAGCTCGCGCACCAGATTGTCGAAGAACGCGTCCATCTGGTGTTGCGAGGCCGGCTCGGAGCGTTCCGGCATCGCGAACGGCAATGCACCCGCGGTCGACAGCTTGAACCATTCATAGCCCATCAGCAGCACGGCCTGGGCGAGGTTGAGCGAGGCAAAGCCGGGATTGACTGGAAAGGTGATGATGCGGTTGGCGATCGCGACCTCTTCGTTCAAGAGGCCCGCGCGCTCGCGGCCGAACAGGATGCCGGCCTCGCCGCCGCCCTGGGCGCTATGCGCGACGATCTCGCGCGCGGCCCCTTCCGGGCCAACCACCGGCTTGGCCTGGTCGTGGGCGCGCGCGGTGGTGGCAAACAGCAGGGTGCAGTCGGCCACCGCTTGGGCCACCGTGTCGAACAGCTCGGCGCCATCCAGGACATGGTCGGCGCCCGAAGCGGCGCGCCGGGCGTGGACGTTCGGCCAGCCGTCGCGCGGGTTGACGATCCGAAGCCGGCTCAGCCCGAAATTGCCCATCGCGCGCGCGGCCATGCCGATGTTCTCGCCGAGCTGCGGCTCGACCAGGATGACGACGGGCCCTGCGAGATCGCGGCCTGATTTGGTCTTGTCGGTGCCCGAGCCGGACATCTCGCTTCACTCTCCGATTCAACGCGTGAGGATTTTGAATCAAGTTCCGAAGGCATTGATCCAAAACCTTAGCCGCAACCGCAGTCGATGACCCGATTGGGAGAATTTCTCAAGTGAAATAATCCACTTACCGGCGGGGGTGAAGCTGCCGATGGAAGCTTCCGCGATGCTGTGCACAGCCTGACGCAGCCCGACGCCGCCTTGGCTTGCGCGCGCATCCCTTTCGGATACGGTAGGAATCACAACCAAAGCGAAGCTGCAAAGCGATCCAGACGGCCGAATCTCAACGGCCGCGGACACATCGGGAGGACACCATGCGGGGCAGATGGTCACTGGCGATTGTTGGCGTGATCCTGATTGTGGCCGGAGGCGTTCTGGCCTGGCTGACCCAGACATCCGGCGGCATCCGGATCGAGGATGTGCGTTTCAAGGGCGCCAACGGCAACACCATGAGCGCCCTGCTCTATGTCCCGCCGAATGCCACCGCACAGACGCCGGCGCCCGGCATCCTCGCGGTCCATGGCTACATCAACTCGCGCGAGACCCAGGACGGCTTTGCCATCGAATTCGCCCGCCGCGGCTATGTGGTGCTCGCGCTCGACCAGACCGGCCACGGCTATAGCGACCCGCCCGCCTTCGCCAACGGATTCGGGGGCCCCGACGGGCTGGCGCATCTGCGCAGCCTCGACTTCGTCGACAAGGCCAATATCGGCCTCGAGGGCCACTCGATGGGCGGCTGGACCATTTTGGCGGCCGCGACCGCGATGCCGAACGACTATAAATCGATGGTGCTGGAGGGGTCTTCGACCGGCAAACCGTTCGCCGCCGAAGGCACCGCAAGCTGGCCGCGCAATGTCGCGCTGGTATTCGCAAAATATGAGGAATTTTCGACCTTGATGTGGGGCGTCGACCTGGCGCGGGACGTCACCACGAGTCCAAAACTGTGGGCGCTGTTTGGCACCACCGGGCCGGTCGAGCCCGGCAAGATCTATGGCGACATCGCCCAGGGCACCGCGCGGGTGCTCTACACGCCCGCCATGACCCATCCAGCCGAGCACATTTCCAACGAGGCTATCGGCTACAGCCTCGACTGGTTCGCAAAAACCCTGCAGGGCGGCACGCCCAAGCCATCCAGCGACCAGATCTGGTTCCGCAAGGAAATCGGCACGCTGGTGGCGCTGATCGGCTTTGTGGCGCTGCTGATCGGCGCGTTCGACGGCCTGTTGGAGGCGCCGTATTTCTCGCATTTGCGGCTGCCCGTCATCGCTGACGGCACCATGCCGGCGCACTCCGCGGCCAGTGGCGGCCGCTGGAAGGCGGCCTTGATCCTCTCCGCCTTCATTCCGGCGCTGACCTATTACCCGGCCTTTGCGCTGGCCGGCACCTTGGTAAAGCCCGTAGCGTGGCTGCCGCAGGGCATCACCAACCAGATCATGGTCTGGGCCATCATCAACGCGCTGATTGCGCTTGTCCTGATGCCGTTCGCGCCCAAACGCGCCAGCCGTGCCGGCATCATTGGCCCCTCGATCGTGATCGCGCTGGCGACCATCATCATCGGCTATGCCGCATTGTGGCTGGCCGATCTTGCCTTCAAGATCGACTTCCGGTTCTGGATCGTCGCGCTGAAGCTGATGAGCGCCAAACAGTTTCTCATTTTCCTGATCTATTTGTTGCCGTTCACCGCGTTCTTCGTGGTCGCGCTGCACGTGCTGCACCGGAATTTCTCGACCATGGCTACCCCGCGTGGCGCGCTTTATCTGACCAACATCCTGGCGCTGACGCTCGGCTTCATCGTCCTGCTGGCTCTGCAATACGGCACGCTGTGGCTGACCGGAAAGCTGTTCAATCCGCTGCCCGACCCCGGTTTTGTGCCGCTGTCCACCATCGTCGCGATCCAGTTCGTGCCGCTGTTGGCGATCTGCGCGGTGGTCGCGACCTTCACCTGGCGGCGTACCGGCTCGAGCCTGCCGGGCGCGCTGATCTGCGGCCTGTTCGTGACCTGGTATGTGGTGGCCGGCACCGCCACGCAGGCGCCGTTCTAGCTGACGCCTGGAAGCCGGGACCAATCCCGGGACCCCGCCAAACCCCGGCGCCGGCGGGCGGCTGGAGCTTGGTTTCAGGCCTCGCCTGAAGCGGGGCTGACCTGCACAGCCATTCGGCTTCCACGCTTGTGGCGGCGATGCTATAGGGCCTGACCGGAACGGCTTTGTTCCCCCGCCCCAAGCCAACAGACACTCTCAAGGTAAGGCCCGATCTCCATGGCAAAAATCAAGGTGACCAACCCCGTCGTCGAACTCGATGGCGACGAAATGACCCGGATCATCTGGCAGTACATCAAGGACAAGCTGATCAACCCGTTCCTCGATATGAACCTGATGTATTTCGATCTTGGGATGGAGTACCGCGACAAGACCGACGATCAGGTCACGGTGGATGCCGCCAACGCCATCAAGAAGGTCGGCGTCGGCGTCAAATGCGCCACCATCACCCCGGACGAGGCGCGGGTGAAGGAATTCGGCCTCAAGCAAATGTGGAAGTCGCCGAACGGCACCATCCGCAACATCCTCGGCGGCGTGGTGTTCCGCGAGCCGATCATCTGCAAGAACGTGCCCCGCCTGGTGCCGGGCTGGACCAAGCCGATCATCATCGGCCGCCACGCCTATGGCGACCAGTACCGCGCCACCGACATCAAGTTTCCCGGCAAGGGCACGCTGTCGATGAAATTCGTCGGCGACGACGGCACCGTGATCGAGCGCGAAGTGTTCAAGGCGCCCAGCGCCGGCGTGGCCATGCAGATGTACAACCTCGACGATTCGATCGCCGATTTCGCCCGCGCCTCGCTCAATATGGGCCTTTCGAAGAATTACTCGGTCTATCTCTCGACCAAGAACACCATCCTCAAGGTCTATGACGGCCGCTTCAAGGACATCTTCCAGGACATCTTCGACAAGGAGTTCAAGGCGAAATTCGATGAGAAGAAGATCGTCTACGAACATCGCCTGATCGACGACATGGTGGCGGCCGCGATGAAGTGGTCGGGCGGCTATGTCTGGGCCTGCAAGAACTACGACGGCGACGTGCAGTCCGACACCGTGGCGCAGGGTTACGGCTCGCTCGGCCTGATGGCCTCGGTGCTGATGACGCCGGACGGCAAGGTGGTCGAGGCCGAGGCGGCCCACGGCACCGTGACCCGGCATTACCGCGAGCATCAGAAGGGCAAGGAAACCTCGACCAATTCGATCGCGTCGATCTTTGCCTGGACCCGCGGCCTGTCGCATCGCGCCAAGCTCGACAACAACACCGAGCTGGCGAAGTTCGCGGCCACGCTGGAGAAGGTCTGCGTCGACACCGTCGAAGCCGGCTTCATGACCAAGGACCTCGCGCTCCTGGTCGGCGCCGACCAGCGCTGGCTTTCCACCACCGGCTTCCTCGACAAGGTCGCGGAAAACCTCACCAAGGCGATGGCGGGTTGAAGATGCCGCATCTCCGAACGGCGGCGTTTTCTACCCTGTTGCTTGCAGCCTCGCCGTTCAGCGTGAGCGCGGCCGAAATCCCCGCCGCCATCGCGGCGCCGGGCGAAACCATCGTGCTGTCGGTTCATGCCGAAGGCGCGCAGGTCTACGAGTGCAAGGCGGGCACCGACGGCAAACTGGGCTGGCTGTTTCGCGAACCGATCGCAACGCTGATGGCCGACGGCAAAACCGTCGGCCGCCACTACGCCGGGCCGAACTGGGAAGATGTCGACGGCAGTGCCGTCACCGGCAAAGCCGCCGGCAACGCCCCGGGCGCCACCGCCAACGATATTGCCTGGCTGAAGCTCGACGTGATCGCCCACCGCGGCAGCGGCGTGCTGACGCCCGTCACCACGGTACAGCGGATCAATACGTCAGGCGGCCAGCTCGACCGGCGCCTGCGACAAGGCCGGCGCCACCAAGAGCGCGCCCTATTCCGCGGATTACGTGTTCTTGAAAAGGGCTAGGCGTTCAAGCGAAACGCCAAATTTCGTCGTGCCCGGGCTTGTCCCGGGCATCCACGTCTTACGGCTCCGCTGTTAGATCAAGACGTGGATGGCCGGGACAAGCCCGGCCATGACGAATGTGGTGCGAGCCTAACCGCCCGCCATCGCCTTTTCGATCGCGGCCAGCGCCGCATCGGCCTTGGCGCCATCGGGACCGCCGGCTTGCGCCATGTCGGGCCGGCCGCCGCCGCCCTTGCCGCCGAGCGCTTCGGCACCCTTGCGCACCAGTTCGACCGCGTTGAACCGCGCCGTGAGATCGGCGGTGACGCCAACCACGATGCCGGCCTTGCCGTCTTCGGTGACGCCGACGATCGCGACCACGCCGGAGCCGATCTGCTTCTTGCCGTCATCGACCAGGCTTTTCAGATCCTTGGTCTCGACGCCCTCGACCGCGCGCGCCAGCAGTTTGGCGCCACCGACCTCGCGCACGCCACTGCCGCCGGCCGCGCCACCGCTTGACGCGCCACCGCCCATCGCGAGCTTCTTGCGCGCATCCGATACATCGCGCTCGAGCTTCTTGCGCTCTTCCATCAGGGCTACGATCCGCGCCGGCATGTCGTCGATCGTGGTGCGCAGTTCGGCGGCCGCGGTCTTCGCCAGCGCCATGGTGTCGTTGGCGTGCTTGCGCGCATGATTACCCGTCAAGGCCTCGATGCGGCGGACGCCCGAGGCGACCGCGCTCTCGCCGGTGACCGAGATAAGGCCGATATCGCCGGTACGCCTGACATGGGTGCCGCCGCACAACTCGACCGACCAGCCGAGCGCGTTGGCGCCGTGCTCGCGCGCGGTCTTGCCCATCGACACCACCCGCACCTCGTCGCCATATTTCTCGCCGAACAGCGCGCGCGCGCCGGCGTCGCGGGCGTCATCCACCCCCATCAGCCGGGTGGTGACCTCGTCATTCTCCAGCACGACGTTGTTGGCGATATCCTCGACCCGCGCCAGTTCTTCCGCCGTGATCGGCTTCGGGTGCACGAAGTCGAAGCGCAGCCGATCGGGCGCCACCAGCGAGCCGCGCTGCGCGATGTGATCGCCCAGCACCTGGCGCAGCGCCTCATGCAACAGATGCGTCGCCGAATGATGCGCGCGGATCGATGCGCGCCTGATATGATCGACTTCGAGCGCCAGCGCCGTGCCGGGCTTCAGCGTGCCCTGCTCCACGGTGCCGATATGCACAAAGAGATCGCCGGCCTTTTTCTGGGTGTCGGTGACACGCACTTTGACGCCTTGGCCGGTCAGGATCCCGGTGTCGCCGACCTGGCCGCCGGACTCGCCGTAGAACGGGGTCTGGTTCAGAACGATCGAACCGCTCTCGCCGGTCTTGAGGCTGTCGACTTCCTTGCCGTCGCGGACGATGGCTCCGACGACGCCCTCGGCGCTCTCGGTCTCGTAGCCCAGAAATTCCGTGGCGCCGAGCTTTTCACGCAGCGGAAACCAGATGTTCTCGGTCGCGGTATCGCCCGAGCCGGCCCAGGCCGCGCGCGCCTGCTTGCGCTGACGCTCCATGGCATCGGTGAATGACGCGATGTCGACGCCGATGCCGCGCGATTTCAGCGCGTCCTGCGTCAGGTCAAGCGGAAAGCCATAGGTGTCGTATAGCGTGAACGCGGTGTCGCCGTCGAACATGTCGCCTTTTTTGAGCGACGCACTCTTGTCGTCGAGGATCGACAGACCGCGCTCCAGCGTTTTGCGAAAACGCGTCTCTTCCAGCCGCAGCGTTTCCTCGATCAGATTTTCCGCGCGCACCAGATCCGGATAGGCCTGGCCCATCTCGCGCACCAGCGCCCAGACCAGCCGATGCATCAGCGGGTCCTTGGCGCCGAGCAATTGCGCATGCCGCATGGCGCGGCGCATGATCCGGCGCAGCACATAGCCGCGGCCCTCGTTCGACGGCAGCACGCCGTCGGCAATCAGGAACGACGACGCGCGCAGATGGTCGGCAATGACGCGGAATGACGCGATGTCGTCCTTGTCAGGACCATGCCCGAGCGCCGAGCCCGTCGCATCGATCAGGCTGCGGAACAGATCGGTTTCGAACACGCTTTCGACGCCCTGCAGGATGCAGGCCATCCGCTCCAGCCCCATGCCGGTGTCGATCGAGGGCCGCGGCAGCGGCAGGCGCTGCTCCTTGGTCACCTGGTCGAACTGCATGAACACCAGAATTCCAGAATTCGAGGAAGCGGTCGCCATCCTCTTCCGGACTGCCGGGAGGTCCGCCCCAGATGTGCTCGCCGCGATCGATGAAGATTTCCGAGCACGGACCGCACGGGCCGGTGTCGCCCGCCGCCCAGAAATTGTCCGAGGTCGCGATGCGGATGATGCGGTCGTCCGAGAAGCCGGCGATCTTCTTCCAGTAGCCCGCCGCTTCATCGTCGTCGTGGTAGATGGTGACGAGCAGCTTGTCCTTGTTCAGCCCGAATTCCTTGGTGACCAGGTTCCAGGCGAGTTCGATCGCGCGCTCCTTGAAATAGTCGCCGAACGAGAAATTGCCGAGCATCTCGAAAAAAGTGAGATGGCGCGCGGTGTAGCCGACATTGTCGAGGTCGTTGTGCTTGCCGCCGGCGCGGACGCATTTCTGCGCGGTGGTGGCGCGCTGATAGGAACGCTTCTCGACGCCGGTAAAAACGTTCTTGAACTGCACCATGCCCGCCGCCGTGAACATCAGGGTCGGGTCGTTGCGCGGCACCAGCGGCGACGACGGCACGATCTCGTGGCCGTTCTGGGCAAAATAATTCAGAAAAGTCGACCTGATCTCGTTGACGCCGCTCATGTCCATCCAATCGAAAAAATGGCCGGGAACTCGCCCGCAAACAGCTGATCTTTCCGGCGCACCGCTTTTAGACAAGGGTGGCCGCGCTGTCCAGAAAGTGTGCAGAAACTGTCCAAGCTAATCAGGGGCTTGCCGCAGCAGCACAACAGCCGTTGATAATGCTGCGGCTGCGTTGACAGGCTTGGCGCGGCCGTGGTTCTCTCCTATCTGTTCAAGAGCGTCACGCCGGGAGAGATCGGCTTAAGTGCCGGCGCCGAAGGAGCAACCGCCCCGGAAACTCTCAGGCAAACGGACCGCGTGACGTTGACAGCATCTGGAAAGAGACGCCGAGGGGTTTTTACCTCAAGGCGTCCGCCGACGGGATAATACTCTCAGGCACAGCGACAGATGGGGCTTTTTGCTGGTTTTCGCGGGGAATCCTCCCCGGCGAAACCGCGAGGGCTCCGTGATGCTTGCGCGCGAACAACCATCCACATTGAAGCAGACCCCTCTGCACGCCCTGCATCTGGCGCGCGGCGGCAAGATGGTGCCGTTCGCCTTCTATGACATGCCGGTGCAATATTCCGCCGGCGTGCTGCGGGAACATTTGCATGTCAGGAACGCGGCCGGCCTGTTCGACGTCTCGCATATGGGCCAGATCGCGCTGCGCCCGAAATCCGGCAGGCTCGAGGATGCGGCGCTGGCGCTCGAGCGGCTGGTGCCGCAGGACATCGTCGCGATCGCGCCCGGCCGGCAGCGCTACGCGCAGTTCACCAATGAGGCCGGCGGCATTCTCGACGATCTGATGGTGGCGAATTTCGGCGACCATCTCTTTCTGGTGGTCAACGCCGCCTGCAAGGCCGAGGACGAATCGCATCTGCGCGCGCATCTGTCGGACGCCTGCGTCGTCGAACCCCTCCCCGATCGCGCGCTGATCGCGCTGCAGGGGCCGAAAGCCGAATCGGTACTGACTAAACTTTGTGCAGACGTCGCCGCGATGCGGTTCATGGACTCCGGTCCGCACCGAGATCGACGGCATCGACTGTTTTGTTTCGCGCTCCGGCTATACGGGCGAGGACGGCTTTGAGATTTCGGTGCCGGCCGCTGCAGGCCGAGGCGCTGGCAACAAAACTGCTTGATGACAGCGACGTGCTGCCGATCGGGCTTGGCGCGCGCGACAGCCTGCGGCTAGAGGCCGGGCTTTGCCTCTATGGCCACGACATCGACACGGCAACCACGCCGGTCGAGGGCGCGCTGGAATGGTCAATCCAGAAGAGCCGCCGCACTGGCGGTGCTCGTGCCGGCGGCTTTGCCGGTGCTGACACAGATTCTCTCGCAGTTCGGCTCGGGCGCCTCGCGCCGTCGGGTCGGCTTGCGGCCCGAGGGCCGCGCGCCGGTGCGCGAAGGCGCCGCGCTGTTTGTCGACGCAACCTCATCCGAGCAGATCGGCACCGTGACCTCGGGCGGTTTTGGGCCGAGCCTCAATGCACCCGTCGCGATGGGCTATCTGCCGTCGTCGCAGGCGGCAACCGGCACGACCGTATTCGCTGAAGTCCGCGGGCAACGATGCCGATGCAGGTCGCGCCGATGCCGTTCGTTCCCAACAATTACAAACGCTGACATCAAGAGGATTTTTCAATGACGACGCTGTTCACCACCGACCACGAATGGCTCCGCATCGAGGGCGACGTCGCCACCATCGGTGTCACCGATTACGCGCAGTCGCAGCTCGGCGACGTCGTGTTCGTCGAACTGCCAAAAGTCGGCCGCAGCCTGAAGAAGGCGGAAGCCGCTGCCGTCGTCGAATCGGTAAAGGCCGCCTCCGACGTCTACGCGCCGATCACCGGCGAAGTGCTCGAGGTCAACGACGCGCTCGTCGCCGAACCCGCGCTGGTCAATTCCGACGCCGGCGGCAAGGCGTGGTTTTTCAAGTTGAAGATAGCGGACAAAAGCGAACTCGACGGCCTGATGGACGAGGCCGCCTACGCCGAGCATACGCGTGAGATGAAAGACAGCCGATAGCGCTTCAGCGTCATCGTCCGCGAAGGCGGACGATCCAGGATGCCGCACGTCTCGATTCAACTGTCGCCGGCGATTACTGGATACCCCCTTCGCGGGCATGACGGGAAGAGGAACCCATGACCGCGCACCGCAAGCCCGCCAACGACGCCGCCGTCAGTTTCGCGCGCCGTCACATCGGCCCCTCGCCCCGCGACATCGCGTCGATGCTGGAAACCGTCGGCGCAAAGAGCCTTGATGCGCTGATGGCGGAAACGCTGCCGGCGTCGATCCGGCAAAAGGCGCCGCTCGATCTCGGGCGACGCGCTGAGCGAGACCGAAGCGCTGGCGCATATGCGCGAACTCGCGTCGCAGAAACCAGGTGTTCACCTCGATGATCGGCCAGGGCTATTACGGCACGATCATGCCGGCGGTGATCCAGCGCAACATCCTGGAAAATCCGGCCTGGTACACGGCCTACACGCCCTATCAGCCGGAGATCAGCCAGGGCCGGCTGGAAGCGCTGCTCAATTTCCAGACCATGATCTGCGACCTCACCGGGCTCGACATCGCCAACGCCTCGCTGCTCGATGAGGCGACCGCCGCCGCCGAAGCCATGGCGCTGGCCGAACGCGCGGCGCAGGTCAAGACAAAATCGTTCTTTGTCGATCGCGAAGTGCATCCGCAGACCATCGCGGTGCTGCGGACCCGCGCCGAGCCGCTGGGCTGGAAGCTGGTGGTCGGCGATCCCTCGCCGATCTCGACGGCGCCGAATGTGTTCGGCGCGCTGCTGCAATATCCCGGCACGTTCGGCGCGGTGCGCGACTCTGCGCCGGCGATCTCGTCGCTGCATGCCAGCGGCGCGCTGGCGATCGTCGCGGCCGATCTGCTGGCGCTGACGCTGCTCGAAGCCGCCGGGCGAATTTGGCGCGGACATCGCGGTCGGCATCGCGCAGCGCTTCGGCGTGCCGATGGGTTATGGCGGCCCGCACGCCGCCTATTTTGCCGCGCGCGATGCACTCAAGCGCCGCATGCCCGGCCGCATCGTCGGCGTGTCGATGGATTCGCGCGGCAAGCCGGCCTATCGCCTGGCGCTGCAGACCCGCGAACAGCATATCCGCCGCGAAAAGGCGACTCGCAACATCTGCACCGCGCAGGTGTTGCTGGCGATGATGGCCTCGATGTATGCGGTGTATCACGGGCCGGAGGGGCTGACCGAAATTGCGCGCAGGTGCATCGCCGCGCCGCGCGTGCTGGCGGCGGGATTGCGCAAGCTCGGTTTCGCGCTCGCGTGCGAAGCGTTCTTTGACACCGTGACGCGTCGACTGTCGGCGCCAAGCAGGACGCGATTGTCGCGCGGGCGCGCGGACGAGAAGATCAATTTGCGGGTCGGCGACGGCACGCTCGGCATCGCGCTCGACGAGACCACGACAGCCGGCCGATGTCGAAGCGGTGTGGCGCGCATTCGGCGGCAAGCTCGCTTACGCCGAGATCGAGGCGAGCGCGCGCGAGACGATCCCTGCGGACTTGAAGCGCGCACAGCGCTTTCCTGACGCCATCCGGTGTTCCACCGCCATCGCTCCGAGACCGAAATGCTGCGCTACATGCGCAAGCTCAGCGACCGCGATCTCGCGCTCGACCGCGCGATGATTCCGCTCGGCTCCTGCACCATGAAGCTCAATGCGACCGCGGAAATGATCCCGGTGACCTGGCCGGAGTTCTGCAAGTTGCATCCGTTCGCGCCGCGTGATCAGGCCAACGGCTATCACGACGCTGTTCGAGCGGCTGGAGCAATGGCTGTGCGAGATCACCGGCTATGACGCGATCTCGCTGCAGCCGAACTCCGGCGCGCAGGGCGAATATGCCGGGCTGCTGGCGATCCGCGGCTACCATGCCGCGCGCGGCGAGCCGCATCGCAAGGTTTGCCTGATCCCCTCCTCCGCGCACGGCACCAATCCGGCCTCCGCCAGCATGGCCGGCATGGAAGTCGTGGTGGTCGCCTGCGACAAACGCGGCAACGTCGATGTCGCCGACCTCAGCGCCAAGGCGGCGCAGCACGCGAAAACCTCGCGGCCGTGATGATCACCTATCCCTCGACCCACGGCGTGTTCGAGGAGCACGTTCGCGAGATCTGCGACATCGTGCATGGCCATGGCGGCCAGGTTTATCTCGACGGCGCCAACATGAACGCGCAGGTCGGGCTGTCGCGGCCCGGCGATTACGGCGCCGATGTCAGCCACTCAATCTGCACAAGACCTTCTGCATTCCGCATGGCGGCGGCGGACCGGGCATGGGACCGATCGGCGTCAAGGCGCATCTTGCGCCATTTCTGCCGGGGCATCCGCATGACCGACGGCGCAAAGCAAAGTCCGGTCGGGCCGGTATCGGCGGCGCCGTTCGGCTCAGCCTCTATCCTGACCATCTCCTACATCTACATCCTGATGATGTCGGCGCGAAGGCCTGACCCGCGCCACCGAGATCGCGATCCTCAACGCCAACTACATCGCGGCAAAACTCGAGGCGCATTTCCCGGTGCTCTACCGCAACGCCAAGGGCCGCGTCGCGCACGAATGCATCGTCGATCCGCAGGCCGCTGAAAGCCAGCAGCGGCGTCACCGTCGACGACATCGCCAAGCGGCTGATCGATTATGGCTTCCACGCGCCGACCATGAGCTTTCCGGTGCCGGGCACGCTGATGATCGAGCCGACCGAATCCGAATCAAAGGCCGAACTCGATCGCTTCTGCGACGCCATGATCGCGATCCGGCGCGAAATCGCGGAGATCGAGAGCGGCCGCTGGAAAGTCGACGCCTCCCCGCTGCGTCACGCGCCGCATACCGTGTCGGCGGCGGCGACCATTGACAACGTACTGCTAACGGAGGGCGTGCTGGAAAGGCGATCCATCTGGCGATTGGATCAGCAGAAATAACACACCGGCCGGCGCCGGCACGGCCCCTCTGCTTTGGAACACGACGACGAACACGTTTTACTGCAGCCCGGATGCAGTGCCGAACCAGGATTTTACGTTGGTCCCAAGGGTCATCTGCTCGCTCTCTACGACAAACGTACCTGGAACCGATGGGACAAACTATTACACCGCTAATTCCGGTACGTCTCTCCCGGCGAACACTCGCGTCGTAACCCTCGTTATCCCCGGAGTATCAGCGACGGACGGGCCGAATTTCGCGAATTTCGTCAATAATACGAGCACGGCGACTTCCTCCGCGGCAAACACCTTGGGGCGCGTAACGTATGCGGCGCCGAACGCGGCTGGCCAGGTGACGCTCTATTGCCTGGTGGCGACCTACTAAGTCCGCCATGGGCGCTGCCGTCCCTGTTCTTCTCTGGAATAATAGCGTCGCTACCCTCGGTAGCCCGCTGACGCCCTGCGCGAATCCAGAGATCGCGGGGACGGCCTCAGGGCCTTCAGGGAGTCGATCGAGCAAATGGAGCCGCAACCGGCGGCCATCCGGATCCTCTATGCGTCACCAAGCCTGAGCCAAGTGACGACGACTTGCACGAAAGGCTCCCGGGCTGACATACGGGATGGCTTAAGCGCGGACTTCCCTGTCCTAAGCAAACCCGAGACCTCCTGGGCGGCGCACAAGGTCCTGATGCAACCGGGAGGGGGCAAGGCATCGACGATCCTCTATATCGAGGAATCCGACTCGTTGCCGCTCCTGCGGGCGATGCTGGAAGAGATCAATGTCCGCCTGGAAGGCGTGTTCCCGATCCTGACAGCGCTGGAAGCGTTGCCGGCGATCGGTAACAAGCCGCAAGGGGCGGTGGCGCTCCTGCACAGCGACGCCGGCGGCTTGGTCTATTCGGCTACAAGCGGCGGGGATCGGATCGTCCACGTCTTCCAGACGGCCGCGAGCGGCAAGGAGATCAGTGAGAAACTGGCGGATGCTTTTGCTGCTTCGCCGGCTGACAAGCACGGTAATTTCCTGGTGCTGGACATAAGCTCGGCTCCGCTAACGATGGAGGGAGGGGACGGGGTGAAGCCAAAGGAGATCACGTTGGACGATCTCCTGAATGCAACCACCACCCTGGATGCAAAGGGCCTGTCCAACTTGCTGCCGCCGACAAGCAGGGTTTCGGTGGATCTGATCCTCTATGCGGCGAGCGTCGTAGTGCTCATTTTTGCAGTGCTTGGATGGCACAACTACGTTTCCGAGCTGCAGGCGAGCGAGAGTAACCTGGCGGCGCAGAAGGCCGAACAGGCTCGCTTAGAGACGCAAAATAAACAGTTCCTCGCGAACAAGGAACGCACGGAGGCAGCGGAATCCGTCTTGTCGGCCGCATCGGTAGCAGCGGCGCATAAATGGAAGTTTCTTAACGCACTAAACCAGGCCCGGCCGGTGCCCATTTCGATCCGCTCAGTGACAATGACCGAACGCACCTGGGCGGTGTCGGGCTACATTCATGAAGGGCTGCAGGACCCGACAAATGGCCCCTACCAAATCTTTCTCAAGAACCTGAGTGCGGGTGATGATTGGACGCTGGACCCCGCGATCAAATCGGCTGTTCAAAAATCGCCCGACTTCACGATTACGGGAGTCTTCAAATGAAACCCGCAAAACGTAAACGCCTTTGGGCGACAATCACGCTTTCGGTCGCCCTTGCGGGTCTGGGGTCCGCCTATGTGGCGCCGCTTGTCCATCCGGCAGTGATCGGACGCGACAACCCGGTACTGATCGACCTCCGTCGCAAGAATAGCGATCTGCAGGGATTCACTGCCCAGCGTGAGAAAGACACGGAGGGTCGTCTCGCGTTCTATCGTCGTCAGAATTGGTC
>CAVOTZ010000006.1:0-10737 GCA_963699465.1 uncultured Alphaproteobacteria bacterium
CTCTGTTTTGAGGAGGGAGCAAACGATTTGGCAAACCTCGGGCAATGTGTGTCGCGAGAATGCGGACTTACATCCCGTCGTCCCTGCGAACGCAGGGACCCATACGCCGTGTCGTCAATGTTTGTGCAAAGCGCCCGTGGCCTTGTCCTGTGTTTCAACGGCAAAGCCAGGGGTTATGGGTCCCGGCGATCGCCGGGACGACGAGAGATTGGTATCGGCAATATGCTAAGGTGGCCTGGTGACGATCGCCGCCATACGCAATTCCCCCGAACGCCCCGACCGAAAGACAAAACCGTGTCCGAACAAGCGATATCAGCGATGTCAGACCAGAGCGAGCGCAAGGGCTGGACCGCGCGGCGATGGCTGCGGCGGAAAGATCACTCGGTCACGTTGAGCGGTTTCCGCGATGCGCTGACCCGCGAAATCCTGTTGACCGAGCGGTTGCGGGTCAAGGCGGTGATCGGGACCGCCTCGTTGTTGATCGGGGCCTTTATCCTGCTTCACTTCATCGCGCCCTCGGTGCTCGATCGCATCTCGCATGGCCGGTACGATATCGCCCAGCAGTTGTCGGTGTTCGTTCCGTTCGTGCTGCTGGAACTTGGCGTGCTGTATTTGCTGAACCAGCGGCTGGCGATGCATCGCGACGTGCCGACGCTGCGGCGCTACATCTCCGCGCTGATCGAAACCAGCATGCCGACCTTCGTGCTGTACACGCACATGAACTGGATGGGTCCGGCGCAGGCGCTGGGCTATGCCGCGCCGCTGGCTTATTTCCTGTTCATCGTGCTGTCGACGTTGCGGCTGGATTTCTGGTTGTCGACGTTCACGGGCTTCGTTGCCGCATCGGAGCTGCTCGCGATGGCGATGCTGTATCACCCGCCGGGTTTTGCCGGCGAGCCGCCCACCGAGTTCGGCTTCGAGTTGATCCGCAGCATCATGTTCCTGCTGGCCGGCATACTGGCGGGCGCGGTCGGCGTCCAGTTGCGGCACCAGTTCGAGGCCAGCATTGCGGCTGCCGCGGCGCGCGATCGCGTCACCAATCTGTTCGGCCAGCATGTGTCGCCCGAAGTGGTCGAGCGGCTGATGCTGGCGGGCGCCGACCGGCCCAGCGATTTGCGCCAGGTCGCGGTGATGTTCGTCGATTTCCGCAGCTTTACCGCAGGCGCGCGGGTGCGAACGCCGCAGCAGGTGGTCGACCGGCTCGATGGCGCGTTCGCGGTGCTGGTCGGAATTCTCGACCGCCACGGCGGCATCGTAAACAAGTTTCTCGGCGATGGTCTGCTGGCGCTGTTCGGCGCGCCGATCGAAACGCCCAACGCCGCGCGCGAGGCGGTCGGCGCGGCGCGGGAAATGCTGGCGGCGATGGAAGAGGTCAACCAGGCCGGCGAATGGCCGCTGCGGATCGGCATCGGCATTCATTTCGGCGAAGTGATCGCCGGCAATATCGGCTCGCCCAGGCGCAAGGAATATACCGTGATCGGCGACACCGTAAACTTCGCCGCCCGGCTCGAATCGCTGAACAAGGAGTTCAATTCGCAATTGCTGATTTCGTCCGCGGTCCGCGAGGCGCTCGGGGATCTGGCCGGCGACGCGGTGTCGCTCGGGCAGGTCCCGATCAAGGGCTATGAGCAGCCGATGGCGGTATGGCGGCTGGGGTAGGGCGTTATATTTGCGGTGCGACCAAATTCTCGATCTTGACGCCGTCGCGGTCTTCGATGATCTCGGCGATCCATTGCCGGTGGCAGTGCGCATGATCGCGCTCATAGCAGAGGATGCAGACCGGGCCGGATTTTTTTACCAGCGCGGACAGTTCGTCCATTTCCTCTTTCGCCTGCGCCGTTTTCAGATGCGCCGCATAGATCTTGTGCAGCACACCGAAATTGCCGCTGCGCGCGGCCTCGCGGCCGCTCTTCGGGGTGCCGAGCCCGCGCAGATGCAAATAGGAAATGCCGCGCTCGTCGAGCCCGGCCGCGAGCTGGTTCTTGGAAAATCCCGGGCGGCGCGACGACGCCACCGCGCGCACATCGACAAGCAATTTGACGCCGGCCTGTTCGAGTTCGTCCAGCACGGATTTTGCGGGCGTCTGCTCGTAGCCGATGGTGAAGAGTTTTTTGGCTTTTGCCATGCGACGCTCCGGTCAACTCACCCGTTCGATCAGTTCCATCGCGCCGGCCGGCGCGCGCACCTTGCCTTCGTGGATCACGTAAGCGAACACGTCGCGCGGCGTCTTCTTCGGTTTTGTCGCGTCCATGCGCGGCAAATCGTCGGGCTCGCTGCCCTCGGCCCACAATTGCAGCCGTTTCGCCCAGGCGTCGAGCGCTTTGGGCGGGTAGCAGGTGTCGATCTCGTCGTTGCCCTTTTGCAGCCTCGCATAGACGAAATCGCTGGCGATGTCGGCGATGGCAGGATATTTGCCGTGCTCGGCGTAGACCACCGGTGTTTCGAACTGGCGCAGCAGGGCTACGAAATCGGGCGCGCAAAAACTGTCGTGGCGGACTTCGACCACATGGCGCAGCGCGCGGCCCTCGAGCTTGCGCGGCAGCAGCTCGAGAAACTTGCCGAAATCGGCTTCGTCGAATTTTTTCGTCGGCGCGAATTGCCACAGCACCGGCCCGAGCCGGTCGCCGAGCTCCAGCACGCCGGAATCGTAAAACCGCTTCACGGAATCGCCGGCTTCCGCCAGCACCCGGCGGTTGGTGGCAAAGCGCGGTCCCTTCAGCGAGAACACAAAACCGTCCGGCACCTCGCGCGCCCATTTCCTGAAACTTTCCGGCTTCTGCGAACCGTAATAGGTGCCGTTGATCTCGATCGAGGTCAGTTTTGTGGCAGCGTATTCCAGCTCCTTCGCCTGTGTCAGCTTCTCCGGATAGAACACGCCGCGCCATGGCGCAAAGGTCCAGCCGCCGACGCCGATATAGATGTTGCCGCCGTTCGATGCGGATTTCGAAGCCGGCTTTGCAGTTGCCTTTTCAGTTGTCTTGTCAGTTTTCTTGCCAGCCGGCTTGGAAGTCGCTTTGGCCGCTGCCTTGGGGGTCTTGCTCACGGGCGGGATCTCATGTTCCGGGGAGGGCGCAGCCTAAGCCTAACCAAATCGGTGGCGCTTGGCCAGTTGGCGGCAGCTTGCGCGGCGCCTTTGCGCGGCCGGCAGCGTGCGCTAGAACGCGATCGGAATTTCGCAGGAGGACGGCACCATGGCGTGGCCCATCATTGTCGCGTGGATACATTATGTATCGATCATGCTGATGGTCGCGAGCCTGCTCAGCGAGCATCTGCTGCTAAAGCCCGAGATGGACGTGGCGCAAGCGCGAACGCTGCAGCGGCTGGATATCTTCTATGGCGCGTCGGCAACCATCGTGCTGGTGACCGGCCTGCTGCGCATGTTCCTGGAAAAAGGCGCGGCCTATTACAACCACCACATCGCTTTTCATATCCTGTTCGGTCTGTTCGTGATCGCGGCGCTGCTGTCGATCTACCCGACCATGGTGTTCCTGCGCTGGCGCGCCGATACCAAAGCGGGGCGAGGGCAGCAGTTGGCAGCAGACCAATTCAGGAAGATCCAGATGATCATGCGGGTGGAAATGACGTTGCTGCTGCTGGCGCCGTTTTTCGCGACCTGGATGGCGCACGGCGAGTTCTAAGCGCTCGGCTCGTCAGGTCACGGCGATGGCGATGGGCGGCGTTTCGCCATCGAGCCAATCCTGTTCGTCGGCGAGCGAGCGCCAGGCGTCTTCCATCCGCTTGTAGCGTAGATAGCTCGGGTGATCGGGCGCCTTTTCCGCCAGGCGCTGACAATTTTCAGCGTTTTCGCGGAAGTGATCGGATTGTCTCATGGTCTCCTCCTGCCGCATCAGGTAGGTGGTGGCCTGTCGGCGGCCAACCTGATGGGCCGATGAAATGTTGGTAAGCTTCAGGTTCCCGTGAACACCGATGAAACCGCTATTGGCCACCTTACGTGCATCCGGTGTTCCCGCTAGAATGGCAAAAAACGGAGAACGGGATGCGCGGGCTACAACTGATTATTGGAACAACACTGCTGCTGGCGGCCTCGGCCGCAATGGCCGACGAGATCGACGAGGCGCACAAGCTGGCGCTGATCGGGCGCGATTCCTACTGGAACTGCCTGGCCGAGGAATATTCGCTTGCCGGCAACAAGACTATGTCGGGACCGGATTTCACCACCCACATCGCCGAAATCTGTCCGTCCGAGCGGCAGAATTTCCGGGCATCGCTGGTCGACTATTTGACGCTGCAATTCCCGAACGCCGATGCGGGCGACCATTTGGGCACGGCCAACCGGGCCATCGCGCTGGCGCAAAAGGACATCGTCACCGCCTTCATCAAGCACAAGGAAGCCGCGAAATAGCAGGTAGCGTGGCGAGGCGGCTTGGCCCTCGCAGTGAAGCCTGTCTTCAAATATTCATTTATCTGTCCTTGCGGATCACCGCGATCGTCCCTATCTTGCTTATAACGGCGACGTCGATGCTTCATAGCTCCGGCGCTGGGACGACCACTGAATGGCTCGGCTGCGCCGGATGTACGCGCGCCCTCTGTTCGTGGTCGTTGGCATTTCTGGGGCTGTTTTGGCTCCTTCCGGGCTCCCTTATTCCCCGTTTGTCGTGTGCAGGGCCCGGTTTTGCGTGCGCAAGGGGCGGGCGCGCCTTGGCATCGCCCGGGCCTGCGGATATACGCTGGCGCCATGAATGAAGCCATCAGACCGGGCGCCGAAACCCCGCCGCGGGCAGCCGTCACGCCCGCGCTTTCGGTCGTGGTGCCCACCTTCAACGAGCGCGATAACGTCACCGTACTGTACCGGCGGCTGGATGCGACGCTTGCCGGCATTGCCTGGGAAGTGATTTTTGTCGACGATAATTCACCTGATGGCACCTGGGACGTGGTGCGGGGGCTGGCGCGCCAGGACAACCGGGTGCGCTGTATCCGGCGAATCGGACGGCGCGGCCTGTCCGGCGCCTGCATCGAGGGCATCCTGGCTTCGAGTGCGCCCTGCGCGGCGGTGATCGACGCCGACCTGCAGCATGACGAGACCCAATTGCCGAAGATGCTGGCGCTGCTGCAGGCCGGCGATCTCGATCTCGTGGTCGGCAGCCGCTACATCGAGGGCGGCAGCGCCGACAGTTTTAACCGGCAGCGCGCGGGCGCCAGCGCGTTCGCCACCGAGATCGCCAAGCGGGTGCTAGGGGTCAAGATCGCCGACCCCATGAGCGGCTTCTTCATGGTCCGCCGCGAATGCTTCGAGCAGGTCGCGCCGCAGCTCTCGACCCAGGGATTTAAAATCCTGCTCGACGTCATTGCGTCTGCGCAGGGCGAACTGCGGGTCAAGGAGATTCCCTTCACCTTCGGCTCGCGGCAGCATGGCGAAAGCAAGCTCGATTCCATGGTGGCGCTGGACTTTTTGGGGCTGGTGCTCGCAAAACTGACCCACGACGTGGTGTCGCTGCGCTTTTTGCTGTTCGCCATGGTCGGCTCGATCGGCGTGTTCGTGCATTTCGCCGCGCTGTATACCGCGCTGCGCGGATTTCATGAGCCGTTCGCCGTCGCCCAGGGCTGCGCCGCGCTGCTGGCGATGACCAGCAATTTTATTCTCAACAATTTCCTCACCTATCGCGACCAGCGGCTGAAGGGTTTTGCGATCCTGCGCGGCCTGCTGTTGTTTTACGTGGTCTGCGGCGTCGGCCTTGCCGCCAATGTCGGCGTGGCATTCTCGGTTTACGCCCAGGAGCCGATCTGGTGGCTGGCGGGCGCGGCCGGCGCGCTGATGGGCGTGGTATGGAACTACGCGATGTCCGGACTGTTCGTCTGGCGCAGGCGATGACGCTGCCATGAGCCCGCAGGACGCGCGGCTCGCCCGCAACACGGTCCTCACGGTGCTGGCGCTGGTGCTGATACGACTGGTCGCCGCCAGCGTCACGCCGCTGACTTTTGATGAGGCCTATTACTGGACCTGGTCGAAACATCTGGCCGGCGGCTATTACGATCACCCGCCGATGGTCGCGATCGTGATCCGGCTCGGCACAATGATCGCCGGCGACACCGAATTCGGGGTGCGGCTGGTATCGATCCTGCTGGCGCTGCCGATGAGTTGGGCGGTGTTTCGCACCGCGGAAATATTGTTCGGCGGCCGGCGCGTCGCCGCGACCGCGACCATCCTGCTCAATGTCACGCTGATGGCCGCGGTCGGCACCCTGATCGTGACGCCGGATTCCCCGCTGCTGGTGGCCTCGAGCCTGGTGCTGTTTTGCCTGGCAAAAGTACTGGAGAGCGGCCGCGGCGCGTGGTGGCTCGCGGTCGGCGCCGCGGTTGGTGCGGCGCTGTTGTCGAAATACACCGCGCTGTTTTTCGGCCCCGGCGATCCTGATCTGGCTGATCGCCGTCCCCGGGCTGCGGCGCTGGCTGCTATCGCCGTGGCTCTATCTCGGCGGCCTGGTTGCGCTGGCGGTGTTCGCGCCGGTCATTCTCTGGAATGCCGACCACCAATGGGTTTCCTTCATCAAGCAGATCGGCCGCGCCCGCATCGAGGATTTTCGCCCCGCCTTCATCGCGGAATTGATTCCGACCCAGATCGGGTTTGCAACGCCGCTGGTCTGGATCCTCGGCGCGATGGGACTTTGCGCGCTGTTCCGGCGCAACGCCGGTGCGCTGGCATCGCGGGTGCTGATCAACGCGATGTTCTGGGTCATCGTGCTGTATTTCGTCTGGCACTCTCTTCATGCGAGGGTCGAGGCCAACTGGTTCGCGCCGGTCTATCCCGCCTTTGCGATCGCCGCCGCTGTCGCCGCGCATCTGGTGCGCTGGGATGCGCGCTGGCGGCGCCTCGCCGATTTCTGCCTGCGCTGGGCCGCGCCTGTCGGCATCGTGCTGTTCGCGCTTCTGATCGTGCAGGCCGATACCGGCGTGCTGACGGGGTACCGCCGCGATTCCACCGTGCGCAGCGTCGGCGTCGGCTGGCAGCAATTGGCCGATCAGATCGAAGCGGTCCGCCAGCGCACCGGCGCCCGCTGCGTGCTGGCGCCGGATTACGGCACCACCAGCTGGCTGGCGTTCTATCTGCCCAAGGGCGCCTGCGTGCTGCAGCCGACGCAGCGCATCCGCTGGGTCAACATGCCCACACCCAATTCCTCGCTGCTCGCGGGCCCGCTGTTATATGTCGATGAGTTGCGCGGCGAACGTCCGCTTTATCTCGAGCAGACTTTTGCGCATATCGAACGCGTCGCGGAACTGCCGCGCAAGCGCGGGCCCCTGACGATTGAAATTTACGGCCTCGATCTCGTCGATGGCGCCAAACGCGATGTGCTCGACCACACGCCGCCGCCGGAGCTGGAGTAGGGCGATTCGATTCCCGCGATGCCAACGCGGGCTTCTGGCGGCTTCACGCACCGGGAAAATTACGGGCAGGCCCCCGTCACAATCGGGCATTTCTGCGGCAACGAAATAAATCACGCTTCAGGTCAGATTATTGAACACGTTAAGCTGTTTTTATCCATGCCGGAAGTTCCGCAAACTGTCTCGCCACGGGACAAATTAACCATGCCCTACAAGCGCCTGCCCTTAATCCGCATTTAACTAAAAGTCGCCTTAATGACGCTCCGCGCCTCTGCGAGATGATTGATCGGAACTTTTTCGATGGTCACATTTCGCGCCCAGTTTGCGTTTGAATGTGCCTGCTGGCTTGCAGATCGAACGCTGCCTGGAAGGGGAACAAGGTGGAACTAGTCTGGATGCAAGGCGTATGAGTACCAGTACGAGTGCGTGTTTCGAATTTGCGGCCCAAACTCCCAGAAATTTCTCCCGCAAAACGGTCCCGTACCATTTGCTCGGCGGCGCCGCGATCGCGTGCCTTGTCGTCGGCTGCGGCTGGACGATCTACGACAATGTTTTTGGCGCCAGCATCTATCCCTCCGTCAGCGGCGGCAATGTCGACATCGTCGCGATGCGGTTTGCGCCCGTGATCCGCAAACCGGTTCAGGTCGCCGACAGCAGTGTCATCGTCGAAAGCCGGCCGGTGGTGGTCGCGCCTGCGCTGGTCCCGCGAGGTCCGTCGCTGTCGTTCGACGAACGTTTTGCCGCTTCTGCCCCGCAATCGGTCGCCGCGGCACCCCAGGCCGTTGCGCCCCCGGCGCAACAGGTCGCCGCGCTCGCGCCGGCACCCGCAGCGGATCGCAAAGTCGCCGAAGCCGCGCCGGTGCCGCCGTCGCGGCCGGCCGAGGCAAAACCCGCAAAGCCTTCCGGCGCTTCGATCCACGACATGGCGCAACGCGCCAAGGCCGCGGTGATGTCGGTGGCATCGGCTGAAAAGCCGCCGCCGGAGAAGGAAAAACCGCTGACGATTTTTGAGCGGCTGTTCGGCCGGTCACAACCTTCGGGATCGCAGACCCCGTCCGCGCTTGCTTATGCCTCCGCCGATTTCGGCAGCACGTCCTCGATCGGGCCGGTCAACCAGAACATCGCCTCCGTCGGCACCGGCGCGCTTTATGACAAGCAGACCGCTGTCTACGATATCTCGGCGCACATGGTCTATCTGCCCGACGGCACCAAGCTGGAAGCGCATTCCGGTCTCGGCTCCAGCCTCGACGATCCGCGTTCCGCCAGCATCCGGATGCGCGGCGTCACGCCGCCGCATCTCTACGACCTGAAGCCGCGCGAGGCGCTGTTTCACGGCGTCGCTGCCCTGCGGCTCAACCCGGTCGGCGGCGAAGAGACGATCTACGGACGCGCCGGACTGCTCGCGCACACCTTCATGCTCGGGCCCAACGGCGATTCCAACGGCTGCGTCTCGTTCCGCGATTACAACGCCTTCCTGGATGCCTATCGCAACAAGGGCGTCCGCAGGCTGGCCGTCGTCGCGCATCTGTAAGGGCAGGCGCTCCGCAATCGTGTTTGCTGCGTAGGCGGCCTTACGGGCGGCCCTTCATTTTTGGTTTCCGCGACAGGATAATCGCGTTACGCTTGCCCGATGCCGCAGCCTGATTTTCAACCGACCCTGCTCGGTCCGACCATCACCATCCGGCCGATTTCGTCCGGCGATTGGCCGGAATTGTTCGCGGCCGGCTCCGATCCGGAAATCTGGAAGGTGCATCCCGTTCCCGACCGCTACACCGAGCCGGAATTCAGAAAATTCTTCGATGGCGCGGTCAATTCCAAAATGGGTTTTGTGTTCGTCGATCGGGCGAGCGGCCGGCTGATCGGCTCCAGCCGCTATTACGGCTATGCGCCCGAACGCAGCGAGATCGAGATCGGCTGGACTTTTATCGTCCGCAGCTGGTGGGGCGGCGCCGCCAACCGCGAGGTCAAGCGCCTGATGCTCGACCACGCCTTCACCTTCGTCGACACCGTCGTGTTCTGGGTCGGTGAGGAAAACTGGCGCTCGCAGGGCGCCATGACCAAGATCGGCGGCGTCAAACGTAAGGAGCTGTTCACCCGCGAATTGTCGGGCGACGCGCCGTATTTCATCTTCGAGATCACCAAGGACCGTTATCGGCAGGGCGGGCGCGCGCTGCTGGCGTGAAACGTTCGCTCGAAAACGCTCTAAAACAAAAACCCCGGCATCGCTGCCGGGGTTTTGCATTCTTGCACTCTCGACGTGAGCGAATGGATCAGAAATCCATGCCGCCCATGCCGCCGCCCGGGGGCATGCCGCCCGCCGCGCCGGCATTCTTCTTCGGCAGTTCGGCCACCATGGCTTCGGTGGTGATCAGCAGAGCCGCAACCGAAGCCGCGTTCTGGATCGCCGCACGGACCACCTTGGTCGGGTCGATGATGCCCTTCTTGACGAGATCGCCGTATTCGCCGGTCTGGGAGTCGAAGCCGTACGCATAGGTCTTGTTCTCGAGGATCTTGCCGACGATGACGGAACCGTCTTCGCCCGCGTTGATCGCGATCTGGCGGGCCGGAGCCGACAGCGCCTTGCGCACGATCTCGACGCCGGTCTTCTGGTCGTCGTTCTTGGTGCGCAGGCCCTTGAGCTGCTCGGAAGCACGCAGCAGGGCGACGCCGCCACCCGGGACGATGCCTTCTTCAACCGCGGCCGACCACCAGAACAGCGCCGGGGAGCCCCCGTCAGAGATTGCATTTTGGATAACCGGTATCGACCGCCGTCAGCCTGACCGCAGGTGTGGGGACAGCCCTCCCTCGGCTGTCCAACCGGGGCGCACCCCGGTTGCCTCAGCCTCCCTCAAGGTGAGCGAGGAGGCAAATCGCCATCACCGAGAGAAAACGAAGGACAGACCAACGTCCCCGCCACCCCGAGTTGGACCGATTAAGCAGGATGCTCTGACTCTACACAACCCCGGCAAGTGACTCAAGAAACTCAAGTAAGCAGGTGCCACTTATGCCATATCATGGACATCTTGATGACCGCATCAGACAATGCATTGCGGCTGCTCGAGGCCTTTGAGCAGCAAGACGAAGTCTTCGCCGCTGCCTTTTCCATCCTGCAGGAAGGCATAGCCTGGCAACCTTTCCCCGCCGCCTCCATCGCAGTAACTCACAAAGGACCGCCTCATCGCCCTCAAAGCTCTCGGCCGCTTTACTTACCAGCCCGATTCTCTCGCTGTCGCTCCCGCGACGCTTTTCGATGTTGCCTCCGTCACCAAAGTTGTAGCAACGACACCCATGGCAATGCTCCTCGACGAACGCGGCCTGCTCGACCTAACACGCTCCCCTCGCCGCCATCGTTCCCGAATTTATCTCCGACGCCCGGCAAAGATCCCAGACGCCGCGAGG
>CAVOTZ010000007.1:0-121106 GCA_963699465.1 uncultured Alphaproteobacteria bacterium
CATCGCGCCGTGCCCACCATCCTGACGTGATGCCTTGAACGTCCCGCCGTCGGTGGGCACGGCGCAAGGGCGCCTTTGCCACCCTACGAAGCGCGTTTCGTGCTATCCTTATCCCCATCAGGGAAGGGAGCACGTCGATGGCCAAAAAGAAGCCCGCGAAAAAACTGACGAAGAAGCCCGCGCGAGCGGCAAGCCGAATTGCGGCGCAGAAGAAATCACCCGCGCGAAAATCCGGCGCGCGCAAGGCCGCCAAAACGGCCGCCAAGCCATCCGCGCGGAAGAAGCTCGCCAGCAAGGGACGCGCGCCGGCGCCGGTCAAGCGCACACGGCCGAAGCAGCGCATCGCGATCAGCCATTATCGCAACGAGGATTTCAGGGCCGACGGCCTGCGCACCTACGCGCATTATCGCGATCTCGGCATCGCAGATGCCAGCCAAGGCCTCGCGCAAGCGCATGTGATCCGGCTGATCGGGCCGTGCAATCCGGCCGAGGTGTCAAAACTGCATTATCACGACGTCGAATTCCAGATGGTCTATGTGCTCAAGGGCTGGGTGAAGACCTACATGGAAGGGCAGGGTGAAACCATGATGCGGCAAGGCAGCGCCTGGACCCAGCCGCCGAAGATCAAGCATCTGATCATGGATTATTCCGACGACGTCGAATTGCTGGAAGTGATCCTGCCAGCGGAATTCAAGACCGTGGAACTGGCGAGCTGAGGCATTTATTTTCCGTCATTGCGAGGAGCGTAAGCGACGAAGCAATCCAGTCTTCGCTTTTGGCCCTGGATTGCTTCGCTTCGCTCGCAATGACGGAGTAGCTAACTCAACACCCCCACGATCGCGCCCATCAGGCATGTCGTCAGCGTGCCCGAGACGATCGATTTCAGCCCGAGCGCATTGATCTCGTCGCGGCGTTCCGGCGCCATGGTGCCCAGCCCGCCGATCATGATGCCGAGGCTGCCGAAATTGGCAAAGCCGCACATCGCATAGAGCATGATCAGCCGCGAGCGCGGGTCGAGCGCATCAGGCCTGAGTTTTGACAGGTCGACATAGGCGATCAGTTCGTTGAGCACGGTCTTGGTGCCCATCAGGCTTCCCGCAATGACCGCCTGCGGCCAAGGTAATCCCAGCAGCCAGCATACCGGCGCCATCGCGTAGCCGAGCAGCCGCTGCAACGAGATCGCAGCACCCCCAATCGTGGGCAGCAGCCCGAGGATCGCATTGGCGATGTACACCAGCGCCACCAGCACGATCAGCATCGCGACGATGTTGAGCAGCAATTCCAGCCCCGCCGTCGTGCCCTTGACGATCGCGTCCATGGTGCTGGAGGCATGCATGTCGGGGTCCCCAAGCGATCCGCCCGTGCGCTTGTCCGAAGTCTCCGGCACCATGATCAGGCTGACGAGAATGGCCGCCGGCGCGCCGAGCACCGAGGCGATGACAAAATGCGCCGCCGCGTCGGGGATCAGCGGCGCCAGCAGCGTCGCGTAGAGCACCAGCACAGTGCCGGCGATCCCCGCCATGCCGCCGGTCATCACCAGGAATAATTCGCTGCGGGTCAGTTGCGCGAGGTAAGGGCGGATGAACAGCGGCGCTTCCACCATGCCCAAAAAGATATTGGCGGCGGTGGACAGCCCGACCGCGCCGCCGACGCCGAGCGTGCGCTCCAATAGCCAGGCCATGCCGCGCACGATCGGCGGCAGCACCCGCCAGTAAAACAACAGCGTGGTCAGCACGCTCATGATCAGCACCACCGGCAGCGCCTGGAACGCCAGGATGAAATCCGCGCCTGGCGCCTTGAGATCGAACGGCAGCGCGCCGCCGCCGAGATAGCCGAACACGAAGGAGGTCCCGGCGCGGGAGGCCGCGGCAATCGTGCCGACCGCATCGTTGATCGCGCCGAAGGCATGGGTCACGACCGGCAGTTTTATCAATACGATGGCGGTGACAAACGTGGCGACCAAGCCGATCGCGGCTTGGCGCAGCGATACCGCGTGGCGATTCTCGCCAAAGACCCACGCCAGCGCCAGCAATGCGATGACGCCAAACGCCGATTGCAGTTGCAGCATCGTTCCCCCGAAAACCCCCATAGCGTTTTCGAGCGAAGTGGATACCGGTTCGCGTGAAGAAAACGCGTCAAACTTGAGAGCCAGTATGGCCGGGCCATGCTGAAAAGTGCAATGCTGTATGCAGGAATCGATCCGCCATTGACATCAGGTCCTGCGTCCGTCACGGCGTAACCAACAAGAAGAAGTGCGGCGGCCGGTCCGCTCGCATATCGGAAACAGCAGGAAACCGGCGAAAAATGTCTTCTGCGATCACCGTCGGCGCCGGCAAATTGCTCACGCACAGATCGTTCCTGCTTTTTCTGCTCTCCCGAAGCCTGTCGCAATTCGCCAGTCTGGTGGGCATCGTGGCGTTCGGCTGGCAGGTCTATGATCTGACCGACAGTGCGTTCGCGCTGGGCATGATGGGGTTGGCCGGTTTTCTTCCCACGGCGCTATTGGTGTTCGTGGCGGGCAACGCCGCGGATCGTTACGAGCGCAAACGGATCCTGCAGGCCTGCCAGTTTGCCGAGGCGCTGACGGTGTTGCTGCTGGCATGGGGCGCCTATGCCGGCTGGCTTAGCGTGGTCGATATCTTCATCGCCGTGCTGGTCCTTGGAACGACCGCTGCCTTCGAAAATCCGGCGACCGCAGCGCTGCTGCCGCTGGTAGTGCCGCAGGGCGCGGTGCAGCGCGCCACCGCCTTGTCGAGCGGTTCCGCGCAACTGGCGACCATTACCGGACCGGCGCTTGGCGGCATCGCCTATGCGATCTCTCCGGGGCTGCCTTACGCGATCATGGTGGCGTTCTGGCTGATTGCGGCGATCTGCGCCGGCGCCGTTCAATTGACGCAACCGGCGGCGCCCAGGGGGGCAGCGACGCCGGGCGATCTGTTTGCCGGGATCGGCTTCATCCGCAACAATCCGGCGATCCTCGGCACGCTCTCGCTCGATCTGTTCGCGGTGCTGTTCGGCGGCGTGGTCGCGCTGCTGCCGATTTATGCCCGCGATATCCTGCATACCGGGCCGTGGGGCCTCGGCGTGCTGCGCGCCGCCCCCGCGGTCGGCGCTCTGCTGACCACCGCGATCCTGGCGCGGCAGCCGATCGAACGCCGCGTCGGATTGCGGATGTTTCAGTCCGTCATCATCTTCGGCTTGGCGACGATCGCATTCTCGCTGTCGCACTGGATGTGGCTGTCGCTGCTGGCGCTGGCGGTGCTCGGCGCCGCCGATACCGTCAGCGTGGTGATCCGCTTTTCACTGGTGCAGCTCGCCACCCCCGACGCGATGCGTGGCCGGGTCGGCGCGGTGAACTTCCTGTTCATCAACGCCTCCAATAATCTTGGCCAGTTCGAAAGCGGCGTCACCGCCGCGCTATTGGGCACGGTGCCGGCCGCGGTGCTCGGCGGCGTCGCCACCGTCGCAGTGGCTTTGTTGTGGATGAAGCTGTTTCCGACGCTGCGGCACGTGGAGAAGCTGGAGTAGGGGAGACGCCTACGCTACAAACGACGCCCTCATCCTGAGGAGCGGCGTCTTCGCCGCGTCTCGAAGGATGGGCAACGGCACTCGCGGCCCATAGTTCGAGACGGCGCTACGCGCCTCCTCACCATGAGGTTTGAAACGTGGGGCTTACCCCCGCCCGACGAACGGCATCTTGGTCGCCATCACCGTCATGAACAGCACGTTGGCGTCGAGCGGCAGGCTGGCCATGTAGGCCACCGCATCGCCGACCGCCTTGGCGTCCATGCGCGGTTCCGGAATCTTGCGGCCGTCGGGCTGCAGGACGCCTGCGACCATGCGGTCGGTCATTGGGGTCGCGGCATTGCCGATGTCGACCTGTCCGACCGCGATGTCGTACATGCGGCCGTCGAGGTTGCTGGCCTTGGTCAGGCCGGTGATGGCGTGCTTGGTCGAGGTGTAGGCCGCCGAGAACGGCCGCGGTGCATGCGCCGAGATCGAGCCGTTGTTGATGATGCGGCCGCCGCGCGGGGTCTGGTCCTTCATGATGCGGAAGGCGTGCTGGGTGCACAGGAAAGGCCCGGTGAGGTTGGTGTTGACCACCGCCTGCCACTGCTCAAGGCTGAGATCCTCGAAATTCACCGGCGGCGCGCCCATGCCGGCATTGTTGAACAAAACGTCGAGCCGGCCGTAATTCTCCATCACCTTGGCGAACAGCGCCTCGATCGAGGCCGGGCTGGTCATGTCGGCGGAAACGCACAGGCTCTTGCCGACATTGTCGCCGAGCTTCTTGGTCTCTTCCAGCATCTCCAGGCGCCGTCCGGCGAGCACCACGGTATAGCCCGCGTTCATCAGCGCCAGCGACGCCGCGCGGCCGACGCCGGTGCCGGCGCCGGTCACCACCGCGATCTTGTTGTTTGCTTCCGCCATTTGTTTCCCGCCTTCAGGTTTTTGGTTGTATTTCGGTCTTGTAGGGTGGCCTTGGAATATTCTGATGCGCCGCGCGCAACGCCGCCGACCAGCGCGAGCGCAGATCGTGGAAATAGGGCTCGCCGGCCTCGATGCGGTGATTGAGGTCGGCCTCGCAGGCGTCGGCGCGCACCACCAGCACGTCGATCGGCAAGCCGACGCCGAGATTGGAGCGCATGGTCGAGTCCATCGAGATCAGGCTGGTTTTCAGCGCTTCATACAATTCGACGTCGTAATGCATCGCGCGGTCGAGCACCGGCTTGCCGTATTTGTGCTCGCCGATCTGCAAATACGGCGTGTCGGTGGTGCATTCGATGAAATTGCCGGCGGTGTAGATCATGAACAGCCGCATCCGCGAGCCCTTGATCTGGCCGCCGAACAGGAACGAGACGTCGAAAGAGACGTCTTCCGACCGCAGCGCTTCGCCTTCCGTCGCGTGCACGCTGCGGATCGCGCGGCCGATGCGCTGCGCTGCCTGGAACATGGTCGGCGCATTCATCAGGGTTTCGATCTCGCCGGTGTGCGGGTCTTCCAGCCCCTCGGTCAGGGTGGACAGCACCGACTGGCTGACCGCGAGATTGCCGGCAGAGGCGATCGCCATGATGCGCTCGCCCGGCTTGCTGAAAATATGCAGCTTGCGGAAGGTCGAGACATTGTCGAGGCCGGCATTGGTCCTGGTATCGGCGATCATGACCAGGCCGTCCCGCACCAGCACTCCGCAGCAATAGGTCATGCCCGCATCCCCGACGATCCCGTGATCGACGGCCAACTGATAGCCAATTTCGGGGGGGCGTCCAACCCCAATTCCCGAGCCAAAAGGACAGGCCTGCATGTCCAAGCGACGAATTTGCGCGTATTGATCAAGCGGCCGGCCTGCGGCACGATGACCGCGCAAAACAATAAAAACAGGGGAGGCCGCTATGCGCGTCAACCGGTTCCGGAGCGGGCTCGCCGCCGCCATCGCGGCATTCGCGGTCGCGGTCTTGACGCTGGCGCCCGCCGCGGCGCAGAAAAAGGGCGGTACGCTCAGGCTCTATCACAATGACAATCCGCCCAGCACCTCCCTGATCGAGGAATCGACCATCGCCTCGGTGATGCCGTTTGCGGCCGTGTTCAACAACCTCGTGGTGTTCGACCCGCACAAGGTCCATGAGAGCCTGGATACCGTGATCCCCGACCTCGCCGAGAGTTGGTCATGGGACGCGACCAACACCAGACTGACCTTCAAGCTGCGGCAGGGCGTGACCTGGCATGACGGCAAGCCGTTCACGGCGAAGGACGTGCAATGCACCTGGCGGATGCTGATCGGCAAGGGCGACAACGCCGACTTCCACCGCAACCCGCGCAAGGTCTGGTACAGCAAGCTGCAGGACGTCTCGGTCAACGGCGACTATGAAGCGACCTTCGAACTGAGCGAACCGCAGCCGAGCCTGCCGGTGCTGCTGGCGAGCGCCTTCTCACCCGTCTATCCCTGCCATGTTCCGCAGCAGGTGATGCGCACCAGGCCGGTCGGCACCGGGCCGTTCAAATTCGTCGAGTTCAAACGCGGCGAATCGATCCGGCTGGTGCGCAATCCCGATTACTTCAAAAAGGACCGGCCCTATCTCGACGAGATCAATGTGCGGACCATCGACAACCGCGCCACACGGATGCTGGCCTTTGCCACCGGCGAATACGACATCACCTTCCCCTCCGACATCAGTATCCCCCTGATGAAGGACATCAAGGCCCGCGCGCCGAACGCGATCTGCGAGGCGATCCCGACCGGGACGCAGATCAATCTGATGGTCAACCGGGTAAATCCGCCGTTCGACAATCCGGATATCCGAAAAGCCATGTCGCTGGCGATCGACCGCAAACCGTTCAATACCATCCTGATGGAAGGGCAGGCGCTGATGGGGGGCGCGATGCTGCCGCGGCCGGTCGGCGAATGGGGCATGCCGCCTGATATGGTCAATGCGCTGACCGGCTATGGCCCGGACCCCGAGAAGAATATCGCCGCCGGCCAGGCCATCATGCAAAAACTCGGCTACAGCGATGCCAATCCGCTGCAGATCAAGATCCAGACCCGCAATTTGCCGACCTATCGCGATCCGGCCGTGATCGTCGCCGACCAGCTCAAGAAGATCTACATCAACAGCGAGCTCGATATCGTCGACACGCCGCGCTGGTATGCGCGGCTGCAGCGCAAGGATTACACCATCGGGCTCAATGTCACCGGCGTCAGCGTCGACGATCCCGACGGCAACATGGTGGAAAACTATTCCTGCAATTCGGAGCGCAACTACACCCAATATTGCAATGCCGAGGTTGATCGCCTGCTGGCCGCGCAATCGCGCGAATTGGACAAGGAAAAGCGCAGGCACATCGTCTGGGACATCGAGCACATCCTGGTCGACGATGCGGCGCGTCCGATGATCCTGCACGGCTCGGCGGTCAATTGCTGGCAGCCTTACGTTAGGGGTTACACGCCACACGACAACAGCCAGTACAACAATCTGCGCTACGAGGATGTCTGGCTGGACAGGTAAAATGAAAACCTGATGGTGAGGAGGCGCGCAAGCTCCGTCTCCGGACGATGCTTCGCATTGCCGGGAGAACCATAGGCCGCGCGCGCTGGAGCGCATCCTTCGAGACGCGCGCAAAAGCTCGCTCCTCAGGATGAGGTGCTTGTTGGCAGCTTTCGTGGCGCAACGGGCCGCGTCGTCCTGGTGAGGGGCGCGCTTTTGGCGCCCTCGACGACGAACTAGGCGGCCTGGCCGGCGCGTATTCGATATTTCATGGCCCGGTGTTCGGCCGGAGCGATGTGCATGATACCGGGCTTTTCGGAAAACTCGCCGTCGAAGTCTGATGGGCTGGCAAAGCCGTGCCAGGGCTCGATACAGAGAAACGGCGCGCCGGGTTTCGACCAAACGCCGAGCTCTCGAAATCCCTCCCAGGACAGTTCGATAAACGGACCGCGATCGGCCGTATAGCGCACCTGACAACTCGCAGGCCGGTCCAGGATCACGGCGTCATCGTCGAACAAGCGATCCGAGAGCGCCATCGTCTTGCCCGTGACAGGGCTTGGTTCCGGTGCTGCCCGCATCAACCCGTTTTTCAGGCGCCGGATCGGGGCGATCTCGTCCTCGGAGAATGCGAGGCGATAGGCTTCTTTGGTCAAACCGGGCAGCAGCGGCCAGTTGAACGCCGGATGCGCGCCGATCGAAGCCGGCAATATCTCGGTGCCGGTATTGGAGATCTCAAGCGTCACATCGAGATCGCTGCCTGCGGCCAGATAGGCGACCGCCACCTGAAACGCGAACGGATAATGCGAAGACGTCGCCGTGCTGTTGGTGAGCATGAGCCTGCAGGAATCCGGTCCTCGCTCGATCCAGTCGAAGCGCAGATCGCGCGCAAAACCGTGCTGTGTCATGGGATAGGTCTTGCCATCGTGACGCAGCGCATCGTTCTTGAGGCGACCGACGATCGGAAACAGCAAAGGGGCATGACGGGGCCATTCCGGGCCGGCCTGCCACAGCAGCTCTATGCCTTCGGCGTTCCTCAGCGAACACAACTCCGCGCCATGAGCCTTGATGGTCGCGGTGATCTCGCCGCCGCGTAGGATGTGGCTGTCCGTGGTCATAGGCGCTAGCCCGTCACTGAGATTGGTACTGTCCCTGGCTTCGTCCGCCGGCCTGGTCGACCTTGACCGCGACCGTCAGCGTTTCGGTGCCACCGCCGTAGCGGGTGCCGCGCACCGGCGCTGCGCCGAGATAATCCAGCCCGATCGCGACGCGGGCGTGGGCGTCGGTGGTGCAGATCGCGTTGGCTGGATCGAAGCCGACCCAGCCGAGGTCAGGCACATAGGCCTCCGCCCAGGCGTGTCCGGCCTGCTGGTTGACCATGCCGTCGGAACGCAAAAAATGCCCCGAGACGAAGCGGGCGGGAACGCCGCCATTACGCGCGCAGGCAATGAAGATGTGGGCGTAGTCCTGGCACACGCCGCGTTTGCCGGCAAAAGCCTCGATCGCCGAGGTGCCGCTGTTGGTCGGATCCTCGTCGAACGTCATATGCTCGTTGATCTGCACCATCAGCGCATGGAGAAATCCGAGCACGTCCTCGTCCGCCTCGGCGCGCAGCTCGCGGGCAAAGTTCGCCATCGCCGGGTTGACTTCGGTCAACGAGGTCGAACGCAGGAACAGGCTCGGTGGGAACCGCTCGTCGGTGCCGCGCAGCACGCCGCCGGTGTCGTGGGTCTCGATCAGGCCCTCGACCGTGATGGTGAGATCGGCGATCGGCCCGTGGGTCAGCACATGCGTGACATTGCCGAAGGCGTCCTGGTGTACGTCGAGCCGGGAGTCGGTGGAGACGTCGATCTGCCATTCCGCGACATACTGCCCGTCATGGCTGCCCGGCGTCATGCGCAGGACCTGGATCACGCCGGTGGCCGGCGGTTCGTAACGATAGCTGGTGCAATGGGCGATGCGCAGGCGCATGAGGTACCGGAAGGAGCTGGTGTTCGGATCACGTTACAACGGAGAGGTCGTTTATCCCTAATCCGTCAGATCAGATACTGCTTGGTGATGATTTCACCAAGACGTGCGTTGTCGGCGATGAATTCCTGGATGAACTCGTGCACGCCGTGCTGGAAGATATCGTCCATGTGGCTGTGCTCGAGCCGGTTGCGGACGCCGCGGGCGTGGCGCTGCGAGGCGCCCTGGCGGCCATAGGCGACGCCGATCTGGTCGAGATTGCGCACCAGATTGCCGTAACAGCTCGCCAGCGAGCGCGGCAGCGTGTCGTTGAGGATCAGGAGATCCGCGATCAGCCATGGTTTTAAGGTCTCGCGATAGACCCAGTGATAGGCGGTCATCGCCGAAACCGAGCGCAGGATCGAGGTCCACTGGTAATAGTCCAAGCGGACCGCCGACATGCTCTTCCTCGGGCAGCAGCACGTGGTATTTCACATCGAGAATGCGCGCGGTGTTGTCGGCGCGTTCCAGGTGCAGGCCGAGCCGCGAGAACCAGTAGGCGTCGTTGCGCAGCATGGTCCGGTAGGCACAGCCGTCGAACCGCAGCGAGGTCTCCTGCACGAACCGCAGGAATTTCGCCAGTTCCTCGCGGGTGCTGGTGCCCTTGCCCCAGACTTCCCCAAGTTCGATCCAGGAGCTGTTGATGGTGTCCCACATCTCCGAGGTCAGCGCGGTGCGCACCGAGCGCGAATTCAGCCTCGCATTCTCGATGCAGCTGCGGATCGAGGAGGGATTGCTTGGTGCGAACGACAGATATTCGACGACGTTCTTCTCATTGGCTTCGGAATAGACCTGATAAAAACTGGCGCTGACGCCGGCGGTCAATAGCGCCGAATCCCATTCATTGGTCTTGCCGATATAGGCGGCCGGAAGCGCTGTGACGCGCAAGGTCGCGTCGATGGTGCGCGCGAGATATTCCGCGCGTTCGACATAACGGGCCAGCCAGTACAGGTTCTCGGCGGTGCGCGACAGCATGCGAAAGTCTTCAGTGTTTTTCCCTCCCCCCTTGCGGGGGAGGGTCAGGGAGGGGGGTAAGCTGCGAGCGCGGTGCGTGTGGACCCCCACCCCCGACCCCTCCCCGCAAGGGGGAGGGGAGCAGGCAAGGCGCTCTGCGGCTCGCAAAATCGGTCATCTCACTCGTCCAGAATCCAGTTCTACTCGTCCAATATCCAGGTATCCTTGGTGCCGCCGCCCTGGCTCGAATTCACCACCAGCGAGCCCTCCTTCAGCGCCACGCGCGTCAGCCCGCCGGGCACGATCGTGGTCGGTCGCTTGCCGGTCAGCACGAACGGCCGCAAATCGACATGGCGCGGGGCGAGGCCCGAGGCGGTGCAGGTCGGGCAGGTGGACAGCGCCAGCGTCGGCTGGGCGATGAAATCTTCGGGCTCGCGTTTGAGCTTGTCGCGGAAGGCTCTCGATCGTCGCCTTGGTGGCGGCGGGTCCGATCAGCATGCCGTAGCCGCCGGAGCCGTGCACTTCCTTGACCACGAGGTCGGCGAGATTATCCAGCACGTAGGACAGGTCCTGCGGTTCGCGGCAGCGCCAGGTCTGCACGTTCTTCAGGATCGGCTCTTCGCCGAGATAGAATTTCACCATCTCCGGCATGTAGGAGTAGATCGCCTTGTCGTCGGCGATGCCGGTGCCGACCGCGTTGGCCAGCGTGACGTTGCCGGCCGCATAGGCCGACATCAGCCCGGGCACGCCGAGCGCGGAATCGGGGCGGAAGGTGAGGGGATCGAGGAAGTCGTCATCGACCCGGCGATAGATCACGTCGACGCGCTTCAGCCCCTCGGTGGTGCGCATGAACACTTCGTCGTTCTTGATGACGAGGTCGCGGCCCTCGACCAGCTCGATGCCGAGCTTGTCGGCGAGAAACGAATGCTCGTAATAGGCGGAATTGTAGACGCCGGGCGTCATCAGCGCGACCGTCGGCTCCGACGTGGCGCTAAGCGGCGCGACCGAGCGCAGCGCCGACAACAGCTCGTCGGGATATTTTTCCACCGGGGCGACGCGGTGGCGCGCGAACAGGTCCGGAAACAGCCGCATCATGATCTCGCGGTTTTCCAGCATATAGGACACGCCCGAGGGGGTGCGCGCATTGTCCTCCAGCACGAATGAAATTTTCCGGCATCGACCCGGACGATGTCGATGCCGGCGATATGGACATAGACGTCGTGCGGGACGTCCTGGCCGTTCATCTCCGGCCGGAATACCGGGTTCTGGAAGATCAGGTCCTCCGGGATGATGTTGGCGCGCAGGATGTCGCGGCCGTGATAGATGTCGCGCAGGAACATGTTCAGCGCGCGGACCCGTTGCTTCAGGCCCTTTTCCAGCAGGGTCCATTCCTTGCCGGACATGATCCTGCGGGATCACGTCGAACGGGATCAGCCGCTCCTGGGCCTCGGCGTCGCCATAGACCGCGAAGGTGATGCCGATCCGGCGGAACAGCAGCTCGGCTTCCTGACGGCGATACTCCAGCGCGTCCGGCGGCGTCTCCTTCAGCCAGCGGGAGAGTTCCTCATAGGCCGGGCGCAGGTCGCCGCCGTGGCCATTCATTTCATCGAACGCGACTGCCATATCCCCCGACTGCCTTCCGACGCCATGCGCTACACTGCATGACCTGATGGGGTGGTAGCAAGGCCCGGGCCACCGCGATATGCATTCGGTCTCGGCATTTGCTATGGATGTCCACGGACTTGCTCGAAAAAGGGGCTGTCCGGTGCTTAATCCGGCGGCATAATCGGCTGGTTTGCGAGGATGCCGCGGGCGGTTTTTCGGCTAGTTTGGCCGGACCGGCACAAGACGGCGAGGAGAGGTCATGAGCGATATTGTTACCGCGGGTATTCTGGTGATCGGCGACGAGATCCTGTCCGGGCGCACCAAGGACAAGAACATCGGCTTCATCGCGGAATACCTCACCAATATCGGGATCGATCTCAGGGAAGTCCGCGTCGTGCCCGACGACGAGGTCGAGATCGTCACCGCGCTGGACGCGCTGCGCCATCGCTACAATTACGTATTCACCACCGGCGGGATCGGGCCGACCCATGACGACATCACGGCCGACAGCGTGGCCAAGGCGTTCGGCGTCGGCATCGACCACCACCCCGAAGTGGTGGCGCGGTTCAAGGAACGTTTTCAAAACCCCGGCGAACTGAACGAGGCGCGGCTGCGGATGGCGCGGATTCCCGATGGCGCCGAACTGATCCAGAGCGCGACCATCCTGGCGCCCGGCTTCAAGATCGGTAATGTCATCGTGATGGCCGGCGTGCCCTCGATCATGCAGGCGATGATGGACATCGTGGCGCCGAAACTGAAATCCGGCGTGCGGATGCTGTCGGAATCGGTGCGCGCCAATGCCCGGGAAGGCGACATCGGTGGCCCCCTGCGCGCCATCGCCAACGCCCATCCCGACACCATCATCGGCAGCTATCCGTTCCAGGACGAGGACAAGAAGCCGAACACCAACCTCGTGGTCCGCTCGCGCGACCCGGAAAAACTCAATGCCGCGATGACCGCGGTCAAGGAAATGCTGGCGGGGCTGAACGTCGTTCGCTGATAAACCGGACGAGGGCGGCAGCCTTGGGCAACGATCCGCAACAGAGTGCGCAGAAGGCCGGCAAGCCTTTTCCAGTCTCATGGGACCAGTTTCACCGGGATTGCCGGGCGCTGAGCTGGCGTCTCAACGATCTCGGGCCGTTTCATGCTGTGGTCGCGATCACCCGCGGCGGCTTGGTGCCGGCCGCGATCGTGGCGCGCGAACTCAACGTACGGATCATCGATACTATGTGCATCGCCAGCTATGACCATACCAAACAGGGCGAGCTGAAAGTCCTCAAGGGCGTTTCGACCGAGGTCGCAAAACTCGGCGGCGGCACCGGCAAGGGGCTTTTGGTCGTCGATGATCTCGTCGATACCGGCAAGACCGCGCGAATGGTTCGGGAAATGCTGCCGCGACGCGCATTTCGCCAGCGTCTATGCCAAGCCGCAGGGCCGGCCGCTGGTCGACACTTTTATCACTGAAGTGTCGCAGGACACCTGGATCTTCCTGCCGTGGGACACCGCGCTGTCGTTCCAGCCGCCGGTCCGCGACGGCGGCGCGTGATCGGGCCTGCAAAATGCCGCTGCAAAATCGGGTCACGCCTTTTGGAGAGATCGTCGCCGATCCGCATCGCGGTCTGTTCACCGGCAACCGCGGCATCATCCATGACCCCGCCACCAAAACGCTGTTGAAACAACGCTGGGCGAACCCGGCGTGGCTGATCTGCGTTTGCGAATTCAGGGGACGGCGGCGCAAGGTAATGGGCGGCCGGAGCTGGACCGAGCTGTTCTTTCTCGATGAAGCCACCGCGTTCGCCGCCGGCCACCGGCCGTGCTTCTTCTGCCGCCGTGATGACGCCAACCGGTTTCGCGCAGCGTGGGAGCGCGGCAATGGCGTCACTGACCTTCTGGCGCCCGAGATCGATGCGGTGCTGCATCGCGAGCGGCTGGACCGCGGCGGGAAGCGGTTGCATGCGCTGCCGATGCGGTTCGACAGGCTGCCTGACGGCACGATGGTTTCGAGCGGCGCGGCGAGCTACCTGGTCGCGCAGGGCACGGCGCTGCAATGGTCGCCGGCGGGCTATCGCGCGCCTTCCGCGCCGATCAGCGACGCCATGCTGCTGACGCCGCCTTCGACCGTGCGGGCGTTCAGCGCGGGCTATCGGCCGGTGCTGCATCCGAGCGCGCTGGTGTAATTTCTCGTCATTCCGGGGCGCGCGAAGCGCGAGCCCGGAATCCATAGCTCCTGTGCCTGTTGTCGAGACGAGACGGAGTCACTGCAAAACACGAACACAGGGAGTATGGATTCCGGGCTCAGCCCTACGGGCTGCCCCGAAATGACAGGCTACCCCAGCCGCTGCCGTGCCAGCCTGGCGCCGGCGCCGAGCGCCATCAGCTTGGCTTCGGCGATGTCGCGGCGCATCGGCGCCATGCCGCAATTGGTGGTCGCGACGATGTTGCTCTTGGGGACGAATTTCGACACCGCGTCGATCACCTTGACGACGTCCTCGGCGGTCTCGACCGTGTCGCTGGCGACGTCGATCACGCCGGCCTGGACGATCTTGCCCTTGAGGAGAGCGAGCAATTCCAGCGGCACCTTCGAATTGCGGCATTCGATCGCGACCTGCTGGATCGGGCTCGCCGCAATCGCCGGAAAGATATCCTCATATTGCCGCCACTGGCTGCCGAGCGTCTCTTTCCAGTCGGTATTGGCCTTGATGCCGTAGCCGTAGCAAATGTGCACCGCGGTGGCACAGGTCAGCCCTTCGGCGGCGCGCTCCAGCGCCTTGATGCCCCAATCGTTGACCTCGCTCATGTAGACGTTGAAGGCGGGCTCGTCGAACTGGATCATGTCGACGCCGTCGGCCTGCAACGCCCTGGCTTCCTCGTTGAGCAGGTCGGCAAAGGCGAACGCCATCTTGACGCGGTCGCCGTAATATTTGTCGGCAATGGTGTCGATGATGGTCATCGGGCCGGGCAGGGTGAATTTCAGTTTCCGCGTGGTGTGGGTGCGGGCGATGCGGGCCTCGTCGGCATGGACGCGGGATTTTAGCCGCAGCGGCGCCACCACCTGCGGCACCATCGCCTTGTAGCGGTCGTTGCGGATTCCCATCTCGACCTTGTGGGCGAAATCGATGCCCTCGATCTTCTCCAGAAAACCGTGAACAAAATGCTGGCGGGCCTGTTCGCCCTCGGTGACGATATCGATGCCGGCATCCTCCTGCAGCTTTACTGCCAGCAACGTGGCGTCGCGCTTGGCGCGGGCAAGCTCCTCGCCCTTGGATTTCCAGGGCGCCCACAGCGTATTGGGTTCGGCCAGCCATTCCGGCTTGGGCAGGGAGCCTGCGATCGTGGTTGGAAACAGCATGGGAGCCTCCCGTTTGGTTCTGACAGCGCGCGGTTTTGATTGAGCGCCTGTATGCCCTGTCTTATGATCGAGGTACAGAACAACAAAAGTCGTCATAAAGGGGAATAACCTGGCGCCATCAGGGGTGACGGCCGGGACCCAAGGAAACCATGATCGAAACCGTGATCAAGCCATGATCGACCTGCATTACGCGCCGACGCCGAACGGCTGGAAAATCTCGATCATGCTGGAGGAACTGGGCCTCCCGTACCGGGTCGTTCCCGTCAACATCCGCGCCGGCGAGCAGTTCAGGCCGGAGTTTCTGGCCATCAGCCCCAACAACCGGATTCCGGCCATCGTCGACCATGCGCCGGCCGATGGCGGCGGGCCTTTCTCGGTGTTCGAGACCGGGGCGATCCTGATCTACCTTGCGGACAAGACCGGGCGCTTGCTGCCGAAGGAGATGCGCGGCGCGGTCGAAAGTCACGCAATGGCTGATGTGGCAGATGAGCGGGCTCGGCCCGATGCTCGGTCAGCACGGCCATTTTGCGCTGTACGCGCAGGAGAAGATTGCCTACGCGATCGAGCGCTACCGCGACGAGGCGGCGCGGCTTTATCGCGTGCTCGATACCCAATTGGGCAAGACCGGCGCCTATGTGGCCGGCGACTATTCGATCGCCGACATCGCCTGCTTTCCCTGGACCATGACCCACAAGGCGCAGGGTTTTACCCTCGACGATTACCCCAATATCAAGCGCTGGTACGCCGAGGTGCGCGCCCGGCCGCAGGTGCAGGCCGGGCTTGCGATCGGCAAATTCGTGAAAGAGCCGTTCGACGAGGAGGCGCGCCGCAACATGTTCGGCCAGGCCGCCAGGGAGATGGCGGGGAAGGAAAGGTAGGCCCTCATGGTGAGGAGGCGCACTTGCGCCGTCTCGAACCATGAGCTGCGACACGATGTGCTAGCCGCTTTCATCCTTCGAGACGCGCGCAAGGGCGCGCTCCTCAGGATGAGGACCGTAGAAAATCGAACCACAAAGGAAACGCCATGATCGAGTTCTTCTTCGACTGTTCCAGCCCCTGGACCTATCTCGGCTTCCACAACATCCAGCCGTTGGCCGCGGAATTCGGCGTCGAGATTTCGTGGCGGCCGATCCTGGTCGGCGGCATTTTTAATAGCATCAACCCGAGCGTCTATGCCTCGCGCGAGCATCCGGTGCCCGCAAAGCTCGCCTACCAGAAAAAGGATATGGCCGACTGGGCGCGCTCGGCGGGCCTGACGATAAAAATGCGGCCGACGGTGTTTCCGGTCAACAGCGTCAAGGCGATGCGCGGCTGCATCCTGCTGGCGCCGGAGGGAAAGCTGGTTTCGTTCGCCCGCGCGGCGTTCGAAATCTACTGGGGCGAGGACCAGGACATCTCGCAGGATACGGTGCTGACCGAAGTGTGCCGGCGCGTTGGCGTTGATCCGCAAAAGTTCTTCGCCGGCATCGGCCAGCAGGCGGTCAAGGACCAGCTCAAGGCCAATACCGACGAGGTGATGGCGCGCGGCGGCTTTGGGTCGCCGACCATCTTCATCGACAAGACCGACATGTACTTTGGTAACGACCGAATGCCGCTGATCCGCGAGGCACTGCAGCGGCGCAAAACCGGCACAACGTCGAGCGCGGCCTGATGCCGAAGGCTGTCGTCTGCCGCGAACTCGGGCCGCCCGAAAGCCTGCGTCTGGAAACGTTTGAATCGGCGCGGCTCGCGCCGGGGCAGGTGCGCGTCGCCATCCACGCCGCCGGGATCAATTATCCTGATATACTGATGGCGGCGGGCGAGTACCAATTAAAACCGCCGCTGCCGTTCACGCCGGGGGTGGAGGCAGGGGGCGAGGTGACCGAGGTCAATGGCGCAGGATGGTGTCGCGGTCGGCGACAGGGTGATCCTCAAACTGCGTCACGGCGCTTATGCCGATGAGGCGGTGGTCACGCCGTCGCAACTGACGCCGTTGCCGCGGGCATTCGACTACGCCGAGGGCGCGACGTTTCTCGCCGCCCACGGCACCGCCTATCACGGCCTGATCGATCGGGCCCAGCTTCTATCAGGCGAAGTGCTGCTGGTGCATGGCGCCGGCGGCGGCGTCGGTTTGGCCGCGGTCGAAGTTGGAAAACTGCTCGGCGCGACCGTGATTGCCGCGGCATCTTCCGAAGAGAAGCTCGCGGTCGCCCGAGCAAAAGGCGCCGATCATTTGGTGCTCTACGGAAGCGAGCCGTTCCGCGACGCCGTCAAGCGCATCACCGACGGCCGGGGCGCCGACGTGGTGTTCGATCCCGTCGGCGGCGAAATCTTTGAGAACAGCGTGCGCTGCATCGCCTGGGGCGCGCGGCTGCTGGTGATCGGCTTTACCGGCGGCATCGGGCTGGCGCGCACCAACCTGCTGCTGATCAAGGGCGCCAGCGTGCTCGGGGTCCGCGCCGGCGAGGCGGTGCGGAAAAATCCCGCGCTCGGCGAGGCGCGCATCAGGAAACTGACGGAGTGGGCGGAGGCAGGCCAGGTGCGGCCCAACATCTCGCACCGCCTGCCACTGGAGGACTACGCCCGCGCGATGCGGCTGTTGATCGACCGCAAGGCGATCGGGCGCGTGGTGCTGACGACAAGATGAATTCGTAGGGTGGGCAAAGGCGCACTTGCGCCGTGTCCACCATTCTGCACTTCATTCGTTGATGGTGGGCACGCTTCGCTTTGCCCACCCTACAAAGTATCCGTCATCCTGAGGTGCTCGCCGCCTTCGGCGAGCCTCGAAGGATGGCCGCACGCACGGCGCAGAACAGCATCCTTCGGGACGCGCGCAAGGGCGCGCTCCTCAGGATGACGGCGGTGTTTGTAGCGTGCCGCGCTCACTTGTACTCCCGCTCGTTCCACCACGGAAAATAATCCGGCATGTCGGATGACACGTGTTCTTGAATTGCGCCGGGCGCTTTTCCAGGAACGAGACCACGCCTTCCTTCACGTCATCGGAGCGGCCGCGGGCGTAGATGCCGCGGCTGTCGACCTTGTGGGCTTCCATCGGATCGTCGGCGCCCATCATGCGCCACATCATCTGCCGGATCAGCGCCACCGATACCGGCGCGGTTTTTGCGGCGATTTCGCGCGCCAGCGCGCGCGCCGTCGGCAACAATTCGTCCGCGGGCACCACCTTGCTGACGAGACGGCCGGCGAGCGCTTCCTGCGCCGGGAAAACCCGCCCGGTGTAACACCACTCCAGCGCCTGCGCGATGCCGACGATGCGCGGCAGGAACCAGCTCGAGGCCGCCTCCGGCACGATGCCGCGCTGCGAGAACACGAATCCGAACCGCGCATTTTCCGAGGCGATGCGGATGTCCATCGCCAGCTGCATGGTGACGCCGATGCCGACCGCCGGGCCGTTGACCGCCGCGATCACCGGTTTCAGGCATTTGAAGATGCGCAGCGTCAGCTGGCCGCCGCCGTCGCGCACATTGGGGTCGCTGTAGTCGACCTTGCCATTGGCGAGGCGCTTGACGGGCCCGCGCCGCGCGTCGCGATCGAAGGTGTCGGCGCCGGAGGAAAGGTCGGCGCCGGCGCAGAAGCCGCGGCCCGCGCCGGTGACGATGATGGCGCGGATATTGTCGTCCTTGTCGGCGGCATCGAAGGCGTCGATCATTTCCTTCTGCATCGCCGCGTTGAAGGCGTTGAGCTTGTCCGGCCGGTTCAGCGTGATGGTCAGGATCTGCTCGTCGACCTCGTATTTGATGGTCTCGTAGCGCCATCGGGTGTTTCCTCTATTGTTATGTTATTTTGGTTCGTCATTCCGGGCTGCGCGGCAACCAGCCGAAACGTCATGCCGGGTCAAGCCTGACGGGGAGACAATTACTTCTCGGCAGCTTCGGCCACGGCTTTTGCGGGCCGCGCAGGCCCTCGAACGTTTTCGCCATCGCCAGCACGCCGTGATCATCAAAACGGCGGCCGACGATCTGGACGCCGATCGGGAAGCCTGACTTGTCGAAGCCGCCATTGATCGAGACGGCGGGATTTTCCGCCATGTTCCACGGCACGGTGTAGCAGATGTGCTCGAACGGCTTTTCGGGATCGTTGAGCGGGCTGGCGAATTCGGCCGGAAAGTTCACCACCGGCGACACCGGTGAAATCAAATAGTCGAGTTCGCAGAACAGTTTTGCGGCGGCGGCGCGGATCGCCATGGTGGCATTGAAACCCCTGACCACGTCGACGCCGGAGAGTTTGGCGCCGCGCTCCGCCCAGTTCGCGATGTAGGGCAGCGCCTTGTTGCGTTCACCGGGCTCCAGCTTGGACAGATCGTCCCACATCCGCGCGCGCCAAAAGTTGTCGAGCCCGTCGAGCATCTCGCGGGTCAACACGCTGTCGACTTCGGTGACGACGGCGCCGGCGGCCTCGAACGCCTTGGCGGCCTTCACCGCGACGGCGCGCACTTCCTGCTCCAGCGGCTGGCCGACGCCGAGATCGAGCATCAGTCCGATGCGCAGCTTGCGCGGCGACTTCTCCAGCGCCTTCCAGTTGATGTTGTCGGGCGGCAGGCTCATGCCGTCGCGGCGATCGGGCCGCGACAGCACGCTCATCATCAGGGCGGCGTCTTCGACGGTGCGGGTCATCGGACCGGCGACGCGGCCGACATAGGGCGGATCGATCGGGATCCGGCCGAGGCTCGGCTTCAGGGCGACCAGGCCGCACCAGCAGGCCGGCAGCCGCACCGAGCCGCCGATATCGGTGCCGAGATGCAGCGGGCCGTAGCCGGCAGCACCTGCCGCGCCGGCGCCCGAACTGGAGCCGCCGGGATTTTTCGCGAGATTCCAGGGATTGCGGGTGAGCGGATGGAAACTCGACAGGCCCGAGGACAGCATGCCGTAATCCGGCATGGTGGTCTTGGAAAAGATCACAGCACCTGCTTCGCGCAACCGCGCCGCGGGCGGCGCGTCGACGGGCGAGGGCACCAGTTTGTTGGAGGCGGCGCCCAGCGGCACCGGCACGCCCTTGGTCGCGATATTGTCCTTGATGGTGACGGGCACGCCGTCGAGCGCGCCGGCCGGTTCGCCATTCTGCCAGCGCTCGGTCGAGGCCTTTGCGACCGCGCGGGCGCCGTCGGGATCGAAGGCGTAGAGCGCCTTGATATGCGGCTCCCAGTACGCGACATGCGTCAGCAAATCTTCCAGCACTTCCGATGGCGTGAACTGCTTGGCCCGATACCCCGCGATCAGGTCGTGCGCGGAGAGATCGTGTAGCGAGGTGACGGTGTCCGGGGCTTCGATGTTATGCATGGGCGGTCACCGGCAGGCGGGTTTCGATGATGCGGGCGAACATGCTGGCGCCGATCGGCAACACCTTGTCGTCGAGAGTGTAGCCTGGATTATGCACCGTGACCGATCCCTCATGGCCGACCCAGAAATAGGCGCCGGGCACCACCCGCATCATGTCGGCGAAATCTTCGCTGCCCATGCGCGGCTGCGACCGCCGTGATGACCTTGGCGGGATCGACCACCATGCGCGCCACGTCCTCGACCACCTTTGTTTGCTCTTCCTGGTTGACCAGCACCCCAAACGTGTCGCGGACGTCGGCAACGATCTCGACGTCGAAGGCGGCGGCCATGCCGGCGCTGATCGCCTTGATGCGCTCGCGGATCAGCGCGCGGACCTGGTCGGAGAACGCCCGCACCGTGCCGCAGAGGTGCGCCTCGCCGGGAATCACATTGTAAGCGGAGCCGGAATGGATCTGGGTGATCGACAGCACCGCCGATTCGGCAGGGCGGCACGTTGCGGCTGACAATCGTCTGCAACGCCTGGCCGAGCGTCATCGCGATCACCACGGGGTCCTTTGACATTTCAGGCCGCGCGCCATGCGAGCCGTAACCCTGGATCCTGATGTCGAAAAAATCGGCGCCGGCCATCGCCGGTCCCGGAAAGATCGCGACTTCGCCGAGGTTGAGGTTTGGCGCATTATGCAGGCCGTAGATTTCGTCGCAGGGGAATTTGTCGAACAGGCCGTCCTTGATCATCGCCCGCGCGCCGCCAAGACCTTCCTCGGCGGGCTGGAAGATGAAGTGCACGGTGCCGTCGAAATTGCGGGTTTCCGCGAGGTAGCGCGCGGTGCCGAGCAGCATGGTGGTATGGCCGTCATGGCCGCAGCCGTGAAAACGGCCGGGAACGGTCGAACGCCAGGGCAGGTTGGTATTTTCCTCCATCGGCAGCGCGTCCATGTCGGCGCGCAGCCCGATCCGCTTGCCGCTGGTGCCCTTGCCCTTGAGCACGCCGACCACGCCGGTGATGCCGAGCCCGCGATGCACCTCGATGCCCCATTGCGCCAGTTTTTCCGCGACGATGCCGGAGGTGCGGACCTCCTCGAAGCCGATCTCGGGGTGCGCATGGAGATCCCTGCGGATCGCGGTGAGTTCGTCGGCATAGCCTTCGATGCGTTCAATGCTGGGCATGTCTGTTATCCGGTGGCAGAGGGAAGGACTCGAACGTGATTTGGCGATGGGTCGAGGCGCCGTTTATCCGGTTTCATGCATGGGCGGCAACCGGCAGGCGGGTTTCGATGATGCGCGCGAACATGCTGACGCCGATCGGCAGGATTTTGTCGTCGAACATGTAGCCGGGATTGTGCAGCGGCACGGAATGCTCCTGACCGACGAAGAAATAGGCGCCTGGCACCGCCATCAGCATGTCGGCGAAATCCTCGCTCGCCATCGGGCGCACCGGAGGGGTGATGACTTTGGCGGGATCGACCACGGTGCGCGCGACCAGCGTCACCACCTCGGTCTGTTCGGGGCTGTTGACCAGCACACTGAAGATGTCGCGGATATCGACCGAGATCTCGACCGCGAAAGCCGCCGCGATGCCGGCAGAGATCGCCCGGATCCGCTCGCGGATCAATTGGCGCACGTCGTCGGAAAAGGTCCGCACGGTACCGCTTAGCTTGGCATCGCCAGGGATCACGTTGTAGGCCGAGCCGGAGTGAATCTGGGTGATCGACAGCACCGCCGGTTCGGCCGGCGCCACGTTGCGGCTGACGATGGTCTGCAAGGCCTGCCCGAGCGTCATCGCGATCACCACGGGGTCTTTCGACATTTCCGGCCGCGCGCCATGCGAGCCGTAGCCCTGGATCGTGATGTCGAAGAAATCGGCGCAGGCCATCGCCGGCCCCGGCTGCACCGCGATCTCGCCGAGGCTCAGTTCGGGGTAATTGTGCAGGCCGTAGATTTCGTCGCAGGGAAATTTTTGGAATAGCCCGTCCTTGATCATCGCCCGCGCGCCGCCAAGGCCTTCCTCGGCAGGCTGGAAGATGAAGTGCACGGTGCCGTCGAAATTTCGGGTCTCGGCGAGATACCGCGCGGTGCCGAGCAGCATGGTGGTGTGGCCGTCATGGCCGCAGCCGTGGAAGCGGCCGGGGATGGTCGAGCGCCACGCCAGATTGGTATTCTCTTCCATCGGCAGCGCATCCATGTCGGCGCGCAGCCCGATCCGCTTGCTGCCGCTGCCTTTACCCTTGAGCACGCCGACCACGCCGGTGCCGCCGATGCCGCGATGCACCTCGATGCCCCATTGCGCGAGCTTTTCGGCGACGATGCCGGAGGTGCGGACTTCCTCGAAGCCGATCTCGGGATGGGCGTGCAGATCGCGCCGTATCGCGACGAGGTCGTCGACATAGCCTTCGATGCGCGGGATGTGGGGCATGTCATTTATCCCTGAGCGGAGGAGGGGAAACGGGATTCTGCCGGGGGCACGAACGGCGCGCCATTGGGCTTGAGGCGAATGCCCGGGCGCAGCCGCGTCCATGGCAAACCAGCGGTATCGGCCGGCATCGCGCCGGGCGCAGCGCAGATCAACAAATGCGCGGCGATCGGTTCGAAGTCGGCACGGAAATGCACCGAACTCTTGTTGACCAGGATCGATTGCTCGGTCGGCTCGATCCCGACGTAACGATACATCGATTGATCGGCGAGCTGGGCCTTGCGGGAACTCACGACCACCCTGACATCGCCGATCCGCAACGCCGCCGACGGTCCCATGTCCATGTCGCGACCGCCATAATAAGGCCCGGGCGCGACGAACCTGCCGTCGGACAATTGTTCGACGATGAAGGTCTCCTGGTAGGGCGCATCGCCCGGGATGCCCGATTTGCCGCCGAGCGCCAGCGTCACGGCGGCGCCGACGCCGGCCTGATGCGCGGCTTTCGCCGAGGCGGGATCGTAGATCACGCCGATCGCGGCTTTCTGCGCCTCGTTGCGAACCAGCGCGCGCAGCATGCCCGTGGTGTCGGAATCGCCGCCGGCGCCGGGATTGTCCTGGGTGTCGGCGATCACGATCGGCTTGTTCGCGGTCTTCGCCAGTTCCATCGCATGACGCACGCCGTCGTCGGGCGAATAGATTTTTCCGTCGAAATCGTCCTCATGGCCAACGATGATTTTGCTGATTGCATCGACGGCGGCATCGGCATCTTTTTGCGTCTGGCCATAGGCGAACACGCTCGGTCCGCAATGCGCAAAATCCGCGGCCGGAAAACCCGGCGCAAAGGACAGCGTCGGCACCGCGTCGCTCTCGAGCGCTGCCAGTTTTTGGTAGATGCCTTTGGTGGGCTGGTCGTCAGTGCATTGCCAGCTGATTGGAATCAGGAACGGCAATTGCCGGAACGCTTTTGCGAATTTTTGGCCGTTTTGCAGCAGCAGTGCCAGGTGTCTGGCGCAGGCGCGGCCGGTATCGGCCATGTCGACATGTGGATAGGTGCGGTAGGCGATCAGCGCGTCGGCGTGTTCGATCATCTCGGGCGTCACATTGGCGTGAAGGTCGAGGCTGACCACCAGCGGCAGCTCCTTGCCGATCACCTTGCGCACCCGCGCCAGGATCTCGCCTTCGCCATCATCGAGATGCTCGGTCACCATCGCGCCGTGCAAATCGAGATAAACCGCGTCGATCGGCCCGGCCGCCTTGATGCCCTCGACGATGACCGGGACGATACGCTCAAAGGCGTCCTTTGTTACATGCGCCGATGGACTGGCGCCGCAGGAAATGGTCGGCACCAGCTCCCAGCCGTTCGCGTTGGCCATTTCGATAAAGCCGGACAGGCCGGCATTGATGTTGCTGTTCTTCTTGAGCACAGCGGCGCCCTCGGTCATCCCGGGCCAGCCGCCGCCATGCACGAAGTCGGCATAGGTCGCCTTGGTCGGCGCGAAGGTGTTGGTCTCGTGCAGGAAACCGCCAACGGCGATACGGGTCATCAATCGGTCTCGGTCAGTGGTTCGTGCGCGCGACGTTAGACTCGTCATTGCGATCAGCGCAAGCTGCGAAGCAATCCGCTCCCGCATGGCTTCGTACTATTTCCGGATTGCTTCGTTAGTCGTAGTGCAATGCGGCGTAGGTGATCCTCATGGTAGAGCGCATTCGCGCCGTCTCCGGACGATGCTGCGCATCGCCGGGAGAACCATGGGCCACAGGGATTGCGGCCCATCCTTCGAGACGCGGAAGACGCCGCTCCTCATCAGGATGAGGCGGCGACCGCCGCGATCGGCCGGAAGTTCGCGAAATCCCAACCCCGGCCGGGAGCCGCCTCAAGCAACTGCCTGGTATAGGGCATTTGCGGGTGCGCCAGCACCTGGGCGGCCGGGCCCTGTTCGACGACGCGGCCGTTTTGCATCACCGCGACGTCGTCGCAGATTTGCGCCGCGACGCGCAGATCGTGGGTGATGAACAACAGCGCGATGCCGAGCCGGGTCTGGATTTCGTCGAGCAGTTCCAGCACCTGCGCCTGCACCGAGACGTCGAGCGCCGACACCGCTTCGTCGGCCACCAGCACCTCGGGATCGAGCGCCAGCGCGCGCGCGATCGCGATGCGCTGGCGCTGGCCGCCGGAGAATTGATGCGGATAGCGCGAGATCGCATCGGTGGGCAGGTCGACCAGTTCAAGCAGCTCGCGCGCGCTTGCCAGCGCCTGCGCGTGCGGCATGCCGTAATTGATCGGGCCCTCGGCGATGGTCTCGCCGACGGTGACGCGCGGATTGAGCGAGCGATACGGATCCTGGAAAATGATCTGGATGCGCTTGCGGTGCGGCTGCAGCAGCCGGCGCGACAGTTCGGAGATTTCGCGGCCCGCCAGCCGGATGCCGCCCGAGGTCGGATCGATCAGCCGCACGATGCAGCGCGCGACCGTCGATTTGCCGGATCCGCTTTCGCCGACGATGCCGAGCGTGCGGCCCTTGCGCAGCGTCAGCGTGACGTCCTGTTGCGGCGGCGACTTCGCGGACTCTGCCGAACAGCGAGCGCTCGCGATAGACCTTGCCGAGTCCGTTGGCTTCCAGCACCACCGGCTCGGTGGAATCCGCGCGCGGTGCCGCGCGGCACCAGGCTCGGCACCGCCGAGAGCAGGTTGCGGGTATATTCCATGGTGGGCGTGCGCAGGATGCCGTCGAGCGTGCCGGTCTCGACCAGCCTGCCATGCCGCATCACCGCGACCCGGTCGGCGATCTCGGCGACCACGCCCATGTCGTGGGTGATGAACAGCACGGCGGTGCCATGATCGCGCTGCAGGTCGCGGATCAATGTGAGGATCTGCTTCTGCGTGGTGACGTCGAGCGCGGTGGTCGGCTCGTCCGCGATCAGCAGCTTCGGCTCCAGCACCAGCGCCATCGCGATCATGATGCGCTGGCGCTGGCCGCCGGACAGCCGGTGCGGATAGGAGGCGAAGATGCGTTCGACCTCGGGCAGCCGGACCTGCTCCATCATTGCCAGGATGCGGGCGCGCCGCGCCTGCGCATCGAGATTGGTGTGGATGCGCAGCACCTCGTCGATCTGGCGGCCGACCGGGATCACCGGATTGAGCGCGGTCATCGGCTCCTGGAAAATCATCGCCATGGTGGTGGCGCGCAATTGCCGCAGCCGGCGGTCGCTGGCGCCGAGCAATTCCTCGCCGACCAGTTTGATGCTGCCGCCGCTCGGCACCAGCGAGCCCTTCTGCAGCAACCCCATCACGCTCAGCGAGGTGACGGATTTGCCGGATCCGCTTTCGCCGACCAGGCACAGCGTCTCGCCTTCGCGCACCTGCAGCGAGATGCCGTCGATGATCCGCGTCGCCTGCGCGGTTCTTGCCGAGGCCGACCGACGAGATTGTCGATGTCGAGGACGATGTCGTTCATGTGACGCGTTCACTTGCTCGCCCTCCCGCTGTTTCATGCGGGGATCGAGCGCGTCGCGCGCGGCGTCGCCGATCAGGTTGACGCTGAGGATCGCGAGCGACAGCAGCAGTCCCGGCCAGAAGATCAGCGACGGCTTGATCTGGAAATAGGCGCGGCCTTCGGCCATCATGTTGCCCCAGGTCGGCGTCTCCGGGCTGATGCCGGCGCCGAGGAACGACAGGATCGCCTCGGTCAGGATGGCGGAGGCGCAGACATAAGTGCCTTGCACGATCAACGGCGCGATGGTGTTCGGCATCAGATGCCGCCACATGATCTTGGGCAGGCTGGAGCCGACCGAGATCGCGGCTTCGACATAGGGCTCCTCGCGCGCCGACAGCACCACCGCGCGCACCAGCCGCGCGACCCGCGGAATTTCGGGAATGGTGATCGCGACCAGCACCGTCATCACGCTGGCGCCGGACAGCGAGACCACGGCGATGGCGAGCAGGATGGCCGGGATCGCCATCAAGCCGTCCATGACCCGCATCATGACGGCGTCGACCCATTTGAAGAAGCCGGAGACCAGGCCGATCAGCAGGCCGCCGACGATGCTGACGATGGCCGCGCCGACGCCGATCAGCAGCGAGATCCGTCCGCCATAGAGGATGCGCGACAGCACGTCGCGGCCGTAGCCGTCGGTGCCGAGCAGGAACTGGGCGCTGGAGGGTTTCAGCCGTTGCGCCGGCGCCAGCAGCAGCGGATCGTGCGGCGCAAGCCAGGGCGCGAAGATCGCGGAGGCGACCACCAGCGCCAGGCAGATCGTGGCGGCGGCGATGATCGGCGTCGAGGTCAGGAATCCGAACCGCGGCCGCAACGGCGTGGTGATCGGCAACGACGGTTCGGGCAGGGTTTCGATCGCCATCGGTCCGGCCTCAGTAACGGATTCGGGGATCGAGCAGGGTGTAGGCGACGTCGATCAACAGATTGACCGCGACATAGATGCGCGAGGTCAAAAGGATCATCGCCTGGATCACCGGATAGTCGCGCGCCAGCACGGCATCGACGGTGAGCCGGCCGATGCCCGGCAGGTTGAACACGCTTTCGGTGACGACGACGCCGGAGATCAACAGCGCAAAGCCGGTGCCGATCACGGTGATGACGGGCACCGCGGCATTGCGCAGCGCGTGGCGCAGCAGCACGCCGGTCTCGCCGATGCCCTTGGCGCGCGCGGTGCGGACGTAGTCTTCGCCGAGCACGTCGAGCATCGAGGCCCGGGTCATGCGCGCGATCAGCGCGACATAGATGAACGACAGCGTGACGGTCGGCAGGATCAGGCGCTGGAAGAACGGCCCGAAGCCCTTCGCGATGCTGCTGAAAGCCCTGCACCGGCAGCCAGCGCAGGTCGATGGCGAAAATCTGGATCAGCACATAGCCGATCACGAACACCGGCACCGAAAAGCCGATCACCGACAGCCCCATCACGAAGCGGTCGATCCAGGTGCCGTGCTTCCACGCCGCGATCACGCCGAGCGGCACCGCGACCACGATCGACAGCACCATCGTCGAGAGCGCGATCGAGATCGAAGGCTCGACCCGGCTGGCGATCATGTGCAGCACCGGCACGTTGGAAATCAGCGACACCCCGAGATCGCCGTGCAGCAGCCTGCCGATCCAGGTGAAGAACTGCTGATAGAGCGGCTCGTTCAAGCCGAGCGCGGTGCGGATGCGCTCGAGCTGCTCGGGGGTCGCGGTATCGCCGGCCAGGATCGCGGCGGGATCGCCCGGCGTCAGCCGCAGCAGCAGGAACACGAACAGCGCCACCACCCCCATGACGGGAATGGCGGCCAGATACGCGGCGAAGCAGATATCCGAGCATCTTTGTCCCAACGCCTGGTCAAACACGTAGCCAAACACTTGCAGCCGACCGGTCGATCAACCGGCGCGGTTTCCATTCCCCGCCCGCCAGCCTATCAGGTCAGCAAATCCTGTGCCATTGGGCCCTCCTGGCGCAATCAGCAAAAGGGATTGTGATGACCCAAATGCCTCGTCATGGCCGGGCTTGTCCCGGCCATCCACGTCTATCTTTCGTCCCTTCCGTTAAAGGAAGACGTGGATGCCCGGCACAACGCCGGGCATGACGATAAAGAAGGCTCGTCGCCGAAAGTTCATTCCAGCGTCGCCAGCAAGCCTGCCATCAGGCGGCCGCGCTCGGCGAGGCTGTCGATCTCGATATGTTCGTTGAGCGTATGCGCGTCGGCGCCGCGCACGCCGAGACCGTCGAGGGTCGGGATGCCCATCGCGCCGGTAAAATTGCCGTCGGAGCCGCCGCCGGCGCTGCCATGCGGCAGTTCGACGCCGAGCGATTTGGCGACGCCGCGGGCTTTTTCATAGAGCGCCATGGTTCCCGCGTCCGGCTCCCATACCGGGCGGGTAACGCCGCGCGTCACTTTGAAGGTCACGTCATTGGCGCTGCCCGACAGCGCCAGCATCCGCTCGACGCCGCGGTCGAGATCGGCCTGCCGCTTGGCCATGCTCAGCGCTTCGCCGCTGCAGGTGGTGGCGACGCAATTGACCCATTGGCCGCCATGCACGATGCCGACCGAGAAGGTGCAATCGTCTGACGTCATGGCGTCGATCGCGATGATCTGGCGCGCCATCTCGCGGATCGCGGAACGTCCCGATGACAGTGTGGCGCCGGCATGGCTCGGCTTGCCGATCGCTTCCAGATTGAAGCGCGCGATGGCGTAGCGGCCGGTGACGACGCCGTTGTTCGGCCGGCCCGGTTCAGGCACCAGCACGTATTTGTTGCGCGCGGCCTCGGCCTCGATGATGTCGCGGGTCGAGGGGGTGCCGACTTCCTCGTCCGGGGTGAACAGCACCGTGATCGGCAGCGGCGTGGTGAAGGCGGCACGCGCCAGTTGCCGGATCGCCTCCAAAGTGAGGTAGCTGCCGCCCTTCATGTCGAAAATGCCGGGCCCGAAGCATTTGTTGCCCTCGCGCCGCCACGTCAGCTTTTCCAGCGTGCCCACGGGATGCACGGTATCGAAATGCCCCGCGATCAGGATTCCGGGTTCGCCCTGCTTGGGATGCGGAAAGCGGGCGCGGACCACGTCGCCAAAACCCTGCCGACCGGCGATGCGTTCGATCGAGGCGCCCATCACCGCCATGTCGCGCGCCGCCAGATCGAGCATGCGGTTCACGGCGGACTTGTCCCAGGTCGGGCTTTCGCATTCCACCCAGCCGCGCAAGCCTTGCAGCATGGTCTCGGTATCGAAGGGTAGGTTGGCTGGATTCATGACGACCTCTTCCGGGTTTTTGAACGCGCAATTGCAAGATGGGTACGAGAATGATCGCCGGTCGATTTGTAAAGTGAAAGATCGGAAGCTTGGCCGTGCAGGCCTGCGACCAAAACCTGATTGACGCGCGGCGCGCTTGATGCAAGTCTCGCGGTCAAGGCTCAAATATCGAGTTTTTACAGCGCGTTAGTTCGCCTAAAGAACAGCCCGCCTGCATAATTCATGATCGGCAATTGACCGGTTTGACGTCAGGAGAGATCGAATGTCCACCATCTCGCGCTGGAAGCTTCGCACGATCGCATCGTCGATCGCGCTCTCGGCCGCGCTCGCGTTACCGGCGCCGACATGGGCCGCCGGCAAGACCATCAGCGCGGTGATGCATGCCGATCTGCGCGATCCCAACAGTCCCTCAACCGCCTATATCTATCGCGACTTCGGCTACATGATCTACGACACGCTGCTGGCGGAGGATGCCAACTTCAAGATCCAGCCGCAGATGGCGGAATACAAGATTTCAGACGACAAGCTGACCTATACGTTCACGCTGCGCGACGGCCTGAAATGGCACGACGGCACGCCGGTCACATCGGAGGACTGCGTCGCCTCGCTGCAACGCTGGGGCAAGTCCGACGCCATGGGCCAGCAGCTGATGAATTTTACCGCCAGCATCGAAGCGCCCGACGCCAAGACCATCGTGCTGAAACTGAAGGAGCCCTACAGCCTGGTGCTGGAGTTCGATCGGCAAGCCATCGTCGCTGGTGCCCTTCATGATGCCGAAGCGGCTGGCGGAAACGCCTGCCGGCAAACCGATCCCGGAATTGATCGGCTCGGGGCCGTTCAAGTTCGTGCAGGCCGAATTCCAGCCTGGCGTGAAGGCGGTGTTCGAGAAGAACACGGATTACGTGCCGCGCAAGGAAGCGCCGAGCTGGACCTCCGGCGGCAAGGTGGTGAAGGTCGACCGTGTCGAATGGATCACCATGGCGGACGCGCAGACCGCGGTTAATGCGCTGCAGGCGGGCGATATCGACCTCATGGAGGCCCCCTCGTACGACATCCTGCCGGTGCTGGCAGCCAATCCTGATCTGAAGGTCGAGACGCTGAACAAGCTTGGCTTGCAAACGATGGGGCGGATGAACTTCCTGATACCGCCATTCGACAACGTCAAGGTCCGCCGCGCGGCATTGCTGGCGATGAACCAGAAGGACATTCTCGACGCGCTGGTCGGCAATCCCCAATATTTCGAGACCTGCGGCGCGATATTCGTTTGCGGTACGCCGCTCGCCACCGATGTCGGCTCCGAAACGGTGGTCAAGGGTACCGGCATGGCGGAAGCCAAGAAGGAATTGGCGGCTTCAGGTTATGACGGCACGCCGGTCGTGATCATGGCGCCCGGCGACGTGGTATCGCTGAAGGCGCAACCGGTCGTGGCGGCGCAATTGATGCGCGAGGCCGGCTTCAAGGTCGATTTGCAGGCCACCGACTGGAACACGATCATCAGCCGGCGCACCAGCCAGAAGCCCGTGAAGGAGGGCGGCTGGAACATGTTCTTTACCAACTGGGTCGGCGCCGATCTGGTCAATCCCGCGGTCAATTTCCCGACGGGAGGCCGCGGCAAGAACGGCGGCTGGTTCGGCTGGGCGGAAGACCCGAAGGTCGAGCAACTCAAGATCGACTTCGCGCACGCGCAAACGCTCGAGGATCAGAAGAAGGTCGCGGCCGAAATCCAGCAGGAAGTCTACGACCAGGTGCTCTATCTTCCGCTCGGGCAGTTCGTGGCGCCGAGCGTCTGGCGCAAAACGCTGACCGGCGTGCTCGACGGGCCAGCGACGCCGATTTTCTGGAATATCGATAAGACGGAATAGAAGCCGGAGAGACGCGCCGGAATGCAAAATGCGACGGAGCTAATGTTCCGTCGCATTTTTTGCGATCTCAGCAGTGGCTGTCGCGCACGGTTTCCAGCCCGCTATGTACCAGCGGCGCCCCTCCGGCCGGCGAGGGCTGCGGCCGCGAACGATCATCGGCCTGCTTGCGTCGGGATACGGTCGGCTTCGGAGGATTTTCGCTGGCCATGACGTCGTGCTCCATTTGCTGCACGACAACATTTTCGGGGCATCAAAGTTCCGTTCGCTCAGACCGGGTGCTCGGCGATGTGTGCCAGCAACAACTCGCTGACCCGATCGGGCATCTGGTCCGCCGCGAAATGGCCGACGCCGGGCAACACCTCGAAGCGATAGGGCGCGGCGACGAAATCCACCGTTCCCTCCGCCGCCGGGCGTCCGACGGTGTCGTCGGCATCGCCCCAGATGTAGAGTGTCGGCACCCGGATCGGGCCGAGCGGGCCGCGGATCGCGCCGCGCGCGCGATACCAGGCCAGCGCGCCTTCCATCGCTTCCTTGTTGCCCAGCACCGACAGATGCCGCTCGATTGCGTCGGCCGGAACGCCGTTGGCGGCGAGCCTTACGCGCAGCCATTTTGCATTGTCGGCCAGCACGACATCGGCCGCATCGGGCTCCAGGAATGCCTTGTGATGTCCAGAGCGGCGTGCCTGTTCGCCATCGGGCATCTGCAGCGCGCGGTTGAAGGCGTTGGGATGCGGCCGCGACAGCACGGTGAGCGAAGCCAGCCGTTGCGGATAGCGATCGGCCAGCGACCAGGCGATGCTGCCGCCCCAATCGTGCCCGACCAGATGAAACCGCGCCTCGCCGTGGCCCGAGGCCGCGACGATCGCCATCGCATCGTCCATCAGGCGGTCGATGTGATAATTCGCTGATACCGCGAGATCCGGCCGCGCGCCGGGCGAATAGCCGCGCTGGCTGGGCGCGAGAGCGCGATAGCCTTTGTCCGCCAGCGCCGCGATTTGCGCGTCCCAGCAATGCATCGATTCCGCGAAGCCGTGCAGCAGCAGCACCAGCGGCGCGCCGCGCTCGCCGGCGGTGAGGATGTCGAAGGTCAGGCCGGGAGCGATCGTGATTTTTTCAAATTGGGACATCAACGGGGTTCTCTCATCCTTCCCGGCGGGATGGTGTCTGCAGGTCATTGTGCTGATTACGCAGGCTCACCGTCAACCATAGCTCCGGCAACAGAGGCATGGACAGCGGGAACGGGTTGAACGACCCGCATCTCATGTTCCAAATTGCACATGGTCGCATCGACACAAGCGGCTGAATTCGCTGATGGAACCGGCCAAATCCGCGTTTCGATTGAACCCGAAGCGCATTCGCGGATTGACGCATGCACTCTTTATGGAGGTTCCAATGGGCCAATCAAAACCGTTTCGTCAAACCGCCGTCGTCGTCGAGGACGACGAAATCCAGCGCGACATGATCGTATTGCTGTTGGAAGAGAGCGATTTCCAGGTCATCCAGTGCGAAGATGCGGAGACGGCATGGCTCGCGATCAAGATGCGGCATCCGTCTTTTTTGATTACCGATATCAACCTGTCCGGCAAGATGGACGGCGTTGAGCTCGCGCGGATTGCCCACCGGCAATCCCCCAACATGCGGGTGGTCGTGATCTCCGGCCAGGCGCCGGCCAGCGCTTTACCGGAGGGGGTCCGGTTTCTGGCCAAGCCATTCTACCCGATCACCCTGCTGCGCGAAGCCGCGCGCTAACCCTCGTTCCTTGTAAAATCTTCCCGACCTCGCGAGAAATCCGGTCAGCGTTCGTTCCACGTGGCGCTGACGCCAATTCATCATCCGGTCGAGCCCTTCCAGGCGCATCGCAATTGCGGGGTGCCGGCAGCCCCACCAATTCCAGCACCGTCGGCATGACGACTGTGCTAAATTTCGCGATGGAGGGGCGCCATGACGGAATCTTCGACCCGAACCCGGATCGACCGGCTCGACGCCGAACGGGCGCGGTGCTCGACGAGCAGGGCTATCTGCTGTTGCGCGGCGCTATTCCCGCGGCCTGGATCCGGCCGCTGCGCGATGCCTTCGAGGCCGGTGTGCTGCCCTCGAAGATGTGGCCGGGGGCTCCGCGTGGGCTCGATTGGCGACATTCCCTGCTGGACCTCGACGCGACGGTGCAACAGGTCTGCCGCCTGCCGAGCATGCTGGCGGCTACAAACCATATCCTGCGACAACCCTTCGTCCTGGTGCAGGTCGAGGGCCGTGAGCCGCGCGGAGGCGGCGGCATGCAAAAACTGCATCGCGACGGCGCCGACCGCAGGTTCACCGACGAGGTTTCCGCGCTGGCGTTCCTCGACGGATTCGGGCCCGAGAATGGCGCCACCCAGGTCGTACCGGGTTCGCATCGCGGCGAGGCGGAAGACGCCGCGGTCGTTCCCCAGGCAAAGGTCTTGCAAGGCGAGGCCGGCGATATCCTGTTGTTCGATGTCAATCTGTTGCACGGCGCGACCCGCAATCGCAGCGGGGCGCCGCGCCGGTCGCTGCTGATCACCTATGCCAGGGCGCAGCATGAGCAGGATTGGCGCAAGACCCGCGCGTTGCGCGGCGTGCGCATTGACCAGGATGAGGTGTTCGACGTTTAACCGAGGCCGAACGAACGAAGGCTCCAGGAAAACCTGCTCCGTGCGCGTCCGATCGCGATGGGGCGATAGGAATATTGCGTCGTGAGGGGCGGCGCGAACAGATAGGCGATGGGATGTCCGACGCCGTCGGCCTTGAAATGGAGGAAGCCTGAACCGACGCCCGTCTTTCCCTTCGGTGAAGGTTGCCCGTCGGGCAGGCGGGTGTCTTCGAAATGCGCCTCGGCCGCGGAATCATAGACGCGCACCACGTAGAACGCTCCGGACGGATCGAGCTTCGGCGTTTCCGCAAGGATCACCACATGGCCGGTGTCGACGCCCTTCTCGATGGTCGGAAATCGCCACGCCATGACGTCGCCGCGGCCGGCGTCGGATAGCAGGTTGATCCGGCTCCAGCCGCCGGCGGATCGCGCGGTCAGCGAGGCAAAGAAGTCGTAATATTCAAAGGCGCGGGGTCTCGATTCCGAAGGTCCCGGCTGCTGCGTATCGATCGGGATTGCCGCCAGATTCTGCGGCGCCGTGGATCCGCAGCAGGTGAGCGACGAAGCCGTTGCAATCGCAATCATAGACGCCGGATGCCGGATCGATCTTGTCGACGTGCTGGTAGACGGTGTGGGACAACGTGTTGACGATCTTCTCAGCCAACGCTGCAATATCTTCGGGCAAAGCCATCGTGTTGCTCCCTGAATATTTTGTCGATCGGGCGCGAAACTAGCACGGAGGTTGCGAAACGGCGAGACCGGAGGCGGGGGTTGTGCCGGCGCTATCCGCTGCCGATACGTTGGCGGCGATATCCGCTTGTTCAGCTCTCATCCTCGTCCTGCTCGGCCGCCGCGATCGATGCCTTCGCCTCCGTGATGAACCGGTCGGCGTCCTTCTTGGATTCGCGAAGGTGGGTTTCGATGTCACGGCCAAACCGGTCGAGATCGAGTTTCAGTCCGCCGGCAGAGGGTTTGGCGGCGTTCTGCGCATAGGCCATCATGCGTGTGGTCAGGGAAAGCCGGAACAGGAGCATCGAGAGCAATTCATCGTCGATCTCTTCGTCTTCGGCGAATTCGGAGACACGCTCAAAGAGCGAATGTGTGAGGCGGTCGAAATTGTCGAGGAGGTCATTGCCGTCTTCGTCGAAGAGATTTTCCTGGTCGTCGGACATGGGTGCCTCTCTGCGCCATCAAATTAAAAGGTGTATCGTCCGTCTTCGCTCTCGCTGCGCTCAGGCGGCTCGGCGTGGCTGCGCCACGCGTAACGTTTCGCGTGGCTGCGCCACGCATGGCCCGCCAGGGCGAAGCGTGGTGCGGGCGGTGGGACTTCGAACCCACACGACGTTGCCATCGAGGGATTTTAAGTCCCTTGCGTCTACCAGTTCCGCCACGTCCGCTTTGGTCACGAGATCAGAGACTTAGCGCGTTTTCGCAAGGGTTGGAAATGGGGTAGGGTGGCGGAAAGCGTGGTTTTCTGCAGGGCCGTGCTTGATGCCTGGCAAAGGCCTCAATGCCGACACCAGCGCCTGCTTTACGCAACCGCAAGATTGTCCATTTATCAAGGTCGCATGATCGCCCGGATGTTGCACGATAAGGCCTTGCCCCGCGCCGCCGCCGTCACGGCGTGGCTGGCGCTCGGCATCGCCCTGTCCGGCTGCGCCGGCGGCATGAGCGAGGTCAGCGACAGCCTGACCCTGGACAACGCGACGCTCGCCTTCGTCGATCCCGCCCGGTACGATTTTTACGACTGCAAGCAGCTGCAAAACGAACGCAAAAACCTCGCCAAGGGGGCCGAAGACCTCAAGAAAGCCATGGAGAAAGCCGACACCGGTTTCGCCGGCCCGGTGGTGTCCGAGATGGTCTATCGCAACGACTACCTCTCCAATCGCGGGCAGGCCAGGCTTGCCGAGCAAACCTGGAAGCGCAACAACTGCCACGAAACCCTGCCGGACCCGCTCGAAGCGACGGCCACGCCGCCGGGCCAGGGCAAAGACAAGCACGGCAGTCACTCGCGGTCGGGCAACGCGGTTTATTGATCGCGCTTCATCAGAGCGTCAAGGTACCACGGCGGGTTACTTACGCGCGCCAGTCGTAGATCCAGTCTTGCCGCGCCAGCATGCGCTGTGGACCCAGCAGCCTGATCGCGAGATCGCGCGCCAGCGCCGCGACCCCCGTCAGATGATAAATCCGGCCGGATTGCCGCGCCGTACGCTGAACCCTGGAGACCCGCGGCCGGCGCAGCCGCGCATAGCGCGCCAGCGCCGCTGAAATCGAAGGGCCGCCTTCGTTCTGGGTCTCGCTTAGGCATTGCGCCAGCACGGCGGCGTCCTCGATCGCCATGCCGGCGCCTTGCGCGGCGAACGGTAGCATCGCGTGCGCGGCGTCGCCGAGCAGCGCGATCGCGCCATCGCTCCATTCGCCGCCGCCGGGCACGGTGAACAATGCCCATTTGCGCCATTCGTCGACCGCGCCGATCATCATCCGCGCGGTGCCCGGCCATCGCGCCGCCGAAAACACATTCTTGATTTCGCCGATGTCGCCGGGCGCGCTCCAGCCCGGCCGGTTCCAGGTGCCCGGCACCACCGCCACGAAATTGATCTGCCGCGCAGCCGAGATCGGATAGGTCACCAGATGGGCGTTCGGTCCCATCCAGACCTGGACCCGGCGCGAAGTGTATTCGCGCGGCAATTGCGTGGCATCGAGCGTGCCGCGCCAGGCGATCAGTCCGGAGAATTGCGGCTGCGTATTTGGAAACGAATGACCGCGCACCGCCGACCAGATGCCGTCGGCGCCGATCAGCGCCAGCGCCACTTCCTGCTGGCGTGTCATCGCGCTGCGCTGGACCACCGTCAGTCCCTTGGCATGGGGGGCGGCGTCCTCGAACTGGCAGCCGAGCCGCAACTCGATATCGGGATGCTCGTTGACTTCTGCTTGCAATGCCGCCTGCAGATCGGCGCGATGCATCACCCAATAGGGTGCCCCGGCGCGCGCGCCGGCGGCCTCGCCAAGCGGCAGCCGAACCACTTCACCGCCGCTTCGCGCGCTCATCAGGCTGACGGCGTCGGGGGTGACGGCGCGGGCGGCAAGCCGGGGCCGCAGGCCGAGATCGCTCAGCACCCGGCTGGCATTGGGCGATAGCTGCAGGCCGGCGCCGGCCTCTTCGAGCCGTTCGGCCTTCTCGAGGACGACGATGCGAAATCCCTGTGCCGCCAGCGCCAGCGCCGCGGTCAATCCTCCGATCCCGGCACCTGCGACGAAAATCGTGCGCGACGCGGCCACCGGCCGCTCAGGCGACCTTGTCCTTCACCACGCATTCGGGCGGGCGGGCTTCGTCGGCGGCAAGATCGGCGGCATAGCGATACAGGGTCGAGCAATAGGGGCAAATGATCTCGTTGTCGTTGCCGAGATCGAGGAAAACATGGGGGTGGTCGAACGGCGGATTGGCCCCGACGCACATGAATTCCTGCGACCCGATCTCGATCACCGGAACGCCGGCGTCATTGTGGAAGTGCGGAACGACGTGGTCGGACATGGAATTCACCTTGGGTAGCAATGTAGGCCGGCGCAATCAGCAACAATACGCAGCATCTTGAAATGCCGCGTACCTTACCGAGGGGTTCCGTTGATTCCTAGGCCCCGACCGCTCATGTGCTCATGCAAATTCGACACAATCTTGTCCTCTCAGAGAAGCCCTTCTTTCGTCGGGGCTGTTGTGTCGTAAAAGCGGCGCACTATGTTTTCGCTATCTGCGGGATTGGGAAATATTGAGTTTTTCGGGGTGATCGGTTTTTTCGGGATAACGGGTTTTCGGGGATGAAACACCTGCGGTTGAAGCTGGCGGTTATTGGCGTGGCGTTCAGCGCCGCGGCCTGCGCAGCGTTGTGGCCGCACGCGCGCGAATCCGCTGCGATCCTGGCGGCACAGGACGATCCGGCGCAATTGTCCGACCTCCAGATCAATTCTGCTCTGCGGAATAACCAATCGCTGGTCGCCGATCATATCGAGCGCGCGCTGGCCGCCGGCGATGCCGATCTCGCCGCGAGCTTTGTCGAACTCGCAAAAGAAAAGAATATTCTCGTCAGCGACGAATTATTAGAACAAGTGCGTGCCGCCATTACGGAGGCCAATTCGGCTTCGCATTTTGCCAGGGGCTTTGCCACTGGGCTGGTGACCGGAAATGCCGACGACGTCGCGAGCATGTCGGGCACGGTGGCCGGCGATCTCTTCGTGTTCGGCGACATCCGCGACGTGGTGCGCGAGGGCAAGCATCTTGCCACCGGCGAACAAGTCGACCGCCTGGTGCTGGGACTGGCGGCGGCGGGACTTGCCGTGACGGCGGCGACCTATGTCTCGGTCGGCGGGGCTGCGCCGGTGCGCGCCGGACTGACCTTGGTCAAGGACGCCCGCAAGGTCGGGCGGCTCGGCGAGGGGCTGACCTTGTGGGCCGGCCGTTCCGCGCGCGATCTCGTCGATACGCCGCAGCTGGAGAACGCGGTGGAGCAGGCCTCGGTGCTGCGGCCCGGGCAAAGCCTTGATGCCATCAAGGCGGCGTTTCATCCCGAACAGGCGGCGGGGCTGGTGCGACTCGGCAAGGATGTCGGGCGGGTCGGCGAAAAAGCCGGGGTTCGTGGCGCGCTCGATACGCTCTCGATTGCGGAGGGGCCGAAAGACGTGGCGCGCGCGGCGCGGCTGGCGGAATCCAGGGGCAGCCAGACCCGCGCGATCCTCAAAATCCTCGGCCGCGGCGCGCTGCTGCTGGCGGCGGGCGCGTTCGATCTGACGCTGTGGGTGTTTGGCGCGCTGCTCGCGCTGTTCGGGTTGTTGTCGTCGATCAAGGCCACCACCGAACGCCTGACCTTGTCGTGGCTGCATCACAACAAGGCACGCCGGCTGCAAAAACAAATGGCAGCGGCGCTGCAACCGGCGCTGGCGTCCGCCGCGGCGCGCAGCTAGTTTTCGCCGAATCTTCCCAATCAAGAATACGCAAGAATATGGATGAGCGATGCCGAGCTTTCACCACGGCGCTGTTGAAATTGCCTATCTCGACGAAGGCGAGGGCGAGCCGATCGTGCTGGTGCACGGCTTCGCGTCGAGCAAGAACGTCAACTGGGTGTATCCGACCTGGGTTTCGGAACTGAAGAAGAACGGCCGGCGCGTCATCGCGCTCGACAACCGCGGCCATGGCGATTCCGCCAAGCTGTATGATTCCGAGGACTATCACATCGGCATCATGGCCGGCGACGTCACCGCGCTGATGGACCATCTCGAGATCGCGCGCGCCGACGTCATGGGCTATTCGCTGGGCGGACGGATGACGGCCTGGCTCGCCCATCGCGTACCGCAGCGGTTGCGCTCGGCGATCCTCGGCGGCATCGGCATGGGGCTGCTGCTGGGCGGCGGCCCCGGGGAAAACGTCGCCAGCGCGCTGGAGGCGGATTCGCTCGATGACGTCACCGATCCCGTCGGGCGGACGTTTCGCGCCTTCGCCGACCAGACCCGCAGCGATCACCGCGCGCTGGCCGCCTGCCTGCGCGGCTCGCGCCGCCTGATGACGCGGGAGGAAGCCGCCGGCATCACCGTGCCGGTGCTGATCGCGGTCGGCACCACGGACGAAATCGCGGGCTCGGCCTCGGCGCTGGCCGAAATCATTCCGGGCTCGGAAGTTCTCGACATTCCCGATCGCGACCACATGCGCGCGGTCGGCGACAAGGTCTACAAATCAGGCGTGCTCGAGTTTCTCTCAGCCAGGAAATGAATTTTCGTTTGCGTCGCTGCGATCGGCAAAATGCCTGAAGGCCGCGATCAGCACCACCAGGGTCGCGATCCAGACCATTCGCGCACCGTAGCGGTCGTGCGGCCCGGAGATCACGCCGCAGACAAAGGCGTTGCCCAATAGCGCAAGGCCGACGGTCGCGGCCAGCAGCGTCAGATCGTCGAGCTGGCGGCGTCGCATGGCGGCGGCACCAATCGCGATCATCGACAGCATCGAGCCCAGCGCGACCGGAACGTGGATGAAGTTGATCGCCCTGAAATTGATGTCCCAATGCTGCTGATGCGCCGCGCGCATCGGGGCGAGCTGCGCCGGAATGTAGTGTTCGATGATGCCGTAGGTATGGGGTATCCAGCCATTGGTGCCTTCGCCGGTCGCGACCTCGGTCAGTTGCTCCGCGGTCGCGGCGAGCGCGGCCTCGGCCTGCCAGGCCGGGTATTCGGCCAGCGAATGCAGCACGATGAAACCCATCTCGTCATCGAGACCCTTGAAACGGCCCAGCGTGTCGAACATGCTGTTGCCCCACAGGAACGCGTCGGCGGTGGCCGGCAACTGGTCGCGATAGGGGCAGAGTTTCAGCCTCGCGTCCGGACAATGCGCGCGTAGATAGCTCGCGACGATGCCGTCTTGCATCATGCGCCCGAAGGCGACGCCGGAGCCGCCCGGCGTCCAGGCCAGTTGTCCCGACAGCGCGAAATTCGCCGCCAGCAGCATCGCCGCTCCCGCGACGATGGTCAGGCTGCCCTGCAGCAGTCCCGACAGGGCTATTCGCGCGCGAAGCCACGGGCGCGCGATCCAGCCGCACAGACATAGCCCGAGCAGCACCGCCAGCGTGGCGCTGTGGGTGGCGCCCGCGAAGGCGGTGAAGGCGAACAGCAGCAGCTTTTCCGGCGTCGAGACCTTGTCGCCATGCAGCACAAGGATGAACAGCGACAGCACCGACAGTCCGGCAAAGATGTCGGTCAGCAGCATGCTGGCGAGCCAGGGCAGCGCCGTGGTCAGGATCAGGACGAGGCTGATCGCGGCCAGCCGCGATGGCCGTGTCATGCCGAATACCCGCAGCACGAGCTGCAGGATCCACAGCGTCGCCAGCGCCTGGACGGCGAGGTTGATCCAGAAGCTCGAAGCTTCGCCGTAATGCAGGTAGATGCCGAACACGGTGGAGCGGCTGGGGACCAGATAGCCCTCATACCACCGCGCCAGGTAGCCGCCGGTGTCGTACTGGAGCAGTGGATATCCGTTCCAAATCGCCGGCGCGAGCAGCAGCGCGGGAATGGCCAGCGCGGCCACCCAGACCCAAACCAGGATCCAGGTCGAATCGGTCCGGCGCGCCGTCAAGGCTTGGCTATTGATGCTGGATTCCCCCATTGCGAAAGCCACCATGCCCGCCGCGGAGCGGCGACGAAAATCGGCAAATAGTTGGATGGTGGCCCGCTTGAATTCCTGAAACGGCCGACCACTTTGAAACGACGCCTGGGCACCTCCCGGGGGCGCGAGGGGGCTCGGGCTCTGTGAAGAAAATGCGTCAGTTCAATGGCTTAGGGCGCATTTTAGGCAGCGCCGACATCGACCCTTAGCGATCTTGCGTGAGACAGAAGTCCTTCCGTCGTGCTACAATAGCCGTCGGCAATCGAATTTTGCGAGAGCACCACATGGCCATTCATCAGATCAATTCGCAGGGCGGCAAACTGGCGACGCTCGATCCGATCTGGGATCGCGTCCGGCAGGAAGCGGAAGACATCGTCCGGCGCGAGCCCGAGCTCGCCTCCTTCATTTATTCGACGGTGCTGCATCACGAACGGCTGGAAGAGGCGGTCGTGCACCGTATCAGCGAGCGGCTCGACCATTCGGCGCTGTCGGGCGACCTGATCCGCCAGACCTTCGAAGAAGCGCTGCGCGACGATCCCGATCTCGGCAACGCGTTCCGTGCCGACCTCGTCGCGGTCTACGACCGCGATCCCGCAATCTCCAGGTTCATCGACCCCTTGCTCTATTTCAAGGGGTTTCATGCGATACAGACCCACCGCCTGGCGCACTGGCTGTATCAAAAGGGCCGCAAGGATTTTGCCTTTTACCTGCAGAGCCGTTCCTCGGCGGTGTTCCAGACCGACATCAATCCGGCGGCGAAGATCGGCCGCGGCATCTTCCTCGATCACGCCACCGGCTTTGTCTGCGGCGAGACCGCCGTGATCGAAGACGACGTCTCGATCCTGCACGGCGTCACGCTCGGCGGCACCGGCAAGGAGAACGAGGACCGTCATCCCAAGATTCGACACGGTGTATTGATCGGGGCGGGCGCCAAGATTCTCGGCAATATCGAAGTCGGTCATTGCGCGCGCATCGCGGCCGGATCGGTGGTGGTGAAAGCGGTGCCGCACAATGTCACGGTGGCCGGAGTTCCCGCCAAGATCGTCGGCGAGGCCGGCTGCGCCGAGCCGTCGCGCACCATGGATCAGATGATCAACGCGATCGGACTTTGATTTTTCGGATCGGCTGATTTCGAAACCGCTTGAATCTGGCGTATGATTTCTGCAGCATGATCCGGAAAAGTGGGCACCGGTTTTCCGGCAGGATCATGCACGAATAAACAATGGCTGGCGGTTTGCTTCGCGCCGTCCTATAGCGTTTTCGAGCGAAGCATGCCCTCGGACTTGATCCGTGGGTGGACACCGGTTCGCGGGAAGAAAACGCGTCAAAACAATAAACTAGAGCCCGGTTCTGATTCAATCAGAACCGGCAAGGCTCTAGAACCTCTGAAAATTCCAGACCTAATTGATTGGAGACTGCCGTGGACGTTCAGGAAGTCAGGAAGCTCGACGCTTATCTCAAGCGCCTGTTCGGCAATCCCAAGATCCGCGTCGTGCCGCGGCCGAAAAAGGATGATTCCGCCGAGGTCTATATCGGTGAGGAATTCATCGGCGTGCTGTTCGTCGATGACGAGGACGACGACCGCTCGTTCCAGTTCCAGATGGCCATCCTCGAGGACGATCTGGTCGAGCAGGGCTGACCGATCGAATCCGGCGCCGGCGGGCGCGCTGCAGTGCCGTAGCCACGGATTGACGGGGCTCAGCCCGCAGCCGGGTTGGCCATGACCTAGCTCTTGGCGCCGTGCAATTGCAACGTCAGGCGGTCCATCGCATTGGCGACGTCGCGCCATTGCGCAAGCCAGCTCCGCGGAAAGCGAAATGTCAGGTCGGCGCCGTCGATGCGGCGCTCGCTCAGGCACATTCCGGGCGTCACGCCGTCGCGCGTGCAACGCGCGTTGAGCTTCGGTTGGTCCGCGACGAACAGGTCTTCGCCGCTATAGGGCGTGGCGTCGCGAAACGCGCGTAGGGTCAGCCCGTCTTGCGCCGGCGTCGCGGTCTGTTCGAGGTAACGCGGATAGATGGTGTTGATCCGCACATCCGGCGCCATCTGGTCATGGTGCGCCGAGATCGACAGGAAGATGCGGTCGATCGGCTGCATCGAATCTTCCACGACCGTATCGGTGCTGACGTGCCTCGGTCCCTCCGGCACCTCGAGCGAGGGGAAAGCATAGTTGAGGTCGAGGCGTTCCTGCGGCCCGGAATGACGCTGGATCTTCATCCGGATCGCCATCGGCGGCACGTTGAACAGAGTGGCGCCGACGCTGACCGGCAACCGGGCCGGATCGCTCGACACATCGGTGCTCCAGGTCGGCCATAGCAGATAGGCGACCAGCGCGATCGCGGCCGCGCCGATCGCGCCCGCCAGCACGATCGGAATCATGTGGCTGCGGCGCTGCCGGCGCGAACCGCGCGCGATGCTGGGGGCGGTGGAGAACAGGGTCATCGATGAAGCACGGGCGGGGGACGAAGCTCGAATGGACGAATCAGCTGGCGAATATGCCATGCGATAAGGCCGTTTTGGCGGCGCCGCCGCGCCATCGGCCGGCCCAGCCATGTGCGGAGCGCGGTTCCGGCTCGTCCTGTTAACCTTTCTTTAAGGATAGTGTGGCGGCAGGCGGCGGATTTTGCGAAGCAGGGGAGGTTCGAAGGCTGGTCGTGTAGCGGAAGAGTTCAGATGTCGCCGGATGCGTTGAATTCCCTGTTTGCCCTCTGCATCGGCTTCTCGCTGGCCGGCGCGCTCGCCAGCGGATACCAGGCATTCGTGCAGCGCCCGGCCGGATTTGGCCTGCTGCAGGCGGGTGTGGCGCCGAAAACTTTCGCCGCCGTGCCGTTCCTGGTTTTTGCCGCCCCCTTCATCATCATGCGCAACACCTTGCGCGGCGCCAAGATCGAAAGCCGCCGCTTCGAATTCGTGATGATGGCGACCGTGCTGGCAGGCTTCTGGAGCCTGATGTCCGGAACGTTCTTCCTGATGACGCTGCGCGCCGCCGGCCTTTTGGCCTGACCGAAGCCGGCATCCGCTTCGCTTGAAAACGCGCCGCCCGCCATGCCAAGGTCTCCCGCAGACAGGAGACGCGAATGGCCATTTACGAACTTGACGGGCAGGGCCCCGAATTCCCGGCGGACGGAAACTATTTTGTCGCCGACACCGCGACTTTGATCGGCAAGATCCGGCTGCTCAGCGGCGCCAGCGTCTGGTTCGGCGCGGTGCTGCGCGGCGACAATGAGTGGATCGAGATCGGCGAGGGCTCCAACGTGCAGGACAATTCGACCTGCCATACCGATCCCGGCTTTCCCCTTACCATCGGCAAGAACTGCACGGTCGGCCACAACGTCATCCTGCATGGCTGCACGCTGGAAGACGGCGCGCTGGTCGGCATGGGCTCGATCGTGATGAACGGCGCCAGGATCGGCCGTGGCAGCCTGGTCGGCGCGGGCTCCGTGATCACCGAAGGCAAGCAGTTTCCCGAGAACTCGCTGATCATCGGCGCGCCGGCAAAAGTGATCCGTACACTGGATGCCACCCAGGCCGTCCAGGCGGAGCGGCCCGCCAAATCCTATCAGCGCAACGGCCCGCGCTTTAAACAGGGCTTGAAGAAAATCGGCTGAAAAACCGGATCTCAGGTGCCCTCGGCTTCATCGGCTTCGATGGCGCCGGCGGTCTGCTCGTGTCCGGCCGCCCACAGCGCGTGCTCCTGGCTGCCGTCCTGATAAGGGTTGCCGTCGGCGGGGATGTTTTCGCGCGCCGCGCGCTGGCCCAGCTCGAACGGATCGGGATCCTTGTTCATGATCGGGTTTTCCTGACGCCGCCTGGTTTATTTTTCGCACCCTCTACCTTTGCGACCTTGGCGCTCTTGCGAAGCGCGTCCTTGAGGTCGACCGGGATGCCGTGCTTTTTCAGGACGTCGGCGAAGGCTTCGTCGGCGAGCTCCTGAATGGTCGCCATCCGGTCGCGCCCCAATTGGGTCAGCTTGTCGAAGGTATCGTCGTCGAAGGCGATCAACTTCCGCACCTGCAGGCCTGGGTTTGTTGCGCGAACCGGTATCCAATCGCGTGCTGGCGGGATTGTTCCGGAGGTCCCAGCGCCTTGCGCCGAATTTGTGAAATGGCAAGCGACGGGTGTCGCGAAAAATTGAGAGGAATTTTCAATAATAAAGCCGCTGAGCGCCTATATCCTGCAACGTTGTCGCGCTCAAAGCGTCATGACTGTGTGTTGTATCTGACGAGGAGGGATGATCATGTTGCGTAAGGCTCTTATCGTATTGGCGGCGGCGGCTTCGGTGGGCTTGCTCGCGCCCGGTATGGCGCAGGCGAGGGGCGGCGGCGGTGGCCACGGAGGCGGTGGCGGCCACGGCTTTGGCGGCGGTGGCTTCCACGGTGGCGGTTTCCGCGGCGGCTTCGGTCGCGGCATCGGCGGATTTGGATTAGGCGTCGGTCTCGGCTATGGCCTCTACGGGCCCTATGGCTATGGCTACGACTACGGCTATCCCTATTACGGCGGCGGCGACTACTATGCGGACGATGGTGGCTACGGCGGCTGTTACGTCGTGCGCCAGCGCGTCCACACACCCTACGGCTGGCGCATTCGGCCGGTCGAGGTCTGCGGCTGATCGGGCTCACTTGGCTTTTGCCGGGCGTCCGATCCGGCGATGACCAATCATGAAGGCTGCAAGGTCGACGAGACCTTGCAGCCGTTTTTTGTTTATCGCGTTCGTTGTGGCGCAGCGGTTGCCGCGCGGCGACAGCCCTGCGGCATTCAAGTGACCGACGTCACATTGAGGGAATCGCGCGCACCGACGTGATGGCCGCGCGCCCGGTTTTGACACAGCGTCAGTTGTTGACGATGTCTTGCCCGGTGTTGCGCTTGAACAGGCCGGTGAAAAACCGGGCTACGGCCTGCCGTGCCGTCACCACCACGGCCAAACCCGAAGCCACCGCGGCGATGACACTCTGAAACAGAATGCTGCCGGTGCCGGGATCGAGATAGGCCGCCGCATCGCACACGCCGGCAAGCGTGAAGTTCAAAAGCCCGAATATCAGCAGGGCATATTTTGTTTTTGTCGTCATGTCCGGATTATGTGCGCTGCAACCCGCAGGGTCAATCTTCGCCCGCGATCCGGAATCGTGAATTTTATTTCATTTGATTTCAATGTCGGGGTTAGCAACGCTGTCGCCACAGTTGGGTACTTTTTGCGCGCACAGCTGCGAGTTGATGCTCTGCGCTCTTGGAAATTGGTTCGGTCCAACCAACGTCACAACGAAAATCTCGAATGAAAGTTTTGGGGAATTCATCATGAGCACCGAAGAGCTGTTGACGTCGGACGTTGTCGGACTGACAAAAGTCGCTCCGTTCTCACGCCGTGGTTTCATGACCGCCTCCGCCGCCGTCACGGCCGGTTATACGCTGGCCACCGGACCGGTACGCGCCGATGTCATCACCACCGACACCGCCGGCCTCACCGCGGGCGACGCCAAGATAAAGGTGGCCGATGGCGAAATGCCCGGCTATTTCGCGCGCCCGAGCGGTGTCGCCAATCCGCCGGTGGTGCTGGTGGCGATGGAGATTTTCGGACTGCACGAATACATCAAGGACGTGACGCGGCGATTGGCAAAACTCGGCGCGTTCGCGGTCGCGCCGGATTATTATTTTCGCAAGGGCGTCGATCTCACCAAGATCACGGAGATCCCGCAACTGCTGCCGATCGTGAATTCCAAGCCGGACGCGGAATTGCTCTCCGATCTCGACAGCACGGTCGCCTGGGCCAAGGCGCAAGGCGGCGATACCGGGCGGCTCGGCATCATCGGCTTCTGCCGCGGCGGACGCACGGTCTGGGAATATGCCGCGCATAGCGATGCGCTCAAGGCCGGCGTCGCGTTCTACGGCCCGCCGGTCGATCCGCCGAATCCGTTGTGGCCGAAGAGCCCGACCCAGTTGGCGCCCGACATGAAGGCGCCGGTGCTGGGTCTCTACGGCGAGGCCGACACCGGCATTCCCGTCGCCACCGTCGAGGCGTTGAAGGCGGCGCTCGCCGCCAGCAACAAGACCGCCGAGTTCAAGATCTATCCGGGCGCGCCGCACGGCTTTCACGCCGACTATCGCACCAGCTACCGCAAGGAAGCCGCCGAGGATGGCTGGGCGAAGATGCAGGCCTGGTTCAAGCAATACAAAGTGCTTGGCTGATGTCGATCATGCGTGACCAGGGATCGTTCCGCGATCCCGCCGGTTACGTTGCCCATTACGACGGCCGGGTGTTTCGCGTGTTGCGCGAGGACGCGTTTGCTTCGTTCGAGCAACTGAAATCCACCGGTCTGTTGGCAGAGCTGTTTTCGAGGAAGTGGCTGGTGCCGACCGACGTCGCGTCGGAACCGGCGCTCGGCGATCTCTCCAGCCGCGTGCTCGAACACCAGCCGATCGGTTTTATCAGCTATCCCTATGAGTGGCCGTTCGAACTTCTGAAGCGCGCGGCGCTGTTTCACCTCGACCTGCATCTCCTGGCGCTGCAGTTCGGCTTCACGCTGAGCGATGCGAGCGCGTACAACGTGCAGTTCACCGGAACCGATCCGATCTTCATCGATCCGCCGTCGCTGGTGCCCTATCGCGACGGCCAGCTGTGGCTTGGCCGGCGTCAGTTCTGCGAACAATTCCTCAATCCGCTGCTGCTGACCGCGTTGCTCAAAATTCCGTTCAACGCCTGGTATCGCGGCTCGGTCGAGGGAATTGCCTCGGAGGATCTGGCGCGCGCGTTGCGCGCCAAGCACAAGTTTTCATGGCGCATCTGGTCCGAGCTGCTGCTGCCGCTCTGGCTGCAGAGATCATCCGCAACCTCCGATCCGGCGAAAGTCGTGACGGCCGCGCAGCGAAAGCTGCCGCTCAATGCGCTGCAATTCATGCTGCGCAACCTCAAGGCCTGGATTACCGGGTTGCGCGATCCCTTTGCGGCGAAGGCGACGGTCTGGAGCGGCTACGAGGCCGAAAATTCCTATTTGCCGGAAGAGGAGAAACGCAAGCAGGCTTTTGTCGCGGACTTCGTCGCGCGATCGAAACCGAACATGATGTGGGATCTCGGCTGCAACGCCGGGCTCTATGGCGAAACCGCGCTGCGCGCCGGCGCGCAACATGTCGTCGGCTTCGACAGCGACCATGGCGCGCTCAGCCTTGCCGTGCAGCGCGCCGTCAGCGGCGGCCTGAAATTTTTGCCGCTGCAGATGGACGCCTGCAATCCGAGCCCGAGCCAGGGCTGGCATCAGGCGGAACGCGCCGGACTGGATTCCCGCAGCCGGCCGGATGCGATACTGGCGCTGGCGCTCCAGCATCACATCGCGATCGGCCGCAATGTGCCGCTGCCGATGCTGCTCGACTGGATGGTCGCTCTGGCCGATCGCGGCGTGGTGGAGTTCGTGCCCAAAAGCGATCCCGCGGTGCAGCTCATGCTGAGCACCCGCCAGGACATCTTCGATCGCTATTCGCAAGCCGAGTTCGAGAGCGAATTGTCAAGACGCGCTTCGATCGAGCGTGCGGAGGTCGTCTCCTCATCCGGGCGGACGCTCTATGCCTACGCAAAGCACGGCTCTCGTGCCTAAACCATTGCAGCTTGTGCTTTCGCTGGCCGTTCTCGCGCTGTTTTCCGCCATCGCCTTTGTCAATTTCTATCGCGTCAATCTTGACAGCCTGGCCGAGCCTTCGCGCCTGATCGGGTATTATCTCGTGGTGCTGGCGGCTGCGATCGTGCTGTCGCTGATCGCCAAGGCCGCGTTTCGCGACGCGCCGATATCGCGGATATTGATGGTCGCGGCGATCGCGACCTTCATGATGTTCTATTATCCCGAGATCAAGCGGCTGGTGGGCGGCGACCGGCCGGTATGGTCGATGGCTTGCTGGGCGCTGGTGACCGTGCTGCTGGCCATCATGGTCGGAAAATTCTCCGGCAGGAAAGCCTTCCTGCCGACGATGGCGATGGTGGGCGTCATCTACATGGTGCCGGCGGTCGCCGGATTGATCCAGGCACGGCTGCATTATCCAAAGCTCGGCAATCCGGTCGCGCTGCCGCTGACCGCGCGCAACCGCAGCAACGTCTACTGGATCGTGCTGGACGGTTATCCGAGGGCCGATGTGCTCAAACAGTTCTTCGATTTCGACGACACGCCGTTCCTCAACAGCCTGCGCGACCTCGATTTCACGGTCTACGACCATGCGGTCGCGAGTTTTCCGGAAACCGGGTTCTCGATCTCCAGCACGTTGTCGCTCGGCCTGCTGGTCGACGAAACCGGTTCGCCTGCCAAAATTCCGCCGATGCGCGACCTGGCGCAGCGGGTTCGCGGACGCAACGTGGTGGTCAGTACCCTGCGCGCGATGGGCTATCGTTACATTCATTTCCAGAACGGCTATGACGAGTTGACCCAGTGCCCGATGGAAGGGGCCGTCTGTATCAGGGGAAACGCCGGGCATTGGCTGCAATTCGACGAGTTCGATCTTGCGCTGTTGTCGAAGACCCCGTTGATTGATGCGATCACGCTTGGCAACGGGCTGAAGATCGACGAGACGCCATTTGCGCGCGGCGCGGTCAGCGACCTGACCGACAGGCTCGCGGAAGTGCAGGCCCATGGCGCGCCGTTCTTCCTGTACGGCCATATCCTGGCGCCGCATCCGCCGATCCGCTTCCGGCAAGACTGCTCGCTACGCCCGGCGGAGCCGGATTTGCAGCGCTGGGATGCGACCGACAAGCCGGCATTCCTGGAGCAGCTCGCCTGCGTCAACCGCGAGGCGCTCGATCTGGTCGGCAAGATCGTGGGCCGCGACCCGCAGGCGATTGTCGTGGTGCAGTCCGACCACGGCACGGCGTTTCGCGGCCAGTTCAAACTGCTGCGCGAGGATCCGGATGGCCAGGGCGAGACGTTTCGCGGGCAGCTCGCCAAGCCATACGACGGCTGGGACGATCAGGACGTCAAGGAGCGGTTCGGCGCGCTGAACGCCATCCGGATGCCCGCGGACTGCGCCGAGGAAGCGGCAGGGACGGTCGATCTGGTCAATACCTTCGCCCGGGTGCTCGGCTGCATTGCCGGCCATCGGCTGCCGGACAAGACGGCCCGGCTGTTCGTGGTCTCGCACGCCGGCGATATGACCGACGTGCACGAATACAAGCGGGATTTTTGAGAGCGTTTTCGAGCCAAAGAATCCAAAGCCCGGTTCTGGCGTACGCAGAACCGGGCCCCGGGATCGATCAAGACCAGCTACCAATAAACAAGGCCGCCGGTGTAGTATGACACCTGTGCGGCCTTGCCCTGCCCGGATATTGAAATCGGCTGACGCCACCCGGTAGCCGCATCATTGTCCGGGTTTTCACCGGGGGATGTGATCCAGTTCACAATTGGCGTAAAAAATTGCGATTCGCACCGCCCGGATGTTGGCGGGGGGTGACCGGGTAGGGCTCACCCGTGCGACTTCGCCCGCTTTCGCTGGGCATGGGTGGCCGCGCCCGCAGGTTTGGACCGGGCGGTCGCGCGTCTCGCGGGACCCGGCGCCGGCGTGTCGGAGGATTGGGCGCTCGCAAAGGATTGCCGCAGGCTGTCGATGGCGCCGGTCAGGGTGCCGACCTGGTCGGACAGCCGCTTGGCGTCGTTTTGCTGCGCGGCGAGCAGGCGCTTGACGCCCTGCATCTGCTCCTGCAGCGCCTGCAACTGGTCGACCTGCTCCTGCTGGGTCACGCCGATCGCCTTGGTCTTGTCGGCCAGTTGCTCGGTGGCTTCCGTGGCGCGGGTCTGGATTTGCCGGATAGCGATGGCGCGGTCGGTCTCGGGATAGCTGCCGGTCGAGGCGCGCCATAGCGCGACCGTTCCGCCTCCGGCCAGCAGTACCGCCAGCGCGACAGCGGCCAGCGCAATCGGCTGCGAGCCGATATGCGCGATGCGGTTCTTCCTTGCCTCGTCGGGCGTGACGTCGATCATCCCATTCTAAAGCCGGACCGGCCGTGATGGTTCCGGTACCTTGCATTCGAGGTGAAGGCGGCGCCTATTGAAGGGACGGTCCGCGTCCTGCGGTTGAGGATAGCGTGGCATATCGGCCCCGCGGATGTGGCCGGGAAACAACAAGCTGGGGATGTTCGCTGCGGCGAATTGAATTCGGTGGGAGAGTCGAGTCACACTGATGCGGCGCGGTACGACAGGGAAACAAGAAAATGCGACACGCAGCGCTGCTCAATCCATTCAGTCTTGGCCCGGAGTCGATCCAGATCGTCTCCCGGCAGGAACAGGTGCGACCGGAACAGATTTCGACAGGAACAGGTGCGAATCATCAGCCGTCAGGCCGCGCGTGCGACGCCGGTATGCTCGCGCTGCGAAACCGACGACATCATCTCGCACGTGACCGCGCAATGGAGCAACGAGCAGCAGCAATGGGAATTGGCCAACGCGTTCGACCGGCCGACGCATTGCAACCGCTGCAATACCGCCTGCGACATCAAATGGGTCGCGCTCTGAGCTGGTGTTCGGTTCGACGCGTCAGTTCGCGCAGGCGTCGCCAACACCCCAAACAAGTTGCGGCCAGACTTTTTGAGGCCGCTTCGGCGGCAAGGTAAGCCACTCTGCCACGCGCTCTCGGCGCGTCGCGCTTGGCGCAGCAGCTCTTGCCGCGCTCTGCCAGCTGGCAGGCTCCGGCCGAGCATCATGACGCGGCTGAGGGAGCCCGTTCGTCCATCGCTTTCCTTTATGCGGCGGCGCGCCGCTCGGCGGAGCGAAGCCGCATTGGCTTGCCTCCCGGCGGCAGTCGGGGGCCGCCATCGAGCGCGCAAAGCGCCTCGAGGATCTCGTCGATCGTGACGGGCGCCTTCAGCCCTTCGGGAGCCCGCAGCGACGGACACGATGCGATCGCCGACGCATCCGAGGCCCATGAGGCCAGGATGGCGCGCTTTTCGGCGAGGGTAAGCTCGGGTGCGAGATCACGTCCCGTGGATGCTCAAACGTCGTGCCGGGATGCAGGAGAGCAGTTGAGATCGAAAACATTGTCGTTACGAGCGGTCGTCGGCCGCATGGCTGCCTCCAAATCTGAGACGAGTTGATGGGTGGCCGCGCGGGGAAGGCCCCGCGCGGCGCCGATCGATCCGGTGTCGGTCCGAGGTTTCAGGCCGCTTTGGCTTCGATCTGGGTGACGTTGGTCGGGCTTGTCGCCGTTGATCTGCGATGCGGCGCGGCTTCATCGCCTCGGGGATCTCCCGCTGCAGGTCGACGATCAGCAGGCCGTTCTCGAACCGGGCGCCCCTGACCTCGACATGGTCGGCGAGCGTGAACTGGCGCTTGAAGTTGCGCGCCGAGATGCCGCGATGCAGGAAGGTCTTGCCTTCCTTGTCGTTCTTGCGGCCCTCGAGGGTCAGGACGTTCTGCTCGACCGTCAGTTCGACCTCATCCGGCCTGAAGCCGGCGAGCGCGACCGAGATCTGGAAGTTGTTCTCGTCGAGACGTTCGATGTTGTAGGGGGGATAGCTCTCCTCGCCCACGCGCTGGGCGGCTTCGGCGAGGTCGAACAGACGGTCGAATCCAATGGCCGACCGGAACAAGGGCGAAAAATCTACAGTGCGCATAGCCAGATCCTCCTGGGAGCAAAATGGTTACGAGCGGCACCGGACACTTCCGGTGCCCGTCTCAGGTGGCGGGACCCTGATGGCGTCCCGATCGCCTCATGGCGACGCCGAAAGAATTTGGAAGTCCGGAAAAAGTTTCAAGAGGTCCGCGCAAATTTTTTGCGGTAGGAATTGCGATGGTTAAATCATTCTTGCTTGGAGATTTGCTGACCCGCTGTCGGCCGGACAGCGCGGCAGGTTCCTGCCGTGTTGTGCAGGAACCTGCACTTTGCAGGCCCCAAATCGCATTGAATCCGCGTTTCGGCCTATAAAAAAGTTGCGGCCAGCTGTTGGGGGACAGCTGGCCGCGCGCGATCCGGTCTGGGACGGGGAGGGGTGGGGATGTGACCGGGTCGCGTGTCCTTGTTGTTTACGTGCTCGCGCCGTTAGCGGGCGCTCGCGGTGGAAACAGCCGGGCGGTTGTCGCCGAGCGAAACCCAGACGTTGGGATCGGCCTGCGATTGCCGTTTGACGAAGCGGTAGCCGGTCTCGTTCCAGGCCACGACGCTTTCATTCTGGTTGTCGAGGATGAACTCACCCTTGTCGGTCTTGACGGTCAAAACCGCATGGCCTTCGCCGTTCTTGTCGCGCACCACCGTGATCAGCAGCGCTTCGCGGGGCCAGCCGGCGTCGATCAGCATCTTGCGCTTCATCAGCACATAATCCTCGCAGTCGCCGTAGCCGTCGGTCGGGATCGACCATTTCTCGATTACACCCCAATGATCCATGTCGGTCATCGGCTTGACGGTTTCGTTGACCCAGCGGTTCACCTTGAGCAGATCGCGCCATGCCACCTGCGACAACACGATATCGCGCGGTTGCGACGGCCCGGCCGGGCATTCCCTGGGGTTGTCGGCGCAGAATTCGACCCAACCGATCGGCGCGCGCGTGGTGTCGCCGAGGCTTGCGTAGACAACTCCATCGGCGGCATGCGCCGACGCACTGATTCCAAACAGAATGGCGGCAAGCGCCAATCCTTTCCCCTGTCCCCTGATACCAAACATTGTGGCCCCCGTTTCTTGTTGGGACCACGTTTCGCACAAAGGATTTGCGCCGCTGCTAAGTCAGCCAAGTACAATTGAAGCGAATACAAGTAAAAGACGCGGATAATTCGATCTATACTTGAAACTAATTTGACTAAAATTTGAACTATTCGCAATTGATTCAAATTTTACGGATTAACCTGGCGAACCCCGCCATTACGCGGTTTCCTGGGGCAATCAGGGCCCGCATTAACCGCGGCAGCGCCGTGCCAAACCCTGCAAAGTGGTCTTCCGCGGCGCGAAAGCCGGGTTCGCCGCGCTGAAAAGTGGACTCTCGGGGCCTGCGGCGCTTTACGCGGCGCTAACGCTGTCTCGCGGCAGCGTGGAAATCGATGCCGGGAAGGGCCGGGCGCTTGGCAAAATCGCAGCCCCGTGCATGCATGCGGCAAACCAATCAAGAACAGGGAGGTGAGTATGAAACGGTTCGGGATGTTGCTGGTGGCAATGGGCCTGATGCTCGGGACCGCGGCGCAAGCTCAAGAAAAAATTAACCCAACCGACCCGCAGCCGACCTGTCCGATGTGTCCGGGCACGTATATCCCGTCATCCGAACTGGAGGCCTACGCAAAGAAGGCGCTGGACGAAAAGCTGTTGGACCAGCAGGTCCGCGATATCGATATCGGCAAGGCCCATATCGGCCTCGGCATGGTCCATCGCGGCAGGCTGGAGAAGCCGGCGCCGGATTTGGTCGCCGAGCACGACCAGATCAGCGAGGTCTATCATGTGCTCTCGGGAGCGGCGACCCTGGTGCTCGGTCCCGATATCCTCAACCGGCAGCGGCGGCCGGCGACCATGCGCACGGTGGTCGAGTTCAACGGCCCCGGCAACAACGGCTCCGAGGTGCGCAACGGCGTGGCCTACGAGATCAAGGCCGGCGACGTCGTGGTGATCCCGGCCGGCACCGGGCACTGGTTCACCAAAATCGATGACCACATCGACTACATCATGGTGCGGATCGATCCCGACAAGGTCACCCCGCTGAAGAGCGAGGCGCAGTCAAAGGATTATCTGTCGAAGCCGGCCAGGAAGGGCGAGTGATCGACACCGTTTATGCCGACGGATTCGGAAGCTTTATTGAACTCAATCCGTCGCTCACTCCGCCCTGATATTCGCTATCCGCTGAATATCAGGCCTTCGCATTACGCGAGTTTTTTAGAATAAGAATAATTCCAATCGTGACGTGTGTCGCTGCGATAGCAATTAGACAAGTTCCAGAACGCGATTCGTCGCGCGACGGAATAGCGCAACCTGCAAACTGTTTCCTCTAGGTCCGGGATCTTCGTCCCGGCGGATAGGGGAAGCCATGTCGCGTTTGTGGAGTGCTGCAAGAATAAGCTTCGGCCGGCTGCGTCGAAGTTCATCGACGATGACGAACGCGGTGATTGGCTCGGCGCTTCTCTGTCTTGCGAACCCGCACGCCACATTGGCGCAAGACAGCGAAACGCATTCCCTGCCGCCCGTCGTGGTCGATAGCCCCGACAAGCCCAAATCCGGATCAACCAAGCGCGTCGCCCAAAAGAGGACCGCCGCGATCCGCGGCACCCGGACTAATCCATCGGCGCAACCCGCGCCGGTGGAGGCTGCCGGCGCGACGATCAGGCCGCGCTCGACAAAAAGATGCAGGGCTTTGATGCGTCGCGGGAGCACATGCTGCCGAAATTGGGTGCGTCGTCCTATACGATCGACCGCGCCGCGATCGAAGCCGCGCCGCAGGGCGACAACGCGCCCGTCGACAAGCTGGTGCTGCAATTGCCCGGCGTGAACTACGACTCGGCCGCGTCCAATCCGAACTTCCACGTCCGCGGCGAATACGCCAACGTTCAGACCCGCATCAACGGCTTCGTGCTTCCGGAAGGCGTCTCGGGTCTGGGTCCGGTGATCGACACCAATTTTATCGGCAGCCTGTCGCTGCTGACGGGCACGCTGCCGGCCCAGTACGGCGGCCGTACCGCCGGCATCCTCGACATCACCAGCCGCGCATTTTCCACGCCGGGGGGCAGCGTCAGCATCTATGGCGGCAGCCAGAACACGATCACGCCGAGTTTCGATTACGGCGGCAGTGTCGGCAACACGCAGTATTTCTTCTCCGGTCGTGGCAACTGGAACGATCTCGGCATCGAAAACACGACCTCGTCGATCAATGCGCTGCACGATCACACCGATCAGGGCAAGTTCTTTGCCTATGTGTCGACCGCCATCAACGACACGCAGCGGGTGAGCGTGATGTCGGGCGCCGCCTACAGTGCGTTCCAGATACCGAACAATCCCAATCAGTCGGCATTCCCGGATTCCGCCGGCGTTTTGCCCAATGGCCTCGGGGCGACTACCCTGAGCGATGCCGCAAATAATGCAAATTCGGCAAACCTGAACGAGCGGGAAATCGACCAGTATTATTACAATATCGTCGCGCTGCAATCGCGTGGCGAACTGATCGACAGCCAAATCTCGGTATTCTCCCGCTACGCCAACGTTCATTTCATTCCCGACGTGACCAACGACCTCATCTTCAACGGTGTCGCCTCCGATGTCACCCGCGCCAGCCAGATGTACGGCACGCAGTTCGACGCCTCGTACGATGTCAACAGTACGCATACGTTGCGGTTCGGTTTGATGGTGACCGCGGAAAAGACCGACGTTTCCAACATATCGACCGTTTTTAATGTCGATCCCGTCACGGATAACCCCACAGGAGCTCCGTTTACGGTCAACGACTCCAACTCGCTGGTGGGCTGGAACATCGGCACTTACATTCAGGACGAATGGAAGCTGACCAATCAGCTGACGCTGAACTACGGCATGCGGTTCGATCAGTTGTACCAGTTCGTCGACGCCAACCAGTTCAGCCCGCGCATCTCGCTCACCTACAAGCCGTTCGACGGCACCACCTTCCATGCGGGCTATGCCCGCTACTTCACGCCGCCGATGCAGGCGCAGGCGACCCAGTCGAACCTCGCGCTGTTCAACGGTACCACCAACCAGCCGGACGTTCCGAACAACGACCCGGTATTGCCGGAGCGCTCGCATTATTTCGACGTCGGCGTCGACCAGAAGCTGTTTCCCGGCCTGACCGTCGGCTTCGACGCTTACTACAAGATCGCGACCGATTTGATCGATGACGGCCAGTTCGGCCAGGCCGTGGTCCTCACCCAGTTCAACTGGGCGCACGCCTACAGCGAAGGCGCCGAAGCCAAGATCAAGTACCAGACAGGCAATTTCAGCGCCTACGCCAATCTCGCGTTCAACATCACGCGCGCAACCGATCCGGTCTCGAACCAGTATCTGCTGGACCCCGACGAATTCACCTTCCTGCTGAACAACTATCACTACACCGACGACATGCAGATGTGGACGGGATCGGCGGGCGCGTCCTATCGCTGGAACGAGAATTTGTTCTCGGCCAATTTGCGCTATGGCAGCGGCCTGCCGACCGGCTTTGCCAATTCGTCGTTCAATCAGCCATATACGACGGTCAATGTCGGCTACGCGCGGGAAATCCAGACTTCAATCCCGGGCAAGCCGCTCACCGTGCGCTTCGACATCGTCAACCTGACCGACAAGATCTACGAGCTCCGCGACGGCAGCGGCATCGGCGTGTTTGCCCCGCAATTCGGCGCCCGCCGCGGATACTATGTCGGGCTTTCGCAGAAACTGTGATCTTTTACGAACCACACGGGGGGCACGGGAAAGCCCGACCCGATAGACAGAAAACGGGTGGCCGCATTTCACGACCGGCGCTTTGGTGACCCGTTCCCATCAAGGGGGTCGCGGTCCTTAACGGTATTGGTTCGGCATGAGCAGCGGCGACACGGAAATTCACGCCCGGGACTGGTCGTTGCTCGGCCTGCTCTCGGTGCTTTGGGGCGGCTCGTTCTTTTTCAACGGGGTGGCGGTGCACCAATTGCCGCCGCTCACCCTGGTGTTGCTGCGGGTCGCGTTCGCCGCCGTCCTGCTGTTGCCGTTGCTCAGGCTTTACCGGATCGATTTTCCGACAGGGCTTTCCGGCTGGAAGCCGTTTTTCGCGATCGGGCTTTTGAACAATGTGCTGCCGTTTTCGCTGATCGTGATGGGGCAGACCTGGATTTCAAGCGGGCTTGCCTCGATCCTCAACGCCACCACGCCGCTGTTCACGGTGGTGGTGATGGCGCTGGCCGGCGAACAGAGGCTGCATGGAAGGCGGATCTCAGGCGTCCTCGCGGGCCTGATCGGCGTGATGATTCTGCACGGCGAAGGTTTTGCGAGTTTCGAGACCGGGCAGGGCATCGGCATCCTGCTCTGCCTGGCGGCGGCCTTCAGTTATGGACTGGCGGCGCTGGTGGCGCGTCGCCTGCTGTCGAATTCGCCCGCGGTGGCGACCGCGACATTCCAGCTCATCGCATCGACGGTGATGATGACCGTTGTTGCCGGCGTGGTGGACCGGCCGTGGCAACTGCCGATGCCGAATGCGACGACGTGGCTGGCCGTGATCGGTCTCGCGGCGCTGTCGACCGGGCTCGCCTACATCGTGTTCTTTCAGATCGTGCGCCGTTCCGGCGCCACCAATGTCATGCTGGTGACATTGCTGATTCCGGTAACCGCGATCCTGCTCGGATATCTCGTGCTCGGCGAGCTCATTTCCGCGCGCGAGATCATCGGCGCCATCGTGATCGGCAGCGCGCTGTTGCTGATCGACGGCCGCGTGCTGAGGCGTATGGCGGATTAGCCAACGGGTCGCGCGAATGCGCGCCCGATGACAGGCTCCGCGTAATCCGCCACTTCGAAGACAGCGCAAATGGCGGATTACGCTTCTGCCTTCAATTGGAGAGCTGTCGCGGATTGGAATCGCTAATCCGCCCTACAAATTTCCGGGCGGCCGCCTACCTTGAAGTAACGGCGTCTTCGAGCGTATCGGCGTTCTGCTCGTGGATGAATTCGAGCGCAAAACCTTCTTCGAGGTTACGCACCACGCGGGATGCGACCTTGCCGAGCAGCACCTGCGATTTCAGCGGCGGGCGGTTTTCCGCGGCGATCGCAGCGCCCGACGCCGACATGTCGATGATGCGGCAGGTCATCTTGGTGCCGTCCTCGAGCGTCAACAGCGCGATCGGGTTGCGCGGCACGATACGGTCGTGGCGGCGGTCTTCCGGCAGGTTGAGGATGTCGCGGTTGGCGAGCCAGGTCAGCTGCGCCGCGAGCTTGTCGCGTTTACGCGCGGTGGCGCCGACCGTCATCGCAAAGCCGTTGTCGATGATGCGGGTGATCTTGCCCTCGACCCGGCCGATATGGTCGAGATAGGCGATCACGCGGTCGCCGACATTGCCGATGCCCGGCGCCAGCAAGGCAAGGCCGCCGGGCGACATATTGATGATCTGGCAGGGAAACTCGCGGCGGTCCGGCAGCATGTAGCGGCCGAGCAAATGCACCTTCACCCGCTGAAAGCGCCGACGCTCCTCGGTGGCCGGAAGGATCGATTTTTTGTGCGCTAACGCCATTCTCGCTGCCCGACAACCGGCTTTTCGGTGTCGCCTGACCCTACGGCCGTCAGGGTTAACGAGTGGTTACGGGGTACGCACGAAAGGTTGTCAGGCCGCTTTTGCCGCAGCCGGCGCGATCCGGTTGAAAACCCAGAGCAGCAGCGGGCAGACCAGCATGCAGGCGGCGCCGAAATCGAAGGCGGCGCCGGCATGGCCGGCCCATTTGGCCACCGCGCCGCCGGCGACCGGCCCCAGCATCATCGAGGCGTAGTACATCGTGTAGAAAATGCCCATCCCGATCGAGCGGGTCGCGGGCGCCAGCACGCGCGCCGGCAAGCTCATGATCGGGCCCGCGGGCAGGGCGGCGACCAGGCCGAGCGCGATTGCGGTCGGCAGCACAGTTTCGCCGCGCGGAAACGCGAGCATCAAGAGTGCGCCTGCGATGGCGGCCGCGACCAGCACGGTTTGCGGCCGGCGGCTGCGGTCAGCGAGCACGCCGCCGCCGGGTACGGCAAACACCGAGATCCACAACACGATACTGATGATCGAACCTGCCGCCGATATCGACCAGCCGCGCTCGGCCAGCATCGACGGTCCGAACGAGAAGATCGTGGCGAAGCCGACATTGAACACGCCCCAGATCAATCCCGCGGTAATGACGGCTGCGGTCGCGCGGCGGTCGGGTCGCGCCGAGGCCGCGGCCGTGCCGGCGGCGACGGGGCTGTCGGGCGATCGATAGGTGGCGGCAAACAGCACGGCGCAGAGCACGATCATGATCAGCACGCCGTATTGAACCGCGCGCACGCCATAGGCGGTACCGATCGCAGGCAGCGTCAGCAGCGAGAGCGCGATGCCGGCGGGCCACGACACCACATAGGCGGCCATCGCGGTGGCGATCTCCTTGCCGACGAACCAGTCGGCGACCATTTTGGTCGCCTGCACCGTGAGCAGCACGCCGCCGGCGCCGCCGATCAGGCGTCCCGCGATCTGGCCGCTCCACGCATCGGAAAACATCATCGCAAGGCCGCCCGCGAGCATCAACGCAAGCGCGGCCATTGCGGTGGCCCGGTCGCCGAATTTCAGGCCGATCGCGCCGCCCGGCAGCGCCAGCGCCACACCCGGGGTGAAATAAAGCCCGATCAGCAGACCGATATCGGCGAGGCTGGCGTGAAATTCCGATTGCATCAGCGGCGCAATCGCGCCGACGCTCTGGAACTGGAAACTCATGCTGAGCCGGACGGTGAACAGGACGGCGAGAATGCCCCAGCGGTTGTGCAAATTTCACTCCCAAAGACATTTTTGAAAACAAGGATTTTTTAAAAACAGTATTCGACGGCAAAACTTTTCTGGCAACCTGAAGCTGCTTTTCAAAACTGTCAATCAGTATAGATCGACCAACGACGACATTGGCGTCGCAGCACGCTTGCTCTAAACTCCCGCCGCCCACGCAAAAAGGGGCGGGGAGGAAATGTTGATGTGGGCAAAGGTCGCCCGGTTGCTGTGTGCGCTAAGTGTGATGTTGGCGGTCGCCGACGGCGCTACTGCCGCCGAGATCAAGGTCACGCTGCTCGGTACCGGCACGCCGACTCCGCGGCTGTCGGCGTTCAGCGCCTCGACCCTGGTGGAAGCGGGCGGCGAACGGCTGATTTTCGATTTCGGCAGAGGGTCTTCGATCCGGCTGTTCCAGAAGAAAATTCCGATCGGTTCGATCACGGCGCATTTCATTACCCATCTGCATTCCGATCACGTCGTCGGCCTGCCCGACATGTGGCTCACGGGCTGGATCGGCACGCCCTATGGATCGCGCAAGACGCCGATGCTGATCTATGGGCCGAAAGGCACTGTTGCGATGACGGAGAATCTGACAAAGGCATTTTCCGAGGACATCAGGATCCGGATCGACGACGAGAACTATCCGCCGTCGGGCGTCGCGTTCGATGCCCACGACGTCGAGCCGGGCCTCGTCTACGACCATAACGGCGTCAGGGTCAGCGCGATCGAGGTCAATCACGGCGAGAAGATAAAGCCGGCATTCGGCTATGTCATCGCGTTCGATGGCAAGAAGGTGGTGCTGTCGGGCGATACCAAGCCGGACCCGCGGGTCGAGAAGGCCGCCGAGGGCGCCGACCTGCTGATCCACGAGGTCGCCGTGATCGACCCAAAACTGCTGACCGACTATCCGAACTACCGCGCCATCGCGAACCACCACACCTCGCCGGAAGAGGCGGGCAAGATCTTTGCCGAAGCAAAACCAAAACTGGCCGTGTACTCCCACATCGTGTTCGCGACCCTGCCGCCGGTCGAGGATGTGCCGGAGGAGGCGCTGGCCGCGCGCACCCGCGCCACTTACAAGGGGCCGCTGGTGATCGGCCGCGATCTGATGTCGTTCGTCATCAGTGACAAGGTCGAGGCGTTCGCATCCGATGGCCAGCAATTGACGCCGTCGGTGGTCCAATGACGGAGCAGGCAAGATGAGATTCAGTCGTCATCTGGGTGGGCCCCGGATCAGCAGCGCACCACGCCGCGAAGGGCGACGTGCTGCGCAGCATCCGGGGCACGAGTTTTCCGCGAGGTTACGTGTCCCGGACGCGGTGCAGCGTGTAACGCTGCGCCGCAGAGCCGGGACCCACTAACAACACAAACCTCAACGGCAACAACAACAAGGGGAAACGTCTTCATGGAACAGATTCGCGTATGCACCTATGACGGACCCGGCGCACAGCCGGTGATCCGCAATGTGCCATGGCCGAAAATTCCGAAAAAGGCGGCGCTGATAAAAGTCGGCGCCTGCGGCGTCTGCGGCACCGATCTGCATATCCTCAAAGGACATTGGCCCAAGGCGCTGCCATGGCCGTTCACGCTCGGCCACGAGATCGGCGGCGTGCTGGTCGAGGTCGGCTCCGAATTTCGGGAAGATTTCATGAGCAAGCCGCTCACGGTGGGCTCAAAAGTGATGATCCCGCCACTGATGCCCTGCGGCCAGTGCTATTACTGCATCCACTATCCGCTGAGCGCGAACAAGTGCCTGACGCCGGTCTATTACGGCCGCTATCTCGGCTTTGACAAGGCACCGCATCTGTGGGGCGGCTGGGCCGAATATGTCTATGTCGATCTCGAGGAATTGCCGGGCACCAAGATCTACAAACTGCCCGACGACATGTCGCTGCGGCTGGGCGCGCTGTCGGAGCCGCTGACCTCCTGCATCCGCGCCTTCAACCGCGCCAGCCGCGCCGGCGGTTTTTCCTGGGGCGACACCGTGGTGATCCAAGGCTCCGGCCCGATCGGGATTTTAGCGGTGGCCGCCGCCCAGGAGATGGGGGCGGGGCGGGTGATCTGCGTCGGCGCGCCGGAGCAACCACGGTTAAAGCTGGCGCGAAAATTCGGCGCCGAAACCACTGTCGACATTGAGAAAGTCGCGACCCCCGAAGCGCGCATCAAGGCGGTGCGCGACATCGTCGGCGGGTTCGGCGCCGACCTCGTGATGGATTGCTCGGGCCATCCGACCGCCGGCCCCGAAGGCATCGAGATGCTGCGCGACGGCGGCACCTATGTCGAGATGGGCCAGTTCACCGACGCCGGCTCGATCAACACCTCCTGGCACCGCATCTGCACCAAGGACCTCAACGTGCTGGGATCCTGGGGCTTTACCGGCAACGATCTGCCGCTCGGCGTCGACATGCTCTACCGCACCCGCAACAAATATCCCTGGCTGGAGATGCAGACCATCTACCCCTTCACCGAGGACGGCGTGGCCCGCGCGGTGGCCGACGCCATGGCGATGAAGACGGTGAAATCCACCATCGTGCCGTGGCCGGAGCTGGTGGAGTGAGAAATTGTGCTTCGTAGGATGGGTTGAGCCAACGGGTCGCGCGACTGCGCGCCCGATCACAGGCTCCGCGATACCCATCGACTCAGCCGATGGGTTTCGCAAGAGCTCAACCCATCCTACGAATTACCCCACCGCGGCGAGCGATTTGTGGGCGCCGTTCGGCACCTCAATGTCGACTTCCAGCGTCGAGACCTGCGGGCCGCGCTCCATCCGGATCACGATCTTGTCGGTGTCGATCTCGACATGGCGCTGCACCGCGGCGAGGATTTCCGCGCGCAACAGTTCCAAAAGGTCGGACTGGCCGCGCAAGCCACGTTCATGCGCCAGCAGGATTTGCAGCCGTTCGCGCGCGACCGGCGCGGTTGCCTTGCGGCCGTTGATGAGCCGAAGCAAATTCATCACGCCGCCTTCCGGCCCAGCAGCCGGCTCATGAAACCCTTGCGTTCCATCGGCACCGTCATGGCGATGGTGTCGCCGAGCAGGCGGCTGACCGCGTCGATGTAGGCGCGCGCCGGCGCGCTTTCCGCGTTGTGCAGCGTCACCGGCGAGCCGACGTTGGAGGCCTTCAGCACGTCCTGGCTTTCGGGGATGATGCCGAGCAGGGGGGTGGCGAGGATTTCGAGGATGTCGTCGATCGAGAGCATCTCGCCGCGCGCGGCGCGGCCGGGATCGTAGCGCGTGATCAATATGTGCTTCTCGACGGTTTCGCCGCGTTCGGCCTTCACGGTCTTGGAATCCAGCATGCCGATGATGCGGTCGGAGTCGCGCACCGAGGAGACTTCCGGATTGGTGACGATCACGGCGGCATCCGCGTAGCGCATCGCGAGCATCGCGCCGCGCTCGATGCCGGCCGGGCTGTCGCACAGGATCCAGTCGAACCGGGTGCGCAACTCCGCGATGATCCGGGAGACGCCCTCTTCGGTCAGCGCGTCCTTATCGCGGGTTTGCGAGGCCGGCAGCAGCCACAAATTCTCCAGCCGCTTGTCGCGGATCAGCGCCTGCTGCAGTTTTGCCACGCCCTGCACCACGTTGATCAGGTCGAACACCACGCGCCGCTCGGCGCCCAGCACCAGATCGAGGTTGCGCAGGCCGACGTCGAAATCGATCACCACCACGCGCTGGCCCATTTGCGCCAGTGCTGCGCCGAGCGCCGCGGTGGATGTCGTCTTGCCGACGCCACCCTTGCCTGATGTCACGACCAGGACCTTAGCCATTGTTGTCTCCTCGACTGTTCAATTCAGCGCTTCGATACGCATCACGTCGCCGGCCAGCCACGCCTGCGCCGGCCGATGGCGCAAGGCATCGCTGATGTCTTCCGCGGTCTGATAAAAACCGTCGATCGCGAGCAATTCCGCTTCGATCTTCTGGCAAAAAATTCTGGCCGAGGCGTTGCCTTCGATGCCGGCCATCGCGCGGCCGCGCAGCGTGCCATAGACATGGATCGATCCGCCGGCGACGATCTCAGCACCCGAGCCGACCGAACCCAATACCGTGACGTCGCCCTCGGTGAACACCACCGACTGGCCGGAACGGACAGGGGTTTCGATCAGCAGCGAGGCCGGTTTTGGCTTCTTGAGCGCTTCCTTGGCCTCACGCGTTTCTCGCGTCTCTTTCGGCGCCGTCTCCACCAGCATGGTGTTGCGCCCGCCGGTCAGCAGCGGCGGCATGCTGGTGGTGACGTGATTTTCGTCGACGCCTTCGAGGCCGAGCACGCGGATGTTGCGCTGCTCGAGGCTGGAGACGAGGTGGGTGATGCCGGACGAACTGAGTTCCAGCGCGGACAGATCGAGCACCACCGGCTTGCCGACAAAAAAGCCCGGCGAGCGCGCCAGCGTGGCGTCGACTTCCTCGAGCCAGCCGGCGACGGGAACCACCGGCGAAAACACGAACGCGACGTAGGACCGGCCTCGCATGCGAACGAGCTGGCGTGTCTGCGGCGTCACGGCGTTCATGGGGGAACCGACTCTGCAATTGGTTTTCGAATGGTTAAGAATGGGACAGCTATGGTTAATGACGGGTTAATTCCCCGTGGCGCCCCGGTGGCATGACCGTGACCGTTTCGAGCACGCGGTTTTCCTGCAAAAACCCTGTGTGATCCCGGTCACAAACCGGTTTCCGCGTCGCCGCGACTACCCCTGTGAACGGCGGCGACGCCGTCCAAAAGCCCATTCGAACCAACAGGGGAACGTCATGTCTTACCAGGTCATCGACAGCCGCTTTGCCAACGCCAACGTGGCGCAGATTACAAAACCGTTCGCCGTGGTGGCGATCGACCGGCTCGGGTTTCACCAGATCATCACCTCTTTCCGCACCCGCCAGGCCGCCGTGCGCGCCTGCATCTACCTGTCGCGCAAGGCCGCCTGATCGCGGCGCGAAGATTGTAGCCCGGATGAGCCAACGGGTCGCGTGAATGCGCGCCCGATGACAGGCTCCGCGACATCCGGGGCCGGGATTTCCCGGATATCGCTTCGCTCATCCGGGCTACGTGTCCACCACGTGCTGACGCCCAAGGAGTATCCGATGTGCTACCGACCGCAACCCGATTACATGCCAACGCCGCCGAAAAGGCCGACCAACGAGGAAATCGATCGTCGGTTTCAGAAGCTGAAAGCCGAACTCGCGCAGCTGCGCGAGCGACGGGAAAGCAGGCAAGCTGGCTAGCTCACGCTGATCGTTTCCCTTCACGGCACGGCATAGCCGTCCGAAGGACGGCGTCGCTTCCGCTTGCCTATGGCCGATAGATCGTGTCTGATTCGGCGCTCAGGCCGCCGCCAGCAGGCTGTCGAAATCGTCAGGCGAAAAGATTCTGCCCATCGAGTCGACGATTTCGACCTGCCAGCCCTCGCTCGCCCACACCTTGGCGTTGGCGACTGTGATCAGCGAGCTCATCCGCTCCACGCAAATCGTTTCGTCATCGCGTTCTGCGATCATCTGATACGACAAGATACATCCCCTTCAACGCATACTCTATCTGTCCGAGCCTGAAGGGGCGCTTTGACCGCAATTCGCCGACAAGGTGACGATATCGCGGCGCGGGCAGGGGTACCAAAAAGGCGCGGTTTGGTGCCGCGCACCGCCGGGACGGATGCCGCGCTGACTCCATCGCGAGCCGGACGCGTCATTGGCGCTTTACACCGATGCCCGATCGGGCCCGAGTTTCCGCGATCAAGCGACCACGGCATTTGCGATTGCCGGCCTGGCAAGGCTTGCCATCGGCGGGGAGATCAACGACAACTTCCTCAAGCAATTTCTATGAGTTACAGGCCGATGACCGCAATAACTGCCGCTGCACCCGAAACCCCGCAATTGATCCAGCTCCAGCAGCCGGGATCGAAAGACGACAGGAAGGTCAGTCTTCTCACCCTGTGCGGGCTCGCGCTGGTGATCGGAATCATGACCGGCGTGGGCGCGGTTGCGTTTCGTGCGCTGATCGGGCTCGCGCACAATGCGCTTTATAACGGCAGGCTGAGCTTTATCTACGATGCCAATATCCCGGAGGCGCCCAGCGTGTTCGGCGCCTGGCTGTTTTTCTCGCCGGTGATTGGCGGCCTCATCGTCGTCTATATCGTCAAGCGCTTCGCGCCGGAAGCCAAGGGACACGGCGTCCCCGAGGTGATGGACGCGGTGTTTTACAAGCAGGGCAACATCCGCGGCAAGGTGGCCGTCGTCAAGGCGCTGGCCTCGGCGCTGTCGATCGGCAGCGGCGCCGCGGTGGGGCGCGAAGGTCCCATCATCCAGATCGGCTCGGCGCTGGGCTCGGCGTTTTCCCAGCTGATACGGCTGTCGACCTCGCAGAAAATCACCCTGCTGTCGGCGGGCGCGGGCGCGGGCATCGCGGCCACCTTCAACACACCGCTCGGCGGTGTGCTGTTCGCGCTGGAAATCCTGCTGCCTGAGGTGTCGAACCGCACGTTTCTTCCCGTGGTGGTCGCGACAGGCGCCGCCACCACCATCGGCCGGCTCCTGATCGGGCCCGATCCGGCGTTTGCGGTCTCGGACATCCAGTTCTCCTTGGCTGGAACGTTCGGCCTGCAGGAGGCGATTGCCTTCGTGCTGCTCGGCGTCCTCTGCGGCGTGGCGTCGTGGGCCTTTATTCGCCTGCTCGTCTTCATGGAGGACGGCTTCCCGAAATTGCCGGGCAATGAATACACCCAGAACATCATCGGCATGTCGGTGATCGGCCTGATGATGGTGGTTCTCACCCGTGTGTTCGGCCACTCCTATGTCGATGGCGTCGGCTATTCGGTGATCCAGTCGATCATGGATCAGAAGATGACGGGCGCCGGCCTGCTGGCGCTGTTGTTCCTGCTCAAGCTGGTCGCAACCACGGTAAGCCTGGGCTGCGGCGCTTCCGGCGGCATCTTCTCGCCGTCACTGTATCTCGGCGCCACGCTCGGCGCCGCCTTTGCCGCCGCGATCGGACTGGTGCTGCCGCACACCGGGCTGGCGGGTCCATCGGCCGCCATCATCGGCATGGCGGCGATCGTCGGCGCATCAACCGGCGGCGTCATGACGGCGATCGTCATGGTTTTCGAGATGACGCGCGACTACGCCATCATCGTTCCCGTCATCGTCGCGGTGGCGCTTGCCGCCGGCATCCGGCGCGCGCTGATCAACGAGACGATCTACACCATCAAGCTGCGCCATCGCGGCCACCGCATTCCCAAGGAACGGCACGTCAACCTCTTCCTGGTCAGGCAGGCGCAGGACATCATGGAGCCGAGCTTCATATTGGCCAGCGCTGGAACAACGCTGAAGCAGGCCATCGGCGCCGAAGGACCCGGCGATCTCCGCGTCATCATCGTCGAGCGCGACGGCCGGATCGTTGGTCTTATTCCGCCGCGCTCCGGGCTTTGGCGCCAGTCCCAGGGCAACCCGGACCTGCTGGTTGAGACATTTGTCGAGTTCCGGCTGGTGATCTGTCGGGAAGACGATCTCTTGAGCCGCGTGCTGGCAAGACTAAGGCGCCACCGTTCCGGCGCCGCCATCGTCTTCCGCGGCCCGGACCGGCCGCGAGCCCGCGACATCGTCGGCGTCATCACCAAGCGGGCCATCGCGGACACCGTCATCGACAGCTTTGAGGACTGATTTCCGGCGATGAAACGCTCCAAGGAGCGGCGCGCTCTCGGACCACATCGATGATGGATCTCCTCAAGATTTTTGCGGCGCTGGCTTTGGGCTACCTGTTGGGCAGCTTCAATACCGCCGTGATCGCAGGCAAAATCTACGGCAAGGACATCAAGCGCCATGGCAGCAAAAGCGCCGGGCTAACCAATACGCTGCGGGTGCTCGGCAGGTCGGCCGCGGTGCTGGTGCTGGCCGGCGATATCCTGAAAGGCGTGATCGCCTGTCTGATCGGGTTGCGGCTCGCCGTGTACGTTCACTCGGGCGAGGCCAGCGATTGCGTCAGCCTGCTGGCCGCCGGCGCCGGCGCGGTGATCGGGCATAACTGGCCGGTCTATTTCGGCTTCAAGGGCGGCAAGGGCGCGCTGACGGGCGCGGCCGTACTGTTCATGTTTGATTGGGTGATGGCCCTGATATGCCTCGGCGTTTTTGTGACGATCGTGGCGCTGACCCGGTATGTTTCGCTCGGCACGATATCGGCGGCACTGCTTTTTCTGGCGATGTCATTCGTGCCTTTCTTCGGGCACACCTTCTATTTTCAGGTATTTGCCTGCCTGATGGCGTTGATCATCATTTTAAAGCACCGGCAAAATATCCAGAGGCTGCTGTCGGGTACGGAAAACAGGCTGGCTTTTTGATTTGGTCGCGGTGTCTGGTGTCTTTATACGGGAAACTATACGTCGAACGGCATGCGCCGGTGTCTCGCGACCTGTCGCGCCAGTTGCGGCCGCGGGCCACGCATCTCGTGCAGTCCCGGCCGGTAGCAGTCTCGCAAATCCCTGACCAGATTGCCGACGACGCCCGCGAAGTCCGAGGCGCGCTCGGCGGCTTTTCGGGCAAACCCTGACAACACGACTGGGTAGGTTATTCTCATCGATGCTCTCCTCGATCGGCTTATCTCCCGCATCGGCGGGTCTCCTCGAAACCGTAAACCGGGGGCGACGGAGCCGACTATCGCACGGAGGGTTGGTTCGGACGTTCTTTTGGATGAACCGGCCATACCTAGGTTTAGGGTTGTGAGTTGCGTCTTGCGGCCGACCGGCCCGATAGCAGCCAAGCCCTGTGAGGCCTTGTCATTCGCCAGCGGCCGAGCAATCGGCCGGGCGATGAACAAAGCCACCGAAGCCTCTTGGTGATTGAGGCTCGATCCGCTCTTGGCTTGCTCAGCGCAGAAAGGTTGATGCAGGTCAACATCCCTCCGGCCTATGTGCTGTACCTGACTTAAGCTGGCAGATCGTCGGCGAACGTCCTGCAAGGGGCAGTTCGCGCAGCCGTTGGCAATCAATTCGCGCAACGACCCTCGCGCCTTTCCGCGCCGTAGCTGGCGTTTCCTCCGAACAATGGGATTGTCGAATGTCTCTCATCCGGATTGCAGTAGTTGCCGGTGCTGGCCTGTTTCTCGGCCTCGCGCCCGCCTCGGCCGCACCGATCAATCCGGCCGGAATACTTACGATCAGGCCTGAAGCCTCCGTCCTGCAGGTCTATTATCGAAATAGCGCGGCTGTTCCCGAAGCGATCATTGGCGGCATCCTTTCGGGCCTGATCGGCGGCGCGATCGGCGGAAGTTGCTATTACAACGACTGCGGCTACGACGGTGGTTACTACGGCGGCGGTGGCTACTATGGCGGCGGCAGGTATGTCGGCGGTGGCGGCTATCGCGGCGGGAGTGGTCGCGGCCATGTTGGCGGTGGTCATGTCGGTGGTGGTCATGCCAGCGCCGCCCATGGCGGCGGTGGACACGGCAGGCATTAGCGATCGGACCGCAGGGTATCGCAGATCAGTCCCCGACTGAAACGCAGACCGCGATCACGAGACCCTCCAAATCGAATCGACATCACCGATTTCCATTCCAGCATTGGAGCTTCACATGTCACATCTCAATATATCCGCGCTCGTGGTCGCCTCGGCGATTCTGGCCGCCAGCTTCGGTCCGGTACGGGCCGAGAACGAAGGCAGCCACGGTTCGGTCTATGACCGGCTTTGCGCTGCGCCGACCGAGCACAACCATCACCACAAGATGGCGAAGCGGCTGGCGGAATACCTCGATCTCACCGACGCGCAGAAGGCCGCCTACAAGGAGTTCATCGACGCGCGGACCAAGGCCGTCGACGACGCGAAGACCACGCTTTGCGCCACAAAACCGGATCTCTCGACGTTCGAAACCCGGCTCACGTTCCACCAGAACATGCTGGAGGCTCGGGTCGCCGCGCTCAAGGAAGAAAATCCAAAGCTGCTGGCGTTCTACAAAAGCCTTGACGCAGACCAGAAGGAGAAGTTCGACCGGTTCCGTAACCGCCGGGATCGGGAATGAAGGCGCAATGCGCCCGAAAGGCGCCATTGGCGGGCTGCTTGAAATGGAAGCGAAGTCCGCCAGTTGAGGCGGCAACAACACAGCCCCCGTCCGGTAGCGCGCTACTGGGCGGAGCGCTTGCGCTGGGCTTCGTTCGCGCAGGCGGCGGTGCTGGATGGGCAGATCAACGCGGCCTGGGAACGCCATCTTTCAACGGAGGCTCTCTCATCTCCTCATCCGCCAGCAATCTCAAGATGACTTCGCGCTCCGCATCGGTGTGCGCTTGCGCGAGACGTTTCTTGAACAGGGTCAAGTTCTCCCTGTGAATGTAATCATCCATAGCTGGTTTCCCGGATCAGAGTAAAAGCTACTTTTTGCAGGCGAGAGCGCCTGCAATCCACCTGCGCCAAACCACCGACTTGAAGGGGTCTTCCGAGCTTCCCGCCGAATCGAGGAAGTGGATCGAGCTTGGGCATCGCTCGCAACCGGGAAACTCGAATGCGCAGAATTCAATGCCGGAAACCGCGTCTGCTGCGGTCGTCGCGAACCGGCATCGCACGCTGACGCGCGAGTGCTGGATAGACTGGATCTCGGGCATATGATGCGCTCCGGATCAGGCGGGAGCTTAAACACTCTCAGTCACCGATAGACGCCGAGGCCAGGGCGGTGATCGAAATCTGATTACCATTCCGACGCTCGGCAGGCTGCTCAATATTGCTCAGTCACTAAAATTTCAAGAATCAGGACACTCCCCGTGTCGCTGTTGGCTCATTCGCGACCGGGTCGAGCCGGCAGCGCGCAGTTGCTGAAGCCGACGCCGGATAGCTTATGCTGCAGGCGTGGCCATCAATAGGCTGCTTCCAACCGTTCTTCTCAGCCCGCGAAGGTAGCGTGAGTAACCGACACGGTCGTTCCCTTAGGCCCGCTCGAGGTTACAACCTGGGAGTCGAGTTGCTTTGCAAGGGCCTTGACGATCCCGGTTCCTAGCCCGGTTTTCGGTTGGGCAAAAACGCCATCGGGCTTTCCCATTCCGTTGTCGGCGACCGAAAGCTTCCAGTCGGTTCCGGCCACGTCGTATGCAACGGTAATTTGCCCGTCCGTCGTTTTTTCGTCGAAGGCATGCTTTAGCGCATTTATTACAAGCTCAGTGACAATCAGTCCGAGACTTTCGGCGTTGGCGCAGGTTGAAGCTCCGCCGTTACCAATCACCTTCAAGGAGATCGGCTGCGCCATCGCCAATCATGGAATGAGTTAGCGCGTCCGCAGAGCGTGGACAAATACGGCAGCATTTCCATCGACCCAAGACCTGCAGAGGCATGAAGATGCCGTTGCACGGCGGCAACTGATATGACCCTGTTGTGGGCATCATGCAGATGGCGTCGCGTCTCTTCCGATTCGACTGACTTCGCCTTCAGCATAATGATGCTGGCGATAATCTGGAGACTGTTGGCGACACGATGTTCGATTTCATCGAGAAGCACGTCCTTTTGTCGCAGCATCTCTTCTTTGTCGCGCTCCAGAGCGCGCTGGATCGTGACATCCTCAATGCTGAGCAAAATATTCTTATGCGCTTTTTCATAGACAACGACGCTGGCATTTAACAGCAGAACGCGTTTTCCGATGCGCGGAAAGTCATGTTCAACTTCATAATCATCCATCGTGCCGAGGCCGGGTATGATGTTTTCCAGTAGTGCTCGTAGCTTCGGGTTGTCCCACTCGCCGTTGCCCAACTCGTAAAGATGCTTGCCTCGGGAAATCATCGGGATTGGTTGCGAACTTCACATAGAAGGATCGGCTCGCTGCTATTACCCGCAGGTCCTTGTCGAGCACGATCAGAGGTTCGCGAACCGTATCCACCATTGCTTGTGCGAGGGCACAAGCATCTTCAACCTCGCTGAATTGTTTTCTGAACACTGTCGACCTTTGCAGTCGGTGCGTGAGTCCGAGGTGACGTCGTCATATTGTGAGGAAATAACAGAGATCGATAGGTCAACAGCTTGAAAGCATCTTGGGTCCGCTTTGCAGGGGTATATTTGACGTGAGCAATATTGACCGGCGACCGGAGCTCGAGCGGGCGCAACAGAGCAAGCAGTGTCGCTTGGCACTGGCTTACGCTTGTGGTCCAACGCTGGTCAGTTCGCGAAGGGTCTTCACTATTTCAGCGGAGCTGTACGGTTTCGGTAAAAATCGCCCGCCCTCTGGCAAATCGGCCTTTCGGACATCGACGATGCCGGAGGTCGCAACGATTTTTATCGGCGGCCAGCGCCCCCTGATCGCAGCCGCGAGCTTCAGTCCGTCCATGGAACCCGGCATCTGGATATCGGTGAAGACGACTGTAATGTCCAAACGCACTTCGAGGATTTCGATTGCCTTGTCGGCGTTTGCCGCTTCGACGACGTCAAATCCGGCTGCTTCAATCGTTTCGACAGCATCCATTCGGATCAGAAAGTCATCCTCGACGACAAGAACGATGGGTCGTTTCACGGCTGTCTTCATTCGTACCCGGACCTTTGCTGCCGCGATAAGCGATGCAGGCCAGTATCGTTCCGTCACCGACGAAAGATCGCTCGTGCCCGTGTCTGAGCTGGCTGGATCGAGCAGAGCGAAATCCGGCAATCTCCGCTCGCGGACCGCGCCGAAATCTCGCTGGGCTCCATTCGAACCGCGGGTTTGTTCATCGTTCTGAATTACAGAAATTATCCTTGACCCCGACGCAAATCACCCTTTTAATTGTGCGTGTCCCGTCCCACGTGTACCGATAATTCAGACATCCCGTGGTTTCCGGGTCTGGCCGTTTCGCCTGGAAGGCCCGGGATGCGGCGCGGGATAGGCTAGTTCTTAATCGTGCTATTGCAGTAGGGATGAGCGAGTTGCGCGTTATCTAATACGCCAAGCCCCCCATCCTGCTTCCGGACAATATGGTCAATCTGGATTGAATTGAAGTGAAGTAGGCAATTGCAAATCCTGCATCGCGGTGCCCCAGCGATAGCATCCCTCAGAAAAGTTGCCGACTTTGTTTCCTTGCTGAATTGGCTCGAACTACTGCTCTCATAGCGTTCGTCCGGCGTAAGAAACGAGAATTCTTTAGATGCCCTGGTTTTGAAAGAGCTTGTTGCGAATCCCAGTATGGGTCCGAATTCTCGAGAGTTCCTGGCTGGTCATCTTCAAGTCAATCGGGACGAAATCGTCGTCTCTTCGGAGCATCTGGTAAAACTCGGATGCGTCGAAGTTTCGATAACTGACAAGGCAAACTATGGTGTCCTACCATACGGTAAACTTCTACTCCGCGCTTGCGAAGGTCCTTAGGGGCTGTGTTCGGTTCGCCGGATCGTGCGCAGGCGCATTTGGGACTAGTGGCTGTCCGCAGCTCCCTGCGCGACGTCAGGCAAGGCGCTTTAGTCCCGTGGTGCTTTCCCAACTCCCTTACTCCGGCACCACCGGAATCAACCCATAGCGCGGCATCGTCTCCTTCATCAGCGCTGGATCGGGTGCGCTCGCCGCGCGAATGCGCGCCGATGACAGGCGAAGTGAAATCCGGGGCGGCGCCATCCGCGAGGTTCCCGAATTTCGCGATGCTCAATCCGGGCTACAAAAAATCTTTCAATTCGCCGGTGATTTGGCTTCGCGGACGCCAGCCCTGCCTTAAAAAATATTTCTGTTTTTTTCGGGGGCAAATCACCGGCTTATTGCGGCTATCCTGTCCCGAAAGAGGGGACGTCGGCCGTCGTCACGGACGTTGGGACAGGTTGCGGTGGACGCGGCAGCGTCGTCGCGCGCTTCATGCGCGCGGACGATCGGCGCTGAAGCGTACGGCGAAGTCGTGTGGTCCTGACGCCCGGAATGCTGGCGTCAAGTCGGTGGAGTGATCCGCTGGCGATGGTGGCAAGAGGCTCCGATTCACCAGGGAGAGCACGATATACGCCGTAGAGCCATCGCGCAGGGAAGGCCGGAGTGTTTCCGCTTCACCTGTATGCTCGTGTGCGCATTTCTTTGTGCATCAATGCACACGAGACCGCGGGTGCAGCGCGCACCCGGTCTTCCCTGCGCCCTTGTGTCCGAAAATCTGTCAGAATGTGCGAACGGGCGGTTGCATCAGAACCGCCCGTTGCTGGAACTGAGCCCGTTGCGCCCAAAGGCGACAGAGCCTGTGAAAGAGCGAGGGACAGCTCCGGTGTCTTCCTCAACCCGAACAGTTGCAAGGGCTTCGAGCCCGAACCGAGCAAGGAAGGGAGTGGATGATGGCACAAAAAGATCTCGTTGTCGTGGGTATCGATGTCGCCAAGGACAAGGTGGATGCGTGCGTTCGTGCGCATGCATTGCGGCAGACGTTCCCCAGCACCGTACAGGGCCACCGCAAGCTGGTTGGCTGGCTTCGCAAGCACCAAGTTGGCAAGGCGGTGATGGAGGCAAGTGGCGGTTACGAGCGCGTCTGGGCCAAGTTGTTGCGCGAGGCCGGCATCGAGGTGCGGATTGTCGACCCCAAACGGGTCCGCAGCTTCGCGTTGTCGGCCGGACGGCTGGCCAAGAACGATGCGATCGACGCCGAGATGATCGCCTGGTTCGCCGAGACGTTCAGCGATGCGCCGGCTCAGAAGCACGATGCCGCCCGTGAGGAACTGCAGACCTTGGTGAAGGCGCGCCTAGGTCTGATTGATGTCAGGATGCGCCTGGTCAGCCAAAGTGAGCATGCTGCGCCGGGATTGGTTCAAAAGGCGCGTGCCCACATTTTGAAGAGTCTGGCCAGCGAGATTGCCAAGCTCGAGGCCGCCATCTGCGCCAAAATCAAGTCCGTGCCGGATTTTGCCGAACGCGCCGAGATCATCGAGAGTGTGCCGGGGTTCGCCGAGACGAGTTCTGCAAACCTGGTTGCAGGGATGCCGGAGCTTGGTCAGGTGAGCGACGAGATCGCCGCGGCCTTGATCGGTGTCGCCCCTTATGACGACGACAGCGGAAAGCGCCATGGCGAACGTCACATCAAGGGAGGCCGCCGCTGGGTCCGTAACGCTATCTACATGCCCTGTGTCGGCGCAGCCACGCGGAATAATCCCGTCCTGAAGGCCTACTATCAGCGCCTGATCGCCAAGGGAAAGGAGCCAAAGGTCGCGCTCATCGCCTGCATGCGCAAACTGATCGTGATCCTCAACACGATGATTGCGCGCCGGCAAAAATGGGATCCCAGCCGTTACGCAGTGAGCTGAGCGAGCGCACCTGATCGCGCTCGGTCTGCGACCGAGCGCTTGCAAAGCCATCTGACCGGTGAGCGGACGGGGTCAAGGCCGTCAGCCGCCGCAGGCGGGGGCGCGCTTGCGCCAGCCTTGAGCACGGCCGAGCACCGGTCTACTTCCAACACAGTTGCTCTTCTTTTGGGAGGCGCGAACGAAATGGAAAGCCTCGGACGCAGTGTGTCGCGAGAACGAGAGCGTATGTCTGTAGCCGGCATGAGCGAAGCGATATGCGGGACAGCATATCCCGGATGTCGCTTCGCTCATCCGGGCTACGGCAAACAACCAGCGCCAGGGGTGATGGGTCCCTGCGTTCGCAGGGACGACAAAAGCGGCGCTTACCTGAGCCCCTCATACACCATCAGCCCGCGCGCGATCGCGAGTTTTTTCAGGGCACGCGGCACAAAACGTTGCGGCGGGTGGGCGAGGTAGCGGAACGAGGTCAGTTTGAAATCCGACAGCACGCTGTGGCCAGTTCCGAACGGCGCCAGCAATCCGGTCAGGCTGATCGGGGTGTGGGCGCGGGTGTTGAACGGCAGCAGCAGCAATTCGAGATGCGCCAGCGAGCCGTCCGCCGCGGTCGCGGTGATGCCGGCGACCGCGCCGAGCAGTTCCTCGGCGACGACGGCGACGATGTCGTCGATCTCGCGGCGACAATCGGGCGCAAACAGCGCGGAAAAACTGTTGTCCTTGAGGTCGCGGCCGAGCAGGGCGCAGACCCTTGTGCCGGCGACGCGAAAGGGAAAGCCGGCCTCGTGGTCGTAGGAAAGCACGAAAATGTCGCCGAGCAGTTCGCGCACCGCGCCGGGCTCGATTTCGCTGCGGTCCGGCGCCCGTGCGCCGCCGCGCTTGTCGTCCCAATAGGCGAAAAATTCGCGGTTCGATGGATGTTTCATCTACTGCCTTTGCCCTGCCGCGCGGCTCGGCGAGACACTTCTGTCCCGCTTTCGCCCACGCGCCTTCCCGTACTGGTTTTGCAGGAGGCAAGGTGCAGCGTCCATGCCAGAGGGCATTTTCCGCCGGTTTCGCAGGGACTTCCCGCCGTTAACGTTAAATTAACTATGGCCTTGGCAACGCGGCCGGAGCGGCTAGGATGCGACGCATTCACCCGCACCGGTTTTCTCCAGGGGCCGGCCGCGGATCGCACACAGGGTTGGTTCAAACAGTTTGGTCATCGCGCGGGGAGGGGTGGGGATGTCACCCGGGGAGCCCAGCGCGACAAGATCCGGACAGACGAGGCAGGGCTTTCTCAGAGCCCTGCCTTTTTGTTTGCGCTGAGCTGTCGAACTCGTGTCCGCGCGGCGCGGCTGCGCTCTTGCGCTGCAGCGGCAAGCCGCCTATTGGGGCGCAGCCGCTTCGATAGGCCGCGCTTGTTTGAGGTTTTCGACCCCTTGGAATTTCAACCGGAACGCCAACCTGAATTGCCGGAGGAACCACCGGAGGCGCCGCGCGAGCCGATCCTGACGCTGCCGGGCGCGTTGACCGCCTATATCGCGTTGCTGGCGGTGATCCACGTGGTGCGGTTGCTGCTGCCGAACGAGACCGACAATATCGTGGTCTATACGTTCGGCTTCATTCCGATGCGTTACGATGCGACGCTGTTGGTGGACGGCTTTCCCGGCGGCAGCGGCGCCAAATACTGGAGCTTCGTCACCTATTCGCTGCTGCACGCCAATCTCGCCCATATCGGCTTCAACGTGCTGTGGCTGTTGCCGTTCGGCAGTGCACTGGCGCGGCGTTTCGGCGCGGTCAGGTTTTTCCTGTTCATGGCGGTGACGGCTGCGGCCGGCGCGCTGGCGCATTTGATCAGCAACGAACACGCGGCGGCGCCGATGATCGGCGCGTCCGCGTCGGTGTCCGGCACCATGGCGGCCGCGATCCGCTTTGCCTTCGTGCAGGGCAGTTTTCTCTCCTTCAGCCGCGGCGACGCCGATGTCGCGGCAAAAGTACCGGCGCTGTCGCTGATGCGCGCGTTGCGTGACCGCCGCGTGCTCGGCTTTCTCGTGGTGTGGTTCGGCGTCAACATCATCTTCGGCGTCTACTCGATCGCGATCGGCATGGAAGGCGGCACCGTGGTGGCCTGGCAGGCGCATATCGGCGGCTTTCTCGCCGGGCTAATGCTGTTCTCGCTGTTCGATCCGGTTCCGCGCGCGGCGGGAAATGCTGCAGATGCGTCGTCGGCGGACGCATTGCCGCGCGACTGAACTTGCTAGTGGACTTGGCTTGCGGCGCAGCGTGATTTCATCCATCATCGCAACCGTGACGAGGCAGGGCTATCGGCCCGTGAGCGCGCTGGATAGCCCGCGTTTTGCCGCATGCGCCAGCAACGAAACCGGCGCTGAACTGTTGATTGAAAACTCAGGGAAACGAAGACCGTGCCCGCTTTTGCGGCGCGATCGGCTTCAGGGAGACGACAATGACGGTACGTGCAATTCTCGATACCAAGGGACATCAGATCCAGAGCGTCGAGCCAGAGACCAAACTTTCCGCGGCGATCAAGATTTTGGCGGAGAAAAAAATCGGCGCGGTGCTCGCGATGAGCAGCGGCCGCATCGAGGGCATCCTCTCGGAGCGCGATATCGTGCGCGTGCTCGGCGAACGCGGCGCGTCGGTGCTGGACGAGCCGGTCAGCGCCGTGATGACGCGCAAGGTCATCAGCTGCAAACAGTCCGACACCGTCAGCGCGATCATGGAGATGATGACGTTGGGCAAGTTCAGGCATCTGCCGGTGGTCGAGGACGGCAGGGTGGTCGGCCTGATTTCGATCGGCGACATCGTCAAATGGCGGGTCCGGGAATACGAGACCGAACAGGAAGCGTTGCGGGACTACATCAAGACCGCCTGATTGCTGTCGCACGGGAAGGTAGCGAACGGTTGATGCGCGCGGCGCTGTCGTTCGATCAGGGCGTCTTGTCGATAGCCGGCGGCGGTTCGACGCCGCCCGGCGCCAGGATGTGGATCGCCTCCTGGATCAATTCGATGGCGCGCTCGGCGGCGCGCGCGCCATGCGCGATCAAATCGTCGGCGCGGTGGAAATCGAACCAGCCGATTTGCCCGACCCGCGGCGAGATCAGCAAATCAGGCGGATCGCCGGCCAGCCGGGCGCGGGTGATGCGATCCTGCATGATGTTGAAGGCATCGACCATCACGGTGGAAATGCCGGGCCGGCCGCCGCCGCCGAAGAATTCGCGCTTCATGGTGCGCTCGGGCGAGAACAGGCGGCTGAAACCGCGCTTCGGCGGCGCCGGCTCGATCGCAGCTTCCGGCGTCACGGCCACCGTCACCCCGGCGGAGGGGCCGTGGGAATAGACCGTGGTGGAATGGGCGAACACATCGCTGGAAAGGTTTGCGGCGATGACGATTTCCGCCCCAAACGCCCGCGCGGTCGATACCGGCACCGGATTGACCAGCGCGCCATCGACCAGCCAGCGATCGCCGACCATGACCGGCGAGAATATCCCGGGCAGCGCGTAGGACGCGCGCATCGCGTCGACCATGCGGCCATGGGTCAGCCAGATCTCGTGGCCGGTGCGGACTTCGGTCGCCACAGTGGCGAATTTGATCGGCAGTTCCTCGATCAGGGCCGCGCCCATCGCGGCCTCGAGCTGGGCGGCCAGCTTGTCGCCGCCGATCAGGCCCGAACCGTTGAGGCGGATATCGAGGTAGCCAAAAATGTTGCGCGGCTGCAGGCTGCGCGCCCAATGCTCCAGCGTGTCGAGGTGGCCTGCCGCGTAGGCGCCGCCGACCACCGCGCCGATCGAGGTGCCGACCACCACATTGGGTATGATGCCGTGTGCGACCAGCGTCTTGACGATGCCGATATGGGCGAATCCGCGCGCCGCGCCGCCGCCGAGCGCCAGCCCGATTACCGGCCGCCTGACGCTGCCGAGCCCGACCTTCTGAGCGCCGTTCTGGCCGCGCCCGAGCAAATTCTCCAACACCTGTCGTCTCCTTGGCGCTCCGGTAACCGGCACTCCAACCTATTAGCTCAGCCGCGGGCTTGCCATAACCACGCTAAGGCATGGTTTATGTCCGGATTTGCGATGGGCTACGCAGCGATTGTGACTGGACCGCGGCCCCGGCGCAAAGGCGTGACGGCTGGCGCGAGGGCCAATTCCACCACCCTATTGGGCGATCGGGCCGGGTCGAAAGGCTTGAATTTGCCGCGTTTTCAGTGAAAAGCATGCCCCATGACTCCCTGGCGTAATGGCATCGATGGATCTGGGCGGCGCAACCGCCCCGCGATGGCGTTTGCGCTGTTATGCCTGCTGTTTCAGGCGCTTCCGGGCAGTGTTTCAGCCCAAATGTTCACCGATCGGCCGCCGCCGACGCCGCCGGCCTCGATCCCGGAAGCCCCCGGCGGCGCGATGAGCCTGGCGCCATCGTCCGGACCGGCCTCGATTCCGACCCTGCCGGCGCCTTTGACCCAGCCGCCGATCACCCAGCCGTCGATCGCCGCGGTCCCGCCGGTTGTTCCGCCGCCGGGCGCATCGACCGCCGGCCAGGCCGTGCTGTCACTGACCGCGCGCTACGGCAAGGACATGCCGGTCATCACCGGCGGATTGGTCTGGCGGGTGTTTTCCGACAAGCCCGACGAAACCGGCACCTTCAAGATGATCCGCGAGGATCATGGCGCCACCCCGAACATCGTGCTGCCACCCGGCAGCTATGTCGTGCATGTCGCGCTCGGCCTCGTCAGCGCCGTGCGGCCGGTGACCCTGAAATCCGAGACTGCGCGCGAAGCCTTCGTGCTGCCGGCCGGCGGCCTGCGCATCGAGGGCCGGGTCGGCACCTCGAAAATTCCGACCAACCAGATTTCGTTCGGGATCTACAAGGGCAGCCAGTTCGAAACCACCGAACGCCCGGCGCTGTTGCCGAGCGTTTCGCCTGGCGATGTCGCGCTGCTGCAGGAAGGCACCTACTACATCGTCTCCAATTACGGCGACGCCAATTCGGTGGTGCGCTCGGATATCCGCGTGCAGGCCGGCAAGCTGACCGACGTCATCATCACCCATCGTGCCGCCGTGATCACGCTAAAACTGGTCTCGAGCCAGGGCGGCGAGGCGCTGGCGAATACCGCGTGGTCGGTGATCACGCCGGGCGGCGACGTCATCAAGGAATTGATCGGCGCGTTTCCCAAGGTAATCCTGGCCGAAGGCGAATACCGCGCCATCGCCAAGAACGAAGGCAAGGTGTTCGAGCGGCCGTTCAATGTCGTCAACGGCGTCGACGGCGAAATCGAAGTCGTGGCGCGCTAGCCGATTGCACAAGACATCGTTTGGTTTGCGGCTGTCACAGTTGCTAATTCGCACTAACCATCGAACGACTTTAAACTGTCATAATCGACGCGATGCGGGTGATAACCCGCAATCTTTACAACGCATTAAGCCGCCCCCGCGTTGGATGCACGCGATCGCACGCTCGCGTGATGGGGTACGTCATGACCGCCGCCAAAAAGATTTCGGAGAAATTCGAAACAAAGCTATTCGACGACGTTTCCATCCTGCAGCGCAAATGGCAGGCCGCCTTGCGTCCGGGCGACAGGCTGCCGCGTTATGAAGACGTGATGTTGGGAAGCCTCGGACGTCTGGCGGATCATATCGTCCTAATGAAGGAAAATGACGGGGCGCTCGAAGTGTCGCGCACCGGCCGCTATGTCCAGAAATGGCTGGACGACGAGCGCTGGGATATTCCGCTGGCCGCGCTGTCGCCGGATTGCGCCACCGCGCTCGGCGAGGCCACGGCCAACGCGCTGGCCAACGGCCGGCCCTATCTGGCGACGGCGCATTGCGTGCGCGACGGCCTGGTCCGGACCTACGACGTGCTGGCGCTGCCGACCGCGTCGCGCTGGGGCGGCACGCTGATCGGTACCTATGTCAACGAGCGCGGCGGCCAGTACAATCTGCTGGACACGATTTTTTCCGCCACCGACGAAGGCGTGCTGTCGCTGGCCGCGATCCGCGACGCCGATGGCCGGCCGTTCGACTTCCAGATCGTCCACCTCAACCAGGGCGCGGCGCGGCTGTTGAAACGCGCGTCCGCCGATCTGATGTGGCGCCGGCTCAGCGCCGGCGGCAATCTGCTGTGCGCGAGCGAAGTCATTGAGCGGCTGTTCGATATCGTCGGCGGCGGCAACGCCGGCCAGTTCGAAATCGACAGCGAGGATCGCTGCCTCAGTCTGGGCGCCACCGGGTTCGGCGACATGCTGTCGCTGACGGTTTCGGATGTCACGGCGATCAAACGGCGCGAATCCTCGTTTCGGCTGTTGTTCGACAACAACCCGATGCCGATGTGGGTGTTCGACGCCGAGAGCACCGAATTCATCGGCGTCAATGACGCGGCCGTGCAGCATTACGGCTACAGCCGCGCGGCGTTCCTGCAAATGAAACTGCGGCAGATCTGGCCCGAAGACGAATGGGCGACCCACAGCCAGGCGCTGCAGGAGATCGGCGATATCTATCACTCCAGCCGCGACTGGCGCCATCTCAGGGCCGACGGCAGCGAGATCCATGTGCTGACCTTCGGACGGCGGGTCGCATTCGACGGCCGCGACGGCTATCTGGTCGCCATTGTCGACATCACCGAACGGCGCAAGGCGGAAGCCCGGATCGCCCACATGGCCCATCATGATGGCCTGACCAATCTGCCGAACCGGGATTTTTTTCAGGACCGTCTTCGCCAGGCGCTGCAGCGCAGCCAAACCGTGCATCAGCGCGTTGCGGTGCTGTGCGTCGACCTCGATCTCTTCAAGAACGTCAACGACGCCTTCGGCCATCCGACGGGCGACCGGCTGTTGAAGGCCGTGGCTGGGCGATTGAAGGACGAGGTTCGCGGCGACAATATCGTCGCCAGGCTGGGCGGCGACGAATTCGCGATCGTGCTGGCCTCCAATGTTTCGCCCAACGAGGTCAGCGATTTTTCCGACCGGTTGATCCGGCTGTTGAGCGATCACTACGATATCGACGGCTGCGAGCTGGTGGTGGGCGCCAGCATCGGCATCGCGTTGTCGCCCGGCGATGGCGCAAGCTGCGAGGAATTGATGCGCAATGCCGACATGGCGCTGTACCGCGCCAAGGCGGACGGCGGCGGCGTGCACCGGTTCTTCGAACGCGAGATGGACCGCCAGGCGCAAAAGCGGCGTGATATGGAGCTCGATCTGCGCCGTGCCTTTGCCAACGGCGAATTCGAACTGCATTACCAGCCGTTGGTGGATATCGCGTCCAACCAGATCAGCGGCTTTGAAGCGCTGTTGCGCTGGCAGCATCCCGAAAAGAGCATGATCTCGCCGGCCGAATTCATCCCCGTCGCCGAGGATATCGGACTGATCGTGGCGCTCGGCGAATGGGTATTGCGGGAAGCCTGCACCGAGGCGGCGAAATGGCCCGCCGGGGTCAAGGTCGCCGTGAACCTGTCGCCGGTGCAGTTCCGCAGCCGCAATCTGGTCCAGGCCGTGATCTCGGCGCTGGCGCATTCGGGATTGTCTCCGCTCAGGCTCGAACTCGAAATCACCGAATCAGTGTTCCTGGCGGAGACCGAGGCTAACCTGGCGATCCTGCATCAGCTGCGCGGGCTCGGCGTCAGCATTTCGATGGATGATTTCGGCACCGGCTATTCCAGCCTGAGCTATCTCCGCAGCTTTCCGTTCGACAAGATCAAGATCGACCGCTCCTTCATCAAGGATCTGGCCGAGCGCTCCGACTGCGTGGCGATCGTGCGCGCTATTTCCGGCCTCGGGCGCAGCCTCAACATCACCACGACGGCCGAAGGCGTGGAGACCATGGACCAGCTCGACTGGTTGCGCGCCGAGGGCTGCAATCAGGTGCAGGGTTTTCTGTTCAGCGCGGCGCGGCCGGCGGCCGAGGTCGAACAACTGCTGTTCAAGTTTGGACAGCGAGCACCGCAGGCGGCGTGAGCAAGAAGCTAGGTCTAGAATCGCGTCACGATATCGGAAAGCGCCGGGCGAGGGCGGTCTTCGGCGGGCTTCGACGGCGTGCCGATGTGAATGAAGCCGGCAAGCTTTTCGTCCGCCTTCAATCCAAAGCCGTCGAGCACGTCGCGGTCGAATGCGAACCAGCCGGTCAGCCAGTTGGCGCCGTAGCCGAGCGCGGTGGCGGCGGTGACCAGATTCATCGCACTGGCGCCCGCGGACAATTCCTGCTCCCACGCCGGGACTTTCGGATGCGGTTTGGTAAAACTGACGACGCCGATCACCAGCGGGGCATCCATCAGCCGGCGCTTCTCCATCTCGATATCGGCCGTCGCAGCCGCCGGATTTTTCCGCGCGAACACTTTTGCGATGATTTCGCCGGCGCGGGCGCGGGCGTCGCCTTCGAACACGATGAAGCGCCACGGCGTCAGCTTGCCGTGATCGGGCACCCGCGCGCCGATGGTGAGAATGGTCTCGAGTTCGGCCGGCGAGGGGCCGGGACCGCTCATCTCGCGCGGCTTTACCGAGCGGCGGATTTTCAGGAGTTCAAGAGCATCGGGCAATGGTATGTCCTCAATTGGCGTCTGCCACGGAGATAGGTGCGGAGCCGGACGAGGGGAAGCTGGTTTTAGATCGATTGTGAATCGATCAGACGGCTTCCCGCGCCCGCTTGACGTCCGGCGGCGTGGCTTCCTCGACCAGCGCGGCGATCGCCGCTTCGGTCGACATCACGGTTTGTCCCTCGCTGCCGAGCCGGCGCACCGAGACCGAATGGCTTTCGGCCTCCTTCTTGCCGACCACCAGCAATGCCGGGATCTTCGCCAGCGAATGCTCGCGGACCTTGTAGTTGATCTTTTCGTTGCGTAGGTCGATCTCGACCCGCAGCCCGGCGCGGCGCGCCGCGGCTGCCACCACCTTGGCGTATTCGTCTCCTTCCGAGGTGATGGTGGTGACCACCGCCTGCACCGGCGCGAGCCAGAGCGGGAAGTTGCCGGCAAAATGCTCGATCAGGATGCCGATGTAGCGTTCCATCGAACCGCAGATCGCGCGATGCACCATAACGGGGGTTTTCTTCGAACCGTCGGCGTCGATATAGAACGCGCCGAACCGTTCCGGCAGGTTGAAGTCGACCTGCGTGGTGCCACACTGCCAGTCGCGGCCGATGGCGTCGCGCAGCACATATTCGAACTTCGGGCCGTAGAACGCGCCTTCACCGGGATTGATCGCGGTCTTGATGCGGTGGTTGTGCCCCTGGGCCTCGATCTGCGACAACACGGTCGCCATCACGCGCTCGGCATGGTCCCACATCTCGTCGGTGCCGACGCGTTTTTCCGGCCGCGTCGACAGTTTCACCGTGAGATCGCCGGTAAAACCGAAATCGGCATAGGTCGACAGGATGAGGTCGTTGATCTTCAGGCATTCGTCGGCGAGCTGCGCCTCGGTGCAGAACACATGGGCGTCGTCCTGGGTGAAGCCGCGCACGCGCATCAGACCATGCATCGCGCCCGACGGCTCGTAGCGGTGCACGACGCCGAATTCCGCCAGCCGCAGCGGCAGGTCGCGATAGCTCTTCAGGCCGTGCTTGAAGATCTGGACGTGGCCCGGGCAGTTCATCGGCTTCAAGGCGAACCAGCGCTTGTCCTCGGCCTCGTCACCGGCCGATTGCGCGGCGAACATGTTCTCGCGGTACCATTCCCAATGGCCGGAAGTTTCCCACAACACCTTGTCGAGAATCTGCGGCGCGTTGACCTCGCTGTAATCGCCGGTCAGCCGCCGCCGCATATAGGCGATCAGCGCCTGGAAGATGGTCCAGCCCTTGGCGTGCCAGAACACCACGCCGGGACCTTCCTCCTGGAAGTGGAATAGATCGAGCTCGCGGCCGAGCTTGCGATGGTCGCGTTTTTCCGCCTCTTCGATTTGCTTCAGGTAGGCATCGAGTTCTTCCTGCTTCGCAAATGCCGTGCCGTAGATCCGCGTCAGCATCGGATTGTTGCTGTCGCCGCGCCAATAGGCCCCCGCGACCTTCATCAGCTTGAACGCGTTGCCGATCTTGCCGGTCGACGTCATATGCGGGCCGCGGCACAGGTCGAACCAGTCGCCCTGGAAATAGATCTTGATCGGCTCGTCGCCGGGAATGGCGTCGACCAGCTCGACCTTGAAGTTCTCGCCCTTGTCGCGAAATACCTGTTTTGTCTTTTCGCGATCCCACACCTCTTTGGTGAAGGGTTTGTCGCGCGCCACGATCTCGCGCATCTTCTTTTCGATCGCGGCGAAGTCTTCCGGCGTGAACGGCTCGTTGCGGAAGAAATCGTAGTAGAAGCCGTTCTCGATGACCGGGCCGATCGTCACTTGCGTGCCCGGCCACAGCGATTGCACCGCCTCGGCCAGCACGTGCGCCGCGTCATGCCGGATCAATTCCAGCGCGCGGGCGTCGTCGCGGTTGATGAATTCGATCTTCGCATCGCGCGCGATCGGATCGGTGAGGTCCGAGACCGCGCCATCCAGCGCCATCGCCACCGTGCGCTTGGCCAGCGACGGCGAAATGCCCTTGGCGATATCGAGACCGGTGATGTCCTTGGGAAATTCGCGCCTGGCCCCGTCAGGAAAGGTGACGGTGACCATCTCGGGTTCGACGACCGGTTTCAAGTTCGCGAGGCCATATTGGAATCCGGGTGCGGGCGTATTCTTGTCGGGCATGGTGATCTCCTGATGCTCACTCCTGCGAACGAGCGCAGGTAAGCGGGAAGCAGCGGTATAGCAGGGGATTCGGGCGCTGCAATCGGGCAATTTCAAGAAATCGGTGATCCTGCGCAGCCCGGCGCATCGATCGCCCACGATCGGCGGCACACGCCACCGAGGGTTGCCGCGCAGGCCTTCATTGTCTAGCTTTGGCTGTGCCTCTTCCTCGTCGTGTCCCGCCCCCAATCCCGTCTCCATGACAATCCGCTATCTCCTTTTCACAGTCCTGCTCCTGATCGCCGGGGGAGCGCGAGCCGAGACGCCGGCCGAGATCGCGGGATTCGAGTTGAAGCTGGTTATCTACCTTGCCAAAGGGCCCGCGAATTCATGCGGTCCCGGCTGCGATCGCTGGATCGCCGTCGAAGGCAAGGTCGACCAGGATGCCGCGGAGCGGGTCCGCCGTTTCCTGCGCGGCGTAAAGGATACCCAACGCCCGATCTATTTCCACTCGCCGGGCGGCGCGGTGGAGCAGTCCTATCCGATCGGACGCCTGCTGCGCAGCCGCAAGGCGATCGCCCGGGTCGGGCGCACGATCGTGACCGGGTGCGCCGCCGGATACCAGATCGATGAAGCTTGTCTGAAGATCAAGACCGCGGGCGGCGAGGTCGAAGGTTCAATTGTGACCCGAAGGGCGATGTGCAATTCGGCGTGCAGCTACCTTTTTCTCGGAGCCACCACGCGCGAAGTCGCGCCCGATGCCGCGATCGGCGTTCATAGCTCGAAACTCACGCTGATCATCCACGGGCACGCCACCGCCGGCCAGGTCGCCGAGATCAGGCAGCGCGACATCGCCAAGGCCGACCGTGAGCGCGCCTCTTTCATCACCGCGATGGGGATCGACCGTCAACTGGATGATTTGATCAAAACGGTGAAGTTCGAGAACGTGCATATGCTGACGCGGCCGGAGCTTTATCGTTTCGGCATCGACAAGCGAAACCTTTCCGAAACGCCCTGGATGCTGGAAACCGCTGATCGCCCTTACGTCCGGAAATTTGCGCTTGAGCGGAAAGCGGATGGCTCGGAATTTCGTGAGCAGGAGTGGCGGCTGTTCTGCGAGAACAAGGAGCGCGCCCGGCTGATGTTCGTTCGGGAATACGACCCGGGCGCCGCCGGAACGATTTCCGTGGCCCTGATGGCCGGTTCGGAAAAGCCGTTGGCCTTTGGCAAGTTTCCGGCGCGCGCCGGCAAATACGAGGTTTGGAGCGACACGTTGACGCCGGATACGATCAAGGCGATGCTCGATGCTCCCAAGTTGCAGATGGGGGAGGGATCCTCATCGCCGGACGGCAAGACCAATATGTCGATCATCGATATCGACAACAGCGGCTTGCAACAGGCATGGGCGCAGCTTCTGACGTCATGTGCCGCGGCCCCGACGGCGCGGCCCGCCGTTGCATCGCCCGCCGCGGTTGCCGTCCCGCGCGGTGAAAACGGGCCCGCCGGCGATTAGATGCATTTGCATTAAACTGGCGATCTGATACACCGCCGCCGTGAAACGCTTCGCTCCCACCTCCCTGATGTTCGGCAATATCGTTACCGGCACCTCGATCATGGCGCCGGCCGGGATGTTGAGCGAATTGTCATCGGGTCTCGGCGTCAGCATCAACAGCGCGGCATTGCTGGTGACCTTCGGCGCGGTGGTGCTGTGCATTGGTTCGCCGCTGACGGCATGGTTGACCAGCCGGATCGAACGCCGCACGCTGCTCACGGGAACGCTCGCGGTGCTGGCGCTGACCAATGCGGCTTCGGCGTTTGCGCCCGATTATGCCAGCCTGTTGGTGATCCGCCTGATCATGCTGGCGATCGGCGCGCTGTATACGCCGCAGGCGGCGGGCACCGGCGCGATGATCGTTCGGACAGAAAAGCGCGGCAGCACCATCGCCTATATCTTCCTTGGATGGTCGCTTGCCGCCGCGGTCGGCCTGCCGCTGATTACATTTGTCGCCAGCCGTTATGGCTGGCGCACGGCCTATGGCTGCATTGGCGTGCTCGGCTTCGTCAGCTTCGTGCTGCTGGCCTGGCGGCTGCCTGGTGGATTGCTGGGCGCGCCGGTGGACCTCAACACGTGGACCGATGTCGGGCGCAACCGGACCATCGGCCTGTTGCTGCTGGTCACCACCTTGCAGATGTCCGGCCAGTTCGTGGTGTTCACCTTCATGGGACCGCTGCTGAAACGGCTGACGCAGGCCGGCCCCGACGCGATCGGCCTGGTGTTCGCGTTTTACGGCGTGTTCGGCTTCGTCGGGATTGCGATCGCGACCCGTATCGTCGATTGCTGGGGAGCCTACAAAACCTCGCTGCTGTTCACCTCGTTGCTGCTGGCCGGCGTCAGCGGATGGGCCATCTGCGCCGGCATCTATCCGCTGATGGCCGCCTCGGTCGCGGTCTGGGGATTGGGTTTTGCTTCCACCAATTCGATGCAGCAGGCCCGGCTGGTTGCGGCGGCGCCGGCGCTGGCCTCGGCATCGGTCGCGCTCAATACCTCGGTGCTCTATGTCGGGCAGGCCATTGGTTCTGCTATCGGCGGTGTGTTATATGCGCGCGATCTGCTATATGGCGCCGGTTACGTGTCGATGGGCCTCGTCGCGCTGGCGCTGCTGACGGTGATGCAGACGAAATCGCAGCTTGGACAAACACGAAGTGGGGTTACATGAGAACATTGTTTGCGCTTGTCGCGCTCCTTTATTCAACCGCCGTCATGGCTCAATCGAACCCGCCGCCGGCGAGTTCGCCGCCGACGGTCGGCGGACAACCGTTGGTGCAGGTGAAGCCGCACAGCGCGAAGGCTGCGCCCGCGCCGAAGGAATCCGGCCCGCCGAAGTCGATTGCAAAAAGACTGCAGGCCTGCCTTGAGATCGACGACGGCACCAAGGGCCGGCTGGATTGCTACGATGCGGTTTTCCCGCCCAAGCCGAACCCGAAAGCGAAGCCCGCCGATCGCGTGATGGACTGCCACTTCACCAAGGAAGAGGACGCGCGGCTGAACTGCTACAACGGGTTCGCGGAGAAAATTCCGAAATTCTGACCCGCATAGCGTTTTCGAGCGAAGTGGGTACCGCTTCGCGTGAAGAAAACGCGTCATAAGAAGAATCTAGAGCATCGGTTCTGATTCAATCAGAACCGTAGCTCCAGGATCGCGCGCGGGGATCATCGCCGCGCGCGACTTGCATCCCGTCCAATGTGTCGCGCTCAGTCGGCGATGCGCATCAGCACGGCCTTGAAGGCGACGCCGGGCAATTGCAGCGCGCTGCCTTCGAAATCGACGATGTCGCCATCCTCTTTTCCCCTCAGCGTGAGCGTGATCCTGTCGGTTCCGAACAGCGGCTTCACCGCGGGGTCTTCGTTGTGCCGCTCGGTCGAAACCCTGGCGAGAATGTCGTTGCCGGAGCCGGTATAGCTGCCGATGAATGCGAAGCCGGAATTGCCGCCGCGCAGCTTGCCCGCGGTGGCGTAAATCACGCCATTGCCGGTTCCATGGACCGTATGAAACTCAACTTTATATAAACCTTCCCGCAACTTGCATCCCCTGCGGTTGTATCTCTAATTGGATGCACCTTATGACCCGGCCACACGCCGAACAATCCTGCGCGAGGGAAATCGCGCTGCCGTCAACACCACAATTTCAAGCATGAAGTAATCGGGGAATTCGCCGGAACGATGGAGCCGGTCCGTCAGCGGTCAGGCGTTCCCGCGGAACTCGCCGCGATCCTGGTTAGTCCCGATGTTCCCGCCGCCATTTTGACCAGCACGTCCTCGAGCGGGTTTCGGGTCCAGGCATGCGTGACGTAATCGCGATGGGTGACGCCCTCGGGGGTCTCGACAAACACCACGCTGCCGGGCTTCAGCGGCCGATCCATATCCTCGGCAACCGCAATGCCTTTTTCCCTCAACATGCGCATCAGTTCGTGGTCGCGGGGCGCGGTGTAGTGGGTGTAGGAGCTGACGAAGAAGCCGGTGCGGTTGGTATCGATCCAGGAGGCGAACTTGTCGAGTTCGCCATACACGGCGTCGAGCAGGAACACACCGCGGACGCGGTTGCCGAGGCCGCCGACTTCGAGGCTCCAGGCCGTCGGCACGAAGCCGCCGCTGTAACCGACGATGATCACAGGCATGTTGGCGAAGGTTTTCGCGGCGCGCGGATCGCCATAGAGGCTCGCCAGATGATCGGCCAACTCCGTGACAAAACGCTTCAATCCACCCGGCTGCCAGAACTTGCCGGCGCTGGAATCGGCGGCGTCGACCGCGAGCTGCGGCGCCAGCAGCACCGCGTTGACGCCGGAATCCGAGATCTGCTGCGGCACGCGCTGGCGGTCGCGGACGTCGCGCTCCAGGGTCGCGCCGTTGCCGTGGAAGAACACGACAATGACGCCAGGCTTGTTGACGTCGAAACTCTCGGGAACGTGCATCAGCACGCGGTTGTCGCTGAACGTCTCGTCCTGCCAGAATACCCTGCCACCCATGCCGCGATGGCCGTGCCGGCTGCCGCTGGACACGTTGAGGAACGGCTCGTCGTTGCGCGGATTGTTGCCGAAATAGGGGAAGGCCGAGGATTTCAGGCTGACCAGCATGGTCTCGTCGCCGCGCGGTGGACGCTGGAACGGAAGTTGCGGCGCCAGCGATGCCACCCGGTAGGGCGTCGGCGCGGGCTGCGCGGTGGCCTGAACGTTGGCCGAATTGGTCGTTTGTCCATTGCCTTGCGCGATGCGTTTGGTCGCGAGATCGGGGCGCTGCTCAAAGCTCTCGCTCGCGCTCGGGAAGCGATCCCTGAATTGCGGTTTCGGGAAGCGGTCGTCGAAGGAAGCGCCCGACGACGGCACATTGGCGGCCAGCGTGCCTGCGTTCGGCGCCTGTCCGCATTGAACCAGCACGAAGGAAAGCGGGATGAAGGTCGCCAGCAGCGCGACCCAGCGCCAGAGATGCAGGCCGCCATCGTCGCGAACCGGGCGCCGGGCACGCGGCGGCGCATCCGGTCGAAGCGACCGGCCCACGCGCTCATCGTTCTGGAATTTCGGACCCGCCCCGATCATCCACCCACTGCCCCAATATTCAACCGCGTCCGAATCTATTTCAGCGCGCTGGCGTTTAGGCGACGTTAAGCTTCCGGGGCAAACTCCCCACTCCCGGAACGGAAAACAGAACACGAAATCGTGTCGCGATTGTGGGACCCGTCACGATCTCCGCGCAATTTGCGGGATGGCTGGGCGGCGAGGGCGCTTCAAACGGTGCCTTAGTACCGATTTGCGGCATGATTTAAATCCCTGTTAACGCTGCTTGAACCGATGGAGGCGAGCCTGCACCATGAACAGATCGCGGCGTGAGGCCCAGTGCGCGGACCGGACATGACGGTATCAGGATCGGGGAGCGCACCATCGCCGGAGCGGCTGGCCGGCGGCGGATCGAGCGTTTCGGTGATCGTGGCGACCGCCATCGTCGTCGCCGACATGATCGGCGTCGGCGTCTTCACCAGCCTTGGTTTTCAGGTCAAGGACATCCCGTCGGGCTTTGCGATCCTGCTGCTGTGGACCATCGGGGGTGTCGTGGCGTTGTGCGGGGTGTTTTCCTACAGCGAACTCGGCGCGATGTTTCCGCGCTCGAGCGGCGAATATAATTTCCTGACCCGGGCCTTCCATCCGGCGTTCGGATTTCTCGCCGGCTGGGTGTCGGCGACCGTGGGGTTCGCGGCGCCGGTGGCGCTGGCCGCGATGGCGTTCGGCGAATATGGCCGATCGGTATTTCCGGGCGCGCCGCCACTGGCGCTGGCGATGGGGCTGGTGTGGGCGGTCTCGATCGTGCAGCTCTGCGGCGTCAAGCATTCCAGCACGTTTCAACTGATCGCAACCATCCTCAAGGTCGTGCTGATCGTCGCCTTCCTGATCGCGGGTTTTGTCATCGGCACGGCGCAGCCGGTTTCGTTCGCGCCGTCGCAAGCCGATTTCGCCCATATCGCCAGCGCGCCGTTCGCGATCGGACTGGTGTTCGTGATGTATTCGTTCTCGGGGTGGAACGCCGCGACCTACATCATCGGCGAGATGCGGCTGCCGCAGCAGAACCTGCCGCGGGCGCTGCTGGCGGGAACGCTGATCGTGCTGGTGCTCTATGTCGCGCTCAACGCCGTATTCCTGCACACCACGCCGATCGACAAACTATCCGGGCAGATCGACGTCGCCCGCATCGCCGGCACGTACATGTTCGGCGACATCGGCGGCCGCATCGTCAGCGCGATGATCTGCATCGGCCTGATCTCCTCGATCAGCGCGATGATGTGGATCGGCCCGCGCGTGATGATGACGATGGGGGAGGACATTCCGGCGCTGCGGATCTTCGCCCGCAAATCGGTCAACGGCGCGCCGGCCTACGCCATCCTGTTCCAGCTCGCGGTCGCAGGCCTGTTGCTGTTCACCCGCAGTTTCGAGGCGGTGCTCGATTTCATCCAGTTCGGCCTCTTGTTCTGCTCGTTCTTCACCGTGCTCGGCGTCGTCAAACTGCGGATCACGCAGCCCGATCTGCCGCGGCCCTACCGTGCCTGGGGATACCCGATCACGCCGGTGGTTTTCCTGCTCGTGACCGGCTTCATGATGTACTATCTTTTGCTGGAACGACCGCTGCAGTCGTCACTTGGTGTCCTGATCATGATCTCGGGCCTTTTGATTTACGCCGTTTTCCGCAAGCGGCCGGGCCAACCCGCCGCGTCCGCATCGCCAGGCCACGAATAATAATGCGCCCAACAAAAATGCAGCCGTTGAAAAACATCGCCGCTGTCGCCATCAGCCTGTTTTTGCTCGCGCTGGCAGCGCCGGCGCGCGCCGCCGATCCCGTCACGGCCGATGACACCGCGCGCTTCCTCGCAGGTCTGCCGCCATCGGCGCCATCGCCGCTGACCGCGTTGACAAAGGAACCGTCGTGGCAGCGTCACGCGCGCTTCTTCGATGCCGCGTTTGCCCAGCTCGAGCAGCGCCAGCTTTCGAAGATCAAGGCCTGGTCGGCGGCGAACCTCTCGGCGCCGCGGCCGACCATGTTCTACATGTTCAGCGGCCCGGACTTCCTCTATGCCGACGCGTTCTATCCAAGCGCCACGACCTATGTGCTGAGCGCGCTCGAGCCGGTCGGCTCGGTGCCGGATCTGACGCGAAGCCGCGCGCTGATCTGGGCTCCACGCTCTCCGACATCGAGCACTCGATGAGCTCGATCCTGAGCTTCAGCTTCTTCATCACCAAGCACATGAAGACCGATCTGCGCGCCGGAGAGGTCAGCGGCACATTGCCGATCCTGTACGTGTTCCTGGCGCGCTCGGGCAAGACCATCCGCGACGTCAGCCTGATCGCGCTGGACGAAACCGGCGCGGTGCATGCGGCGAGCGAAAGCCGGCAGAAACTCCGACCCGCGGCGTCCGGATCAAGTTCGCCGGCAGCGACGGCGTGGAAAAGACGCTGTATTATTTTCAGACCGATCTTTCCAACAGCAGCGCGCGGAACAGCGGCTTCCTGAAATTCTGCGCAGACGCTCGCGCCCGGCAACAGCCTGATCAAGAGCGCGTCCTATCTTCTGCATGCCGGCAATTTTTCGGTGGTGCGCGATTTCCTGCTCGCCAACAGCGCGACCATCATCCAGGACGATTCCGGCATTCCGCTGGCGATTATGATCCGCAGGAAATGGCAATTCTTGCCTTTCGGCCGCTATGCCGGTCCGATTTCCGAATTCCCCGGCCGCTACCAACCGCGATATGCCGAGTTGTTCGGGCGCAGCCCAGCCGATGGATTTCGGCATCGGCTATCGCTGGCGATCGTATGAGTCGAACCTGCTGCTGTCGATCCGATCGGCTTCCGACGGTCCGGGTGCGGTCGAGACCACATCGTCCTCTCCGGCCGAAGACGCGCCACCGAGGTCACCACGTACCAGGCAGCCGCGTCCGCCCGAGCAGGTTCGACAACCCCAGGGGTTCTGGCTCTGGCGCTAGCTTTTGATTGATGCGTTCGCTACCAGCGAACGCTTTGGCTTGGCACGACGAAGGCAGATGTGCTCGGCGCGTCGGTGTTGCCGCTGTAAAATCTGAAGGCGGCGACGATCACGATCAGCAAGGCGACGATGGCGACCAGGTCGATCTGGCGGGGATCGTGGCCGCCGTGATGATGCTGTTGGTGGCTGATTTTCCAGCGCATTGATTGGCCCTCCCGACGAGCAACAAACCAATGCGTGCGACAAGCGCGGGTTCCCCGCGTGGCTGCAATGCGGATTTCGCCTGAAAGCGCTGCAGCAATTGCACGGCGTCACGGCGCGTTGACGCCGCGCCAGCGCCCGTACCGCCATGGCAGATACCATCGCGCGCCGGCGGGTCGTGTCAGCGGCACATTGTCGATGCCGGACGTGCCCCAGGGCTGGCAACGCAGCAGCCGCGCCAGCGTCATCCATCCGCCGCCCCATAATCCGAAGCGCTCGATCGCCTCGTCGCCATAGACCGAGCAGGTCGGCAGATGGCGGCAATTGTAGCCGACCAGCGGCGACAGCGTGTGCCGGTAGATCCAGATCAGGCCGCGCCCGGCATTGCGCGGCAAGCGCTGCAGCGAACCGGCGCAGTCGGGGCAAGTGGGATCGGACGATGCGTGCTTCATGGGCGTAATTGCTGCAATCATGCGCATGACAATGCGCAGTTCCCAAGCATGGAACTGCCGGATGCGGGCATTTGCGCCACATTCCAAGGAATATTGCATGTTCCTGGTGGCAGTGCAGCAAAGGTTCTATGGACGATGCCGATTCGCACAGTTACCGTTTTGATAACGCCGCTATGACAGAATCATGTGGCGTTGAACTGGGGCCATTGCCACTGCCTGTACCTGACGTACTGGGGCTTGCGGGAAGGAACCAAATTGAAGCTGGTGAAGTCGTTTGATCTTCGCGGCTTGGCGCTGATCGGCGCCACCGCCCTTTGCATCGCCTTGCCGGGCTCGACCACGCTCGCCACCTCAGCGCGTGCCGAGACGACGATGGAAGAGCGAAAACTGCCAATGAAATTCAGCTGGATCGCCTGCCAGCCCAATTGTGGCGGCTGGGTCAGCGCGGTCGGTATCGTCACCGCCGACAGCCCCGCCGATTTCGACCAGTTTGCACGCGGCCGCGATCTCAACGGTGCGACCATGGTGCTGGATTCCAGCGGCGGTTCGGTCAACGACGCCATCACGCTCGGCCGGCGCTGGCGCGGCCTCGGCCTGCTGACGACGGTCGGCATCAGCGTCGAGAACCATACCGCGCATGGCGACCAGGCCAGCGTTGTTCCCGACGCCTATTGCGAGTCGATGTGCGTGTTCCTGCTGTTGTCGGGCAAGACACGCTACGTGCCCGACGGCGCCCATGTCAGGGTGCATCAGATCTGGATGGGCGATCGCGCCGACGACCCCAGGGCCGCGAGCTATAGCGCGCAGGACCTGATGATCGTCGAGCGCGACGTCGGCCGCCTCGCCAAATATACGTTTGATATGGGCGGGGCGGGCGATCTGCTGGCGCTGTCGCTCAGCGTGCCGCCGTGGGAAGAACTGCACGAATTGTCTCGGGAAGAATTGCGGCTGACCAACCTCGTCACGACGGATGCGGTGGCCGAAGTGCTGCCTGAGAAGCGGCCGAGTGCCGGCAGCAACGCGGCATCGTTGGCCCAGCTGACCGCGCCCAAGCCGGTGCAGGATCGCTTTGCCGGCAGCGCCGTGCAGGCCGAGACCTTGCGCGCCGAAGCCATGCCGGTGCAGAAGTCGACCAAGACGGCGGAGGCCGTCGCCCCGACCGGTGGTGTGGTCGCCGCGCCGGCGAAGTAGCAACAATTCGGTCCTCATGGTGAGGAGCGCGCTCTTGCGCGCGCCTCACCATGGCCGCGGAGTCCTTGCAGCCATCCTTCGAGACGCGCGCTGAGCGCTCCTCAGGATGAGGGAATGCATATCGGAGGTCGCTGGACTTACGCCTGGGCCGGCTGCTTGCTCTTGGCTTCGATCTGGCCGATCGCATCGACCACCGCATCGAAGGTCAGCATGGTCGAGGCATGGCGCGCCTTGTAGTCGCGCACCGGCTCGAGCAGCGCGATGTCGGCCCATTTGCCCTGCGGGCGGTGCGCCGTTTTCCTTCAGCATCTTGCGCACGGTCTCGCGCAACTCGCGCAATTCGGCGGCCGTGGAGCCGACGACATGGCTGGCCATGATCGAGGAGGAGGCTTGGCCGAGCGCGCAGGCCTTTACGTCGTGGGCGAAGTCGGTGACGACAGGCCCGTCCATCTTGAGGTCGATCTTGACCGTCGAGCCGCACAGCTTGGAATGCGCGGTGGCGCTGGCGTCGGGCGCGTCAAGCCGTCCCAGCCGGGGAATGTTGCCGGCCAGTTCGATGATGCGCTTGTTGTAGATGTCGTTCAGCATAGGATTGAGGTCTCCGGCTTCCGCCGCGATCGCCCTTGGCGGCCGCGGCCCACGGTCCTATATATGGGTGGCAGTGGCGGAAAAACAGCCTGTCCACTGGCCCGGCGGTTCGAACCAGAGCCAATACTGCCGCCGGAATGTCAATAACGTGGTACTCAGGCGTCCGGCGGCAAGCCGCCCCGTCTGCCGGTGACACTCCGGTCCTCATTGACCGGTCGAACGGAGTTGACATGGACGCCTTGATCAAATCCCTCCGCCCCAATCAGCCCGCTGACGGCAAGTCTTCCGAGCCGAAGCCTTTGGATAACCGTCCGGCCCAGCTGGATCCTTCCGAGTTTCTGGCCGCCGCGGTGCGTGCCGACCAGCCGCGGCCGTCGCGCGCCGAGGCCGAGCAGGCGGTGCAGACGCTGCTGCATTACATCGGCGAAAACCCCGAGCGCGAGGGCCTGCTCGATACGCCGCGGCGCGTGGTCGAGGCGTTCGACGAACTCTATCAGGGCTATCACCAATCCCCCGCCGAGGTGCTCGACCGCACCTTTGGCGAAACCGCCGGCTATGACGATTTCGTGCTGATCCGCGACATCGAATTCACCTCGCAATGCGAGCATCACATGATGCCGTTCTACGGCAAGGCGCATATCGCCTACACGCCGGTGGAGCGGGTGGTGGGGCTGTCGAAGCTGGCGCGCCTGACCGACATTTTCGCGCGCCGCCTGCAGACCCAGGAGCATCTCACCGCGCAGATCGCGGCCGCGATCGACGAGATTCTAAAACCCCGCGGCGTTGCGGTGATGATCGAGGCGGAGCATACCTGCATGTCGGTGCGCGGCGTCGCCAAGCATGGCGCGATGACGTTCACCAGCCGCTTTACCGGCATGTTCCGCGACAACCCGGCGGAGCAGGCGCGTTTCCTGTCCATGGTGCGAGGGCCGCAGCGTTAAGCCAATCCTCGCTTGAACCGACGAGGGCTTTGCGTGGCCACATCTCTTCACAATCACGAGCTCGAGGAAGGGCTGGATTTCCGGCCCAAATTCGACGCGTCCGGTCTCGTCACCTGCGTCGCCACCGATGTGGCGACCGGCGAGGTGCTGATGGTCGCCCACATGAACGACGAGGCGTTGCGGAAAACCATCGCCAGCGGCGAGGCCTGGTACTTTTCGCGCTCGCGTAACGCGCTGTGGCGCAAGGGCGAAACCTCCGGCCACACCCAGCGCGTGCTGGAGATGCGGCTGGACTGCGACCAGGATGCGGTCTGGATTCGGGTCGAACAAACCGGCGCGGCGTGCCACACCGGCCGCCGCTCCTGCTTCTACCGCAAGGTCGAGGGCGGGCCGAAGCTGACGTTCGTAGATGCCGAAAGGTGTTCGATCCGACGGCTGTCTACCGGGAGTGAACCGTAGCGGTGTAGCCCGCATGAGCTCTTGCGACATGCGGGGCCGCGGCCGAGACCCGGATATCGCTAGCGCTCATCCGGGCTACCACGCCGCCGTGGAACCGCATTAACCCGCCCTTAACCATAATCGCCGCAGGGTGACGGCTGGCATGAGGCCCTTTTGGGAGAAAGGGTTTTACAGGCCGGGAGGGGCGTTTCGCGGGGAGCGGGGCACCAGAGATATGACGGTCGATAGTTCAGGCGCCACGGCGACGGCAGGTGTTGATTCCCTGCGCGTGAAAATTGCCGGCGCGATCAAGCAGGCCGCCAATACCACCGGCACCAGCTTCCAATATCTGCTCACCACCGCGAAAATGGAATCCGACTTCAATCCGAAGGCGGCGGCGTCGACGTCGTCGGCCGCGGGGTTGTTTCAGTTCATCGGGCAGACCTGGCTCGGCACCGTGAAGGAAGCGGGCGCCCAGCTCGGCTACGGCCAATACGCCAACGCCATCACCAAATCCTCCTCCGGCAATTATTCGGTCAGCGATCCCGGCGCGCGCAACGCCGTGATGAAACTGCGCGACGATCCCGCGGCCTCCTCGGCAATGGCGGGCGTCCTGACCCGCTCCAACAGTTTCAAGCTCACCGGAGCGATCGGCCGCCGCCCGACCGACAGCGAACTCTATATGGCGCATTTCATGGGCGTCGGCGGCGCGGCCAAGCTGATCACCGCGGCCGAGGACAATCCGCAGGCTTCCGGCGCGCGGATGTTTCCAAACGCGGCGGCGGCGAACCGCTCGATCTTCTACGACAAGAGCGGTCACGCCCGCAGCGTCTCCGATGTCTATTCGGTGCTGAGCTCGCGCTATGCGGCGGCGGCCAATTCGCCGGCGACGCAGGTCGCGATGGCGGCGGTCGGCGACACGCCGGCGGCGCCGACGCAGGTTGCCAGCGCGGTTTCGGCCAACACGCCGATCGACAACGCCGCCTATCTCGCAAGCTTCCCGAACGCGACGCCGACGGCATCGACGCCGGTCACATTGGCCTCCGCAACAAGCACCAGCGGCAGTCCATCGCCGGCCGACACCAGCTTCCGTTCGCTGTTCCAGGCCGGCGAACGCTCGCAACCGGTCTCGCCCGCGATCCATAAATTATGGGGCGAGCAGGGATCGCTTGTTGCATCGGCTGGGCCTGCGGCGACCGCGACGAGCAGCGCCAGCGCGCCGCAGGGGCTTGATTTGTTCAGCGACCGCGCCGGCACGTTCAGCAGCTAGGCTGCCTTGAGCGGCTTGCCGCCTGGCCGGCACCCTTAACAAAACGTCAACAATGCCAGTCGTTTATGCTGAACGCTTTGTTAAGCGTCATGGTTTATTTTGTATGACAGTGGCATCGCGTCGCGGTGCCGTCTCAAGTTGCGTAAGCCGGCAGGACCATGATCGTTCGGCAGTTCATCAGTTGGGTAAGGACCGCTCCGGCAGGCGAGCGGGCAGAGGCCACGCGGTCGCTGGCGCGGGCCTGGCTTGTTTCGGATTTGAGCGAAGAGGACCGCGCCGCCGCCGAAGGCGCGCTCTTGATGCTGCTCGACGATCCGTCGCCGCTGGTACGCCAGGCCATGGCCGAAGTTTTTGCGCGCAGCACGGAAGCCCCCGGCGCCATCGTGCAGGCCTTGTCGCTCGATCAGCCCTCGGTCGCGCTTGCCGTGCTGGAACATTCACCTTTATTGATCGACGCCGACCTCGTCGACCTGATCGCGACCGGCAATGACGAGACGCAATGCGCCATCGCCCGCCGGGTCAACCTTCCGCCTTCCGTATGCGCGGCGATCGCCGAAGTCGGCACCGCTTCGGCGGCGCTCGAACTGATCGAGAATGCCTATGCGGAACTGGCGCCATTCTCGTGGGACCGCATTGTCGAGCGTCACGGCCATCTGGCCGCGATCCGGGAATCGATGCTGGTGCTGGAGGATTTGCCGGCGGCCACGCGGATAGCACTGGTCGCAAAACTCTCCGACACGCTGGCGCAGTTCGTGGTCGCCCGCAACTGGCTGAGCGCCGATCGGGCGGGGCGGATCGCCAGCGAGGCGCGCGAGCGTTCGACCGTGAACATCGCGGCGCGCTCGTACGGCGACGACATGCGCGGGCTTGTACAACACCTTCGCGCCACCGGTCAGCTCAATGCCGGCTTGATCCTGCGCGCACTGCTATCGGGCAATCTCGAACTGTTCGACCATTCGCTTGCGGAATTGTCCGGGCTGCCGCCGGCGCGGGTCTCCGCGCTGCTGCAAGACCGCGGCGGCGCCAGCCTGCGGGCGCTGCTGACGCGCGCGGGGCTGCCGGAATCGACCTTCGCCGCGTTCCGCGCGGCGCTCGAAGTCAGCCATGAAACCGGGTTCGTCGATACCTTGGGCGGCGCGGCGAGATTGCGGCGCCGGATGGTCGAACGCGTGCTGACGCATTGCGAGACCGACGGCCAGTCCGCCGAGCCGCTGTTGATCCTGCTGCGGCGTTTTGCGACCGAATCGGCGCGGGAAGAAGCCCGCATGTTCTGCGACGAACTGGTGGCCGACGACACCCTTGCGCCGCACGATCTGATCGCGGCTTAAGAAGAATTCGCTATTGCGATTTCTTGGCGCGGGCCTCGACCATCGCCTTGCAGCCATCGCTGAGCTTGTCCATGTTGCTGGAAAGACATTCGCGAATTTTTCCGCCGCCACGCTCGACCCCGGCGCAGAGTTTTTGCACGTCCTCGCGGCAGGCTCCGCGGCCACGGGGCTGATCTGCATCCTGGGCGAACGCCGCCGACGAGAGTGACACGAGTGCGGTAAAAGCAATCAGGGCTGCGCGCGTCGTCATTTCGAGATCCTCCTGAAGATGTCGGGCTTCCCCCTTGGAAAGAGTTTACGGCGGGAAGGCGGCGCGGAGCTTCTCGGCAATGTCAGGACAAATTAAACTTCTTTAATGCATCCCTGCATGACGCCGTCGATCTCGGCGCGCGACAGCATTCCGATCTCGGCGACGAATACGATCCGCGTCCGCGGCGCTCCGATTGCCGGCGTCCCGCCCGGCGCTAGCGTCGCCCGGCCGCCGGCGAACTGAAACACCATCGATTTGCCCGGCTGCTCGATCGTTTCGAACAGCCCCTTCGCCCGCGCCAGTCTTGCGGCGAGCCGTCCGATCGCCTGCTGAAAGCGGGACAACATGACGGGTTGGTCGGAGGTCCAGCTCAGCGTTTCAAAACGCTCCTCGGCCGGCCGTCGCGGTCCAGGCTCGCGCGGCTGCTTTAGGCGAACCGCATCGGAAGGAAACAGCAGCGCGGAAGGGACGTCGCCCTTTGGCGCATCAACCAGCACCGCCGTTGGCCGTAACGCGCGGATCGCATCGCGTATCCGAGCGCTGGAAGCTGCTTCTGCAATATCGGTCTTGCTCAGCGCGATTACATCGGCCGCCCGAATTTGCGAGCGCAGCAGCGCATCGTCCAGCATCGCCACCGCAATGGTCGCATCGACCACGCACAACACCGTTTCCAGCGGCGCCTCGCGCCAGATCACCGGGTCCATCAGGTTGCGCACGATGTCGGCCGGATCGGCGACGCCACTGGTTTCGATCACGATCAGCTCCGGTCGCGGATCGCGCCGCAGCAGGGTGGCGAGCGTGCGCAGCAGATCGCCTTCCAGCGAGCAGCAGATGCAGCCATTGCTCAGGCTGACCACGCCGTCGCTGGCGCCGGTGATCAGCTCGGCGTCGATATTGATGGCGCCGAAATCGTTGACAACAGCGGCGATCCGCTTGCCCTCGGCATGCGCCAGCAGATGATTGACCACCGTGGTCTTGCCCGCGCCGAGGAAGCCGGCAACCAGCACGACCGGGACGGACATTCTAGCCCACCGCAACGGGCCGGCGCACCGGGCGGCCGGGCCTGGCTGCGACGTCGAGCACCCCGTCCGCGATCAGCGGATGGCCGCTGACGATCAGATGGCGCACGCCCTCGGACGGACGGTTCATCGCGGTGAACTCGGCGCGGTCGGTGAGGGTGTTGTAATCGAACACCAGGATGTCGGCATCCGCACCTTGTTGCAGCCGTCCCTTGGCGCGCATCGCCGGCGTGCTGGGGCCAAGAATCTCCGCCGGGATCAGCGTGCATTTGCGGATGCCTTCCATCAGCGACACTTTCCGCCGCTCACGGACCCATTCGCGGATGAAGCGCGTGAAGCAACCCGCCGAACGCGGATGCGAGGTGGCGTCGTCGGGCAGCGGCCAGGCGTCGCCTTTGTAGGCCTTGCCGTCCGATAGCGTCCACGGCATCGCGTCCGATGCAATCGCGCCGCCGGGATACAATACGGCCATGTCGAGCAGGTCGCGATGGTGCGAATTGTTCTCGATATCCAGCACATGCCACAGCACCAGCGTGGAGGGTTCGGCGGCCTGCGCCGCCAGCAACTCCTCGCGATCGCGGAAGCGGTGTCCGTCGGTCACGCGCTGAACGGTATCGTAGCCGGTGCCGTTGCGCGCCTCGAAATCGGGGTCGCTGAAGAACGTCGCCGCGAGCACGGTCGAACCGGTGCCGTAGGGATAGGCTTCGAGCGTGATCGGCAGCCCCTGCGCCTGCGCTTTCGCCACCAGCGCGACACAGCGCTCGATGTCCGACTTGCTCGACGAGTTGAAATGGCAGATGTGCATGTGCGCGCCGGTGGCGCCGGCATAGCCGATCAGCCGGATATAGGCTTCCGCCGCGCTTTCCGGATCGATGCGCGACATATAGGCGACGTGGGTGAAGGTCGGCACATTTTGCGCGGCCGCCAACTGGCATACCGCGGTCAATTCCTGCACGCCGGCGCCCGGGGCGTAGGCATTGAGGATGCCGATGCCGATGCCGCCTTCGTTCAATCCGCCGGCGAGGCGTTCGAGAATACCTGCGACTTCCTTGTCGCTGGCGACATTGTCGACCCAGCGGCGGTCGCGCATCGCGTTGCCAAAACCTTCCAGCGAGCTTTCCGAATTGGAGCCGGTCATCGCGCCGATCCGTGCGAACGCCCAGTTGGTGGAAGCGCCGTAATTCAGCGCGCGCCCTTTGCTGGCCTGCTTGGTGTACCAGGAGGCGACCGGCATCACGCCGGCCTCGAGGTCGAGCGTCGTGGTCACGCCGTCGAACGCCTGCATGCGGTCCGCCGCGATCGACTGTCCGTGGGCATGCAGGTCGATGAAGCCGGGGGCTACCACCAGTCCGGTGGCGTCGATGGTGTGCTCGGCGCCGCCGAGCCCGGTGCCAACAGCGGCGATCTTGCCATCCAGTACCGCGATGTCGCCGACCGCGTCCATCCCGCTGGCCGGATCCACCACCCGGCCACCCGTAATTACCAACCCCGCCATGTCGTCATTCCCGTAACCGCCGTTACAAGCGGCCATACAGGCAGATTTTCGCAACCGCGACAACCACCGTCGGCGCGCGTCTGCCATCGATGCAATTCAGGGGCCGATCTACGATTTGACGGCGCCGGCGGTCATGCCGTCGATGAAGCGGCGTTGCAAGAGCACGAACACCAGCACGACCGGCAGCACGATGATCACGGCCGCCGCCAGCATGCCACCCCAGTCGGTCGAGTATTGTCCGGTCAAATTGTAGAATTTGACGATCGCGGTGACGTTGCTGTCATTCTGCAGGAACGTGACGGCGATGACGAATTCGTTCCAGGCGTTGAGGCCGGCGATGATCGCGACCGTCAGAAGGCCGGGCCGCATCATCGGCAGGATCACGTAGAAGAATTTCTGCCACGGTGTCGCGCCGTCGACCTGGGCGGCTTCCTCCAGCGCATAGGGGATCGCAAGCACATAGGTGCGCAGCAGGAAGATCGAAAACGGCGAGAACATCGCCGTATAGATCAGCGCCACCGCCGGGATCGAGTTGACCAGCCCGAGCTTCGCGAAGACGAAGTACAGCGGATAGAGATAGAGCTGAACCGGGACGGTGATCGACGCCATGAAGTAGAAGGTGAGAAAGCGCCAGAAGCGGCCTTGCTGGCGCGCCAGAACATAGGCGCAAGGTGCAGCCGTCACGCACACCAGGATGATGGTGAGCGCCGCCACCTCGGCGCTGTGCAGCAGGCTTGGCCCGAGCGCGGCGTTCTTCCAGGCACCGGAAAAATTTTCCCAATGCAGCTGATGCGGCGGCGCCAGCGGATCGGTGGTGATCTCCAGCGTGGTCTTGAACGCGTTCATGACCGCGAGCACGATCGGCAGCAGGGAGGTAAAGGACGCGACCCCGATCAGCAGCAGGCAGAGCGTGCGGTTCAGGCGGCTTTCGATCATGCGGCGCGCGCGCCGTCGCGGCTTTGCAGCCAGAGATAGGCCGCGGTCGCGCAAAGGCCGAACAGGCTCATGACGCAGGCCGCCGCCGTCGCCTTGCCGACGTCGCTTTCGAGAAAGGCGTGGCGATAGGCCAGCGTGGCCAGCACCTCGCTGCCATAGGCCGGGCCGCCCTGGGTCACGATGTAGATGAACTCGAACACCTGGAACGACCAGATCACGGTGAGGATCATCATCAGCGCCAGGGTCGGCCGGATTCCCGGCAGCAGGACGTGGCGCAGCAGTGCAAAAAAGCCGGCACCGTCGAGCCGCGCGGCTTCGATCTGGTCGATGCTGATCTGGCGCATCGCGGCGAAAAACACCACCGCCAGAAATCCCCACCAGTGCCAGATGTCGACGGCTGCAACCGCATAGAGCGAGCGATCGGGATCGGCGAGTGGATCGGATACCGAGAACCCGTGGGCATTGAACCAGCCGACCAGCCCGGTCACCGGGCTGAAGATCATGCCCTGGAAGATACGGCCGGTGACCGCCGCCGCCAGGATACGCGGCAGGAAGATGATCGACTGCACCACGATCCGCGAATAGGGCGCGATCATCAGCGCCGCCGCCATCACCAGTGCGAGGCACATCGGGACGATCAGGAAGATCGCGGTCCAGATGAAATTGTTCGATAACGCCGACCAGAACACGGGGTCTTCAAACAGGCTCTGGAAATTGGCGAGCCCGGCCCATACCGGCGTGCCGACGCCGTCCCAGAAGAAGAACGCCGCCGCGAGCGTCAGAAGGGCAGGGATCAGGATGATGCAGACGTTGATGAGCAGCGCCGGAAGCGCAAATACCCACATGAACCGCTCACGCCGTGCGCGGAGGCAGCGGTGGCACCTTGCCGTCCTTGAACTCCTGGGCAAACACCGTCTGCAGATGGCTGAGATAGGCCTCGGTGGTGATCCGGTTCAGCCAGACCTGCTCGATGCCTTCCATGACATAACTGTTGCTGGCGTTGGGCCAGAACGTCCAGGTGGTGAAGCCATAGCGCCCCTTGCTGAACTGGTCATGCAAATTGGCGATGGTCTTTTCGAACAGGGGATAGCCGATGCCCTGCAGCAGATCCGGCGGAAGATCTTTGACGGGCAGCGCCCATTTGCCGGGCCAGTCGCGGTTCATGGTCTCGTAGAATTTCCGCGACAGCATGAATTCGAACACCGCCGCAGCACCTTCGGCATTCTGCGAGGCCTTGGCGATGGAAAGCGTGGCGCCGCAGGCCAGATGCACGAGGGGTTCGGTGACGAGATCGCTGAGGCCGGGGATCGGAACCACGTCCATCACGGTATCCGGCTTGGACATTCCGTAGGATTTGGTGCCGAACGACCAGGTGCCGTTCATTGCCATCGCGGCCTTGCCGTTCACCACCTGCAGGAAGGCCTGCTCGATGGTGAGGGAGAAATAATTCTTCCCAAAGTAGCCCCTGTTGTACCAGGCCTTGGAAAGTTCGACGGCTTCGACGAACGGCGGCGCCGTCCACGGCAGCTCTCCTGACAGTGCCTTGCGGACATTGTCGGGGCCGGCGACATTGTTGAAGAACACCGTCATCAGCCATTCATTGACGCCCTTCCAGTCGGCATTGCCGGCGCCGAAGGGGATGATGCCCTTGGCCAGCGCCGCATCCGCGACCTGCTCGAACTCGGCGCGGTTGGTCGGCAGCTTCCAGCCGTTATCGGCAAACAGCTTCTTGTTGTAGAACAAATGCATGGATTCGTAGTCGCGCGGCAGCGCGTAGAGCTTGTCGCCGTAGACGCTGGTGTTGAGCAGTGCCGGCAGGAAGCGTTCCTTCCATTTGTATCTGGCGGCGAAATCGTCGAGCGGCAGTACCTGGCCGGCATTGGCGATCGCGGTGAGATAGGCCGGCCCCGCGGTCTGCACGATGTCCGGGCCGCTGCCGGCGACCAGCGCGACCTTGAGCAAATTGTTGACGGCGGCGCCCTTTATTTCCATCTGCAGCAGATATTTGTCCTGCGACGCGTTGAAGGCATCGACCAGGTCGGTGCGCAGGGCTGCCTGGCCATCGGCGTTGGCCTGGCCGAACCAGAACGTCACGACCTTGCGGCCATCCTCGGCGCGCGCGACGCGCGGAAGGCTCGCGGCGAGCGCAGCGGCCGGCAGAGCGGCAACGATTTGACGTCGGGTCACGGGCATGATGGCGCTCCCTTTGCCTGAACGATCGGAGCTTGAAACGGCCGGATCAAGCTTGTTGATATTATTTCAGTTATACGTATAACTGAAGGGGATGACAGCGTCAACACGGACACCGCGCAGGAGCGGACATAGCGAGCGTGCAGGCGTGCGGCCGACGCAAAAGGATATCGCGCTGGCCGCAGGCGTTTCGCAGGCCGCCGTGTCGCTGGTGCTCAACAAGTCGGAAACGCCGTCGGTGCCCGATGCGACGCGGGCGCGCATCTTAAAACTCGCCGGCGAGATGCGATATCAGCCGCATCATCCGGCGCGGATGCTGCGGCGCGCCCGCACCATGACGCTGGCCTGCGTCGTGCCCGATATCACCAACCCGTTCTACCCGGGCCTGGTCAGGGGCGTGCAATCGGTGGCGACGCCCGCCGGCTACGACGTTTTGATGTTCGACACCGACGGCCGCGAGGAAGGCGAAAGCCGCGCCGTCAACTGGCTGCTGCAGGGGCGCGCGGACGGCGTGGTCGGCACCTTCTTCCATCTGCGGATTTCGCAATTGTCGACGCTTGCCGCGCAAAACGTTCCGATCGTCCGGCTCGAAAGCCGGCAGAAGGCGGGCGGCGATCTGCCGATCGACAGCGTCTACATCGACAATGCGGAAGCCTCGGCCGCCATGACCAGGTACCTGATCGAGCGCGGACATCGGCGCATTACCATGATCCTTGCCGAAGTAGGTCCCAGCCGGCAGCGGGCGCTCGGCTATGCCGCCGTGATGCGCGAGGCGGGACTTGCGGCCGACGTGGTCACCGACAGCTATTATTCGGAAGAGGCGGGCGTGCGCGCGATGGGCGAGGTGCTGGCGCGCAAACGCAACCGTCCGACCGCGGTGTTCGGCGCCAATGACATGCTTGCCGTGGGCGCGATGGTTCGCGCGCGCAGCGCGGGGCTCTCGATCCCGGACGACATCGCGATCGCCGGTTTCGACGATATCCCCGCCGCCAAGCTGCTCGGCCTGACCACGGTGCGCCAGCCGGAATTCGATCTCGGCGTGCTCGCTGCGCGCACCCTGGTCGAGCGATTGCGGCCGGACGGAATGAAGCCCGCGAGCCAAAGCCTCGAACTGAAATTTGAAATCATGAAGCGTTCGTCGGCCTGAGCGCCGAGGGACCCAAGGGAGCGACCCGCGTGCCTGCGATACCACACGACTATGCCGAACGCGTCTATGCGGGCGTGCTCGGCAAGCTGATCGGCGTTTATCTCGGTCGTCCCTTTGAGGGCTGGACCTACGAGCGGATCATGCAGGAGCTCGGTCCGATCAACTACTATGTCAACGAGCGGCGTGACGTGGCACTGCGCTCGCATCATCTCGTCGTGACCGATGATGATGTTTCCGGCACGTTCGCGTTTCCGCGCACGCTTGCCGACTATGGCTTTCCCGCGCAACTGACGTCGCGGCAGATCGGAAACGGCTGGCTGAACTACATTGTCGAGGATCGTTCGATCCTGTGGTGGGGTGGCATCGGCAATTCGACCGAACATACCGCCTATCTGAGGCTCAAGTCCGGCGTCGAGGCGCCGCACAGCGGTTCGATCGCACTGAACGGCAAGACTGTGGCCGAACAAATCGGTGCGCAGATATTCATCGATGGCTGGGCGATGGTCAGCCCGGGCAATCCCGCGCAGGCCGCTTATCTCGCGGAGCAGGCGGGCCGCGTCAGCCACGATGGCGAATCCGTCCATGCGGCGAAACTGCTGGCTGCGATGGAAGCGCAGGCCTTTGTCGAGGCGGATGTGCAAAAACTGCTCGATGTCGGCCTCGGTTTCGTCCCCGCCGATTGCCTGATCCGGCGCGTGGTCGGTGACGTCAGGGACTGGCATGCCGGCGACAACAGCAACGACTGGGAGCGGACCCGGGCGCTGATCGCCGAGCGCTATGGCTACGACAAGTTCAAAGGCAACTGCCACGTCATTCCCAATCACGCCCTGATTATCCTCGCGATGCTCTATGGCGGCGACAGCTTTCAGGCCGCGATGCGCATCGCGAACACCGCAGGCTGGGATACCGATTGCAACGCGGGCAATGTCGGATGCCTGTTCGGCATCAGAAAAGGGCTCGCCGGCATCGATGCCGGGCCGGACTTTCGGGGTCCCGTCGCGGACCGGATGTATATCTCCACGGCTGACGGCGGCGGCTCGATCACCGATGCCGTGATCGAGGCGAACGCATTGATCGCGACCGGCCATGCGCTCGCCGGATCGAAGCCGCCGCTGCCAGCCAAGGATGGGGCGCGCTTCGGCTTCCAATATCCGGGCAGCCTGCAGGGATTTCACGTCAAGTCCGATGCGGTCGATTGTTTGCGTTCGCTTGATATCAGCAATGCCGAAGGGCACAGCCGCCGCGGCGATCGTTCTCTCGCCATTGCCTTTCGCCGTCTGGCGCCGGGCGCCGTGGCGCGGGTCGCGACGCCCGTGTTCTTCGACAGAGACGTCTTCACCATGCCGATCTATCAGCTGCTGGCATGCCCGACGCTGCATTCGGGGCAAACGGTTGAAGCCCGCGTCGAGGCCGGCGAGGGCGTCAAAAACGTTTCGGTTCGTCTCTACGCCAGTGTCTATGACGAGCGCGATCAGCTCGGCCGGATCTATGGCGAGCGACAGCCCCTGGAGGGCGGCGGCGAAGCCGTTTTGCGCTGGCGGATTCCGGACACCAGGGGATATCCGATTTTCGAGATCGGACTCGAGCTTGAAACGCAGGATCAACTCGGGGTCGATGGCGTGGTCTATCTCGACTATCTCTCCTGGTCGGGCGCGCCCGAGATCAAGCTGCAGCGGCCGGACAACAATCTGAGCACGATGTGGAAGCATGCCTGGGTCAATAACGTCAGCCAGTTCCAGACCCGCTGGGAAGGTATGCGCGTCAGCAATGGCGACGGCATCGGCTTCATCTCGCAGGGCACGCGGGATTGGCGCGACTATCGCCTCAGCTCCGAAATCACACCGCTGCTTGCCAAGGGCATGGGGTCTGGCGGCGCGGGTGCAGGGCCGCGAACGTTATTATGCGCTGATGTTCGATCAGGCCGGCGGTGGCCGCGTCAAGCTCGTCAAGCGCGACCACGAAGAGACGATCCTCGCCGAAAGCCGTTTCGCCTGGGAGCTGGACCGGCCCTACGCGCTGGAATTGCGGCTGCAGGGCACGGAGATCCGCGCCTCGATCGACGGCAAGCAAGTGTTTTCGGTGAATGACAAGACCACGCTGCCGTTGCGCGGCGGCGCCGTCGCGCTGGTGGTGGATTCGGGCTCGATCGCGACCGAAGCCGTTCACGTAGCGCCAATCTGAGGAAAGACGATGCCATCAGACATAACCAGCCGCTTTGAACGCCACGCTTTGGCCTGCCTCGCGTTTGGCGTGATCGGCGACGCGATGGGAACGCCGACCGAAAATCTCGAGCCGGCGGAGATTGAAAAACGCTTCGGCTGGGTGGACACATTCGAGGGTGACGGCACCGACGACACCATCATGCGCGATCTGATCGCGGCCGCGCTGATCCGCACCGGCGGTTATGCCAATGCGGATAACTGGGCCGAGGAGTGGCGCGACCAGCACCAGGCGATCTTCGGCAGCAAGGTCGGCCGGTTTTTTCCGTCGGTTCTGCACGCCGCTGCCAAGCTGCGCTTCGGCTACGCGCCGCGTACCATCGCGGAGGGCACGATGCCGAGTTCGAGTTCGGCGATGGCGATTGCGCCGGTCGGCATCATCAATGCCGGCAACCCCCGGGCCGCCGCGGCGCAGGCGATGGAGATCGCAAGCCTGATCCATGTCACCGACGTTGCGTTCTGTCAGGACGGTGCGGCGGCGATCGCCGCAGCCATCTCCGAAGCGCTGATGCCGGAAGCAACCGTTGCATCGGTGCTGGACGCGTCGATCGCCTATTTGAAGCCATGGAGCGGCGAGGAGATGCGGTCGCTGATATCGGCGGCGTTGGACCATGCCGGCAAAAGCGATGACTACAAATCGTTCCGGGAAAACTATCACGGCAAATTCCGGCAGCGGATTGCCTGCGACAGTCGCGAGACCGTACCGGCCTCGCTCGCGATCGTTCGGCTGGCCCAGGGCGATCCGGCACTGGCAGCCAGTTTCGGGGCCAATTTCGGCCGCGACGCGGATACCATCGCGTGCATCGCGGCCGGCATTTGCGGCGCGCTCAGCGGGTTGTCACCGGCAAACGCAAAACTGGTCGAGCATTTGCCCGCACAGGCGCGGCGCGCTCAGACCGAGCTGGCCTCGCGGCTGGTGGCCGTGACCCGTGCCAAGATGGACAGCGAGCTGAAGGCGATAGCCCGCTGTCCGATCGAGGCGCTGTAACGCGCGGGATCGTGACGCCTAATCCGCCGGCACGATGCTGGGCGCGAGAATGGCTTCGAGATGTTCGGGGCGATCGCGGTTGACCTGCATCAGATATTTATCGGCGACGCCGCGCAGTTTCCGGCTCAGTTCGTTGGCGGTAGCCACGGTATCGAGCTTGGTGCGTTCGCTGACGATCGCCTGAATCGCATTGATGTGATGCGCGATCAGCTGCGGCGGTACCTCGCCGATCTCGGGTGCGTGCTCGATGATCCGGCACAGGCTTTCGGCGGCGGCGGCCGCGGAGGGGAAACCGAACGTCGCGGCGTCGCCCTTGATGTCATGCGCGGCGCGAAACAGTTCCTCGGACGTGACGTCGTTGAAGCCGCTCTTGAGCACGCTGGTGTAAGCGGCTGCGAGACGGTCGCTTTCGACCACCATCCAGTTCTTGAATTCACCCGACAGGCCGGCAAGCGCCTGCTCGGCGCGGGCCACGGGATCGTCGAGGTCCTTTTCGGCCACCCTCCGCAACACCTTGCGCAGCGGATTGGGCTGCGTGATCACATGGTGATCGGCGAAGCTCTTGATCTCGATATCTGCGGATTTCGGTTTCGCCATCGCAATTCCTCAGGAGTTCCTCGCGGACGCGCTAGATGCTGGCGGCCTAGATAGTGGTTCTGGCCTTGTCGAGCAGCGACGGCTGCTGCAGCACTTCCATCTCGCCGCCGATGCGGCGTTCCGGCCCGATATAGGTGTTGGTGGTATTGCGCCGGCGATCCGGCCCGAAATAGGTCTTGGTCTTGATGAACGGGCGCGGATTGGCAACCACGTTGAGGATGCGCTGATAAAGACCCTTGGCCGAGATCGGCTTGGCGAGAAATTCGGTGACGCCGGCATCGCGCGCCACGGTGACGCGGCGCTTTTCGGAATGACCGGTCAGCATGATGATCGGCGCGTAGGGGTTGCCCTTGGATTCCGGCTGCCGGATCATCTGCGACAGTTCGAGGCCGTCGAAGATCGGCATCGCCCAGTCGGTGATGACGATGTCGGGGACGTAGTGGGTGTACATTTCGAGCGCGGTGGCGCCGTCCTCGGATTCATAGACCTCGCGGGCGCCGAACGAATGCAAAAGCGTACGCAGGATGCGCCGCATATGCGGATTGTCGTCGCACACCAGGAATCGCAACTTGTTGAAATCGATACGGAACATGGTGCGGCTCTAAGCGTATGCCGGACGGCCCGGTATACTCCGCGTTAACCATATCCCGCGCCCGTTAACGAATGGTTGCGATTGGGATGGGGGAGCGCAAACCCGCAGGCTTTAGTACCCGAATTGCTCGCTCAAGATCCGCTCTTCGAGGCTGTGGCCGGGGTCGAACAGCATCCGCATCGAAATGGTCTTGTCCGACAAAACCTCGACCCGGCGCACGTCGCGCGCCTCGTCATGGTCGGCGACCGCGGCGACCGGGCGCTTGTCGCCCTCCAGCACCTCGATGACGACGAAGGCGGTGTTGGGCAAGAGCGCGCCGCGCCAGCGGCGGGGGCGGAACGCGCTGATCGGCGTCAACGCCAACAGCGCCGCGTTGATCGGCAGGATCGGTCCCTGCGCCGACAGATTATAGGCGGTCGATCCCGCGGGCGTTGCCACCAGGATGCCATCGGCGATCAATTCCGCCATCCGTTCGCGCTCGTCGATCAGGATTTTCAGGCGCGCGGCCTGGTGGGTCTGGCGAAACAGCGCGACCTCGTTGATGGCGTGGTGCAGATGTACCTTGCCGTGAACGTCGGTGGCGCGCATCAGAAGCGGATTGATCAGGGATTCCCGCGCCGCCGCCAGCCGGCCGTGCAGATCATGCGTCGAGTATTCGTTCATCAGGAAGCCGACCGTGCCGCGATGCATGCCGTAGATCGGCTTGCCCGAATGCATATGCCGGTGCAGCGTTTGCAGCATCAATCCGTCGCCGCCGAGCGCCACCACGATGTCGGCGGAGGCCGGATCGTGGTTGCCGTACATGTCCGACAGCTGCGTCAGCGCCTGCTGGGCTTCCGCGCCGGCGCTCGCGACAAAGGCAATGCGTTGATATCGCTTGGAGCTGGTCATCGGCGGCGAGACTTCGTGCTGGGCGCGGGTGAGGGAAGGTTGCGCCGGGGTCGTCTATAGACCTCGGCCGTGGTTGTCGAGATAGGCGGGCCGCGGGAGCGATACTACAGCAAATGCAACGGGATCGGTCATTTGGCTCGTTGACACGGTTAATTGCGGGCGCAGCGCTTGCGGATGACGTCCGGCTGTCGCAATTTTGTGCTGCAAAGCGGCCGCGCTGGAATGGACCGCAGAAAATACGTGAAAACAGGGAAGGCGGCCGGGATGGTGGTTTCATTCGCAGCGTTGCGCCAAGTGCGTATCATGGTGCGTATCATGACGCGTATCGTACCGGCATTGCTGGCGCTTTCGCTGGCGCTGGCCACCGGCGCGAAGGCGCAAGATGCGCCGTCCGACCAGGCAGCGCCTGCGGCAAGCCAGAAAGCAGGCGAGAAGGGCGGGGGCGCCAAGGCGCCGGCCGGGCCATCGGCTGCCGAGCAACATCGGCTGCCGCCGGATTCCACCACCAAGCAGACCGTCGTACTTCCCGGCCGCACGCTCGCCTTCACCGCGACCGCGGGCTCGATCCGCCTGTTCGACGACAAGGGAGAGCCGCAGGCCGACATCGCCTACACCGCCTATCAGCTCGATGGCGCCGACGCCGCGATGCGGCCGGTGACGTTCCTGTTCAACGGTGGTCCGGGCGCGGCATCGGCCTATCTGCAACTGGGCGCTGCCGGACCGTGGCGGCTGCCGATCTCGGGCGATGCGGGACTTTCTTCCGCCTCGCCCGATCTGCAGCCCAACGCCGAGACCTGGCTCGACTTCACCGATCTCGTGTTCATCGACCCCGTCGGCACCGGTTACAGCCGCTTCGTCGCCAGCGGCGAGGATGCGCGCAAGCACTTCTTCTCGGTCGACGGCGACGTCAACTCGCTCGCGGTCGTGATCCGCCGCTGGCTGGAAAAGTCCAACCGCCTGCTGTCGCCCAAATTCGTCGCCGGCGAAAGCTATGGTGGCATCCGCACCCCGAAGATCGTCCGCGAACTGCAGACCGGTCAGGGCGTCGGCGTGAAGGGCCTGATCCTGCTGTCGCCGGTGCTGGATTTCCGCGAATTCACCGGCTCCAGCATCCTGCAATACATGGTGAGCCTTCCGACCATGGCGGCGGTTGCGCGCGAGAAGAAGGGCCCGGTCACCCGCGCCGACATGGCCGATGTCGAACGCTATGCCAGCGGCGATTTCCTCGCCGACCTGATCAAGGGCAGTGCCGACGCCGAGGCCACGAACCGGCTGGCCGACAAGGTCGCGGCGTTGACCGGCATCGATCAGGCGGTAAGCCGGCGCCTGGCGGGACGCTTCGATGCAATCGAATTCCGCCGGGAGTTCGACCGCCGCGACGGCAAGGTCACCGGACGCTACGACGCGTCCGTGATGGGGCTCGATCCCTATCCGGATTCGAGCTTCTATCATTTCAGGGATCCATCCGGCGAACCGCTGACCGCGCCCTTGACCAGCGCGGTGGTCGATCTGACCACGCGCAAGCTGAATTGGCGGCCGGATGGCTCCTATCAGCTCCTCAACGAGGCGGTCGAGAAAGCCTGGAATTTCGGCCACGGTATCAATCCGCCGGAGTCGACGTCGCAATTGCGCGAGATTCTGGCGCTCGATCCCAAAGCTGAAACTCTTGGTCGGGCACGGGCTGTTCGATCTCGCCACGCCGTATTTCGGCAGCAAGATCCTGCTCGACCAGTTGCCGGCCTTTGCCTCGCCGGAACGGGTCAAGCTCGTGGTCTATCCCGGCGGCCACATGTTCTATTCGCGCGACGCCTCGCGTCAGGCGTTTCGAACCGAAGTGCAGGCGCTGATGAAGTAGCGCGTAATGGATCGTCGAGTTCAGCGGTTCGAACGGCGTTTGCGCGGCGCATATCGGCGCTCGATTTCGGCGGCCATGGCTTTTTCCCGGATCAAATGGCCGCCGGCGATCCAGACATCGGTGACGGTGCCGGCCTTGTTGCGCACCCGCCGCACGGCTTCGCCATAGCTTCTGAAGCCCGGCGCCACCACGATCCGGCCGGCGTCGCGGCCGGTGATCTCGATTTCCGTAGCGTCGAGCAACGGGTTGAGCGCCGACGGCATCGCCGCGATCACCCGGTTTCCGATCGGCACCAGATCGGTCGCGCCCCACAGGCCCCACCAGCGTCCGCTCCAGCCGCGCACGCGCCGGCTCGGTGCGCCTCTGCGCCGCAAAGGCGCGCAGGATATGGATGATGCCGTCGAGCCAGAACAGAGCCATGCCGTCGATGGCATTGGTCAGCACGGTGATCGCCAACTCGCGGGCAGGGATCACGCAGGTTTTGGAGATGGTGCCCTGGAACGCGCCGGTGTGGCCGAACCAGTCCCAGCCGCCGGTACTGCCGCTCATGATGCCAAGGCCGTAATAGCCCTCGAGACTGGCATCGGGGTTGCGCCAATGTTTTCGGATCATTTCGCGACGACTGCCGGCCGAGAGCAGGCTCCGCTTGGCGTTCGGCGCCAATTGCGCGAAGAAGCGGGCGACGTCGGCTGCGGTCGCGGCAAAGCCGGTCGCTGGTGCGAGGGCATGGGTGGCATTGTCGCCGGGGATGACAAAGCGCCGGCCCGCGGGCTGCTCGGTGCTGTGGCCGCGCGCGAAGGTGACGCCCTTGCCGCTCGCGGCGGGCATGTCGGGCGAGGTTTCGCGCAGGCCCGCGGCTTTCACGATCTCGCGTTCGATCCAGCCCGAATAGGATTCACCTGAAATCGCCTCGATCACCAGCCCAAGCAATCCAAATCCGTGGTTGGAATATTTGAAGCGGCTGCTCGGCTCGATCGAAGGCTGCGATTGCAGCGCGGCGATCAGCTCCTTGTTGTCGAGATATGGCCGCCGGTCGGCGAAGTAGCCGGCATCGACGCCGTCGCGGGCAAGGCCGCCGCTGTGCGACAGCAATTGCGCGATGGTGGTTTCCGCGATCTTCGGGTGCAGGCCCCTGACATGTTGCCCGACCGGATCATCCAGCCGCAGCTTGCGTTTTTCGCGCAGCTTCATGATTCCGGCCGCGGTAAAACTCTTGGAGTGTGAGGCGATCCGGAACCGGTGGCGCGGCGTCAGTCTCTCGCCGCTGTCGAGATCGGCGTGGCCGAACGCATATTCGGCAACCAGTTTGCCGCGATGGGCGATCGCAACAACACAGCCGGGCTGTTGCGAGGCCCGGACCTGGAATTCGATCCAGCTGCGGCCGTAATCGATCGCGGGTTGCAGCCAGGATTCCATCGGGGCACCAAATCTCGGGCGAGGCCGAACGCCAGCCGGGATGTTTTCGGATGGTATCCGACAAAACAAAACCGGCGCAACCCAAGGGGTTGCACCGGTTTGATTCAGCTTTGCTTGAGGCTGCGTTCGCCCCTGATCAGTACACCAGGCCGGTGCCGGGCGGCTGCTGCAGGGCTTCCGCCAGCGATTTGTATTCCGGGCTATTGGTGCCGACGAGCGAGGCGATCTTGTTCAGGTGATACTCGGCCTGTTCGCGATTGCCCTGTTCGAGCTGCCACAGCCCGTAATACTGCCAGGTCTTGACGTGGTTCGGGTCGGCCTGCAGCGCGCGCTCGTACCAGATCTGCGACACCTTGTAGTCGCCGAGCTTGCGATAGGAATAGCCGATCAGATTGGCGACCGCGGCGTTTTCGTCGTGGCCGAGCGCCTTCAGTTGATCGATGGCGGCGGCGTAATCGTGACGGTCGTAGATCGTGGCATAGGCGGTATGGTAGCCGGCCTCGAAGCGCGGATCGGTGAGGCTCGAGCTCTTGTCGCTCTTTTTGGCCTTCTTGGTGGCCTTCTTGCTGGTGTCGGAGGCCGGCGCCGAGGGATTGTCGTCGCCCGAGGCGTAGGCCTTGATGACCGGCGCCGACGCCAAAGCCATTGAGACCATTCCCAGCATCAAAAACTTGATCGCGGATTTGCGCATGAATCTCTCCCGAATTTCCAATGAGTCGAGCCTATACCCAGCCTGAGGATGTGAACACCTGGCCGGGCCGGACATTCCACCGGCTTGCGCGCCAATTTGGGTCCGCCGTGCGTCCGTTTCGCGCCCGGCTGCGGGCGGCAACATGACCAAGATGTCATCCAGATGAACGAAGTCCGCTGCCGCGCTTCAGATCGGGTTCAGCGCCGCCTCCTTAAGGTCGCCTGCATTGATCGGCGAGACCGGCCACCCCGACCGGCACCTCGCGATCTCAGGGATCCACCCAGGAGGACCACCATGTTGAAGACCATTTCCGCCGCATTGCTTGCGATTTCCGTTCTTGCTGCGCCGGCGATCGCGGCCGACGCCGTCAAAACGACGCCAGCCACCACGGCCGCAAAGACCACGCAGGCCCCCGTCATCAAGTCGGTGAAGGCCAAGCCGAGCGTGCTGAACGCCAATGCCCGGATGGGCCGGCATCATCACCGCTTCCATCGGTATCACCGCCATCACCACTTCCATCATCGCTTCCACCGCCACCACAGGCACATGGTCGCCATCAAGGCGCACCAATTCTCCAAGGTGTCGGTCAAGCACGTCACGCCCGCCCTCAAGCGCGGCTGAAATTGATGCCGCGGGCGCGGGTTTAATCCACCATTGCCCCCGCCTTCGCCTGCGGATATCAGGCCCGGCCCGTATGCCATTGCTTCCCCAATGGCTGCGGGCCGGCGCCGTTTGATGCGGGGCGAGAGTCGAATTCCATTTTTGCCGTGGAGGCGCTAGGTTCGCTCAACGACGGATCAATCGGAAAACGACGTTGCGCCTGAGCTTTGGATCTTCGGTTAAATACGCTGCCGCATTGTTGCTGCCGATCGCGCTTGCGGCTTGCGTCAGCGACGACGATTCCGTGAAGAGCATCAGCTACACCAGCGATCGCGGCGGCGCCGAGCAGCCTTTTCCGAATAATTACCGCACCGAGTTGCTGGCGTTCCTGAAGACCTACATCAACAATCCCGTCGCCATCCGAAACGCGGTCATTGCCGAGCCGGTGCAGCGCACCGTCGGAGGCCGCCAGCGCTATGTCGTCTGCGTCAAATATTCCGCGCGGGATTTCGACGGTAATTATCGCGACGCGCGCGACCATGCGCTGATCTATGTCGACGGCCGGCTCGACCATATTGTCGACAAGCCGGGCGACGATTGCGCCGGTGCCGTCTATGCGGCGTTTCCGGAACTGGAAAAGCTGACGCGCTGAGTCCGGTTTGCGCGGTGTTCACGCCAAAGTTCGATCACTTTTCAGCGAGCCTTGAACCGCCATTTTGCCCGGAAAGACCCAGTAAACAGCGGTTTACCGACAGTTCGCAGCAAAAATCGGCAAGAAAATTAGAACTCCCGGGAACAAAATTGCGTTGTTGCCACGCTGTCACAGTTGCCAACCGAACGTCGCCCGGCATTGCCACCAAGCAACCAAATTCAGGCCACGTTGTTTGACTGATGTGACGACGACAGTAACGGGGAATATCATGAAAAAGCTTCTACTCGCCACCGCTGCGATGATTGCCTTCGCAGGGTCTGCATCGGCCGCCGATTTGCAGGCGAGGCCCTACACCAAGGCGCCCGCCTATACCGCGCCGGAAGCGGTGTACAACTGGACCGGCTTCTACATCGGCGGTCATGTTGGCGGCGCGTTCTCGGGCAACAACAGCCTCGAGAGCAGCGACGGCCGTTTCCTGGGCGGTGTGCAGGGCGGCTACGACTATCAGTTCGCGCCCAATTGGGTGGTCGGCGTCGAAGCCCAGTACAGCTGGCTCGCCAACGGCAATAATGGCGGCGTGCTGTTCCCGGCGGGTACGCGGGTGACCGGCAACACCGACCAGCTTGGCTCGGTGACCGGCCGCTTCGGCTACACTTGGGGTCCGGCGCTGCTCTACGCCAAGGGCGGCTACGCCTGGCGCAACGATAACCTCGGCGTCAGCCTGGGCGGCGCAGGGGTGCCTTTCGCCACCACCGGCAACAATCAGAACGGCTATACCGTCGGCGCCGGCCTGGAGTACATGTTCGCCCCGAACTGGTCGGCCAAGGTCGAGTACCAGTATTACAATTTCGGCAGCACCACCTTCACCGCCGGCACGCCTGAAATCGTCGGCGCCCGGTTCCGCGACGACGAGCACACCGTCAAGGCCGGCCTGAACTACCGGTTCGGCTGGGGCGGCCCGGTCGCCACCCGCTATTAAGGGCAATTCGCAATTGCGGACTTCGAAGGGCCGGCCTCGCGCCGGCCCTTTTGTTTGCGGCTTGCCGCTTCGTGTGTCCGGACAAAAAAATATTTTCCCGTCATCGGAACTTCGTCGGCCAAATGCTATTGATGCGGTTGCCGGTGGGGATACCGAACATGCGTGCTTTAGTGTTAGGGCTGATTTTTTCCGCGGCCGCCCTGCCGTGTTGTGCCCAGACCATCCTGAAATCCGAACCCTTGGTGCTCGCCCCCTATGAGGTCGCCTTCGTGCAGGACGCGTCCTGTCCGGCCGGAAAAGTCCTCAAGGTGACCGGCGCCATCCGCGGCCTGCATCGCAGGAAAGCCTGCGTGACGCTCGCCGCCGAGCAGGCGTCGCTGGCTATCGCGACGCCCTGACAGGTAGCGACAGGTATCGAGACGAGGCCAAAGGATTCGCTTGGGGCTCAACGGAGTTGCAGATCCATTTCGCCGTCCCGTTCGGCGTCGGCCTTGTTGCGGACAGGATCTTCCTGCGGGTCCGGCCGGCAGGCCCTGATCTCGTAGTCATTGTCCAGCACCGGCCGTGGCCCCGGGGTTTCCTCTTCGGATACCGCGTCCACGACCAGCCCGCTTTGCCGGGCAAGCTTCCAGACGTCCGCTGCGGTCGGATAGGTCTTGCTCAGTCGGGCATCGTTGCAAAACAGCGCGTAGGGCATGGCTTGTTCCGTCAATCCCCGTTAACGCCGCCGGACGAACAGGGTTTCAGGCGCCCATTCACGGCCAGGTGAGGCGGAGAAATGGGGGGGGAAATCATCGGATTCAGGGCCGCTTCAGGCCTTGTCGCCGAGTCTCGCCTGATGTGTCTAAGTCTTAACAAGTCCTGAATTCCGGGAAAATATTGGAAAAATATTGGTCGAGACTCCCAGGCTAGAATCGCCCGATGAGTTCCGCCATGACGCGAACGATCCTGCAAACCTCGAACCACCACCTGCCCATCGCGCTGTCGGTGGCGCTGCTGGGGGCCTGTGTCGCCAATCTGGCGCTGGTCTGCGCCTGGCTCTAGCGGGGCGGTAACAACCCTGCGCAGCCGGTTGACGCCGCTGGCATTCACCCCATCATGCCCGCCTGAATACGCGATCGGCCGGGGAGGTATGAGGTGATCGAGGCGCTGCAACAATTGGTCAATGCCGATGCCGCCCTGGTCAGGCGCGGCCGATATCTGACCACGACTTTCCTGCTGGAAATCGGCGCGGCGGCCTGGCTGATCGCGATCTTCGAAGGCCGCATCGTGTCGGTAACGCCGGGCCCGTTCGTGATGCCTTCGTCGGCTTTCGCGCTGCGCGCGGACGCGGAAGCCTGGGGCAAATTCTGGAGCATCGACCGCCGCCAGGGTCGAACGACCTGATGGCCCTGATAAAACGCCGCGCGCTGAAAGCCGAGGGCGACCTGCACATCTTCATGGCCAATCTGCGCTACTTCAAGGAAGCGCTCGGCAAGCTGCGCCAGGGAGCAGGCAGATGAGCGTGCAGTTCGAGCCGATCATCGGCCGCTATATGCATCTTGATTTGTTCGATCGGAAGCATCGCATCTATGTCGAGGAAGCCGGCCAGGGCACGCCGTTGCTCTGCCTGCACACCGCCGGCGCCGACGGGCGGCAGTACCGCGCGCTGATGAACGATGCGCGCGTCACGTCGAACCATCGCGTCATCGCCTTCGACATGCCCTGGCACGGCAAGTCGTCGCCGCCGTCGGGTTGGCATGACGAGGAATACCAGCTCACTTCCGCGCACTACACTTCGATGATCCTGGAGATCATGACCGCGCTCGAACTCGACCGGCCGATCGTGATGGGCTGCTCGATCGGCGGCCGTATCGCGCTGCACCTCGCGCTCGATCACCCCGAGCGCTTCCGCGCCATCATCGGTCTGCAGGCCGGCGCCCATGTCGATCCCTATTACGACCTCAACTTCCTGCACCGGCCGGACGTGCATGGCGGCGAAGTCGCGGCTGCGATCGTCTCCGGGCTGGTCGGCCCCGACGCGCCGGACCACGAGCGCTGGGAGACGCTGTGGCACTACATGCAGGGAGCAATACGCCGTGA
>CAVOTZ010000008.1:0-20326 GCA_963699465.1 uncultured Alphaproteobacteria bacterium
GAGAAATTGTCCGCGCGCGAGCGCCAGGCGCTGCGCGCGATGGCGATGACGGATTGATCGAAAAATGACGGCCTCATGGTGAGGAGCGCGCACCTTTGCGCGCGTCTCGAACCATGATTGATGTGCTCGGCCCATCCTTCGAGACGCCGCTTCGCGGCTCCTCAGGATGAGGCGGCGGATGGGTTGGAAGCAAAGACTGGATTTATCTTATGGCACTGATCGGCCGCCTGTTCGTAATCCTGTTCGGTTTCCTCGCGGCCTGTCTGGTCGCCGGCATGATCGTGGTGGTCGCGGTGCTGTTTCCGGAGTTCAGCGATCTCGGCGAGGGCCCGGTCGATACCGGCGCGTTCAACATCATCCTCGGCTTCGGGTTCATCTTCATCAGCGGCTTTGCGCTGGTGCCGGCGATGGTGGTGGCGGCGATCACCGAGGCGTTTTACGTCCGCGGCGCGCTGACCTATGCGCTCGGCGGCGGATTGGTGGGGCTGGCCTGCTATCTCGGCCTGATCCCGTTCGATACCGATACGCTCAGGTTCGAGGGCATCGTGCGGCGTCACCTGGAAATTATGACCGGCGCGGGGATCGTCGGCGGCATGGTGTACTGGATGATCGCGGGCCGTAACGCCGGGGCCTGGCGGCAACCGCCGCGCCCGCAGCGTCCCCCGCCGCCAATGCCGGCGCATTCGCCGCAGCCGCCGGTCGAGTGATTCGCCCTCGAGGGGCCGGTGAAGAGAGCTTTTCATCGCAAATCACCTCGGTTAAACCCCGCATATGAACCGGACCGGACTTTTCATCGCGCTGGCGTTGGCGCTTGTGATCGGATTGCTGTTCGGGATCTATCCCGAGCTCGACCTGAAACTCGCCGCCTTGTTTTACGACCCGGCGACCAAATCGTTTCCGCTGAAATTCAACAGCACCGCCGCTCTCGCGCGCGACGTCGCGATGTGGCTGGCGTGGGCGATGGCGCTGCCGGCGATCATCGCCCTGATCGTCAAGTTCGTGCGGCCGGACCGGCGGCTGCTGATGTCGGGGCGCGCGATCATGTTCCTGCTGGTGACCTTGACGCTGTCGGCCGGCATCTTCACCAATCTCGGTTTCAAGTCCTATTGGGGCCGCCCGCGCCCGGTGGTGGTGACGCAATTTGGCGGGCCCGAGGCGTTCGTGGCGTGGTGGGATCCGCGCGGCAGCTGCGGGCGCAACTGTTCGTTCTTCTCGGGCGAGGGCGCCACCGCGTTCTGGACCTACGCGCCCGCGGCGCTGGCGCCGCCGCCATGGCGTGCGGCGGCTTATCTCGGCGCAACGCTGTTCGGCGTGACCACCAGCGTGCTGCGGATGGCGTTCGGCGGGCATTTCTTTACCGATGTGGCGACCGCGGGGCTGGTGACGTTCCTGCTGATCTGGCTCACCCATGGCTATATTTACCGCTGGCCGCGGACCCGCCTGACCGACGAGGATGTCGATGCCGCGCTGACCCGGTTCGCATGGCCGGGCTACCGCCTGCAGCAGCGCTGGCGCGGGCGCGGAAGTCGGGCCTGTCCCATCGCGGTGAAATTTGATATTCGCGCAGGGACCGTCTTGCACGGCCCCGCAAATCCCGACCGATTGGAAGTTCGATGAGTACGATCCTGAAAAGCCTGCCCAAGGGGGAAAAAGTCGGCATCGCCTTCTCGGGCGGTCTCGACACCAGCGCGGCGCTGTTGTGGATGAAGCAGAAGGGCGCGCGCGTCTTTGCCTATACCGCCAATCTCGGCCAGCCCGACGAGACCGACTACGACGAGATTCCGCGCAAGGCGCTGGAATACGGCGCCGAAAAAGCCCGCGCTGGTGGATTGCCGCTCGCAACTGGTGCACGAGGGCATCGCCGCGATGCAGTCCGGCGCCTTCCACATCTCGACCGGCGGCATCACCTATTTCAACACCACGCCGCTCGGCCGCGCCGTGACCGGCACCATGCTGGTCGGCGGCGATGAAGGAGGACGGCGTCAACATCTGGGGCGACGGCTCGACCTTCAAGGGCAACGATATCGAGCGCTTCTACCGTTACGGCCTGCTGACCAATCCGGGCCTCAAGATCTACAAGCCCTGGCTCGACCAGCAGTTCATCGACGAACTGGGCGGCCGCGCCGAAATGTCGGCGTTCATGACCGCGCACGGCTTCGGCTACAAGATGAGCGCCGAAAAGGCCTATTCGACCGACAGCAACATCCTCGGCGCGACCCACGAGGCCAAGGATCTCGAGAGCCTCGACAGCGGCATCAAGATCGTCAATCCGATCATGGGCGTGCCGTTCTGGCGCGACGACTGCAACGTCAAGGCCGAAACGGTCGCCGTGCGTTTTGAGGAAGGCCAGCCGGTCGCGCTGAACGGCCAGACCTTCGCCGATCCGGTCGCGCTGTTCCTCGAGGCCAACGCCATCGGCGGCCGCCATGGCCTCGGCATGAGCGACCAGATCGAGAACCGCATCATCGAGGCCAAGAGCCGCGGCATCTACGAGGCGCCGGGCATGGCGCTGCTGCACATCGCCTATGAGCGCCTGGTCACCGGCATCCACAACGAAGACACCATCGAGCAATACCGCATCAGCGGCATGCGGCTCGGCCGCTTGCTGTACCAGGGCCGCTGGTTCGATTCGCAGGCGCTGATGCTGCGCGAAACCGCCCAGCGCTGGGTCGCGCGCGCGGTCACCGGCGAGGTGACGCTGGAGCTGCGCCGCGGCAACGACTACTCGATCCTGAACACCGAGAGCCCCAACCTGACCTACACGCCGGAGCGGCTGAGCATGGAAAAGGTCGAGGATGCGGCGTTCACGCCGGCCGACCGCATCGGCCAGCTCACCATGCGCAACCTCGATATCACCGACACCCGCGCCAAGTTCGAATCTCTACGCCGAGACGGGCCTGCTCTCGAGCGGCGAAGGCTCGCCCGATCTTCAAGCTCGAGAACGACAAAGGGTGAGGCTTCGTACGCCGGGTCCTCAGCGCGCGCGGGAGCCGAAACGCAGTGTCGGCGCGTTCGGGCAGTGCGTTCGGTGCCTTCTTTGATCGGCTAAGCAGGGGCGCATGGTGCGCACGGCGCAAAGAGCGCCTGCACCAACTTTTCGGAGCGATCAGAACAAAATGGCCGGGATTGCTCCCGGCCATTTTCGTTCGCTAGTCTGTTCGTCTCAGCGCGGCGGCGATCGATGCCGGGCGGCGGCGGTGGCAGCGAGGCCGTACCGCCATTGAGCAATGGCGTGATGCGGCGGACGGTGACGCGCCGGTTGATGCGGCTCGGTCCGTCGGTCTGTTCTTTCGAGGTATTGCGAGCCGTAGCCCTGCGACGTCAGGTTTTCCGCCGGCACGCCGAATTGCTGGGTCAGCAGTTCGGCAGCCGATTCGGCGCGGCGGTCCGACAGCGACAGATTGTCGACGTCGTTGCCGACCGCGTCGGTGTGGCCCTCGATCAAAAACACCTCGCGCGGATTGCGCTGGATCGCGCGATTGAGGCCGTCCGCGATCACCTGCAGCTTGGCCGCCTGATCCGGCGGGATTTCCCACGATCCGGTTTCGAAGTTGATGGAGCTGAGATCGATGCTCGGCATCAGCATCCGCACCGACGGGCTGTAGCGGATTTCGTCGAGCGAATAGCGCCGGTCGATCCGGTCCACCGGCGGAGCCTCCATGGTGTCGTAGATCAGATCGGGCGACGCATCGTCCGCCGTCGACGATGTAGCGATCGTAGGGAATGCGGATCACCGGCGGCGGCAGGTCGACATAGAAGCCGCCGACCGCGCGCGGATCGCGATAGCTGTTGTCGATGATGATGATCTCGCGGCCCTGCTGATCCCGGCGGATCCGGCGCAGCAACTGGCCGTCGGGGCCGACGATGGTGATGATCTCGCTGCCGTCGGGACGGAACACGATGGTGCGGGTTTCGCCGCCGACCTGCTGGGTCTGGATGTCGCGGGCGCCGAAGCGGAAGCGATCGACTTCGTCGTGGCGGATGAACGACTCACCGTTGGGATCGCGAATGATGACGCGGCCGGGTTCGGTGATGACGGTGCGTCCGCCCTCCTGGGTTTCGTGCCGTTCGGCACGGAAGTCGTTGAGGCTGCGCGGTCCGGGCGCCGGCGGCGCCGGCGGCGATAGGCTTCAGCGCCTGGGCAGGCGCGGGCGCGGCGGGCAGCGGCGTGGTGATGGTCGGCGCCGCGCGGTGGGCGAACGGCGCGCCGCCCGGTGCAGCGCCTGCGGGGCCAGCACCTTGTCCAGGCGGGCGTCCGCCGGGTCCTGGCGGTGCTGCGTTCGGCTGTGCTGCCGGCGCGTTAGCGGGCGGCGCGACCTGCGGCCGGACCGCATTGGGTGTCACGGCCGGGGCCTGGGTTTGCGGCGTGACCTGAGGCGTCGCAGCCGGAGGCGCACCCGGCGGTCTCGCGCCACCGGGAGGCGGCGTCTGTCCGGGAGCCTCCCGTTCGCGCTCGTGTTCATGCGCGGCCGGCGCACCCGGAGGCGGGGTCGGCGCATGGGGCGCGGCCGGCGGTGGTGAGGCCGCGGGCGGTGTCGGATGGCTGATCTCGGGCTGCGCATGCGGCGTCGGAGCAGCGGGCGGAGCTGCATGCGGCGGCGGTGGTGGCGTGGGAGGCGCGGCGTGCGGCGGTGGCGGCGCGGCATGGGGCGGCGGTGCCGCGGGCGGAGCGGGGCGCGGCGGCGGTGCCGCGGCAGGCGGCTTGGCGGGCGCCGGCGCGGCCTTCGGCGGCGGCCCCTTCGGCTTCGGTTTTCCGTCGGGACCGAGTTCTTCCTTGGCTTGGGCAACGACGATCGGCGCTGTCTGCGCATGCGACGCGGTGTTTGCGAACTGCATCACCGTCAACGCGGTTGAAGCGAGCAGCACGAGACGAAGGTGTGTCATATGATTGAGGTCCCCGGAAAGGTTCTGACGGCAAAGAAATCTTCAGCAACCGAATGTTTCGGCGTGACGATCAACAGCCAACCATTGGGCCGGATTGTGGCGGGCGACAACGGGATAGCGTTTTTTATTTCGCTGCGGCAATGGGTTGCAGGCGCAGTTGTTCATTGCGCATTCAGCCGCAGGCTTCAAATGAAGTTTTTACATTGTCGCGGGATTGGGCGTGGTTGGCCCTTGCGGTCCGCGCACCGGAAGTTCTTCCGGCATGTTGCCGGGCAATTCCTCCGGACGCGGTGATTCGCCGGGCTCGCGCACCGGCGGAGGGATGTCCGGCTGCGGGTTGCCCGGAGGCGCTTCCTGCGGCGGTTCGGTGGGATTCCCCGGCGTGGCCGGGGGTATTTCGGGGGGCTCGATCGGCATCTACATCGAGACCTTGCGGTTGTCGCCGATCTCGGGCCGCGATCCCGTGACCGCTGCGGTCGCCATCTTCACATAGCTGATGACCGAGCCCGGCGTGTCCCAGAATTCGGCGTCGTCCGGCGTGATCTTCAGGACGCGAATGTTCGGATCCTCGGCGCTATCCCACCACGCCTTCGCCGGCGTCGAAAATAGTTGCTTGATCTTGGCGCGATCGTTGGAGACGACGGCGGTGCCGGTGACCGAGACATATTTCTGGTCGCTGGCGTTGGCGAACGACAGGTTGACGCCGGGATTGCGCGCGATTTCTTCGTCCTTGTGCCGCCGTGCGTCGGTCAGGAAGTAGATCGCGTTGCTGTCGCGCTCGAGAAAGGCACTCATCGGCCGGGCGCGAAGCTTGTCGCCATCATGGGTCACCAGCATCGCGAAGCCGATCTTCTTCATCAGTTCCCAGGCGCGGTCCACGTCGCGCGCATTGTCATTGGTCATCGGTCGCTCCATCGATTGTTGCATCGGCTCTGGAGCGATAACGGCGCCGGCGCGCCGATGTTCCTCTTTCGCCGGGTATGGAACCGGCAGCCGGGCAGCTATTTTTTCACCAGCAGCGTGTTGCTGCGGGTCCTGCCGGTCTCGGCGTAGCCGCGCGAAAACATGTCGGCGATGCAGTCACTCTCCCATTCGTCGCGCGACAGATGTTCGATCACCACCGCGCGCGGCCACAGCGCTTGCGGCGCTTGCCTGAAAAAACCGGTCAGCACGCGGTCTTCAAAACCTTCGACATCGATCTTCAGCGCATCGACATGGTCGACGCCGGCCTCACCGAGGATGCGCTGCAGCCGCAGCGACGGCACCTTGATGGCATTGCCGGCGCGATCGCCCGCCACGATGTGGCTGGCGCCGAGATTGTCGCCGTCGGTCTCGATCATCAGCTCGCCGTCGGCAGGCCCGGCCGCGGCGGCGACCAGCGCCACTTGCGTGAAACCGGAGGCGTCGCGGTTGAACGCCAGCCGCGCATGGGTGATCGGATGCGGTTCGACCGCGATGACCTTGCCGTTGCCGCCGACATGGCGCGCCAGCGGCATCGCATAGGTGCCGACATTGGCGCCGACATCGACGAACACACCGCCGTCAGGCGTATGCGCCCGCAAAAAATCCAGCTCCTCGATATTGTAATCGGGATTGAACAGCGCGCCGCGCTCGGTGGCGCTGGCCTGATGATAGAACCGGAACGAGGCGCCCTGGTATTGCACGTCGACGGGGCCGGCGCGCAGCAGGTTGACCAGCCGCGACAGCATCGGCCGGAACGCGCCGCGCTTCAGCCGCGTCCGTTGCGCCAGCGAGATCACGGTTTTCTGCGCGGCGTTGGGCGCGAACGCCCCGAATCGCGGCGCCGTCAAATCATTGGCCGCGGTCGCAACAAGGGGATGCGCAAGCGGATGCGTCGGTGTCGTCAAACCGGCCTCGCGAGGCGTTGAGGATGGGCCGCATGCATAGCCGGTTTACAACGCGCCGTCATCCTGAGGAGCCGCGAAGCGGCGTCTCGAAGGATGGCTGCAAGCACTGCGCTGAACACCATCCTTCGAGACGGCGCTGGCGCGCCTCCTCAGGATGACGGTCTTTGGCTGCACGCTAAATCTGCCGCTCGACCATCTTCAGCTTGAGTTCGGCGATCGCCTCGGAGGGATTGAGGCCCTTCGGGCAGGCCTTGGCGCAGTTCATGATGGTGTGGCAGCGATAGAGCCGGAACGGGTCCTCGAGATTGTCGAGCCGCTCGCCGGTGGCCTCGTCGCGGCTGTCCTTGACCCAGCGCGTCGCCTGCAGCAACGCGGCGGGGCCGAGGAAGCGTTCGCTGTTCCACCAATAGCTCGGGCACGAGGTCGAGCAGCAGGCGCACAGAATGCATTCGTAGAGGCCGTCGAGCTTTTCGCGGTCCTCGTGGCTCTGCTTCCATTCCTTCTGCGGCGTCGGCGTGGTGGTCTTCAGCCACGGCTCGATCGAGGCATATTGCGCGTAGAAATTGGTCAGGTCGGGCACCAGATCCTTGACCACCGGCTGGTGCGGCAGCGGATTGATCTTGACCGCGCCGTCCTTCACGTCGTGCATCGACTTGGTGCAGGCCAGCGTGTTCTGGCCGTCGATGTTCATGGCGCAGGAGCCGCAGACGCCTTCGCGGCAGGAGCGGCGGAAGGTCAGCGTCGGGTCGATGTGGTTCTTGATCCAGATCAGGCCGTCGAGCACCATCGGGCCGCAATCGTGGATGTCGATGTAATAGGTATCGACGCTGGGATTCTTGCCGTCGTCCGGGTTCCAGCGATAGACGTTGAATTCGCGCGTCTCGGTCGCGCCCGCGGGCTTCGGCCAGGTCTTGCCGCCGCTGATCTTCGAGTTCTTCGGCAGTGCGAATTCAGCCATCTGTCTGCCTCTCGTTTCATCCGTCATTGCCGGACTCGACCCGGCAATCCATCTTCTCGCGAAGATGGATGGATGCGCGGGTCAAGCCCGCGCATGACGGGCAGTGCTCAATACACCCGCGCCTTCGGCGGGATGTACTGAACGTCATTGGTCATGGTGTAGTCGTGCACCGGGCGATAATCGATCTTGGTCTTGCCGCCATCGTCGATCCACGCCAGCGTGTGCTTCATCCAGTTCTTGTCGTCGCGGGTCGGAAAATCCTCGCGCGCATGGGCGCCGCGGCTCTCGGTGCGGTTCGCCGCCGAGTCCATCGTCACCACCGCCTGCGCGATCAGATTGTCGAATTCCAGCGTCTCGACCAGATCGGAATTCCAGATCAGCGAGCGGTCGCTCACCGAGACGTCGCCGATGCCGCCGTGAACCTTGTGGATCAGGTTCTGGCCTTCTTCGAGGATCTCGCCGGTGCGGAACACCGCGCAATTGTTCTGCATCACATGCTGCATGCTGTCGCGCAGCTTTGCGGTCGGCGTGCCGCCGGAGGCGTAGCGATAATGGTCGAGCCGGCCGAGCGCCTTGTCGGCGGAGCCGGCCGGCAATTCCGGCTGCTTGCCGTTCGGCGTCAGCTTTTCGGCGCAGCGCAGCGCCGCGGCGCGGCCGAACACCACGAGGTCGATCAGCGAGTTGGAGCCGAGCCGGTTGGCGCCATGCACCGAGACGCAGGCGGCTTCGCCGATCGCCATCAGGCCCGGCACCACCGCATTGTCGTCGCCGTTGGCCTTGGTCAGCACTTCGGCGTGGAAGTTGGTCGGGATGCCGCCCATGTTGTAGTGCACGGTCGGCAGGATCGGGATCGGCTCGCGGGTGACGTCGACATTGGCGAAGATCTTGGCCGATTCGGAAATGCCCGGCAGCCGTTCGTGCCAGCACCTTGGGATCGAGATGGTCGAGGTGCAGGAAGATGTGATCCTTCTTCTTGCCGACGCCGCGGCCTTCGCGCATTTCGATGGTCATCGCGCGCGACACCACGTCGCGCGAGGCGAGGTCCTTGGCGGACGGCGCATAGCGCTCCATGAAGCGCTCGCCTTCGGAATTGACCAGATAGCCGCCTTCGCCGCGCGCGCCTTCGGTGACGAGGCAGCCCGAGCCGTAGATGCCGGTCGGATGGAACTGGACGAACTCCATGTCCTGCAGCGGCAGGCCGGCGCGCAGCGCCATCGCGCCGCCGTCGCCGGTGCAGGTATGCGCCGAGGTGCAGGAGGCATAGGCGCGGCCATAGCCGCCGGTCGCGAGAATGGTGGTCTGCGCGCGGAAGCGGTGCAGCGTGCCGTCGTCGAGTTTTAAGCGCGATCACGCCGCGGCAGGTGCCCTGGTCGTCCATGATCAGGTCGATGGCGAAGAACTCGATGTAGAATTCCGCGGCATGGCGCAGCGCCTGGCCGTACATCGTGTGCAGCATGGCGTGGCCGGTGCGGTCGGCGGCGGCACAGGTGCGCTGCGCCTGGCCCTTGCCGTAGTCCAGCGTCATGCCGCCGAACGGCCGCTGATAGATCTTGCCGTCCTCGGTGCGCGAGAACGGCACGCCCCAATGCTCCAGCTCGTAGACCGCGTCGGGCGCGTTGCGCACCATGTATTCGATCGAGTCCTGGTCGCCGAGCCAGTCCGACCCCTTGACGGTGTCGTACATGTGCCAGCGCCAGTCGTCCGGATGCATGTTGCCGAGCGAGGCGGAGATGCCGCCCTGGGCGGCTACCGTGTGCGAGCGGGTCGGAAACACTTTGGTAATACAGGCCGTGCGCAGACCGGCCTCGCCGCAGCCGACTACCGCGCGCAGTCCCGCGCCGCCGGCGCCGACCACGACGACGTCATAGGTATGATCTTCGATCGGATAGGATTTTCCATTGGTGGCCGGACCACCGCTGCCATTTCCGGCTTTTCCGTTGCCCTCGGCGGCCATGGATTACACTCCCGATGACATTTTGAGGATCGCGTAGATCGAGGCCAGCGCCACCGCGATGCAGAAGAAATTGTTGGCCATGATCGAAGCGAGCTTTATCTTTTCGCCATGGATGTAGTCCTCGATCACCACCTGCATGCCGATCTTCATGTGCCAGCAGCTTGCGATGATGAACAACAGCATGATGATCGCGACCAGCGGCGAAGAGAGGACTTGCACCGCGCCGGCCTGGTTGCTGCTGCGCAGCATCATCACGATGACGATGACCGGCACCATCAACAGCACCATCGCCACCGCGGTGAGGCGCTGGCGCCAGAAATCCGAGGTGCCGGAATGCGAGGCGCCGAGATTGCGCACCCGCGCCAGCGGCGTGCGCATTGACATCGAAGAATTGGATTTAACGGGTGTGGTGGGCGTGCTCATCGGCTGCCTCCAACCATATAGGCGATCACCCACAACAGCACGGTGAGCGAGATGCCGCCGATCGCGGCGCCCCAGGTCATCGCCTCGCGCTCATTGGCCTTGAAGCCGTAACCGAGGTCCCAGACGAAATGCCTGACGCCGCTGAGCAGATGGTGCATCAGCGCCCAGGTGTAGCCGAACACGATCAGCCGCCCGATCAAGCTCGTGGTGAAAGCCTGCACGTAGGCATAGGGGGCGGGTCCGGTGGCGGCGGCGATCAGCCACCACGCCAGCAGCAGGGTGCCGACATACAGCGCGATCCCGGTGGCGCGATGGATGATGGACAGCGCCATCGTCAACGTCCAGCGGTAGGTGAGGAATGGCGAAAGCGGGCGTTCGATCCTGGCGGTCATCGGCGGCTTTTTAGCGGTTGCGGGCCTGCGGCGGGGCCCGATGCGGGATCGCGATAGAGCAATTCTATTTACGAACTGAAAACCGCCAGCGCAACGATGAAAATCACCAATACCGAACCAACGTTCATCCTTACGTATGAGCCTTCGTCAGAGCCTCCATGAGCCTTCGTGGGGGCCTGCGGCAGCGGGCATTGACAAGCATGCTTGCGGCTGATGGCTGGTATACCTGAAGCACGATTCAGGAACGCTCTATTCACGGTTCAAGAACGCGCCACAGCACGTGCGCGGCGGAGGACATTGCAGGATGACGATCGCGGGGCTGGATGTCACCGAGCTGATCGAACTGGCGCTGCTGCTGGTCGCGGTCGGCGCGCTGTCGGGGTTTCTCGCCGGCGTGTTCGGGATCGGCGGCGGCGCTGTCCTGGTCCCGGTCTTCTATGAATGTTTCCGCCTCGCCGGCGTCCCCCTGGAGGTGCGGATGCCGCTCTGCATCGGCACTTCGCTGGCGATCATCATCCCGACTTCGATTCGCTCCTACCGCGCCCATCTCGCCCGTGGCGCCGTCGACATGGAAGTGATCAAGGCTTGGTGGCTGCCGGTATTGGCCGGCGTGATCGCGGGCAGCATCACCGCGCGCTATGCGCCGGAGCGGCTGTTCAAGATCGTGTTCGTATTGGTGGCCTATTCGGCTGCCGCGCGATTGATGCTGGCGCGGGAAACCTGGAAGTTCGGCGACGATTTGCCGAAGGGGCCGCTGATGAAGGCGTTCGGGTTTTTCGTCGGCCTGCTCTCGACCCTGATGGGGATCGGCGGCGGATTGTTCGCCAATTTGCTGATGACGTTTTATGGCCGTCCGATCCACCAGGCGGTCGCGACCTCCTCGGCGCTCGCGGTGCTGATCTCGATCCCCGGCGCGATCGGTTATGTCTATGCCGGCTGGCCCGCGGCCGCGCATTATCCCGATGTCGCGGCGCTGCAATTGCCGTTTGCGCTCGGCTATGTCTCGCTGATCGGCGCGGTGCTGGTGATGCCGACCAGCCTGCTCACCGCGGGTTTTGGGGTGCGGGTCGCGCATGCGCTGTCCAAGCGCACGCTGGAAGTCGCGTTCGGCTGTTATCTGCTGATCGTCGGCAGCCGAGTTCGTGCTCAGCCTGCTATAGATGGCGGCGTGGTTTGATAGGAAAAGCATGAAGCGACGCGAATTCGTCATGCTGCTGGCGGGCGCCACGGCGTGGCCGCTCGCGGCGCGGGCGCAGGCTTCCGGCAGTCCGGTGATCGGATATCTCGGCAGCGGACTGGCTGAGGATCAGGTCAGTCTGGTCGAGGCGACCCGACGGGGCCTGAAGGAAGCCGGCTATGTCGAAGGCCGGAACCTGGCCATCGAATATCGCTGGGCCGACGGCCACTGATGATCGGTTGCCGGCGCTTGCGGCCGAACTGGTGCGCAAGCCCGTCGCGCTGATCATCGCCGCCGGCGGGAGCGATCCCGGTCGCGCCGCCAGGAACGCGACGTCGTCGATCCCGATCGTTTTCATCAGCGCCGCCGATCCGATCAAGGCCGGTCTGGTCGCCAGTCTCAATCGGCCGGAGGCCAACGTTACCGGTATCAGCATGATCGGTTCGGCGCTGGAGGCCAAACGGCTCGAACTGCTGCATGAGACTGTTGCCGCAGGCGAAGACCCTCGGCGTGCTGATCAATCCGCAATATCCGGCCGCGAAGGCGCAAAGGCAGGAAGTGGAGGAAGCCTCGACGCGGCTCGGGGCGAACATGGTGGTGATGAATGCCGCCACCGACGCCGAGATCGATGCGGCTTTCGCAAGCTTCGCTCAACAACAGGCCGCGGCCGTCTTGATTTGCAACGACCCGTTCTACGGCTCGATGCGCGAAAAACTCGCTGGCCTGGCGATCCGTTACAAACTTCCCGCGGTGTCGTTTCGCCGCGAATTCGCGCAAACCGGCGGTCTGCTCAGCTATGGGCCGGATTTCGGAGACGGCTATCGCCAGACCGGAATCTATGCCGGCAAGATATTGTCGGGCGTCAAGACCACCGACCTGCCGGTGATGCAGCCGACTAAATTCGAGTTGGTCGTCAATCTCAAGACTGCGAAGGCGATTGGTCTGGTAATATCCGAAGCATTCCTGCTGCGCTCCGATGAGGTGATTGAGTAGAGCGACCGGAGTCATATTAAATCCGCATTGCCACTTCGCAGGATTTTGAAGATGAGCGACGTCCGCGTTCCCGTTCAATACGGCCGAAATTCCGCCGGAGCTCGACCGCTGGAATTGGGGCGCGTTCCTGCTCAACTGGATCTGGGGCATCGGCAACAACAGCTTTATCGCGCTGCTGACGCTCGTTCCGGGCATAGGCTTCATCATGATGTTCGTGCTCGGCGCCAAAGGCAGCCGCTGGGCCTGGCGCAACGGACGCTGGGACAGCGTCGAGCATTTCAGGCGGGTGCAACGGCAATGGGCAATATGGGGCGTCATCGTCTGGCTGGCAGCGATCGTCCTGTTCGGCGGCTTGTTCGGCGGCGTTTTCTACGTGCTTGAGAATTCCGATGCCTACCGGCTCGGGGCAGCCAAAGTTCAGGCCAGCATTGAAGCGGCTGAACTGCTGGGCACCCCGATCTCGACCGGCATACCGTCCGGCTCGATCAAGATCTCGGGTGACACCGGACAGGCTGCCTTGCGTTTTTCGGCAAGCGGCTCGAAGGCGAGCGGCCAGGTTTCGTTGACGGCGGAGAAGAAAGCTGGCGTGTGGACGCTGCAGACACTCACGCTCGAAGTCGACGGACGCGACGGCGTCATCGACCTGCTCAAGGATTCAAAGGTGGAATTCGATCCGCGGCGACGGCTCGCAGCGGCGTCATCTCGTGAACGTTTCGGCCGTTTGCCCGCCGACCACGAGAGAAAACGGCAAATATAACCCCTGCCTCCGGAACTTTGTTTCACGGGGTCCATTGTCAAGCGATCCCCAAGCGCAGCGGGATCGGCGACCAGCCGCAGTCAGCAGCCTCAAAATGATCAGATCGCTCGCCGCCCTCGTGTTATTCGCAGTTCTCGGCGCATGGATAATGGCACTGCCTGGTTTTGCGCTTCCCGCCAAAGCGAGCGAAGCCGAGGCTTCGATCAAGGCGGACCGGCTTCCGGTCCATAGCGCCGCGGGAGCCTGTTCAGGCCAGGTCTGGCCCAACTTCTCTGCCTCCTGCCTGCACACGACCGGCACAAGCTCCCTGGTCAGCGAGGCGCGCCTGGTGACGGCGCGGCGCTGAGCGATGCTGGATCGTACGAAAATTCCGCCGATCGTGCTGATCGTCGAAGACGACATGATCTTGCGCATGCGATCCGTCGATATCGTGGAGGACGCCGGCTATACCCCCGTCGAAGCCGTGGATGCCGACGAGGCCCTCGGCATCCTGCAGTCGAGGTCCGATATTGCGTTGCTGTTCACCGACATCCAGATGCCCGGCAGCATGGATGGCCTCCAACTGGCACATGCTGTTTACGCGCGTTGGCCGCAACTCAAGATTATCCTCGTCTCAGGGCAGTTGCGATTGTCGAGCGCCGAGATTCCGCGCGACAGCCGGTTCTTCGGCAAGCCGTTGGAATCGGCCCAAATGATCACGGAAATGCAGGATATGATCGGACTCGCCTGATTTCGGCCGGAAACGGCCGGCGGTGCGGCCAAAGCGGCAGAACCACCACCTTGTGGCCGAAAGATATGCCCGGGACCGGACATAATGTGATACGCGTGTCGATGCTCAAAATGGATCACGATCGAGAAGCTTTTGATTTGATGTCGGGGTCGCGCTTTGCCCAGGAGCAGCTGACCGCCGAGAACGTCAGTCTCCGGCTGTTGCTGACCCAGGCCAAGCTCAGTGCCGAGACCTTGCTGGAGCAGGCCGGTATCGATGCCAAGGCGCGCGAAGCCGCCGACAAGCTGCAAAAGCTGATTCTGGAAGAGCTTCACCACCGCATCAAGAACACGCTGGCGACGGTGGGCGCCATTGCCTCGCAAAGCCTGCGCAACGCTTCGAGCACGCAACTCGCACAGGAAGCGATCGAAGGCCGGCTGCTGGCGCTCGGTCGGGCGCATGATCTGCTGTTGCAGGCGCGATGGACCAGCGCGGACCTGCGAAAGATCGTCCGCGGCGCCATCGAGCCGTTCGACAATCCGGATCTGGCGAAATTCTCCATCGAGGGGCCTGACGTCCAGATCGCATCCGGCGCGGTGATCGCCATTGCCATGACGCTGAACGAGCTCTGCACCAACACCACCAAGTTTGGCGCGCTGTCGATCCCGGCCGGCCGGGTTGCCATCAGCTGGGTGGTGGATCAAGACAAGCGCGTGCAGTTCATCTGGAGGGAGCACGGCGGGCCGACCGTGCAGGCTCCGACCCGGCAGAGTTTTGGCACGCGCCTGATCGAGACCCTCGGCAAGCAGCTCAGGGGCAGCGTCAAGCTGACCTATGAGCCGAGCGGCCTTGTTTACGTGCTCGACGTTCCCTTGGCGTCTCTGGAATTTTCAACGGTCGAGTAGCGACGTTCGATCAAGCCTGGAGCTTTTCGGTTCTGATAGAATCAGAACCGAAGGTCTAGATTCTTGTTTTGACGCGTTTTCTTCACGCGAACGGGTATCCACTTCGCTCGAAAACGCTCTAGAACACGACGCCGAATCGTCTTCCGGCTTTCCACACCACGCGGCATTTTTTCTTGGTGGTGCCCCAGAGCAATTCAAACCGTTGCGGCAGGTTGACGAAGCCAACGTCGAGGCAGGCGCCGCCGGCCGAATAATCAACGATCGTGCAGTCGATGACCGGGTCGCGCGGCGCAACGATGATTTTCCCGACCTTGGACACCTGTCCGGTCGGTCGAACCCGTGCAAATCGGCGAGGGTGATTCATCCCGAAGCTCTCGAGCGTCTTTATTCGCCGCAGCATAATCCGGGACCGGAAATAACGGAAAAGTAATCCCGAATTGGAAATAACGAAAAATTAAAGCGGCGCGCGCAATTCGATCCGCACTGTAATGACGCCGTGGTTAACGGCGCCGCGGTGGTCAAGCGCGCTTGCGCATTGCCGCGACCGAGCTCAAAGGCGGGGGATCCAGCCTGGACGGCTCAACAAATATTCGACCATCCGCTCGGGGATGCTTAGCGCGCTGGCGATTTCCAGTCTGTCGTTTGGCAGTCCTGCCAGGATCGCTGTTTCCCTGTTGCTTCGAACCTTGGAAAGCCACTCGGGATCAACGACCACGGCGCGCCCTACGGCAACCAGATCGGCGCCCAGTTTGATCGCCCCCTCGGCATCCGCGCAGGTTTTGATCCCGCCGCTCGCCATCACCGCGCTGCGCCCCGCGATAATTCGGGCAAATTCCGTGATCGGGCTCGCTGCCGGCGCACGCGTCTGCTCGACCGGACGATCATAGACCCGTGCCTCTCCCGTCGGCCGGCTCATCCGGTAATCATCGAGCGACACGGAGATATAGTCGAGATTCAATTTTGCCAATTCGTTGCAAAGCAGTTTGGCGTCATCAAGCGTGTAACCGTCCGCCTCGGCCTCAAACGGCGTGATGCGAAATCCTGCAATGAGCTTCGGACCCAGTGCGTCGCGAACCGCCTGAGCGACAGCAAGCGCAAAATTCATGCGCTTGGAAAGCGTGCCGCCCCAATGGTCGTCGCGATGATTGGCCCGCGGCGAAAAAAATTGATGAACCGCATAATGATTGGCGCCGTGGATCTCGACGCCGTCGAAGCCGGCCTTTCGGGCAAGCGTTGCCGCTTCCCGAAAGCGCGCAATCAGGTTTTCAACCTCGTCTGAAGTCATCGCCCGCGGCGTCCTGGCGCCGGGGCGCAACGATGCAACGGCGGAAGCCGCGCGCAGACATTCCTCCCCTATCAACTCGGGTTTCGCGATGCGCCCGCCATCATAGATTTGCAGGATCGCAAGGCTGCCTGAAGCGCGCATCGCTTCAGCGAGCCGGCGCAGACTGGACAGGTGTCCATCGTGAGCCGCGCCGGTGCCTTGCCAGGAGCGCCCGTCCTGTTCGACGTAGGTGGCGGAAGAAATGGCGGCTCCGAACCCGCTGGCGGCGCGTCGCCGGATAAATTCGAGTTCGTCGTCGGTCGCCGTCCCATCCTCGTGCGAGGAATCGGTCGTTAGCGGAGCAATGACGAACCGGTTTGCGATCTGTTGCCCGCTATTGAACCGAAAAGGAGACCAGACAGCCATCGATCGTGCTTCATTTCGTTTTCGCGTAAATATCCGCGTAGGTATCCCGCAAAATATTCTTCTGCACCTTGCCCATGGCGTTGCGCGGCAGCTCATCGACCACGAACACGCGTTTCGGCATCTTGAACTTTGCCAATCGGCCATCGAGTGCTTTCAGAACCGAACCCTCGTCGACCTTGGCGTCCTTGCCGCAGACCACGACGGCGGTGACGCCTTCGCCGAAATCCGCATGCGGCACGCCGATCACGGCGGATTCGATCACGCCCGGCATGGCGTCGATCTCGCTTTCGATTTCCTTCGGGTAGACGTTGAAGCCGCCGGATATCACCAGGTCCTTGCCGCGGCCGAGAATATGCACATAGCCGTCGGGATCGATCTTGCCGAGATCGCCGGTGATGAAGAAGCCATCGTCGCGGAATTCGGCTTTTGTCTTCTCCGGCATCCGCCAGTAGCCCTTGAACACGTTCGGGCCCTTGACCTCGATCATGCCGATGGTGTCGCGCGCCAGTTCCTTGCCGGTCTCGGGATCGGTGACCCGCACCGACACGCCGGGCAGCGGATGGCCGACGGCGCCGGGCACCCGCGGACCGTCATAGGGGTTCGAGGTGTTCATGTTGGTTTCGGTCATGCCGTAGCGCTCGAGGATGGCATGTCCGGTGCGCGCCTCCCATTCGCGATGGGTGTCGGCGAGCAGCGGCGCCGAGCCGGAGATGAACAGGCGCATGTGGCTGGCGGCCTGCTTGGTCAACGCCGGGCTCTGCAGCAGCCGGACGTAGAAGGTCGGCACGCCCATCAGCACGGTGGCGCGCGCCATCAGCTTGATGATCATTTCGGGATCGAATTTCGGCAGGAAGATCATCGAGGCGCGCGCGAACAGCGTGACGTTGCTGGCCACGAACAGGCCGTGGGTGTGATAGATCGGCAGCGCGTGGATCAAGCACGTCCTTGTCGGTAAAACGCCAGTAGTCGACCAGGCTGAGCGAGTTCGATGCCAGATTGTCGTGGGTCAGCATCGCGCCCTTGGAACGGCCGGTGGTGCCCGAGGTGTAGAGGATCGCGGCGAGATCGTCCTTGGCGCGGGCGACGGTTGAGAATTCGGGTTTTGCTTTCGCGGCGGCGTCGGTCAGCGAGCCCTTGCCGTCGGCGCCGAGCGTCATGACGCGCGCGTTGACTTTTGCTGGCGATCGCGCCGATGCCCGCTTCCTTGGCGGGATCGCACACCACCAGCGACGGCTCGGCGTCGCCAATGAAATATTCCAGCTCGTTGAGCGTGTACGCGGTGTTGAGCGGCAGATAGACCGCGCCGGCGCGCACCGCGGCGAGATAGAGCACCAGCGCCGGCACCGATTTTTCGGTTTGCGCGGCGACGCGGTCGCCCGGCTTGACGCCGCGCGTCCACCAGCACATTCGCCATCTGCCCGGCCAGCGCGATCAAATCGCCATAGCTGATGCGCGTGCCGTCGAGCGTTTCGATCGCGAGGCGGGCCGGATCGTCGAGGTCGTCGAACAGGCGTGAAAACAGGTTGGCGTTCATGATGGTTTTCTGACGGCGCGTTCATGCATCATTGCAGGGAATGGCGGCGGCGATCGGCCGCGAAGCCATAAGGCGTTCAATAGCAAAAACGCCCTTCATAAGGCAACGGAGACAGTTGGCATGACAAAAGGCGGGAAACGCGTGGCCTGGGTGACCGGCGGCGGCAGCGGTATCGGCGAGGCCGGCGCGGAGGCGCTGGCGGCGGACGGCTGGACGGTGGTGGTTTCGGGCCGCCGCAAGGATGCGCTGGACGCCGTGGTGGCCGAAGATCGGCAAGAACGGCGGCAACGCCGAGGCGATCGCGCTCGACGTCAGCAAGTCCGCCGACGTGGCCAAGGCCGCCGAGCAGATCCTTGCCAAAGCACGGCCGCATCGATCTCCTGGTCAACAGCGCCGGCATCAACGTGCCGAAGCGCAGCTGGGCCGACATGGAACTGGAAGGCTGGGACAGGCTGGTCGAGATCAATCTCAACGGCGTGCTGTATTGCATGCGCGCGGTGCTGCCGGCGATGCGCGCGCAGCAGGACGGCTGCATCATCAACGTCGCGTCCTGGGCCGGCCGTCACGTCTCGAAAATGCCGGGCCCGGCCTACACCACCACAAAACATGCGGTGCTGGCGCTGACCCATTCCTTCAACATGGACGAATGCGTCAACGGCTTGCGCGCCTGCTGCCTGTCGCCCGGCGAGGTCGCAACCCCGATCCTGAAGCTGCGGCCGGTGGTGCCGTCGGAGGAGGAACAGGCCAGAATGCTGCAGCCCGAAGATCTCGGCCGCACCATCGCCTTCGTCGCCAGCATGCCGCCGCGGGTCTGCATCAACGAGATCCTGATCAGCCCGACCTGGAACCGGGGATTTGTGCAGACCCCGATCAACTCGGGATTAGACGGCGAGTTTCATCCGAACTTCGTGATGCGACCTCACGCATCGTCAAGTGAGGCGCGGCGCGCGCGAACGCGGGACGCGCGTCGACATGTGCTGTCGTTGCGGATATGTCCGGCACACGACGTGCTGCCGAAATAGTTTCAGGCATCACGAAAATTTATGCGCCTGAAACCGGCCCCGAAACCTCCCGTAACTCGGGCCAACGGCGACGCAGTCCGACCTCAGTCGGCCAGCGTCGTTGTTGCCCCTTCATCGCCGGCGGATATCCGCCGGTCACCTCAATCCATCGGGAGACGTTACCATGTCCAAGCGTATCGCATTTTTGTCCGCCGCCGCCTTCGGCGCGCTGGCCCTGACCGCCAGCCATCGTTGCGCCCGTCAGCGCGCAAGACAAGATGAAAAGCGAAATGTCCGGCGAGAAGACCGTCATGGTCGGCGGCGCCGCGATGTTCCCCTCGAAGAACATCATCCAGAACGCCGTCAATTCCAAGGACCACACCACGCTGGTCGCCGCGGTGAAGGCCGCCGGCCTGGTCGATACCCTGGAAGGCAAGGGCCCGTTCACGGTGTTCGCGCCGACCAACGCCGCCTTCGGCAAGCTGCCGGCCGGCACCGTCGACACCCTGGTGAAGCCCGAGAACAAGGCGACCCTGACCAAGATCCTGACCTATCACGTGGTCCCGGGCAAGCTCGAGGCCTCCGACCTGACCGACGGCAAGAAGCTCAAGACCGTCCAGGGCGAAGAGCTGACCGTCAAGCGGTCGGGCGACACGGTGATGATCATCGACGCCAAGGGCGACTCGTCGACCGTCACGATCCCGAACGTCAACCAGTCGAACGGCGTGATCCATGTGGTCGATACCGTCCTGATGCCGTCGTAACGCCACGCGCGTCCTGATCGTCCCCACCGGGATGCGCAGACGGCGAGCCGGGGCAACCCGGCTCGCTTTTTTGTGACCGGCTTAGGGCCACGGTTGGCATCGATCCGGCCGCCTGGCATGTAACGAAATCCCGGTTCCCGGCGTATAATGAGGATACCGGATCACACCAGCGATGGAACAGCATGTCCAGCCCTTACGGTCAGCGACGAGCACGCCGCGCGCCGGCCAGCCAAGACGATCCAGCCGGCTGGGTCCGGATCGTGCACTGGATCAATGCGGTGGCGATCATCCTGATGATCACGTCGGGATGGCAGATC
>CAVOTZ010000009.1:0-30141 GCA_963699465.1 uncultured Alphaproteobacteria bacterium
TGTTGTGCGCCTCGTCGGCGAAGGCGGCCGCCTTGAAATTGGTCGGCAGCCCGACATGCAGCACATTGGCGGCCTCTTCCGGCGGCCTGAAAGCCTGCGGGTCGGGCGAGCACAGCGACACCAGTCCCGGCTTGAAGCGGGCCCACACCTGGGCGTTGGTGTAGGCTTCCTCCAGATCCATGTCGGCCAGCGCCGGGATCCGCTTGAGATAGGGCAGCGGCGGCATGTTCATGATCGAAAGGCAAGGCAGTTTTGCCTCGGCGATCTTGATCATCAGAACCCGGATGGTGTGGTTGGTGTATTGCGGCTCCTGCATCGCAAGACCGACCAAATCGTAGCGCGAAGTGTCGACGTCCTGCGGCGTCGTGGCGTCGAGCTTGCCCGGCAGGTCGCGCGAGAAGATCGAGCGGTGCGCCGGCTCGTCGCGCAGTTTGATGCGGACTTCGGTGCCGTCGCGGTTGATCAGCTCCGCGGTCTTGTTTCGGCAGACCAGGGTCACGTTGTGACCCGCCATCAGAAGCTTTGTCGCCAGCAGGGAGCCGTAGGAAGCTCCAAGGATCAGGATGTTGCGCGCCATGCTTTCTCTTCCACCTTAGCATTCGCCCAATTCGGTCTCATACACGGTGCCACTCAGGACTCTCTTCGAATCGCTTCTGGCGTCGATTGATAGGAAAATACCCTGCTCGCCAATACGTCCGAGGCCTCCAGCGACATGATGTCGTCGGCGGTCAGCACCCGATCGAGATCGGCGACGAGGCGGTTGGCCTGGCGCAGCCGCATGCGGTCGAGCGCGTTGCGGATCGAGCGCGCGTTGGAAAACAGCGGCTGGGTTTTGCGCAACGTGATGTAGCGGACGAAGGCTTCGCGCGCGTCGGAACTGAACCTGTAATTCATGTCCCTCAGCATCAGCTCGGCGATTGCGAGCAGCTCGGCATCGGCATAATCCGGAAAATCGATGTGGTGCGCGATGCGGGAACGGAAGCCGGGATTGCTGGCGAAGAACTTGTCCATGCGGTCGCCATAGCCGGCGAGGATCACCACCAGATCCTCGCGCTGGGATTCCATCACCTGCAGCAGGATCTCGATCGCCTCCTGGCCGTAGTCGCGCTCGTTGTCCGGCCGATGCAAATAATAGGCCTCGTCGATGAACAGCACGCCGCCCATCGCCTTCTTCAGGATTTCCTTGGTCTTCGGCGCGGTGTGGCCGATATATTGTCCCACCAGTTCGTCGCGGGTAACCGACACCACCTGCCCACGGCGCACGAAGCCGAGTTTGTGCAGAATGCTCGCAATCCGCAGCGCCACCGTGGTCTTGCCGGTGCCGGGATTGCCGGTAAACGACATGTGCAGCGTCGGCACCTCCGAAGTCAGGTTCATCCGCTTGCGAATGCGCTCAATCAGCAGCAGCGAGGCGATCTCGCGAATCCGGGTCTTGACCGGTTTCAGGCCGATCAATTCGCGATCAAGCTGATCGAGCACCTCGCCGATGCCGACCTCGTTGAATTCGCGACGCAGGTCGACCTGCTCCGCCGGCGTCTCCGTCGCCGCGGGCATGTCGAGAGGTGAACCGGCGAGCGCGCTCATTTGGCGCTCACCTGCCACCGTAACGTCCGCCTTCGGGACGGTCGACGGCATAGGATTTCGTGGTGTAGCGGATGTTGCGGCCTTCGACCTCATGCCGCTCGAGCCGGAAGCCGGGCTCGTCCTTCGGGCGGTTGACGATGAACGAAAGCCGGATCGATTCCCAGCCATGGCTGGAATCGAACGCCGACATCCGGATATAGCGGTCGCCGTAGACCTTGCGGCACTCGTTGAGTTCCATCATGACGCCGGCGGCATCGCGCAGATCGAACATCGGCAGCCCCCACATTTCCCAGTAGGTATTGCGGGGATGCGGATCGTCGGTGAACTCGATGTTCACCGCCCAGCCCTTGCCGAGGCAATATTGAACCTGCGCCGAGATCTGCTCGTCGGTGAGATCGGGCAGGAATGAAAAAGCAGCCTTGGGTAACGCGCATGATCCTGCTCCTTACATCGAGACGCTGGCGGTGGGGGCGTAGTCGGGCGTGTCGGTCAATTCGTAGTTGAAGGTGACGTCCTTCCAGACCTCGAGCGCCGATTTCAGCGGCGTACAGGTCTGCGCCGCCTTGGCCAGGATTTCCGGTCCCTCGTGCAGATAGTCGCGGCCTTCGTTGCGGGCGAAAATCATCGCTTCGAGCGCGACGCGGTTTGCAGTGGCGCCGGCCTGGATGCCCATGGGATGGCCGATGGTGCCGCCGCCGAACTGCAACACGACGTCTTCGCCAAGATGATCGAGCAATTGATGCATCTGGCCGGCGTGAATGCCGCCCGACGCCACCGGCATCATCTTGTTGAGGCTTGCCCAGTTCTGGTCGAAGAACACGCCATGTTCGAGCGTCGTCGGATTATAATCCTCGCGGCAGATATCGTAGTAGCCGCGCGTTGTCGCCGGATCGCCTTCGAGCTTGCCGACCACCGTGCCGGCATGAATATGATCGACACCCGCGAGCCGCATCCATTTCGCGATCACGCGGAACGAGACGCCGTGGCTGCGCTGCCGCGTATAGGTCGAATGCCCCGCCCGGTGCAGATGCAGGATCATGTCGTTGCGCCGCGCCCATTTCGCCATCGACTGGATCGCGGTATAGCCGATCACGAGATCGATCATGATGATGACCGAGCCAAGCTGCCTGGCGAATTCCGCACGCTCGTACATGTCTTCCATGGTCGCCGCGGTGACGTTGAGATAGGTACCCTTGATCTCGCCGGTGGCCGCCTGCGCGCGGTTTACGCCTTCCATGCAGTACAGAAATCGATCTCGCCAATGCATGAAAGGCTGCGAATTGATGTTTTCATCATCCTTGCAGAAGTCGAGACCGCCCTTGAGCGCTTCGTAGACGACGCGGCCATAGTTGCGGCCGGACAATCCAAGTTTCGGTTTCACCGTGGCGCCCAGCAATGGCCGCCCGAATTTGTCGAGACGCTCGCGTTCGACCACGATGCCCGTCGCCGGCCCCTGGAACGTTTTCACGTAGGCGACCGGAAGCCGCATGTCCTCGAGCCGCAGCGCCTTGAGCGGCTTGAACCCGAACACGTTGCCGATAATCGAAGCCGTCAGGTTGGCGATCGAGCCCGGCTCGAACAGGTCGAGGTCGTAGGCGATATAGGCAAAGTATTGTCCCGGCGAATTCGGCACCGGATCGACACGGTAACACTTGGCGCGATACTTTTCCGCTGCCGTCAGCCGATCGGTCCAGACCACCGTCCAGGTCGCGGTCGAGGATTCGCCGGCGACGGCCGCCGAGGCCTCGATCGGATCGACGCCGTCCTGCGGCGTCACCCGGAACAGCGCGATGACGTCGGTGTCCTTGGGCTGATAGTCGGGCTCCCAATAGCCCATCTTCTTGTATTCCATCACACCGGACTTGTAGCGATCCTTGCCGCGGACGGTCATCGAGAGCTCGTTCATGGTGTTCTCCTCACAGGGTGATTGCAGGCACGGATCGCTTCTTCAAAAAAACGCATCATCTCATTCGGCCGCATCGGCCATCGATCCGACCCGAGGATCGAGACTGCCGCTGCGATAGCGCCTGGCCATTTCGGCCAGCGGCACCACCTTGATCTTGCCCGCTTGGCCCGCGGTGCCGAATTGCTCGAAGCGCTCGCGGCAGAGGTCGCGCATCGCGTCCATCGCCGGCTTGAGGAATTTGCGCGGATCGAATTCGCTTCTGGTTTGGGTCGCGACTTTCCGGAATGCCGCGGTCATCGCCAGCCGGCAGTCGGTATCGATGTTGACCTTGCGGACGCCATGCCGGATGCCGCGAACGATCTCCTCGACCGGCACGCCCCAGGTCTGCGGCATCTCGCCGCCGAATTGGTTGAACATGTCCTGCAGCGGCTGCGGCACCGAGGACGAGCCGTGCATCACCAGATGGGTGTTCGGCAGCCGGCGGTGGATCTCCTCGACCACCTGCATCGCCAGGATATCGCCGTCGGGCTTGCGCGAGAACTTGTAGGCGCCATGCGAGGTGCCCATCGCGATCGCCAGCGCATCGACCTTGGTGGCGCGAACGAAATCGACGGCCTGGTCCGGGATCGGTCAGCAATTGATCGTGACTGACCTTGCCCTCGACGCCATGACCGTCTTCCTGCTCGCCGCCGCCATGCTCGAGCGAGCCGAGCACGCCCAGTTCGCCCTCCACCGAGGCGCCGATCCAGTGCGCCATCTCGACCACGCGACGGGTAATATCGACGTTGTAATCGTAATCCGCCGCCGTCTTGGCGTCGGCCTTGAGCGAGCCGTCCATCATCACCGACGTGAAACCGTGCTGCAGTGCCGTGGCGCAGGTCGATTCCTCGTTGCCGTGGTCCTGATGCAGGCAGAGCGGGATCTGCGGATACATTTCCTCGAGCGCATCGATCATCTTCGACAGCATGATGTCGTTGGCGTAGGATCGCGCACCACGCGACGCCTGGATGATGACGGGCGCATCGACGGCAGCCGCCGCCTCCATGATCGCGAGCCCCTGCTCCATATTGTTGATGTTGAAGGCCGGCACGCCGTAGCCGTGCTCGGCCGCGTGATCCAGCAATTGCCTCAGCGTAATTCGCGCCATCGCAGTTCCTTTCAAATCCGCGGAAAGTGTCATCAATGGATGACCGCCACTTTCGAGCGCGCCAGGCAACGCGTCGCGGCCGCGGCGACCGCTTCGGCGGTGATGCCGAACTCGCGGTACAGCACCTCGGCCGGAGCGGAGGCGCCGAAGCCGGTCATGCCGACGAATTCGCCGCTGTCGCCGAGCCAGCGGGCCCAGTCGCCCTCGATTGCGGCTTCGACGCCGATCCTTGGAGCTCTTCCGAGCACGCTGGCCTGATAGTCACGCGACTGCTGGCGAAACAGGTCGAGGCAAGGCGCCGAGACGACCGCGGCGCGGACGCCGTCGCTCGCGAGCAGCTTGGCGGCGTTCAGCGCAATCGAGACTTCGGAGCCCGTCGCGATCAAGGTGACGTCGCGAGCACCTTCCGGCTCGACAATCACATACGCCCCCATGCGCGACCAGATTGATGACGCCGCGCCCGTCCCTGAACGCCGGCAAGCGCCTGTCGCGACAGACAAAGCACCGACGGGCTGGTCTGCGCCCGTAACGCGCAATCCCAGGCCTCGGCGGTCTCGACCGCGTCGCCGGGCCGGAACACCAGCAAATTGGGGATCGCCCGCAGCGACGCCAGATGCTCGACCGGCTGGTGGGTGGGACCGTCCTCTCCCAATCCGATCGAATCATGCGTCATCACGTGAATGACGCGGATGCCCATCAGCGCCGCCAGCCTGATCGCGGGCCGGCTGTAATCGGCAAAGGTAAGAAACGTACCGCCGTAGGGAATGAAGCCGCCATGCAGCGCGATGCCGTTCATCGCCGCCGCCATGGCATGCTCGCGGACGCCATAATGAATATAACTGCCGTCGAAGGCATCGCTTCGTACCGGCCGGTGCGTTTTGGCGCGGGTCAGATTGGAGTGGGTTAGATCGGCCGAGCCGCCGAGCAAATTCGGCAATGCTCCCGCTATCGTGTCGATCACCAGCTGCGAGGCTTGCCGTGTCGCGATGTTGGGCTTGTCGGCGGCGAAGCGGTCCCGGATATCGGTCAACGCCTCGGCATATCCGCAGGGCAGGTTGCGGTTCAGCGCATCGTGGAACGGTGAACGTGCCAGCGGGTTGACCATCCTGGTTCGCTCGATCCAGTCTGCGGCGGGCAGCGCGTCCACGCTCACCGATCTCGCGCCATCGCTTGAGGACGAAATCCGGAATCTGGAACGGCTCGTAGGGCCAGTTCAGCGCTTCGCGCGCCTTTGCCGCTTCCTCGGCTCCAAGTGGCGCGCCGTGAGCTTTTTCCGTGCCTTGACGGTTCGGCGCACCGAAGCCAATCAGGGTGCGGCAGGCGATCAGCGACGGACGGTCGTTGTTGCGCGCGCGCTCGATAGCTGTCGCGATGGCTTCCGGATCATGACCATCGATCCGGCAGGCCGACCATCCGGACGCCTCGAAACGCGCCAGTTGATCGTCCGAGCAGGACAGCGAAGTCGCTCCGTCGATCGAAATCTGGTTGTCGTCGAACAGCACGATCAGCCGACTGAGCTTGAGATGACCCGGCCAGTGAAATCGCCTCGTGGCTGAGGCCCTCCATCAGGCATCCGTCGCCGGCGATTACATAAGTATAGTGGTCGACGAACGCGCTGCCGAAACGCGCGTTGGCCAGTCGTTCCGCCAATGCCATACCGACGGCCGTCGCAATGCCCTGCCCGAGCGGTCCGGTGGTGGTTTCGACGCCCGGCGTATGGCCATATTCCGGGTGCCCGGGCGTCTTTGATCCCCACTGTCTGAAAGCCTGCAGTTGGTCTGAAGACACGGCCTTATAACCGGTCAGGTGCAACAGCGCGTAGAGCAGCATCGACCCGTGACCGGCCGACAGGACGAAGCGGTCCCGGTCCGGCCAATCCGGATCCGCCGGATCAAATTTGAGGAAACGTGAAAACAATACGGTCGCGACATCGGCCATGCCCATGGGCATGCCGGGGTGCCCCGACTTTGCCTTTTCGACGGCATCAATGGCCAGGAAGCGGATCGCGTTGGCGAGTTCCTCATGCGAGACCTCGGTACGACCGGCGACAGGATTAAAAGCGTGAACACTCATACGGTGCGCCTCTTGCGTTCCATCAGTTGCAGGATCAGAGGTGTGAGAATGAGCTGCATCGCCAGATCGAGCTTCGAGCCGTGGATCACGATCGAATTGGCGCGCGACATGAAGCTGTTGGGGATCATCGACAGCAGATAAGGGAAATCGATGCCGCGCGGATTTTTTAGCCGGATCACCACCATGGATTCGTCCGGCGTCGGGATCCATCGCGCGATGAACGGGTTTGACGTGTCGACCGTCGGCACGCGCTGGAAATTGATGTCGGTTTCGGCGAATTGCGGGCAGATGTAATTCACGTAATCCGGCATCCGGCGCAGGATCGTGTCGGTCACCGCCTCGGCGGTGTAGCCGCGATCGTTGCGATCGCGATGCAGCTTCTGGATCCATTCGAGATTGATGACGGGCACGACGCCGATCTTGAGGTCGGCATATTGCGCGACATTGACCTTGTCGGTGACGACGGCGCCGTGCAGGCCTTCGTAGAACAACAGATCGGACTTTTCCGGCAGCGCGCCCCAGGCGGTAAAGGTGCCGGGCTCGGCGCCGTACAGTTTGGCCTCGGCGTCATCATGAACGTAATGGCGCGTGGTGCCGGTACCGGATTCACCGTAGTCGCGGAATACCTTCTCGAGTTCCTCGAACAGGTTGGTCTCCGGGCTGAAATGGCTGAAGTGCTTGTTGCCCTTCTCGCCCTCCTCCACCATTTTGGCGCGCATCTCGGCGCGGTTGTAGCGATGGAAGGCATCGCCCTCGATATAGGCGGCGGTGACCCGTTCACGGCGAAAGATGTTCTCGAACGTTCTCTTCACCGACGTCGTGCCTGCGCCCGACGAACCCGTGATCGATATGATGGGATAACTGCGCGACATCGGTTGTTCCCGGCCCTAGCGAAACAGGCCGCGCCGCGCGAATAGCGGGGCGTCGCTGTTGTCGAACATCGGCTCGATGCCTTCGTGGATCGCTGCGACGTCGCGCACGCCGCGCAACGAGCCCATGATCAGCGGTACACGCTGATGCGGCGTCCTCGCGGCAAGCTCCAGGATGCGCCGGCGCCCCGTCGTCGCGGCGCCTCCCGCCCATTCCATGATCAGCGCCATCGGATGCGCCTCGTACAGCAGGCGCAGCCGTCCTTCGCGATAGCCGGGGCGCATGTCGGCCGGATACAGGAACACGCCACCGCGGACCAGGATACGGAGCGACTCCGCCACCAGCGAGCCGATCCAGCGCATGTTGAAGTCCGCCTCGCCGTTGCCATTGGTGCCGGCGAGGCACTCGTCGATATAGGCACGCACCGGTCCGTGCCAGTGCCGGCGATTGGAGGCGTTGATGGCGAATTCCGGCGTGTTCGGCGCGATCTTGACGCCACGTGCGGTCAACAGGAATTCCCGATTGCGCCGGTCCAGGATGAAGGTATCGACGCATTGTCGAGCGCCAGCACCAGCGTCGTCTGGGGCCCGTACACCACGAAGCCGGCGGCGCATTGCGCCGTGCCTGGCTCGAAGAAGGTGGAGAGAACGTCGTTGCCGCGAGGGCGTATCGAAAAGATGGTTCCGACCGAGATGTTGTTTTCGAGATTGGCCGAGCCATCGAGCGGATCGATCGCAATGCACAACGGCGCCCCGGCATCGATGACTTCCAGGACCTCGGATTCCTCCGAAAGGATCGCCGCGACCGGTGCGGCGCGCAGCGCGCGACGCATCATCTCATCGGCGGCCAGATCGATGTCCTTTTGCTGATCACCATCCGAATTGATCCCGCCAAGCCGCCCGGTGATGCCGACCAGCGGCCCATGGGCAATGAGCTCGGCAAGTTCGATCGACGCGACGGCGATTGCCTCAATCACCTTGGCGACCGCGGGCCCATTGGGCAAGCGCGACGCCACCTGATCGAGATGCGAACGCAACGTCGCGCGTTCGTCCATGGCCGTTCCCCTGTCGTCGCCCTCTTCGGGGCCATTCCAAAGCGTTCTGCCGGTCGGCATTCCGCCACTCACAACACCCCAGTTTGCTAAATTAGTGAAATTTCCTTATCTTTTGAGAGACCAAAGTATTTCTTATAATGGGGCGCGCGATGGCCGGCCGTTTCGTGCGGGAATTGACCCTTCGCCAGTTGCGCGCGCTGGCCGCGGCTGCGAAGCACGGTTCGGTTACCGCCGCGGCCAAACAACTTCATCTGACCCAGCCCGCCGTCACGCTGCAGATCCAGAACTTGCAGATGCTTGCCGGCATTCCCCTGCTTCAGCGCACCGGCGAAGGCATGCTGCTGACCGACGCCGGGCGCGATGTGGTTGCCCTTTCCGAGCGGATCGAAGCGGCGATCCGCGATTGCGAGACTTCGATCGAGATGATGACCGGAAAAACCGCCGGGCGGATCTCGATCGGCGCCGTCAGCACCGCAAAATATTTCGTGCCGTTCATGATTTCCGGATTTTCGAAATTGTATCCGAACATCGACATCACGCTGTCGATCGGCAACCGGCAGGAGATCGGCTCGGCGCTGCGCGGCTACGACCTCGATTTCGCGATCATGGGTCGCCCGCCGGTCGACATCGACATGGACGTCCGCCTGATCGGCGATCATCCGCATGTCATCATCGCGCCGACGACCCATCGCCTGGCAAGAAAATCCCGGATCGCGCTGAGCGATCTCGCCAAGGAAACGTTCCTGATCCGCGAGCCAGGCTCCGGCACCCGCGGCCTGATGGAGCAATTGTTCGAAGCCGCGCGCATTAGCCCGACGATCGGCATGGCCATGAGCAGCAACGAAACCATCAAGCAGGCGGTGATCGCCGGTCTCGGTATCGCGTTCCTTTCGGCGCATACCGTCGCTACCGAACTCGACGAGCGACGGCTGGTGACGCTGGATGTCGTCGGTCTTCCCGTTGTCAGGCAATGGTTCGTCCTCGCCCGCAAGGACAAGGTGCTGCTGCCCCCTGCCCGCGCGATGCTGGAGTTTCTAAGCGCCCAGGGCGCGCAATTCCTGCCGCGCACCCACGGCAGGCTTCGGCTGACGCGCTCGCTCACACGCCCCCGAAAGAAGTGAGGGCAGCGCGCTCGGGCGGCATCAAGCCGCCTTGGCGAGCCCGACCTCCGCCCAGATCTCTGCCAGCGCCTGCACCAGATGTTCGATATCGGCATCGGTGTGGTGCGGCGACGGCGTAATGCGCAGACGTTCGGTACCGCGCGGCACCGTCGGGTAGTTGATCGGCTGCACATAGATGCCGTAGCGGTCGATCAGCACATCGCTGATCTGCTTGCACAATACGGGGTCGCAGACCATCACCGGTACGATGTGGCTGGGGTTGTCGAGATGCGCCACGCCGGCCTCATCGAGCCGCCGCCGCAGCCGGGCCACGCGGTCCTGATGCCGCTCGCGCTCCACCGCACTCGACCGCAAATGGCGGATGCTGGTCAACGCGCCGGCCGCGACCGCCGGTGGCAGCGACGTCGTAAAGATGAAGCCGGAGGCGAAGCTGCGAATGAAATCGCAGATCGTGGCGGACGCGGCGACGTAGCCGCCGATCACACCGAACGCCTTGGCGAGCGTCCCCTCGATCACCGTCAGGCGATGGCTGACCCCTTCGCGGTCGGCGATCCCGCCGCCGTTCGGGCCATAGAGGCCGACGCCATGGACTTCATCGAGATAGGTCATGGCATTGTGGGCGTCCGCGACGTCGCAGAGTTCCGCGATCGGGGCGATATCGCCATCCATCGAATAAACCGACTCGAACGCCACCAGCTTCGGCGCATGCGGGTCGAGGTCGGACAACTTGCGTTCGAGGTCGCGCGGGTCGTTATGCGCGAAAATCCGGGTTTCGCTGCGGCTATGCCGAATGCCCTCGATCATCGACGCATGATTGAGTTCGTCCGACAGGATCGTGCAGCCCGGCATCCGCGACGCCAGCGTGCTCAGCGACGCCATGTTGGAGACATAGCCTGACGTGAACAGAAGAGCGGCTTCCTTGCCATGCAAGGCGGCCAGCTCCTGCTCCAGCAGCACGTGATAATGATTGGTGCCTGCGATATTACGCGTGCCGCCGGCGCCGGCGCCGCAGCTGTCGAGCGCCTCATGCATCGCCGCGAGCACGGCGGGATGCTGGCCCATACCGAGATAGTCGTTGGAACACCACACCGTCACCTCGCCGGCGCCGCTCGGTTGATGATGCCTGGCGCGCGGAAAGGCGCCGGCCTTGCGTTCGAGATCGGCAAAGACGCGATAGCGCCCTTCGCGATGAAGGCCTTCGAGTTGCCGGCGGAAATAGGCTTCGTAGTTCATGACGTCCTCCCGTTAACCGTTGCAGCCGGCGCTTCGCCGATACTGAGCCCCGTCGCCAGACTTTCGCGTGCGTGTTGCTCGCGAAAACTCTGGCGAAACTGATCTTCCAGCCGCTGGCGCGCGCAAGCGGCCGGCCTCGGCGGCGCCGCTTCGGGGCGCACACTCGCAAGCACGACGATGTTGGGCGGCGTATCGGAAAGTTTGGCATCTGGTTCTTGCTTCATGGTGGCGTCCTCCGGCGGGAAACCCGAGCGCATGCCCCAGCCCCACAGCGTGATCGCCGGCAGCGGCAGCAGCATGAACCAATGCTCGACAACGCCGAGCGCAAACAGCGTCGAAACCAGCGTCAGGCCGACCACATCGAACGGGGTCGCGGCGACTTCGACAATGCGCTGGATCATGATCACGAGCACGGCGGTCGCCAGCGTGACCGATATCGGAAAAAACGCGCCGACCGGCTTGCGGGCAAAGAAGCGTCTTCAGGAATTGCACGGGTTGCGGCATCAACTCGTCATTGGTGACGGGCACGCCGAGAAACAAATTGATCTTGGCGCTTTGCCGCAGCACCCATAGTGCCGCGAAGGTCCACAGCGCGACCTGGTTTGCGGCGCCCGAGGTCAACGCGACGATCGCAGCACCGCATGCGACCAGCGTCAGCTCGTGATAGAGGATCGCCGCCAGCGCCGGGCCAAGGCGTCTCCACCCGGTGACATCGACCGGGCAGCGCTGCGGCCGGGGACCCGTGACCCAGCCCGACAGAAACGCGATCTCCTGCGCTCCCCATAGCAGGATGGTGCTGGTAAAGGCGACATAGGCGCCGACGACACTGGCATCACCCGCGCTGAATGCCAGGCCGCACAACGATCCGGCGACCAGAAACGCAACGATCACGGCCTGTAACGGTACGAAACGCCTGGCACACCCGACCAGCAACAGCACGGCCCCGGTGCTGAACCACCATATGAAGGCTGCGTAGACCGGAGGGACCGTGTACGAGGCCATGACGCGCGCTCCTCACCACGCCGGCTGCAGACAGATGTCGCGTGGCAACGGGTTCGGCCGCGCCGGCAACAGAAACAGCCGCGCAAACGTCAGCGCGGCTCCGGCCGCGAGCCCGGCGCGCTTCAGCTTCGAGATCAGGCCGCCCTTGGCACGGGCATCGGCAATCGCCTCTGAAATGCGCCGAAGCCGCTCCAGGCCTGCAAGGAAGCGAGGATCGTCCAGATTCAGCACCACCGGAAATACCTGTTTCGAGATTTCAGAGGTGATGCGGAACACCTGCATGTCGTAATCGGTCGGGTGCATTCCGAGCGCTTCATGAAAGGCCGGCCGCATGTGATCGCGCACATACATGGTGGCGAACACCGCGAGCAGGAAAAACCGGATCCAGAGCTTGTTGACCCCGCGCAGCAGCGACGGATCGGCGCGCATCAGCAGCGCAAAGGCTTCACCATGGCGGAACTCGTCGTTGCACCACAGCTCGAACCAATCGAAGATCGGATGGAACTGGCGCTCGGGATGGCGCTCCATCTGCCGGAAGATCGTGATGTAACGCGCATAGCCGATCTTCTCCGACAGATAGGTCGCGTAGAAGATGAATTTCGGCCGGAAGTAGGTGTATTTCTTCACCTTGGTGAGGAACGAGAGATCGACACCGATGCCGTGGTCCTTGAGTATTTCGTTGATGAAGCCGGCATGGCGCGCCTCGTCGCGGCTCATGTAGCTGAACAGTTCCTGAATATCCTTGTTCTTGATCCGCTTCTTGATCTCGGCATAGAGCACGCAGCCGGAGAATTCGGCGGTCAGCGAACTGACCAGGAAATCCTTGAACTCCTTGCGTAGTTCGGGCGGAAGCGATTCCAGATCGTTCTTGAATTCATCGGTCTTGATGAAATGCGACTTGTTGTGATCCGCGCGCAGCTCCCGGATCACGGCATTCCATTCCGAGCGCACCAGGCCGACATCGAGCCGATCCATCGCCTCGAAATCGGTGGTGTAGAAACGCGGGCTGAGGATGGTGTCCTCGCGCGCCAGTTCCGTGCTGTCGGCGTTGCCTTTGATACCGGCGCGCGATATTTGGCCGCAAACTGCCCTGGGTGCCACCTTCCATCGGGATCATGATGCCCTCCCATCCGAGAAACTGACTTCATAAAGCTCGGTCAATTCGAGATAGCCTTCCAGCCGCGCACGCAGCCGATCGAGCGGACCGGCGCGGACCACCGTCGCGGTCCGCCGCACCACCAGACGCTCGCCGAATGCGACATGGGTCGGAGCGTTGTGAACCCGGACCTCGTCGCCCGGCTGAATCTGGATGTCGCCGTCGAGCACGACATGGGCGTGCAGCGTCTCGGACGTCTGCTCGATCTCGACCGTGCAAGGCACATCGAACGATTTGGGTGATCCGATCCAGGCCATCGTCATGTGGCACCGCCATGCAGGTTCATGAGCCGGGCAAACGCCTCGGTATTGGTCGACCCGAACGCGCCGAGATCGATCTGCTTGCCGGTCGAGGTGTCGGTCAGCGTGATCTGGCCGCCGGCATAGCGGGTCAGCCTGAACGGCGGCTGCGCGCCGATGTCGCCAAGCCTTCGTTCGCGCGCGAGCCCGCGCATCACGACGCGAATGAAGCCGTTGGTACCCGGCGCCAGCGTGTCCACCAGTTGATGGTCGCGGGCGTCGTACACCAGCACCGTACCGTTGTCGCCATCCGCGAATTGAAGATCGCGGCTTTGCACCGCGGCCGGAAGCGTCATGTGCACTTCGCCCATGCCGGTCAGGCGCACCGTGGTGACGGTGGCGAGCGAGAACAGGACCAGCGCCGCCGCCGCGAGCACGCCGCCTTTGGGAACAACAGGTTCTTGGATGGCTTGGCTCATGACGCTTCTCCGATCAGGCTGCCACTGTCGATGGGGTATTTGCGGCCGCGTCCGAAACCAGGCTGCGACCGGCCGATTGCGACAGCGCGATCGCCGCGGGGCCGGGTTGCCCGGTCAACGCTTCCGAAAGCCGTGCGGCGGCAATCGCGGCATCCGGCAACGCGCGCAACATGGGTTCAGGTGTGCGCAGCCGCCATGGACGGATATGCGGCCACAGCAGCACATACGACACGCGGCTTGGAGTCGGAGAGCCCGAGCGGAATATCGCCCGAGCCATCGCGATAGGTCTTCAGCGCCGCGCTGGCGATCTTGCTCAGCGGGATGTTCATGGTCATCGGCAGCGCCACGCCGAACTGAAACAGCACCCGCTTGGTGGTGATGGTGTAGCAGGCCGCGCGCCGGAACAGCCACGCGAGACCGGCCAGGACCGCGATGGCGCTGACCGCCGGCGCGACCAACCACACCACCGAGGTAGCGGCCTCTCCGAGCGAGGCGCCGTGCGACCAGTTCGACCACAGCTTCCACGCCATCAGCAGGCCAAAGTAGATCGCGACCTCGCGGATGTGGAACGAGCGCAGCGCCAGCCCCTTGAACGAAGGCTTGCCCTGCCAGATCACGCGCTCAGCCGACGGGCAACGGCGCCGGCAGCTCCTTGAACTGATCAAAATCCTGTTTCACAGCAAGCGGCTCCTGACGTGCGGGCGTGGCGTAGAGCGTGCCGGCGCCGTAGTAACCAACGATGCGGTCTTCCTCGAACTTGGTCACCTGATCGAGGCTCTTGGTGGCCGGGACATCGGCGAACTGGCTGCCGAGGATCGCGTTGACCCAAACCCGGCCGCGGCGGCCGTCGATCTTGGCGAACGGCAGCGGCAGCAGCACGCGCCTCGGGCCACTCGCTAGTCGTGACCTCGACCTCGAGATAGCGGATCAAGGCCTCGGCACGATCGACCCAGACGTCGGTGACGATGCCGCCGGGCTCGCTGTCGGCGCCCATCACCTTCATGCCGCGCGGATCGGGATCGCGGGCTTCGAGGTAGGTGCCTTCCGCCAGCCGCATCGGCACGATACAGGGCACGTTGTCGATGTTGAGTTCGGGAACGTCCTCGCGATTCGCATAGGAGCCCGGCCCGACGCCATCAAGCATCGGGTTTCCGGTCGGTCCCAATGGCGCGCCCGGCCAGGGCGCGATCGGCTCAAGCGCAACATCGCGGCGATCGTTCTTGTGGTTCGGCAGCGTCGCGGTGTGTCCGCCGCGCAGCAGATAGGTTTTCGGATCGGGCATCCGGGGAAAGCCGTGCACCACTCCGCCCGACAATCCGGTAGAGCTCGAGCGGATAGCCTTCCCGCTTGTCCTCGCGGCGAAGGTAATAGATCAGGCATCCGAAGAAGATCCAGAACACGTAAAGCGTGACCTGGGCTACGTCCAAATATGCACCGTCTTGCATGAGAGACCTCCCTCTCGTTGACTAACCTGGAAATTCGGCCAGGCCGAATTTGGATGAAGGCTGCGAGAAGCCGGTTCGTACCGAGCGCACGAGCGGACCGATCGCAACCAGAGTGGCGAACAACAACGCGATTTCGATGTGGTAGACGACGCTGTAACCGGTCGACGGATCGGCAAGCGCGCGGCCGAGCGCGCCGCTCTCGGCCAGACGACGACACCGCGTCGCGCAAGCCGCCACCGATCGCGATTCCGCTTCCGGCCGCGGTCGCCTGCACGGCGCCCCAGGTGCCGAGCGCGAGGCCGCTCTCGCCATCCCGCGCCAGCGCCATTGCCGCGGTGAGCGTGCCCGCCGCGAACAGCCCGCCACCAAAACCAATCAATGCGGTGCCGATCCGGAACAGCAGCACGGAGCTCAACGGCGCGGAGAAGATCACCGCCGAGAATGCGAACACGCCGGCAACCGCGCCGAATCCTGCGATCCGATAGGGATCGGCGTTGCGTCCGAGCGTCCTTGCGGCAAGGCCAAATCCGGCCAGCGTACCCAGCGCAAAGAACGCGGTGAGCGCCGTGGTCTGGCCGACCGTCAGTTTCAGAATCTCGGCCCCATACGGCTCGAGCAGGATGTCCTGCATCGAGAAGGCCGAGGTGCCCAGCGCCAGCGCGACCAGGACGCGAACCGATCCGCCGGCGTTGCGGAACTTGGCCCAGGAATGCTGGAATTCCGGCCGCTCGCGGATCGGCCGACGTCAGCGACGGATTGCGCGCTTCCTGCTTCCAGAGCGCGGCAATGTTGAGCAGCAATTGAGTGACGGCGACGCCCTGGATCACCTGGATCAGGCGGATTTCATTGAAGTTGCGCAGCAGCTCGCTGAAGATCAGCGCGCTGCCGGCCATGCCGAACAGCAACATGACGTAAAGGAACGCGACCACCCGCGGCCGCGCCTCGACCGGCGCCAGATCGGTCGCCAGACGCCAGGCCCGGCGGTCTGCGCCGTGTGCATGCCGGCGCCGACCAACAGGAACGCCAGCGCCGCGCCGAACTGACCGTACACCGCCGGATATTCGCCGGTTCCCGACAGCACCAGCAACGCGAACGGCAGAATGGCAAAGCCGCCGAACTGCACCAGCGTGCCCATCCAGATATAGGGCACGCGCCGCCATCCCAGCACCGAACGGTGATTGTCGGACTTGAAGCCGATCAGCACCCGGAAAGGCGCGAACACCAGCGGCAGCGAGACCATCAGCGAAACCAGCAGGGTCGACACGCCGAGTTCGACGATCATCACCCGATTCAGCGTGCCGTTGAGCAGCACGATCGAAATGCCGGTCGACACCTGGAACAGCGAAAGCCGCAGCAGACGTCCGAGCGGAAGTTCCTTTGTCGCCGCGTCCGCAAAGGGAAGGAAGCGGGTCCCGAGCCGCATCCAGCCTTTTGCGAATGTCGTCGAAATCCGGGTCATCGGGGAATCATCTCCAATGCCTGTGACTTGTAGAATCCGCTGGCGACCCGATGGCTGCGGCCGAGCTGCCAGCGCTCCAGCCCTTCGTCGGACATCAGGAGCCGGCGCAGTTTCTGTTCGGCGACCGGTTCGATCGCCGGCGCGCGATCGCCCCGAGGAAAAAGCCGGCCGACTGCGTGCATCACAGCCAGAGCCGGAGTTTTCGGGGCGAACGTGATCAGCAGAGCTTCATTGGTCCGCTCGGCCAACCCCGCCATGATCCGGCAGATATCGGCGGACTGGTAGTGGATCAGCGAATCCATCGCGACGACGAAATCGAACCGGCCGAGCTTGGGGTCGAGCATGTCGCCCGACTTGAACTCGATGACGGAGGCATCGAGATCCGAAGGGATGCGCTCGCGCGCCACCGACACCAGCTTGGGCGACAGATCGATGGCGACGACGCGGGCGCCGCGCCGCGCCGCCTCGATCGACAGCGCGCCGGTGCCGCAGCCGGCATCGAGCAGCCGCGCCCCGCTCATATTCGCCGGCAGCCACGACAGCAGCGTGCTGCGCATCTCGTCACGGCCGGCGCGCACCGTGGCGCGGATACGACCCACCGGGGCATCGGAGGTCAATCGGGCCCAGGCATCGACCGCGGTACGGTCGAAATAGGTCTCAAGCTCCCCACGCCGTTCGAGATAGCTGGCCACAGACATCAGTCGAACCCCAACAGATCGAAGATTTCACGGTCCTTGAGCGACTTGCCCGGCGAAGGCTCGATCTTGCCTTCCCACAATTCAGTCGCGAGCCGCATGTATTCGTTCTGGACCGCCACCAGTTCCGGCGTCGGGTCCATCTCGAACAGCGTCGATTTCTTCAGCCGGCTCTTGCGGATGACGTCGAGATCCGGGAAATGCGCGACGCGCTTCAATCCGGCGGTCTCGTTGTAACGGTCGATCTGGTCGGTATCCTTGCTGCGGTTGGCGATCACACCACCGAGCCGTACGCCGTAGTTCTTCGATTTGGCTTCGATCGCGGCAACGATGCGGTTCATCGCGAAAGATCGAATCGAAATCGTTGGCGGCGACGATCAGCGCCCGATCGGAATGCTGCAGCGGAGCGGCAAAGCCGCCGCAGACGACGTCGCCGAGCACGTCGAAGATCACGACGTCGGTATCTTCGAGCAGATGATGCTCCTTGAGAAGCTTGACGGTCTGGCCGACGACATAACCGCCGCAGCCGGTGCCGGCCGGCGGCCCGCCGGCCTCCAGGCACATGACCCCGTTATAGCCTTCGAACACGAAATCTTCCGGGCGCAACTCCTCGGCGTGGAAGTTCACGGATTCCAGCACGTCGATCACCGTCGGCACCAGACGCTTGGTCAGCGTGAAGGTCGAGTCGTGCTTGGGATCGCAGCCGATCTGCAGCACGCGCTTGCCGAGCTTTGAAAATGCCACCGAGAGGTTGGACGACGTCGTGCTCTTGCCGATGCCGCCCTTGCCGTAGACGGAAAACACCTTGGCGGTGCCGATCTTGAGCTTGGGATCGAGCTGCACCTGCACGCTGCCCTCGCCGTCGCCGCAACATGACGGGCTCTTGAGCGTGGATGGCTTGGTCTGGATGTTCATGCGGCAACTCCCACGCCTTCAAGGCGGTCTTCGAGCTCTTCGCCTGCCCTGCGCAGGACTTCGAGCATTTCCGGGTCGGGTGACCAGTATTTGCGTTCATGCGCTTCGATCAGCCGGTTCGCGACTTTGGCGGAGGCCACCGGATTGAGCGACGCCAGCCGTTCGCGCATCTCGGGATCGAGCACGAAAGTCTCGGTGAGCTGCCGGTAGACCCACGGCGCGACTTCGCCCGTCGTCGCCGACCAGCCCATGGTGTTGGTGACGTGCTCTTCGATCTGGCGCACGCCCTCATAGCCGTGCTTGAGCATGCCCTCGTACCATTTCGGATTGAGCATCCGGGTGCGGGTCTCCAGTGCGACCTGCTCCGACAACGTGCGAACCGTGCCCGCGCCGCGGGTTTGATCGCCGATATAGACCGGCGCCGATTTACCGCCCTTCGCGATGCGCACCGCCCGGCTGATGCCGCCCAGCGTGTCGAAATAGTGATCGACGGTGGTGACGCCGAGTTCGACCGAGTCCAGATTCTGATAAGCGAGATCGACGGTGGCGAGCGCGTCCTTCAGGAGCGCGGTCTGCTGCACCGGCTGCCCCTTCAGCCCGTAAGCAAAGCTCTTGCGTCGGGTATAGGTCTCGGCGAGTTCGTCTTCGTCGTCCCAGCGGCCGTTCTCGACCAGATGGTTGACGTTCGAGCCATAGGCGCCGTCGGCGTTGCCGAACACGCGCAAGGACGCCGTTTCCAGATCGCAACGATGCAGGGCCTGATAGGCCAGCGCATGCTTGCGAACCAGATTTTGGTCGACCGGTTCATCGGCGGAAGCGGCAAGGAAGCAGGCCTCCGCCAACAGCTTGATCTGCAGCGGCAGCAGATCGCGGAAGATGCCGGACATCGTGATGACCACGTCGATCCGCGGCCGCTTCAACTGATCGAGCGGGATCAATTCGGCGCCGGTCAGGCGGCCGTAGCCATCGAACCGCGGTTTTGCACCGAGCAACGCCAGCGCCTGCCCGATCGGCGCGCCCTCGTTCTTGAGGTTATCGGTTCCCCACAGCACGATCGCGACCGACTGGGGCAAGCCGTTGCCGTCGGCGACGTGCTTGTCGATCAGCCGCTGCGCCTGCAACGCACCATCCTGCACCGCGAACGCGCTCGGAATCCGGAACGGATCGAAGCCGTGCAGATTGCGGCCGGTCGGCAGAATGGTCGGCGTCCGCAAGAGATCGCCGCCCGGCGCGGGGCGGACAAATTTGCCATCGAGCGCATGCAGGATCGCCGGGATCTCGTGATCCTGCTGCAGCATACGGTCGATACCGGCCAACTCCTTGTAGAGCGCCAGCGAACCGTCGTCCTTGGCGGCCAGTGCTTCGGGCGCATCGCCATGCACGATGGCTTCGAGTACCGATCTGTCGGGACGCGCGCCATGCGATGCATCGGCAACCGCCTGCAGCATTTCAACGCGCTGCTCGGCCGACGGCGCTTCGCCGACGACATGGAGACCGTGTGGAATGAGCGTGTATTCGAGCTCGAGCACGGCTTCCGAAAGCTTGCCGATGGCATTGGCTTGATCGATCCACGCCGGCTCCGCGGGAGCCAATTCCAGCGCGCTCGCCTGTGCCTGGATCAGTGCCGCGAGATCTGCCTGTTCATCGCCATCCTCGGGCGAAGAGTCCGCGCCAGCGCGTGATCGAGGCCTTCAATTCGACCAGGCCCTTGTAAAGGCCGGCATGCGCGACCGGCGGCGTCAGATAGCTGATCAAGGTGGCCGCCGAACGGCGTTTTGCGATGGTTCCTTCGGAGGGATTATTGGAGGCATAGAGATAGAGGTTCGGCAGATCGCCGATCATCCGATCCGGCCAGCAGGCGCCCGAAAGGCCGGCCTGCTTGCCGGGCATGAATTCGAGCGCCCCATGGGTGCCGAAATGCAGCACCGCGCTGGCGCCGAAATCTTCGCGCAGCCAGCGATAGAAGGCCGAGAAGGCATGCGTCGGCGCAAAGCCCTTCTCGAACAGCAGCCGCATCGGATCGCCCTCATATCCGAAGGCGGGCTGGATGCCGACGAAGACGTTGCCGAACCGTTCGCCCAGCACGAAGATCGAGCTGCCATCGCTCTGCTGCTTGCCCGGCGCCGCGTCCCCACTGCGCCTCGATCTGCCGCAACCATTTTTCCGAGCGAACATGATCGCCGGCCGGAATGCGGACATGAACGTTGGCGTCGGCGCCGAAACGCGCTGCATTGCCGACCACGATCCGCTCGCCGCAGCGCATCGGCGTCCGCCGGCACATCGACCTGATAGCCCTCGCGCTTCATCGCGGTCAGCGTCCGATGAAGCGATTCGAACACCGACAGGAAGGCGGCCGTGCCGGTATTGCCCGCATTCGGCGGGAAGTTGAACAGCACGATCGCCACCTTGCGATCCCGCCGCTCTGAACGGCGCATCGCAACCAGCCGCGCGGTCCGCGACGCCAGCATGTCGGCGCGCTCGGCGCAGACATGCATCTCGCCGCCGATTTCGGAACGGGTGAAGGTGCAGGCGCGCTCACATCCGGTGCAGGCAACACCCGCGCCATCCGAACGTCCGCCATAGACCATCGGGCCCGCCGCGCCATCAAGCTCGGGGATCGCGACCATGATGGTGCTTTCCACCGGCATCAGTCCGCGATCCGAAGCAGCCCATTGCTCCAACGTCTGGAATTCGACCGGATGCGCCGACAGATACGGCACGTCGAGCCGGGCCAGAATGTCCTCTGCGGCCTTTGAGTCGTTATAGGCGGGACCGCCGACCAGCGAGAAGCCGGTGAGCGAGACCACCGCATCGACCACGCTGTTGCCGTCCTTCATGAAGAAGCGCTCGATTGCCGGCCGCTGATCGAGGCCGCTGGCGAACACCGGAATGACGCGCAATCCCCTGGCTTCGAAGGCCGCTATCACGCCATCATAGTGGCCGGAGTTTCCGGCCAGCAGATAGGAGCGCAGCAGCAAGAGGCCGACCGTGCCCTTCTCGTTGGCGATGCGCGGGCAGCCGATCGACGGTCTCGCGCGATCCGGCCCTTGATGCGCGGATGGTAGACGCCGATGTCGGCATATTCGACCGGCGCCTGCGCCTTGGCTATCCCGCGCAATCCGCGGCGCGGTCCATCGGCGTAGCGATCCAGCAGCAGGCGGACCATATTGGCGATATTCTGCTTCCGAGCCGGCCAGCCAATATTGCAGCGTCAGGAAATAGGCCCGCATGTCCTGCGCGGTACCGGGAATGAAGCGCAGCAGTTTTGGCAACTGCCGCAACATCTTCATCTCGCCCTTGCCGCCGGGGCTCGAGCCCTTGCGGTTGCCGCGCAACTTCTTGAGCCAGGCGATCGCGCCGAGCGCCTCTCCGCTCATGTCGAACTTGCCGACGCGGGTCAGCTTCACGACTTCGCTCGCCGACATGCAGCAGATCATCGCGTCGCAATCGGTCGCGGCGGGCGGCCAGCGCCGGCATCACCGCGCGGACATGATCGTCGAGGAACAGCATGGTGGCGATCACGATATCGCCGCGCGCGATGTCGGCATGGCATCGCGCCAACGCCGCGTCATCGGTGCCCCATTCGTCGGCGGCATGGACCGAGAGTTCCAGTCCCGGGAAAATCGCGCTTCAACAGCTTGCGCGCACGCGCGGCCGCGCCGGACAGATGACTGTCCATGGTCACGACGACGACCCGAACCGGTGTCGCGTCAGCGGGCGAAGTGCGCTTTGGCATCGTAAAGCGTCTCTATCGTTATGGTGGCGACGCCGTTTTCATTGGCGAAGCGTTCGGTGTTGCGGCGTGCCTTGCCGCGAACGAAGAATGGAATCTTGTGCAGTTCTTTTTCCGCATCGGCCGCCCAGGTCACCGCGATCCCGGACGCTGTGATCAACGCGCTGCGCGGGCTCCGGTTGTTGGAGTCGGCTGATCGGCGGCCGGGTGCCCCGCGCCCAGATGCGAGGGAACCGCGCCATCCTTGAATTCAAAATCGTCCTTGAACATTGCCAGCAGATGTTCTTCCAGGCCCATCATCAAGGGATGTACCCAGGTATCGAAGATCACGTTGGCGCCTTCGAATCCCATCTGCGGGGCGTAGCGCGCCGGAAAGTCCTGCACATGCACCGGCGCCGAGATCACGGCGCAGGGAACCCCGAGACGCTTGGCGATGTGGCGCTCCATCTGCGTGCCCAGCACCAGTTCGGGCTGCAGCTCGGCGACTTGGGCTTCGACCTCGAGATAATCGTCCGTGATCAGCGGCTCGACATCATACCTCTTGGCCGCTTCGCGGATCTCGCGGCCGAATTCACGGCTGTAGGTCCCGAGCCCGACGACCTTGAAGCCGAGTTCATCCGACGCAATCCGGGCCGCGGCAACCGCATGGGTCGCATCGCCAAAGATGAAGACCCGCTTGCCGGTGAGATAGGTCGAGTCGACCGAACGCGAGTACCACGGCAGCCGGGTTGAACTGGCGGCGAGCGTTGCGGTTGCATCGACGCCGGCAAGCTTTGCCACTTCTTCGACGAATTCGCGCGTCGCCGAGACGCCGATTGGAATGGTTTTGGTCGAGGGCTGTCCAAACGTCCGCTGCAGCCAAGAAGCCGCCAGACCCGCTATTTCCGGATACAGCACGACATTGAAATCAGCTTCGCCCAAGCCTCGCGAGATCAGCCGGGGTCGCGCCCATCGGCGCCGTGACATTCACATCGATGCCAAGCTTCGTCAGCAACGAGGTGATTTCGGTGATATCGTCGCGATGGCGGAAGCCGAGCGCCGTCGGTCCCAGCAAATTGCAGCATGGCCGCGATCCGGCGGCACGCGGCGCGCGCTGGGTCCCCGGCGCCGGCGCGAAAGGTCCCGCCAGCGCGCGGACGAGCTGGTAGAATGTCTCGGCCGCGCCCCAGTTCTCCTTGCGCTGATAGGCCGGCAGATCGACGGTCACGACCGGAATGGGAAGATTGAGCGCGCGCGCCAGACCGCCCGGATCGTCCTGGATCAGCGACCCGGTGCAGGACGCACCGACGATCATCGCCTGCGGCTGGAACCGGTCATAGGCGTTTTGCGCCGCGGTCTTGAACAGTTCGGCGGTATCGCCGCCGAGGTCGCGCGCGGAAAAGGTCGTGTAGGTCACCGGCGGACGACGGTCGCGGCGCTCGATCATGGTGAACAGCAGGTCCGCATAGGTGTCGCCCTGCGGCGCATGCAGCACGTAATGAAGACCTTCCATCCCCGTCGCGACACGCATCGCGCCGACGTGGGGAGGTCCTTCATATGTCCAGACGGTGAGCTGCATGTCAGGCCACCAATTTCGCGCGGCGCACGAGCGGGCGCGCAAACAATTCGGCGAGGTCAGCGGCCTGCTCGTAGCCCTGGATCGGGGTGAACACGAGTTCGATCGACCATTTGGTGGTGATGCCTTCGGCCTCCAGCGGATTGGCTAGCCCGAGGCCGCACACCACGAGATCGGGCCGCGCGGCGCGGCAGCGATCGAGCTGCAAATCGACATCCTGCCCTTCGGTCAGCGCGACGTCCGCCGGCAGCAGCTTGAGTTCCTCGGAGAGATGCTCGCGATGCAGATACGGCGTGCCTACCTCGACCAATTGCATCGACAATTCACGCGACAGGAAACGCGCCAGCGGAATTTCGAGCTGCGAATCCGGAAACAGGAAAACCCGGCGACCGGAGAGCTCGTTGCGATAGCGCGTCAGCGCTCGTTCGGCCCGGGCGCGATAGGGCTCCGTTACCTGCAGGAAATGCGACCGTTCCGACGCCAAAAGCGTCAGCCGCGGCCCGCAACCACGCGGTCGTCCCCTCGACGCCGAGCGGGAACGGCGCCGCCAGGCGCGTGGCGCCGCGGTCTTCGAGCGCGCGTGCCGTGTCGGCGAGGAAGGGTTGCGCCAGCAGGAATTTGGTATTCGGCCCGACGATCGGAAGCGCCGTCGAACGGCGCGGCGGCAGGAATTGCACCGGGCCGATGCCCAGGGCTTCGAACAGCCGGACGAACTGGTCTTCGACCACATCGGCCAGTGCTCCCACGACCAGGAGTTGGTCCTCGCCCGTTCCAGTGGGGGGTACCGCAGGAACGAGCGAGGCGAGACATGCATCCTCGCCTTGCGTGAATGTTGTCTCGATTCCACTGCCGGAGTAATTGAGGATACGCACGTCAGGCGAAAACTTCTGCGACAGCCGCAAGGCGGCTCGCGACAGATCCAGCTTGATGACCTCCGACGGACAGGAGCCGACCAGGAACAGCAAACGAATGTCGGGACGCCGCGCGATCAATTGCGTCACGATCCGATCGAGTTCGTCATTGGCGTCCGTGAGCCCGGCAAGATCCTTTTCTTCCATGATCGCGGTCGCAAATCGCGGCTCTGCAAAGATCATGACGCCGGCGGCGGACTGGATCAGATGCGCACAGGTGCGCGAGCCCACCACCAGGAAGAAGGCATCCTGGATCTTGCGATGCAGCCAGACGATTCCGGTCAAACCGCAGAACACTTCGCGCTGGCCGCTCTCACGCCGGACCGGCCTGGGCGCGAACTTCGGCGCTCGCCGTACATCCCTGCACATGCGCATTCATGCCCGGCTCCCGATATCAGGGGAAACCACCGACAACGCGATGCGCTCGTCGCGGCGCGCCGCGCGCAGCTTCAGGATGAACTGGGTCGCGTTGACGAAATAGGATGCATAGGCCGCCAGCGCGAGCAGCATCTGCTGGCGCGGCGTGCCGAAGCCTGCGAACAGCGCAACGAGATAGGCCGTGTGCAGGGCCAGCACGAGAAAACTGAAAACGTCTTCCCAGAAGAAAGCCGGCGCAAACAGATAGCAGCCGAAAACTTCCCGCTCCCAGATCGAGCCGGTGACCATGATCGCGTAAAGCAAAACCGTCTTGAGGACGATCGACGCCGTCGCGGCCGCCAATCCGTCACCGGTCGAGAGATAGCGCGTGACCAGGAACAGGCTGACAAGGAAGACCGCGAACTGAATGGGCGCGAGGATCCCCTGCACCAGGGTCCACTTTGTTGCGTCGCGGCGAAGGCGCTGTTCCGGCGTATACAGCGGCTTAAGTGGTTGCGCCGTCGTCGAGACCGGCAATCCCGCGCGGTCCGCCGAGGCAAGGCCGTTCGCAGGCGCAGCGACGGTTTCCCCGCGCAAACTGTAAAGATTGTTTGACAGCCTTTCGTCGCAGTGATGCGATATCGGCCGGGGAAAACGAGCAGCTGCCGGCGATTGGGCGCCGTATTGGGGAAAATCCCGATTTGCGACTACTCGAAGATGCACCGCGCCACTCCCTATGTGCGGGCCTGATGACAGGAAGGCTAAACTTCGTTCTGAGAACTGTCAACTAAACCATACGTAAATTAAACTTGACGGTTTGGAGGCACGGGGACTTAATGTTCGGGGGGAGTGAAAAATGACCGATGTGAACGAGCAATCCTTCTCAGCCGGCATCAATATCGACACCGCGGCAGCGCAAGCCGCTCGCCCGCAACGCAGCCGAATTCCCGCACCGATCTGGCGATTCCGGCCGACATTGCAGCCCATCGGCGTCGTTCGCACCATCAGGACGCGCATAATTCCGAAGATCGTGCTCGCGCTTCGCAGCACACCGAAGGCTGCAGAGCCCGCCAAACAACAAGGTCCGGATGCGATCTCGCAGTTCGCCAGTCTGGTGATGGGCGACAAGGACGCAGCGGCATTCGCGTTTGTTCAGGAGATGATGGCTCAGGGCTCCTCGGTGGAATCGGTGTTTTTCGAATTTGCTGGCGCCGACCGCGCAACATCTCGGCGAACTCTGGGAATCCGATGCGACCGATTTTGCCAATGTGACGCTTGGCGTCGGCCGCTTGCAGCTCATCATGCGGCAGCTTGGCGAGGAATTTTTCGAGAACGGGAAGCCCGCTCCGACGGCGGCGAATCGGCGCTGCTGACTACAATTCCCGGCGAGCAGCACAGCTTCGGATTGTCGATGGTCGCCGAATTCTTCCGGCGCGCCGGCTGGAATTTGTGCACCGGCCCGTTTTCATCGCACCAGGAGCTGACATCTCTTGTGCATAACCATTGGTTCGACGTCGTCGGCTTCTCGGTCAGCAGCGACCGCAGGCTCGAAGAGCTCAAGCAGGACATTCACGATATCCGCCGCGACTCCCGCAACAAGAACGTCGGCATCATGCTCGGCGGTCCGATGATGGCCCGCGACCCCGGCCTGGTGGCGATCGATGGGCGCCGATATGATGTCGCTCGACGCCACGACCGCACCGCAACAGGCACGCGAGCTGATCGAGAACAAGAGAAAATAGCCGGCCGGCCTCGTTAGCGCTTGGCTTTCGAGGACCGCGCGGCGATGATGCTGGCAACAAGCAGCAGAAGACTGCGAAGCGGCGGGGAACCTCAGGAGAATGCAGACATGACGGTTGCCATGGCGGACGGTCCATTGCCGGTCAGCGTCGTCACCGCACCTATATCTGCGCACCAAGGCGCTTCATCTCGAGGCCGAACGTTCCGGCATCATCCGCGAGCTGCTGCGCGGGAGCGCTGATCGCAATGGCTACATCCTGCTGCTGCGAAATCTGCTGCCTGCCTATCGGGCTATGGAGCAGGGCCTTGCGCGCCATCGCAAGACGCCGGGCATCGGCGCACTCGCGCATTACCGGCTTGACCGAGCTCCCGCGATCAAGTCGGATCTCGTCGCCCTTTGCGGAAGATCCTGGCAACGATGAGATTCCGCTGCTTCCTGCCGGTGACAATTACGCCCGCCGAATAGCGGAAGCCGCCCAAGGCAATGGCGCGCGGCTGATCGCGCATGCCTATACGCGATATCTCGGCGATCTCAGCGGCGGGTTGATCCTGCAACGGCTGCTGGCGCGATCGCTGGAACTCCAGCCTGCCGAATTGTCGTTCTATGATTTTCCGAGATATCCGGATCTGGCAGCGCTCAAAACCGCATTATCGCGAGGCCCTTGACCGCGCAGGCAACCTCGCGGGCGAGCCGGAGGCCGTCGTCGAGGAAGGCGCCCTCGCCTTTACGCTCAATATCGATCTGTCCCGCGCCGTGCAGGCGGCGCTGCAACCGGCTGCCAGCGCCGCGGAATAAATCGCGCGAGCCAGGTTATATTTTTCTCGGAGCCGTCGCCGCCGGAGGTGCGCGACGAGTGCCAGATCAAATGCTCCAGCACCTCCGCCGTCCGGAGCGTTGAATTACGGACGCTTTCAAGCATCTCCGCGATACGCCCGGTCTCGACGCCATAGGTAATTTCCAACGCCGCGAGCTGGGCATTCTCGACCACCGACGACAGCAGATTTTGATAGACAAGGTCGGTCTTTGAATCGAGCCGAACGCTGTTGATGCGGTGGCTCTTGATGATTCCTTCCTGAAACCGGCTGCGCGCCGCCTCGGCGGCCTTGCGATCGGTGATATCGGAAAAGATCAGCACAAAGCCCAGCACGCGATCGCGCGAAGGTTCTACCGGTTCGGCGCGGATCATCAGCGGCTTTTCGCGGTTGCCTTCGCTGCGCAACAACAGCTCGCCGCGCCAGGCGCGACGGTTGTTAAGCAGTTCATCGACATTCCAGATGAAATCGTCGGGGCGGTGAAAGGCCGCCGAAAGATCCTTCAGCTGCAGCAGCGTACGATCGTCCTTCGGCAGCATGGTCCTGAAGGCGTCGTTCATCAGCAGGATCTTGCCCTGGGTATCCGCGATGATGACCGGCTGCTCCGAAATCCTGATCTGGCTGCTGAATTTCTCCAGTTGATCCTGCGCAATCAGGGTCCGGACCGCCCGCGATTGCAGCACGATATCGGCGACCGACTGGCCGATCAGGCGGGCTGCCGCGAGGTCCGCCGGCGTCCAGGGCTCGGACGTGCCTTCCACCAGTTGATGCCACTGCGCAAATGACCGGCGCGGCGACAGATCGGCCGGGTTGTCGCCGATCACGACCGGCGCCAGCGGATCGCCGCCCCAGGTGACGGTCCGGATACGCTCCGGACGAAACCAGATCAGGAACTCCCCGGGATTGTCCGAGATGGGGGTGACGACGATCCCGCTCGCTTCCTTGATGATCCCCTCGAACTCGGGCGCATCGCTGCCCAATGACGCCGTCGCAAACACCGGCTGACGTGGCCTGGCATCCAGCCAGCCGCCGATCTCGCGGATTTCCTGCGTGCCCGGAACCTCGCCCGTCGTGATAACCTGGCCTTCATAGATCAGCGCGCTTCCGCTGGCGCCGAGCGGCTGCAGGATCGATTGCGAGCTGTCGAAGATCGCCGCGCGCCAGTCGCCCTCGCGCGAGATCGCCTCGATCATGCGTTGCTCAAGGCGTTGAACGAACAGCTCCGACTGACTTTGTGCAAAGCTTTCCAGTGCCGCAATTCGTGTTGCGATCGCCTCGGCAAGCAGCTCGCACACCGCGCGCAGCTCGAAATGGATGAAACGCGGCTCGTAGTGGTGGCAAGCGATCAATCCCCACAACTTGCCACCAACCACGAGCGAGACCACCAGCGTGGCGCCGACCCCCATATTCTTGAGATATTGCAGGTGAATCGGTGACATGCTGCGCAGGAAACAAAGCGACATGTCGAGGTCACGCCCGGTCAGCGGCGAAAGCCGCGGCTGCAGCGGCACCGGCTCGTAGCCGACGTCGACCAGCACGCGAACGCGGGTGCGCTCGTACAGCCGGCGCGCCATCTGCGGAATATCGGACGCCGGATACCAGTTGCCGAGATAGGCCTCGAGCTCCGGCTTGCGGCGCTCGGAAAAGACCTCGCCGTGACCTTCATCGTCGAACCGGTACACCATTACGCGGTCATAACCGGTGCGCTCCTGAAACAGGGTTGCGGTATCGTCGCACAGCGCGCGAAGCGTGGATGCACCGCGGATTTTATCCAGTGCGCTTGCGATCTGCCGCGACAGATCGACCGACGGTCCCGCGCGCTCGAGCTCGATCACCAGGCCGCCTGCCGGCGGCCGATGCAGCAGTCCGTCGAATTCCGCCGATGGATTGCCGATACGGCAACGCACCGCGATCGGCATTCCCTGCGAGGTCGGATCGAGATGCGGCAGAATGCGCAACAACAGATCGCCGTCGAGATCGGCCAACTGCCTTCCGACGACTTCTCTAAGGTTCAGAAACGCGGCGGCGTTGGCGCTGGCCTGGATGACCCTGTGATCGGGTTCGCTGATAACCAACAGCGCGCCATGCGGCTGAATAGAGCCGGCAAGATGAATCTCTTCCCGTTCGCAATTCGAAAGGTCGGCTTTTCCGAACGCTGGGGTCGCGAGGGAATTGGACGCCAATTCAATCCTCAGATGGTTCCTCGGAGTCCGGTCCCTTGTCTTCGAGACCGTATAGATTGAGCTTCGCATAAAGGCTCTGCCGGCTCAATCCCAATAGTTCAGCGGTTGCGGTGCGATTGCCGCCGGACAGCTCGAGCGCCTGCTTTACATAATGCTGCTCGACAATGCTGACCGTGTTCTTGACCAGCTTGCGCAGCGGCGATTTGCCGATTTGCTCACTGACCGAGCCGAGCGCGCTGCGCAGCATGTCACCTTCGCCGTAGGCGGGTAGCCGGCGGGCAACGTTGCGAAGCAGCACGCCGATATGCTTTTGTTCTTCGCTGTCGTTCTGCGCTGCGGAAATTTCAATCTCGGTATCGGTTCCGAGTTCGCCGCGAATCGTCGTGGTTAGAAGCCTGACCGTTCCGTGGCGCTGGATATTGGCGAGCAGCGCGTTCAAATCCGCGCCCGGCTGCCAAAGCCATCGCCCCA